>NZ_PPSM01000001.1 GCF_002916655.1 Novosphingobium sp. HII-3
CAGCATGACTTCCACCGGACGCGAGGGATGCGTCACGGGTGATCGCCTCACCTTGGCCCCTATCGATTTCAGCGAGGCGGCTGCGTTCGTTCGTGAGCACCATCGCCATCACACTCCACCGCAGGGACATAAGTTCAGCATCGCGGCATATGCTGGCGAAACGCTGGTTGGCGTCGTGATCGTTGGCCGCCCTGTCGCGCGTCGGCGAGATGATGGAGAGACGCTGGAGGTCACGCGCCTGTGCACCACTGGCCACCGCAATGCCTGCTCGTTCCTCTACGGCGCAGCTGCGCGGGCCGCCTTCGCGCTAGGGTACCAGCGCATCGGGACATACATCCTCAAGCGCGAACCCGGCACCTCCCTTGTCGCCGCAGGGTGGCAGATGATCGCGGAGACCCCGGGCCGCTCATGGTCGGTCCCTAGCCGTCAGCGTCACGACAAGCACCCCATAGAGCCGAAACTGCTTTTCGAAAGGACTGCCGCATGACTGACGAAGCTGCCAAGCCGGAACTGATCGACATCACCAGCGAGATGTATCGCATCTATTGCTACGCAAACGGTGCCCGCTTCCGCATCAACCATCCCGAACAATTGTATGTGCTCGACGGCGGTTCACACCGCGTGGTCGATAGCGAAGGCGTCACTCACCGCCCGACGCCTGGATGGCTCGCAATCTCATGGAAGCCCAAGCCTGGGCAGCCGGCTTTCGTCGCATGACCCCAGACCTGATAGCCCGG
>NZ_PPSM01000002.1 GCF_002916655.1 Novosphingobium sp. HII-3
TTGAGGGCTTCAACATAGGCTGAGGCTTGTGTGCCGGCACGTTTTTTACTGCCAGTGGTTTCGCGTGACGCCCCGTTTGAGGGTTTCGGGCGCAGCTACGCCGTCGAGGCTCGTCGCTCGTGGAAGATCAGGCGACCCATGTTGTAGGCCATGTTGGCCAGACCGATCTTGGCGCGAGCGCGCTTGATGCCGACGGTTCGGATGAACAAGTCCATGCGATCCTTCTGATAGGCGAAGACGTGCTCGATCGCCGGGCGCACCTTCGATTTGGTCGCGTTCCCGCGGCGGATATGGTCTGGCATGGGCCGGCGTGGCGGCTTCTTGCGATGAATGCGGCTCACCAGGCTGCGAGCTTTGAGCCACTCTTCGTTGACCTTCGAGCGGTACGCCGTGTCGGCCCACACGCTCGCCGAGGTGTTGTCGGTGGTGATGATCTCGCGCAGCACCGTGCCGTCGTGGCGCGCGGCGCTGGTCACCGTCCAGCTGCGGATGAAACCGAAGGCCTGATCGATCGCGACGTGTGTCTTGTAGCCGAACACGGCAATGGCGAGTTCGGGCACCGAACGCGGCGCCTCGGGATCGCGCGGCCGCCCGATCTTCACCGTCC
>NZ_PPSM01000003.1 GCF_002916655.1 Novosphingobium sp. HII-3
CGCGTCGTCGCCACAGTGTACGCCTCAGATACCGCCACTCTTCAATACCCCAACGTCCCCAACTTTCATCAACCTCCGACTAGATTACTCAACCCACATAATCAATCATACAATGA
Source organism: Novosphingobium sp. HII-3 (assembly GCF_002916655.1). Taxonomy (GTDB): domain Bacteria; phylum Pseudomonadota; class Alphaproteobacteria; order Sphingomonadales; family Sphingomonadaceae; genus Novosphingobium; species Novosphingobium panipatense. Next base: position 117 of record NZ_PPSM01000003.1, read on the forward strand.
AAGGCGACGGGACGGTGATTCTGATTGAGCGTGTATACGACCCCAAAGTCGGAGCGACGCAAGCAAATCAGAAGCAGGCGCCGAACGCCGGCTGATAAAGGAAAGGGGAATTCCGATGGCGGAGCATCGATTGAGCGGCGATGGTGCGCATGTGTCATTTGTACACGGTATTCTGCTCGCCATGGTGCCCGCTTTCATCGTATTGACCGTGGTTGCGCCCCTTCCGGTCGTACCCGACATAGCGGCAGCATTCGCGGCGAGCGACCCCACCGGGAGTCTGGTTTCGTTCGCGCTGACCGCGCCAATCCTGGCTATCGCAGTTACCAGCGTTCTGCTGGGCCTGATCGTGACCGGCCCCCACCGAGTGGTCCGGGTTGACTGTTAGTGCATCGTCGCCTCCTGCGCCATTGCCGGCTGGAGGTGGAGCGAAGCGGAACCGGAAGGCGGCAATGGCGATCTTGCCGTTTCCGGCGC
>NZ_PPSM01000004.1 GCF_002916655.1 Novosphingobium sp. HII-3
CTTCCGCTCCGCTACAGCCGCTTCCCCGCTGCCGAGAGCGTCCAGCCTCAACCATGAGGCTTTTTATTCAAACCAACTGGCCCCTTTTTAAACCGGTGCCTGGCCCAATTTTATCCCGGCGTTGACACTCGAGCCATGGCCAAGGCTGATGCCATCGGTGAAATTGCTCGAGTCCCTGGCATCGAGGCCAAGACCACCCGAAAGACCGATACCAGCACCCTTGCCGCCCTTTCCTCCTCCGCCTTTACTGCCAACGCCGAGCTCGCTGCTCAGGCCCAAAGTGCCGCTTTTGCCGAAGGTGAACTGGTCGTTGCCAGAGCGGGTCGAGTCAACGGTCTTTGTGAAGTCTCCCGTATGGCTTGTTTGGGAAGAAGTGCCGGTGCTCTTAGAGTAGCTTTCCCCCCTTCCAGCAGTCTGACCATGTCCAGACGAAGCTTCTGACCCACTGGAGCTTCGGAACCCGCTTGCTTCGCTGAAGCCAGCACGCTCGAGCGCAGCCACGCGCTCATTCCTGGAATTGGTAAGCGTTGTGCGCCGAGTCTCCAGCTCGGCCGCCGCCTGACTGACCTCGGCCATCGTCGAGCGCGAGACCGTCGGCGTAAAGCCGAGACTGCTCATCCCCGCGCGGTTGTCATAAACCGTCGATCCATCAGCCGTCTGCGCAAATTGCGTCCCATTGTCGTTGACGAACGTCGAGCGCCCGAAGCCGCCGGTGTACGCCGCTGCGGTGTTCCACTGATCACGCTGCACAACGTTGCCGGTGAGGTTCTGGTAGCTCTGGTTGCCGTAGGAGTAATTGCCCGTCGTGCGCTCGATCGCGGCAGCCTCGGCCGCTGACTGCGCCGGGGCCAGCATCGAGGTCGCCTGGCTCGAGATCGTCATCGCCCCCTTGGCAAGCCCACCCGCGAGGAACGGGATCGACATCATCAGGAAGCCCGCGATCGTCGCTGTATCCGCGTTGACCGCGTCGATACCCTCGATCGTCGCCATAGTGATGCCGCCCGGTGCCGTCGCCGCCATGGCGGATTCCTCGCGGCCCATGATGAACATATGCAGCACCGCATAGAGCGGCCCCCAGGCAGCGAGGTAGAAGAAACCCGTTAGGTATCCTTTGAGCGCCAGCGGCCCGGTTTGTGGCATCAGGAACAACGGAAAGATGACCGGGAACATCGCGTAGAACACCACGACCAGCACGATGTTGAGCAGCGGCACCCAGGTCATCGCCTGCTGCGAGATTGAGGTGTACGTGTTCTTCGCTTGCGTTTCGGCGCGCATCATCGCGAAGGTGTCGCCATCGGCCGAGGACAGGTTAGCACGGGCCTCAAGGAATGCGTCGGTGAGCGAGCGCTGCTGGAAGATCTGCGCGGCCGTTTGCGTGCTGCCATGGAACTGTGCAGCAACCGCTGGAAGGTCTGCCTGAAGCTTCGCCTTGGCGGCGGCCTGGGTCAGGTTCGGGAAGAAGCTCGGCGCGATCCGGGTGAGTTCCTCGTCCGTCTTCGCCGGGATGCCTGCTGCCGATGACAGGGCCGCATAGGAGGCTGCACACGTGCGGATCTCGGTCGAGCCGTCATCGTTCCAGTAGGACATGGCCCGCGCCGGCGAGCCCGGGCCCATGTCGGCGAGGATATCGTTCGAGTTCATGACCTCGGAGGGGTTCTTGAGCCCGAGCAGGAAATCGTAGAACAAACACTGCTTGAAATACTCGGTGAGATTGGTCCTCACGCGCGGATCGCGGAACTTGAAATCCTTGGTTTTGTCGTAGAGGCGCGCACCATAGATGATCCCGTTGGTGCGGTACTCCAGCGCATCGGGCATGACGAAAACCGTCTCGGCCTGCTGGGTCAGCCAGTCTCCGATCTGGCTGGTAAACGAGGCGATCGCCGCCAAGCCAACCGGCACGTTGGCAACGACAGCGGGTGCGAGGCTGGGATTGATCCGGTCCGTCACCTTCACGTCGGTCGTAGGCACGATGAGCGCGCCGTACATGAGCGTCGCCGACAGGAACCAGTTGAACCAGGCTTTCCAGTTGAGGCTGAAGGCCACCACCAGAAGGACGTAGATGAAGCCCAGCACCATCGTCACCCGGATCAGCGAGCGAAAGCCCCCTCCCCCGGTCCAGGATGCGACGGCGTTGAGGACGTTGACGATGTACTCGCCGCCGCCGATGGTGAAGACCTCAAGCATGGATCACGCCTCCTAGTTGAGCCCGTGAGAGGCTGCGTTGGAGCGGAACGAAAGCGCGGCCGACATCTGAGGCGATATCGAGTTGCGCAGGGTGCGTTCGAGGAAGACGGCACGGTCCACGTAGTTTTGGGTGCGAACCAGGCGCTCGTTGAGCGAATAGCTATAGCCGTCGAGGACCTTGCTGACGTTCTGCAGCTGCTCGCGCCACTGCGCCAGCGTCGCCTTGTCCGCCTCGTTAAAGGAGCCTTGGGCCTTCTGAACGTAGCCGTAGAACTCCTGGACAATCTGCTCGAGCATGTCGACCGCGACGATCTCGGCAAGGCCCTGGATATCAGCCTGCGTCATGCCGCCCATCTGCGCGGCCGCATTGACGGTGATGATCTTGTAGAGCGGAACGCTCGTGCCGCCCAGGATCCCGACCTCCTCAGGTGACAACGCATCGTTGGAGCGCACCTTTGCGGCCATCGACCCGATGAGCGCGGCAACGCGCGGCTGCAGCGCTTGAGCCTGCGTAATCGTTACCGTGCCGCTTGGCGTCGGATCAAGGCACTCTGTGGTCTCGTTGCAGCGCAGAACGCTGGTGTCGGTCGTGCCGAGCAAGAGACCCTGGATCAGGTCGCGGTTACCCTGACCGACATAGCGAACCGTGCCTTGCGCATCGTCGGAATCCGCGCGCTGGTAGATGATCGTACCTACCAGCGTCATGAGGTACTCCTTGAACTCGCGCGAGAACGAGGGGTAGCTCTTGTTCAGCATGTGCCAGGTGTAGTTGTACGACTTGGACGGGATGGACTCGTCCTCGTTCTTGCTCATGATCTCGGTACGCTCGCCGCCGGCGTTGCAGTCCTGGCGGGCCTTCGCCCAATCGGTCGCAAAACCCTGGCTATTGGCGATAGCCTTGCAGACCTCGCTGTCACGCCCCTGGCTCTCACCCCACAAGCCTGCGACGAGACCCTGCGCCGCCTCGCAGGACGAGATGTTCATCTGGTTCAGCTTCTCGACCTTCTGCGCCATCTCCTCGATGGTCTGGGAGATCTGCGGGCTGATCGACTTGATCGCGAGCTGGAAGGCAAAGCCCAGCGCATTGCTCGCCACGCCCTTCAGCATCGCGACGATCTGATCGGTGTTGATGAAGGAAAACGAGCCGCCGAAGATGTCGATGCCGCCGCATCCCGCCTTCACGCTTGGCAGCTGCAGGTTAACCGGGTTCACCTGCTTGTTCTTGAATCGCGTCCAGACCCCGCCGCCGGTGTAGTAGCCCGCGGCCTGACCCTGGAAGGCGGTCGGGCCATATGCGTTGCCGGCGCCGCCCATGTCGTTGAAGAAGTCGTTGAGCTCACTGCCGACATTCGCCTGCGCCGCCTGGACGACGGCAAGCTGCGACACGGCAAGGACACTGAAGGCGAGACCGATGCGCTCCCGCCACTTGAGGGTGCGGGCCATCAGTAATCACTCCCGGGTTCAGTCTGCGTCAGCGTGAAGATGCGATCCATGACCTCGTCGGCCGCCATGAGGCCGTAGCCGATCGGGATCGGGCGCTTCGTCTGCGTATCGAACAGCACGAGCGCAGGCACCTGGTTGCCGGTCAGGCCCATGCGCTGATACTGGCCCGTATCGACGGCGAAGCGCGGGAAGGACTCGTTGCCGCCGCCATCCATCGAGACAGCCAGCACTTCGAGCCCGTACTGATCCGAGATCGAGCGCACGATCGGGCTGAAGACGCGGCACGCCGAGCAAGCCGACGAATAGAAGTAGAACACCCCGTAGCGCTGGGAGAGCCCCTGCATCGTCGAGGCCTTCGCGGCCTTGCGGTCGCTCATCCAGGTCTGCTTGCCAAGCGAGTTGATCGGGCGCTGGAGTGTGTAATCGAGATCCGGGTTCTGCCAGACCGTGCGACCCCACACATCCGCGAACGTGGATGCCCGATCGAGCTGCTCGCGCTGGAAGCGCATGTACGAGGCAAGGTTCTCGGGCGTCGGTTCGAGGATCGCCCGCGCCTTCAATTCATCGAGCTGGTCGGTGATCGCCGCCAGTTGCTTGGCGGCCGGAACGGCCGGGGTCACAGGCTTGCCCTTCGCCTCCTCGCGCGCCTTGTCCGGATCGCAATAGAACCAGCTGCCAAGCTTGCGCTGCTCGCAGTAAAAAGCATCACGCGGGGTGAGCGCGGAAGGGGCGGTAAACGCGGCCGTGGTGGGCGACGGTAATGTCGCGCCATCCTGAGCCGTAGCGCTGATGGGGGTGATGCTCTGCGCGACAAGGGCGAGGACCGCCGGGAACACATAGCCAATCTTACGCATGGCCAGACTCCTTGAGGTTGAGCAAGCTGAGGATCATGGAGGCGTTGAGGAGGCCGAGCCCGCGATCGATCATGCGGATGCAGCCGCCATAAAGAGTTGTGACGGCGTTGATGCCGTCCGGCGTCAAATTGTACGAGCACAGCGCTTCCTCACTGCGCCGCACGATGCCGCGTTCGACCATGCTGTCGAGCGCCGCCGACACATCAGGAACGCGCACCTTGCGCAGGAACCAGTCCGAGAGGACTTCCTGAAGATCCTCGTCGGTCGTGATGGCCTGGCGCGAAATGGCGCTGGCGACGGCGAGTTCGAAGACACTGAGCTCAGGAACCCGGCGGTCAGCGTGAATCTGGATTACGTCGTTCATGGCGTTCCCGCCCCCCCGTGAAGTCGATAATACTCATCGATCTTGTCCTGGATCTCGAGCGAGGTCTGGACCTCATCGGGCACCTTCGCGGCGTCGATGAACTCGCTGTAGACTTCCGTGAAATCCATCTGGGACAGATCGAGCTTTTGAAATTCCTCGATCAGGAAGCCCTTGCAGTCCGGCTCCTTGGGCTTGCCCCAGGTCTTGCCGAGCTGCGCCCTGCCCTGCTCCTGCAGGATGCGGCTGAGCTTGCTCTCGAAGCAGCAGTAGGACTTGCGCTTGGATGTGCAGACACCCAGCACCTTGTCCGAACAATACGTGCCGACATAGTGGCACAGCCCCATGCGATCCTTGACGTCGAGCATCATCTCTTCGCTCGAGCACAGGAACATGGTGAGGAAGGGCGTCGCCAGGGCAGCGATCGCGGCAGGACCGCTGGCCAGCGCGGCGGCGCCGGCCGCCGTGGTCAGAAGCCCCGAGGTCTTGCCCGCACAGCAGTTGACCAGACCGAAGACCGGCTTGTGGCAACCTGCCTTCTCGCCGTTGAACAGCGTCATGGTCTCAGGGTCGAAGTGGTCGCGCACATTGCCCATCGTCTGGACCGCGACCATCGCGTCCTTGAACTCGGTCGAGGCCTCGCGCTCGACCTGGGTGCATTCGCCGTTGATGCAGTAGAGGTCGCCCCCGCAGATGTACGCCGGCGGGTTGCCGCTGGAGGTGTCGGGCGTCGTGCAGCGATAGACCTTGTCGAAGACGTTGCAGGTGCCGTCGTCGTTCTCGCTCAGGCACTCATCGTGATCGAAGGTGCATTCCGGCTTCTTGTCGAGCTCAGCGCAATCGTTGGCGGAGCGGCGCTGCGTGCACTGGAACGTGCGCGCCCAGGCCCAGCACGGCTGCGTAACCGGGATGCCGTCAATGATGCGCGTAACCGGGTCGCTGTCGGTGCAGACTTCCACACCCTGCTCGACGCACTGCGCGTTGCCGGAAAACGGGCAGGCAGCGTCGTTGCGGGTGACGATCGGAGGGCTGGTGGTCTCAGACGTGGAGAACCAGTGCTTGCCGGTTCCGGGATAAATCCCGGAGAACCAGTCCGGCGACGACGCGCCAAGGCCTTGGATCTCCTGCTTGCACTCGAAAATTTCCGGCGCGTAGTTGTCGTTCTTGCAGTCCTTGGTGGGACTGTACCCATAGGCCCCCAGAGTGGTGCAGTAGGGAAAAGGGCCCTTGCTGACGCACGTGCCGTTGGCGACGTGCTGGGCAAACGGTGCCTTTCCGACATAGGGCCCTTGCGTCGAGGTGTAGTAAAGCCAGGTCTGGACCTTGTCGAAGCGGACATCGAGGCTCGAGGTGCAGGTCTGCTGCTGGGTATAGATCTCGTCGCCCTGGTTGCAGGTCTCGTAATAGGTCGACGCGCCCGTTCCCGTATTCGGCAGGGGCTCGCAGCTCGCCGCTGCACCACCCACGCCGAGGCCCGTTCCAAGGAAGTTCTCCGGCGTGTCCTCGATCGTCTTGGCGGCCGAAAGATCGATGGTCGTAGGATCGAACTCGGGACGCGCCGGGTCGATCACCACGCCATAGTTGGGATCGGTGTAGCGCGCGTTGACGCCGGCATCGGTGAGGCCTTCCTCGTCCTCGAGGTACTTGGAGGCATCGATGTTGGTGCCGCCATATCCCGGCACGTCGTTCTGCGCGCCGTTGCGCAGCACGGTGTCGGCCGATCCATCACGCACGGACTTGGCAAAGTCCTCGGCATCCTTCGCCGTGGTCGACTGCCCCGAGGCAGGCGAGGCGATAAGCGTGCCGGCGCACAGAAGGGCGAGCCACAGCTTCACGGACGCTTCACCAGATTTGCAAGCGCGACACGCGAGGCAGGAGCGCCCGGACCTTCCCCATCCGCGAAAGTCTGCAGCGCGTAGGACAAGGTCACATTGCCGCTGATGCGGTCGTGCGGCGGCGGCGGGGTCACGCAGTCGAGCTGGTCACATGGCTCGAAGCTGCTGGAGGCCGCAACAATGGTCGGCACCCGATCGACCTGGAAGGCACGAAACAGACGCGGATCGATCGTGATGTTGGGCGCATCCTTCTGCTCGACGGCCTTGGCGAGCATCTGGACAAAAGGCTTGGCGCCGCCTTGCGAGAACCCGCGAAAGACGATGACGCCGCCGGCGCGTGTCGTATCGAGGATCGTGCGGCGCAGCGCCTCCTCGGGCATCGAGAGGCTTACAAAGGCGATCACCAGCGGGGTCGACTTGGGACCGGCGAGATTGCCCTTGGCTCCCGCAACCATGGCATCAAGGTCGATTGGGCCGTCCTTGCCGCCGGCGATCCCCGAGACATCGAGATCGGCGATCCGCTCGTAAGCCTCATCGACAACGCCCTTAGCCGCCTCGGCTTGCGGCTGCCCCTGTCCCTTGACGAAGTCCAGTAGCGCCTGAGCTTCCGCCTCGGCGGCTTCACCCCGCTTCTCGATAGCCTGCAGGTCGAGCCCTTCGATGCTCTGCGCGAGTGCAGCGCTGACAAGACCGGCTGCGAGAACGCCTGCGACTGTGAGAATGGATTTGCGCATGTCGGTAATCCTCACAGCACGCAGCAATTGCGCTTGCGCCAAAGCAGGAAGCCCATGTCCTCACCCTTCACAGGGTAAGTGCGGGCAGCGCGTGGAAGCAGGACCGAACCGCCAATGGGCGAGCAGGATTCACGCCCCGACACCATCGGCGTCGGATTGACCTGCTGCAGGCGGTACTGGCTCTTCTTGAGGATCGGCATGACGTACTTGCCGCACAGGGCCTTGGAGCCCATCGTGCCCCATCCCAGCGCCTGCCGGTGCATCTTGTAGACCATGCGCTCGGCCGCGAGCCGACCGGATTGCGTCATACCGGTGCTGGCGCCGATGTTCCCGTTCAAGGGATACATCGAGCCCTGGCAGCCCGAACACCAGAACAGCTCGTTGAGCGGCAGCGCAGCGGTTGCCGCAACACAGTCCGCCGCACAGGCCGCCTGCGCAAGCGGATTGGCAAAGATCAGCGCCTCGGGATTGATAAGCGTCGTGAGAGCATCGTCCTGCCAGAGCGGGTCGATCTCGGTCATGTAGGCAACGTCAAAGCTCGCCTGCTCGAAGCACAGGAAATCGGTCAGGATCTCCATCCAGTAGAGCAGCGGATAGACGTAGTAGTGGACGTGGTACTTGGCGGTGTCGGTCCCGCCGTTCGAGCCCACGTTGGCCGCATAACCGTTGCCCATCGAGAGCCCCGGATTGAGCTTGATGCCGCCAAGGTTAGGGAAACAGAACGGCTTGGTCGTGACGTCAATCAGTCGCGCAGGCTCCCAGAAGCCCATTGCGACACCGATGCGCGGAACAGGTGAGCCGCACAGGCAGATCGGCGAATCCGGGTTGTTGGTGTCCGCGCGAGAGGACGGCCAGATCTTCAGCCCGCCGACAGAGAGCGGGAACATGCACCCCCAGCACACGTCGGTGATGGGGTTCACGAACGAGCCCGAGCAGCTGGCCGTAGGGGTCTGAGCTTTGGCCGCGCCAGGCACAAACAGGAAGAGCGCGACGATGAGCTGGAGGAGCCACTTATTCATCGTTGGCGATCCGCGACATCAGGTAATCATCGTCCGCCGCGTTCTTGGCGCTCACCCAGCAACTTCCCTGCACCGCGATGAAGACGACAAGCCCGACGAGCAGCGCAAAAGCGCCGGCGCCGAGAACGCCCGCTACGGGACCCCAGAACAAGGTCATGACACCGACCAGAACAACGGCCGCGATCAGCCGGATGCGAGCAGCGCGCAGTTCGGCCGTCTCGGGCGCGGCCATGGGAGCGGGCATGTGCTTTGCAAGCCAGGCCTTCATGCGCCCTTCCCTTCCTTCAACGCCGCTTCGGTGACGATCAGGACCTTGCCCTTCTGTTCGACAGAGGCAGGCGTATGCTCGATGCCGAACTTGGCGGTGAGCGAGCCGGCCTGGTCGAAGTAGAAGCGCCGCTGGTTCGCCTTCATGAGATCGAAGGGCGAGCCCTTGACCATGATGACCTTGGCTTTGAGATCATCACCCTGCGCCATCGCCCACGACACTTGGTCTGGATCGTCGCCGTCGATGAACAACAGCTTTTGCGTCATCGCGACCGTATCGAGCGGGTTAATCCGCTGTCCCGCCGCCGCGATGAGGTTGCCCTTGTGATCGCGAATGTCGTTCTCGATCACGACCGTTGGATCGAACTCCCAGCTGCGATCCTCAGTGGCAGGGCTAAGACCCGCGACCGGTGCCGGCCGCATCACCCGCGCTTTCACCTTCTCGGCAAAGCGGGCGTTTAGTTCGTCGAGCTTGCCGCTGGCCTTCGCACTTTCGAGCTTCGCACGGATCACCTCGAGCAGATCCGGCTCGGCAACCGGCCAAGCCTCGCCCACCTGACCATGATCGACCGCCTGCGCCGGGGTCTGCCCGGGAAGGAACGTGCCGCTGATGGCGCCCACGAGGCTCGCAAGGACGAAGGGAAGCAGCCTCACAGGATCGGCCTCCCCACCCCTGCAAGGCGATTGCCGCATACAAAGCCGATCGCCGCATAACGGCTATCGAAGCCATCCTTGTGATCGGTGCCGGCAAAGACACAGCCTTCCGGGATCCTGCCCACAGGGCCGGCCTCGAGCCGATCGCCAAGGCGGGTGAGCGGCTTGAGCTTTGCGACTGTCTTGCCGTTGACGAGGACATCGCTGCCCTCGCGGCTGACGACATCGCCAGGTACTCCGTAGGCGATTTTCGCGAACGCCGATGGCGTCTCGCCAAAATACTTCAGAACCAGCGGATCACGGCCGGGATTGAAGATCACATAGTCGCCGCGCGCCGGAAAGCGGCCCGCCTCGACGAGGAACGCCCAATTGGGCAGGGACTCGCTCTCATTGATCATGAGCGCGTGAGACTGGCTCCACTGCGAGAGAGCCTGCAGGGCGAGCGCACCGGCTGCCAGCACGCCGATCGTCGCAAGCTTCTTGCGAACACTCAGCCCAGCGCGTGGGCTCGCGGGTGTGGCATCACTGCGCGAGGCCACCGGCAGCTCCATTGCCCTCCACGGGCGATCCTGCGGGCGCATTCGGCGCACCGTTCGCTGCGAGATAGGCTTGCATGTCCTGCTGGACGGGAGTTGCCGCCGCGACCTTGGGCATCGGCACCTTGGCATAGACCGCCTGCTTCACATCGGCCGTGATGTCGGGGATGTCGCCGCCGATCACCGCCTCGTTGACGAGGACGATCCGGCCCGACTTGCCGACTTCGGCAACCGCCTTGTCGAGCTCGGCCATGAACTTGGTGGTAGCGGCGGCCGCCGTCTGGTCATCGTTGCCCGAACGGGCCTGCGCCTGCAGGTACTCGGTCATCACGCCCTGCAGCTGCAGCTTGACCAGCTGGCCCTCGCCCTGCGCGGGACCGACGATGCTCTTGGTCACCCAGGCGCCCCAGCACGCCACACCGATCAGCGCGGCGACGGCCAGAACCTGACGCGCATCGACACCGCGCTTGGGCTGCCTGCGGACCGGCTTGCGCGCCGGAGGCGTCGAGACCGCAGCGGCCGCGGGAGCCTCAAGCGGGGCATCGGTAGCGTTGGGATCAGTCATGGGAGGTTTCCTCAAAAAGGGCCCGCATCAGCGAATGCCGGCGGAAGATCCCGGCAGCGACGAACACCAGAGCCGCGCTCCACAGGAGGATGAGATCGAACTGGTGCTGGCGATCAGGGCCCGCGACGATGTAGCGCGAGGCCAGATTGGCGAGGTGGTGCATGGCCCCCTCGATCGAGAAGCTGCCGATGGCGAGAACCGCCAGAGCAAGGACGCCAAGCGCGATCATGGCGTTGACGAGCAGCCAGCCAGAGACCCGCAGTGACGCTGCGAGAAAGGCCTGGCCCGTCGTCTTGAGCGGGACGTCGCGTTGAAGATGCAGCGTCCTCATTCCGCCGCCTCCAACATGGCATCGGCCGTGCGGACCCGATCGGGGAAGGCGACCATCTCGATGGCATCGGCGACAGAGCAGCCCTGATGCACCAGGGCCTCGATCCGCGCGAACACGTCAGGGCTCGAGGAGTAGAGGGTGCCTGAGTAGGCATCGAGCACGAGCCGGCACACCGTCTCGGTCTCGGGTCCGCGGATTAGGAGATCGGAATACTCGATGCCGTTGCGCTTCAACGAACGCAGCAGCGTCTCGGTGTACGCGGTCATCTCGAAGCGGTCGGATTTGCGGAAGTCCGAGATCGTCTCGGCCTTCTGTTGCAGGATCAGGAACCAGTCCGAGTTTTCGAGCGCCGCGCGGCTGCCGTCCGACTTGTAGTAGTCGTTGATCGACTGCGTCGCGGTGATGAGCGAGGCGCCATACTTGCGGCAGGTGCGCGAGTAGGTCTCGACGAAGTCCGCCATCGCGCCGCCCTTGAGCATCTGCCACGCCTCGTCGATCAGCAGCGCCTTGGGGATCGAGCGGCTCATGCGCCGCATCGTCTGCGAGGCGACGAACATGATCGAGGTCAGGACGACGCTGCGCAGCTCCTCGCGCGACGAGAGATCGGAGAGCTCGAAGACCGTAAGGTCGGCCGAAAGGTCGAGGTTGCTGTCGCCCAGGAAGAACCGGCCATAGGTGCCATCGCTGGAGAACGGCAGCAGCGACATGGCAAGGTCGACCGCCGCGTCGTGCTGATGCTCCTTGAGCGATGCTATGACGTGATCAACCGTGCCGTTGCGCTGGTGCTCATTCCAGACCGCATTGACCGCCTGGTCGATGAGGCCACGCTCGGTGTCGTTGAGCCTGTTCTCGTAGCGCGCCATCTGCGAGAGGATCGCCTTGAGCATCGCGAGGCAGTCGACGAGGTAGTCTTCATCCTCCGCCGCGAGATCGAGGTCGATCATGCGAAACGGGTTGATCGAAATGCCCGATGACAGCTTGAACTCGGTGAACGTACCGCCCAGCGCCTTGGCCATGTGTTCGAAGGAGCGGCCATCGTCGATCACGATCGTCTTGGCGCGCACGCCGGCAAGGCTGGCGGTCAGGTCCTGGAGGAGAACCGATTTGCCCGAACCCGACTTGCCCGCGATCGCCACGTTGTGGTTGCCCGCCTTGTTCTGGAACGGCGACCAGAACTGGGGCTGACCGCGCCGGCCGATGAACAGGACGTGCGGGATATGACCGCCCACGTACTCGCCCTGCATCGGCGCGATCGCCGCGACGTTCGAGGACAGCATCGTGCGAAAGCGCTTCATGCGCTCAAGGTCCGACTGGAGGCCATCGGCCACCATCAGCGGGAAGTGCGACATGAACGCCGGAAGCTGAATATGGGTCTCGTCGATGAGGTCCCACCCCGCCGCCTTGTAGAGGCCTTTGATCGAGCGCTCGGCAGTCTCGGCCGTGCCACGCGGCGCGATGATCGAGACTGAGTAGTAGCAGCGGATCAGCTTCTCGCCGCTCTTGACCCGCTCCTGGACCGCACGCCACTCCGCGGCCTGGTCGCGAAGCTTGGGCACGAGCTTGACCCCCTGCCCTTCCGACAGCGATTGCGTGCGCACAAACTTGCGGCCCGCCTTGGACTCCGAGCTCTCTACTCCCGGCGTGACGCCGCAGACCGACTGCAGCGTCGGGCACGGCAGGCACAGCTTGGGATTGAAGATGTCGCCAATGGTCTTCTGGGTGTCCCAGGGCGCCCAGCGGTCAGGGAAGTTGCGGATCGACATAGTGCGCACATCGAAGCGCTCGGGCACATAGTCCTCGTACTCGGGTACGCCGTCGACCACAGTGCCGGTCGGCCGCAGCGACTGCGAATGCAGCAGCAGGCGATCCTTCTCGACATGCGTCACAAGGTCGCGGCGCACGCACTGCTCGTTGATCGGATCGAAGCGGTTATAGCCTGGCGCATCATCGCCCGCGCCGGTCGAGGGCGAGAGGATCTCGTCGAAGAAGCGGATCAGATGGACAGGCTCCAGGATCCGCACGGGGACATTGATGGAATCGAGCGCCGAGATAAGCCCATCACGCATGGTGATGAGATCATCGAGCTTGATGCCCGAGCCGTCGGGTGCACCCACCGAGAGCAGGACGCGGAAATTGCGCAGATGAAAGGGACCATCGCTCGCCAGCGACTTCCACGCACCGCCGCGCAGCTTCTCCGCGCGGTGACGCGCCAGCGTCGAGAACACCCCGCCGGCCTCGAGGCGCGGCAGCACCCATTCGGTCAGCTTCTCCGCAATGCGCGGGCTCGAATAATTGACGATGCTGAAGGCAGAGCCGGGCAGCAGGATGTCGGAGAAGATGGTGCCGATGATATCGGCCGTCCGCTCGTCGCCGCCGATCATCGGGGCCAGCTCGAGCACGAAACCCTTGGAGCGAACCTGATAGAAGATCTTGCGGGTTTCGTCGAAGGAGCGATAGCCGAGGTAATGAGAGAGCATCGGCACGGGTGCAGGCCGCGCCCTCACCTCGGGCTTGCGGGAATCGCCGAGCACCATTTCGCGAAGATTGTCTAGCAAGCCCATATGCGTCTCACTCCGGCGAAGGGAAGGAAGCCGCCTGGCGACGCGCGCGCGTCGTCAGCTTGGCCTCGACATCGGCTTTGATGCGATCGACGGCCGTAGCGTTCGTCGCGGGTGCATCCTGAGGTTCGGCCACCGCCAGCGAGGGCGGCACGTCGGAGCCATTGGCCGAGACCAGCACCGGCGCGCTCTGCGCCGCTGCGAGTAGGCCGCGCGCTTCCCCCCGCCCTCGTGAGCGGCCTGCAAGCTCGACACTGCTTGCGGTGCGACCCGGCAAGGCTACGTCTGTCGTGACGGCACGGCGCTGATGAGTGACCCCCGCAACATCCGTATAGGCGGGAAAGACCACGCTGAGCTTGAAGCCCTGGTTCTGGCTGGCGATCACGCCCTGCGCATTTGCCATCCGCGCCCGACCACCATCGCCATCGTCGACCTTGTAGGGCCCTGCCGGCGCCAGCAGCTCGTTGGCGTCGGCCTGGGTGATTTCGGAGAGCGCCTTGTCATCGATCGCGATCGAGGGTGCGCAGATCCCGTCAGGGGCATCGCAGCGGAACGAGCCGCTGACGTTTGTACCGAATGTGGTGCAGCCCGAGGTGAGCGCGAGAACGCCAACGAGCAGGGCACTGGAAACACGAGCGCGCATCAGCTTGCTCCCTTCAGCCAGGATTCAAGGAACTCGCGTGGGCGGTAGCCATGCACGACAGCGCCATCGCTGCGCACGATCACGGGCGTTCCGGCAAAGCCGTTGGCCTTGGCGAACGCCTCATTGGCATCGAGGCCGCTGGTATCGCACTTGCCCGCGGGCAGCGGCTCACCGTTGTAAGCCCGAGCAAGGGCCTTGGGCTTGTCAGCCGCGCAGATCACCGATGCCGACAACGAGCGCGTGCCCAGAACCGAGATCGGCCGCTCGATGACCTTCACGTTCATGCCGGCAAGCGTTTCGTGGAGGCGGTTGCAGTAGCCGCAGCGAAAGTCGCTGAACACCGTCACGGTCTGCGGGCCTGATCCGTAGCTGATCGCACCCGACGCCGGCAGCCCTTCAAGCGAGACCTTCTGGGTCCGCGCGCCGGGTTGCGCAGGCCGTGCAGGAGAAGCCACGGCCTGCGCCTCGTCGGGAGCCTGGGGGCTGGCGGCGCCCCCGACGAGAGTTTCCGGACTGATCTCGAGGAGTCGCGCGGCCGTCAGGTCCTGACGCGTTTCCATGTCATAGACCCGACCGATCACGAGATACCGGCCCGCAGGATCGGTATAGAACAGGTTGGTGCCCGCCTGGACTTCGCACAGCCCGGCGATCTTGCCGCAGTTGACCGCAGTGAGCGGGGTCTTGGGAAGCCGTGTGCCGAGCGCCTTGGTCAGCGATGCATCGGCATCGGCCGTTGCGGCGTAGAGGCCAGTGCCTCCCGCGAGGGCGAGGACGGCAGCCGCGCCACCGAGAATTGCCTTACGCATGGATCACCTCAATTTCGGATGAAAGTGCCGTCGAGGAACACGACCTCGACGTCGGCGCCGGTCGGCATTTCGATGACCGGCTGATACTGCTCGGCGCGCTCGATCAGGTAGTTCGAGACCGTATCACCTGCTTGCGATACACCCTCTCCCACGCCACCCTTCAGGATATCGCCGGTGCTGAGCTGTTCGCGCTTGCCATCGACGCTGACGTTCGCGCCCTGGAAGATCGAGTTGGTATTGGCGGTGAAACCACGACCAAAACCACCGGCGAGGCCAGCAAGGAACGCTTGGCCGATAAGGCCGCCTTCACGGCTCACCACCCTGCCCCTCAGGCCCACCTTGCCACCGAATGAAATGAAGCCCTTGACCTCGGACACCGCGTAGCGGCCTCCCGGTTGAGGGCAGGTCATGCGCTGCAACTTCACATAGACCTTCTCGGAGGAGAGATCGCCGTAAGCCGCACCGTTGACCATGCACCCCTGGACACGTGTGCGAAGAAGCTTGCCGTCCGAGAACACTGACCGAGCGGGCCCTGTAATACGCAGGAGAACCGGAAGGGGATCGCCCTGACTGCGCACGTTGGTGGCCGCATCGACACCCACCACGACCTTGGCCTGAGCCATGGAGTTGGGCGGAAGGTAATTGGGGCTGTCAGTGTAGACCGCCGCCTGCTTACCCTGCGAGTCAATGCGCTTGCCGTCCCCCGTGGGGCCTGCCGGCCCACCACTGAACGAGACGAGCTTCACCTCATTGGACCGAGCCATGGGGGCAACACCGCCCATGCCCATGGCGCGTGCGGCCGCTGCGGCACCCGGAGCCGAGACGTCCGCTGCGGCACCGCCGCCCCGCGACATCTGCTGCTTAAGCTCGCGGTTCTCACGCTCGTAAGCGTCGAGGACGCGCGTGGCGTCGGCCTTCATCTGCTCGTTTTCCTGGCGCAGCGCCTGAAGCTCGCTTTGCACCTGGTCGACCTTCGAGACGGCGTTCTGGACACCCTTGAGCTGGTTGGTCTGCGCCAGCTGCTGGTTGTCATACATCGTCATCCACTCACGATCGGCTAGCTGCCGGTTCATGATGGCGTCCGTGGAGACCTCGACCTTGTCCTCGCCCTCCTTGGCGGCAAGCGTCTCGTCCTTCCCGTCAGAGCCCAGGACATACCACATGGCGGCAAGGCCAATGAGGCCGCCGCCACCGTAGAGCATCAGCTTCTGGCGCTTCTCGGTCGACGCATTCTCGGCGATCATGCCGGTGTCATCGAGCTCGTCGTAAGCCTCACCCGGCTGCTCATCGACGTTCTTGGGTTTGCGCTTGAAGATATCCATCACAGGTCTCCTGCGGGCACGACGACGTAGGCGCCTGTGGCCTGGCCTGGCTGAAGTGAGGGGTTGGAGATGCTGACCGCGATCGCTCCCTGCGACGCGATCAGATCCTCGCTGACGACAACCGGATCCTTGCCGGTGTTCTCGATCCGCAGCACCTTGCCGGCCATGGAAAGACCATCGTACTCGCTGACCAACTGGACCTTGAGGTTGCCCACGTTGACAGGCGTGCGCGGCTCGTCGCGGATCTCGAAACCATCGAGGGGCGTCTGCTCGAACATGGCGCGAACCAGACCGACCGCCTGCTGGTCGAGCGGCAAATTAGGCTTGAGCGCGACCGCTTGCGGCTTCGCTGGCTTTGCCATGTCGGCGTTGGTTACAAAGACCTGCTTGGCCTCCGTCCCGCTCACCCTGCACACGAATTTGTAGACGAACCCTTTTTGCGTCGTTCCGAAGAAGGAAATCGTCGAGCGGGTGTAGCCCTCCGGAACCGAGATATAGATATCCCCGCGCGTCGGCTCGTTGACGATGCCGAAGTCCTCGGTTGCGACGCCAGTCGTCACCTTCGAGACCGACGCGAACTGATCGTCCTTGAGCGAAATGCGCGTCAGATCCTGCTTGGACGCATCGCAATCAACCGCGCCGTTGTCGGTCGCAGTCACGCTCTGATCCGCAAAGGCAGGAGCCGCGGTCAGAAGGCCCGCTCCAAGCAGGAGCGTGCCGAGACAGCGCTTGGCGAAGCAGTCGATCGAGGAGACGAGCGTAACGCCAGAGGCAATCTGGCAGGCAGCCACGATGTCAGTCATCGGACGTGTCCTTGTCTTTCTCAACGACGACACCGAACCCGCGAAGCTTCAAGCTGAGGCCCTCGTACTTCCAGGCAAACTTGAAGACCTTGTGCTCACGGCGGACGTCGCGCGAGGCGACAACGGTGTGCAGGACACCGCCGACCTCGCTGGTCAGTGTTTCTGGATCGACCCGGATCCAGTCGATGGTCACGAACTGCGTGACCTGTGATCCCTGCTGTTCCTTGAGGATCCCCAGAAGCTTGGCCTTAAGCGGCCCGCGAGCTTCGGGCGCGGTGATCTCCAGGATGGAGTCCATCCAGTATTGCAGGGTCTCGGGCGAACGATTGAGTGCAAGCTGCGCCGCATCGCGCGTAACCGCCTCGAGGTAGTCCTTGGACACACCCGACGAAGAGATCGCCATCTTGGTGGGAATTACGGGTTGGAGAATGACCTCACGGTCGCGGCTCGACGCCATGGTGAGCAACGCGAAGCAGAGAACCGCCAGGACGAGACAGGCGATCGCCAGCAGGTTGCGTTGCTTGAGCGCGCGTTGCGACTGCTCGTGTGCGAAGGAAAGATCCATATCAGCCCGCCATGACCCGGAGGTGAGAAGGCGGAGCAACTTTCAGACCAAAGAAGCCACCAGGCAGATGCCAGTAAGCAAAATGCAATACCCAGAACATTGAGCGGCCGGCCCGGAGTTTGCGATAACCGAACCAGAAAAAAGCACTAAGAACTAACCCAATTATGATGTGCTGGGCGATGATTCCCCACGCGAACGGGATCACCATCACAAGAAACTCGTCTAAGGTCCAAAAGCCGATTAGCTCTGGATCGTCGAGATGCTTGGGAATGCTATATTGGTCCATAGTCAGCTCCGACCTGAGTAGGAGAGCCGCCACTTAAATGACGGCTCTCCATGTAGAGCTCAGATCGTCGCGGTGACGGTCGAGGTGACGATCGGGATACCCGTACCGGCGCCCACGCCGACGCCCACGGGGATCGCGACCTGGCCGAGCGAAAAGCGGCCCGAGGCCAGACCCACGATACCGCCAGCCAGGGACAGAACGGTGATGATCTTACCGCCCGAACCCTCCAGGAACCCCGTGAACTGGCTGAGAGCGGTGTCGAAGGTTGCGTCCGTGCCCGCCAGGGCAGCCTCGGCACCAAGAACACCCGTCGCAGCAACAGCTGCAACCGCCACGGCCATCTTGCCAGCGGCATTGCTGGCAAGCATCGTCTTCAGTCGCTTCATATGCTTTCCCTTCAGTGAAGAACTGCGCCCATGCGCAACATCATCACGAGGCATTAGCCAACTGAAAGCAATATCCAGACGAGCTTTACTGAAACAATTTTGTCGGTTCGCCACTTTGTATGACGCTGGTCTTTCATATTACTCGTTGTTTGGTGTCGTTTTGTCCCCACTGATGGACAGAATGACACCGACAATGGACGAAACGACACCGGTCGTGGACAGATTGACACCAGCTGGGGTACGTTTTGTTACCAGCATTGCGCATCCGCGATGCGACAATGCTGGATTTTCCGCATCGACGCCCCCTCGAGATTTCATAATAAGCGCGGCTGCTGGTATTCAGCGGTTCAACGCTTACGAAAGATCTGGTGTGCCTGGGACGGATAAGGGTAAACGCAGCTATCATAGACTGAAGCTGAATGAGACGGCCTTTGCTGTCACGGCACAAGCAATTCACGTCCTCAGTATAAAGAACAAGAGGTACGAGAGCATTGCTTCTCTAGTATCTCATGTCTGCACTACGAACGACGTTATTCCAGCTTCAGTGATCGAAAACCTGAATACCCTTGATCGATCCCCAGGTGATATAAAGGTTTTCCTAAGGATAACTGACTCCGAGAAGGCCGCATTTGAGCGATTTAGAAGCCTCATCACCGAGGCATTAGGTCACCCGTGCACTGTGCCGGGGGTCGTTCTCGTGAGTTGCCTGCTCATTGCACCTTACAATCAAGGCTTGTCACCGCACCTCTAATCACTCATAGCATGTATCCACATGCCGCTAGTGATCTAGAAGGGTGGGCAATATGGGTGAGATTCAAACGGGGGAGCCCGCGCAGCCGGACTCAAATGTGCGGGCAGACTGGGTTCACGACGGCTACGTCGCCATAATCCGTCGCCAAATTGCGGAAAATAACATCCGGCTACGTGAGCTACAGCGGCTCGGGATCATCACGGAAAGAACCCGCCGCTCATTTGATGAGAGACTTTCAGGCGGTCGAATCAGCATTGGGGAGTTGTGGCGGATCTATAACCACCTCAAGATCGACATGATCAGAGCGATGGTCGCAGTTATGATCCTGCGAAAGCCGATGGCTTATTTTGAGCCGTTCTGTGAAACCCTGGCCGCCTATACGGAAGAACTATCGATTGCCATGCATGAGCAGATATCGGCGACTGCAGGCGATTTTCAGCCGATCCGGCGCAACCTCGTTCAAGCGCATACCTCCAAGCTCACTCGCCAGGTCTTCGAGCACCAGCAAAGGACAATGCAGCTGAGTGAGCAAGCCTTTCAGTAATCAATTGCTAACTGCGTCCCCAACCCCTACCCATGTCTCTAGTGACAATGGTCGCATCGACTCGATTCTTCACAAGGGATTCCACCATGAACCAGGACAGGAGAGCCGTCCATCGGCAGCGCCTCCGGGAGAAGGGCCTGAAGCCGCTGGAGGTATGGCTGCCAAAGGCAACCATCGAATCCATCGATGCGATGAAGAGCGAGGGCGAAAGCCGCGACGCGATAATCCTCAAGATCCTCACAAAGGACTTGGAACGGCGAAGGGACGTGGGACGAAAGAACCAGCCTCAGCTGGCGTTTTAACGAAAAAAGGGCCCGGTTGGCGCCGAGCCCTTTTTAACAAGCCTATGGTAGGGCGAGACATTCGAAGATCTCCCTACCAGCGATGAATTTTCGGCGCAAGTGATTTTGCGCGCAGGAGAGCTGCGCCTTAGTCGCTAGGTCGAAACCGCCGGTCCAGCAGGGCCTGCAAGACACACGTTTGGTATGAAAAGGGGGACTGCACAGAGCGCAAAAAAAGACCCAGGCAATGCCTGGGCCCTTGGAAGGTGGTGAAGCTCGCCGGAGCAATAACGACAGAAGCTGTCGGGCAATAGCAACGGCAAACCCAATCTCGCCTGCGAGCATACGCGCCCCTTCACATTTTGCAAGCTGAGAACCGCGATTTTCGCGGCGATGGGCTGTGTCTGTGCCGTCTTCCGCATGTTGCGGGAGCGAATGAATGAGTGTTGCCCAATCACCGGCTGATCAGAAGCGGCGGACCCCTGAAGGCGGCCTGCCGCTGGGAGATTTGCTGCCCGAAATGCAATTGGCGGCCGACAGCAGTTGGCAAATCACGAAGCTCTCAACCGCTGCCGATCGCGCTCGATGGGCAGCAAGCGTCTTGCTCTACCTGAGATCCAATGCCGGTGAAGACAGCGCTAACGAGGCGAAATCCGTTCGGGATCGTATCCTGAAGGCTTCCCGGTATCTCGCAAGCCGCGGTTCCGTTACCCACCCAATAAGCAAGGCCTTATGGGTCAAGCTCTACGAACTTACGAAATTGTGTGCGTACGAGCCTGACTGGAGTTCAGCATCTGGTCCGTTGATGGGCGCGAGCAACAAGACATTGGAGGACAGGTGGAATGTCACCAATGCCAGGCGCTCCCTGAGAGATCTGGCACAATGGGGTTTCATCGTCCCCTTCTGCCCCAAGGGTAACGGCCACAGAAGCTACAAGAAGACTAAGCAGGGACCGGTCGGAGCCGGATGGTCCCTCGCCCCCCTCCGCCTACTCGTTGACGCGCTTGAGGCCATTGTCGATCGCGAGGAAAACCTGCGGCTTCTGCGCGTTGACATACCTGAGAGGATTACGTCCGCAGCTCGTGCGACCAGAGCCTTGCTCAACCCGTTCAAGGACTCTGAGGAATGGGCCAGATCGGCGTGGAGCACGCTCAATGAGATCTGCAAACGCCGCGACAACGCAAAGAAGGGAGCTCTGGCAACCCTTCAAGACTGCCTTGATGAGGCCATCACACTGCTCAGCTATGTGGAAAACACCCTCATCAAGTGCTCCGCAGATAGCGGATCTGGAATGAAAGCGTCCACTACACCGGACGCCTGGGTCCACCACCAATACAACGATTCAATAAGAGAATCTGATGGTAACGGCTTGGCACAAGGGGATAGCGGGCAAGGGAGCGTACTAACCTCAGCGCTGCGGAAGGTTCATGTGTCGCCAGAGGTCTTTCAGGACATCCAAGCCTCCGATCCTTTCGGGGTTACCCGCAGTGGGTTCGTATGGTCCGAGGCCCCTCACCTCTTCCCATTTCATACCGGATTGATCGATCTCAAGCGCGGCCCCATCCGCGGGACGGTCGATGTTCTAGCTCGGATTATCGGCGTTTCGACGGTTACTGCATGTCTAGCGGAACGCAGGTTGGGCCGTGAGGCGGCCACTATCTGCCTCCTCATGACCGGCCAGCACAGTTCAGATGGACTGATCAAGAAAACCCCGGAAGCTTACCTGCGAGGCCTCATCCGCAAGGCAGTTGCTGGTGAGTTGAACATAGGCCACACCCTGTTCGGCCGCCGAGGAAACTCGGAACCGACACCGGTGACCAGCCATTAGTGTACTAACTCATGCGACGGGGTGACCTTACCCGAATGAATCAAGCTGCGCTCCTTGCCTGGACATCACTCTACATCGCAGTGGGATCGATGGCGCTGATCTGCGCAGTCCTCGCCATCATGGTCACATTCTATGAATTGAAGGCGGGCGTGTGGCGCCCTGCCCTGTCCACTAAATTTCAGATCGCGCTTGCGGTCCCCAAAATATGGCTGCGGTGGCAGAAAAACTACCTCTTCGGGGCCCCGGTCATCGTGGCGATTTCAATCGCCTACGCTCATCACGTGGGCTTCGCGACCTTCTGGAACATCGAACCTATCGGGTGAATGAAGCTAGCAGAACGCTGCGTCCAGGCAGCAATGTGCTGCCAACTGAACGCCGTTGGCTCGCCTGATAGGAATTGATGCTCGCGAGGATCGTGCGCACGTATCCTCGCGTTTCACGGAACGGTGGTATGCCGCCGTACTTGGTGACATTGCCTGGACCCGCATTGTACGCCCCAAGGGCTAAAGCCCAATTCCCAAAGGTATCCAGCTGCTTCCGAAGATAACGGGCACCGCCATGAAGATTCTGCGATACGTCCCAGCGATCGAAGACACCGAGAGAGCGAGCCGTTGCAGGCATGAGCTGTGTAAGACCAGACGCGCCCTTGGGGCTCAAAGCGTTGGGATTGTACCGGCTCTCCTGGATAATCAGAGCATCAAATAACTCTACCGGGACCCCTGCCCTGCACGCTGCAGCAGCCATATCCTCGAAGTAGCGGCGTCTCCGGAGTTCCTGTGAGGCGTTCAAAGCGGGGTGCGGCGAGTATCTTGAAACTCCACAGGCCCCAGATGACATGAGCCCAACGGGCCGCACCGGCGTTGGAGAAATGGCAGCAATACCAACTGGCTTCTTCATCCAATCCGGGATCACAAGGTTCCCGACAATGTCCGGCGCGCCCTGCTTTTGACCGTCTGACCCAAACAGGGCAAATTCGTGCTCAAGCTCTGAGTTCGAGGATGAGTCCGTATCTATAACCGGAACGTCATCCCCCGGCATACTGCCCGGTTCAAGCAATCTGAAATCGTGTGCAGTTTGGCCGAAGCTTCTGACCTCAGCCTGACGTGCTTGAGCAATTCCCGCTGTGGCCAGTGTAGAGACCGCGAGAAGAGCGTAACAGTACCAACTCATATACCAAGCCCTTTCAAGGCTTGGTTCGGTTATCGCACGCGCCTTTTATCGGGTGAGTAGTCGGACTTCAAGCTCGATCCTTTCCACGGCCTCTCCGCTGCACGCACAGCGCCAAGCGAAGCCGAAGACGAGATGACGATCCTATGTGGTGCGCTGGACGAGGTAAGGTCATGCTGTGCGCCTGTTGTTAGCCACGGACCATCTTTGTCGTGCGGGTTTGCTAGCGTATGCTAGCACCCAGTAGCAGACGATAGGTACTGCTATCAGTGGCTACCGTGGGCTGCACTTTGGCCACGGCCCGAAGATTGTAGCATCGGGTAGCACGTCCTATGCCCAGATAGCGGTTCCTACAGGATTCTACCTGTTGCTAAGGGCTGATACCAGATCATAGCAAGAGGTATCACTTCCTACGTCTCGCTAGCATCTCCTACAGCATTCTACATTCTGCTAGTGGCTGATACA
Source organism: Novosphingobium sp. HII-3 (assembly GCF_002916655.1). GTDB lineage: Bacteria > Pseudomonadota > Alphaproteobacteria > Sphingomonadales > Sphingomonadaceae > Novosphingobium > Novosphingobium panipatense. The sequence goes on from NZ_PPSM01000004.1 coordinate 23,189, forward strand.
CCCTTGTGGCACTCGCTATTTGTCGCTATTGCTAGCGCCTGCTAGCGGCCGATATCTTCCGGTATCCCTCGCTAGCTATCAATCGCTATCACCTGGTAGCTAGCATATGCTAGCGTTTGCTAGTCATCATGAGGGCCTAAATGCCAGTCATATCAATGATCTCGCCTAAGGGTGGCGCCGGAAAAACAACGACCGCGGTGATCCTCGCGACGGAGTTGGCGGCTTCGTACACGGTCACAATCCTCGACGCAGACCCAAACCAGCCCGTAAAACAATGGGCTGATCTCGGTATGCAGAAGCCCAACCTGAAGGTTGTTCCGGGCGTCAACCAGGACAACATCACCGATGAAGTGGAAGCTGCGTCAGCAGAAAGCGTCTTCGTGATCATTGATGTAGAAGGATCGGCGAGCCTCACCGCTGCTTACGCCGTCGGTATGTCAGACTTCGTCCTTGTCCCAACACAGGGGTCGATCTTGGACGCTCGCCAAGCAACCAAAGCGCTTAAGGTAATTCGAGACGCAGGACGCCTGTCTGGGAAAGCGAAGCCACATGCGGTTGTACTCACGAGGACAAACCCGGCGATCAAAACCAAAAACCTAACACACGTTGCACGCCAACTGAATGAAGCCGGAGTTCCGGTATTACGCACCGAGCTAAACGAACGCGAGGCATTTAGATCGGTATTTGCTTACGGGGGAGGTCTTTCGGATCTAGACCCCAAAGAGGTTGCAAACCTGGATAAGGCGAAGATTAACGCAGAAAAGCTGACTGCGGAGATCGTAGGTCACATCAAGGAGGTGATGGCAAAATGAACACTCCGAAGCGCACCGGCATTTTTGATGATCACGAGGCGGGCAACACGATCGTTCCCTTGGCGCCGACCCCGAAGAAGAGTCCCTCTCCCGAAGAGCGCAAAGCTTTGGATGAGGCTGCAGCGCTAAACAATTTTGTTTCACGAGAGCCATCGAAAGTGACCCAGGAGGCTGCGCCGCCTTTATCTGGAAAACGCCCAGGGAAAGGTCCCAAGGTCCAGCTCAACCTGCGCGTCGATGAGGGGCTCAAAGCACGTTTTCAGGCCATCGTTGACGAGCGCGAAGTGCGTCATGAAACGATTTTCAGGATGGCTCTCGAAGCATTGGAGCGAGAGATCTCTGCCAAGGCAGGCCAGTAAGGGGAGGGGGATGGTTTTAGTCAGGAAGGACTAAGACCGTGACACTAAAGGCAAATAGACCATCTCAGGAACTCGTCGACATCGTGGCAGGGCTGCGCGGTAAGTGGCACGGAAGTTACGCCATGTGTCGATGCCCTGCGCACGCGGACAGCGAACCCAGTCTATCACTCCGGCAGGGCGACCGAGGAATCATCGTCCACTGCTTTGCCGGGTGCAGTGCTGAGGACATTCTGCGCCAACTGCGTAGCGTGAATCCCTCACGTGGATCCCCGATGCCCAGGTTCAGGCCCCCGACGGGCGGTGCGAATGTCCTGAGGCTGTGGGAGCAGGGTCAGGAGATCGCTGGAACGCTTGCGGAACGCTACCTTCGCTCGCGCAAGCTACCCACTGATCTGGAAGACCTGCGATTTCACGCCCGGTGCCCGCACAAGCCCAAACCGCATACCGAGTTCAAACCGGCCTTGCTGGTGGCCGTGCGTGAACGCCTGAAGATCACGGCCATACAGCGGATCTTCCTGGATCCCGTGACCGCCTATCGGACCGAGAAGGCGATGCTCGGCAGTCCGGGGCAGGGGGCCTGGCGACCAAGCCTCAACGGGGCAAGATCGCTGGCGATCGCCGAAGGCATGGAAGACGCTGCCGCGTTTACAGCCATGCACGGGACCGTGTGCTGGGCTTCGCTTGGGGCCGAGCGCCTCCATCTCCTGGCTCTGCCGGATGCTATCGACGAACTCATCATCGCCGAGGACGATAACGCGGCGGGCAGGGCAGGGGCGCGGCGCGCCTGGGCCGCCTATCGGCGAGAAGGTCTACGACTGGTGCGGCGGACGCCGCGGCCGTTCGAGGACTGGGCCGAGGCCAACCTGAAGCGATAAAGAGGAGGGGGAGGCCTGGTGCTGCAATGGTCAGCATCAGGAGCTCACAGTGACGGACCTCTTCACCCATCAGGACAATGCCCGCAACGCCGCGATCAACGCTATCGCCCGCCATATCGCAAGCGGAACCATCAACCGGAAGGTTCTCAATGCCGAGGCGACCGCGCTCTTTGGCGGGAGCAACGCCGATGGCCGATGGACCCAGCGTGACAGCTTCGAGCTGCTCGAGCAAGGCCTCACCCGTCACGCGCTTAGCCTTCCGCGCGTCGTGGCAAGCGATGGCATCGCCGCCTTGTCCGCCCTTGTCGAGATGCTGCCGACCCAGACCGTGCGCAGCGAAGACCAGATCCGCTACCAACAGTTCTCCACTCCGCTCGATCTTGCAGGTCTCGTGGTGCTGCTCGCGCAGCCCAGGCCAAGCGACACCGTGCTCGAGCCCAGCGCCGGCCACGGCAGCCTTGTTGCGATGCTTCCGCCCGTAAAGGCCCTGCACCTCAATGAGCTCGATCCCAAGCGCCGCGAGGCCCTGCAGGTACTCTTCCCGGCCGCGACCATCACCGGTCATGACGCGGCTCTGCTGGCGGCCACGCTCGAGCCGGGCTTTACTCCCACACTGATCGTAATGAACCCTCCGTTCTCGCGCTCGGAAGGCAGGGGCGTCGATCAACTCGCCGCGGTGCGTCACCTGCGCTCCGCACTGTCCCGCCTCGCGCCAGGAGGCCGGATCGTTGCCATCATGCCCGACTGGTTCACGACCAGCGCCGCGATGGGCAAGACCTACGATGCAACGCTGACAGGCTGCAGTGTCGTCGGCTCCTATCGTCTCGACAAGTGCTACCACAAGCAAGGCACCAGCGTCGCGGTCCGGATCTATGTCATCGACAAGAAGCCCGGGCTTGCCCGGCCGACGGTGATTGCCCGCGACAGCGTGGGCCAGCTCCTCGAGGCGATCACGATCGTGCCCCGGTCGGTTATCGGCGAAATGCGCAAGGTAGCGGCCGCGCCTGCCCTCAAGCCAAGCTTGTTCAAGGCCATGCGATCGACCCGCAAGACACCGCCGCGCACGATCGCCGCGCCCAAGCGCAACGATGTCCTGCCCGTGCGCTTCACGGCCCTCGATCTGCCCCGCCCCTTAGGTGAACAGGCTGGCGTCTACCTTCCCTATCGGCCAAGCCGGATTGACCTTCACGATGCCGGTCAGCATCCCACCGCCCTGGTGGAGTCGGTAGCGATGGGTTCGATCCCTGCTCCCATCCCGCACTACGAACCGCGCCTTCACGAGCGCATCGTCAATGAGCGTCGCCTGTCGGAAGCGCAGCTCGAGACCATCGTCTATGCGGGCAACGCCTGGACGCAGTACCTGCAGGGCCGCTTCATCCCCGACAAGGAAGGCGTGGCGCTCGTCCCAAGCGAGGAAGGCCGCGAGTATCGCAAAGGCTACTTTCTTGGCGACGGCACCGGCGCCGGCAAAGGGCGACAGGTCGCGGGCTGCATCCTCGACAGTTGGGTCAATGGACGCAAGCGTAACATCTGGGTCTCCAAGAACGAAGCACTCCTGGAAGATGCGCGCAGGGACTGGCAGGCGCTGGGCGGGATGTCCGCCGACGTTCAACCGCTTTCCGCCTGGAAGATCGATGAGCCTATAACGATGGCGCAGGGCATCCTGTTCGTCACCTATCCGACCCTGCGCAGCCAGCGCCAGGACGCGACCCGGCTGCGCCAGATCCTCGAGTGGGCCGGTGAGGACTACGAGGGCGTTATCGCCTTCGACGAAAGCCACGAGATGGGGGGTGTCGCCGGTGGGGAGGGCGCTCTTGGCAAGACCGCCGGCTCCCAACAGGGCATTGCCGGTGTTCTCCTGCAAAACCACCTGCCCGACGCGCGGGTTCTCTACGCATCGGCGACCGGAGCCTCGGACGTCAACAATCTCGCATATGCGGTGAGGCTCGGCCTCTGGGGACCGGGTACATCCTTCGCCAATCGCGAGAGCTTCATTTCCGAGATCCGCGCCGGAGGCATCGCTGCGATGGAACTGGTCTCACGCGACCTGAAGGCGCTTGGCCTCTACCAGGCCCGGGCCCTGAGTTTCGCCGGCCTCGAGTACGATATCCTGAAGCACGAGCTGAGGCCTGACCAGATCGCGATCTACGACGCCTATGCCGATGCCTGGGCGGTCATCCACCGCAATCTGGAGGCGGCCCTCGCGCTCACCGGCGTCGTTGACGACATCGGCGGCGGGACACTGAACAGCGGCGCCAAGGCGGCGGCCCGCTCGCGCTTTGAATCGTGCAAGCAGCGCTTCTTCAACCAGGTCCTGCTCTCGATGAAGCTCCCGACCGTGATTGCCGCAATCGACGGGCACATCGCCGAAGATCAATCCGTCGTCATCCAGCTGGTCACGACCGCTGAGAGCATCCTTGATCGCCGCTTGAACGGGATGAGCCCTGAGGAACGCGCACGGCTCGAAGTGGATCTCTCCCCGCGAGAGTACATCATGGAGTACCTTGAGCGAGCATTCCCGACCCAGCAGATGCAAACCTACACGGACGAGACCGGCAAGGAATACTCCCGGCCCATGTTCACCGACGAAGGCCATCCCGTCCATAACCAGGATGCACTGCGGGCGAAGCAGGATCTGATGGAACAGATCTGCGTGATGCCCCCGATCAAGACCGCGCTTGATGCCCTCATCGATCATTACGGGACGGACGCCGTTGCCGAAGTTACCGGCCGCACCAAGCGGCTTGTCTCCCTCGCAGACGGCACGCAGCGCCTCGAAAGCCGGTCGGCCAGGACCAATCAGGCCGAGGCGGCCGCGTTCATGGCAGGCGAGAAACGCATCCTCGTTTTCAGCGATGCCGGCGGCACCGGACGATCCTATCACGCCAGTCTGGATGCCAGGAACCAGCAACGCCGTGTCCACATCCTGCTCGAACCCGGTTGGCGGGCCGATCGAGCGATCCAGGGTCTCGGGCGCACGCACCGCACCCATCAGGCGCAAACCCCGCTGTTCCGTCCATGCACAACCGACTGCAAGGGCGAATTGCGGTTCACCAGCACGATCGCACGCCGGCTCGATAGCCTGGGTGCACTTACACGCGGACAGCGGCAAACGGGCGGGCAGAACCTGTTCGACCCGGCTGACAACCTCGAGAGCGAATACGCCAAGGCCGCGCTCGTCACGTGGTTCGGGCTGCTTCATTCCGGCAAGCTGAAGAGCACCAACCTCACAGACTTCCAGAGCCGCTCCGGGCTCAGCATCACCACCGAAGATGGCTGCCTGGTCGAAGACCTCCCGCCGATCACCCGTTGGCTCAATCGCATCCTGGCGCTGCCCATCGGGCTGCAAAACGCGATTTTCGAGGAGTTCCTGGGCCTGGTAGAAGCCCGGGTTGCCGCAGCCCGCAACGCCGGTACGCTTGATGTCGGGGTCGAGACGATCGCGGCGGACAAGGCTCGCGTCATCAGCGATGTGGTCCTTCGAACCGATGAGCGGACCGGCGCCACCTCACACTTGCTCTCGATCGAGATCGAGCGCGCGGTTCGTCCTACAACGCTCGAGCGTATCCTCGCCATTGCCGATTGCGTCGACAAGCCCAGCTTCCTCCTTAACACGAAATCGGGCCGGGTGGCCTTTGCCGAGCGTGCCCGGTCACTCATGGAGGACAGCGGCGAGCTCATCGAGCGCGTGGTCCTGACCCGGCCGACACGGCACGAATACAAGATCGCGGCCGATCTGGCCGAAAGCGCATGGGAAGCTACTGACATCGAGACCTTCTCGCGCCTCTGGTCGACCGAGGTGGCTGAAGCGGCCGCGAAGACCGAAACCGATACGATCCACATTGCGACCGGGCTGCTTCTCCCGATCTGGAACTCACTTCCGCGCGACTACATCGCGGTGCGCCGTGTGGTCGATGACGAGGGGAGCAGCTGGCTCGGCCGCCTTGTCAGCGAAAGCGATGTTCCCTCGATCCTGTCGAAGTTCGGTATCGCCAGCGAGTTCCAGGCTTCCCCAGAGGCGGTCCTTGCAACTCTCGCCCGGAAGGGCTCGGCCGTCATCGAGCGGCCCTGGCCGATGACCATCAGGAAGAGCCTGGTGAACAGCGAACAGCGCATCGAACTCGCAGGTGAACTGTACACGCAGCTGGCCTGGCTCAAGTCCCTCGGGTGCTTCACGGAGATCATCCAGTTCAAGACCCGGATCTTTGTGCCCGTGGGGCAGGCAGACGCGATTCTCGCGTCGATCCTCAAGGCAGCCTGAAGAGAGGAGAGGAGGGGGAAGGGGATGGTGTCCCGGCAGAAGAACGGGGCATCAGAAGGAGATTTCCGGTGCAAGAACTCATCCCCCTCAACAAGCTTCAACTCTCCGACAACAACGTGCGCAAGACGCACAACCAGGAGGCCGACGAGCAGCTGTCGCATGACATCGAAGCGCGTGGCCTGCTGCAGAACCTGATTGTCACGAAGGCGAAGAAGCGCGGCCACTTCGATGTAATCGCCGGTGGCCGACGCCTGCGCGCCATGACGATGATCGTCGAACGTGGTGCATGGGAAGCCGACCGCGCGGTGCCCTGCATGTTGCTTGTGGCGAGCGATGAGCAGATCGCCGAGACCTCTCTTGCCGAAAACTTCCAGCGCCTCGCCATGACGCCTGCCGAGGAATGCCGCGCATTCCAGCACTTCATCTCGCAGGATGAGGATACCCGCGAAGTCGCTCGTCGCTTCGGCGTGACGCGCCGGTTCGTCGAGGGGCGTCTGCGCCTCGCTTCGCTTGCCGAGCCGATCTTCGAGGCTCTCGCGAGCGGCGAAATGTCGCTCGAAATGGCCAAGGCCTACGCCTCGACGGACCAGCACGCTGTGCAGCTTCGGGTCTATGAGCAGGCGAAATACTACGGCGACAATCCCGACTACGTGCGCCGCCAGATCGCCAACGGCAGCGTGCGCGGAAACGATCCTCTCGCCTTGCTCGTCGGCGAAGATGCCTACACGGCAGCAGGCGGGCGCATCGAGCGTGACCTTTTCACCGCCGCATCGGAAGATCGCTGGACCGATCTGGAAACCCTGCAGCAACTCGCGGCCGCCAAGCTCGAAGGTGAAGCTGCCCGTCTCCTGGAGGAAACCGGCCTCGGCACCATCTGGCCGGTGGCATCCACGTCCAGCTGGCAGGCCGCGCGCGATCTCGGCCTCAACCGTGTCAGCTTGCCCCCGGCACCGCTCAGCGAGGAAGCTACTGCACGTATCGGTGAGATCGAGGAGCGCATCGAGGCGATCTGCATCGAGCTCGATGGCATCGACGAGGAATCCGACGAAGCCCAGGCGCTCAATGAGGAATACGACCGGCTCGACGAGGAGATGCAGGACCTCTCGAACCCCACGGCCGAACTTCCCGACGAATGGAAGGCCGAGGTGGGTCGCTTCCTGATCGTCACGACCAAGGGCGAGATGGTGCTGGAAGCTGACTATTTCAGCGAAAAGCACCTGCGCATGGAACGTGACGAGGACGGCAAGGTCACGGGCGGCAGCTTCGAGGAACCCTCGGGATCGAACCGTGCACCGGCCAAACCTTCGGCGCCCGAAGCCACCGGACCGGGAGGCAAGGCCTACAGCGCGCGCCTGTTCGACGAACTGGCCGTCCAGCGCCGCAACATCCTGTCGGCATCGTTGCTGAGCGATCCGGGCCTCGCGCTCGACTATGCCATCTTCGCGCTCGCCGATGGCCTGCTGCACAGCTACGACAACCGCGGCACGACGATCCGAGCGCCGCGCCCGCAGGATCCGGTTCTCGACTCGACGGTTCCCAAGGGCATGGCGGACGAGATAATCGCCGGCGCCTACGACGCCCTCGACAAGGCTTGGGGCGAGCACAAGGGCGTGGTCGAGCGGTTCATGGCCTTCCGTGAACTGGACGATGAGGCCAAGGGCGCCTGGATCGCCTACACCGTCGCCACCTCGATCGAGGCCAAGATGGGTTACGCCTCGGGGTACAACCCCATCCACGCCCAGCTTGGCCAGCTGCTCGAGATCGAGCCTGCGGCGATGTGGCGCCCCACCGCCCAGAACTACTTCGACCGGATCAACAAGGGCAGCATCCTTGAACTTCTCAAGGATGTCGGGGGCGCCGAACTCTCCACGCGGTACGCCGCCTCGAAGAAGACCGAGATCTCGGAGAGCTGCGAGAAGCTGTTCGCCGGCGAGGTCATCGTCGAGGACGCCATCAAGGAACGCGCCCTGGCCTGGGTTCCTGCAGCAATGCGCTTTGACACCGAGACGCCCCAAACGAGCGAGCCCGGTTCGACGCAAAGCGATGACGTCGACCATGACAGCGAAGAAGAGCCCGATGGCTTCGATCCGAACGTCAACGACGGACTCGGCGACGAATACAGCGAGGACACCATCGACGCTGACGAGAATGAGATCATCAGCGCCTGATCGCTCACTCTCCTCCTGATGAAAACCTGGGCCCGGGGCATCATGCCACCGGGCCTTTTTTTCTCATGTTAAAAGGGACGCTACGATGCGCCGTGGGGCCAAGCGCGACATCGCGCAGGAAATTACCAACCTCATCATCGCCAAGATCGAGCAAGGGGTACTGCCCTGGCGGCGGCCCTGGCGCACGCTTGGCGCAGGCGGCCGACCCTTACGCGCAGGCGGACAGGCCTATACCGGCATCAACTCAATCCTGCTTTGGGCAATTGCCGATGGCAGCGGCTATCAATCGCGGTTCTGGATGACCAAGCGGCAGGCCGAGGAACTTGGTGGCCGGGTCCTGAAGGGGGCCAGACCTGCCCCCAGCGTCTATTTCAACACCATGCGCAAGGCAGCAGGCCCGACGCTGACCGGCGATGAGGGCGGCGTGCGCTTTATCCGTTTCATGCGTTCCTACCTCGTCTACAACTGCGACGAAATCGAAGGCTTGCCATCACGCTTTCATCCCGATCCGCTCGATCTTACCCCTCCTGATCCCTCCGAGCACCAGACGGCGATCGATGCCTTCTTCTCGCCCATACCGATCGAGCTGCGCCAGGGAGGCGACAGGGCTTACTACTCGCCCGGTGGCGACTACGTGCAGATGCCGCCCAAGGCCGCCTTCATCAGCAGCGATCACCACGCGGCAACCCTCGGTCACGAATTTGCCCACGCGACGGGCGCAGCTCACCGCCTTGGCCGGGAGTTTGGCCGCAGGTTCGGCGATAAGGCATATGCCTTCGAAGAGGTGATTGCCGATATGACATCGGGAATGATCTGCTCGGATCTAGGTCTGCCGTGCGAACTCCATGACAGCCACGCCAGCTACGTGGATCATTGGATCGGCATCCTCAAGGCCGACAAAAGCGCGATCATCACAGCCGCGGCCAAAGCCGAACAGGCCTACAAATGGCTTGCAGCCTGGTCCACCCACACCCGCGAAGCCGTAACGGAGGAAAGCCATGAAGCGGCACTTCAAGCTCACGCTTAAGCTCTCGCCCGACGATCTTCTGATCCTCACGACCTACCTTGAGCACGCCTATGACAGAGCACTTATCGGGCGGTGCGTGATGCCGGGCCCGCTATCGCGGCGGCTACGCGAACTTGCTGCAGCCGATCCCACGGACATGGGATTCCATCATCTCATCATGCTGATGTCTCCAGGTTGGGAAATCAGCGATGTAGAAGGCGATGCCGTGACGATCGTCACGGGGCCGGCAGGAGCCAGCCTGGCACAGACGATCGAACTGCTCGGCCGCCTTGTTCCTAGCTGCCTAGAGACTGAGATCCACTACGAGCCTGTCGGGGCAGCCCAGGACCCGGAGGGCAACGCCCTCCACTGAAAAGAGGAGGGGGAAGGACACATGCATCCAACCAGATGATGGAGGTTTGCATTGTCCTACGACCTGGATTTCCGCTTCCGCCGTGCTCTGCACCCCGAGGGACTCACCACGTTTGCGACGTGCATGGCAGCTCTGAACGATGCAGCCAGCGACGCCCAACGTGCCGGCCACGATCCCGCACACGATCCCGCCGTCCAACTCTTTGCCAAACGGCTGACCCGCCTCACCGACGGATCTCTTGGTGAAGAGCATCCCGACGATGCACCGCTGCGCGAAGCGTGCATGGCCCGCGTAGCCGAACTTCGGCATAAACCCGCGATCGTTGCTCTCCTGCGCAAAGGCGTCGATTACCTGCCTGAGGATCTGCGAGCCTTCAGGCGCGAGGGACAACGCGCCGTCCGCCAGATTGCGGCCGAGCTCGGCCTTACACGGTCGGACTACCGGCTCGACTACAACGCGCCCAACCCCTCGCTCGCGGGCGACATCGTCCTTGAAAGCGCGAACCTCTACCTTCGCCTTTCTGTCGAACGCTTTGGTTCGCCGGCTCTCACGTATCGCCATCGGCATTGGAAGAAACCCGGCCACCAGGTCCGCCACGCCAGCGCATCGAGCCTTGCCGATATTCCCGCTCTTGCCCGCCAGATCGCCTGCCATTTGCAGATCGACATAAGCGGACCTCAACCAACCCTCATGTAGGAGACAAGCCATGGGATGGCTCTCGATGCCGCTCGCCAGCATGGGCGGGCACACAAGCCCCAAGCAATATCTCGATGCACAGTTTACCTATGAGCGCGCTTCGACCGATGATCTGCCGTTCCACGGCTACCGGGTGCTGGAAAGCGCCTGTCCCGGGAACCGGGTCTACTACGCGGCACTCGAACGGTACGACACTACCGGCACGCAGGACGTGAACGCCGTTGTGTGCCTGGTGCGCTGGAACCCCAAGGCCGCCGATGGATTCGTTTTTGCATACAAGGACATGAGCGAAGGAATGGGGCCGTACGAGGCCAGTTGCCCATTGCGGATCCTCGATCGCCTCTCGTCTTCCAACGATCCAAACGCGCTGGACTGGCGCCGGCGCTGTTATGCAGCAATCCAGCGACGATCGCGAAAGCTACCTGACGGCGCGTTGATCCGCTTTCCTGACCCCGTGGCGTTCAGCGACGGGAATCGCCACGAGGTGATGCGCGTAAAGCGAGAAGGAACAAGGATCATCCTCACAAACCGCGACGGCGCTGGGCGCTACCGTGTCAGCAACCTGCTCGACCGCAAGTTCGAGATCCTGCGCGAGCGCAAGATCTCACCCACCATCTTCACCTGAAAGGCCGACCCTGTGCAGAACGAGTATTCACTGGACCCGCGTCGGCGTCAGCTTTGCAGCCGAACCAACGCGGATCGGCTTGCGCAGCAGATGTGCGAGATAACGACACAGCCCTTTTCCGTGGTGCGAACAGAGTGCCGGTTGCAGCCCTATCGAGTGGTGAGAACCGATGAAACAAGCCCCGGCGACACGATCGAACTAGAGGTCATCGCCCTGTGATCACTCGTCGATCACCCCGCCAAGGTCAGGATCGAGATACCAGGACGGGCCTTCCTCAAAATCGGGATCAGCGCTCACAAGAGGACCATCAGGCTGGGCGGCGACGTAAGGATTGACCATGGGCGCCGGCCACTTCTTTGCCCTGAACAGATCAGCCGAGATGATGGTCCGCTTGGCAAGGATCTCTTCGAGCCACACCAGGACGTCGAGCATCTGGACGATGCCGCGCCCGGCCAGCTGGTAATAGAGGCAACGCTGATAGTCGTCGCACTGCGTGTTCAGGACCCTCGCAAGCCGCTTCTTGGCCCCGATCCGACCTTCGTGGACGCCCTCGACCGCCTCGCGCAGCTCACGCGTTGAGTAGTAGGCATCGAACGGCTCGATGCCGATCGATGCGTTGGCGACCATGCGCTTTGCAGGCGTGTTGCGCTCATCGAGCGCTTCATCCCTGAGTTGAATATCCAGGTCAAAGCGGCCAATCTCGAATTTCTTGGTCATGCAGCTCTCCTAATTCTGCGAACATACCAAGAACAAACACCCCGTGCAAGAGGCTGTTTGAAGTATGTGGCTAGTACCGCGCGACACACACGGTCTTTCTGGACGACGCGATATTCCCCGGAGCGTGCAAGAAGCCTTGATGCGTTGGTACACCGCAAAGGGTAGCGACGCCGATCATCGTGCTTCGGTTACACGTAAGCGTACGGGCTCCGGCGTGTTGCGGCATTAAGGCCTGGCGCTGATGGACCTCCGATGAGGAGTCTCTTTCTGGACTCCAGAAGGAGGGCAAGTGAAGGATCGGGTGGAGATCATCGCGCGTACCGAACGGCGCAGGAAGTTTTCGGAAGCCGAGAAGGCGGCGATCCTCGCCGAAGCGGATGAAGACGGCGTATCGGTCCGTCAGGTCGCTGGGCGCCACGAGATTGCCGAGAGCCTGATCTATAACTGGCGGTCGGCCCGCCGCCAAGCAGCGGCCATCGCAAGTGAGGCGCTCGAGTTCATTCCCTACGGGGCAATCATAACGACGGAGCCTGCGGTCGCGCCAGCGGTGTCAGAGCCGCAGAAGGCGCCGCGACCCGTTCCGTCGCCGATGCCGCCTGCGCCGGAGGAACTGATCCGGCCGCATCCCGGTGCCCGTCCCGGCGCGATAGATATAGACCTGCCCAGCGGCGTCCGCCTGTCGGTGGACAGCTACGTCAACGAGAAGGCATTGGCCCGCGTGCTACGGGCATTCCGGGACGTGTCGTGATTTCGCTGGCGCCCGGAACCAAGGTCTACTTGGCAAGCAAGCCGGTCAGCATGCGGCTCGGTTTCGATGGGCTGGCGGCGCTGGTCCGCCCGCTATTCGCGGTCGAGCCGTACGGCGGGCATGTCTTCCTGTTTCGCAGCAAGAGCGGCAACTACCTGAAGGCGCTGCATTGGGATGGGACCGGGCTTTGTCTGTTCGCCAAGCGTTTGGAGCGGAGCCGTTTCGTCTGGCCGCCGCTCATCGAAGGCGGTGTCGTGCTGACCCCGGCGCAGTTTGCGCTGCTGATCGAAGCGATGGATTGGCGGCGCACAGTGGCCCCCGATCCGCCCCGCCTGCCGGAGCAGATTTGACGCGATAATCGCCTCATTTCCGGGCTTTCTACTTGGGCGGAAGGCCGGATTCTGCTAACGGGAAGCGTGTCTCCCGACGATCTCGAACTCCCTACCGATCCCGCAGAACTGCGCGCTTTTGCCGAGGCGATGCGCGCGCGTCTGGCCGCTTCGGAGCGGGCGCTGGAAGCCGAACGAGCGGCCCATGACGAGACCCGCGAGAAGCTTCAGACTGCTCAAAACTCGATCAAGCTGACGGCGCTCCAGATCGAGAAGTTCAAGGTCCAGCTGGCCCGCCTTCGGCGCATGAAGTTCGGCCAGTCTTCGGAGCGCCTTGCGCTACAGGCCGATCAGCTCGAACTGACGCTGGAGGACCTCGAGGCCGAGCATGCCCATGCTGAGTGCGTGATCGAAGGCCATGTGCCCGACGATACCCCGGTCAAGGCTGCCCCTCGCAAGCCGCGCCGTGCGCCACTGCCCGACCATCTTCCTCGAGACGAGGTTATGCACGCAGCGCCGGATGCCGACGGTTGTTCCGCCTGCGGGGGCACGATGGGCAAGCTCGGCGAGGACGTGACCGAAGTGCTGGAATATGTCCCCGGCCGCTTCCGCGTCGTCCGTCATGTCCGGCCTAAGCTTTCCTGCGACCGCTGCGATACGATCAGTCAGGCACCGGCCCCGGCACTGCCCGTGCCGCGCGGCCGTGCTGGTCCCGGCCTGCTGGCCCACGTCATCGTTTCCAAGTTTGCCGATCACCTGCCGTTATACCGCCAGTCGCAGATCTACGCGCGAGAGGGTGTCGAGATCAGCCGCTCGACGATGGCGGACTGGCTGGGCCAGGCAAGCTGGCTGCTGCAACCGCTGGTCGATCGGATCGCCGATCACGTCATGGCCAGCGTGAAGCTCCACGCCGACGATACACCCGTTCCCGTGCTGGCGCCGGGGACCGGCAAGACGGCAACAGGCCGCCTATGGGTCTACCTTCGCGATAACCGACGATGGAGCCATTTGGACAAGCCGGCAGCGCTGTTCCGCTACAGCCCTGATCGCAAGGGCGAGCGACCTCGGGAGCATCTCAAGGCCTTTGCAGGCTTCCTTCAGGCCGATGCCTATGCCGGTTACGAGCGCCTATACGTAAGTGACCGCCAGCCTGCCCCGATCACGCCGGTTGCCTGCTGGGCACATGCCCGGCGTAAGCTGAACGATGTCTACAAGGCAGACCCGAACTCGGCTGCGCTCGATGGGCTGCAGATGATCGGCGAGCTTTACGACGTCGAGCGACAGATCGTGCGCGAACCCGCAGATTTCCGCCGCAAGGCTCGGAAGCTCTCAAAGCTCAAGGCGCTGGATTTCTTCGCGTGGGCCGACGAGGTGCTGTCCAGAGCATCGGCCCGATCGCCGCTGGCCGAGGCGCTGCGTTATGCGGTGAAGCTGAAGCCGCAATTGCTCGCTTACACCGACGACGGCAGGTTAGAGATAGACAACAATCCGGCGGAGAATGCCCTGCGGGGAATCTGCCTTGGCAGAAAGAACTGGCTTTTCGCAGGTGCCGACTGTGGTGGGGAGCGTGCTGCTGCCATGTATTCACTGCTGGAAACGGCCAAACTCAACGGCGTCAATCCGCAGGAATGGTTGGCCAACGTCCTCGATCGCATCGGCAAGGGGCATCCGATCAACCGGATTGACGAATTGCTACCGTGGAACTGGACCTTGCGCGAATAGCTGAGGATCGCCCACTTTTCGGTCAGACGTTGGCATCCAAACTATCCATTTTAACTTTTGAATGTTCCGCATGCCTCGCCTTGACCGCCACAAAAGCAGGGTTGGCTTCAAGCGATCTGTCCATGTCGAGCGTAATCAGCACACTATCGCTCAACGGCCATCGAACGCGCCGTTGCCAGCAAGTCAGGAGTTCGTTTGGGGATACCAGTCGGAGGCGAAGGTAGGTGATCCTGCCAGATTCCGTCTGATCCACTGATGCTATTTGATCCCAAGGGATGAAATGTGGTCGGCGATGCGGAATTTCGATGCCATCATCCGAGATTCTCAGAAGCGGGCTTTTCCTGTGCATGAATAGCTTGGCGGTGAACCAAGCCAGCCACAACCACAGGCATGCCATGATCGCGGCCCCGATCGCGACAGCAACCTCTGCAAAGCTTGATCCGCCTTGAAAGGTCACCGCAAGGTACACGATTCCTGCGAAAATCAGAGCAAAAGGCGCTGTTACCATCAGCCCCGCCGCGAGAAATGCGAACGGCCATAGCCAACGGCGAGGAAAAACAGTCAGACTTGGCGTCGTTGTGGAGGTCATCCTGCAATCGGTAAATCGAAGAGAAACGGAAGCAATAGGCTTCAGTTTGGGCCCAGCCTCACAGCCTGGGATCCCCGGCGAGGACGGTCTTGAGCGGACGCTTACGGTTACACTCGTGACGATTGCGCGTGAGAACGAACAATGGATCGCCTGCGGTTGCCTGGGCGAGACCCGGCCGCCGCCGCTGACCAGTCCCGCCTATCTCTCGGAAGCAGAAACCTACTACTTGCGTCGCCTAAGAAGCCGTCCCCGGCATGACAGGCGCTGCCCGTTCTACTTGCCCCAGGCGCCGGACAGGATCCGCGAACGGCCTGGCGACAGCCTCTTCGAAATCGAGTTTCCCAAGGGCCTGTTCAACGCGCACAAGAAGGCTCCGGAAAAGCTGGCGCAGCAGCCTGATGACGAAGAACCGGACGATCGCAGTCGCGGCGTCTCGGTGCCCCGTCTCGGGCGATTGCTGTGGATGTTGCTCGAAGCCGCTCACACCAACGTGCTTCCGCCACTCCCGCCACAAGGCCGACCTGAGCATGGCTTGCGTGATGAGTTCGCGCGGCTGCGTGAAGCCGCAAGCCGGTTTCTCATTGCCCCTCGGATCAAGCTGCAGGACCACTTGTATTTCAACGTGAAGGAATGGCAGGCGCGCCGCGTCCACGCACGCCTGCGCAAGGCCGAAAGCCTCTGGCCCGGGGACTTCGCGCCTCAGGCCTTCCTCCTTCTGGAGGCACACGGAATATCGGGAACGACCGTTCACACTGGCCTTGGCGACCTGAAGGTTCGCAACCGCATCCAGCACACCGGCATCATCAGGGCCAAGGTGGAGCCACCATTCATCGTCCTTGCCGTTGTGGGCGAGCATAACCCTCGCGAAGGATACCTGCCTTTACGCGCCTACGCGCAGCCGGTTTTCAAGGGGAACCGCTTCATCCCGGTCGAGCGAGAAGAAGACAGGGCATTCTTCGACCAACTTGTAAGCTTCCAGTACAGGATGCGCCGCAAGAACGTGCAGGTCGCGATCAAGCGGCCGCTGTTCGATATTGTCACCCCGGCCGGAAAGGTACGCCCCGACGCCATCGTTGCCTTCCTCGACTTGCGCACGGGCCTGGAGGCGGATTTCGCCATCCAGTTGCTGCGCGAGCGGACCCCCCACTACCTCGAGATGAAAGCCGAGGAACGCGCGCGGTTCGAGGAATACCATCGAACGATCAGCCTGCACACGCACCAGCTTGGTGACACCGATCTGTTGGACCGCCTTGAAGCAATGATCGATACCGCCTGACCAAAGAAAGAGGAGAGGGAAGGGGAATGACGAACCCGAACAGGAGATCGTCATGAAGTCCTTCGCCTCAAGCCCGCGTCCGTCATCGTCCATCTGGGGCGCAATACAGGAAGCCGAGCAGATCCTTCCCGGCATCTGGTCCGTCTCCACCCCCTCGCATGGTGGTCTCATCGTTTCCGATGAACGGCAGGAGGCGATAGCCGAACCCCTGCGGATCGAGGGCGCATCCTACGAGGAAGACGTCAATTGGGCGCATGTAATCCTCGCGTTCGAGGATGAGTTTCGCGAGCGCGGCACGTACCCGGCCTCCTATCTGCAACTCGCGCGTGACTGCGTGCGCTGCTGGCATCCCGATGCCTTTACCGCGTTTACCGGTGAAGCCGTCACGCACGAGCAGTCACACGTCCTCAAGAGACGCACTGCCTACCTCGCCTGCGTCGGCGAACTGTGCGTCACCGCCGCATGGGGAAGCTGGGCTGATTGGGTTCCGGACGGCAAGACCGGTGTCGTTGGCATGATTGTCGAGAGTGTCGATCATCTTGGCCATGCGACCTACAGCGGCGCGCGGCAGTATGCGCTGGTAGATGCCAAGGTTTACGAGAACCGAGCCAGCCCGGCCTCCTTTGCCAGCCTTAAGGCAGAGCTCATCGACTGCCCCACCGGCATGGCTGCCTGAGAAGGAATATCTCATGATCGAGATTGCGCTTGGCCTGCCTCACTTGAGGCAGGGCCCAATCCTGCGCCGCGCGCTGTCCCTGAAGGCGACTGTCCTTGTTTCCGCAAGCGCGCTCGCACGATGGAAACACATCGATGGATGCCGGCGATGGACCGGTTGGAACATCCTCCAGTTGCGCAACCTGCCGGCACAGGTCGATGCCATTCTCGATTCCGGCGGTTTCACCAGCCATGTTGTTTATGGCGGGTTTCCATGGTCGATCGATGACTACATCGCGCTTGCCGCCGCACATCCGTTCCGGCTGTTCGCGAGCTTCGATTACCCCTGCGAAGCCGAAATCGCGAGCGACCGGGCCTCGGTCAAGGAACGACTGTCACGCACGATCGGCGCGAACCGGGAAACCCGCCGCAAGGCCGAAGAGGCCGGCATTGCCGACAGGTTCATGCCGGTCCTCCAAGGGAGGACACCGGCGGACTATGAGCGATGCGCCGAGGCGTTGGTTAGGTCGATGGTTCCAGGGCGAACCATCGGCGTGGGCTCAATGTGCCGGCGTGAGATCCGCGGGCCGGAAGGGCTGATTGCAGTGGTCGAACATCTTGACCGCATCCTGCCCGTTGGCGTGCGATTGCACTGCTTTGGCGTGAAGGGCGCCGCCCTACCGTACCTGCGAGCCTTTGAGCACCGCGTCGCAAGCATCGATTCAATGGCATACGGCGTGAGCGCGCGGCGCGAAGCCTACCGCGCTGGTATCTCTAAGACCGATGCTCTGGTGGCGCAGCATATGACGCGCTGGTTTCTGCGCCAGAGGCGGGCAGCAGCCAGCCCTTTAAGGCTCCTGCCGCCAGCAAATGTCACGAGGCCGGAATTGCCTGCGGCCGATCCATGGGACGCGGCCATGGCCAGAGCCCGCGAAGAAATTGGGAACCTGATCGAGACGGGCGAACTCGACCACGACGAGATCACGGAAGGCTGGATCACGGCATGGGCTGGCGACGCCTACGCCGATGAACCGCAAGCCGCATAATCAAAGAGAAGGGGGAGGAGGGGAGAGCGCACACTGAATGATGGCGCGGCCATCAGGAGCTCCCCTCATGGACGACAATGTAATCGACGTAGCAGATCCGGCCGCATGGTTGCGCCGAGGGCGCAGCGAGGACGACGCCAATGCACTGGCCAAGGCCTGGCGCGACTATCCGGACCTGCCAATCAGCGCCCCTGGGGAACAACGCATGGCACGCACACGCGATCGCGCGATTGCAATGCGTCCCATCTTTGAGGCGATGCGTGAGCGGACGGAAGCCGACCGCCAGGCGAAGAACTTCGCCTTCATTACCGCCAAGGCCGAAAACGGAGACGCCAGCGAGCAGGACAAAGCGATCCTGCGCGCGCGCGACGATCACGGCTACGACTGGAATCGTGCCGTGCGCTACGCCGAAGGCTGGTATGCCGCAGTTGCGGGATGGAACCATCGCTACGACAGGCCCGCCAGAAGCGAGACCGAGACGCTCCTCAGATCTGCCTACGACCGGGGCTTTGCTGATGGCGGCGGCGATACCAGTGACCTTTTTGATACCGCACGCCGCGCCAACAACGCAGCAGACGCGCTCGCCCCGGCAAACAGTTTATCGGTGCCCTCACGCAGCGGCAAACTGAGCCCCAGCCATTGGCCTGCGCCTCAGGACAGTAATCTGCCGGTCTCCTGGCATCGCCGCGCTGTCATCATGACCGACGCCGATCTTGTCCCGCCAACGGGACGCAACGGACAGCCCTCCCGCCGTCCCAGCGCCATTTCGCTAGTCCGGGATCGCTCAGAAGGAGCCGCAACCATCATAGTGCTCAGCTCCAAGGACGGTTTCGTTGCCGGCAACTCCATAGACCCGGCACTCTCTCCGATAACGACTGCCCAGGCAAACGCGCTGATAGCCGACCCTGACCAGCGTGAGAGACTGCGCTCTCTGCTCGCCGGCGAGTTCGACGATCTGCTTATCACCGCTCAGGACGAATACCTGCGCGTGCTCGACGCACTCACCACCGCCTTGCCGGTCCTGCGTACCATGGAGCGCACACGCAATACACCGCTGCAGCAGCGCGCCCATCTCGAAACCTGGCTCGCGCGAGGCCGGGGCTGCGGACAGAATATGGGTGCCGGACACATCCGTTGGGGGAAGGCCGCCAAAGGCCTGACGGCGCGTCTGGGGGAGTTCACGGCCCGCTATGTCGGACCAGCGCCCGAGCGAGGCCATCTCATCCGTATTTGCCTCGAGGACGGCTCCGCCGCCGACGGCTTCGTCACGGCCGATCATGCGCCACTCACCCCAGAGATCCGCATCTCCAGCAAATCACGGCTGCGCCACGAAATGGCTCAGGCCCTTCGCACTTTCGGCGGCGCGACGCGCCTCAGCGCCCGCCTTCCATTCTGAGGCCTCCATCGAAGGAACCACCATGAAAATCGAACTGAAGAACCTCAAGCTGGCCCCCTCGCTATCGGAGGAAACAACCGCTTACACGGCGACCATACATATCGACGGATGTGCCGCATTTCATGCCCGTAACCACGGGCATGGCGGGGGAGACGACTTCGATCCTGTTCGGGATTATGCCAGTCCTGACCTGCAAGCGGTGAATGCCTGGCTTGCCGTAAACGAACCTCCAAGCGGACCCTTCGAACCGGATCCCGCAAAGCGGGCACCTTACGATACCGGCAGCAAGTGCGACCTGGAGATCTTCGTCGCCCGGCTCATTGACCGCCACGTGGCAGCCCGACAGCTTCGCCGCCTGCTTAAGGCCAGCGTCCTGCGAATTGGCGATGACCAGCAAGTCTACAAGCTGAGAATGAAACCAACCGAGGCTGGCCTCGCAGCCGTCAGGGCCACCCACCCCGATTGGACAATCGTGAATGGTGCCTCGGCCGAGATCGTCGAGCGCGCGAGTGCAATCCTGGGCGGCGCGACCGATACTGAGGAGAGCGTTTACGCTCGACAGCGCGAAAAGCGCCTCACGCTTGAGGACGCAAGATGGCTGCGCCATCGCAATGCGCAGGCTGAACGTCCGTGCTCCGACCTCGAGCAGTTCCTCCATGACTTTGTAGCCCGCGAGGAAGGACGGCTCGAGCGCTATCGCGCCAAGCGTCAATCAGGATCAGGTGACATCACACTCAGTGTCGACTGAACCGGCCGGTTGTTCGGCCCCAAACCATCCTCACAGGAGCCTCTATGGAACTCGCCAAGATGCTGGTGCTCAGCACCTCCCACATGAGCCCTCAGACCGCGCAGCAATGGGTGCCCACATGCCCATGGGCCTGCTTTAACAAGGGGGGCTACGGTTGGTTCATGTACGTGTGCGACGATTGCGCCATCACCGAGGCCGAGGACGTCCCACTGGAAATTCGTTCCGCCGTGCACGTCGCCAAACGCGAGGGTTGCCAATGGATCATGTGGGACTGTGATGGGCCGGTCCTCGAAGAGCTTCCCGAGTATGACTGGGATACTTCGTCTTTGGCGGTCGCGGCATGACAGGGCCGGCTAAACGGGTTGCCCCCATACCAACACCGCTCAATCGAGAGGTGGAATACCTCGACGTGCAACGCTCCCCGACCGTTCTGTGCTATGGCGTCGGGGTCGATTCAACCGCTCTGCTGATCGAGCTGGTCAGCCAAGGGCGGAAGCCCGATCTCGTGCTGACGGCCGACCCCGGTGCTGAGAAGCCGGAAACCTACGCCTACCTCGATCTCATGCGAGATTGGATGAAGCAGCGCGATATTGAGTTCCATGTCGTTCGCTACGTAACCAAACGATTCAAGAACTACCCACCCTACGCCGATCTTGCAGGTTCTCTCCTGACGAACGGATGCCTCCCGAGCATCGCGTTTGGGCGTTCCTCTTGTTCGCTAAAATACAAAGCTGCTCCGCAAGAGTCATTCATCAAGACTTGGAAACCGGCGATCGATGCCTGGGCACGAGGCGACAAGGTAATCCGCTACATAGGCTACGATGCCGGGAAACGAGATAGCCAACGCTACTCCCATGCGGTGACGATCGAGGATCCGCTGTTCGACAACAGCTATCCCCTTCGCCTCTGGGGATGGGACCGCGAAGCATGTGAAAACCGTATTCGCGCCGAGGGTCTACCGGTGCCTCCGAAATCGAGTTGTGTTTTCTGTACCGCGATGAAGCCAGACGAGGTGCGCGCTCTACCGGACTACTGGCTACGTATGATCGTGCTCATCGAAGCTCGCGCCGCTCCGCGATTACGAACGGTTGAAGGCCTTTGGCGGCGCGCGACGCGAACCAGGCCTGGTCGCATGACAGACTTCATCCGCACCGAGAAGCTGCTCCCTGAAGCCGATATCGAAGCAATCATTGCCTCAGCGCCAACATCACTCGTCCGCTTCCAGGAACAGGCATCACACCAACCCGTAGAGGCGCGGCCCACGCTCGAAACATGGCTGGAGAGGTTCCACACGCAAGACGGGCGGATCACGGCGTGATGCGTCATCTTCCAGTTCGCGCGAGCGAACCGGAGCAAAGGGGAGAGGGACAGATGAGGCGCACCAACCGAAAGGAACGGCCATGCTTCAGTCACAGACGAACCCTATCGATACCATAGCGCGCCTCAACGATCGCGCTCGTCTCGGTCTCGATCGAACATCCAAGATCATGATGACATCCAATCTGCTGGCCAAATTGTCGGATGGATCGCCAATCGGTCGGGTTGTTGCACAAGCCAAAGCCATGAAGGCCGCGCGGAGTTGCACTTTCAAAGACGACTCACCCGAGCGTGATTTCGCCAGCTTCGAAATCGAAGGCGTGAAAGCGTTTTTGAAGGTCGACTACTTCGATGTGAACCTTCAGTTCGGTTCCGAAGATCCCGCCGACGCATCAATCACGCGGCGTGTAGTGACCATCATGGCAGCGGAGGATTACTGATGCGGCGCATCAAACCCGCCAGACCACGTGCCAAACGGCAGATCGACGAAGCCTTGCAACTGATGCGTCAGGCCCGCAGACTGCTTCGCGAAGCTGGAGCACCCAAGGCAACGCAGAAGATAAACTTCGCGATTAGAGCGGTTTCCATTCATTCCGGTTCATAGCCGCATGATTTGAAGTAGTTTGCACATTCGTCGGGCTTGAAGATATCGACGAGCCTGCCGATCAGGTCCCACAGGCCGCTGACGGTGCGCTCTCCTGCCTTGCGGAGCATGGCCTTGAGCCGGGAGAAGGCCTTTTCGATTGGATTGAAGTCCGGGCTGTATGGCGGGAGGAAGCGCAGGGTCGCGCCGGCAGCTTCGATCCTTTCCTTCACGGCGGCCCGTTTGTGGCTCGAGAGGTTGTCCATGATGACCACGTCGCCGGGACGCAGTTCGGGCACCAGCACCTGGGCGACATAGGCTTCGAACCAGTCGCCGTTGATCGGCCCGTCCAGCACCATCGGCGCGACCATGCCATCCATGCGCAGGCCCGCGACCAGCGTGGTGGTCTTGCGGTGGCCGTGCGGGAAGCCCATCCGCAGCCGCTCGCCCTTCCGGCAGCGGCCATGGCTGCGGGTCATGTTGGTGGCGGTCCACGTCTCGTCGATGAAGACGAGGCGTTCGGGTTCGAGGTCGATCTGGCCGTCGAACCAATGCTGCCGTTGCCTCAGGACGTCGGGACGGTCCTGCTCGATCGCGTGACCGGTCTTTTTTTGCGCGTGATCCCGTGACGCACGAAGAAGCGATGCACCGTGCCGATACCGACCGGGGCCCCACGCTCGATCAGCCGCGCCTGAACCTCGACCAAGGTCATGTCGCCCTGCTCGGCGATCAGTTCCCGAATGAAGCCGCCGTGCGCTTCGATCTTACCTGAATGCCGGTCACCGCCGCGCGGCTTGGCAACGGCCCGGCCATGCTCCAACGCAAGCCGTCGCCAGCGGATCGCGCTCGACACGCTGACCCCGAAGCGGGCCGCTGCCGCATGGCAACTCAGCCCACCATCAATCGCTGCGACAACTCGGTCCCGAAGATCCTGTGATAGCGTTCGTGCCATCCATGCTGGCCTCCTGCCACCAGCAGGAAGGCTGAATCACAACGGCGCCGCGAAGGGAATCCCTGACGAGTCAGATCGTGTGGAAACCGCTCTAGCAGCGCTGAAGGCGCGCGCCGACATTGCGATCGCAGACCGATGATCTCGGAGCCATTATAAAATGACCCACACTGATCGAGCGGGCGAGAGGATCGCCCAACACACAGAAACAGGCGCGATTGCTGCTGGCTATACCTCAGCCGTAATCGCGGATTGCTCGATGCATACACTCGAGTTGCTGATCAAACCCGATGCCAATCTTGATAGCCGCTTTAGGGCCTATGACCGCAACGAGGGCGAAATGATCACGGTCAATGGCTGGATGTTCAGCATCAGCCCTATGTAGACCTGTGACCGGCTAACGCCGCACCTTTCTCTTTTCCATTCTCACTGCTGGCGCCTGTCACGCCTCGCCTTTGGCGTGGCGGATACGCGCGTTCGCGCGGGCCGGGCCGGAAGGGCCCGGGGGAGGAGGGGGAAGGAGGATGGTGGGTCCGGACAATGGGTTCGGGCGTACCAGGAGAAGTGGCATGAGCATGAACATTGGCAATCTGAAGCTGAACGAGCAGGGCACTCCGGTTGGTCGCATCGTGACGCTGGGCTTCAACGCGGTTGTCGCACTGCGCGAGGTCATCTCGAACAACGACAAGGCACCCGCCTTCGACGTGATGGGCCTTTCGGCCGATCGCCGGACCTGGGTGAAGATCGGCGCGCTGTGGGAATACTCGGCCAACGGATCGGGCGAGAGCTTCTACTCAGGCCGTCTCGACGATCCGAGCCTCGAGAAGGCCCTTGATGTGGCCATGTTCCGGCAGGAGGACGGCAGTTTCAACGTCAGCTGGCGGCGCCCGCAGCGCAAGCGTGAAATGCCCGTCACGGGCAGCGACAACGCCCTCCCGCCGATGCCGCCCGCCGGTCTCGACGACGATCACGCACCCGCACAGGCACCGGCAGGCGACGGCCTCGGGGAAAGCACCGCTCCCGCTCCCGGCAAGGTGCGCGGCAAGCAGAAGGAGCCCGAAAACGCCTGACACCGATACCGGCCGGCGCCTTCCTCCAGCGTCGGCCGACCCCATCGGCTCGCCACTCACCTGAGCGGCGAGCCTTTTTTTGCGCAATGCTCTCACGCACCAGGCCACTGATCAAAGGCGAGAGGGAGGGAAGGGCTGAACCGGAAAGAAAGGAGAAGACGATGCCCTACACCGTCGACATCGGCGCCGTACCGTACAACGAAGATTGCGCCCAACTAGGCCAGACACAGAACTTTGACACCATCAACCAGATGGAGGTCAGGCTCTATCGTGCCGCAATCATCGCTGTCCATGGCGTTCCCCCTGAAGGGGTAACCCTTCGCTCCAAGGCGAACCGGCACGACTTTGGAACCTACCGCGAATTGGTCGCCGAAATCACCGATGCCGCCCAGGATGACCCGGTTGCAACCGAGTACATCAACAAAGTCGAAGACGGAGTTCCATCCTGGCTCAGTGCCGGGTTTGCTCCGCCGATCCAATACGGATCGGATGGAACCGCTGATCTGGGAGGTCGAACTTTCGACGAGATCGTCCGCGGCGCGATGATGACGACAAGGGCGCGGGACGATGGATCGTTTTTCCCGAAGAACAACGAAACTTTGCACGGCAACCTGAGAGCCGGGTTCCCCGAACTTGTGCCAGACTGCCTGAAGGATAGCATATCCGGCTGCGAAACTGCCGAACAGACAACCGACGCTTCCGCACCATGTGTGCTCACCGTCCTGACGGCGATCGCCGGCGTAATCGACATGAGCAATCCCGACCATCCCACCTTTGCAGATAGCGCCGCGGATTGCCTCGACGAGCTCCTACGCCACGAAGCCGACATTCGCGCTCTGATTGCCCGGGCTGAAGGCTATCGGACCTCCTGCAAATCCGCCCCAGCATCACAACCTCAAGAGGGATGACGATGCTTCGCACCGCCAATCGGGCATCGGTTCCCGCCACAGAAAGGGATGAAGTTGCGCATCAGCTACGCTTGATGCGCGATCGCCGTGAGGAGAACAGGGTGCGCCTGCGCACCCTGCAGTTGCGCCTCACTCATGCAGCCGAGGCAGACACGCGCACATGCCGGAATCTGCCAACCACCTTCGGGCGTCACGCAAGCGACTGGACGAGGCAGCATGAAGCACATTTCCAGCGCAGGCTCGGTGAATTGCGCCTTGATGCCCGAAATGAAATCGGTGCCATCGAGCGCAAGATCGAACGACAAACCAAGGCTATTGCAGCCTTCCACTTGAAGAACGCGCCCCGGCGAAATCCCCACCAGTCCTAAGCTGTTGACCCGACGCGCGGCCTTGCCACTATGCCGGTATGGCGCAGGACAAGGAAACGATCGAGACAAGCCTTGGCAAAGTGTGGATCACCCGTTTCGATAACGGGGATGTCTCGATCTGGACACCACCTGGATCACCACAGGCCAATGCCGTCGCCGAGATCATTGACGGACGCGCAGCCTGGAAGCCCAAGTACCGCGCCTGGTTCGTTCCGCCGATTCATGCCGAGCCGTTGCTAGCCGACATCGAAGACCTGTGACCGGCTAACGCCGCACCTTTTTCTTTTCCACTCCCACTGCTGACGCCTGTCACGCCTCGCCTTTGGCGTGGCGGATACGCGCGTTCGCGCGGGCCGGGCCGGAAGGGCCCGGGGGAGGAGGGGGAAGGAGGATGGTGGGTCCGGACAATGGGTTCGGGCGTACCAGGAGAAGTGGCATGAGCATGAACATTGGCAATCTGAAGCTGAACGAGCAGGGCACTCCGGTTGGTCGCATCGTGACGCTGGGCTTCAACGCGGTTGTCGCACTGCGCGAGGTCATCTCGAACAACGACAAGGCACCCGCCTTCGACGTGATGGGCCTTTCGGCCGATCGCCGGACCTGGGTGAAGATCGGCGCGCTGTGGGAATACTCGGCCAACGGATCGGGCGAGAGCTTCTACTCAGGCCGTCTCGACGATCCGAGCCTCGAGAAGGCCCTTGATGTGGCCATGTTCCGGCAGGAGGACGGCAGCTTCAACGTCAGCTGGCGGCGCCCGCAGCGCAAGCGCGAAATGCCCGTCGCGGGCGGCGACAACGCCCTCCCGCCGATGCCGCCGGCCGGTCTCGACGACGATCACGTACCCACACAGACGCCGGCAGGCGATGGCCTCGGGGAAAGCACCGCTCCGGCTCCAGGCAAGGCGCGTGGCAAGCAGAAAGAGCCCGAAAACGCCTGACATTGCACTAACCCCGCGCCGGGCAGCGATGCCCGGCGTACCCCTTGTACGGAGTACCAATCGCATGACCCCACAAGTTGCCGCCCTGCGCATCGGCCGCAGCATCCAGAGCGTCGAAACCGACATGGACAACCTGCTCGCCAGCGCGAGCACGCTCCTGATCGAGATGGTCCGCGCCCGGGTCGCCACCAACGTCGAAGCTCATACGATGCAGCGTCCAATGGCTCGGGTCGCTAACCTGCAGCGCAGCCTGATCGAGGCTCGTTCCGAGCTCGTGCGCGCTCATAGCGACTTATCCGGCCTTGCCGTGAAAATGGATATCGGCTTCCAGTGTCCTGTGAGCGCATCTCTTGGCGACAACGAAGTTGCCGACGAACGCGAAGCCGCAGTCGCCTGAACCGCATACCGAGGCGCGACAGTCCTCGGTCCGCTCATCAGGGGTTCTGATGTTCGCCTGAGATCCCAGGGCCAAAATCGGGATTGAGGACCGCGACTAGCCTCAAGCGCGCGGGTTCGGTCCAACACACAAGCGCTCCCCTAGCCGACGTGAGCCCCCCGCGTCGGCGGAAAGACCCGCCCAACCGGATCCCCTACCGGTGTGGCGGGTCTTTCCATTTATTCCGCTTCGCGGATTATCCGGTGCGGCCAAGTCGCTCGCACTTCACATCGGATTGTGATACAGTGAATACGTGTATTCACGCTTGGAGTTCTCGTCCCATGGCTACTTCCATCAGGCTCGCACCTGAGATCGAACAGCGCCTCGATCGCCTCGCCGCCACGACGGGGCGCAGCAAGGCCTTCTACCTGCGCGAGATCATCGAGCGAGGCATCGAGGACATGGAGGATGTCTATCTCGCCCAGAAGGTGCTCGAGGACGTTCGCGCCGGCCGCGAAACGACGAGCTCACTAGACGAAGTGGAGAAGCGCCTTGGCTTGGCGGATTGAACTCACCACCAGCGCCGAGAAGTCCCTCTCCAAACTGGACCGAACCGCCGCCAGGCGCATCACCACCTTCCTGCGCGAACGCATCGCCAGCGGCGCTGACCCTCGATCGAGCGGGAAAGCGCTCGCTGGTCAGCTCGCGGGGCTGTGGCGCTACCGAGTGGGCGATTACCGGCTGATCTGCCAGATCGAGGACGGCAAGCTGGTGATCCTTGTGCTCACCGTCGGGCATCGCAGCGACATCTACCGGTAAGCAGCACCGGGGCCGCTTTGCTCCTGCACGGGCACCCCGCCAACGAAGCGATAAGGCGCAGTGCACCTCCTTCGCGAAGGTAGAGGCCTCGCGATCGACGATATGCCTACAAGGCGTGCGCTTGAAGGCATCGTTGCTCACGGCCCAGGGCATGGACGCAGCCGGTCACCGCAGCGCCCTTCAAAGTGGTTGCGCACATCCCATGCCGAACAGTGAGGTGGAACCCGCGACCGCGTCCTTGACGGGGTAGCCGGCAATTCTTCCAGCTTCGCCGCCGGCGTGGGCGCCAGTCGTTCACGCTGGACGGGCAAGCCCGATGACGCTGGCTGTCCCGAGGGGCGATCGCAAGCGATGGGGCCCTTGCGGCTTTGAGACGAGCCGGGCGAGGTCGTTCTTTTCCGGCACCAGCCACCAGAGAGATCCGGTGGTCCGACCGCCTCGGTAGTGCCCCTTGCCCCTGTTCGCAAACCTGCCCAACCCCGGCGTCACGGGCCGTGTTGCCCGCTGCGCGGGCTGCCCGCACCACCCCGCTCCTTAGGGGTTCCCCTTCGCTTCGCTCCGGTGGGCCGGCCTGCGCCCAGGGGCTCAACAGGGGCACCGGCGGACGAACCACCGGATCAACTGGAGGCTTAGGAAAATGAACAACGTCCAACTCGTCGGTCGCCTTGCCAAGGACCCCATCGCTCGCGATCGCGGAGACACCCGCATCACCGAACTCACCCTCGTGACCGAACGCCCCCGCATCCGCGACGGAAAGGTCCAGAAGGACCCCGAGACCGGCTACCCCATCAAGGACGCCGAGTTCCACAAGATCACCATCTTCAACGGCATGGGAATGGGCGTGCGCAACCACAAGGAAAAGGGCGACCTCCTCGCCGTGACCGGCCGCATCCACTACACCCGATGGACCGATAACGAAGGCCAGACGCGCTACGGCTGCGAGATCATCGCCGAAGACGTCGAGTTCATCTGAACCCCAGCGAGGGCGGCGCACCGCGCCGCCCTTCCTCTTCTCGGGCAAGGGAGTTCCCCGCCATGAAGGACTTCGCCATCACCGCGCAGCGCAACATCGATCGCGCAACGCACCAGCTCCACGCGCTGGAACGCTACGCCGAACGCCGCGATCAGCTGCTCGGAACCCTCGACCTTGGCTCCCTCGAGCCGACCCAGCTCTGCCGCATCTTCGGTGAGGACGAGGAAATCAGCGAAGCCCTCGCCTGGGGACAGCTCTACATAGCCCATCTCGCCCAAATGGAAGCCTTGGGCCTATCGCTCAGCACCCAGATTCCCCTCGCCGCTTAGCAAGTTCTCGCAGCGCAACTATGCCGGCGCCAGGGCTTCGCCTTGGCGCCTCCTGCTGTTACCCCTGATGCACAAAAAACGCCGGGGGAGTCGATGAGCCGAGAAAGCAACAAGGAATCCGGATCCGGCGAAATCGAGGTGCAAATCAAAAATCCAGACCTCATCGTCAATCTTGAGGCAGACTACAGCTTAGAGCCGGAGGAGTTCATTGAGGTCAAGATGCTGGGTCGTTCCGAGGATCTAGAGACACCACTCCCGATCGCCATTACTTTCTACGTCGCCCCCAAAGACGCCGCTCCTGCCCAGGAGGAACTGCTCCTGCGTCTTCCCAAGACAGAACAGGAGCGTGATTCCAAGATCGGATGCCGTATCGCGATCTCCCGCCTGGCCATGCAGGCCTTGCTAGCGATCGTCTCCTCAGGCCACCGACGAACCTTCAATTTCGCCGCCGTCAATGATCCGAAGGGACGAGGATTGCTGATCGAGAATTTCGAGTTCTACCTCGATCCAAAGCCAGAACCCCGCAGTATCCACTGAACAGCTGGTGCGTAAACCCGGCACGAACGCGAAAAAGGGGCCCGCTGCTCGAACAGCGGAACCCCCGGAAAGATCTAGGATCAGACACTCCTGATCTCCTTCATCCCGCCAGTCTTGTCAACGTAGGAGCGGCCTTGTTCACAGCCGCATCCCGCCAGCGGGACCGGGCTCTATTCCGCTAGGGCCTCTTCGCATTGCCGGCAGTCGCCGGCGCGCTCGATGCCCAAGCTCCACCGAGCCCCGCGATGCGGGTCTCGGCCCTGACGGGTAACGATCCCTTGCGGAAGGCGGCCGCGCCCGGAATCGCGGCGCAAACCGCACCCTAGGGCGTGAGGGCGCGGGGAAACCTCAATTCTAAAATATTCTCACACTGTAGGCCAAGTTTGGCACGCGGGGCTTGGCGTCCGTCAAGGATCCGCGGTCCCCCAATTTTCACGACACCCCTCCGCTCCGCTCCAGGGCGCCGAGAAAATCGGCTCCCCCACGGCCCGCTGCGCGGCGGCCTCCGGCCGTCCCTGACCTCCTGATCCCCGGTGCCTGATGATGGGGGTCATCAAGAGGATGACAGGAAAATGGAGGTTTACATGAACAAGTTCACCAACTTCGCTGACCTCGCAGCCACCCTCGCCGCTGACCGCGCTACACGCTCCGACGACGCCCACGAGCAGAGCTACGACGGTGCTTTCATCGAGCACTCCGAGCTCGCCAAGCTGAGCGTCATGGACGAGCCGATGGCGACCGAGATGCCCGATCCGGACATGGCTCGCGCCGCCGTTGAACTCGCCGTCGGAACGATCTTCGACGTCTTCCGCGACACCCGCATGGAAGAGTTCGCGCAGCAGATCGTCTGGGGGTTCGTGAACTCCTTCCACATGACCGCCCGCATCGCCGAAGGCCGCGAGGACGACGCCGCCAAGAAGCTGGGTGAACTCGCCCGCAACTACGATCCCTCGGAGATCCACGCGGTTGAGATGGAAGAGACGCAGCTGCTCTGCCAGACCCTGCAGGGATGCCGCGAGGCTCTCGAGGCCATGCGCGACCACGCTTCGGCCGTCTACCACGTCGAGACCGGAAAGCCCTTCACCGCCACGCGCGGGTCGCAGGTCGCACGCACCGGGGTCACCGCCTCGCAGATCGCGGCGCGCGACTTCCTCGCCGCCCGCAATCGCCAGCGCAACGAGGAGCACGCTCCCACCGGTCCGATGGTTGTCGTGTCCGGTGGTCAAGTCTGGCATGACCACGAGATGCTCTGGGACATCCTCGACGACATCAAGGCCCGGGTCCCCGAGATGGTGCTGGCCACGACCGGGATGCGCAAGGGCGTCGACGCTATCGCCACGTCATGGGCTCAAGCGCGCAAGGTCAAGGTGATCAGCTTCATCCCCAAGATGAAAGAACTCGGCAACCGCGCGCCCTTCCTGCGCAACGAGAACCTGGTCAAGCTGCGGCCGGTCGAGGCCATCGTCTGCGAAGGTTCGGGCATCCAGTCCAACCTCGCGCAGCGCCTCCGTCAAGCGGGGGTGCCGCTGCACATCCGCCGCATCGCCGATCAACGCGCCGCACAGCGCACCCAACGGGCGTAAGCGCCCATCGGGAGGCTCGGGCATCCGCCCGGGCCTCCCTCCTTCTTTCTGTCACGCTACAGCGCGGCTCAGGGGCATCGAACCCCTTCGCCGCGATCGCGACATGCCCTCAGGGCAGATCGCTCGCAATCCGCACGGACAGTGGCCGGCGCGGCAGTCCCGCGCTCGCTGCCGCCCCTTCGGGCGTCTCGCTACGCGCGGTCTGCCTTGCCGGATCACGGCATCGCCGGATGGGCTTGCACCGGCCCGCCGTCGCGGCCCTGGTGCATCGCCCCGGCTCGCCTGCGGTGCGCGATACGCCAGGTCGCCCGCATGAGGTGAGGGCAGTGGCCGGCGCGTCAGTCCCGCGCTCGCTGCCGCCCCTTCGGGCGTCTCGCTGCGCGCGGTCTGCCTTGCCGGGTCACGGCCTCGCCGGATGGGCTTGCACCGGCCCGCCGTCGCGGTCCTGGTGCATCGCCCCGGCTCGCCTGCGATGCGCTTTACGCGAGGTCGGCCGCATGGGGTGAGGGCAGTGGCCGGCGCGTCAGTCCCGCGCTCGCTGCCGCCCCTTCGGGCGTCTCGCTTCGCACGGTCTGCCTTGCCGGATCACGGCATCGCCGGATGGGCTTGCACCGGCCCGCCGTCGCGGTCCTGGTGCATCGCCCCGGCTCGCCTGCGATGCGCTTTACGAGAGGTCGGCCGCATGGGGTGAGGGCAGTGGCCGGCGCGTCAGTCCCGCGTTCGCTGCCGCCCCTTCGGGCGTCTCGCTTCGCACGGTCTGCCTTGCCGGATCACGGCCTCGCCGGATGGGCTTGCACCGGCCCGCCGTCGCGGTCCTGGTGCATCGCCCCGGCTCGCCTGCGATGCGCTTTACGAGAGGTCGGCCGCATGGGGTGAGGGCAGTGGCCGGCGCGTCAGTCCCGCGCTCGCTGCCGCCCATTCGGGCGTCTCGCTTCGCACGGTCTGCCTTGCCGGGTCACGGCCTCGCCGGATGGGCTTGCACCGGCCCGCCGTCGCGGTCCTGGTGCATCGCCCCGGCTCGCCTGCGATCCGCTTTACGAGAGGTCGGCCGCATGGGGTGAGGGCAGTGGCCGGCGCGTCAGTCCCGCGCTCGCTGCCGCCCATTCGGGCGTCTCGCTTCGCGCGGTCTGCCTTGCCGGGTCACGGCCTCGCCGGATGGACCTGAGGACCACTTACCAGAGCCAACCGGCATCGCCTTGGTGGGCAATTAGCAGCGGCACAAGATGCCGCGAAAAGAGAGGAGGGAGGTGAAGGGGCAGGCTTTCAGATGGAGAGAGAGCAATGCCCACTGTCTTCCGCATTATCGACACCCAGACGCGGCTTCACACAAGCCCCGTTGAACTCAACGCACGTGAGCTCGCGAAGCTTCGCTTTCTCTTTCAGTCCGCCGGTCACTTTGTCGAGGTTGAGGAGGGAGAGTCCGAAGGGACAGCACTGAACTTCGAGGTCAATGCAAACGGCATAGCGTTGGCCAGATTCGCGACAGTCTTCCCCGATCGCGACGACATTCTGTCCGTGGTCGAGGAAGCCCAATTCCTTGGCAGATCGTTGCGCGTTGCGCGCTCACCTCAGGACCCTGAGGTAACTCTCCATGTCAGCCAACATATCACCCTCTCGCCGGACATTCTGCTTTCAAGGAAGCAAGCTCGAGCGGTCGTGGATTGCATCGGAGATACGCCAAGCGATGAAGGCACGATCTCGCTAGATCGGCTCCGCAGTGCTCTACGGGACGTCTCATGTCATCGACGGTTCGAGGCGGCGAGGATTGAGCATATCCACGAGTATCTGGTGCGTCTAGCGGCAACGGATTGCGGTGAACAATTTCCCTACCTGGAGTGGGCTTAAAGCCTCCATCCACTCCACCAACTGAGAAGGGCGCTGGAAGCAAGCTTCCGGCGCCCTTTTTTTGCCTTCTGCTCTCGCGCTCAGGCTGGTTCTGCTTGTGCCTTCTCCGGCGCACCAACAGACGCAGATTGCAGAGCCTCTAGCGCCCGCTTCGTCCCCAGATCGACCGCACATTTCAGGAGGGCAATTGCCTTCTCCGGGGACACCTTTTTCACCAACCTTTGGAGCTCCCGTTCCACCTCCTCGCGCTCCATTTCTTCAAGGCGTTTCCGACGCTCCTCTAGCTCAGCCTCGGCCTGCTTCAGGGCAGCGCGTTCACGTTCAATCTTCGACATAGAGAGAGCCTTCCGTCACTACAAATTCAGGACGGATAATTGCTCAATTCAGCCACCAGATCGACCCCGAAATTATCTCCGCTTAGTGAGCTCAAAGACCCCTACGGTTTCAGCATCGAAAGGCCGAGCGTTAGCCGGTACTCGCCCATGCGAAACAACAGTGACCCTTCGATGCTCTGGACCATTGGAGCGTTCAGCCTATCGGCTGACCTGGTCCCACAGGGAGCCGAGCCAGACGCAAGAACACCCATTCGGCTTACAGAACCAGGAGGGGCTTTCAGTCCCTATTTTTTGCACACCCTACACGGCAAGCCGTAGGTCTAAGTCGTTGATATTAAAGCGTCACCATATGAAACCGCTGGTTTCATATGGTGACAGGTTCATTCTAGAATGAAATGCCGAGCAAAATCAGTGGTCTAGCTGGTTTCGTTTGACGACGCATAGCGGGTAGACAGTGCACTCAGCACCCCCTAGAATAATCACGCGATAACCGAACCAGACTCCGCACCATTGGAGTTTGGTATGAAGTCAGTAACTGAAAGCCAGCAACTCAGCGTACGCGTTGCGCCCGAGTTGGCGCGCCTCGTAGACGAGGTCGCTGCCGCGCGAATGTGCGACCGGTCAGATGCCGTGCGCCATATCATTCTTGTCGGCGCACCACTTGTTCTCAAAGCTCGAAACGTAAATGTCGATCGCCTACTTCAAGGCCTCGAAATTCTCGTGATCGATTGCCTCAGGCGGGCTGAGGAAAGCAACCCGAAAGACGTCGAGCTCCTGGTCAAGGCTGCCTCCACAAACGTGGAGACATTCCATGTCTGACAAGGACATCCGCTTCAGCAAAAAAGCGGCTACGCTCGAGCACCACTCCGCTCGCGGAAAGGTGGTCCGAAACTCGGGCAATTTCACTCGCGGATCTCAGTTATTCTCCCACCAGATTGCGATGACCTGGGCGGGCGTGCGTGTCCCGTTGATGACGTGGGTCGGGACCTCCGTTGTCCTCCTTTCCGTGGTCTCGTTCTTCTATTTCGCCGAGCATGAAATCCAGCTCGTGCTGATGAGAATTTATGCGGAATTGTGGAACTGGGTGGCGCTCAATCCAAGCAAGCAGGTCCACCTAACGCTACCCGATAGTTCGGTGGTCGTAGGGCGGATGTCGTGGGTGCCATACCACTCGGCTGTGGTTGACGCTTGGGACAAGTTTATGCGCCTGCTTCTGGCCTCAGGGCTGGGGTCGGTTTTCATCTGCGCCCCTCTGACCCTTTGGTTCATCGACTACTCGAAAAAGCGGGGGAAGGAGATCCTGACCGAGCGGCATGAGCGCGGTGCGTTGCTCGTTTCCAGGGATGAACTAGCCGAGGCGATCGGTACTCATAATCGGGCCGAGTTCCGAAAGGAGTGCGCGGATAGAGACCCACCTGCAATACCGGAGAAGGTTCTCAAATTGCCGATAGCCGAACGCGTGAGCGAGGGCTTCCACGTTCCCTACCGTCTCGCGACTATCCCCTATCCCTGGCGCCTCGAGCAGAGCCACGCGATGTTCATCGGTACGACCGGCGCGGGCAAGACAACCGAGCTTAAAAAGCTTGTCACGCAGGCCCGTGCCCGCGGGCACCGGTGCGTCATCTTCGATCTCACCGGAAGCTTTGTGGAAAGCTTTTACAACCCCAAGACCGACACGATCCTTAACACGATGGATAAGCGGTGCAAGCCGTGGACGATCTTCTCGGATTGCGACAACTACGCTGAGTTTCTGTCGGCTTCGGAAGCGCTCGTTCCGGGCGGTCATAACTCCGAGGACGACTTCTGGCAGAAAGCCGCGCGAACCCTCTTTGTCGAGATGTGCATGAAGCTCATCCAGAAGGGTGCGACCAGCAATGGTGCCCTGGCCTATCACCTCATGCAGGCGGACCTCAAGAAGATCAGCGAAGAGCTCGAGAACACGGTCGCTGCGCCGCTTGTCGCAACCCAGGCGGCCAAGATGGCTGAATCAATTCGGGCGACCTTCAATACCCATGCGAATGCCTTGCGCTTTCTGCCAGATCCGATGCCGGGTGAAGAGGGCTTCTCGATCAACCGATGGATGGCCCAGGAAGGCGACGAGGGGGCCATCCTGTTCATCACCTCCAGCCACCCCGATCTCGTTCTGAACAGGCCCCTCTTGACCCTTTGGATGGACCTTGCGGTGAACGCACTCTTCCGGATCGGCCGCACCCGCAATGTACGCACCTGGTTCCTACTGGATGAGGTCCATGCGCTACATCGTCTGCCGGCGATCGAGCACGGCTTACAGACTGCGCGGGCCGTTGGCGGTGCCTTCGTTCTGGGCATCCACTCCTTCGGGAAATTGGCTGAGACCTATGGCGAGAATGGCGCCATCAACCTTGGCTCGTTGGCTCGCACCAAGCTCATCCTGACGACGTCCGACATCGAGACCGCGAAGCGCTGTTCGGACTTCATCGGCAGCCGAGAGGTCCGCCAGATGGATGAGGCCTACAGCTACGGTTACAACAACTCCCGCGACGCCTCCACGATCACGCCGCGCAAGGAAGTGCAGCACCTGGTCATGCCCGATGACATCAAGGAGCTGCCCTCTCTGCATGGCTTCGTAAAGTTCCCCGATGGTTTCCCCGCAGCCAAGATCAAGCTGAGCTGGGTCAACTATCCCAAGGTCGCGGAAGGCTTCGTCCGCGTCACCAAGATGCGTGCTTCGGATTATACCCCGGATGAGGACGGCACAGACGCCAAGGGCGAGGAGGGACGTGAGACTGATGGTCCCGATAATGAGCCCCAGCAGGTACGGGATCTCGGCAAGCGACAGGAACATTCCGAGCAGGAGCACGACCAGGATCGTAGCGAGGCTGAAGAGAGCGCAGAGGCCCTTCGCAGCGCGTTTCCACAATCGACGGTGCGGACAGATGGCGGCCCCACGGGTCCTGCGCCAAACGGTAGTGCTGAGCAGACACTTCCCGAAGCCAAATCCTGGCTTGGCGGTCTCACGTCAGCTCGGTCGGACAACCCAGAAGGTAGAACCGATTCTGAGCGGGAGCAGCGGGGCAATACTGATGCGCAGCGCCTCCAGAATGCGGACCAGCGCAAGACGAGTGATCGCCCAAACTCCCGGAAGGACGAGCAGGAAAGTCTCATCGCCAGAGAGGAGCGGCAGGGCATCGGCCTTGAGGAAGAAGAGCATCGCCGAGACCGCGATGCCGGCGATGATTTCGGGATGGAGATGTAAACCATGCTCTCCACCGCATCTGTACGCTCCGCTGGCGGCGCAGCCAGCTACTTCGCCAAGGACGACTACTACACCGCCGAGCATTCCGCTGAAGCTACAGGATGGGGCGGTAAGGGATCCGATGAGCTCGGCCTGACCGGCGACGTGAAGAAGGAGGACTTCGAGAACCTCCTGAACGGCAAGCTTCCGGACGGAAGTCAGGTCAATCAATCTGCGAACCGCCGATCGGGCATCGATCTCACGTTCTCGATGCCGAAGTCTGCAAGCGTCATGGCTTACATAGCCGGCGACAAACGCATCCTCGCTGCACATATGACCGCCGTTAAAGCCACCATGGGGTGGGTCGAGCGGACCATGGCGGAGGCGCGCGACTACAGCCGAAGCCGCAACGGCGAGCCGGTCCGAACGGGCAACCTGGTCTACGCCCTGTTCGAGCACGACACGAGCCGCAAGCTCGACCCTCAGGGCCACATCCATGTCGTGATTGCTGCGATCACCAAGACCGCAGCCGGAAAGTGGCAGGCGCTCTGGAATGGCCAACTGTTTAAGAACAACACGACGATTGGCTCCGCCTACCACGCAGCATTCCGCGAGGAGCTGGCAAAGATAGGATATGAGACGCAACTGACCGGGAAGCACGGACAGTTCGAGATCAAGGGTGTTCCTCGAGCGGTCATCCAGGAGTTCAGTAAACGGCGTGAGGAGGTGCTTGCCAAGGCTGGTGAGATCGGGGTCACAACTCACCAGGGCCGGGACCGGGTTGTGGTCAATACCCGCGACGCGAAGTTGGAAGTCGAGGATCGAGCGAAGCTAGGGGAGTCATGGGTTGCACGCGCGGCCGAGCTGGGTTTCGATGGCAAATCCCTCATGGCAGACGCGCTCGATCGGAGCGAACGCGGCGGCCTCGGTGATGCAGACAGGCCTATCGGCGTCCCGGACAGGCTGAGGGAAGTGATCGCCAGCGTGGCGGGAGCGATCGGAGATTATCTGCGGCCATCCGACGATCTGACCACCAAGGGGCTTGCTCGTGTGGCGCTGTCACCTGCGCAGCTCCGCACGGAAATGGCTGTCGCTTCCGCTGTTCGCATGTTGGGGCAGCGCGAGGCTGCTTTCTCCCTGACGGATATCTACAAGACGGCGTTGAACCTGGGCCTTGCGGGCGTGACCGTCGAAGGTGTCGAGAAACGAACCGAGGCGCTTCTGGAAAGCGGCCAGTTGGTCAAGGGCGCAAGCGACAGGCTGGACGGTGTCTTCACGCATGTCACCACACCCGAGCACATCGCACAGGAACGCCAGTTGCTCGCCGGCGTCGACGCGGGCAGGGGCGCAACTGTTCCGATCGTGCCGGCCAGCGAGGTTACCGAACGGCTGCAAGCCGCTGCCGGCGATCGTCCGCTTAACGGCGAGCAGCTAGCAGCTGCAACGCTTGCGCTAAGCTCCACCGATCGTGTTGTCGTCATCCAGGGTGTCGCCGGCGCCGGTAAGACCACCATGCTCGAGGCCATGGCCGCCGTGGCTTCCGAGCAAGGCAAGCAGGTCATCGGCCTCGCGTTCGCGAACAAGATGGTCTCCATGCTGCGCGACGAGACTAAGCTCGATGCCCGAACCGTCTCATCGTTCGTGAACGAACATATCCGTGGCGCGCGTGCAGGGCAGGGGCCAGCCTTCGAGGCTTCGCGCGCCGCGCTCGAGAACAAGGTCATCGTGCTGGACGAGGCGTCACTCGTCGCGAACGAGGCAATGAACAACCTCGTGACCATCGCCAACGCCTACAAGGTCGATGGCCTCTGGCTCACTGGTGACGTGAAGCAGTTGCCATCGATCGACTGGGGTAAGGCTTACCACCTGGTCCAAAGCCACGAACCTGCAATGGCGAGGCTAGAGACGAGCCAGCGCCAGAAAACCGAGCACATGCAGCAGGTGGCAAGCCTCAGCCGTGCTGGAAGCTTCAAGGAAGCTTTCGAGGTTCTGGGCGAAAGGGTTCAGGCGCATGGCACCGACTATCTGGAAAAAGCCGCAGAGCGCTGGCTCAGCCTGACGCCGGAGGATCGGGAAAGAACGGCCATCTATGCCTCGGGCCGCGTCGCGCGGTCAGAGCTCAACGACAGGGTGCAGGCAGGCCTCAAGCAGGAAGGCTCGATCACCGGCGAGGGCCTGCGCCTCACGACCCTCCAACAGGTCAACACGACCCGGGAGGAGCTGCGCTATGCCCAGACCTATAGCGCGGGTCTTCTCCTCGAGGTCGCCCGGCGGAATGATGACATCGGATTGGTGCCCGGGCGCTACGAGGTGCTCGGTTCAGATACCAAGGGGCGCGTCGTCATTCGGAACGAGCGCGGCCGCGAGGTGCGGTTCGATCCGCAGAAAATCAACCCGGCCGACAAGAAGGACACGCTGAAGCTCTCCGAGAAGCTGGAAACGACGATACACGAGGGAGACAAGATCCGCTGGACCGACACCGACAAGACCCGGAACCTCGACAACTCTGAGCAGGCGCGAGTTCTCTCAATCGGCGAGCACGGGGTGAAGATCGAGAACGCCCGCGGTGAGATCGTCGAGCTCCAGCACGGCGACAAGATGCTCGAGCGTCTCGGCCTCTCCTACGCGATCAACATGCACCAGGCCCAGGGCATGACCACCGACAAAGGCATCGGCGCCATGCACTCGGCCGAGCAGAACCTCGCCACGCAGCGCCTGTCCTACGTGATGCTCACGCGCGTTCGTTTCGATGTCGAGATCTTCACCAACGATCGCGACCAGCTACTGAACACGATCTCACACAACTCAGGAGACAAGGTCAGCGCGCTGGAAACAACGGGTGAGAAGAAGCTCGGGGACTCTCACCGGATTGACCCGGCCAGGGCGGGCACCTTCAGCCCAACCATCCCGGCCAGCGTCCTGGCGGAGATCGCCGCGAAGACCTCCGAACCGCAGAGCGGTCTCGAGCAGACCGGCCCTGCCAAGAGCGCGGACATCCCAGCGCCTCCAAAGGAAATCGACCTACCCGAACGCAACATCGAGCGCAGCCGATGAGGAGCGAATCCATGCTGCAACCTTCCACTGCTCTCGCATCAATCGTGCGCCAGGCAGGCCTTGAGGATCTTGCCGATGCCATCACCATCGACCAGTCCGCCTGCATCGCTGAAATCCATACGCAAGCTCGCTGCGATGAGCTCGCCGCAGCGAGCGAACGCGAGCAGATGCTTGCAGACGTCGCCGCGATCGGCTTTGACCTATTCGTAGCAGCGCTCGTTGGCCGCATCGCCGTGACCTTCGTCGGCCTGGTCGGACGGCCACTGGCGCGCCGTCGCACCAAGATGCGGCAATCCCGACACGACTGCCACCTTCCAGAGGGAGGCCTGCTCGATGGGTGATCCCAAATTCATCCTGCCCATCCTGATCGTGGTGGCTGTTATCCTCATCGCTAAGAGCATGGGGGCACGGCGTTCATCGGGGCCGACGCTCGACGTCCGCCCTGCGCCGCTGATGACGCACGTGGAGCGTCGCACGATCTCCTACATCGAAACCGCTCTTCCGTGGGCGCGGATCCACGCGCAGGTGTCCATGGGCGCCATACTGGCACCAAAGAAAGGACTGACCCGGTCGAAGGCCACGACGGTGCGCAATCGGTTCTCCAGCAAGCGCGTGGACTTCGTTGTAGAGGATCGCGCGACTGGAAAGGTCGTCATGTTGATCGAGCTCGACGACCGATTCCACCGACCTGGCGACGATGCCCGGCGCGACAGAATGATGGCCGCCGCCGGCTATGCCACGCTGCGCTTGCCGGCGAGCGAACAGCCGACCCGCGAAAGCGTGCACCGGATGCTCAGGCAGGTCTTTGAGCAACAGCCGGAACTCCTGCCGCGGGAGCTTCGCCATGGGGCTTGATGATCGAGACTACATGAAAGAGCGCTATCGCAAACGGTGCAGCCCCGATGAAGGGAATACTCGTTGGAACGAACGTAAGAGCCGCGTGGAGCGCAACGATGGCGTTCCTCTGGGCAGTGCCGGTTGGATCGGCAAGGATCCTTGCGACGCCATCAAGAGCAAACACCCAGGCTACGCCACTACCAGCCCGCTAAAGGATAAGAAATCCAGCGGCCCATGGTTCAAGACGAAGAACCACGGTTTCCACTACCAGAAGAACCGCTGGAGGCCCAAGCGGAACGGTCGCGCGGCCAAGGCACGGTTCTCGTGGGCCGGGAAGCTGATCCTCCCACTGATCCTGCTCACCTACGGTGTGCGGATGTACACTGATGCCAAGCGCTGGGACTTTCTGCCGGATTTCAGCATCTCGGAGCCGTTTCCCGAAAACGGGGAGTTCAAAGTTCGGCGCGCGTATGCGTCAGGCCCGACCAGTCCGCTCACAGTCGTTTCCGGCGAGCGGAAGGCAGTGGTTCAATTGCTTGATCGTAAGTCGGAGCCGATCTTTGCCGTCTACATCCGCGAGAACGGCACAGCCAGCGTTCAGGTGCCACGCGGCGCATGGACGCTTCGCCTGATCGAGGGAAAGACCTGGCATGGCGACGACGAGCTTTTCGGCACCAACACCGTGACCGAGGACACCCAAAAGAAACTCGACTTCTCGACAATGGGTCACACCATCGACCTGCGCCGGCGCTTCGATGGAAACCTGAAAACCGTAAACCGGTGGGTCGATCCGACCTTCTAAAACCCTTCAATCTGAAATTGCATGGAGACTACTAATGAAGAAATCCTACCTGCTTGCGTTCACCATGGCGGCCTGCCTCGCTTCGCCGGCAGCGGCTCAAAAAATCGGCAAGGGCGGGACCGGCGTCGATGAGAACAGCGAATTGCCGCAGTGTGCCCAGCCTTTGGGAACCGTAGCGCTGATCGAAGACAAGGCACCCAGCGTCGACGACCAGATACCGCCGGGTATGCGCGCCTTGATCCAGATGGCCGAGCGCCAGAATGGAGGATCGACGGCCAAGGTAGACCCCTTGCCGTTGCTGAAGCTTCTAGCCGCCCACTCCAACTGCTTCCTTGTAGTCGAGCGCGGCGGCGCAATGGACGCGCTGCAGCGTGAGCGGGCCCTCGCTGCCGGTGGATCTGTCGCTAACGGTCAAGCCCTCACCGGAGCGACGCTCACGGCGGCCGACTACCTGTTGCAAGCCCAGGTGCTCTACAGCGATGCCAATAGCCGTGGAGGCGGCGGCGGCGTGGGAGGAGCCTTCGGTTCGGCCGTGGGCCTCAAGACCAAGACCCTTGAGAGTCAGATCATGCTCTCGCTGATCGATGTAAAAACGGGTGTGCAGCGCGCCGTGGCCACAGGATCTGCCCGAAAGAAGGATGTAAGCCTCGTGGGCGGGGGTCTGCTCCTCGATATCGGCGTTGGCGCACTTGGCGGCGCTTACACCTCGACAGACATTGGAAAGATAACGTCGCTGGCAATGCTCGACGCCTACCGGAAAATCGCGAGCGATGCCCAAACTCGGCTGCATCCGATTAAGCAATAACAGCAGGGTAGTTAGATCCGAGACGGGTGCCGCGGGTGGCCTCAGGTTGTCGGTCGAAGCGCGCGCCGGCAACCTTGATCGCCAAGGCACCTCATCTACCGAGGGCACCGATGGAAGGGGTCAGTTCCGGTAGGGGGCGAAATGACACCCTAAGCGGAATAGCCGGGTTGGGTGGGGAGCGGACATCAAGGTGCTGGATGGGGGCAGCCATAAGCGTCTCTGTAACGCTTCCCCCAGCATCGTATGAAACCATCCAGCACGTTCAGATTTACAGGCCATTTGGCGTTCAGCGGCTTCCCGTCAGCGCCCTTCATCGTATCCCAGTCGAGCGGTTTCGGCATTTGCGCGAGGCTCGCCCGAGCAGCCTGCAGCTTGGCCATGTCTCCTCTAAGGAAGGCGACGCTGCCATCTACGTAGGAGTTCCAACCTATGCGATCTTCGGCAGGCCTGCGTGACTGTTCAAAGAGGCTTAGGGCCGCCTCATAATCTCCGTCAAAGGCACGGTTCTGGCCCTCATGCCAAAACAGGATGTACCGGCGATCCTTATTTTGCAGTCGCCAGTCCCGGATGAGATCAGCAGCCTCCCTGTCGCACCCCTTGCTAGCCAAGGGTCGCCACCCACCTCGAGGATCTTGGTCAAACTGCCGATAATCAAGTTTAAGAAGGGCTTCGCGGTCAAACGCACAGTCTGCGGGCATGGCCGATGCACCCGCTGCGGATAAGGCAAACGCGACCACGTGGCTGATCGTAAGCATGTTCGCAAATTCCCTCCATCGATGCGTGACATAGTGGTTAGCTATCATTTGCAGTTATGTCCGCAACGGGGCGGTAGCTGTCACGCCGAACTAATGGCGGGCGGCGATCAGATGTCGGTCAGATCCTCGGGGTAACGCCCGCCCCGCCGACAGAAAAGACGCCATGTGTCCTGTCCACGCTCAGTGACATGAAGGCGGACAGGCCCGTCCGATGAATGCACAAGGAGCCCAAGCCGGATGAGAGGGCCAATGGTACGATCACCGATCACTTTTTCCCGGTTTCGCCCGGGCACGACCATCGTCCATCCCGGCGTTCCGCGCTCAGTGAGCGCGGGCTCCAGATACCCATTCCGCGTGTCATCGGCTTCCCGGCCAAGAAAAAACAAGCAGATGCTCCAGAAGGCATCCCTGGGTCGGGGAGGGATTATCGCCCATTCGAGAGGACCCGTTGTATCGGGCTGCTCATGCACCGTGGTGCTAATTGTTGGACCGTCTCGCACACCTTCACGATAGGCGCGCTCCAGCGCCTGTGCGATAGCGCCAGCGGTGTCGACAGTGTAACCATATTTGCGGTCATGGCGATCTTTGGCGACGATGCCGCGAGCGATCTCACGGAAGCGTACCTTGCGCCGTGGATCAGGCGGCAGGCGTGGCGGCGCTTTTGTCATGCCGCTATTTCCTCGTCAGGAGCGCCATCCGCTCTCGCCCGCCCGACGATTGCAGCGACTGTATTCTTGCTCAGGCCAAGGTCGCGAGCGATCCAACGATAACTGCGTCCCTCTTCAACCAGCGCCAGCACTTTGGGTCCAAGCCGATCGGACTTGGGGCGCTGCCCCGTTTGCCGTCCGAGCTTGCGCCCCCGCGCCCGTGCTGCCGCGAGGCCGGAACGG
Source organism: Novosphingobium sp. HII-3 (assembly GCF_002916655.1). Classification (GTDB taxonomy): domain Bacteria; phylum Pseudomonadota; class Alphaproteobacteria; order Sphingomonadales; family Sphingomonadaceae; genus Novosphingobium; species Novosphingobium panipatense. The sequence goes on from NZ_PPSM01000004.1 coordinate 66,875, forward strand.
ACACGCTCGCTGAGCATGTCACGCTCGAACTGCGCGATGCCGGCAAGCAGCGTGGCCATCATCCGCCCATGTGGCGTGTCGACCTCAAACGTCATGCCGCTCATCGCTACCACCGACACGCGCCAGCCCGACAGCCGGTTGAGCGTATCGAGCAGATCTTGGGTCGAACGTCCCCACCGGCTGAGTTCGGTAACGAGGATCGCATCGATCTGTCGCGCCTGTGCCAGCTTCATGACCTGGTTCCGTGCGGCCCGGTTCGCCTTCATGCCGGAGGCTGTCTCACGGAACACTTCCACCACTTCATAGCCGCCCCGCTCGGCAAAGGCGGCAAGGTCGCGCAACTGCCGCTCGCACGACTGGTCACCGGTCGAGACCCTGGCATAGATTGCGGCGCGCTGTCCCAATTGAACCTTCCTGAAATCAGGCCCCGAAAAGCCTTGATTTGCGTGGGGTCAGTGTTGTCCAAAACAGACTTCTGATCAACTGGGACAATGCGCTTGTGTCAAGACGCCATATCCTGACGGCGCGTCAGCGCTCGGCTCTGCTCGATCTCCCGACCGACGATGCGTCGCTGCTCCGCCATTACATTTTGGCTGACGATGACCTGATCCACATCGACCGGCGACGGAGGCCGGAGAACCGGATCGGCTTCGCCCTTCAGCTATGTGCGCTGCGCTATCCCGGACGCGCCCTCGCTCCGGGCGAACTGATCCCACAGGCCATCTCGGTCTTTTTGGGTGCCCAGCTCGGCATCCCGGGTGAAGCGCTCGTTCACTATGCCGCCCGTCGTCAGACCCGGCAGCAACACATGGAAGCGCTGCGTCGCATCTATGGCTACCGCATGTTCCCAGGACGAGGCCCCCATGCACGAGCCTTTCGGCAGTGGCTGGTCGCAGAAGCCGAGCAGGCCCATTCGAATGAGGATCTGGCGCGCCGATTCATTGCACGTTGTCGTGAAACGAAGGTCATCCTTCCGGCGACATCGACGATCGAGCGATTATGCGCTGACGCACTGGTTGCAGCGGAGGGCCACATTGAAACGCGCATCGCTGGTCGGCTTGATGCGACACGCGTAAACGTCTGAACGCGCTGCTGATCGAGACCATGCCCGGCAATGTCAGCCGGTTCGTCTGGTTGCGCAAATTCGCGGTGGGTCATAACTCGACGGCAGCGAACCGTCTGTTGGACCGACTTGAATTCCTGCAGGGCATAGGTTTGTCGGTAGAGAGCCTGGCCGGGGTTCCGACCCACCGGGTTGCGCGGCTACGCCGGCAGGGGGAACGTTACTTCACCGATGGTGTACGCGATATCGGCGTAAACCGGCGCCTGGCTATCCTCGCCGCCTGTGTAATTGAATGGGAAGCGGCTATCGCCGATGCGGTCGTGGAAACCCATGACCGCATCGTGGGTAAAACCTGGCGGGAAGCGAAACAGGTGCACGAAGCCCGCATCGGCGACGCCCGAACAACCGTCACCGATACGCTGCGCGCGTTCACCACGCTGGGCACGGCCATGATCGAGGCCCGCAACGATGGCGTGCCGATAGAGACGGCACTGACGCAATCGCCGGAATGGGCCAGGCTCGACGACTGGGTGGCTATCGCAGCGCAGTTGAGTTCGACAATGGCTGAAGAACCGCTCGCCCATGTCGGGCGCGGATACCATCGTTTCCGCCGCTATGCCCCGCGCATGCTACGATGCCTCAGGATTGGTTGCGCCCCGATAGCAAAGCCGCTTCTGGCGGCGGCAATGGCAATCGGCAATGCGCGGTCGTCAGTTCACCCTGACATCGATTTTCTGCGCCCCAATTCGAAATGGCGCCGGCACCTCAAGGTTCAGGAGGCCGGGGATGGCCACCTTCGGGAAGTCGCTGTTCTCTTCCATTTGCGCGACGCCTTCCGGTCCGGGGACATGTGGCTGGCGCATTCCCGACGCTACGGCGATATCACGCAGGTGCTGGTGCCCTTGACGATGGCGCAGGAACAAATGGGTCGATTGACCTTGCCACGCGATCCTCATGCGTGGCTTGAAGATCGAACGAGGCGACTGGAAGAGGGCCTGAAGCGGCTCGGAGCCGCCGCCCGTGACGGCACGATCCCCCACGGAAGTATCGAGGACGGTGAACTTCGGATCGATCGGCTCAGCGCCGCTGTCCCGGATGAAGCCGAGGAACTCATCCTCGACCTTTATCGCCGTCTGCCTCCGGCCAGAATAACGGACATCCTCCTCGAGGTCGATGCGGCGATCGGCTTCACGGAGGCTTTCACTCACCTGCGAACCGGTGCACCGTGCGAGGACAACATAGGCCTGCTCAACGTCTTGCTCGCCGAAGGCCTGAATCTCGGTTTGCGTAAGATGGCCGAGGCTTCAAACACTCATGATTATTGGAAACTGTCGCGGCTTGCCCGCTGGTACGTTGAAAGCGAGGCCATGAATCAGGCATTGGCCATGGTCGTCGCTGCGCAGGGCAAACTGTCTATGGCGGCGCACTGGGGCATGGGCGCCAGCGCGTCCAGCGACGGCCAGTTTTTCCCGACCGCACGGCATGGCGAGGCGATGAATACGATCAATGCCAAGTATGGATCAGAGCCGGGTCTCAAGGCCTATACCCATGTCAGCGACCAATTCGCGCCCTTCGCCTCGCAGACCATCCCGGCCACGGTGAGCGAGGCTCCCTACATTCTGGACGGCCTGTTGATGAACGAGGCCGGCAGGCAGGTGACGGAACAGTTTGCGGATACCGCAGGCTATACCGATCATGTTTTTGGACTGAGCGCGCTTCTCGATCGTCGGCTTGTGTTGCGCATCCGCGATCTACCCTCCCGGCGCTTCTACGTTTTCGACCCGAGGGCAACGCCAACGGAGCTGCGAAAACTCGTCGCCGGTAAGATACGCAAGGACATCGTCGTCGCCAACTGGCCCGATCTGTTCCGCAGCGTCGCAACGGTCAACGGCGGCAGGATCACCCCCAGCCAGTTGCTTCGCAAACTGGCGTCCTATCCCCGGCAGAACGATCTGGCCCTCGCGCTGCGCGAGGTTGGCAGGGTCGAGCGGACGCTGTTCCTGATCGACTGGATTCTTGACGCTGACATGCAGCGGCGGGCGCAGATTGGCCTCAACAAAGGCGAGGCGCATCACGCCCTCAAGAATGCGCTGCGCATCGGCCGTCAGGGCGAGATCCGGGATCGGACCAGCGAAGGCCAGCACTATCGGATCGCGGGGCTCAATCTGCTTGCGGCCATTATCATCTACTGGAACACGCTCCACCTTGGTGAGGCTGTCGACCTGCGCCTCCGGGATGGTCTCGATGTTCCGCCTGAATTGCTCGCGCACATCTCGCCGCTGGGATGGGCTCATATACTTCTCACCGGCGAATACCGCTGGCCCAAGGGAGCTGAGCCGGTATAAAATTGTCCGGTAAATCTATGATCTGTATCTGCAAGAAAGTACGATGGGCCAGTCCAAGGATAAACCGCCAACCGAACGTGCGATCCGCGCCCTGCTCGACAAGCATGACTGTCCGGTTCCTTACCACGAAGTGAGGACGCGGTTGCTGGGCAACATCGCCTGTCCCGATCCCGCCGTGCAACCCATGGCGGTCATCGCCGGCCTGTGGGGTGGAGCGTTGCCCGAGTTCGACAGCGTGGATGACGCCAATACGCTGCTAAACGCCCTGGTCATGGGTTTGTGGAATGAACTGGCCGACCATCAGGACCCAAAGAAGCCATTTCGAGCTACTCGTGTTCCGCTGGAACCGACCAGCGCCAATCTCGGTAATCTGGGCATGGTCCGTGCGCAGGAAGTCGAAGGTTTCGTCGAAGGGCTGTTCAATGGCGAGAAGGAAGCCGGGCTACCCGAACGCGCACATGAAGCGGTTACGCACCTCGGAGAAATCAGAGCAATGATGGCCGGAGTCGCCGATCTCATCGAACGCACGAAGGATGAACCTGAAGATCGCAGGCAGATTAAAGAGACGATCAAGCATTTGCGTGTGATGACAGAGATCATGGAGACCGAAATCCATGCAGCGGTTCTGGCCTGTACGCGGGCGCGCGCCCAAGGCCTCCCCGGTATCACGACGCCGTTAGGAACGCGGCATTGAACCAGAATTCGGATGCGGAGCTGCGTCTTCGCGAAAAGCTGCGCAAGATCGAAGCCCTGTTCGCCGGCGCCGCCACGGCAGGTGAAAAGGCCGCAGCTGGTGCCGCCGCAGAACGTATCAGGCGCCAGTTCACCGAAACGAGCCGCCGCGAAACGTCGGAAGAGTTCAAGTTCTCCATTCCCGACCCGTGGTCCCGACAGCTCTTTACCGCCCTCTGCAGGCGCTATGGTCTCAAGCCGTTCCGCTATTCACGCATGCATCGCCAGACCGTGATCGTCCATGCGCCCGTCAGTTTCATCAATCAGGTTCTGTGGCCCGAGTTCGAGGAACTCAGCGATGCCCTTTCCGCGCACCTGCTCGAAATCACCAATCGCATCATCCGCGAGGAGGTCTATGCGACGCCGGGAGAAGCTGATGAAATCGCTGAACCTGCGCGGCTGCGATAGCAAAAATTCTTGACCGATCGCTTAGGGTGTCATTTCGCCCCCTGCCGGAACTGACCCCCTCCATGCCCTGCGCGCGGCCTTTCCCTTCCTGCCCGTCAGCTTCTCCACCGAGGGGCTGGGCGGGGCCGAGCGGCGGTTGCGCCGCGGCGATGCGGCGCTCGCGCTGTGTATCCTGTTGCCCAGCGTCCCCGAGGACGTCGCCGCGCTGCCGCTGCTGGGTGTCGACCTCGTGCCGGTGGTTTCGCCCAGCCACCCGCTGGCGGCGCTGGGCCGCCCGGCGGCGCCGGCCGATCTGGAGGAGCATGTCCAGCTCGTCCTTTCGGACCCTGCCGCGCCCGACGGTCCGAGCCATGGCATCATCGGCACCAGGACCTGGCGCTTCGTGGACCTTGCCCGGCGCCTGGATTTCCTGCTGGCGGGCCTGGGGTGGTGCCGGATGCCCGAGCCCCTCGTCGCGCCGCACCTGGCCGACGGTCGACTGGTCGCCCTGGCGATCGAAAGCGACCCTGCGCGCCCCACCGAACCGCTGACGATCTATGCCGCTCACATGCGCAGCCGCGTCCTCGGCCGCGCCGGCAGCTGGCTGCTGCAGGACCTGAAAGCGCGGCTCGCCTGATCGGGAGCGCTTGGCCCCATCCGCAGGACGATATGTTCTCTACCCCGGAACCCGCCTGACCGCTGTCACCTTTCACGGGCAAAGCTCAGCCGGTTCGGAGAGCGCCCCGTGGCGATCATTCCAGGCCGAACCGGGATGGCTTTCACTTGCAACTATTACGGTGCCACATCTAGCTCATGGGCGCTCAACCGCAGCTTGCGTCCGTCCCACGACCGGGCAACTGCCTTCCCAATGGCGATTGCTCTTTTTTCTACGAGCAGGAAGGAAAGTGACGATACAGCAACGACAATCAGCGATACGGCACAAAGAGTTAGATTTGCTTCAGCAAAGCCGAGTTTGCTCATCCAGCTATTGGCGTCAACAAACAGCACATCGATGACGATACCATGAAGAAGGTATATACTGAACGATATCTCACCTAGAACCCCAGCAGGACGCGTGTCCAAAAGTCCCCACACGTTATTGCCTGCAGCAACACAGATAAAAAATATTCCAAATAGCGGCAGGGAGATGCCGTAAGGATTTCTGGTCGCTGTCATTGCTATAACGAGGCAGCCAACTGCGATAACAGAACACATTCTAGAGCAAAGAAGGTTCTTAAGGTTCTCGCGTGCCTGTATTTCGTATGCGAGCATGCCTACGCCAAAAAGCGGCAGCATACGTAGAAATTCGAGGTCGTGATTGAAGACCTTGCTAAAAATGCGGCTTGCGAATGCTAAACATAAAAGAGCGACTGGCAAGGTCCAAGAGGGTAGCCTACGGTTCTTCACTATATCCATTGCGATGGCGGACAACGGTAGTACTGCGATGTAGAATACCCACTCATACCAAAGCGACCAAAGGACATACGCATTTATTCGTCCGCTGTCAGTGTATCCGAGAAGATCCGGCTCACCAAAGCCGCTCAGCCAATGGGCAGCGGCATAAGCATAGGTCGCGTTGAACGTTCCGCCTGCGCGATAATATATAACGGCGGTGATTAAGATTACAGATAATAGTGTAAGTGGCAGTATTCGAAATACTCGTGTTATATAAACAGTAATCCAGGATGTACTTTTCCATCCGTTTAAGATTCTAGGATAAAATACAAATCCTGTCGTCATAAAAAACAATGCGACGGCGCCGGCACCCATCTGTGCGATAAAATTAACATCCGGCGCGTCCCATGTGCCGTTGAAGTACTTGATGTTAGTCCAGATGTAGAAATGATGAACCATCACGGATAGGGCCAGGCAACCCCTCAGTCCATCAACGCTTCCTAGGCGGTGTGGACAAATTTGAGCCAGTATCTGGCGGTGGCGATATGAACCATTCCGAGGAAGCTATTGGCAAGCTGGTCATATCGGGTAGCGATGGCGCGGTTGATCTTGAGGTGGCCGAACATGCGCTCGATGCGGTTGCGCTGTTTGTAGAGCGCCCGATCATGTTCGATTTTCACGCGGCGGTTTGACCGGCCAGGAATGACGGCCTCGATTTTCCGCTCAACAAGGTCGGCGCGGATCGCGTCGGCGTCGTAACCTTTGTCAGCGAGCAAAGCGTCAGGTGCGCGCTCGGGCAGACCGATCAGGGCATCATAGGCTTTGCAATCTGCTGCCTCGCCGACCGTCAAATGGAAGGCGAGTGGTCGTCCAAGGGCATCGGCCAGGCAGTGAAGTTTACTGGTGAACCCGCCCCGCGAGCGGCCAAGAGCGCGTCGATGAGTCCCCCTTTATGGATGGCTCGCCCCTTAACTGAGCGTTGTTGCCTCACGGCAGCAAGCCGTTTGAGGATGGAGCAAGGGTCATGGACATATCGGTTCTCGGGATTGATCTGGGCAAGAACAGCTGCAGCGTGGTTGGGCTGGATGTAACGGGCAAGGTCGTTGTGCGACGACGAATGCGGCGCGAGACGGTTATTACCTATGCGGCGAGCCTGCCGGCCTGCGTCGTGGCGATGGAGGCTTGCTGCGGCGCTCATCACATGGGCCGGGCGCTGGCACGACAAGGTCATGCGGTGCGGTTGATGTCGCCGGAATATGTTCGCCCTTACGTCAAGGCGCAGAAGAACGACGATCGCGATGCCGAGGCGATCGCGGAAGCGGCAACACGCCCGACGATGCGGTTCGTGGAGCTGAAGACCGAAGAGCAACTCGACATGCAGACGCTGCACCGCATTCGCGACCAGCTGGTCGGCGACCGCACCTCGCTGATGAACCAGATCAGAAGTCTTCTCCTCGAGCGCGGCTATATCGTTCCACAAGGGCGCGCAAAGCTTGCCGCGCGCCTTGGCGAGATGCTGGACGACGACGAGCCAGTGCTTGGTCCTCGCATTCACCGGCTCGTCAGCGATATGCGTCTGCGTTGGATCGCCCTCGATGAGCGGATTGCAGATCTCGATGCCGAGTTCACCGAGGCTGCTCGCTCAGATGAGCGGATGCGGCGTCTGCTGAGCATACCCGGTATTGGTGCACTCAACGCGACCGCGCTGGTGGCAGCTGTCGGAGACGCCCGGACCTTCGGGCGTGGTCGCGATCTTGCCGCCTGGTTGGGGTTGGTGCCACGGCAGGCGACCACCGGAGGCAAACCGCGGCTGCTCGGAATCACCAAGCGCGGCAGCCGATACTTGCGCAAGAACTTGATCCAGGGCGCCCGTTCGTCGCTGCCGACGATGAGCAAGAGCGATACGCGGCTCGGCGCTTGGCTGCGGGGCTTGCTGTCGCGCTCCCACCCCAACACCGTCGTCGTGGCGCTGGCGGCCAAGATGGCGCGCATCGTCTGGGCGCTGCTGCGTCACGAACGCACCTACGAACCAGTCGCGCAAGCGGCGTGAGCGAGATCGGCTGATGCGGCGTGCACCGGCCGGATGATGTCTGCGGGAGGTGAGTGACAGATGGCCTGACAGTCGACCGGTGTCCTGGAACCCTACGGCGTAAAATGGCACTTGATGCCGGCCCCTTTATGAGGACCAGGACGCGCGGATCTCCATCTTGGCCAACGGCTCCATGCTGAAAGGCCGGATACGTTTTCGCAGACTGCTCAGATCGTCAGAAACAAACCGCTTGCCGACGGGGCGAGCCATACGTTTCCGCCCGCTGCCGAGACGTGGGCGCGAACCGTGGTGCTGTCGATGCTGTAGTGACCGCTATCTGCCATGATTTCGGCCAGCGTCACGGCGAGGGTCTCCCAGACCCCGGCTTCGCTCCATCGCCGGAACCGCCGATAAATGGTGTTCCAACTGCCATATTTGGGCGGCACGTCGCGCCATGGAGCGCCGCAACGGAGCCGCCAGAGGATACCGTTGATGATTGAGCGGTTTTGCTCGGGCGGCCTGCCTCGACCACGGTTCTCTGGCTCAATGGGCAGGAGAGCCTTCAGAACGCGCCATTCCGCTTCAGTCAGATCGCCCCTGCTCAAGCCTACCTCCAAAAAGCAGCCTTGAATCAACCGGCATGTGCTACGTCAACCGTTATAGGGAGTGCCGATGTTCGGAAATTTGCTGCTTGCACTGACGGGGCTCGGTCTGGCCGCCTTCATGGTGAACCGCCTCTACGTCGGCATCGGCCAGCGGCAAATAAACGTCAAAGGTATCGCTTACTCGCGATCCTCCACTCCGATCATGTATTGGATCGTAATGACGCTGGCCGCCTTCGGGCTGTGCTGGGGCCTGCTCATTGGCTGTGCTGGCGTCATGCTACTCTTTCAGTAAAAACGACCCGGCAGGCTCCGCAAATTTGTCCACGCCGCCTAGTCGTCTGCCGCCGTTAGGAAGAGGGAATCCAGATCTAGCAAAAATATAACCGAGAAGAACGGCGATCATCCCCGCTAGCCCGGCAGCGACAGCAAACGAAATGAGAAACATTCAGGCCTTTCCCCCGACAGGCTGTGAGATCAGCCCGCAGACTTGGCGGCGCTAAGGGGGAAACAGGTCAGATTCAAGGCAGCGCGAGTAGGCGTTCCGCCTCGACGGCAATCCGCTGGCGTGCGCTTTGGCGCGACACGCCACCTTTGCCGCCAACCGCTAGGCAGTAAGAAGGCGGCTAGCCGGGAGCGCGCTATTGCTGGCGAGAGGTGTCAGCAGCGGGAGCGGGCGAGCATGCGCTTCCCTCCATTCTATCGAAGGGATCGCACCATCGCGCGGCGCCTTGTCCAGTCTGCCGAAGCCAACTTCACCCTCGAGTGAAACCTTGGGATCAAACAGTTAGCCGCAGTTTTGGAACGCTTCGATCCTCTTCCTCCGGGGGGCCATGGTGCCAGAGGAAAGCGTGACGCGTTGGCACCCCTGCTTAGAAAGAGGATCACCATGCGCCCTGCTCTTCTGCTTGTTTTCGCAGCCTTGCCGGCGACCGCCCAGGCCGCGCCGCACACCAGCCCGGCGGCCGCACGCCAAGTCGTGCAGCGCTATTATGCGGCGATCGAAGGGGGTGACTTCCGCACGGCGTATCGCCTCTGGGATCGGGGCGGTCAGGCAAGCGGCAAGAGTTTCGCGGCGTTTCGTCAGGGCTTTGCCGCCACGGCGCACAGTAAGGTGATCGCTGGGGCGCCGGTCGACGGCGATGCCGGCATGAGCCAGCGGTGGATCGACGTACCGGTGGACGTCTACGCAGTCCTGAAGAATGGCCAGCGCCAGCATTTCCGCGGTCGTTATCGGCTGCGCCGGGTCGTTGAGGGCGTCGGCGCCCCACCCGCCCAACAAAATTGGCACATCGATTCCGCCAGGTTGGGCAGGGTCGGCTAGGATCTACTCCCGCCAGTCATCGAAGGGATCGATTGTCACAGCCCGCTTCACTTGCTACTCCTGATGCGCTAAAACGCACCAATAGTATGACGACCCCTGGAGGCTGTTATGGCGACCGTACGCAAAACCATCACCCTTACCGAACAGCAGAATGCGTGGATCGCCGCGCAGATTGAGGCCGGTAGCTACACCAACGACAGCGAGGCGATCCGCGACCTCATCCGGCGAGAGCAGGAGCGAGGCCTTGAGGTGGAGAGCATCCGGCAAGCGCTGATCGAGGGGGAGCAGAGTGGAGATCCGGAGCTGTTCGACTTTGCCGCTTTCAAGCGACGCAAAGCCGAGCAGCATGGCTGAATACCGGCTTAGCCCGAGGGCGCAGCGCGACCTCGACGCGATATTCGACTACACCGTGGCGCACTGGGATCTCGACCAGGCGATGCGCTACACCGACCTGATCGAAGCCGCTTGCGCCGATCTGGCTGAAGCGCCGCAGCAGGCGCAGGGCTGCGCGAATATTCGGCCCGGCTATCGACGGCGCGGCGTCGAGCAGCACGTCATCTATTTCCGTCCGACCAGCTACGGGATCGCCGTCATCCGTATTCTGCATCAGCGCATGGATCCGAGCCGTCACCTGTAGGCTCTGGCCAACATGCAGGCGCCAGTCACCCAGCAGTGGCAGGCGGCAAACCCAGGATTATTCTACAATCACGGCGCCATCATGGCGGCAATTCCAGATGTTCCTGTTCCTGCTGTCCTTGGGATCGCCAAGGCCCTGAACCGCGCCCCCAAGACGGACCGGAAAGTCGAGAACGGCAAGGCGATACCGGCGTACTGGTTTCCCGAAGGCCACATAGTGGAGTTAGTAATGACGGGAAGCGAGAAAGCCCCGGGTGTCCGCATCATGATGGGACACCGCAAGTAGCCCGGTCTCTGGCAATTGGCTTTGGGGCGGGACAGCACCGGCAAGCCCGACACTCTCGCCGCGACCGACGATATCGCGCGCTCGGTCGAAGGTGCGCTGCCCAGCCCAGCCTTGCCCCGCAGTGTCGTCGATAAGACCGGCGCGACTGCCGGCACCGCGCCCCCCTTCCCTGCTTCCGATCTGCCGGACGCCCGCCCGAGCGAAGCCGCTGGATGGCGTCCTGCTGCCATATGCGTGACGGTACGTCGGAATGTCTGCGCCTCTACGTGTGTTCATGTCTACAAGTATGATCGTCGGTGCGTCGGCGTGAGACATCCGGCTTCCATCGGGCGGCCCGGTGCCATACCGTGGCGCCATGCGTATCCGGCCTTTCCTCCTTGCAGCCCTGCTCGCCCCTCTCGCGGTTCCCGCTCCCGCCCAAGTCGCGGCCGAGCCCACTCGCGTCCTGAGCGCGAAGGGGGCGCAGCGTCTGATGACGAACAAGGGCGTGACGCTCCAGTGGATCGACTGGAACACGCGAGGCACCGCCGTCGTGCGGCGCGATGGCGAGGTGTGGACGCTGCGGGGCACCCAGGCAGAGGCCGGCGGACCGGGCCGGCTGTTCCTCGAGGGCACGATAACCGAGATCGGCGCGGACTACTTCACGTTCGAGGGCCGCATCGCCATCACCGACACGCCAGACCGCGGCCGAACGTGCGACAAGACAAAGACCTGGCACTTCGCGATCACCCAGAACCGCCACTACTATCGCTTGCGTGAATTCGAATGGTGCGACGACCTGACGGACTACATCGACATCCACTTCTGAGGGCTGTCGGGGTGGCGGGGCGGCGAGACCGCTTCGCGTAGGAAAGCGGGCGGTGCCATTTCGCCTCGGCGAGGAAGCAGCCACGAAGCGCAGATTAGCGACTACTGCCTGATGGTGCGATCCGGACCCGGGTGTATGATCCTACACATGTCGACATGTCGCGGCCGATGAGCGCGGCTGTTGGTCGGTGGCGCAGGTCTCCTGCCCCCGATCCTCCATCTGGCTCGCCGCCGCAGCAGCAGCGGAAGCAGCCCAAGGCGTTACCCCCCAAAATGTCGTTATGTCTTAAATCATACATGTAGACATCTCTGCGCGTGTTCACGATGAGCCCGCGCTAAAGCTTGCGTTCATCACACGGATGGGCATTTGGCGGTCCATGGACATTCCCCGCATCTATCACGACTGGATCATATGGATCGGCGATGGCACAGGCCTCCCCGATTCCATCCTGCACATCCATGCGGGGCTTACGATCCTCCTCCTCGTGCGCCTGGTGAGCGGGCGATCGCTCGGAACCTTCATCGCCTTCGCGGTCGTGGTCCTGGCCGAGTTCGGGAACGAGCTGCTGGACTACCTGAACTATGGCCTGCGGGTGGAGGACACGCTGTCCGATATCGCCAACACGCTGTTCTGGCCTTTCGTCATCAGCCTGGCGGTGCGCCTGCGCCCCATGGCCCGGCACGACCACTAGACCCTTCCCCCACCCGCATACATGTAGACATATCGACGCACCGACACGTCGGGCAATCCACGTGTAATGCCCTCTCGGGCAGCGCGCGAATTCCTACTCGAAAGCACGAATCCAACACCGCTCAACGCCTGTCCACCACGGGAAACCGGCTTTTCCTCCCCAAAGTTCGTGCTTTCGAGTAGGAAATCCAACATGACCCAGCCTGCTTCGAAAACCCCCCGCAAAACTGCCGTTTCGCGCCGTGCGGACGCCTCCCAGCGCGACCTGTTCCAGCTCGACAGCCCGTTGATCGGCGAGATCCGCGGCGAACGCTCGCTGATGGCGTTTCCCTTCTTCGCGCTGGCCAAGAGCGCGTGGATGAAGCCAGTGTCCTACCACCACGGCCCGGTGTCGATCGAGGTGCGCCCTTCGGCCAATGGCGTCGCCACCATCTACGACAAGGAAATCGTCCTCTACATCGCCAGCCTGATGGCCGCGAAGATCGAGGCGGGGGAGCAGGTAGGCCAGGATTTCCGCTTCACCGCGCACGACCTTTTCGCGGTCACCGGGTCGAACCAGTCTGCCCGCTCCTACAAGCGCCTGTCCGACGCGCTGGAGCGGCTGCAGGGCACGCAGATCAAGACCAACATCGAGGCGGGCGGGGAAGGGGAGGAGGGCTTCTTCTCTTGGCTCTCCGAGGCGCGGCTGCACTATTCCAAGACCCGGACCGGCGAGAAGCGGCTGAAGGCCGTGCAGGTGCGACTGTGCGACTGGCTCTACCGCGCGATCCTGCGCGATCGGCAGGTGCTGGACTATGCCTCCACCTATTTCCAGCTGGGGCCGATCGAGCGGCGGATCTACGAGGTTGCGCGCGCCAGCGGCCCTGATGTCCCTGGTCGCGAATTCTGCGTCGATCTGGAGACCTTCCGCCTGCAGATCGGCTATCAGAACCCGCTGTCGAACTTCCGCACGGCGCTCAAGCAGGTCGCCGGCACCGGGAGCATTCCCGACTACGATGTCGAACTGGTCGAAGGGGAGGCCCCTGTCGAGACGCGCGGGCGCGGCCGCAAGTCGGCGCCTGTCAACGTCGTCATCACTCGCCGCGCGGCCGAGCCGGAAGCGGGGCAGGAGCAGGGAAGCGAATCGCGCGAATCAGGAGAAGAGGAGCTTGGCGAGGAGGCTTGAGCCGCCAGTTAATTCCTACTCGAAAGCACGAACTGCGAGCCATTTCCTACTCGAAAGCACGAATTAAACTGCGAATTCCTACTCGATAGCACGAACTTTTTCTGCATTTCCTACTCGAAAGCACGAACTGTAAGTTCTTCCGGTGTTGGATTTTATCTGCGAAAATGGCCCCCGCACTGGCGTGGGGCCAGTGCCGTGATTTCGACAGAAATGAAGGCGGCCGTGACCACATAAAAGAAAGCCCGGCACGAAGGCCGGGCATCCCTGAAAAGGGTAGATGGAGCGACGTCGCCAAACGCCGATCCGGAACGTGAAATAAGCAGCACGTTCCCTCCCGATACCCCAGAACCCGCGCCGGTTCAAGGATGCGCGTTTCGCGCCACACCCTCTTTTTGCCTGCGTCCCGGCCCCTGAGGGGGAAGGAAGATGACGATGCTTACCCTGGGCGAAGCGGCGGCGCTTGCGCTCGGTCGCGTGCCGACGGCTGCGCCTGCGGGAGCCCGCGCCGGCCTACGCCCGCGCGCACCTGGCCGTAGCGGCGCTCCGCATCGCACTGGCGCGCCCGTGCGACGCGACAGCATCGAGGCGGGGACCTTCGAGGAGCAGTTCTTCGCGGTGCCAGCCAAGGGCGAGACCGACCGTCTGCTGCGTATGGCGCGCACGGCGCTCGACACCGGACGGCGCCTGAAGCGCGCGGTGCGGACGCAAGGGCACGTCCTTTCGCCCGCCGAAGCCGCGCTCACCGGCATGACCGCCGCGGCCGTGCGCGTGTTCGAGGAGATCTGCACGCTGGCCCGGCTCAATGCCGGCCGCGTGTTTCCCAGCTACAACCGCCTTGCCGAAGCGACTGCGCTGGGCAGGGCCACGGTGGCCCGCGCGCTTGCAGCGCTCGAGCGTGCCGGCTTTCTGGTCCGCCAGCGCCGGTTCAAGCGCGTGGAAGGGGAGGGGCCTCGCTATGCCCAGACCTCCAACGCCTATCGCCCGACAGCGCCCCAGCGCCTGCTGCGCCTCCTGCCGCGCTGGATGACCCCGGCGCCGATCCCCGACGATGCCGCATACCGCCAGACCGAGCGCGCCGAGCAGCTGGAGCAGATGCATCGCAGCCTGACCTGCCGAGAGCTCGCCGAAACTGTTGTGGGTGGCGCGCTTGGCCGCGTTCTCGCCAAGCTGGGTGCTGCTCTCGACCGTCGCGACATGCAGCCTCAGTGCGAGTCTCAAATCCAGCCTCAACCGCTACCCGATTCAATTTCGTTCACGCCGATATGGCGTCGGGCTAGCCGCCCGACACGTCTCGCCTGACGGCGACAAGCCCTGAAATGCCTCTCGCACCTGAAACATCACATAAGACGCAGCCTCGAAGCGTCGGCTTTCGCCGCCGCAATGCTCCCCAGGGGGATCAGGTCGCTTCGTCATCTCTTGCCGGCAGACGGCATTCATGGGGAAGGGGTCTGCCCTGGAAAATCGCGCTTACAGCTCGACAAATGGACGTGTAGACATGTATGGAGGTCGTCATGTCCAACACACCTAGAACCATCGCGGTCATCAGCCAGAAGGGCGGGGCGGGCAAGACCACTCTGGCCCTGCACCTGGCCGCGATTGCGCAGTAAGCCGGCCGCGTCTCGCTGATCATCGACACCGATCCTCAGGCGACCGCCAGCCAGTGGGCCGCCTGGCGCGAGGACCGGCCGCCCGAAGTGATCGACAGCCCGCCGCCCCGGCTTGCCGCCAAGGTCGCCGCCGCACAGGGGCAAGGCGCGGAACTCGTCGTGATCGACACGCCGCCCCATGCAGACAGCGCCGCGCGCGCCGCGGTAGAAGTCGCCGATCTCGTGCTGATCCCGTGCCGGCCAAGCGCGTTCGATCTGGCAGCTATCCAGACCACGGCCAAGCTGGTGCAGCTGCTGCGCAAGCCCGCTTTTGTCGTGTTCACCGCCGGTCCGCCCAATGCGCCGCGCATCTATGCCGAGGCGAGCGAACTGGTCGACAGCTACGGTACGCCGCCGTGCCCAGTGATCCTGCCTGATCGTGCCGCCTATCGCCACGCCAGCGCCGAGGGGCGTACCGTCACCGAAGCCGATCCCTCCGGTCGTGCCGCCGAGGAAATCCGCGAGCTGTACAAGTGGACATGCCAACAACTCGACATGTCTACAAAGGAAAATCGAAAGGCCCCCGCATGAGCCGCAAGCCCAGCTTCGCCAACCTGCGTACCGCCGCCAGGCCCACCCCCGTACCCGACGAGCCCCAGGCAGCACCGGCACCCGCGCCCGCGCCTGCCGAGGACAAGCCCGCACAAGGCCGCCCTGAAAGCCGCGTCGGCCGCAAGCAGATCGCCGGCTTCTTCACTCCCGAAATGAGCTTCGCCATGCACATGCTCGCCCGCCGTCAGGGCCGCAGCCTGCAGGCCCTGATGGCAGAAGCCTTCAACGACGTACTACGCAAACACGGAGAAAGCCCGATCGGGGAGTAGGCTTTAGTGTCCAGATACCGCGTTTAGGATCGCCCGGCCGTACGCGGTCTTCTTGAACCGCTCTCCTGCGGCGCGTGCCTGGTCGGCTGAGATGAAGCCCATCTCGTAAGCGATTTCCTCAAGGCAGGCGACCTGCACGCCCTGGCGGTGCTGGAGCGTGCGAACGAACTCGCCGGCTTCCAGCAGGCTGTCGTGCGTGCCGGTGTCGAGCCAGGCATAGCCGCGGCCCATCTGCTCCACGTAGAGGTCGCCGGCCTCCATATAGAGGCGGTTGAGGTCGGTGATTTCCAGTTCGCCGCGCGGGGAGGGCTTCAGGTTGCGGGCGAACTCGACGACGCGATTGTCGTAGAAGTACAGGCCGGTCACCGCGTGGTTGGACTTGGGCTGAGCCGGCTTTTCCTCAAGGCTGATGGCCTGGCCACCTTCGCCGAACTCGACCACGCCATAGCGCTCCGGATCCTCGACCCGGTAGCTGAAGACGGTGGCGCCGGACTTGCGCGCGACCGCGTTCGCCAGCAGGTCGGTCAGGTGCGCGCCGAAGAAGATGTTGTCGCCCAGCACCAACGCGACATTGTCGTCGCCGATGAAGTCCGCGCCGATGGTGAAAGCCTGCGCCAGGCCGTCGGGGCTGGGCTGCTCGGCATATTCGATGTTCAGCCCGAACGCCGATCCGTCCTCGAACAGGCGCTGGTAGTTGTTCAGGAATTCCGGGCTGGAAATGATGAGAATGTCGCGGATTCCCGCCAGCATCAGGACGCTGAGCGGATAATAGATCATCGGCTTGTCGTAGACGGGAAGCAGCTGCTTGTTCACCGCCAGCGTGGCCGGGTGGAGGCGCGTGCCGGAACCGCCGGCGAGGATGATGCCCTTCATTTACGTGCTCCGATAAGTTCGTCGAGAATGTCGCTAAGTGCTTCCGACCAGGGTCGGGGCGTGATGCCGTAGGCAGCGCCGATTGCGTCGTGGCTCAGCAGTGAGTTGGCGGGCCGCCGCGCGGGCGTCGGGTAGTCGGCGGTCGTGATCGGCGTCACGCTGGCCGTAGAACCGCCGCGCTCGCGCGACTGGCGGAAGATCTCGGCCGCGAAACCTGCCCAGGTGACTGCGCCTGCGTTGCTGAAGTGGAAGGTCCCACTCGGGGCGGCCTCATCCTCGACCAGGCGCATGGTGATCGCCATCAGCGCCTGCGCGAGGTCCGCCGCGCTTGTGGGAGAGCCGTGCTGGTCGTCAACGACGCTCAGTGTATCGCGGCTCTCGCTGACGCGCAGCATCGTCTTGATGAAGTTGTGGCCGTGGGCCGACACGACCCATGCCGTGCGCACGATCGCGTGGCGTGCGCCGGACGTGCGCACCGCCAGCTCCCCGCCCAGCTTGGACGCGCCGTAGACGCCGAGCGGCGCTACCGGGTCGTCGACCTCCCATGCCCCGGCCTTGTCCCCGGCGAAGACATAGTCGGTCGATACCTGGACGAGCGGGATGCCCGCCTTGGCGCAGGCCTCGCCAAAGGCGGCCGGGGCCATGGCGTTGACCGTCCAGGCGGTGACAACATCGCTCTCGGCCTTGTCGACCGCGGTATAGGCGCCGCCGTTGATGACGGCGGCCCATTCACGCTCCGCCATCTTGGCGGCGATCGCGGCCGTGTCGCCCAGATCGAGCTCGTCGCGGCCGATCGCGACCACTTCCCAGCCTTCAGGCCAGGCGCAACGCTGAAGCTCGGTTCCGAGCTGGCCGCCGGCACCGGTGATGAGGATCGTACGAGGTGAGGTCACGAACTTCTCCGACGCGTCGATGTGTCGACAGTTCTACGCGGCGACACCGCGACGTTCCGCGGCCTTGGCAGCGACCAGCGGGCGCCACCAGGCTTCGTTCGCCAGATACCATTCGACCGTCTTGCGAATGCCGGTCTCGAACGTCTCGGCCGGGGTCCAGCCCAGCTCGTCACCGATGCGCGACGCGTCGATGGCATAGCGCTTGTCGTGGCCGGGACGGTCGGCAACTTCCGTCATCTGTTCGGCATAGGGCTTGCTGTCTGCGCGGGGGCGCAGCTCGTCGAGGATGGCGCAGAGCGTCTTCACCACCTCGATGTTCTGGCGCTCGTTATGGCCACCGACGTTGTAGGTGCGGCCCGGCTGTCCCTTTTCGAACACGGCCTGCAGGGCGCGGACATGGTCCTCGACATAGAGCCAGTCGCGAACCTGGTCGCCCTTGCCGTAGATCGGCAGCGGCTCGCCATCGAGCGCCTTGGCGATCATCAGCGGGATCAGCTTCTCGGGGAAGTGATAAGGCCCGTAGTTGTTCGAGCAGTTGGTGATCAGCACCGGCAGGCCGAAGGTGTGACCCCAGGCGCTGACGAGATGGTCCGAACCGGCCTTCGATGCCGAATAGGGCGAGCGCGGATCGTAAGGCGTGTCCTCGGTGAACAGGCCGGTGTCGCCCAGCGTCCCGTAGACTTCGTCGGTGGAGATGTGGTGAAAGCGGAACGCCTGCTTGGCTTCGTCCTCCAGGCCCAGCCAGTAGGCGCGTGCCTCGGCGAGCATGGTGTAGGTGCCCACGACATTGGTCTGCACGAAGGCACCCGGGCCATCGATCGAACGATCGACATGGCTCTCGGCCGCCAGATGGGTGATGATTTCGGGGCGGAACTCGGCAATTGCGGCGCGAACGGCGTCGGCATCGCAGATGTCGCCCTGCACGAAGCGATAGCGGTTGGACGATGCCACGCGCTCGACCGTCGACAGCGTGCCGGCGTAGGTCAGCTTGTCGAAGTTGAGCACCTCATGCTCGGTGTTCTCGATCAGGTGCCGAACCAGGGCCGAGCCAATGAAGCCGGCGCCGCCGGTGACGAAGATACGCATGGGTCTTGGGTCCTTCAGGCGAGCGGCGCCAGCGGGCGGCCGTCATAAGGGAACGGGCTGTCGAACTCGGCGAGCGTGGGCTGCACCTTGTCCTTTGCCGACAGTTCGGGCGTGGTGCCGGCCGGCATCGGCCAGTCGATCCCCACGCTGTCCCACCGGATGCCGCCATCATGCTCGGGCGCATAGGTGTCCGAGCACTTGTAGGTGACTTCGCAGTCTGGCTCGAGCGTCAAGAAACCGTGCGCGAAGCCGATGGGAATGAACAGTTGGTGGCCGTTCTCGGCCGAAAGCTCGGCGCCTACCCAGTGGCCATACGTCGGCGATCCCTTGCGGATGTCGACGGCCACGTCGAAGATGCGGCCGCGTATGCACCGCACCAGCTTATCCTGCCCCCGCGGCGGCGTCTGGAAATGCAGGCCGCGCAGGGTGAAGGCGGGTGCCGAGAGGGAGTGGTTGTCCTGTACGAACGTGCAGTCGATGCCGAGCGCGGCAAAGGTCGGTTCCGAATACACCTCGGTGAACCAGCCTCGGGCGTCGCCGAAGCGTTTGGGAGTGATTAGTTGGACGGGCATATATAGCGCTTACCGGTTAGTTTGAAGAACGGCAATCAAGCTTGTAGCTGGGTCATTGTGGCGACTTATCGTCCGGGGGTGGGGGCCTCTTCAGGGTTTTGAAATAGATTGGCTGTCCAGTGCACCGTCACGTGCGGGCCAATGACTTGCACCGCGCTGCGCTTGGAAGTCGGTGCATAATCACCGAAGCTCTTGAATGCGCATGAATCCACATGAGCGAGCATCGCGGACTTCTGGGATTGTAGCATGATGTGATGGAGCGCGGCCCGCGCTGCACTTGTGCGCTGAAAGGTGCAGGCGGTAAACTTGATCGTCCCCGGCGCTTCGTCTTTCCAATCCAGGATAACGTCGGCTGCAACATGATTGTTCTCGAAATAGCAATTGTCGAGATGTCCGGCTGCGCCGCCCTGCGAGGGACCATCTTCGAACAGGACACACGCAGCGCCGCGAAGGCTGCTATGGCCGTTTCCTTCCAGCGCGCAGCTGTCGAGCGAGATATTGCAGCCCCCGATCACATGGCAACCATGAGTCAGGTTGCCGCTGATCGAACAATGCACCAGCTTGTAGACGTTGGGGTTAGAAAAATTGCCTCCTCGCGCCCGCAGCCCGATCTTCCCGCCGTTGATATGGACGCTTTCCATATAGACGCGTAGCACGTCGACCATCTCGATGTTTACATCGAAGGACGACACCTCCATGTCGACGAAGCGGATCAGCGCGGCGCCATTGAGCGCCAGCCCGGTGCCACGATGGCGGGTCGACAGATCGCGGATGAGCTGAAAGCCCTGCATCGACAGCCGCAGAGAGACCCCGTCGCCTTGACCAGGCCCGGATTTGAAGCCGCGAATTTGGATCGCGGGCTGCGTCGGATCGCCGCGATAGAATAGGACGGTATTGGCCTGCCCCTCGCCCTCTATGGTCAGGCGGCGCATGTCGCCATCGTCGGATATTTTCTGCGCGTTGCGCCACTCCATTGCGACCGGTTGGGCCAGAAGATAGCGCCCGGCCGGGATAAGCAGCCTTCGGCCATTCTGCAGGCTGGAGCGATCCCGTCCCGACGCGACGTTCAACGCCGCCTGCAACGCAGGGGCGCAATCGACGCGCAATGTGCCGCTGCGCACATCAGCCAGCATCTCAGGCGTCATGAAATCGGTTAACCGCAGTGGCTCGCTTGCGTCGGGCGTGCTGCCCGACAACGGACGCGCGGTTTGCGGCGCGGGTATGGGGGAGGCAACGCCACCTGCACCCACGGTGACGAGCAGCGTTCGGCGATCAAGAGTCATCGGCGGTTCTCCAGACATGGCGAAGGCGACGTCAGAAACCGGTTAGGAAACGGATCATGCTGCGCATGTGCCAGCGCAAGTGACGCAGGCTGCGATGGCTGTCGCGCCGCGCATCGTGCACCACTGTGACGGAGGGCTGGTATACGGTTTTCCAGCCAGCGCGGCGCAGGCGGCGACAGATGTCCGCATCCTCCAGGTACATGAAATAGCCCTCGTCGAACCCTCCAACCTGCGCAAAGGCTTCACGACGGAACAGCACCAGCATGCCGGCAACCCAATCGACATCCGCTGCCGCATCGGGTGCATAGTCCGCCTCGCGCTGACGTAGCACCACCCGACGGGCCAATCGCAAAAGATTAGGGAACCGTCGGGCACTGTCCTGAACCTCTCCGTCCGAACCCACCACTAGCGGCGCACAGGCGGCGACCCGTTGGTCCGCGAAATAAGGCGGTAGCCGCACCAGGCCGTCATCCGGCAGGCGGATGTCCGGATTGACGACGCAGAACAAAGTGTCCGTGCTGCATGCGAACGCCTGATTGTGGTTAGCGCCAAAACCGAGCGGCCGTTCGTTGCGGATGATGCGGATCGGCAGCCCGTCCGCCGCGGCCAGCCAGCCCTCGTCCTCGGGGATGTTCAAGGTGAGGATGATCGATATGCCGCGCAAGTTCAGTCGACGCAGGTCGCCGAGCAGATGGCGGATTAGATCGCCTTGGCCGTGGCTGACGATCGAGAGGGTGACGCGGGGGCTTTCCTGCATGGTCAAAATCCAGCCGCCAACAACGCCGCCAAGCGTTCGGTCGCGGCTTTCTGGCCTTGGAGAAATGTGGCGCGTGCCGCCTTCGACAAATCGCGATGACGCGCCTTGTCGTGCAGCAATTGCAGGACAGTTCCAGAGATATCCCTGATGGGCATCTCGGGCGTGACGACATTCGCCGACAGTTCGCCTGTCATGTAGCTGTTTATGCCGCCAGCATCCCGGCAAACTGGAACGCAGCCCGCTCCCATCGCTTCGAGAGGGGGCAGGCCAAAGCCTTCGTGATCGGAGAGCAACACGAAGATCTTCGTGCGTTCGTACAATGATCGCATATCGTCGATTGACGCACGCTCCAAGTACTGGACGGCAGGGGAAATCGCCGCACGATACGTGCCGTCGGGGGAAATGGCTGCAATCTTCACGCCCGGCGATTGCGAGACCAGTTCATCAATCAGTGACAGCGTAAGATCGGCTCTCTTGTGTGCGCCGCGTCTCAGCATGACCGCGACGTCGATGTCACGGACCGCTTCGCGATTTGAGGTGAACAGCGGGTCGGCCCAGATCAGCGCCTCGCAGGCGACGGGCACGTCGTTGTTCTGCATCTGGCGGCTCAGATAACGATTGGCCGATATGACCTTTCCGCTGCGCAGCGCTGAGAGGATGAAACGTTTGAGAACGGCCTGTTTCGTCGCGCCGTGGACGAACAGCCATTCGGTGTCCTGCACGAAGAACCAGCGCGCCGACCGGGGCACCAGCCATGACAAAGCGAAGGTCACATAATGGCTGAATACCACTGCCGCGACGCCCGTCGCCATAAGGCGGCGAAACCTGCGTGCGACGGAGGGAAGCTGCGTCACGACGGTACGAGGCGATATGATCGCGTCTGACAAGCGGATGATCGGGAGGGCGCCCGTGTCGGCTTCGTGAGGCGCGCGCCACATCGCGATCAAGCCAGTTTTCACCCCCTGATCGGAAAGCTCGCGTGCCAGCCGGATGATCTCGAGGTTTCCGCCGGTGATCTTGAGTGAAGGCGTGATGAAGAAACGCCTCGCGCTATTCCGGTTCATGTGCGGCGCGCTCTGATCGCAGGCTTTACCTTGTTGAGCGCGCGCATCCCCAGCCATTTCAAGCCGCGGTAATGCTTGTCGATGAACACCTTCTCCGCGGCATATTTGCGGCGCAGGCTTTGATAGGTCGCCCAGCGATCGCTTGCCGATGCCCCGCCCAGATGAGTGAGGACGAAGGTGGGATCGTATAGAACGGCTATGCCGCTCCGGTTCGCGCGAAAACACCAGTCCATGTCTTCGGCATATAGCGAATAGTCACAATCCAGCAGGCCGACGCGTGCGAAGATCTCCCGCGTCGTCAGCATGAAGGCCATGATCCCCATGCCGACCGGCTGTTCGGTAGTGAGCGAAGCGTAATCGACGGGGGCTCGCCAGGCACGCGACAGACTCGATACCTCGCCCACGCAATCCTGGTGGCTGCCGTCCTCGTTCAACAGCTTGATGAAGCGGACGTCCCCCCGGCCGAGCGCTTGCTGGGCAAGGCGATCCCAGAAATCCGCGCTGAAGCCGAAGACGTCGGGATTGATGAGCGCGATGTTTGCATACTGGGCCGATAGGATTGCCTGATTGTTCGCGAACGAAAAGCCGAGGTTGCGGGGATCGTGGCGATAGGTTCCAAACGCGGCCAGATCCGCCAACTCGTCGGTGGGGGAGTTGTCGTAGAGAATGATCTCCCAATCGCTGTGTTCCTGCAGCGACGCTGATATTTCGCGCGCGAAACGCCGGGAGACTTCTGCGGAGCGGTACAGCACCACGCAGATCGTTAGGTTGAGGGATCGTTCGGTCACATGATCACCGTAGAGTCAGCGGTGAAGAAGGCGCTTCGCAAACCAAGCATCATCCATACCAAGATTATGCCCCGGATGACCACCGACACGCCCCAAAGGCGCGACAGCAGGATCACGAAAAAGGGCATGAAGAGTTCAAAGGTGCGGAAAGCCAGCACCGGGATCGGCGACAGCAGATAAAAGGACACCGCACCGATCGCCGCAAGAACCGTCTCCTCCTTGCCCAGGTCTGACAGTTCCTTGAAGTGCAGGATGGCGCAGCCGATCCCGCACAGTTGGACCAGCGGCATCAGGCTGAACAGGTTGATGTCGGTGAACTGGCCAGTGGACGAGGCGAGATCCTGATAGGACACGACCCGCTGCACCAGCCCTGCGCCCAGCGGGCTGAGGAAGAGGGCCAGCACACCCACCGCGAGCGCGGCAACGACATCGATCCGCCGTGCCTTCAGCAGCGCATAAGGGACTACGGCAAGGATGAAAGAATTGTGCAGCAGGACCGCAACGACGAACAGCGGCCAGCGAATTGCGGGGCGGGCGGCATAGATAGCGAACAGGCCGATCGCGATCGCCGCTGCGATGCGGATCTGCGTATATTCGTGCAGCCAGAACAGATAGGATCCGTAGATCGCGACAAGGACAATGCGGTTGGTGTCGAGGCGCGTCGCAACGACAAACAGCAACAGGCAGGTACCGGCCGCGAGAACGAATGTGAACAGATCGAACGACCAGCCTGCAGCTGCCGCCAGCTTAGCTAGGGCGAAATAGCCAAGGTCGCCGCCTGTGAGGATCGTCGGCCAGTCGTTAATTGCCGAGGCGTTGTAGAGCAGCTCGTAATTGTGCAGGTCTGCCGAAATGCCGATCGGCTTAACGCCGCTGACATAGATGGCGGCTGCGAGGATGACATAAGCGAGCAGCCATAGCGCACCGTGCCCGAATGAAGCCTGTCGCGGCGGTGGATCACCATGGAGCACGTCCGGCATCATGGCCGAACCCACTGGCGGTATAGCAGCGCTTCCGAGGCGAGGCGCCGGCGAAGGCGTTCCCACCGGCCGCGGTTCGTTGCGCGATTGGTCTTGTGCTGTCGCATTCCCATCAGTGGATTATCTGGGTCGCGAACGTCGTTGCGCCCCAGCGAGACGGGCATGATGCCGGTCTGGAACGCGGCGGCAATCATCAGCGCCTGATCCCGACGATAGCCGAGCTGCCATGCCTGCCACCAGGCCTCGCACAAGGTGACTACTGAAGGGTCATCATGGCGACGATACAGGATCCCGCATTCGAACAGGCCGGCATGTGCGGGAACGCCGTTATTCCGCAGCAGCGCGACAGCCTTGCGCGCCGCCAGCGGCCAGACGAAGCCAAGCCGCAGCGTGCGTTCGATATCCGCATAGGCGCAATCCTGTTCTGGATGGGACATGGCGGCGATCGCGTGCTGCGACAGCACCGAGTCAATCCGATCCGCAGGATCCTGGCGGAAGAACATGTTGCCGTCGACGTACATCGATCGCGATGCGGGCAGGCCCAGCCGGTGCGGAAGCATCTTCACATAGCGATTGAGGCTGACTCCGGTGATGCCGGGGATCGACAGACCTCGCCCCTCCCATCCTTCCGGAACCGCAACGCTGTTGTCGTGAAACAGGATGAAGCGAGTCTTCCAATCCGGGGAAACTGGCGCGACGGCATCATAACCGTTGGTGACGCACGTGTAGCAGACTGCAGGCTCGGTCATGGAGCGTCCCGTCACGAATAGGTGGCGACGGCCCAGGCCGCGACCGAGAGGATCGGCCAGATCCTGGCTGACAGGTCATGCGGGCCACGGCAATGTTGATCGAGCAAGCTGCGGCAGCGCGAGACGTCCAGCACCGACGCCGTGGCAGGTGATGCCAGCAGATCGCGCGCCCAGGGCTGCAAGTCGCCGCGCAGCCATTCGCCAAGCGGCACCATGAACCCGGCCTTGGGACGGTCCACCAGCGGGCGCGGGACTAGGCGATAGAGCAGGTGGCGCGCGACACGCTTGCCACCATCGCCATCGAACAGCAGCGCGTCGGGGAAACGCGCGCATAGCTCCACAAGCCGGTGGTCCAGGAACGGAGCGCGGCTTTCCAAGGAAGCATTCATCGTCGCCCGATCGACCTTGGTCAGGATGTCGCCGGGCAGGTACGAACGGACGTCGTCGAGCATCGCTGCCCGACGATAGGAAAAGTCGGTCGAAGAAGGGAGGCCGGCCGGGACGGATGCGGGCGAAATCGCCATGAACTGCGCGGCCCGGCGATTGAGTGTGCCGAGAGAGCGGATGAACGTATCGCGGTCATCGGCCTGGTAGAGGTCGGAGGCGGAGGCCAGGCTGTGCCAGGGGATGCGCCGTGCCGCATCGATGCGTGACGCCATGGTCGCTATCGGCCCCGCGATCAGATCAGCGCCGCGCAGCGCCGACGCCAGAAACGGCCGACTTGGGGCGTGCCACAGCCGATCACCGCGAGCGTATTTATTGTAGCCGCCCAGCAGTTCGTCCGCGCCGTCGCCTGAAAGCGCGACCGTCACGTCCTCCCGCGCGAGATGCGACAGGATTACCATCGGGATTTGCGAGGAATCCGCGAAAGGCTCGTCGTAGATCCCGGTAAGGTCGGGCACGAGGGCCAGCGCTTCCTGTTCGCTGACATAGCGGTCGCGGTGCTGCGTTCCCAGATGATCGGCAACCGCGCGCGCGGCGATCGCCTCGTCATATTGCTTACTGAGGAAACCGATCGAATAGCTGCGCACTCGATCGGGTGCCAAAGCGGCCATCAATGCCGTGACAATCGATGAATCGACCCCACCCGACAGGAAGACGCCGACAGGCACATCCGCATGCGATTGCAGCGCGATCGCATCGGCCAGCGTAGCATGTAAGGCGTCTGCAGCATCGTCGATTGAACCGGCGAACGGATTGGCGAGGCCATCGCGCGCAACGCTTTCGCGGTCCCAATAGCAATGGAATCGCCCATCGTTCCAGCCAGAGGCGCCGGTCTCTGCCATGTCCCAGGACACGATGGTCGCCGGGGGTACCTGTGAAACTGCGGCATAGATGCTGTCTGCCGGCCCAACGAACCCCTTGGCCAACACATCCTCGAGCGCGGCGGGCGAGGGCCGCCGATCGAAATCGGGATGCGCCGTCAGCGCCTTCAGCTCGGAACCGAACAGCAGGGATTGCTCGCACCAGCCATAATAGAGCGGTTTTTCTCCCATGCGGTCGCGTGCCAGGCTGAGGCGACGTTCCTGACGATCCCACAAAGCGATGGCGAACATGCCGACGCAGGCAGACAGCGCGCCTGCCAGCCCGTCCCGATCGATCAGAGCCAGCAGTACTTCGGTGTCGGAATGACTGCGGAAGCGGTGTCCCGCTGCCGTTAGGGCGTCCCTCAGAGCGACGAAATTATAAATCTCGCCATTGAACGACAGGATGTAGCGGTCGCTGTCCGAGGCCATGGGTTGAGCCCCAAGCGGTGACAGTTCGACGATGGCGAGTCGACGGTGCGCGAGTAGGACGTAATCGTCCGACCAGAACCCGTCAGCATCGGGGCCGCGGTGTTGCAACCGGGCGGCCATCTGCCCCCCGATGACATCGCGCCGCGGCAGGTTGCCCCCGTAGGGCGTGAAAATGCCTGTAATGCCACACATCAGCGTTTTCCATAGTAGCCTGTCATGGCGAGCGCCAGCCGCACAAGTGTCGGACAGTGCGCCATACCCATCAGTGCCGAGGGATGCTGTCGCCGAAGCGCGACAAGATAATCTCGCAAGTCTGCCCAAGATCGGGCGACGCGAGGAATGTGCTGCCGCATCATGTAACGGATCATGGCGGTACATCGCTGCTGCGCAACGGTAGCGGGCAGCCCCTGTGCCACAGCTTCGGTATAGACCGGTTCCCAGATGTCGAGATTGTCGATCATGGCCTGCCGCTCGCGGCTGCCACTCGCATTGCCACTATGAATGCGCCACACGCCGACGACGCGGTCTAGGAACCGAACGTTGCCGTGGCTAGCGAGCCGATATAGGGATTCCCAATCCGAACTGATCGTTGCAGAGCGATAGAAGTCGAGCGCAACAGCCTGAGGGCGGCGGTAGAGCACTGCCAGATGCTGGAAGAAGTAGCGGGTGTCTGGCAAAGCGCTCAGCAATGCCAGCCCGGTAACCGTTCTATCACCCGGATGGTCTGTCACAAAGGATCGGTCGCTGGTGCGGGTTTCCGTTCGAGCAGCGACTATGACGACTCCAGGATCCGCAGCGGCGGCAGCAATCGCTGCGGAAATGAAGCTGGCATCTGTCAGGTAATCGTCACCATCAAGAACCATGGCCCAGTCGCCTTGCGCCAGATCACGTAGCGAGCGCCGGTAGTTCTCGGTACGACCGACATTGCTGTCGCGGCGGACGAAGCGCAGCCGCAGATCGTCGATCGCCTGGATCGAGGCATAACGAGCGCTTGGCGAAGCATCATCGACGACCACCACCTCGAGATGCGGATAATCTTGCGACAGCGCGCTCATCGCTGCCTGGAAAGCCAGCTCTTCCTGCTCGTAGGTCGGGATGATGATGCTCACCAAGGGTGAGGTTTGTGCCTGATCCGTCATGCGGCGAACTCTTGGCGCATCTTGCGACGCAGCAGCCCTGCCATGATCCCGCAATTGGCAAGGTAATAAACGCTAGTTAGCGCGCAAAAGGCATAGATTCCGACCTGGCTGAACACAATCACCTTGGCGACCAGGAATATGGTAAAGGTCCCGATGGTCATCATGGTCGGCGTGCGTGTATCACCCATGGCGTAAAAGGCATTTGCCAGCAGCGCGCCTATGCAGGCACCAATTGGGACGCCGCCGAATAATAGTAGAACAAGGCGCAGGTTCACGCCGTTGTGCATGACCGACTGCTTCGTCAGTAGCGCAGCGATCGGTGGAACCAGCGCAACTGCCGCTAAGAACAGCAGTACTGAGGCAAGCCCGAGCAGTACAAGATTGCGGAGCAATGCCGCCTGGAACTGCGCCTTGTCGCGGACATGGTGTGCTTGTGACAGGGTTGGTGAGGCGGTATTGGCAAGCGCTTGTCCCAAGACACCGGCTGCCGCAGTGAAAATCGACTGGGCGAAGACAACCTTGGACAGCGCGCCCGCCGCGGCGAGTGACAGAAGGTAGCGATCGACCAAAATGTCGTTCTTGAAATAAATTGCACCAGCCAGCAGCGCCCTTGTGCGGCGCCACACCGGTGCCAGCGCTGCCCAGCCCTGGCGCACCGGCGTACGCGGTAGGAACAGCGCCTGTAGCAGCCCCTGCAAGACGAACCGTGCCAGTAAAAGCCATCCTAGAGCCGTAATGCCGGCAACTGGGATCAGCAGGGCAGCGGCAATGGCAAGGCCGCTCGCCGAGCCGAGCGCAATCCCCTCGTTGATGGCAAATCGGCGTTCGGCGTACAGATAGCCGGAAAGAACCGATGTCGTGATCGCGAACGGTGTGGAAAGCGCGGCCAGCCCGGCCAGGGTCACGGCATCCTGACTGGCATTTCCTACGAAGCCGGGAAAGATCACTAGGGTCCACCAAGGCGCCAGAAAGAACAGCACCGTAGCGATTGGTAGTCCTGCTGCTATGACCAGCAGGACGAGCGCCCTGACCGCGGCCGGGCGCTCGTCCGTTCCGATCCGAGCAAGCTGTGGCAGTAAGGCGCCGGTCACCGCATTCACGGCAATAGATAAAGCGACCTGTGGAATGGCCGAGGTGGCGAAATAGGCGTCCGCATCGCGCACATCGCCCGCGAATCGCAGGACAATGATCTGAAGCAGGAAACTAGTCGCCACCGTTGCCAAGTTGAGCAGCGCCACCACGCCTTCGGTGCGTAGCTGCCGGCCATGCGCCAAGACGGCTTTAATCCGACTAGCGCGAACTGGCATGGGGACAGGCGTATTCACCGGTGTCACTTAGGCTGTTTCCGACAGCTGCCAGATCATGGGGTCAAAGTGACCAATAGCTTGTGCCCGTGGGCAGGAGATCGGCGTGGATCGCGGACTTCACATCTACGAACACGCCGTCTGCTCGCAACTGCGATGTAAAGGATGTGATCTGGTCAACATACTGCCGGTGGTTGACCGCCAGTACCAGGGCATCGAGATCCGTCAGCATGTCGTCTCCCACCAGCTCGATGCCATATTCATGTACCGTCTCTGCGGCATCGGCGAGCGGATCATGGACTAGAATGTGCATGCCGTGCGCGGCAAGCCCGTCAACGACGTCGGGTACCCGCGAATTGCGGATGTCGGGAACGTTCTCCTTGAACGTGAGGCCCAGTACCGCGACCCTGGCGCCTTCCGGCGTGATACCGGCCTGCGTCAGCAGTGTGGCAGTCTTGTCGGCGACGAAGCGCCCCATACTGTCATTAATAGAGCGACCAGCCAGGATCACTTCGGGGCGGTAGCCTAGCGCCTCGCTCGCGTGCGTGAGGTAATAAGGATCTACCCCGATACAATGCCCACCAACCAGGCCGGGACGGAACGGCAGAAAGTTCCACTTCGTCCCGGCTGCCTCAAGGACATCGAGGGTGCGGATGCCCATGCGGTCCATGATTAGCGACAATTCGTTCATCAGCGCGATGTTCAGGTCGCGCTGGGTGTTTTCGAGCACCTTAGCGGCCTCCGCAACACGGATGGTCGGCGCTTCATGTAGGCCAGCATCGACAATGGCACCGTACACCTCACGCAGACGTGCCAGCGTGGCCTCGTCCTCTGCGGCGATAATCTTGGTGATCGTTTCCAAGCGATGTTCGCGATCACCAGGATTAATGCGCTCAGGTGAATAGCCGAGGAAAAAATCGCGTCCCCGTATGAGGCCGGAATGTTGCTCCAGCAGCGGGCCGCAGAAATCCTCAGTCACACCAGGATAGACCGTGGACTCAAAGACTACGGTTGCGCCCGTACGCAGCGCCGGACCGATGATCTCGCACGCGGAGCGTAAGGGGCTGAGGTCTGGCTGCTTGTCGCTGTCGATCGGTGTGGGTACCGTGACGATAAAGAATGTACGGTCCGCGAGTGCCGTCGCATCGGAAGCATAATGTAGGGGGCTGGCCTGAAGGACATCGTCATCAATCTCGCCCGTGGCATCATGCCCTTCACGCAACTGCGTGATCCGCCGGGCGGAAATGTCGAATCCTAATACATCATCGTAGCGGGCGGCCAAGGCGACTGCCACCGGCAGCCCTACATATCCCAGCCCTATGATTGCAGGCCGTTCAGAGGTTTTCATAGTTGCGCAACCGATTTTTGGTGTGAAACGTACCAAGGAAGTGCCGCATAAAGCCCGTCCCGGATCGTGTGGGATGGAGTATAGCCCAGCGCCGCAGTTGCCTTTCCGATATCAGCCAACGAATGGCGGACGTCGCCCGGCCGTTCGCTGCGGTAGCAAGGCGGCAGGGCGTAGTTGATATCGAGCTCTGCCAGTCCGGCCCGCAAAAGGTCGAACAATTCCGTTAGCGACGTCTGTTCGCCGACAGCCACGTTGTAAACGGCGTGCGTCACCTCGGCAGGCGCGAGCGCGGCACGCACGTTGGCTTGGATGGCGTTGGCTACGAAACAGAAATCGCGGCTTGTCTGGCCGTCACCGTTGATCGCAACCGGTTGGCCGGCGATCATAGCATCGACCCACTTTGGGATTACCGCCGCGTAGGCGCCATTTGGATCCTGTCTAGGCCCAAACACGTTGAAATAGCGAAGGCCGACGCATGCCAAGCCATATGCTTGATTGAAGGCGTGGGCATAGCTTTCATTGGCAGCTTTGGTCGCGGCATAGGGCGACAATGGTCGTCCGACGCGCTCCTCGATCTTCGGGAGATTAGGTTCGTCGCCATAGGTGGAGCTGGACGCAGCGTAGACAAACCGCCGAACGCCGGCGCGTCGGCTAGCGTCCAGCATGTTCACGAACCCGGTACAATTGACGTCGTGTGATGTGATGGGATCCGCAATGGACCGAGGAACTGAGCCAAGCGCGGCCTGATGCAGGACGATCGATACACCTTCCACGGCCGCCAGGCATTGCGCCGGGTCGCGGATGTCGCCTTCGATTAGGTCGAAGCGCGACCAAGCTTCTGGCCCGACGGTGCGCGCCACTTCATCAAGGTTGGCCCGGTACCCGGTCGCGAAATTGTCGAGGCCGCGCACGCGCTGGCCGCGGGCGAGCAGATATTCCAGAAGATTGGAACCGATGAACCCCGCTACGCCAGTAATCAGCCATAGATCGCCATCGTGAAACGAAACGCCGTCATCATAAATGGCAAAGCCAGTATTCATGTCAGCCGTCTCCACAGGCCAGTTCGCGGGTGCCCCTAGAGGATTGCGGACACATCAGCTAGCCCCAATCTCGTGCAAGGAGGCGCGCTTAGCGCGCCCCAAAACCGGTTAGCATCGTACGGATGGTTCGCATGACGATCAAAACATCTATCCAGGGAGAGAAGTTCTTGATGTAGTAGAAGTCGTAATGCAGTTTTGACGTTACTTCATTGACTTCTGATACATGCCCTTGGTTCACCTGAGCCCAACCAGTGATGCCTGGGTAAACGATATGGCGATAGCGATAGAAAGGGATTTCGTTTTCGTACCAGCGGGACAGGACCTCCGCTTCAGGACGGGGGCCGATCCAGCTCATCTCGCCTTTGATGACGTTCAAGATTTGCGGCAGTTCATCAAGCCGGCTTTGGCGAAGGAAACCTCCGATCCTGGTGATCCGCTTGTCGGAATCCTTCGTCTTGGCTGCCTCGATCGTTGTGACCGGCTCATTTTTTGGTTCCGCGACCATGGTCCTAAACTTGAACACGCGGAACGGACGCCCTTGGTATCCGATGCGGACTTGCCGAAACAATATCGGTCCACGCGAGTCTACAGCGATCATAATGCCGATAACCAGCAGTGCAGGAAATAGGGCGATCAACGCCAACACAGCGGCAATAAAATCGACCACCCGCTTGATCCGCATATAGGCATATAGTGGGCTGAGCGTTCCGAAACTATTTTCGGAAAGGTGCTCTATTGCGACCTTGCCAGTCAACGATTCAAGAAGATGTTTGGAGTGATAGACCGGGAGGCCTTCCAACGCAAAATTCGCCAGTCTGCGCTCCCATTCATTCGATACGTCAGAGCGCAGATCTACGCTAATGGCATTGAGATGAGCGACATTTGCATCATGCGATTGAAGTATCGTCCATTCAACACCCTTAACTTTTGATAGCGCGAGGTATTCTCCTTCCGGAACGATGCCAATGTGCATTTTTCTACGCCGGAGGAATGTCGAATTTAGACAATAGAACAGCAATACGTTAATCAGAAAGCTGCTGGTTATTAAGATTCTGCTATATTCCAACCGCCCTAGAACATAGATGATCAGGAGCAGGCCATAAGAAGCAAAAAAAGCCGGGGCTATATAAGAGGTTTGCTCTACGCCAGGATATTTAGTGATGCCCTTCATTAATAATATTCCAAATAAAGTGGCAATAAGACATCCTGCAGTCGTAGAATATATGAGTTCTTCGTGATTGGCGGCCGGAGGATAAATGCAAACTAAAAACATAGATTGCATAAGCAATATGAAAATTGCCAAAAATATTTGAAAATTAGTTTGACTAATTAAGGGGATGTTTTTGGAGGACCAATAATTTGCATCCATAAATTGATCCAATTCTTCCCTTAATTGACCAAATGGCCTAGCGTGATGCTCTCGAGCGGTTGAGACGGGAGCTATAGGTAAGAACGGGGCAATGGTAAATATGATCGCCAATCCAGAATGCCATTCGCGGCATCGCAGATCGCTGCCGGGCTTTGGAGAAGGTGGACGCCCATCCAAGAAGGCGATAACGGGGTTGCGCCTGTAGATGGGAGGAATGTCGGTGTCTCACAGAGCGGTTGGGCTGCACCGGCCCAGTCTTTCCTTCATATTGTTAGTGTTATTTCTCGCGATTCTGTGGCTTGCAGGCGGCGCATCGCGTGCCGACGAGCCTGGACAGGCGATCGTTCGCGTGGCGTCCGCGATCGCCCTTATTCTGTCCATTCTGCTGGTCGACCGCTCGTTGCCCTTACAATTCAGAGTCGTGCCGTTATTCCTGTTGATGAGCTTGATGCTGGTGCTGCTGCAATTGATCCCGCTGCCGCCCGTTATCTGGCAGGCCCTGGCCGGTCGGGAATTGTTTGCGCTTGCTGCTGCTGGAGCGGAGCAGCCGTGGCGGCCTTTGGCAATCGTGCCGGGTGGTGCACTCAACGCGGCCGTATCACTGATCGTGCCAAGTACGGCTTTCGTGCTGCTGGCGACGCTCCGCCCTGGCGAGCGTTTATGGGTGCCCGGCGTAGTGCTGGGGCTGGTCACCGCTTCGATGCTGCTGGGCTTACTGCAATTGTCAGGTGCCGGGTTCGACAATCCGTTGATCAACGACACGCCTGGCCAGATTAGCGGATCATTTGCGAACCGTAATCACTTTGCCCTGTTACTGGCGTTCGGCTGCCTACTCACGCCGGTCTGGGCCTTCCTTGGCGGCCGTTCGCCCCAATGGCGCGGGCCGCTGGCGCTGGGACTGGTTATCATGTTCATGCTGACCATCCTTGCCAGTGGTTCGCGAGTAGGTATGTTGTTGGGCGTGCTCGCGACGGCCACAGGAGTGTTCCTGACGCGCAAAGATATTAGGAAGGTGTTCCGGCGCTATCCACGATGGGTGTTGCCGGCTTTGATCGTGGCTTTGATCACCGTCATCTTAGTTCTGGGGCTGGGGGCGATAATAGCAGGGCGCGCCCTCTCTATCGATCGGATGATCGAGAACGACCCAAGCCAGGACATGCGCGTCCGCGCGCTGCCGATCGTGCTGGCGATGGTGCGCGATTATTTCCCGATGGGCGCCGGATTTGGCGGGTTTGATCCGCTTTTTCGCATGCGCGAGCCGTTTGAGCTGTTGAAGCTAACCTATTTTAATCACGCCCACAACGACTGGCTGGAAGTGGTGCTTGAGGCTGGCATTGGAGGACTGCTGTTGCTGGTCGGCGCAGTGGTCTGGTGGGGGATGGCCAGTGTGCGTTGTTGGCGTGCTCCTTCAAAAAATAGGTATCGGCTTTCACACGTCGGATCAGTGATGCTGTTGCTAATTTTCCTTGCCAGTATCGTTGATTATCCGGCTCGCACGCCGATGATGATGGTGATGATTGTCATCGCCGCCATATGGCTAAGCGGGGAAACTAGCGACGCGGCACCAGTCGGTCATTAGTGGTCAGCTTTACCCCCGTCCAATCTACACCTATAGCGGCGGCTCGCCTCCCACTGCACCCGGAATTTGAAGTACATGCGTGAGATTTGCCTTGTTTTGGCGATTGTGGCCCTCGCAACTGGATGTGCCGGTAGGGAGCCGTTGCAGTCGACGGCGCACCTAACGGTGGTGCCCGACAGCACGGGGTTGCCCGCACCCGATCGCAACGATCTGACGGCGGCGGACCGCCCGTCATTGATTGGCCCCTTGGATACGATCCAAGTCGATGTGTTCAACGTTCCGGACCTCAGCCGCGAGATGCAGGTAGATGCTAGCGGCCGCATTTCCATGCCGCTGGCCGGTACGATTGAAGCCCGCGGCAAGACTGCCGGAGAACTTGCCGATGCCGTCGAGGCCGCGCTGCGCGGTCGCTACGTCCGCAATCCGGAGGTGACGGTCAACATCAAGAGTTCGGTCAGCCAAGTTGTTACTATCGATGGTCAAGTAATTGAGCCTGGGTTGTATCCTGTCACCAACCAGATGACCCTCATGAGGGCATTGGCCTCGGCCAAGGGTCTGTCAGAATTTGCCCGGGAGGATGACGTGGTTATTCTGCGCACTGTGAACGGGCGCAAAATGGCAGGATTATACAACATCGCAGCGATCCGCCGCGGCATGTATGACGATCCGGCGATCTACGCCAATGATGTCGTTGTTGTCGGTGACTCGCCACAGCGGCGTCTGTTCCGTGATTTCATCTCACTGTCGCCGCTGCTCGCAGCGCCGCTCGTCGCGTTCCTGCAGTAAGGCGTGCCATTATGAACGTTATTCACACCTTACCGGGCGGACTGCCTTTGTCCGGATCGGCTGCTAACAGTGACGCTCGTGAAGGAGGTGACCGCACCCCCTTATTGCGGCAATATCTGCGCATTGCGATGCGCTGGCGGTATGTCATTATTGGAGTTACGGTGGCATGCGTGCTGCTGGGCCTTATTGTCACCCTGTTGATGGCGCCAAAATATACCGCGAGCTCGACAATCGAGATAACGCGGGAAGCCAATAAGGTTACCGATTTCCAGGGCGTGGAACGCGAGGCAAGTGTTGCAGATCAGGAGTTTTACCAGACGCAATACGGGCTTCTGCAGGCGCGTTCGTTGTCCGAACGCGTTGCAACCCAGCTTCGTCTGATTGACGATCCTAAATTTTATGAGCGAATGGGATTCAGCAGCGGCAATCCCGCATTTCAGCTAGTGGGGGGTAGATATCCCGCAGCCGGTCGCGCCATTCGGCTGCGTACGGCTGGGGAGATCCTGCTGAAGAATGTCAGCATCGAGCCGGTTCGTCTGTCGAGGCTGGTCAAAATCCATTTCACCAGTTCGGACCCGCAGTTTTCGAGAAACGTCGCGAACGCATGGGCGGATAACTTCATCCAAGCTAATCTCGAGCGGAAGATACAAGCCACCTCCTATGGCCGTAATCTTTTGCAGCAGCAGCTTGGGCAATTGAAACAGCGGTTAGATGAGTCCCAGCGGCAGCTAGTCGCTTATGCGTCAGCGCAGCGTATCATCAATTTGCCGTCTCAATCAGGCGACGGGCGATCGGCATCAGAACGGTCTATTGTCGCGGATGATCTGGCTGCGCTTAATGCCGCGCTGTCGCAAGCGACGGCCGATCGCATTCAGGCGGGAGCGCGCCATGAGCAGGCGGGCCGGGCCGGGGCTTCGACGGAGGCGTTGCGTAACCCTGCTATCAATGGCTTGCGGCAGAAGCGGGCCGAGCTTGCTGCGGAATATCAGCGTTTGATGTCGCAGTTCGAACCGGAATATCCGGCCGCTAAGGCTGTCCAGTCGCAGCTCGAGCAGATCGACCGGTCAATCCGGCGGGAAGAGGGACGGGTATCGGGCTCCCTTCTCGCCGAATTCCGGGAAGCGCAAGAACGCGAGGATGCGCTGCAAGCGCGCGTGAATCAACTCAAGTCCAGCTATCTCGACCTCCGCCGCAGGAGCATCCAGTACAATATCTATCAGCAGGAAGTGGATACCAATCGCTCACTGTATGATGGAGTTCTCCAGCGCTTCAAAGAGATTGGCGTGGCAGGTGGCGTGGGCGTGAACAACGTCTCCATCGTCGATCCGGCCGACACACCTCAGCGCCCGTCTAGCCCGCGCATGCTGATCAACGTGATGGTAGCACTCGTGCTGGGCGTAGGCCTGGGCGGGCTCGTTGCGCTTGGTTTGGAGCAGATCGACGAGGCGATCGCCGATCCAGTGGAGGTGGAGCGCCGTCTCGGCTTGCCGCTGCTTGGAGCGGTTCCCAAGCTGAGTGAGGGCACGCCTAAGGAGGCGCTGCTTGATCGCAAGTCAGCTATAGTCGACGCCTATCTATCGGTGCAGACCAACTTAGCGTTCACCACCGAGCATGGGGTTCCTAGATCGTTCGTGGTCACCTCGACGCGCCCTGCGGAAGGCAAGTCAACCACCGCGCTGGCGCTCGCAACGACGCTGGCCCGTGGCCAGAAGAAGGTCATCCTTGTGGACGGCGATATGCGTTCGCCGTCAGTGCATCACTTGGGGGGAGTTGATCACGACCGTGGCCTCAGTAACTTCTTGTCGGGCGAAGACAATCTCGAGATCCTGACATTTCCAATGCCCGACTTCGGTTTCACCGCCATGTCGGCCGGGCCCATCCCGCCTAACGCGGCGGAGCTCCTGACGGGCAATCGCCTTTCAGTGCTAGTGGAGCGGCTGCTTCAGACCTATGATCATGTGGTGATCGATTCTCCACCAGTCATGGGATTGGCGGACGCGCCGCTGATCGCGAGCAGGGTGGAAGGCGTGGTTTACGCCGTTGAGTCGCACAGTATCCGATCGAGTATGGTCAAGACCGCCCTAGCTCGCCTGATGAGCGCCAATGCCCGGATCATTGGCGGTGTCCTGACCAAATTTGAAGCAAAGCGGGCGCACCACGGCTATGGCTATGAATATGGCTACGGCTATGGCCGTAACGATAGCGCGAGCCGGGGCTAACAATGTCCCGTCAACCGCTTCTGCAGCGATCGGCGGCGGAATGGGGCGTGCGGGTTGTCTTGGCGCTGCTGCTCGCGGCAATTGCGTTCTTCGGTATTGCGCGCACCACGGCCTATGCACTGCGTGAAAAAGACCTTGCGCTCGCTCATGTCATGGCGCCGAGCGACGGTCGCATTACCGCTTTGAAGGCAGAAACGTTGCTTCAGTCGGGCGTGACCGCTGACAATGTGCGCACGATCGAACGGTTCGCTGTCCAGGCATTGCGGCAGGATCCGACAGCAGTAGCCGCAGCGTCGGCATTGGGCATCATCAAGCAGACGCGGGGCGACGCCGCAGGGGCTCAGCGCATGCTTGCTTATGCCGAGCGTCTGTCGCGCCGGCATTTGCAGACCCAACTCTGGGCGATAGAAGAAGCAGTAGCAAAGGGTGATATCAGCCAAGCTCTGCGACATTACGACATCGCCCTGCGAACGTCGCGCCAAGCGCCTGATCTGCTATTTCCTGTCCTTGAGAAGTCGATTGCTGATCCGACCGTTCGTGCCGCACTGGTTCGGACATTGGCCGCGCGGCCGGCATGGAGCACATCCTTCTTGGATCATATTGCAGGCACCGCGCCGGACCAGGCCGCCACGGCCGAGCTCTATGTAGCGCTCCACCGCATCGGCGTCGAAGCGTCACAAGGGGCGCAGGCGGAGGTGATCGATACGTTAATTGCCCGGGGCAATCATGATGCAGCATGGCAATTGTATCGTGAGATACGCCCATCCGCTCGGCGCGATCGCGCACGAGACCCGCGCTTTGCCCTGTTGCTCGATCACCCCACGCCATTCGATTGGGTCCCCGTAAATGGCACCGGGATCTCCAGCTCAATCCAGCGCAATAATGACGCTGGTTTGTTCGATTTCGTGGTGTCTTCCGGTGTAGGAGGCGTGGTGCTGAGCCAGCGGCAGTTGCTTGCCCCGGGTGTCTATCATCTGAAAGGGCATAGCATCGGTATCGATCTGCCCGAGGATGCCCGACCTTATTGGGCGCTGGCTTGTGGGGACGGCGAAGAACGTGGGAACGTCGATGTGCCCAATTCCGATCAGGCAGGTGGCTTCTTCACTGGCCAACTGATAGTTCCGGCTGACTGCCCGGTTCAGACTCTGATGCTTGTGGTTCGACCATCGTACAAGGTCGGGGGGGGCGCGGGCCAGATCGATCAAATCGAACTGATGCCGGCGCGGTAAGGAGATGAGAGTGCGCGTGTCAGAACTGATCGGCCTAAGCTTGGTGCTGGCAATGTCGCCCGCGGTTGCTCACGCGCGGGCGTCACAAAGCGCGACATCGACCGCCGACAGCCAAAATGACGACCAACTTGGCGCCCAACAATGGACGCAAACCCCGCTAGAAACTAACCCAACCGGTCGTACAGCAAAGTCGTCTGTAGGCGAGGCCGGCCAGCGGATGACGCGAGACACCACTGCGCAGAAAACCGGCGTAAAGCCGATGGCACGGGTTTCAAATCGAATCCAGAACCGTGTTCAGAACCGCATCCGCAACCGGATCGATCGATATTACGATCCGCAGAGCAACGCGACCGACTCTCTGGTCGTCGCCGAGGACCAAGCACGTACGGGTGTCCCCCTCCGTTGATCAACATGATCGGGAGTGAACCCCGTACAATCGGCTGTACCTTCTGATCGTACCACCAATCCGGCTTATCAACTTCGCTAGCTCGGACCGGTTACAGAACGTGGCGATCCGCGGAAAGGTCGCTCGGCTTGCGGTGCTGAAGTTGGCAATCTGAAGAACTTGGCCGCATGAGCATCGCGTCGACCACGCATTGGAATGGGAGCGATGACGTTCTAGCAGATCGCCGATGAGTAGGTGCGGATCAAGCTGCTCGAGCACGAGATCAAGAAGCTGCTATGCATGAACGAAATACTGCGCAAGGCCTTGACGTATTTTGCGATGGCGGAGCTCGACCGCCGCGAGAGATGATGTCGTTCATCGACGCGCATCGCGCGGAATAGGGTATCTAGCCGATCTGCCGCGAACTGGCGATCGCGCCGTCCCAAGGCACCGCACCCGCTTGAAGATCAATCGGGAGTTTCGTGTCGCCCGGCCAAACGCTTTGTGGGTGGTCGATCTTACGTATCTGCACACACGAGCAAGCTGATCATGCGTTGCGCGCTCGATCAAGGCCCAGAGTAGCATAAGTGAACGGGGTGGCCGCTCATCTACTAGTACCTGCTAGCCATCCGCAACCTCCCTTAACAACGCGACCTGCCCTGCAACTGGCTACTCGGCATACCATCTGCATTGATCAACATAATGTCCGATAAGATGGATTCTCGGACATAGAAGGGGGCCTGAATCCGGAGTGCATATAGCACGATCAGAGCCGAGTTGCTAAGATGCCGCGTTCGCTCCATCGCCGACGGTCGCAAAGGATTTCGCATGACGATACATCGCACCCGGATAACCGCTGACGGGCGCATCCAGTTACCTGCGCAGCTACGCCGTGAGTTGGGTTTATTGCCCGGTGATACGGTCGACCTCGAAATGCAGGACGGCCAGTTTGTGGTGCGCCGTCCTTCCAAGGCCTTGGAGCGCATTCGCGCCCGATTGTCCAAATACATCGAGCCGGGCACCGATCTGGTGGCCGAATTGAAAGCGCAGCGGATCGAGGATGCGCAGCGTGATTGATGCGATCCTCGATACGTCCGTGCTGCTCGCCTTCGCACAAGGCGAACGCCACCAGGTCGACGAAGACACCTTGCTGTCGCGCGCGGCGGTCTCGGCCGTCAGTGTCGCGGAGTTTCGCTCCAAGCTGCTTGAGAAGACCGTTCCGGCCGAGGAGGTCGAGGCCACCTTGCGCGATTTCAACCTCAAGGTGCTGCCGTTCGGAGCAGCAGAAGCCGATGCGGCCGGCCGCCTTATTCCCCTCGCGCGGCCGCATGGCATTGGCCTTGGCGATTGCGCGTGCATCGCGACCGGGCTGGTCGCCGGTTTGACCGTGTGGACGGCCGATCGCGACTGGATCAAGCTCGACGTGGCCGCCGCGATCAAGCTGATCCGCTGACGATGGCGCGCGACCTGCTGCCGATCTCCCCGCAGTT
Source organism: Novosphingobium sp. HII-3 (assembly GCF_002916655.1). Classification (GTDB taxonomy): domain Bacteria; phylum Pseudomonadota; class Alphaproteobacteria; order Sphingomonadales; family Sphingomonadaceae; genus Novosphingobium; species Novosphingobium panipatense. Next base: position 107,473 of record NZ_PPSM01000004.1, read on the forward strand.
GCCTGCGGATCTGCGCGCCGAGATCGAGGGCGCGCGCGACACTCTTGCGGCGGCCAAGGCGGCGTCGACGCAAAAAGCCTACGCCTCGGACTGGCGGCGGTTCTGCGACTTCTGCGATGCGCGCAATGTCGAGGCGCTGCCCGCGCACCCTGACGTGGTGGCGTTGTTCGTGCACGTCGAGGCTGAAGCGGGCATCGCGCCGGTGACGATCGGCCGCCGAATCGCGGCGATCACCCACCATCATCGCGATGCCGGTCTTGCCTCCCCGAGCGCACGCGACGGCGCCGGGGTGATCGCGGCGATGCTCGCCGGCGTGCGGCGAAAGTATGCGCGGAAGAAAGAGCAGAAGTCGCCGGTCCAGGCCGATGTGTTGAAGGCGATGTTGGGGACGATCGAGGGCATGGGGGTGCGCGCCAGGCGCGACCGGGCGATCCTGGCGTTGGGGATGGCAGGCGCGTTTCGGCGCTCAGAGCTCGCGGCGCTGCGCCTCGAGGATCTGAAGTTCACGAATACAGGGCTGAGGATCACCATTCCCAAATCCAAGCGCGACCAGGAGCGCCAGGGCCAGGTCATCGCCATCCCCGAAGGACGGTTCATTCGCCCGGTCAACCTACTGCGGCATTGGCTTCATGCGGCCGATCTCCACCTTGCGGACCCCGCCACCGGCAAGCCGCGCACCGGGCCCGTGTTTCTGCGGCTTACCCGCTCGGACGTCCCCACGACCCAAGCAGTCACCGACAAGACCGTGGCGCGCCTGGTCAAGACGGCCGCCGCCGCGGCCGACCTCGATCCCGCCCTCTATTCCGCGCATTCGCTCCGAGCCGGGTTCCTCACCGAGGCGGCGGCGCGCCGCGCTAACCTCTTCAAGATGAAGGATCATAGCCGGCACAAGTCGCTCGATACGGTTGCCGATTATGTCCGCGATGCGGCACTGTTCGACGATCACGCCGGCGACGGCTTTCTGTAAATCGGGGAGGTCAATCGCGTGTTGGAGAGACTCGGTAGGTCCGACAGGGTGAATGGCCTCCTGCCCTTGGTTGGTTTTCTCATAGCCTACACAATGCTTGTCATCTCACCCCCGTATATTCTCCAGTTCTTCGACCACTATAACCTGCCTGTCGCTGCCGGAGTGGCTGCTGTGGCTCTGCTCGCGATGGCGTGCTCGCTGCTTGCTTCGGCAATTTGGAATGCTTGGATCAAACCGCATGGGCGGTTCAGCGATGCTTTGATGGGAATCACGATCATCGTCGTCGGAATGGTCATGCTGGACGGTTTGAAGAGCGCAGTAGGATCCTTCCCAGTTGGCACTGAGGATGAGCAGTTGGTGCACGGGATTCTGGTGCTTTGGGTCGGCTTGATCGCCTTCGCAACGAAGACGCCGTGGGATGATCTGCGCGACCAAGCCACTCGATGGTTACGCCGAAAGCTGGAGCGGGACCCCGCCGGGGGTTGACCGTCCGGGCTGCCGCCGCGAGACCAAGGCATGGAATGGAGCTCCTATTGCGACTGGCAGTCCCAGGACCCGCAGCATCGACCTGAGGTTTCTCTCGCAGACGGCTACCTTGCCGGCGCCGTGGTGTCGTTACAGGAGAAATCCGACGATCTCTGGATCGCCGATATCCTCGGAGATGCCAGCACCTGGAGCAGGGATCGAACCGTCGAGCCTGACGAACGGAGCAAGGCCCGCGACGTTCTGAAAGTCCGGTTAGCCGAAGCCCGCGAACAACTGGCCTCATCGCAGACGTCGTATGCTCCCGTTCTGAGCGTCTCGCCAGAGGGCGAATTCGACGTCGCCGCTTGGGCAACAGGGTTCGTCGAAGCGACGGGCCCCGACCTCGAAATATGGCTTTATCACCTTGCCGGCACGCGCGAAGCCGGTCTCTTTGGGGTCCTGGGAGCGCACGCAGCCGGTCCCATAGGAGACGCCGCCAGATCCTTACTTTCGAGCCATGCGAAGGCAGCGGACCTGGCCAGCCTTAAAGATCAGGCATGGGAGTACATCGGCCAGTTCGTTGCCGCGCTATATGCACGCAGATCTGCGCTCGGAATGCTTGCCGCCTAAAGCACATCGACCCTACCATTCGACACACTCATCATCGCCCCCGAAGGATGCTGGAAGGCGGGCATAGTGGGGCAGTGAATCCACAATAGGCATCACCGCGTCGGCGCAATGGATATGCAGTTGAGGAGCGACAGAGCCCTTGGGTAGAAGATATGCATTGAGGCTTCGCAAGCCGGCTGCCGCTACCTCCGTGAAAAGTGCTATTCCACACGAGGCACACCGCAATCTCGGCGTCCCTTTGACCGCCATCTTTACCGGCTCTCCGCTAACCACCTTCACAGCCTCGGCCGGATAAACGGAATTGACGACATAGGCGGCACCCTGCGCGATCTGACAATCGCTGCAGTGACAGTAAACCTGCGCCATTGGCTCCCCGCTGATCTGCAGGCTCACTTCGCCGCATAGACATTGGGTTTCGATCATCACCTAAACTCTACCACTGGCGCCTACGACCTCAGGAGTCACTGGGAAGCACAAGTGCGGTTGGCGTCGTCAAAAGCAGCTTTGCCTTCGGCTTTCATACGGGCTGTCCAATCTTTGTGAAACCGCTCGACAGCCTGAGTCCTTAGCCTGAGTTGAGCTGGGGTCGGAGCGGTTTCCTGGAGGCTTGGCAAAAGGCTACCTGGCCTGGATTGTTCCACCACGTACCAACGTATGAACTGGCGCTCCATCGCAGGGGATAGTCGGCCGCCATTTGCGAGTTGATAGGCGTTTTCCGCCTTAAGTTCCGCGATGATTTCAGACAGGCGAGCGTTCGCCTTGTCGATGCTATTGATGCAAGGATCATCATCGACGGAAGCAGCGTATGATGCCCTTGGTACAATCCCGGCTAAAAGCGCCAAGGAAACTATGAGCCCTACCCTGCGCATTAAGACCTCCGCCAGCAAACGCGCTGCCTAGTTCCTACCACGATGCCACGCGAGCATCGACCAATCTTGCCAGGGTACATCGACCTGCCCCCGCCGCCTTGCCACAACACAGCGAACCGTCGCTGCCAGCAAAAGCAGCAAGATGACAGCTGTCGGCACGCTCCTAATCAGGGCATAGGCGACGGGAGACATCGTGATCGAGGCCCACCGCGAGAAGTGCGCGCCTAAGCAGACGATTTGCAATGCAGTTGCCCAAAGTGGCCACATGCGCCGCGCATGCAGTGCGATGGCGCCAAACCCAACCAAGCCTATGATGTCCGTCCCTAACGAGGAGATGTCGACATTGTTAAACTCGCTCGGGATGAACTTCTCCATGGTCATCTGAAAGGCGACCATCACCACCATGACGACGGCACCGAGACGTTCTGGCGCCCCCCCTCTCCAGGCTACGGCTCCGAGCGATACAGCCATGAACGTCGCGTAAGGGATAACCAACTGGTTCAAGGACATGAGGAGGCCCACGTGCAAGCCGCTCTGAAGCACTGCGGGCCGCAGAGCCTTGCAAGCCGGGGCATCAAAGCAACCGCCCCAAAGCTTCGGCGCCTACCAGAACCGCGGCAAGCGTGATTGCGATCAGCAGCGCGAACATCAATACGAGCCCTACCCGGCCCAGCTTGCCAAGCTTTTCGTCCAATGCCTGTAGTCCGAACGGGCGTTCACCCTGATTGAGAATTTCCTGGCTCCCTCCGACCGTCTCGATCACAGAATCACTTGGAGGTTGGGAGGCTTCCAGGGCTTCCGCTTCCCTTTCCACGCTGCCCGGGTGCCCGTCGACTGCATCCGGCCCGTATGTGGTTTTCCCACATATGGCCTGAAGTTCTGCATACTTGCGAACAGTATCCTTGCGGTTGGCGGTCCCCCACTTCTCACGGACGGCCGCTATCCGCTGATCGACCGTGTTGGGAGCGATATTGAGCTCCCGAGCGATCTCCTTGGTGATGAGGTGGCGGCTGAGCAACTCGAGGACCTCGATCTGCTTAGCGGTCAATTGCCCCAGCATTTCTGCGGCCTTTTGTTCACTCAGCAAGATCCAGGATGCTCCCTCTACCATCGATGCGGGTCGAAGACCCCAGCCTTCGGAGCGGCAAGGGCAACCCTGCATTCAGAATGGCGGCTCCTAGACCCGAACATGGGAATTTGGACAATCCTCAAACACACTTCGAGCAAGGATCCTTGCTTTTGGGACGCCCCACGATGCCCTATTCTGACTGAGAACAGCGTTCTAGCGACACTCTTGGATATGGGGAAGAAACACAATATCGGTCGCGCGACGTTGACGTGTTGCAATCGACTCTCAAAAAACGGCCCATCGCTGCTGACAAGGTGACCTCCGCGCAGCTCGCATCGAGAGAGCGAAACGATGGTGCAATTCCAAGACCTGCAAATCCTGCTTGCCGCAAATGCGCAATTCGACGCTACTGAGTGCGTCGATGATCTTGAGATCGACGAGCTGGAGATCGTGTGTGCCCGCGTTCTTGCCTCGGATCCCTTTGAGCCTCTTGCCTATATGCTGGCGCCTGTCCTGGCCCATGCTCGTGAACTGCAAGAAACTGACGACTGAGCCTCGCGTCAGGCTGATTTCCGCGCCTAACACGTTGTGTTAAGCAACCATTATGGAAATTCAGAATGACCTTACCGCGCTCTACGAAGAGGCCGCGCGCGAACTCCGCGCCTCGAATGACGCGAAGCTCGAAGACCTGAAATGGCGTATCACCAGAGCGCAGGTGTATGAGCATTCGATAACGCCCGCGCTGCTCGCCAAACTGTTTAACGAGACGCCGGAATGGGGAACGGCGAGCTTCGCAGCTTTGCGGACAGGCGGGTTCATCCAGCACTCCCTCAGCCAATTTGGGTGGGTACGCCTCGATCCTGACAGTGCAGCCCATTATTTTGACATTCTGGCCGCGATCGAAGCTGTGGTGTCCTTGCGCTGCCGCTATCTCGATCTTCGCCCAGTGCTGCCAAGGCTCAAGATGCATCTGAGAGCGATCGACCGGCACGCAAAAGCAAACGACGTGTTCGAGGTTTGCCTCAACGCCCAGCGATTGTTTCTTGTGCTGGTTGCTGCGGTTGATGCACCCGATCTCTTTCGCGACTACGCCGCGATCGCCAAGGCCAGCATGGTCTATGCTTGGTGCGCCTCGCTCGATGAAAATGCCGCCGCATCCGTCAGCACGTCCATGCGCACGCTGGTTAAGGCCCTGGCCGATCATGACGGCGTCACAGCAGCCCGTACCGCCACGTTCCTGAGAGGAATGCCTTCCGCTACAGGCAATCCGTTAATTCCGATGTCGTGCTAGGCCACCACGTTCCTGGCTACGCCCGGGGCGCGGTCGGCGGACAGATAGAGCGGATAGTACGGATGCGACATGGCAAGCGTGCGGTCCCTGATGTCTGGTTCGCGCACGTTGTTGCAGTGTGAAAGAGCCTCGAGGTCGAACTTCATCGCCGGGTTTTGACTTAACGCGATATCGATTGCTCTTCGAAGATTGGAATAGACCTCGGCTTGGTTCTGGTGCGCATGGGCAATGTCGCCGTTGAGGGAATCTCGATTGAACCGAGCGACCTTGGCGATCATCGTTCGCAGGGCTGATCGGCCCACCATCAGATTGAACAGGTGGCGATAGAAAGCTTGGGGTATGAGCTTGTATACCACTTCGGCAATGGTCCGGCGCTCGCCTGCACGGAAGAGGATGCTCATCCACTCCATACTGCGCAGATAGAAGGCTTCTTCCTTGGGATCGGTGTCGACAAGGACACCTGCGAGCCGCTGAAGTCCTATCAAGCGCGGGCCCTTTTCGGCGACAACGCGCGTGGTGGAAATCTGCACGAAGACCTCGAGCCGATCGGCGCATTCGAGGATGTTCTCGGCGGTCCAGATTGCGCGCGTGTAGCTCTTCTGATGGCGGTTCAGATAGCCATCGCTGGCGAGAGCGTTAAGCACTCCGATGGTTGCCGGCCGCGACAGTTCACCCGGCCGCATGAACATTGCAGTGGTAAGGCGCTCACCTTGTGCAAACTCATGAGCGAGGATGCGGCGGCGCATGTCCAGGTAGAACTTCAGCTGGGCGGCTTGGGGCATCATTGCCTCTTATGCGTGACCGTGTTTTGTTGCGACCGATTGGTTTCATCAGCAAGCTTTATTAACCAACCTTTCCCCCAATATCACGCCTCGCGCTGGCGTTTGGCCGCGAGGCATGATATTTTTGAGGAAAGGAGTTATGCCGTGAAGCACGCCAGCCCATTCAACGACTTCGTGCCGTTCCAGAACGGCGTTGCCGAGGATCTGCCGTTCCACAATGGCGCGCCTGTCCAGGCAGAGGTTACCTCAATCGGCGAGTGGATTATCTTTCTCGTCGGAGCGGCGCTCGTTATCGGAGGTATCTTGTTTGGGTAGCGATCTAACGATCGCGACCCTCAAACCATTTCTTTCCTAACTTATCGCCGGCCTTCGCTGGAAGTGCAGCAGCATCCCTGATCGCGCTCTCCCGATGCTCCTCATGGGCTTGGTGCTGCCGCGAAATCGACCCTCTGCCCTCCTGGATCTCTCGGGAAACTTCGTCGGCATAATGCGCAAAACCGCCACTACCGCTTGAACCACCTTCACCCGCTGTGGCTCCGAGACTCCCACGTAAATCAGCTTCGCTGAAATCACTTGGGCCCTGCACTGAGCCACGCAGTTCGGTGGGCGGCACGAGCTCGTCCCGCACGGGCTCCATAATGTCGTCGATGTAATCCTTTGCAATACGATCGACGATCATTTCGCGAGCGCGCATCTGGGTCGGACTAAGATCCACGGCCTGCAAAGAGGGAGCGCCAAGCGCTCTGAACTCGGCGCTATTGGCATATTCCTGATACCTACTAGCAATAATCTGCGAGAGATCCTGACTAACCTGAACCCCGCCGCCTTCGCGCATCGTCCACGTGGTGCCCAGGGAACGCGAGGCCTCATCAATTTCCGCAAGCTGCCTGTCGATCGAGCGTATCTCTTCGACTGTTTTGTCGCGGAACGATCTCCTTTCTGAGTAGCCCTCGTTACGTGAGAAGTCCCCAGAGCGGTTGTAAGCCTCTTCACTTCGCCGAACATCTTCAGAGGCATCTTCGCTTTGCCGAGAGTTATCGCTGTGGCTCGACGTCGACCTCGAGTGAGAACACCGGGAATAAAAGGGGCCACGGACCGGACCGGAGCACCGGGATAAAAAAGGGCCAGTCCTGTTAGACCTTCGCTTTTGTGCGGAGGTGGAAGGATGAAGAGAGTGGAGCTTTATCAGAA
>NZ_PPSM01000005.1 GCF_002916655.1 Novosphingobium sp. HII-3
CTTCCGCTCCGCTACAGCCGCTTCCCCGCTGCCGAGAGCGTCCAGCCTCAACCATGAGGCTTTTTATTCAAACCAACTGGCCCCTTTTTAAACCGGTGCCTGGCCCAATTTTATCCCGGCGTTGACAGGAGCCGGCAAGTCGCTCCTCGCGTCCTGTCTGCCGGGAGTGCTGCCGGAACTCACCCCGGCAGAGGCCCTCGAAGTCTCCATGATCGCCTCGGTCGCAGGCACGCTGGAAGGCGGGCGCATCAGCCGCGCGCGGCCTTACCGCTCGCCCCATCACTCAGCGTCGATTGCTGCTCTAACCGGCGGCGGTATCAAGGTTCGCCCCGGCGAGGTTTCCATGGCGCACCTGGGCGTCCTCTTCCTTGATGAGTTGCCGGAGTTTCAGCGGCAGGCCCTCGATTCACTGCGTCAGCCACTGGAAAGCGGGGAAGTGACGGTGGCGCGGGCCAACGCGCACCTCACCTATCCGGCCCGGGTGCAACTCGTGGCCGCCATGAACCCCTGCCGCTGCGGGCATCTCGGCGACCCGGCACTCGCCTGTTCCCGTGCGCCGCGCTGCGCCGCCGATTACCAGAGCAAGGTTTCCGGCCCCCTGCTGGACCGCATCGACCTTCACGTGGAGGTCGACCCCGTGCGCGCCGCCGATCTCGCGCTGCCCCCGCCCGAGGAAGGCAGCGCCGAAGTGGCCGCACGCGTGGCGCGGGCGCGGCGGGTGCAGACGGAACGCCTTGCCGGCACCGGCACCAGGACGAACGCCGAACTGGACGGCGACCGTCTCGAAAAGCACGCCACGCCTGACGAGGGCGGAAAACGCCTGCTCTTCCAGGCTGCGGAGGCGATGCGGCTCTCCGCACGCGGCTACACCCGCATCCTGAGGGTGGCGCGCACAATCGCCGATCTCGCCGGAAGCGAGCGAGTTCAGCGCATCCACGTGGCCGAGGCTTTGAGCTACAGGCGCCAGGCTCCGCGGGCCTGACCGGACGCCTCGTTCACTCCTCCACGTCGAGTTGGCGCAGGACTTCGGCCACGACCTGCGGCGCTCCGGCGAAATCCAGGTGCGTGCAGCGAACCGCGACGGCGCGGTCGCGCTCCTGCGGCCAACCCGCTGCGGCGCGGGGATCGACGATGCCGTCCCGTGGGCTCCAGAGCGCCACGGTCGGCACGGGAGGCTTGGATGCGTGGCACTCGACGGGCGGCGTGTCCACCGTGTGCCCGGTGATGATCTGGTAGGCCCGCCACGCGTTGTTCGCGTGCCGATCGCCCGAAAAGGGCGAGCCCATCGTGATCACTTTCGCCACAAATTCCGGTTGCTGCCGCGCCACCTCCCGCGCGAAGACGCCGCCCAGGCTCCACCCGACCAGCGCCACCGGTTCCGCGTTTTCGGACGCGATACGGGCGACGCGGTCCAGGAGGCGGGAGAATTTGCGGGCGCTCGGCCCCATGTTGAAGCCGAGACCCCAGTCGTAGACGCGGTGCCCGGCCGCCCGCAACGCATCGGCCATCGGCTTCATGCGAAGCGGGTGCGTGCAGAAGCCGGGCAGGAGCATGACCGGCATCGGCCGCGCAGCGGCCGTCACCGCCTGCCCTCGATAGCCGCCGCGATAGAGCGAGCGAAGTTCGCCCAGCAGCAACCGCTTCGACGGAGCGCGGACGCCCTGCGGGTGTTGCTCGCGCACGTATGCGATACGCCGGGCTATCGCATCGCGCAGGCTTTCGCCGGCCGGAGGAACTTGCGCGTTCAGTCGCTCCATCAGGCCTCCGTCAGCATCAGGACGCCGGACAGTCGCCCACGCGCGTGGTGGTCAGGCGCATGGTCATCTTCATCCCCTGACCAGGTAACGGGTTGCCCACGGGATCCACGTCGATGGTAACGTCCGAACGATTCGGCCCGAGCGTACCGGCCAGCTTCATAATCATCTGGCCCTGCCCCGCCGCCTTGCAGTCCATCTGCGCGTCCAGTTTTCCGCCGTTCACCTCGAAACGGGAATAGGCGCATTCGCTGCCCTTGCGCACGTCCTTGAACATGTCGCGGTAGCCCTTGGCGGCATCGGCCTGCGTTATGCAGACGAGGGTCTCCTGCTTGTCCGCCATCGCCGTCTTCATCTGCTCCGCCGCTTCGGGGGGAAGGCCCGGCAAGTCGAGCCGCGTCACTTCCAGAACCTGCCGGTACTGGCCCGGTTCCGGCGCGTCGAGCTTCGCGACCTCCTTCTTCAGGTCCGCCTCGCTGCGTGGCGCACCATCGGCCGTGTCCTTCGAACCGCAACCCGAGAGCGCCAGCGCGGCCAGCGCCGCCATCATGATACCTGCCTTCACCGCTCTCTCTCCCTGTGTACAAACCGCAGCGCTAACACCCGCTCGCCCCCGCGCCAACGCACAATGCTGCGGCAGCTGTTGCCGTGACGAACGGCAGACCCCATATGTTCCGCCATGGCAGAGCTCATCATTCGTCGCGGCCTGGAAGAACCGGATACGACCGGCGCCTTCGTCCCTCACAAGCCGCAGCGGCCCGACAAGTCGATGCCGGGCAAGCCGTTCAAGATCGTCTCGGATTACGCACCCGCCGGCGACCAGCCCACCGCCATCGCCGATCTCGTCGCCTCCGCCCGCGAAGGGGAAAAGACGCAGGTGCTGCTCGGCGTCACCGGTTCGGGCAAAACGTTCACGATGGCCAAGGTCATCGAGGAACTGCAGCGCCCCGCGCTGATCCTCGCGCCGAACAAGATCCTCGCCGCGCAGCTCTATGCGGAGTTCCGGGACTTCTTCCCGGAGAACGCGGTCGAATACTTCGTGTCGTACTACGATTATTACCAGCCCGAAGCCTACGTGCCCCGGTCCGACACCTACATCGAGAAGGAAAGCTCGGTGAACGAGGCGATCGACCGGATGCGCCACTCGGCCACCCGCGCGCTGCTGGAGCGCGACGACGTTATCATCGTCGCTTCCGTATCGTGCCTTTACGGCATCGGCTCGGTCGAGACCTACTCCGCCATGATCTTCGACCTGGAAACGGGCAAGGCCCAGGACCAGACCGAGATCATCCGCAAGCTCGTCGCCCTCCAGTACAAGCGCAACGACGTAGCGTTTTCACGCGGCAACTTCCGCGTGCGGGGTGATAACCTCGAACTGTTCCCGAGCCACCTGGAGGACGTTGCATGGCGCATCAGCTTCTTCGGCGACGAGATCGAGGAGATCGCCGAGTTCGATCCCCTGACCGGCAAGAAGGGCGCGGTTCTGCCCAAGGTGCGCGTCTATGCGAATTCGCACTACGTCACGCCGGGGCCGACGATGCGCCAGGCCAGCGAGGCGATCCGCTTCGAGTTGACGGAACGCCTGAAGGAACTGGAAGCCGAAGGCCGCCTGCTGGAAGCGCAGCGTCTGGAACAGCGCACCAACTTCGACCTCGAGATGATCGCCGCCACGGGATCGTGCAACGGCATCGAGAACTACAGCCGCTTCCTGACCGGCCGCCTGCCCGGCGAGCCGCCGCCGACGCTGTTCGAGTACCTTCCGGACAACGCCCTGCTCTTCATCGATGAAAGCCACCAGACGGTGCCGCAGATCGGCGCGATGGCGCGGGGGGACCACCGGCGGAAGATCACGCTGGCCGAGTACGGCTTCCGGCTGCCCTCCTGCATCGACAACCGGCCGCTACGCTTCAACGAGTGGGACGCGATGCGCCCGCAAACCTTCGCCGTGTCGGCCACGCCGGGGGGCTGGGAAATGGAGCAGACCGGCGGCGTCTTCGCCGAGCAGGTCATCCGGCCCACCGGCCTGATCGACCCGCCGGTGGAGATCCGCCCGGTCGAGGACCAGGTGCAGGACTGCATCGCCCAGTGCAAGGAAACGGCGGCCAAGGGCTACCGCACCCTCGTCACCACCCTCACGAAGCGCATGGCCGAGGATCTGACCGAGTTCATGCACGAACAGGGCGTGCGGGTGCGCTACATGCACTCCGACGTCGAGACGCTGGAGCGCATCGAACTGATCCGCGACTTGCGCATGGGCGTCTACGACGTGCTGATCGGCATCAACCTGCTGCGCGAGGGCCTCGATATTCCCGAATGCGGCCTCGTCTGCATCCTTGATGCCGACAAGGAAGGTTTCCTGCGCTCGGAAACCTCCCTGATCCAGACCATCGGCCGCGCCGCGCGCAACGTGGATGGCCGCGTCATCCTCTACGCGGACCGCATGACCGGATCCATGGAGCGGGCGATCGCCGAAACCGACCGCCGCCGCGCCAAGCAGGAGGAGTACAACGCCGAGCACGGCATCACCCCGCAGACGATCAAGCGCCGCATCGCCGACATCGTGGCGGACACCGCCAGCCGCGACGGCGTGGTGATCGACCTAGAGGACGACAGCACCAACAACCTCGTGGGCCACAACCTGCGCGGCTACATCGAAGACTTGGAAAAGCGCATGCGCGCCGCAGCCGCCGACCTCGAATTCGAGGAAGCCGGCCGCCTGCGCGACGAGATCCGACGTCTCGAACAGAGCGAACTTGGGTTGCCCGAGGCGGAACATAAAGCCCCCCGCGTCGGCCGCAGCAACGAAGGCAAGCCCGGAACACGCAAGCTGCGGTACGGCAAGACGCAAAGGAAGTTCGGGAAATAGGGCTGGGCCGCCATCTCGCTTGCCCAGCCCGCGGGGCAAAATCTTCAAACAGCACGACTGTCCGCTATCAACCCGCTTCGCGAGCAACTCTCATGGCGAGTAAGGGTGGATTTGCAGCCGTCAGCTTCTGGCCAGTAGGTTGCGATAGCTGCCGTCCCGAAAACGATCGCGTTCCGGGAATGGCCAAGCGGTAGCAAACCCGATCAGAGCTGAACGCCCTTGGCCGTCCAAGCCGCCATCTCACCATCGGCTATGGTCAGCGATACGCGCCAGGTGTCGGTGCGGCGCAGGATATAGACATGCTCCCACTCGGCCACAGGAGCGCCGTCGGCCCCCATCATGCGATAAACCATGCGTGCCTGGGCAACGTTCGGGAACAACTCCTCGGCGGACAGCAGGGCACCTTCCGGTCGCACGATGCCTTGCGCTCGATAGAAGTCGAACAGTGAGATGCAATGATCGCGGAACGGGGATCGCGCCATGGCGAAATTGCCGTTGGGGGCGGGAAATAGCCTAACCTCGTCCCACAGCTCGCTTAACGCGTCGGCGTCCTCGCGAGCGAAGGCATCGACGTAGCGGCTGAAGAAGTCCGTGATTTCGTCATGAAAGGTCATGTCCGTCCTAGCGGTAGCGGAAGTGATGGCAGCGCTCGATCAGGCGACGCGCGGCTGGGCGAGGCAGACGTTCGCTTCCGCGAGCTGCATCTTCACGAGATCATTGAAGGCGAGGGTGGGATTGGCCTCGGCAAGCATCCCGATCTTCATCCAGAATTCGGCTTGGGCGTTGATCGACCGGCACATCACGGCGCTGGCGCGGCGGGCCTCCTCATGCAGTTCGTCATCAATCTTTACCAAACCCATTAGCCAATACCCGTCTTGTTGATATACGATTCGTTTATGAAACGCATATAATTCCGTCAATGGCTATCCCGACCTGTCGTCGCTCTGCCCATTGCTTTGCGCGCGTCGAATGGCCGGTTTCGGGATGCTGACCTTACCTCGCGAACTTCCGCAATGGGGCGGAACCGGGAAGTCCGCTCTGGAGGCAATCGCAGATACCTAATGAAGAGATGGGGGCGCTTCCGAAATGCCTCGCCCGGCGGGGCCACGAGGGCGATCCCGAACGCATAACGCCTCGCGCGGCCTGATCATCGCGGCCGCGTTTCCGGTAGTTTCAGCAGCACCGGCAGCACGCCTATCGCCACCAGCGCGATCATGACGCCGGGAGCACTCGGGCTTTGCGTGCGCAGGGTCAGCACTTGCGCCAGCCAGGGAGTCAGGCCGCCGAAGATCGCGGTCGCGCTCGTGGCGCCGAGGGCCAGGCCGCTCAGGCGGCCTTCGGCGGGCATCTGCTCGGCCGTTGCGACCGCTCCGACCGCGCTGACGCCGCCAGCCAGCGAAGCCAGCAGGATGGCGCCCAACCACACCGCCGCAGGGGCGGCTCCTGCAAGCAACTGGAACAATGCGTAAGGCAGCGCGGCAGAGAGCACGGCCAGGCTGACGAGGACGGGGCGGCGGCCGAAGCGGTCGGATAACAGCCCGATAACCGGGGTAACCAGTATGACGGCCAATCCTGCCCCGGTGGCGAGTTGCAGCGCCTGTGCTTCGTTCAGGCTTCCCGCAGTAGTCAGGAATACCGGCACATACGTGATGCCGACATAGTACGTGATGGAGCCCAGAGCCGAGATGGCGAAGCCGCGCAGAATACCCGACCGGTAATGAGTCATGGCGCGGCGAAGCGGTCGCCGGGCCAAGGCACCCGCCTCCCTTTGCGCTTCAAACTCCGGCGATTCGGCCATGGCTGCGCGGGCAAGAAGAATCAGTCCGGCCAGTGCGGCTCCGACGAAGAAAGGGATGCGCCAGCCCCAACCATCGAGCACGGCGGTGGGCATCAAGGTCACGACCAGAGCCGACACCCCGGCCGCAAGGAGCCCGCCAACCTCGCTGGTTGCCGCCGCCAGCGAGGTGACGAGGCCGCGCCGATGCACGGGCGCGCCTTCGAGGAGATAGGCGACGACGCCGGTGTACTCGCCCCCGACGGCGAATCCCATGACGCAGCGCAAAGCCAGCAGCAGGACGCCGGCCACCGGCCCAATCTGCGCCGCCGTCGGCAGCAACGCGGTGAGCAGCATCGCCACCGTCATGAGCGCCATCGACGCGAGCAGCGTCGCCCGCCGCCCGTGCCGGTCTCCGAAGTGGCCGAAGACCGCTGCACCCACGGGGCGCATCAGGTAAGCCATCGCAAATCCCAGCAACGTGGTGAGCACCGCTCCTTTGCCCACGAAGAACACGCGGGACAGGACCGTGGCGAGGTAAAGGAAGAGAGTGAAGTCGTACCACTCCACGACGGTCGACAAGGCCGCGAGGGTAAGGGAGCGGCGGTCGAGCGAAGCGGGTGGTGCTGGCGGCATGGCGCTTACAACGCAATCGCCCTGCTGCGGCTGCATGCGGCACGATCCTCCCCGCGCAGGCCGCTGGGCTCCTCTTCACTTCCCAGGTCGCGCACGTACGCAGCGCAGGCCCGGTCGTCAGCTCCAGGTGGCTTCGGGCGGCAGGCTCATCAGGATCGCGTCGATGTTGCCGCCGGTCTTCAGGCCGAACAGCGTGCCACGGTCGTAAACGAGATTGAACTCGGCATAACGGCCGCGCCATTCGAGCTGCTGTGCCTTGTCTTCCGGCGTGAAAGCCATGCCCATGCGGCGGCGGACCAGGCGCGGGAACACGGCAAGAAACGCCTCCCCCACGGCCTGCGTGAAGGCGAAGTTGGCTTCCCAGGCTGCTTCGTCCGCGCACTCGAGATGGTCATAGAAGATGCCGCCGACGCCGCGATGGACCTTGCGGTGGGGGATGTAGAAGTACTCGTCCGCCCAAGCCTTGAACCGGTCGTAGTAATCCGCGCCATGCGCGTCGCAGGCGCCCTTGAACGCGGCGTGGAACTCGGCGGTGTCCTCGGCATAGGGCAGCGGCGGGTTGAGGTCCGCGCCGCCGCCGAACCACGCCTTCGTGGTGGTGAGGAAGCGGGTGTTCATGTGGACCGCCGGGACGTGCGGGTTGGCCATATGCGCGACGAGGCTGATGCCCGTCGCGGAGAAGGCGTTGTTCTCCGCCGAGGCGCCGTTGATGGTCGCGGCAAAGTCCTTCGCCAGCCCGCCCGAGACGGCGGAGATGTTGACGCCGACCTTCTCGAAGACGCGGCCCTTCATGAGGCCCCGCGTCCCGCCGCCGGTCTCGCCGCCTTCCCCTTCGACGGCGGCGCGCTGCCATGGCGTGTAACCGAACACCGCCTCCGAACCCGCCTCGCGCTCGATCGCCTCGAACTCAGCGCAAATGCGGTCCCGCAGGCTACGGAACCAGTCGCTGGCGCGTGCGGTGTAGGGAGTCCAGTCAGTCATCCGTGTCCTCATGGCAAGGCGGCGTCGCTTTGGCGCCGTCAACGTCCATGGCGCGCTTGCCAAATCGAACCGGCTGCGGCAAGGGAAAGCCATGGTTCCCTTTTCGTTCTGCTCAGAGGAGATGCGGCTCGTCGATGAAGGCAGCCGAGGCCCCAGCGCGCTGTTCTGGCCGCGTGAGCAGGCCCTCCTTGTTGCGGACCTGCACCTTGAGAAAGCCAGCTTCTTTGCCCGCACAGGGCAGATGCTGCCACCCTACGACACGCGCGAAACGCTGGAGCGCGTCGCCTCCGCCATCCGTGTGACGGGGGCCCGCCGCGTCTTTGCGCTGGGAGACAACTTCCATGACAGCAAGGGACCGGCGCGGCTTGAACCGCACGCTGCTGGCATGCTCTCCGCTCTGACGCGGGCGCTCGACTGGGTGTGGATCACCGGCAACCACGATCCTCATCTCGGTGCCGAAGCCGGGGGAACACGGGTGGAGGAGATGGCCGTGAACGGGCTGATGCTGCGTCATCAGGCGCTGCCCGGCACGCGCGAAGCCGAAGTCTCCGGCCATTTCCATCCCCGCCTCGTGGTTGAAGCGCGCGGGAGACGGATCGCTCGCCCCTGTGCCGTTCGCAGCGAGAACCGGCTCATCCTTCCTGCGTTCGGCGCCCTGACCGGCGGAATGAATGCCGGCGATTCGGCCATCCTATCGGCCCTTCAGCCTGCCGACGCAATCGAAGCGCTCGTGCCGGCACGTGGCCAGCTGGTTCGCTATCCGCTCTGGCGTAAAGCGGCCTGAAGGCCTATATAGCGCCCGTGGCCGCACCCTCGGCCGGGGCATCATGCGAATCGTGACGAAATCCTGCTTTGCGCGGGACGCCGATTCGCATTAATGACCGCCGAATTCAGCCACGTCGACAGTAACGACTCAGGAGAACGCTTATAGCACCCCCACCCCGGCGCATGATGACGCCACCGGTCAAGAGTGGACCGCGCTACAATAACATGATCCAGTCGGACAAGGTCCGCGTCATCGACCAGGATGGCGAAAATCTGGGCGTCATGTACACGCGCCAGGCTATCGAGCAGGCTGCGGATGTGGGTCTGGATCTCGTTGAGGTTTCCCCGAACGCGGATCCGCCGGTGTGCAAGTTCCTCGATGTGGGCAAGTACCGGTACGAGGCTCAGAAGAAGGCCAACGCCGCACGAAAGACGCAGAAGACGCAGGAGATCAAGGAGATCAAGATGCGTCCGAACATCGATGACCATGACTACGACACCAAGATGCGCAACGTCGTGCGCTTCATCGGTGACGGTGACAAGGTCAAGGTGACGCTGCGCTTCCGCGGCCGCGAACTTTCGCACCAGCAGCTGGGAATGGACCTGCTGCGCCGCGTCCAGCAGGACGTCGAGGAAGTGGCGAAGGTCGAAGCCTACCCGCGCATGGAAGGCCGCCAGATGCTGATGGTGCTGGCGCCGAAGTAAGCGCCGCCGTCCGGAGCTGACGAAACACAAAGGGCGTGGCCGATGGCCGCGCCCTTTGTCGTTTCAACTCACGATGGCGTCAAAATGCCGATCAGCCCCGCCATTCCCGGCGCTCCTCCGCCGCGCGCAGGACTTCGTAGGCAAGTTGGTAGGTCTGGAACGCCTTGGCGGCTTCGGGATCGTTAGGCCGAACATCGGGGTGGACCTCCTTGGCGCGGCTGCGCCAGGCCTTGCGCACGGCATCGAAATCGGCATCGGGATCGAGCCCAAGAGCTTCGAGAGCCCGCAATTCGTCCCTGCTGCGGGTCCCGTCTCCGGAACCGGCCCATCCATAGTGCGCCGATTCGCGAAAGCCGGAGGCTTCGGAACGTTCGCTCGCCTCGCGTTCGGCGGCTTCCTCCGCGTCAAGACCGGCGAAGTAATCCCACCCCGCGTTGTATTCGGCGGCGTGGCGCTGGCAGAACATCCAGCGGTCGGGGCTGTTGGGGCTTTTGGGCGCGGGGCAGTTCCCGGGCTCGGAACAGCCGTGGCGATCGCACAGGCGCACCTGTGCCGCTTCGCGCGAACTGCCATAGCCGCGCCAGCGTGGGAACCCCCAGTCAGTGGATCGGCGTGCGCGGCTCATCAGATGAGCGATATGCTCCGAACGCCCTGCGATTCAAGCCTTGGGAAGGGAAATATCATACTGTTCGGAAAGAACCCGGCGGCCCGCCGGGTCCTCCTCGTTCCTCAATCGATGGTGACGGTCACAGCGCGGCGGTTCTGGGCCCACGACTGTTCGTCGGAGCCGAGAGCGATCGGGCGCTCCTTGCCGTAGCTTACGGTGGTGACGCGAGCAGGATCGATGCCGAGGCTGACCAGGTAGTTCTTGGCGGCATTGGCGCGGCGTTCACCCAGCGCGATGTTGTATTCGCGGGTTCCGCGTTCGTCGCAGTGGCCTTCGATGGTGACGCGCTTGGCCGAATACTGCTGCAGCCACTGCGCCTGCTTCGTGAGCGCTGCCTGATCTTCCGCGTCGATGTCCGTCCGGTCGAGGCCGAAGTAGATCGTATCCGAGCCCATCATCTTCGCGACGAAGTCGGCCTGGCTTCCGGGCTGCGCACCATAGCTGTCGGTCGGACCGGTCGGAGCGGCGGTGGCCGAACCCGGATCGGGCGGCAGCTGCGCAGGAGCTTTCTTGCCGCACCCGGACAGCGCCAAGGCGCCGGCTGCGACGAGCGCGACCGCGCCCGTGCGGCTTACGCGCAGAGTGGAGAGGAAAGAAGGCATCGGCAGACTCCTATGCAGCTCGCCCCGGAAATGGGCGGCATGGTAATTTGGTTCCGTTCAATTTCCTACACAAGCAAGATGAACGCTGCGCAACCCGGCACACCCGGTCGGGTCTGGAGAATCCAGGCTGCACGTACGCGTCTCATCTCCGGCTTCAGGGGCGAACCGGCCCCCATGCGGGGTCCGATGCACCAACCGGAGTGGGCAGCTTGCGCTCGTTTCGGCCGGTGAGGTCCACCTGCCAGATCGACGCCAGGCCGGAGCGCTGTTCCGTACGGAAGAACTGCACGATGCGGCCGTTGGGGGACCAGGTCGGAGCTTCGTCCTGCCAGGAGTTGGTCAGATGGCGCATGCCGCCCCCGCCAGGCGTCATCACCGCGACGCGCAGGTTCCCGGCGATGTGCGTGAAGGCGATCTGGTCACCGCGCGGGCTCCACTCCGGCGTGGCCGCACGGCCTCCGAAGAAGCTGATGCGCCGCTGGTTGGATCCGTCCGCATTCATGACGTAGATCTGCTGGCTGCCCGATCGATCGCTTTCGAAGACGATCTGCGAGCCATCGGGCGAATAGCTTCCGCCGATGTTGATACCGGGCCCATTGGTCAGACGCTGCGGGGTGCCGCCGCCCGCCGACGAGATGCGGTAGATGTCCGTCGTACCGCCCTTCGCCACTGAATAGAGCACCCATTTGCCATCCGGCGACCAACGTGGTGCAAGGGTCGGAGCGCCGGTGCGGGCGATGAGCGTCTGCCGGTCAGTCGCCAGATCGTACGCGTAGATGCTCGGCTGTCCGTTGAGATAGGACAGGTAGAGGATCTTGCTGTAGTCCGGCGAGTAGCGCGGCGTCAGCGCCATGGACTGCCCACTGGTGAGATAGCGATGGTTCGCGCCGTCGGAATCCATGATCGCGAGGCGCTTCATGCGGCGGTCCTTGGGACCGGTTTCAGCGATGTAGGCGATCTTGGAATCGAAGAACGGACTTTCTCCGGACAGGCGGGAATAGACCATGTCGGCACACTTGTGCGCCGCGCGGCGCCAGTCGGAAGGCGGCACCTGCCAGCCACCCTTCACCAGCTGCTGCTTGAGCTGCACGTCATAGAGATAGCAGCCAACGGTTAGATTGCCGTCGCCGCCGGCCCGCACATAGCCCTGCACGAGCATGTCGGCCCCGCGAGACACCCAGGGTGCATAGTCCGGTGACTGAACCTGCGGATAAGACGGCTGCGGAAGGCCGTCCGGCCCCGAGGGCTTGAAGAGACCGTTGTTCTTGAGGTCACCGGCAACCACTTGCGCCAGGGCGCGGCCGAGCTGCACGGTCGAGCCGGCATTTGTCCGGGTCGGCACATCCGCATCGGTGGCGAAGGTCGTGATGGCAATGCCGAGATCCTGCCACTCGCTCTCGTCGGAGACGGTGACCTCGAGGCCACCCTCCGTCTGAGGCTCGACCGGGGTCGGCACCTGCGCGGCAACCCCACTTGCGGCGGACAGCAGCAGACCAAGTGCGAGGATGCGGGTTATCTTCATTGCGATAGCCTTCTGTCAAAGTTTGTCGTGACGACCTTCCAGCCCTCGTAAAGGTCGTCGGGCAAGCTGAAGGGAGCGGCCAGCCGGACTGCGCGAACGGCCTGCTCCTGGTGACGCGTCACCTGTGCCTGGTTCGTGGCGTTCTGCCCCGTCGTGCTTACCACCTGCGGCGCACCGGCCAGGCTGCCATCACGATTGAGCCGGAAGCGCACCTTCGTCACCAGCAGTTCCACGTCGGCGCCTTGTGGCGCCTGCCAGTGCGGCTTGAGCTGCCGATTGATCGCCGCGCCAAGAGCCGAGCGGGCCTGCGCGCCGATCTGGGCAGCGGGCGTTCCCGTCTGCCGCGTGGCAGTGGCTCCCGGCGTTCCGTTCTTGAAGGCATCGTCGAAGGCACTGCTTCCTGCCTTCTTCGGCGCGGCAGTGGCCTTGGAAGCCGACGCGCCGCTGCTGCCGGAAGCGGGCTTCGCGGCCGGCTTGGCCGCAGGCTTGGCTGCGGACGGCTTAGTCGCAGGCTTGGCCGCAGGCTTCGCGGTCGTCTTCTTGCTGACGATGTCGTCGATCGCGCTGGTCTTGCGCGAGGGCGAAGGCTTTGGTGCAGGTTTCGGCTTTGGCTTCGGCACGGGCTTGGGAGTTGACTTCGGCTGCGGCTTCGGCGCGGGCTTGGGAACTGCCTTCGGAGTGGGCCGCGGCTCCGGCTTCGGCGCGGGCTCCGGACGCGGCTTCTCGGTCACACGAGGTGCAGGCGCCGAGGCGGGCGCGGGTTCCGGATCCGCGACGGGCGCAGGTGCAGGCTCCGGCGGAGCGGCGGCAGCGGGCGGTGCCGGCTCGCCCTGCTCCGGTCCGGCGTCAGGCGCCGCCTTGCCGGGGTCGGGCGCGGTCGAGGTCATCCCCACCTGATCGCTGATGGTCACGGCGATACGCTCTGGCGGCTTCACCACGTCATTCGAGCGCGGGCTGAACAGGATCGCGCCCAGCACCGCCAGATGCAGTGCCACGGCAACGGCCAGGCCGACCCCTTCATCCTTGCGCAATCCCAGTGCAGCCATCAGCCGGAACCTAGCCTGAGCGCCTTAACCGCCGCTGACATCTGTCACCAGGGAGATGGAGCTGAAGCCCGCACGATTGAGTTCGCCCATGACCTCCATCACGCGTCCGTATTCCAGCGCTTTGTCGGCACGCAAAGTGACGAGCGGCGGCTTGCCATCCGGCCCCCGCGGTGTAGCAGCCAGCCGGTCCGGCAGCTCACCCGGCGCGAGCTCGTTTTCTTCATAGAAGACGGCGCCGTCACTGCGCACGGTGATGGTGATCTGGCCCTGCTCCTCGCTCATCGCCTTGGCCCGGCTTTCGGGAAGTTCGATGGGGACCGCCGCTTTCAATAGCGGCGCCGTGACCATGAAGATGATCAGCAGCACCAACATCACGTCCACGAGCGGTGTGACGTTGATTTCCGCCATGGGGCCGCGCGCGCCGCGCCGGCGCCGGCGGCCGCCCCCTCCGGAGAGGCCCATCGCCATCAGCGCTGCTCCAGCTGACGCGTCAGGGCGGCGTGCAGGTGGTCCGCGAACCGCTGCAGGCGGGCCTCGAAGCCATTAACGCGATGCGAGAAGCGGTTGTAGGCGATCACTGCGGGAATAGCGGCGAAGAGGCCGATTGCGGTTGCAAACAGCGCCTCGGAGATACCCGGCGCCACGACAGCCAGGGACGAGTTCTGCTGCTGACCGATCTGGAAGAAGCTGTTCATGATGCCCCAGACCGTACCGAACAGACCCACGAAAGGGGCGACCGAGCCGACTGTGGCGAGAAAGTTCAGGCGGTCCGACAGCTTGTCGGCCTCTTCGCCCACGGCCGAGTTCATGACGCCGGCGATGCGCTGGCGGGCGCCCTCAAGGTCGATGTTGGCCGCCGCGTTGAGCTTGAATTCTCCAAGCCCGGCACCGGCGACCTTGCCCATCGGCACGTCGCCACGACGGCGTTCCTTCTGGTAGACATCGAAGTTTTGCGCCTCCCAGAACCCTTCCTCGTACTCGTCGCAACGGCGGTTCACGGCACCCATGCGAAGGGTGAAGGTGACGATGATCATCCACACCCAGACACTGGCCAGAACCAGCCCGGCCATGATCGCCTGAACGACGATATCGGCGTCGAGAAACAGCTTAACCGGATTGAGATGGTCATTGTCGCCGGCGAAACTGATAGTCGAGGCAAGCAGATCGAGCGTCATTCTGGTCCTTCCGGGGCCGGATTGGCGATGGGAACAAGTGAGGTAAAAGCCTGTTGCCAGGCTTCAGGTTGTCGGCGTGGTCGTCCTTCAGGGCTGATGAACCCTACCTTTACGAGCCCTTCGCAAAGCCGAACGCCGTCGCGCAGCGCGACCTGCCGCAGGGTGCAGGCAACCCGCCCGACGGTGAAGGCGCTCGTCTCGATGACGATCGTATCGCCCAGTCGTGCGGGAGCCAGGTAACGCAGGTTCGCCTCGGCTACGGTGTACAGGCCGGTACCTGCCTCAAGCGCGGCCC
The DNA here is from genome assembly GCF_002916655.1 of Novosphingobium sp. HII-3. GTDB lineage: Bacteria > Pseudomonadota > Alphaproteobacteria > Sphingomonadales > Sphingomonadaceae > Novosphingobium > Novosphingobium panipatense. The sequence goes on from NZ_PPSM01000005.1 coordinate 14,789, forward strand.
GCTGGTCTATGCCAAGGACGTCGAGGAGATCCGATCGTGCCCGCTCGAACCATCGAAGATAATTGGCGTGGTACACCACTCCGCCGGCGTCGGTGTCCTCGTAGAACACGCGCAAAGCATAATGGTGCACGTCGCCGGCGATCACGCCGGATGCGGGCGCGGGTAAGGAGGCTGGTGCGTCCATCATGCCCGGATGTGTAACGGCAGGGCACATGACTTCAAGCCCGCCCCACCAGTAACCACCCCCGCTACCTGTATTGCGAGGTAAATTTCCGGTGGATTGCGGCGATCAGTCGGCGATCATCTGGTAGAACTGTCGGCCGCCGAAGATATGGAAATGCAGATGGGGCACTTCCTGATGGCCGCTCGCCCCCATGTTCACCATCAGGCGATAACCGGGGCCGTCGAGCTCCAGCTGGCGCGTGACGTTGCCGACGGCGCGCATGAAGCCTGCGATCTCCGCATCGTCGGCCTTCATGGTGAAATCATCCCACGAGACATACGGCCCCTTCGGGATTACCAGCACGTGCACGGGTGCCTGCGGACGGATGTCGTTGAAGGCGAGCGCGTGATCGTCCTCGTAGACCTTGGAGCACGGCAGTTCACCGCGCAGGATCCTGGCGAAGATGTTCGTGTCGTCGTACGGCAGTGTCGGGTCGATCGGCATCGGTTTCTCCGGTTCAGTCCTTGGGGCGGGCGGCCTTTTCGGCGATCCCGGACACTCCCTCACGGCGATCCAGTTCCGCCAGCACGTCCGCGAACGGCACACCCTTTTCGCCAAGCAGCACCATCATATGGAAAAGAAGGTCCGCCGCCTCCCCCACCAATGCCGAAGAACTGCCGGTGAGCGCGGCAATGACAGTCTCCGTCGCCTCTTCGCCCACCTTCTGCGCGATCTTCTCGACACCCTTGGCTGTCAGCTTGGCGACATAGCTGGTATCGGGGCTGGCTAATCGCCGCTCGGCGATGGTGGCTTCTAGACGCGCGAGGGTATCGGGGCTGCTCATGCTGGGGCAATGCGGCGGACGGGCAGCGTGGTCAAGCGCCTGCGCGCCCGAACCGTCCGCGGCGGCTTCAATCATCGCGCCGCTTTACCGAAAATCTGCGCCCTATCACCACGCCTGCAACACCGATCCCCAGCAGCATGAGGCCGCTTGGCTCAGGAAGCGGGATGCCACCCGCCGCATGGGCAGGAAACGGTGGAAGCGAGGCCGCAATGATGGCGGGCAAGACCTTCAGCCGGGGCAATGCGAATCCTTCTGTCGGCTCAATCGCCACGTCCGCCTTCGGTGAAGAACGGCTCCGGGGCAAGCGCGCTCATGGCCGCTCCCCGGTTTCGGATTCCCGCAACGGGACGCCGTGCCTCAGCCGCGGGCGGGCAATCCGGCCGCGCGCAGGGCGGCGTGAGCCTCTGCAACGGTATACTTGCCGAAGTGGAAGATGGAGGCGGCCAACACCGCGCTCGCCTTCCCCTGCGTCACCCCGGCAACCAGATGATCGAGGTTGCCGACGCCGCCGCTCGCCACCACCGGCACGGAGACCGCCTCGGCGATGGCGCGCGTGAGAGCAAGATCATACCCATTCTGCGTGCCGTCCCCGTCCATCGAGGTCACGAGAAGTTCGCCGGCTCCGAAACGCGCAAGCTTCATGGCGTGTTCGAGGGCGTCGATGCCCGTGGCCTTGCGGCCGCCATGCGTGAAAATTTCCCACTTGCCCGGTGCCGTGCGCCGAGCGTCCACCGACGCCACGATGCACTGCGATCCGAACTTCTCCGCGATGTCCGCGACCACTTCGGGCCGCGTCACGGCAGCGGAATTGACCGCCACCTTGTCCGCACCCGCCAGCAGGAGCGCGCGCGCGTCCTCGGCCGTGCGCACGCCGCCGCCGACGGTCAGGGGCATGAAGCAGACTTCGGCCGTCCGCTGCACCACATCGAGGAGCGTTCCGCGTCCCTCGTGGCTGGCTGAAATATCAAGAAAGCACAGCTCGTCCGCTCCGGCGGCATCATAGGCGCGCGCCTGCTCGACGGGATCGCCGGCGTCCTTCAGGTCGACGAAGTTCACGCCCTTCACCACGCGCCCATCGCGGACGTCGAGGCAGGGGATGACCCGGATACGTACGGTCATGGCCTCACTCCACCGGCTTGAAGAACAGCAAGACTGCGAACACCGCCACCACCGCGCAGAGCGCGAAGTTGAAGGCGGTGTAGATGGCGAACTTGCGCGGATTGTCCGCACGCATCGTCTCGATCTTCACCCGCGCGCGGCTGAACAGCATCAGGCGGGCTTTCCCGGCGCGGAAGTCCTGCCAGGCCCACACCGCGCCCGGCACGAAGATGGCAAGCGCAAGCACCGCCATCAGGCGATTCTCGTTCACCCCTCGCGCTCCGCGAACTGGATCGCCGTCGCCAGGTCGAGGCGACCGTCGTAGAGCGCGCGGCCGGTGATCACGCCTTCGATGCCGTCCTTCGCGTGCAGCGCCAGCAGGCGGATGTCGTCAAGCCCCTTCACCCCACCGCTGGCGATCACGGGAAGATCGGTGCGCCGCGCAAGATCCACCGTCGCCTCGATGTTGACGCCCTTGAGCAGGCCATCGCGTCCGATGTCGGTGAACAGGAGGCTGGCAACGCCCGCGTCCTCGAACCGCCGGGCCATGTCCACGATCGAGACGTCGGACACTTCCGCCCAGCCTTCCGTCGCGACCATGCCGTCGCGCGCATCCACGGCAACGACGATGCCGCCTGGGAAGGCCTTTGCCATGTCTTTGACGAACTGCGGATCCTTTAGTGCCGCCGTGCCCATGACCACGCGCGAGACGCCAAGGTCGAACCACCCTTCGACCGCTTCGGGGGTTCGGATGCCGCCGCCCAGCTGCACATGGCCGGGAAACACCTCCAGGATCGCTTCCACCGCGCCGCGGTTCTCGGCCCGACCGGCAAACGAGCCGTCCAGATCGACGACGTGCAGGAACTGCGATCCGGCTTCGGCGAAGAGCGTGGCCTGTGCCGCAGGGTTGTCGCCATAGACGGTGGCGCGTTCCATGTCGCCTTCGGCAAGGCGGACGACCTGCCCCTGCTTGAGGTCGATGGCGGGAAAGACGATCATGATCTCAGGGCTTCCATTCGAGGAAACGGGACAGCAGCGAAAGGCCGTACTGCTGGCTCTTCTCAGGGTGAAACTGCACACCCACGACATTGTCCTGCGCCACGGCCGCGACAAGCCCGCCGCCATGGTCCGTCATGGCAGCCACGTTTGCCCCGTCTTCCGGCTGGAAGTGGTAAGAGTGCAGGAAGTAGGCCTCGCCCGCATCGATCAGGCCCTCTGCGGGATCGTGAAGACCAAGCGACACGTCGTTCCAGCCCATGTGAGGGATCTTGATCTGGGGGTCCGTCCGCTCGATCAGGCGAACTTCGCCGGCGATCCAGTCGAGCCCCGGCGTAACGCCATGCTCCAGGCCGCGGGTGGCGAGCAGTTGCATCCCAACGCAGATGCCAAGGAAAGGCGCGCCGCCCACATGCACGCGCTCGGCCATTGCCTCGACCATGCCGCCGATGGCGCGCAGCCCTTCCGCGCAGGCCTTGAAGGAGCCGACGCCGGGCAGAACGATGCGGTCCGCCGCACGCACCACATCGGGACTGGCGGTGATGGTCAGGTCTTCCGCACCCGCAGCGCGAAGAGCGTTGGCGACCGAGTGCAGGTTGCCCGCACCATAGTCGATCAGCGCCAACGTCATGCGCGCGAAGCCCTGGAAGGGCGGCGGCTCATGGAGACGAACCCTGCCATCACAGCGTATCCTGCCCGAGAATTCCCTTGGTCGAGGGGATGGCTCCGCCCTTGCGCGGGTCGAGTTCGACCGCACTGCGCATCGCGCGCGCAAAGCCTTTGAAGATGCCTTCGCAGATGTGGTGATTGTTGGTGCCGTAGAGCAGTTCGATGTGCAGCGTGATGCCGATCGCCTGCGCAATCGAGTGGAACCAGTGCTCCACCATCTCAGTATCGAATTCGCCGAGTTTCTCCTGGGTGAACCTGGCCTTCCACACAAGATAGGGACGGCCCGAGATGTCCAGCGATACGCGGCTCAATGCCTCATCCATCGGGGAATTCACGTCGCCGTAGCGCCCGATACCCGCCTTGTCGCCGAGCGCCCTGGTGATCGCCTGTCCGATGGCGATGGCGCTGTCCTCGGTCGTGTGGTGCTGGTCGACGTGGAGGTCGCCCTTGATCCGGCACCGGATGTCGATCAGCGAATGGCGGCTGAACTGCTCGATCATGTGGTCAAGAAAACCGATGCCGGTCGACACGTCATAGGCGCCGGTGCCGTCGAGATTGACCTCGACTTCGATGTCGGTCTCGTGAGTCTTGCGGCTGATCGTGGCGGTACGCATGGCCGTGCCTAATAGACGTGTCTGAGCGGGAATCAATTCCGCACCTCATCCGGAGCCGGAAGGCCACGGGGGCGTTGAACAGGCGAGAGCCGAAACAGGCGATTTTCTCTCCTGCAACAGAGAAAATGGGACCATCGGCGTCTTTTTAGGTCGGAACACGCTTGACCGGACAAGCCAGCATGAGCACGTAGGGCGCGATGAACGACACCACGCAAGACAGCCTGATCCCTTACGACGAAATCGTGCAGGAGGCCCTGCGCGCCGTCGTCGGCCGCGTGCTTGGCCAGGTAGAAGCCTCCAACGGCGTTCTTCCCGGCGGACACCACTTCTACATCACCTTCAAGACGGGGGCCCCCGGCGTAAGCATCCCCGCCGACCTGCGGGCCCGCTTCCCCGATGAGATGACCATCGTCCTGCAGAACAAGTTCTGGGATCTCGGCGTCTCGGACACCGGTTTCACCGTCAGCCTTTCCTTCAACCAGATGCCGGCCAAGCTGGACATTCCGTTCTCCGCGATCACCGCGTTCGTCGATCCGGCCGTCGACTTTGGCCTCCAGTTCCATGCCATGGCCGACGTCGAGAGCGAGCAGGTCTCCCCGGCGGAGAACGACGCGGAACGCGATGTCGCCTCGCGCATTACTCCCAGCGAGGATGGCTCGAACGTGGTCTCCGTGGATTTCGGCAAGAAGAAGTGACCGGGCTCGCCCGGGGATAGGGCGCAAGATGGCTACGAAGCTTGGAACCGGAGTTCTCAAGAAGCAGGCAAAGAAGGCGGCAAATGTCGTCTCCGCCCCCGCCAGGGGGCTCAAGAACCTTGCGAACAACGGCGGCGAACTCCACGGGCCCAGCCCCAACCCGGCGACGAACCTGGTCATCGCGGACATCGCGCTGCGCACCGGGACCATGGTCGCCCGCCGCGCGGTAGAGCGGTCCGTCCTCGGAGCGAGCTATTCGCCGCGCAAGGCCAAGTCGATCCTGAAGGGCCGCTCGATCAGCGAAACGCTGCTGCACGGCGCCCTGGCGCGAGTCGCCGTCGGGTCTGTCCCCGGAGCGCTGGCGGTCAGCGGTGCCCTTGTGGTCAAGACACTGTACGACCGGAGCCGTGCCCGGCAGGCGCGCGCCGAAGGCGCCAGGGATCTCCATGAACAGGCGAAGGATGGGGAAACCTCCTGAGTTGGAGGCTGCGGCCCGGGCCTTCTGTCCGCGACTGACCTGCCCCCTCGCGCAACCGCCACTTGATTTGCGGGGCCGTCATCGGCATCGGGAACCATGGCCCATGACGCTCCCTCTCCCGACACCACCGGTACACTCGCCCGCCGCGGGCTGATGTTCATCCTGTCCTCGCCCTCGGGCGCTGGCAAGACCACCATCGCCAGGATGCTGCTCGAAGGCGATCCCCATATCCGCAACTCCGTCTCCTGCACCACCCGCGCGCCGCGGCCGGGTGAGGTCGATGGGCGTGACTATCACTTCGTCAGCCATGCCCAGTTCGATCGCATGGCCGAGGACGGGGAGTTCCTGGAATGGGCGACCGTCTTTGGCCAGAGCTACGGAACGCCCAAGGCCCAGGTCAAGGCCGGCCTGAAGGAGGGTGTCGACTACATGTTCGACATCGACTGGCAAGGGACCCAGCAGCTTTACCAGAAGCTCGAGCGCGACGTGGTGCGCGTGTTCCTACTGCCCCCCAGCATTGCGGAACTTCGCCGCCGCCTCACTGGCCGTGGAACCGACACTCCGGAGGTCATCCACGGCCGGATGGAGCGCGCCCGGTCCGAAATCAGCCACTGGGACGGTTACGACTACGTCGTCGTCAATGATGATATCGATCGCTGCTTCGAACAGGTGCAGAAGATTCTCCATGCCGAGCGACTCCGCCGCGCCCGCCAGACGGGGCTGATCGGCTTCGTGCGCGAACTGATGCAGCCCGACGACTGACCCGGCCGCTATGGCGAAGCCGCCTGCGCGCCGCCACGGTGACGTAGCTCTTGCCGCCCCGCCGCTCAGCCTCTAGGCCGCGCCGCAACAGATCGACCTACCCATCTTCCGGAGACCCAGCCATGTCCGACCTTGCCGCCAAGATCGAAGCCGCATTCGACGCCCGCGACACCGTCACGCCCGCCAGTGAGGACGTTCGCCAGATCGTCGACGAAGCCCTGGAGTTGCTTGATGCGGGCAAAGCCCGCGTGGCCGAAAAGGTCGACGGCGAATGGGTCGTGAACCAGTGGCTCAAGAAGGCTGTCCTTCTCAGCTTCCGCCTGAACGACAATGGCGTGATGGACTACGGCGCAGCCGGCGCGCCCGCCTTCGACAAGGTGCCGCTCAAGTTCGCGGGCTGGGATGAAAGCCGCTTCAAGGCTGCCGGCGTCCGCGTGGTTCCCGGTGCCGTGGTGCGCCGCAGCGCCCATGTCTCCAAGGGCGTGGTGCTGATGCCGAGCTTCGTGAATCTTGGCGCCTACATCGGCGAGGGCACGATGGTGGACACCTGGGCCACCGTCGGATCCTGCGCGCAGATCGGCAGGAACGTGCACATCTCGGGCGGCGCCGGCATCGGTGGCGTGCTTGAGCCCCTCCAGGCGGGCCCCGTCATCATCGAGGACGGCGCCTTCATCGGCGCCCGCTCGGAAGTCGCCGAAGGCGTCATCGTCGGCGAGGGTGCGGTTCTCTCGATGGGTGTGTTCATCGGTGCCTCGACCAAGATCGTCGACCGTGCGACCGGCGAAGTCCACATCGGCCGTGTCCCCCCCTACGCCGTCGTCGTGCCTGGCGCGATGCCCGGCAAGCCGCTTGCCGACGGCACGCCCGGCCCATCGCTCTACTGCGCGGTGATCGTGAAGACCGTTGACGCGCAGACCCGCTCGAAGACCGGTATCAACGAACTCCTGCGCGACTGATCGCGGCTATAGCGGCCGTTCGCCTTACCGATGGCGTGCGGCTCACGGTAACGAAACCATCTCTGCAGGGCGGCTGGCGGAACGCCGGTCGCCCTGAAGTGTTTCGTGTGGAAATGGGCGGAACACCGTTCGCTACCGGAGAGACGAGAATGGAAAGACGGAAAGAGGAAGTACACCTCGGCGACGTCGAGGCCCGCAGCGGTTCGACACCCGGCATTGTGCGGTATATCCTCCTCATCAGCCTCGTTCTTGTCATCCTCGGTTTCTCGGCTGTCTGGCTGACAGGCGTGCTCACCACGCCGGAAACGGGTGGTCATGCGGACACCGAGCGAGCCGTCGCCGAACAGCGCGACGAGCCGCAACAACCCTGACCGATGGGTACCAGTCAGGCGTTCGGCACGGTGCCCGATCTTGAACGTTTCGTGCCGGCGCAGGACGAAATCTTCGATGAGGTCCGGGTGGAGCTGTCAGCCGGACACAAACGCACGCACTGGATGTGGTTCGTCTTTCCCCAGATCGCAGGGCTGGGATCAAGCCCGATGGCGCGCCACTACGCCATTGCGAATCTGAACGAGGCCCAGGACTACCTTGCCCACCCTATCCTGGGTCGCCGTTTGCATGAGGTCACTCACCTCATGCTGGCCTGGCGCGGACGGCGAAGCGCGGATGAGATCCTCGGCTCTATCGATGCCATGAAGTTCTGCAGCAGCATGACCCTGTTCGAGTACGCGTCGCCGGATGGCCAGGCTGCCGCCCCTTTCGCCGATGCGCTCGAGACGTTCTTCGGAGGGAAGCGGGATGAGCGCACCCTGCATCTGCTCGAGGAGCAATCCGCGCGTCATGCTCGAAGCGCATCGCCGGGAACTTGATTGCCGCTCCTGGCGTTCCGCAAGATGGTCCGATGATGCGCGACCATGAAGGCCGCCGTCGGGCCGACGGAGAGCAGCCATGCATCGTACCGGTGATGAAGTTCATCTCGATGACGATGAAGCGCGCGGGGGAAGCACCCCGCAGATCGTCCGCTATGTCCTGATCGTCAGCCTGCTGCTGGCGCTGGTCGCGATGTCCGCCGTGTGGATCACGCGCGCCGTCGTGGACCAGCCGTCCCGCGCCCCGGTGACGGCGGAACAGCATGCACTAGGAGGCTGAGGGGTAGCTGTCGGGAATTGCCAGGAGCCGCTCGCGAAAGGTGCCGATGCGCCAGACGGCGGCACCTTCACCACGGTTTCGACCCCAACCTGTCGGCAGGGATCACGCCCGGTTCGCCGGCGGCTCCTGTCAATCTGACGGCCGAAGCCGCCATCTCCTGTGTCCCCGGATCTAGCCTGGAAGGGTTTCCAAACCGTTAACGCGGCGCCTGCCGCCTCGTCGTCAGGCCGAGTTCGTCAGCGATCGCGCGCCACCTGGGCAGCAGGACGTCCAAATCTCCACCCTGCGCCCCGGCAAGAACCTGGACGCAGACGTGGTCCGCTCCCGCGTCGAAGTGCGCCTGCAGACGCGCCGCTGCCTCACCCGGTCCTCCGGCGGAAAACAAGGCGGCGAGGAGACGGGGATCGTCGGCATCAATCTCCGCGTCGGTGAAACCCAGGCGCAGCCAGTTCTTGCGATAGTTCGGGAGCCGCCGGTAATGCGTGAGCGCCTCGACCGCCGTGGCCCGGGCCTTCTGCGGGTCACTCTCCAGAATGACGCCCTGTTCGGGCGCAAGCAGCGCCCGAGGACCGAGTATCGCGCGGGCGCCCGCCGTGTGTTCGGGTGTCACGAGATAGGGGTGGGCGCCCGCCGTCCGTGCGCCGGACAGCGCCACCATCCCGGGGCCGAGCGCAGCAAGGCAGAGGTTGTCGCGCGGCATTCCTGCGGCGGCCAGCGAGTCAAGGAAAGCGCTCATGACCTCGAGCGGCCTGCCCCACTTTTCGCCGATGATCGGACCATGGCTGATGCCGAGGCCCAGGAGCGTGCGGGCGCGCCAGTCGTCCGGAAGGCCCAGAAACCAGGCCGCCAGTTCGGCGGGGTCATGCTTCCAGATGTTGAGGATGCCGGTGGCCACAGTGATGGTCGATGTCGCGGCCAGCAGCCGTTCGACGTCGGCAGGCGCGCCATCGTCGATACCTCCCGGTATCCACAAGGCCCCATAGCCCATTGCCTCAAGCTCGGCGGCCGCTGCGGCGGATCGGGCCTTGTCTCCGAAACGCAGCTCCAGCGACCAGACCCCGACCTTTCCGATGGAAGGTATCGTCATGGCCTCCTCCTCCTTGTCTGGGGTGTGAGGGGCGCCCACCGGCGCATCAAGCCTTTTACGCCTCTTGCCCGACGGCATCGCCCGTGCGGCCATTCGCCCCGGAGGAGGGCCTGCCCCAAGCGGCCGCTTGATAGCTTGAGGACTGCGGCATAGCCCATGATGAATGGGAGAGTTCGACTATATCATCGTGGGTGGAGGAAGCGCAGGCTGCGTGCTCGCCAATCGCCTCAGCGCCAATCCCGCAAACCGCGTCCTGCTGCTGGAGGCGGGCGGCAAGGACAACTACATCTGGATCCGGGTCCCCGTGGGCTACCTGTACTGCATCGGCAATCCGCGTACCGACTGGTGCCTTTCCACCGAAGCCGAGGAGGGTCTGGGCGGCCGGGCGCTCAAGTATCCGCGCGGACGCGTGCTGGGCGGCTGCTCCTCGATCAACGGCATGATCTACATGCGCGGCCAGGCGGCCGACTACGACGGATGGCGGCAAGCGGGAAACAGCGGCTGGGGCTGGGACGACGTGCTGCCCTACTTCACCCGCGCGGAGGACCACTACGAAGGAGCCAGCGCCTACCATGGCGAGGGCGGCGAAATCCGCGTCGAAAAGCAGCGCCTTCGCTGGGACATCCTGGAGGCGTTCCGTGACGCCTGCGAGCAGCAGGGCATTCGCCATAGCCATGACTTCAACACCGGCGACAACGAGGGGGCGGGCTTCTTTCAGGTCACGCAGCGCCGCGGCTGGCGCTGGAGCGCCGCCGATGCCTTCCTCAAGCCGGTGCGCACCCGGCGCAACCTGAAGGTGGAAACCGGCGCGCTGGTTGATCGCGTCCTTGTCGAGAACGGTCGCGCGATCGGCATCGCCTACACTCTGGCAGGCGAAAGCCGACAGGCTCGCGCACGGGGGGAAGTCGTGCTGGCGGCAGGTGCCATCGGCTCGCCCGCGATCCTCGAACGCAGTGGCATCGGGGATGGTGCGCACCTTGCGCAACTCGGCGTGGTGCCCGTTGTTCATCGTCCGCAGGTCGGGGCGAACCTGCAGGACCATCTGCAACTGCGCTGCGCATACCGCGTGTCAGGCGTGGCGACACTCAATGCCCGGGCGGGCAACCTGCTGGGCAAGGCAATGATCGGGCTGGAATACGCTCTGCGCCGCACAGGGCCGATGGCGATGGCGCCGAGCCAGCTCGGCGTCTTTACGCGCAGCCACGCGCGTTACGCGACGCCGAACCTTGAATATCACGTGCAGCCGCTCAGCCTCGCGGCGTTCGGTGGCGCTCTGGACCCCTATCCCGCCTTCACCGCCAGTGTGTGCAACCTGCGACCGGAAAGCCGGGGCGCCACGCACATCACCGCAGCCGATCCGGCTGAACCGCCGTCCATCCGCCCCAACTATCTCTCGACCGAGGAAGACCGCCGCGTCGCTGCAGAGGCGATCCGCATCACCCGGCGAATCGTGGCGCAGCCTGCCCTCGCCCGCTTCCACCCGGAGGAGGTGCGCCCCGGCGCCGGCCTTGAGAGTGAAGGCGACCTGCAACGCGCGGCCGGGGAGATCGGCACCACCATCTTCCACCCGGTGGGCACGGCGGCCATGGGTTCCGTCGTCGACGCAAGGCTGCGCGTCACGGGCATCGACGGGCTTCGCGTGATTGATGCATCGGTGATGCCCTCCATCACGTCCGGCAACACCAATGCGCCAACCATGATGATCGCGGAGAAAGGCGCCGAGATGATGTTGGCCGATCGGCGCTGACGTTCAGGCCAGATACTCTCGCGTTCGCCGGAGGATCTCGCCGACATAGTCGCGCACGTCCCGCCCGCTGCGCGCGGCGCCGATGAGAGGAACGTCAAGGCCCAGCACCTGCCCCCGCGGAAGCGCTTCCACAAATTCGCGCAGGGGAAGCTCGCCCTGCCCCGGTATCATCCGTCCGGACGTGCTTTCGGCCATGTAGTCGCCGGTTCCCCGTCGCGGCACATCGCAAAGCTGGACATGGCCAATCAGGGCCGGGTCAAGCTCGGCCACCTGCTGCACCGTCCCGCCGGAGCGAAAGAAGTGCATGGCGTCGATCAGCACCGTGGTTGCGCTTCCCGGCCCGCCTTGCGCGCCGATCCGCGCGATAACCTGCAGGGCATCCGGCAAAGACCGCATCGTGAGCACCGGGGAAAACGCGATGCACAGTTCCATGCCCCGTGCCGCCGCCATTTCGGCCAGCGCGCCGAACTGATCGAACGCGCGCTCCCGCTCCGCGCCCATATCGGAAGCGCTGACGCGGACCGCCCCGAGTTCCGCGAACATGTCCATGTCAGCAGCTCTTTGCGAAGCATCGATCTGCTGCGAGATGTCGCACCCGGTTCCCACGGCGATGACCACGCCCCCGTCGCGGAGCGCCGCCTTCGTCTCGCGCACAAGCACCGCATCCTCGCGCAGGGACCATGGCGGATACCGGTGCGGGTTCTCCCCCCCAGCGTTCTGGGCAAGCCCGAGCGTGACGGCACGGCACCCCAGGTCCGCCGCCAGCCCGACGTGCGCCACAGGGTCAAGCCCCAGCACGGTCTGCTGATCAAGCCCGAACGGATGCGGCATGGGCCCGTTTCCTTTCATCGAAGGGGCAAACGAAGCGCGACGCCGCCAGCTGAACCCTCGCCCGAGTCACCGCAGGACGCCCGCGCGCCGTTGTCGCCAGGCGAACCACAGGAGAGCGATCGCAACGATCCAGATCAGCGCCGACATGGCGCTTGCAGCGAACGTGCCCCCCGGCATCGGGGAGGCAACCTGCCACGCCTGCGTCAGCCCCAGCCCTGTCAGCGACGCCGCGAAGGCCACAGGGGCAAAGTGGGACCGCAGCAGCAATAACAGCGCGCCAGCCGCACCGCCGCCCACCCCCAGCGCCCAGGCCGCCATGCTCCATGTCGGCGCGCTATCCAGCCAGTCGATGACCTCCGGCTTCATCTGGGCGAGGTAAACCGGAGTGCGCGATGCCGTGAGAGTGAAGTCGATGCAGCCAAGGGCATTCCAGGCAAGCGCAGCAGCCGCAATCGCCCAATAGGCCCAACCCGGCTTTCCTGCCCTTTCGCTGTTCCTCACGCCGCGTCCCCTTTGCAGCGAGCCTACTCCTCTGCGCAAACCGATGCAATTCGCTGCACAAGCGACTAAGTAAGCAGCATGGCCGACCTTTTCGCCGATGACCTTCCCCCTGCCGCCGCACCAGAGGTGCTGCGGGACGACGCGCCCCTTGCGGACCGTCTCCGCCCCCGCAACCTGTCCGAGGTTGTTGGCCAGGAACACCTCACCGGGCCGGAAGGCGCGATCGGCCGCATGGTCGCTGCGGGACGGCTTTCCTCCATGATCCTTTGGGGGCCACCCGGCACAGGCAAGACCAGCATCGCGCGGCTGCTGGCGGACGCCGTGGGCATGCGTTTCGCGGCGGTCTCTGCGGTATTCTCAGGCGTGGCCGACCTGAAGAAGGCCTTCGCCGAAGCCGATGTTGCCGGGAAGGCTGGACAACGCACGCTGCTTTTCGTGGACGAGATACACCGCTTCAACCGCGCCCAGCAGGATGGCTTCCTTCCTTTCGTTGAGCGGGGCACCGTGACGCTTGTGGGCGCCACGACCGAAAACCCCAGTTTCGCTCTCAACGCGGCACTGCTGAGCCGGGCCCAGGTGCTGATCCTCCACCGCCTTGGGCCGGAGGCGCTGAACGCGCTGCTCGACAAGGCCGAGGCTCTGGAAGGCCGCTTGCCTGTCACACAGGACGCGCGCGACGCGCTTGTGGCCTCCGCCGATGGGGACGGGCGCTTCCTGCTCAACCAAGTGGAGACGCTGTATGCCGCCGGTATTTCCGAACCGCTCGACCCTGGTGGGCTGGGGCATTTCCTGCAGCGCCGGGTAGCGGTCTACGACAAGGACCGCGACGGGCACTACAATCTCATCAGCGCACTGCACAAATCGGTACGTGGGTCGGATCCGCAGGCCGCCCTGTACTATCTTGCGCGGATGCTGACGGCCGGAGAAGAGCCACTTTACGTCCTGCGCCGCCTGGTACGCATGGCGAACGAGGACATCGGCCTTGCCGACCCGCAGGCGCTCGTCCAGTGCCTGGCCGCCAAGGACACCTACGAGTTCCTCGGATCGCCCGAAGGCGAACTGGCGATCGCGCAGGCCTGCCTCTATCTGGCGACGGCGCCCAAGTCGAACGCCGCCTATTCCGCGTTCAAGGCCGCCTGGAAGAGCGCGAGGGAAACAGGGTCGCTCAATCCTCCCGCCAATATCCTGAATGCCCCCACCAAGCTGATGAAGGAGATCGGCTACGGCAAGGACTACGCCTACGACCATGATGCCCCCGATGGCTTTTCAGGTGACAACTACTGGCCTGAGGGCATGCCACCGCAGACGTACTATGAGCCGGTGGAACGGGGCTTCGAACGCGAAGTCAGGAAGCGGATAGAATGGTGGGACAAGAAGCGGGCCGAGCGGCGCGGCGAGTGATGCGGGCGCCACCTGCAGCCCCATTCCCGGCTTCATGACGGAGCCGCGTTTCCGGCATTTCCTTGCCGTCGACTGGTCGGGCGCCGTCGGGGAACGGCAGAAAGGCATCGCCGTAGCCCTGTGCGCAAGCGGAGACGAGGCTCCCTGCCTGTTGCGCCCGCCATCGCACGATGTCTGGTCCCGGCAGGATGTCCTCGATTTCCTCCTTCACCGCCTGCCTGCCGAGACCCTGGTGGGCCTCGACCTGGGGCTCTCCCTGCCGTTCCGGGATGGCGGCGCCTTCTTTCCCGGCTGGTCTGACAGCCCTGCCGACGCGCCCGCGCTCTGGGCGCTGGTTGACGCAATCTGCGCCGATGACCCTCATCTCTCCGCAAGCAGCTTCGTCGATCACGAGGCGGCGAGCGCTTACTTCCGGCGGCATGGCGGGCGAGAAGGCGCGCTGTTTCACCTTCCAGGCGCCGTTCACCGGCGCGGACGCATGCGCGTGACGGAAGAAGCCCAGGCACGAGCGGGCTGCCGCCCCTATTCGAACTTCAACCTCGTGGGCGCCGCGCAAGTAGGCAAGTCCAGTCTCACGGGGATGCGGCTGCTCCACCGTCTGCGCGGGCGGCTCCCCGTCTGGCCGGTCGATCCCGTTCCGGACACCGGGTCGGTGGTGACGGAAATCTACACCTCGCTCGCAGCCCTTGAGGCCGGACGAAGCGTGGGCCGTGCGAAGATGACCGACTACTGCGAGGTCAATGCGGCCCTCCAACGGCTCGGATCGAAACGTGCGGACGGAATGGGCCGCATCGATGATCACAGCGCCGACGCGATCGTGACCGCGGCCTGGCTGCGCGTGGCAGCGCACCGACCGCACCTGTGGCGCCCGGCCGAGCTCGATCGCGAGCTTGCTATCACGGAAGGGTGGACTTTCGGCGCGGCCTGATCGGGGAGCGGCGACGTCCCGGATACAGGCCACGTTCGATTTGGCTTTACCGCCGCCCCTTCGTCGCGTTAAGGGCCGCAGACGTACTGTAAAGCACCGCCGGCTTAGCTCAGTTGGTAGAGCACCTGATTTGTAATCAGGGGGCCACGGGTTCGAATCCTGTAGCCGGCACCATTTTCGTCCTCCCCCGCGCCTACCTGCGCCTGACCATAGCTCAAGCGGGCTGCCGGGGTGGCGCCTCGTCTACCCAGTCGGTGCGGAGCCTTGGTCCCGCCAATGTCATCAGCAGGGCTGCCACGAGGTAGAGGACCAGAGCGAAGAGCATGGAGTAGCGCAGCGATTGCGTGCCCCAGACGGGCTGCAACGCCGTGGAAAGCGCCCCCAGCGCGTAAATGCCCCCGCCAAGGCCGATCAGGTTGTTGATCAGCAGAAAAAGCGCCGAAGCGGTGGCACGGGCGGGCGGATCCACCAGATGCTGCACGGCGCTGGTCACCGGGCCAAGCCAGAAATAGGCCAGGGCCTGCGGCAGCAGGAACAGCACGAAAGCGACGGGCACGCTCGAGGTCCAGATGCCACCCGCGTAGAACGGGACCGCGCAGACGAAACCGATCGCCGGTACGCGGCCGTACCAGGCGCGGTCGCCCTTCCCGAAGCGATCCGCAAGAGCGCCGCCGCCGAGAACACCCACCGTACCGCCCAGAAGAAGGATGGCGCCGAAGAACCAGGACGTCTCGACAAGAGTCAGCCCGAAGCTGCGCTGCAGCAGGCTGGGCAGCCAGAAGGCCACGCCGTATCCCAGCATGGAACTGGACGCAGCGCCGAAGCTGAACAGCCAGAATGAAGGTTTGCGCGCGAGCGTCGCCGCGACATCGGCGAAGCGCACCGTAGGTCCGGACTGAGGCCGGGGCCGATCCTTGACCACCATCTTGAACAAGGGCGCGATCACCACTCCGCAGAGTCCGACGACAAGGAAGGCCATCCGCCAGTCGACAGCCTGGGCGACATACCCACCGGCCATCACCCCGGCTGCGGAGCCAAGGGGGATGCCAAGGGCGTAGATGGAAAGCGCGAACGCCCGTCGATGGCTGGGGAAGTGATCGCCGATCACGGCATAGCTTGGCGCCACGCCGCCGGCCTCTCCCACCCCGACGCCCAGCCGCGCGAGGAAGATGTGCCAGAAGCCCTGCGCCATGGCGCAGGCAGCCGTGAAAAGGCTCCACACCACCAGCGACCCGGTGATGACCCAGGACCGGCTAGTCCGGTCCGCGATCCAGGCGAGCGGCACCCCCAGCGTAGAATAGAGGATCGCGAAGGCAAGACCGCCCAGCATGCCCATTTGCGCATCCGTCAGACCGAGATCAGCCTGGATTGGAGCCGCGAGGATGGACAGTATCTGCCGGTCCACGAAGTTGAACACGTAGACCAGCAGCAGCATGCCCAGCACGAGCTTCGGTGAGGCCCCCTGTGCTGTCTGCGTATCTGAGGCGCGTTCGGATTGCTGCATCATGTCTGCCTTCTTGTCGCTTCCGCGCGGCGGGGCGGCCGCAGTGAGCGGAACTCCTGCGGGATGGCCCGCGCCCGCCGCGTCCTCCCGGTGCGCAGGACCCCGCGCCTGGGTCAAGCCATGTGCTGCTGGAGAAAGGCGTCGATGGCAGCGAAGGCGACCGGCTCGTCAAGGATGGGCGCATGCCCGACCCGTGGCACCTCGACAGCGAAAAAGGGGCCGGAGTGGCGCCGCGCCATCTCCTCCACTGTCGCAGCTGCCAGCAGGTCCGAGAGAGCCCCCCGGACGACCAGCGCGGGCACCGTATCCAGCAGATCCCACAGAGGCCACAGGTCGGGCGGCACCGTCTGCGGATCGTCTCCGGCGATGCTCTGGGATATGGCCGGATCGTAGGCGAAGACGATGCCCCCGGCGTCATCGTCCTTCGCGATGCGGCGGGCGAAGGCAAGCCACTGCTCGTCTTCGTAATCGGGGAAAGCTGCTTCGTTGATGGCCTGGGTGCGGGCGGCGGCTTCGGCCCAGTCGGCCATCGCCCCGCCAGGACCCACATAGGACTGGATGCGGGCAAGCCCGGCAGGGTCCAGCACCGGGCCGATGTCATTGAAGACGATTGCACGCGCCAGTCCGGGACGAAGCGCGTTCATGACCATCGCCATGAGCCCGCCCATGGACGTTCCCACCAGCCCCGCCTGCCTGATCTCCAGCCCGTCGAGAAGCGCCAGCATGTCCTGCGCGTAGACATCCGGGCGATAGCGGTCGGGATCAGGATCCCACTGCGACAGCCCGCGCCCCCGCTGGTCCGGCACGATCATCCGGTAACGACCGGCCAGACCCGCCACCAAGGGCTCGAAGTCCGCACTGTTGCGGGTGAGGCCATGCATCAGCAGCAGCACCGGCGCGCCCTCCGCCGCCGCATAGTCACGTGCGGCAAGTTCAAGGCGCCCGCAGGCGCTGCGGTAGCGGTGGACATGGTACTCCATCCTGTGCATCTCCCCTGTGACGTCAGAAGGCCAGGGTTGCCGTGGCGAAGATCTGACGCGGGTTGCCGTAGTAGGCGGTCAGGATACCTTCGGTGCCGAGCGTCGGTACGAATTGACCATTCGGCCGCGTCGCCAGTTCGCCGGTGCGCGGGTCGGCGGCCAGGAAGGTGTAGCCCGACGTCTTGTAGCGCTTGTCGAACAGGTTCTTGCCATGCACGCCCAGGCTCCAGCGGCCTTCCGGCGCGGTGTAGACCAGGCTGGCGTCGAACAGACCGAAACCCTTCTGGTCCAGGTAGGGATTGGGGATCTCGAACTGATAGGTCTTGCTGCGGTAGGCATATGTCGCGCTCAGATCGAGGTCGCCCTCTCCGATGGGCGTGGAGTAGGCGAGCGTACCGCTGACGGTCCACTTGGGCGTGTTCTGAACCTTGCGGTACTCGGCCACGTCGGTGGGCTGGGTGATCGACGGAACGGCCGGGTCGATCGGAATGTTCGCGATGTATTCGCGGTACTCGGCATCGATGTAGCCGAGCGCGCCCGAAAGGCTCAGCCTGTCGCCACCGGTCATCAGGTCCTGCGCCAGCCGGGCATTCGCTTCGAGTTCCACGCCCTTGAAGCGCGCCTTGCCGGCATTGGTGATGATGCCGCAGAACGTCGGAATCCCGCCTACCGTGCAGCCTGCGGAGCCGGGGATCTGGACGTCCTTGTAGTCCATGTAGAATCCGGCGGCGGCGAGATAAAGGGCGCCGTCGAACAGGTTGCCCTTGTAGCCGATCTCGTAGCTGTCGACCGTCTCCGGTTCGAAGCTGAGGTAGTCGGCGATTTCGGCGCTGGTCGGCGCACCGGGTGTCGCCGACGGAGCGTTGACACCCACGCCGCGCGGGTCGAACCCACCGCCCTTGAAGCCCTGGCTGAAGCTTGCGTAGATGTTGTGATCGGGCGTCGGCTTGAAGCTGATCGAGGCGCGCGGCGTGAACTTCTTGAAGGTGGCCTTGCCTGAGAAGTTCGTGCTTGGAGCCCCGAGCGCAAGGCCCGCGCCGCCGAAGACCGGAGAACCGCCGCCGAGGTAGTTCTGCCGCAGGATCTCGGCCTTGCGCTCATCCCACGTGTACCGGCCGCCGACCGACAGGCTGAGCCGCTCGCTGAAGTCGACCGTGAAATCACCGAAAACTGCAAAAGTCTCGGTATCGACATCGGCCTGCGTAAAGGCGGTCAGACCATTGAGGGCGGTGAAGAGCCGCGTGTCGAACTGGGTGTCGGCGTTGGCATTGAGGTAGTAGGCGCCGATCAGGCCCTGAACCATGCCGCCGTCGTCGTAGAGCAGTTGGAATTCCTGGCTGATCTGCTCGTTGCGGTAATAGGCCGGAACATCGACGTCGACGGCGGGAAGCGCGTCGAAGTCGATGGGTGAAGCGCTGTCGTCCTTGCGCCAGGAGCTGATGGACCGGAACGTCAGCTGATCGGTGAGGTCGGCGCTGGCGTTTATGGCAAAGCCGTAGGCCTCGACTTCCTGCCTCGGATCGTTGAGGCCGCCGCGCGTGTCATAGACGTCACTCAGCACCGGGGCGCCCGAGACATAGCCTGGTATCAGGCGATGGCCACCGCGCGCGTTCGACTTGTCCTTGGTATAGTCGCCGGAGATGCGGATCAGCACAGGTTCGCCATAGCCGCCGATATCGACGCTGGCCCGCCCTGCCCAGATATCCTTGTTGTAGTTGTCCTCGCCCGTGGTCAGGTTCTTGCCGAAGCCGCCCCGCGACAGGCGCGCGACCGAACCGCCCACGCGGATCAGTTCGCTGACCGGCGCCGACGCGGTCGCGACGAGGTCGGCCTGGTCGTAGCTGCCGTAGGTGCCGCGAATCCGGAATGCGAAGTCCTGGGGCAGTTGCCTGGTCACGTACTTGACCGCGCCGCCGATGGTATTGCGTCCGTAGAGCGTGCCCTGCGGCCCGCGCAGCACCTCAATCCGCTCGACGTCGTAGATGTCCAGAACAGCGGCCTGCGGGCGGTTGAGGTACACGTCATCAAGGTAGATGCCGACACCCTGCTCAAACCCGGAGACCGGATCCTGCTGCCCCACGCCGCGGATGAATGCCGAGAGAGTGGAGTTCGTACCTCGGGAGGGTTCCAGCGTCACGTTCGGGGACACGTTGGCGATGTCCGTGATGTCGAGCGCGCCCGACTTCTCGAGCTGGTCGCCGCTGAAGGTCGAAACCGAGATCGGGACATCGACAAGACGCTCCTCCCGTCGCCGCGCGGTGACGATAATGTCGCCAGCCTGGGCCGCCGTTTCAGCCGCGGGTGCGGCGTCCTGGGCCATCGTGGGCGCTGCGCCAAAGCCACCGGACAGCGCCAGCACACTCGAAGAAATCGCGAAAAAGCGCGCCTTTGGCATCACAATCACTCCCATTGCTTTTCGTTCTTGGCGCACAGCTATATTGACACCTGAACCAACTTTCAACTTTGAAAATTTGCCTTCGCTTGATCCCCGGTCTAGCTGTGGCCGGGTGACCACAGAGCCGTCCTCCCGAATCCCTCCTGATGCAGCTGCGGCAAACAAGTCGCCGAGGACGGAGCGCGGTCGGCGGACATTGCGCAAGCTGCTGGACGCGGCGGCCGTCGAATTCGGGGAGCGCGGGTTTCACGAGGCGTCCATCACCGGCATCACCCGGCGCGCGGGCACTGCGCTGGGCAGCTTCTACACCTACTTCAATTCAAAGGACGAGATCTTCCGGGCGCTCGTCGATGATCTGTCAGGCAAGGTGCGCGAAGCGGCGCGAAGCGCCCGCAGCCGGGATCTTCCCGCACTGGAAACGGAGCGGGCGTCGCTCGTAGGCTTCCTGCGGTTTGCGGCGGAGCACAAGGAAATCTACCGCATCATCGACGAGTGCGAATTCGTCGATCCCGCAAGCTTCCGCCAGCATTACCAGTCCACCGCGACGCGAATCCACGAGCGCCTTGCAGACGGCATTGTAAAGGGCGATCTTCGCGAGGATCTGGGAGAAGCGCACGCATGGGCCATCATGGGCATGAACGTGTTCCTCGGTCTGCGTTACGCGGTCTGGGATGACGAGCCGCCGGAACACATCGCTGAACTGGCCAATTCAATCCTGCGCGAGGGGATAGTCAAACGTCCCTAAGCGAAAAATCGGGCACGATCCTCCGGCCCGACGCTTTACGTGATACTAACGAGTGGCTGCCAGGAATAACGGTGCCATTGTCTGGGTTGTAGAAGTTGAACGCGCGCCTTTTCCTCGCCTCCGGGTTCATCGCAGCGGGTACCATCGCCGCCGTGCTCTTTGCCTCCGCGTCCTCGGGCTCATCCGAACAGGCTCCGCCTTTCGCGCCGTCCGCGCCCCGTCAGCAGGCCGCCCCCGCGCCCCAGTTCGCCCCTGCACCCGCGCCCACCGAAGAAGAGCCCTTCGTCATAAGGCGTGTCCTGCCCATCAAGGGTCCGATCCGGTACGGAGAGTGGCACTGGAACGATGCGGACGCGCCGGACGGTCCGATCGTGCTCACCGTGGATCTGGACGCGCGGGTGATCTCGGTCTTTCGCGGCGGGTATGAAATTGGTGCGGCTGCCGTCCTCCTCGGAACCGATGAGAAGCCGACACCGCTGGGCGTCTTTCCCATCACTGAGAAGGACCGCGACCACGTGTCGAACATCTATACCGGTGCGCCCATGCCCTTCATGCAACGCCTGACCAACGACGGGATCAGCCTGCACGGCTCCGACGTGGCGCTCGGTTATGCCAGCCATGGCTGCGTGGGTATGCCCAACGCCTTCGCCGCCAAGGTGTTCGACACGACGAAGCTGGGCGACAAGGTTTACATCACACGCGGCAAGCGGATTACCGTGGGCGACAATCTCCTCGGCGGATAAGCTGCCTCAGCCCTGCCTTCTCGGAGCCCGGGCCGGAGCACGAGAGAAGCTCCACCCGCCGGCGTTCGGCCGAGCCACCAGGTTGCCGATGGACGCGGGCCGCCCGCTCGACAGACCGTCCACCAGCCGGGCGATGGCTCCGCCCCGCGCTTCGGCACTATCCAGTTCGGCAACGATCCGGGCGACCACGCGAATCACGACGGCACGCGGCGCCTGAGGGCGGTACCTCAGGCCCATGGGCTCCGGCTTCACGCACGAGCGCCACTCCAGCGCCGCCATCCACTCGAGCGCGGCGTCCGCTTCGGCGATATGCGCAGCGCTCCGCGCGAGGGCATCCACGTCCAGCCACTCCGACTGCGCCAGCGCCTTGCGGATGCGCACGCGATCGAAGCGATCGTTGGCGTTGCTGGGATCGTCCGCCGCGACAAGGCCTGCTGCCGTGACAACTTCGGCCAGTTCCGCCCGACGCCAGTCCAACACCGGACGAAGAAGAAGCAGGCGAGCCCCCGGTACGGTGCCCCGCGCCCGCGCACCCGCCAGTCCTGCCACGCCGCTCGCCCGGTTAAGGCGCATGAGCAGGGTTTCGGCCTGATCGTCCGCGTGGTGCGCGGTCGCCAGTGCGCACAGGCCGCGCCGCGAAGCCCAGTCCGCCATTGCGGCGTAGCGCACGGCGCGCGCTTCGGCCTGGACGTTCCCGGGCGCCACTTCGACCCGCAGTGTTTCGTGAGCGATGCCTCGTTCACCGCAGACCGCCGCCACCTCAGCCGCTTCCGCCGCGCTCTCC
Source organism: Novosphingobium sp. HII-3 (assembly GCF_002916655.1). Taxonomy (GTDB): domain Bacteria; phylum Pseudomonadota; class Alphaproteobacteria; order Sphingomonadales; family Sphingomonadaceae; genus Novosphingobium; species Novosphingobium panipatense. The sequence continues at coordinate 36,859 of NZ_PPSM01000005.1, forward strand.
GGCCGCAGCGCATGGTCCACCGTCGCCACTTCCACGCGGCCCGGCACGACCGCGTGCGCAAGCAGCAGGAGCGCCAGACTGTCAGGGCCGCCGGAGACCGCCAGGCCCAGCTTCGCCCCTTCCTCCGCTCCCTCGGGCCAGACTGACGAAAGGCTGAGCCGGAAGCGGTCTGCCGCGGCGCCTAGCCCGTCAGTTGCAGGTGAGTCCATTGCGCGTGGTGTTGTAGGTCGATGCCAGGCGCCCAGCGGCTTCGGCGGGATAAGTCTCGCTGAATTCGGCAAGGGCGATGCAGGCGCGCTTCGTATCCTTGAGCTGCTTCATCGACACGGCGAGGTAGAGCAGGCTATCGGGAGCGCGGTCCCCGCGCTTGTCGGCCTGGAAGTTCTGCAGGAACCATTTCGCCGCCTCTCCCGCGTTGCCATCGTCCAGATAGGCGCGACCCAGCAGGTTGCGGCCGAAGCTGGCACGTGCGTGCTTGGGGTACTTCTCCAGGAACAGCTTCAGCTGCTGCTGCGCTTCCGGGTAGAACTTCGCTTCCCATAGCCGAAAGCCGTAGCTGTACTCATCATCGCCCGCGTCGGCGGTCTGCGGCTTCACGATCGCCTTCACGGCCTCGATCCGCGAGTTCGACGGCGCGGCGGGGCGCGGCGTTGCCACCGGAGCCAGCGGCTGCGGCGTGGTCGCCACCGGCAGCGTCGTCGGAGCGCCGACGGGTGCGGGTGCCGGGGCACCGATTACCTCCGCAGGGGCAGGATTAGCCGCCACCAGCTTCGCTTCAAGCTGGCTGATGCGGTTGGTGTTCTGCTCCACCTGCGCGGTAAGGCGGGCCATCTGGGCTTCCACCGCTTCCATGCGCGTCAGCACGTCGGTAAGCGGCGTAGTGGACGGCGAACCGACCGAAGGCGTCGGAGTGGGAGCGGTGCTGATCTGCGGCTCGAAATACTTCCCGTCGGCACCGGGGAATACCTTGCGCTGCAGGGCGCGCACTTCCGCTTCGACCTTGTTGAGCCGAGCGCTGGTGTTGGCATCCTGGGCAAGCGCGGGGCCCGCACCGACAGTTGCCAGGACCACCATCGCCGTGCAGGCAAGCCATCGGGCCTCACGTCCAGCACGCCAGCCTACTGCAGCAAGAGAACGTATCATCGCCAAATCAACTCCCAACCAACCCACAAGTGATCGCCTGCCGTATATCGGCGCGATCTGCACAATGGATTAACCAATCGCCCTGCCGGTGTTGCCCAAGTCAGACAGGCCTGTCGAGGAGGGCGGACCTCGAAAATCGTGGAAAGCCTACTGCACCGATGCGGGCAGAAGGGACTCCGGCGTCGGCGCCTCTGCAGGCTGGTGCGCCGGGTTCCGCCGACGAACAGGCCGCTCGGCGACGGCGACGGGGACGGCCGGGGCGGCCGCCACAGGACCGGGTGATGCCGCCGGCGTAGCGCCCTGCGACGGGACGGCAGCCGGATTGCCGCGTGCCAGCAGATCGGCTGCGGCAAGCGACACGCCGGATACGACACGCGGTTCGGTCGCAAGCGGGGGAATGGCCTTGCCCCCAACGGTGATCTGCAGCGCGTCCGGACGCCCGGTGCGCAGTTCAAGGCCCGCCACTTCGCCCGGTGCGGCCCAGCTTTCGCCCTTGGCGAGCTCCTTCTGCAGCACCTGGGCACCGTTCGCGTCAGTGACCTTCACCCACACCCGATCGCCCGTCGCCGTGAGCACCACCGGTCCCGTCGATGCCGCAGCCTGTGGCGAGGGCACAGCCCGTGCCGCTGAGCGGTTGGCAGGCGTAGCGGTCTTTTCGGCCACAAGCTCGGGCAGTTCACCTTCGGGCGAAAGGTAATTGCTCCAGAACACCAGCAGCACGACCACAACGGCGACAACCCCCAGCGCCGCACCCCAGGCAACGCGGCGGGTCGGCACACGGGCCGGGTCGCCGGGTTCGAAGCTCGGCGGCGTTTGGGGGCGGTCCGGCGTATCCTGATCGAGCTGTTCGCGGACCTTTGCCGCAATCTGGCGCTCGTCCAGCCCCACGGCGCGGGCATAGGCGCGCGCAAAGCCGACCGCGTACGTGCGGGCCGCGAGGTCTCCCAGGCGATCGTCTTCCAGCGCGGCCAGATGACGCTCCGCGATCTTGGTGTGCGTTGCGATGTCGGAACGCGTCTTGCCGGCAGCCTCACGGGCCGCACGAAGCTGCTTTCCTACGCTTTGTGGCCCACGAGCAAGACCTTGGGTTTCGACGTTTTCCATTCCGCTCCGTCGGGTGGTGAAGGCAACCTTTGATGGCCCTAACCAAACCGTGCAGCGCCGCAAAGTCAATGAGCGGCCGCCTTTCCGGCCAAATTAATAGGGCAAATCCCTCAGGAGACGAAAGCAGGCGCGAACAGGGCGCGAACGGTGCCGCGCCCTGTTCCCGTTCTCAGTCGACCGAAATGTCCCGATCCGCCGCCCACGCGGTAATGGCGCCGCGCAGGTCCGCAGGCGGGGCCGCCAGCCAGTCGTCCATCGCGGCGCTGATCTCACTGAGATCCACTTTGCCGACGAGTTCCTTGATCGGTCCTACCGCCGCCGGGGTGATCGACAGGCGCCGCACGCCGAGACCGAGCAGGGCAAGCGCCTCAAGCCGCCGGCCGCCCATTTCCCCGCAGACGCTGATGTCGACCGACGTCCCTTCCAGTGTCCGCACGACGCGGCGAACGAAGCGGAGGATCGCGGGACTCAGCCAGTCGTACCGCTCCGCCAGCTTCGGGTTCGATCGGTCGGCGGCGAAGAGAAACTGCGTCAGGTCGTTCGTGCCGATCGACAGGAACGCGATCTTCGGCGCCAGCAGGTCAAGCTGCTCCGCCAGCGAGGGCACCTCCAGCATCACGCCATAGCGGATCGCCTCGGGCAGAGCCTTCTTCTGCCGCCGCAGATACGCGAGCTGCTGGTCGAACACGGCCTTGGCCGCATCGAATTCCCAGGGCTCGGCGACCATAGGGAACATGACGTTGAGAGGACGGCCCGCCGCAGCTTCAAGAAGCGCGCGCGCCTGTGCCTTGAGGAGCGCATCGCGTTCCAGCGCCACGCGCAGCGCGCGCCAGCCCATGGCCGGGTTCTCCTCCCCCTCGCCATCGTCGTGGCGCAGGTAAGGCAGCGTCTTGTCCCCGCCGATGTCAACGGTACGGAAGATGACCGGACGATCCCCGGCCGCGTCCATGACGTCGCGATAAAGCCGTGTCTGCTTCTCGCGCTGGGGAAGCGTGGCGGAGACAAGGAACTGGAATTCGGTCCGGAACAGGCCGATGCCGTCGGCGCCGGTGAGGTTCAGGTTGGCCACGTCGTCCCGGAGCCCGGCGTTGATCATGACCTTGACGCGTGTGCCGTCGCGGGTCATCGGCTGGACGTCGCGCATGCCGGCGTAGATGGCCTGACGCTCCCGGTTTCGGGCGAAGCGCGCCGCGAAGGCCTCGGAGATGCCGGTGGACGGACGCACGATCGCCGTGCCCTGATCGGCGTCGAGCAACAGGGGGTCGCCTTCGCGCACGACACCGCGCAACCCGCGCACCCGGCCGAGCACCGGAACACCCATCGCGCGTGCGACGATGACCACGTGGCTGGTGAGCGATCCTTCCTCGAGGATCACGCCCTTCAGGCGCCGCCGATCGTATTCGAGAAGTTCGGCCGGGCCGAGATTGCGGGCGATGAGGATCGCATCGTTGCGCAGCCCCATCGTGGCGGCCGTGCCGATCTGGCCGGAGACAATCCGCAGGAGACGGTTTGCAAGATCCTCCAGATCGTGCATGCGGTCGGCCAAGAGGGGGTCGTCGATCTGGCGCATGCGCATGCGGGTGCGCTGTTGCACACGCTCTATTGCGGCTTCGGCCGTCAGCCCTGAATCGATGGCCTCGTTGATCCGGCGCGTCCACCCCTCATCGTAGGCGAACATCCGGTACGTCTCGAGCACTTCCTCATGCTCGCCCCCGACGCCGAATTCCGCCTGGTTGGCCATCCGGTCGATCTGCTCGCGCATGCGCTCGAAGGCGAGAATCACGCGCTGGCGCTCCGCCTCGGTGTCCTCTGCAACGACATGTTCGATCGTAACGCGCGGCTGGTGGTAGACAGCGACGCCGGATGCGAGCCCCTTTACAAGAGTGAGACCACGAAGCTGCTCCGGCCCGGTCTGCGCGGCGGACAGGGCGCGGGCATCCTCCTCATCGATGAGGTCGGCGTTCACGATGAGTTCGGAAAGCACCATCGCCACCGTCTGCAGCGCTTCGATCTCAACCTCTTCGTAACGGCGCGGCTCGACGTGCTGGACGCACAGGGCACCCACCGCGCGCTCGCGCCGCACGATCGGTACGCCGGCGAAGGAGTGGAACTTGTCCTCGCCCGTTTCGGGCCGGTACATGAAGTCAGGGTGCGCAGCCGCTTCGGCCAGGTTCAGCGTTTCAATGCGATCGGCAATAGTGCCGACGAGCCCTTCGCCTATGGCCATTCGCGTGACGTGGACGGCCTCCTGCGCCAGGCCGCGAGTCGCAAACAGCTCAAGCATGCCTTCGCGCAGCAGGTAGATCGAGCAGACCTCGCTGTTCAGCGATTCGCCGATCACTTCCACGACGTTGTTGAGCTTGGTTTGCGCGTTGCTGCGCGACGCCATCACCTCATGAAGGCGCGTGAGAATGGTTCGGGCTGCTTCGACGGCTCCGCTGGTCATCGCCGAGGCGTACCGCAAAGTCTTCGCTTTGGGAACGCAGCGGATGCCGCCGATGCGACTTGGTTGGATTAAACTGGCGTCATGCCAGCCAACCGGCCCGATTTCTGCGGCTTTTCGATGCGAAACATCGGCGCCACGCTCAATATCGGGCCATTTCTTCCTTGATCTTGAGCTTCTTCTTCTTGAGAGCCTGGATCGTCGCGGCATCAGGGATCGGGCGGCCCAACTCCTCGTGGATCTGCCGTTCGATACCGGCATGCTTGAGCTGCAGAGTGCTGACGTGCGAATTATCCATTGGACGTTCCTCCTCTTGGGGGCCGGACCCTATGCGAACGGTGCCCAGAAGAGGGCTGATGACAAGCGACCTGATTGGCGACTCGCCATCGGAGATCCGGCGCGGCAAACAAGGAAACACATCCACTGCACCTTGCGAAGACCCGGAATGCTACATATCGGTGAACCGCATCAAACCTGCGTCGGCGAGAATCGGTCGCAGCAGGCTCAACAGCGTAGCAAGTGCCTTGAACACTGGGGAATTCCGGCGTGACCGAAGAGGAAATGCGTAAGCGCCTGGAGATCTTGAGGGTCGAACACCGCGACCTGGACGCTGCCATCGACGCGCTCATGACCGCAGGCGGCGGCGACCAGTTGCAGATTGCCCGCCTCAAGAAGCGCAAGCTGCGTCTGAAGGACCAGATCGCGCACATCGAGGATTACCTCATCCCCGACATCATCGCCTGAGCAGGCCGACCCGGAGACGGCATCGAGTCCCGCATATTACAGTGCGTATTGCGCAGGAAAGGCTGAACGGACCGCTTGCAGCGGGCCGCCGACTGCGAAATAGGGCCGTGCCATGCCGTCCGCAGTGACCATCAAGCCGCGTATTGTCGAAGGGCTGCGCCGCGAGGCACTTGCCCTCTCCAGCGAGGTGGCCGTCACATTCGCACCGCTACCGGCTCCGACCGCTCCGGCGGGGAAAGACGAACGCCGCTCGGTCATGGCACAGGAGGGATTGCGCGCGGCCACGACCCTGATCGCCGCCCTCACCTGGCTCGATGCGTACCAGGCGTTCTTCCGCCGGGAGATCGGTCGGGCGGAGCTTTCGCATCGCACCCGCCTGCCGGCTGCGGCCGCGCCAAGCCCTCAATTCCATCGGCTCGATCCCGCCGCCCGGCGCCTCTGCGAAGCGACGCGCCAATTCCATGAGCGCCTGTCCCGCCTTGACGAGACCTGGCGCCTCACTGCGCCATGCACCTCTGCGGCCACCGAGGCTCTGCAACGCCTGCGAGAAAGGATGAAGAGAGCACCCTCGGACCCGAGGGCGCCGTCGAACTCGACAGGCGGCACCCGAGACCCCATATCGCCTGCATGAACGCTTCCCTCGAGATCGAGCGGCCATACGCGCGCGCCGAGCAGGTCGGCCCGCTCGTGCGCCGCGTGCTGGCCCGCAATCCTTCGGCTTTCACCTTCACCGGCACCCAGACCTACCTGGTAGGCCCGCACGGCAAGGGCGAAATCGCGGTGATTGATCCAGGCCCCGACGAGCCGGAGCACCTCTCGGCCCTGGTGGAGGCGATCGGCGACAGCACGGTCGTTGCGATCTGCTGCACGCACACGCACCGGGATCATTCGCCCGCCGCAGCCCCGCTGAGCGCCCTCACCGGCGCGCCCATCGTCGGCTGCGCGCCTCTTTCGCTGCGGGACGACGGCCCGCGCGCCGACGCCTCGTTCGATGACGCCTATGCGCCCGACCGCGTGCTTGCCGATGGCGAGGCGGTGACCGGCACGGGCTGGACGCTCCGGGCTGTCGCGACACCCGGCCACACCTCGAACCACCTCTGCTTTGCCCTCGAGGAGACCGGCGCGCTCTTCACAGGCGATCATGTCATGGGATGGTCGACGAGCGTGGTGTCACCGCCAGACGGGGACATGACGGCCTACATGGCCAGCCTCGCCCGGCTGTACGAGCGCGAACAGGATCGTGTCTACTACCCCGCGCACGGGCCGGAAGTAACGAAGCCGCGCCAGCTGGTGCGCGGCATGATCGGCCATCGCCGGCAGCGCGAAAAGCAGATCCTGCGCCAGATCGAGTCGGGCTGCCCCCGAATCGCAGACATGGTGCCCCGTATGTACAAGGGCGTAGACGAGCGGCTCTGGCCGGCGGCGGGTCGCTCCGTTCTCGCGCACCTCATCGATCTTGAAAAGCGCGGCATTACAACAAGACACGACGACACCTGGGCACTCACCCACACAGTCGAGGCATAGAGCACCACGAGTATTGCCTGAACCCTGCGCAGGGCGGTATTATCGACCGGCCTGAAAAGGGTGGAGGATAGTCATGGCGACAGTCACGGCGGCCCGTGTTTCCCGCGTCTCGTTCTGGGCAAGAATGACGATCGGCCTCAGCCTGTTCATCGTCTTCGGCTTTGCGCAATTTGCCCTTCGCGGCTTTGTTCCATACATGCAGGTGCCGATCGTCTTTCACGTCCACGGCGCGGTGATGCTGGCGTGGCTGGGGCTTGCCGTCACGCAGGCACTGCTGGCGAGGGGAGCGGGCCGCGAACTTCACCGCCGGCTAGGCTGGGCGAGCGCCGTCATGCTTCCGACGATCATCGTGCTGGCGAGCATGACCTGCCTTGCCGCCCTGCGGGCCGGGTTCTTTCCGCCGATGTTCACCCCCGCCTACTTTCTTGCGCTGGTTCACGTCGGCATCATCGTCTTCGCGACCCTGGTGATGGCGGCGGTGGCACGCCGCAATGAGGGGGACTGGCACAAGCGCCTGATGGTAGGTTCGATGATCGTCATCATGGAGCCCGCGCTGGGACGTGTCCTGCCCATGCCGCTCCTGGCCCCCTGGGGCGAGTGGCTGGTCATGGCGGTGCAGCTAGGCGTCGTCGCCCTCATCGCGCGGCACGACCGGCGCGAGCGCGGGCATGTCCACCCCGCCACAGCCGCCGTCGCCGTCGCCGTCGTCCTCGCGCACGTGCTCATCGAACTTCTCGCCATCAGCCCGCCGTGGATCGCCTTCGCGTCGCAGTTCACGGCCTGAAAATTCCTCTTGGGTCCGGGCCTTCCCGCCCCTAGATAGGCCCCCACCCGGAGCAAGGTCCGGGACAGGATGTAGGGAACGCCATGACCGTAATGCCCGCCGACCTTTCCGGCATCGACGTGCGCGCCGAGATCGAGCGCCTGCGCAAGGAGCGCAACGCGGTCATCCTCGCTCATTATTACCAGAAGCCGGAACTGCAGGACTTGGCCGACTTCGTGGGCGACAGCCTGGAACTCAGCCGCAAGGCCGCCGAGACCGACGCCGAGGTGATCGCCTTCTGCGGCGTGAAGTTCATGGCGGATACCGCCAAGATCCTCTCGCCCGACAAGATCGTCGTGCTGCCTGACCTCGACGCCGGCTGCAGCCTGGAAGATTCCTGCCCTCCGGCGAAGTTCAAGGCCTTCCGGGAAGCGCATCCCGATCACATCGCACTCACCTACATCAACTGCTCCACGGAAGTTAAGGCGCTGTCCGATGTCATCGTGACCAGTTCCAGCGCCGAGACCATCCTCCAGCAGATCCCCCGTGACCAGAAAATCATTTTCGGTCCCGACCGCCACTTGGGCGGATACCTGTCGCGCAAGTTCGATCGCGAGATGCTGCTCTGGCCGGGCGTCTGCATCGTGCATGAGGCCTTCAGCGAAACCGAGCTGCTCAAGCTGCGCGCCCAGCATCCGAACGCACCGATCGCCGCGCATCCGGAATGCCCGCCGCACATCGTCGATCATGCCGATTACGTGGGCTCGACCAGCGGCATCCTCCAGTATGCCAAGACCATGCCGGGCGACACGCTGATCGTGGCGACCGAGCCGCACATCATCCACCAGATGCAGCTGGCGATCCCGGACAAGACCTTCATCGGCGCGCCGGGCGCGGACGGCAACTGCAACTGCAACATCTGCCCGTACATGGCGCTCAACAACCTCGAAAAGCTCTACCTCGCCCTGCGCGACCTGAGCCCGCGCGTGGAAATCGAGGAAGGGCTTCGTCTTGCCGCGAAGAAGAGCCTCGACCGGATGCTGGAGATGGCAAGCGGCACGATCGGACAGGGCGACCTCGGCGCGCGCTGACCTCCTGGGCGCTACTCTCCGCTGTCGACGGAGAGAACAGCGGCGCTGACGACTGGCGAAACCGGCCTTCGTCTCCTACATTGCAAGGGGCTGGCACATCAGGTGCCGCCCCTCACAATCCCGGAGACCCGAGCGCTTGCGTGAAAACCTCATCATGAGGAAACTGGAAGTCTGGTGCCTGCTTCTGCTGGCGGCGGTCTTCGCGCATGCGCTCCTGCCCACGAACGAAGTCCGCACCACGGGCTCCCCCTTCAGCCCTTCGACGGTGGACGTCTCCACCGAGCAGCCGCGCCGAATGGCGCCCGGCCAGCTCGCCGCAGCCCAGCCCGATCCATCGGACGACGCACTTACCGTCCTGCATTCCGGCTCGACGGCATCGACGCTTGCCGTCCTTATTGCTCCTCGGGAGCCCGGGCGCACCTGCGCTCCTGAACGTCCGGGCTGGCGCTGTACCCGGGCCCAGCCGCGAGCACCCCCGGTGGCCTGACACGCCGCGGGATCGGGTTGACCCGATCCAGGATTCAGCCATGCCCGCCCTGCGCCCCGGAGGCATGGCGGGTGCTGCGTAGCACGGGACGTTCAATGCCTCATCACACACCTCTCATCGGCACGGTGGTCGCCGGTCTGGTGATCGCTTTCTTCATGGGCGCACTTGCCCACCGCCTGCGGGTCTCTCCCCTTGCAGGCTATCTTCTCGCCGGCGTCCTCGTCGGCCCCTTCACACCCGGCTTCGTCGCCGATGTCGGGCTTGCCCAGGAACTCGCCGAGATCGGCGTGATCCTCCTCATGTTCGGCGTGGGCCTTCACTTTTCGCTGCGGGATCTCCTCGCCGTGAAGTCCATCGCCATACCCGGGGCGCTGGTGCAGATCAGCGCCGCCACGCTCATGGGCATCGGCATAGGCACCCTGATGGGCTGGGGCCTGATCGCCGGCTTCGTGTTCGGCCTGGCTCTTTCGGTGGCCAGTACCGTGGTGCTCCTGCGCGCGCTCCAGAGCCGGAACCTCGTGGAAACGGAGCGGGGACGCATCGCCGTAGGCTGGCTCATCGTCGAGGATCTCGTCATGGTGCTCGCGCTCGTGCTGCTGCCTGCGCTCGCGTCCGGGCTGGCCGGCGGTGACGCCGCAGCCTCGCTCCCGTGGGTGCTGGCCAGCACATTGCTCAAGGTGGCGGGCTTCGTTGCGCTCATGCTGATCGTCGGACGCCGGGTCCTGCCCTGGGGGCTGCACTGGGTCGTGCACACAGGCTCCCGCGAGCTGTTCCGGCTCGCCGTCCTGGCGGTGGCGCTCGGCGTGGCTTTCGGCGCGGCTTACGTCTTCGACGTCAGCTTTGCCCTGGGGGCGTTCTTCGCAGGCATGATCCTTGGCGAGACTCAGCTCAGCCGCCGAGCGGCGGAAGAAACCCTGCCCCTGCGTGATGCCTTCGCCGTCCTGTTCTTCGTTTCCGTCGGCATGCTGTTCGACCCGACCGTGGTGACCGAGCAGCCGCTGCCGCTTCTGGTGACGGTGCTCACCATCATCGTCGGCAAATCCTTCGCGGCCTGGTTCATCGTACGCGCCTTCGGGCACAGGAACGACACCGCACTGACCATCTCGGCCAGCCTGGCCCAGATCGGTGAGTTTTCCTTCATCCTTGCCGGACTGGGCGCCGGGCTTGGTCTCCTGCCGGACGCCGGACGCGATCTCATCCTGGCGGGTGCGATCATCTCGATCTTCCTTAACCCGTTCATCTTCAATCTCGCGGTAGGTCGGTCCAGTTCCGTGAAGAAGCAACTGGCGGAAGAGGCGGCCCAGACCGAAATCGAACGCGAGCGCAGGCACGAGGAGCACGTCATCCTCGTCGGCTACGGCCGCGTCGGCAAGCTCGTCGCACGGGGACTGCGGGCGCAGCCCACGGCGGTGCTGCTGATCGAATCGCAGGGCGACCTTGCCCGGCAGGCCCGCGCGGACGGCTTCGAAGTGGTCACGGGCAACGCGGTCGAGCCCGGCGTGCTGCGCGAGGCCGGCATCGAGCGGGCGCACCGGATGCTTATCGCCATTCCCGAGGGATTCGAAGCGGGCGCCATCTGCGAACAGGCCAAGGCCCTGCGTCCCGACCTTTCAGTGATCGCACGCGCACATAGCGACGCCCAATGCGAACACCTTGTGCAGCATGGCGCCGACAGCGTGGTGCTTGGCGAACGTGAGATTGCCCGGCAGATGCTGGCCACCATCGAAGACGACCGGCGCAAGGCGCCCGCGCCTGGGGAGCTGACGGCATGACGCCGCGCAGAAAGCCGCCGCACTGGTTCAAGTGGGCAATCTGGAGCGGCATCGTCCTTGCCGTCGCCGTTCCCACCGCCTGCGTGATGAACCACGGGGCACTTCCCGGCCATGCGACGTTCTCCGCGCTCGCGCACTAGCGTTGCGGCCGGAGAATACGGGAGGCGCTAGGAGGTCTGCCGCCCCCCTGCCGCCTGCCTTGCCCAGGCGGTGATGGCCCCTGCGGGCATGGCCCCTGCCTTGCGCGCGATCTCGCGGCCCCCGCGAATAAGGACAAGGGTCGGGATGGACTGGATGCCGAAGCGAGCGGCGATTGCGCCTTCGGCCTCGGTATCCAGCTTACCCAGCCGCATTTCCGGTTCCAGCTGCCCCGCTGCCGCAGCGAACGCCGGTGCCATCTGACGGCAGGGCCCGCACCACGCGGCCCAGAAATCAACCAGCAGCGGCAGACCGCTACGGGCGGCGTGTGCGTCGAAATTCCGGGACGTGAGTGTCACCGGCGCGGCGGCGAACAGCGGCGAGCCGCACTTCCCGCACTTGCCCCCCGCCCCAAGCCGTTCGCGCGCCACGCGGTTCAGGGTGGAGCAGGCCGGACAGGCCACGATCATCGTGTCGGACATGCAACGCCTCCTTGGTCAGATCGTCACTTCACGCCATTCGCCGGGAGCGATGCCGTCGAGCGACCATTCACCTACCCGCCAACGCACGAGCCGCAGCGTGGGATGCCCGATCGCTGCCGTCATGCGGCGAACCTGCCGGTTACGCCCTTCCCGGATCGACAGTTCTACCCAGCAATCCGGAACGCTCTTGCGGTAGCGAACGGGAGGCGTGCGCGGCCAGAGATCGGGCGGAGAGATCCGCCGCGCTTCGGCCGGGCGCGTCGGCCCGTCGTTCAACACCACGCCCGAGCGCAGCGCCTGCAGCGCGGCTTCGTTCGGCTCCCCCTCCACCTGCGCGAGATAGGTCTTGGGCACCTTGAAACGGGGATTTGCGATGCGGGCCTGAAGCCGGCCATCGTCCGTCAGCAGGAGCAGGCCTTCGCTGTCGCGGTCGAGGCGCCCGGCGGGATAGACGCCGGGTACGTCCACGAAATCCGACAGCGTCGCCCGGGGCGTGGGTGACCGCGCGTCGGTGAACTGGGAGAGCACGTCAAAGGGTTTGTTGAACAGGATCAGGCGCCCCATGGCGCGGTCCTCTGCGGGCGAGTGGCACGTCGTGCTTTCATGCCGGAGTGGTAGCGGCATGGCGGGAGCGGCGCACCTGATTATTGCCGCTCCCGCCAGTGCCTTGTCTTTCGAGCAGGTCCTAGCGGTGCGATGCGCCCGTCGAAGTAGCGTTGGCCGCTTCGCCGCGCGTCTTCCACAGCGACCACGCCACCCCTCCCGCGATCAGCGCGAGGGTCACGCCGAGGCTTATCAGCGGCGGGAACTTGGCGCCGCCCAAAACGAAGTCGGCGATCAGGATCTTGCCACCGATGAACACCAGCACGAGCGCCAGGGCATATTTGAGGTAGTGGAAGCGGTGCACCATCGCCGCCAGCGCAAAGTAAAGCGCGCGAAGGCCAAGGATCGCCATGATGTTCGAGGTGTAGACGATGAAGGTATCCGTCGTGATCGAGAAGATCGCCGGCACCGAATCTATCGCGAAGACCAAGTCCGCCAGATTGATGACGACGAGTGCCAGGAACAGCGGCGTTGCGGCCAGAACCATGCGCCCGCTGGCGTTCGCTTCCCGGACGAAGAAGTGCTCGCCGTGATGCTGCTTGGTGACGCGCATGTGGCGCGATATCCAGCGGATGGCGGCGTTGTTGCCGATGTCCGGATCATGGTCGCTGGTGAACAGCATCTTGATACCGGTGAAGATCAGGAACGCGGCGAACAGGTACATGACCCAGTAGGCGTTCGCGATCAGTGCGGCGCCGCCCGCGATCATCAGGCCGCGCAGCACGATCACCGCAAGGATGCCCCACAGCAGCGCGCGATACTGGTACTTGGCGGGGACCGCGAAGTATCCGAAGATCATGGAGATCACGAACACGTTATCGATCGAGAGCGCCTTCTCGATGAAGTAGCCCGTGTAGTAATCGATCGCCGGTGCCGAGCCCTTGGCCCACCAGATCCAGGCACCAAAAACCATGGCGATGCCGATGTAGAACACCGACAGCTTCAGGGATTCGGAGATACCCATCTCCCGGTCATCCTTGTGCAGGACGCCGAGATCGAAGGCGGTGAGCAGCAGGACCACGGCGGCGAAGGCCAGCCAGAACCAGGCAGGGGTGCCAAGCCAGTCAGCGGAGAGAAATTCCATTGTCGAACGCCCTTGTCACGGCAAAAGGGTTGCGCCGGCGCGCAGGAAGGGGGGAGGGCGCGCCGGCGCGCAGGTTACAGGCTAGCTACGGCCACGGGCGGAACGATCTGCCGGGCCAACCTGTTCCTGAGCTTGAGTTTTCGTGTGGTAAGGAGAGTGATTTCAACGAAATCGCCGATCTCGCGCCGTGCCGCCTTCTTGCGGCGCAGGGAGGCATCGAGCTTCTGGTGGAGCTCGAGCAGGCGGAACATGCGTTCAGTCATTACGTATCCCTATCGAACGGGTTGCTGTTCGATCGGATGAGCGGCGCATGGTTTGCTTGAAAGGACTGCTGAACCTGCACCGGGATCACCCGATGCGGTCCGACATCACGAGGCGCGAGGGAAATATCCCGATCGCGCCGCGCCAGAGGGGCCCGGCCCGCCCCGTTTCAATACGTGAATTCCGGAGTCTGTTCAACCCCCAACGATGTCCACCGCGTCCGACATGGCCGAAGGCGCGCGAACAGGGAGTGCGGGCCGAACCTCAGAGCTGCGCGAAAAGCTCCAGCATGTGCTGCCATGCGCGATCCGCCTGAACGGGATCATAAGCCGGCGAATCGGGAACGCACCATCCGTGGTCGGCGGGGTAGACTTCGACCTGCGCCGGGCGATGTGCAGCCTCGGCCGCCTTGCGCAGCGCATCCTTGGCCCCGGGCTGCTTCGCATCGTCGTTTCGAGCGATGGCGAAGTGGAAGCCTGCCTTCGTTCCGGCCAGCAGCCGGTGAGGACTATCGGCAGCATCGGTGACGAGCCCGGCTCCGTGCAGGGACACCGCCGCTCCAACCCTGGCGGGTACGGCCGCTGCCGTCCGCACGGTGAAGGGTCCACCCATGCAATAGCCGTTGCTGCCTATCCTGCGCCTGCGATCCACCGCCTTCTGCGCATCGAGAAAGGTCACGTAGGCCTTCGCGTCCCCTGTGACGGCGTCCGGGGTCAGCGCGGCGCGCATGGGCCCGATCTTCGCCTGTCCTTCCGGGGTCCGAAATTCTGCGAAGCTCTTCATGATGGGCGCGGGGGCTGAGCGGTAATAGGGGTTCACGACAAGCACGGCATAGCCGCGCGCCGCAAGGCTGCGGGCCATGATCTTCTTCGCATCCCGCAAACCGGCCACATCGGGCCACATTACGACGCCGGGGTGAGCCCCCTTGCCCGGATGGACGAAGAACGCATCGCACACGCCATCGGCGGTGGTGATGGAAACCATGCGCTCCTGCAGCGACGGTCCACTCTCACCCGCAACCGCACCGCATCCCGCCAGTGCCGCGCCGGCGCCAAGCACGGTAAACTGTCGCCGGTCGAGCCCCCTCATGCGGTGGTCTGCCCTGGCGAAATCCTCGGCCGTGAAGTCTTCACACATAGGCTTTTTCTCCGCTCGTCGCTTCGCTGGCCAGCCTAGCGTTGCGCACCGATCCGCTCAATCACCGTTGAAATTCAATTCCAGGTTCACTGCATTCGGATCCGTCAGGAAGATCTGACGCAGACCAATGTGGCGCAGGTCGTTCACGCGGTAGGAGAGCCCCATCGCATCCAGCCGCTCGCAGGCGGCACCGAAGCCTGTGCAGCGCAGGGCGACGTGGTGCAGCGCGTTCGTGGGCGCACCGGGCTGGTACTCGTCATAGCGGCCGGGCGCGGTCGTCCGGTCAACGAGATGCACGATTGGCAGACCGGAGGCGTCCCTCATCCAGTATCCCGCGATGCCGGCGCGGATGGAAGGGTTCTCGCTGCGCACCAGGCCCAGCACCCGCTCATAGAAGCTGGCAGTGCCTTCGAGGTCGTCCGTCAGTACGTTGACGTGATCGATACCGCTGACCTGCATGGCCCTCTTCCCTCCGTCTTTCCCGCCACTGTCGCGCGGGATGAGCCGGGAGGCAATGGGGATCGTGCCGCGTCAGCTGCGAAATACAACCGTTCTCGCGCCGTTGAGCAGCACGCGATCCTCAAGGTGAAGGCGTACCGCCTCGGCGAGCACGCGACGCTCGATGTCGCGACCCTTGCGGACCATATCCTCTGGCGTGTCGGCGTGTGTGACGGGTTCGACGTCCTGGTGGATGATCGGTCCTTCGTCGAGATCGGCGGTCACGTAGTGCGCAGTCGCCCCGATCATCTTCACGCCCCGCGCGTGCGCCTGGTGATAGGGCTTGGCGCCCTTGAAGCCCGGCAGGAACGAGTGGTGGATGTTGATGCACCGCCCCGAAAGGAAGGCGGCCATTTCATCGGACAGGATCTGCATGTAGCGGGCGAGGACGATGAGTTCGGCCCGCGTCTCCTCCACCAGAGCGCGCACCTGCGCCTCCTGCTCGGCCTTGGTGTCACGGGTCACCGGCAGGTGATGGAAGGGAATGTCACCCAGCATCAAGGTGTTCACCGCCTCGCGCGGGTGGTTCGACACCACGCCGACGATGTCCATGGCGATTTCGCCGATCCGGTGGCGGTACAGCAAATCGGCCAGACAGTGATCGAACTTGCTGACCATCAGCAGCACGCGCCGGGGCCGGTCGCGCCGCTGCATCGACCAGGCCATTCCGTATTCGTGAGCGATTGGGCCGAAGCCCTCGCGAATGTCCTCTCGGTCGGCAGTGCCGGGATCGAAGGCGACCCGCATGAAGAAGCGGCCCTGCTCCTGATCGTCGAACTGCTGGGCCTCGACGATGTTCGCCCCCATCTGCGCGAGATAGCCGGTGACGCGCGCGACGATGCCGGGACGGTCGGCGCAGGACAGCGCCAGGATCAGCGGTTCGGCCATGGTTCCCGTCCTCAGGCGGCGATCGGCGCGCCGGCGCGGTTGGTCAGCGCGGCTTCGCTTTCGGCCATGAGGGCGGCGATGATATCCGTGACCGGCTCTTCCTTGCTGACCATGCCGACCGATTGTCCGGCCATGATCGAGCCGCTCTCCACGTCGCCGTCGATGACCGCGCGACGCAGGGCTCCGGCCCAGAAATGCTCGATCTGAAGCTGCGCCTCGCCCATGTCGACCTCACCGGCGTCGAGGCGGCGCGCCACCTCGATCTGCTTGGCGGTGAACTCCTCGGTGCCCTTGTTCTTGAGCGCGCGGACGGGAATCACCGGCAGGCGGGGGTCGACCTGCACCGAGGCGATGGCATCCCGCGCGGAGGCACGGAAGAACGCCTTCTTGAAATCGGGATGCGCGATCGATTCACTGGCGCAGGCAAAGCGGGTGCCGAGTTGCACGCCGGCCGCGCCCATCTCCAGGTAACCTGCCATCGCTTCGCCGCGGCCGATGCCGCCGGCCACGAACACCAGATGATCCGCCGCAAGGCTCGGCAGGATTTCCTGCGCGAGGACGGACGTGGACACGGGGCCGATGTGGCCGCCCGCTTCCATGCCCTCGATCACAAGCGCGTCCGCGCCGGAGCGCAGCAGCTTCTTGCCGAGCGCCAGCGTGGGCGCAAAGCAGATGACCTTGGCACCATGCGCCTTGATCGCCTCGACACTGCCCTTGGGCGGGATACCGCCAGCCAGCACGACATGCGTGACGCCGTGCTTTGCGCAGACATCGATAAGATCGAACAACTGCGGGTGCATGGTGATGAGGTTCACGCCGAAGGGCTTGGACGTCAGCGCCTTGGTGGCGGCGATTTCCGTGTCCAGAAGCGCAGGCGTCATCGCGCCGCAGGCGATCACACCGAAGCCGCCCGCGTTACTGATCGCCGAAACGAGATTGCGTTCGGACACCCACGACATCGCGCCGCACAGGATCGCGGTCTCGCTACCGAGGAATTCGCAGCCACGCGCCATCAGCGCTGAAGTCTTGGTGTTGGCGGTCATTGACGTTCCCATGCCCCGGATTTTTCGACAGCCGTGCGCCATACGGGTCGAAGCGGCCCCAGACAAGCGGCCAGAAAGGGCAGACGTTGGATGAGCCCGCCGGACCATCGCCGCCCGGCTTGACGAGTGACCGTTGGAGCGGCTCGATTGCACGCACTGCACTTGCCTCGACGGCGCCCCCCGGCAAACCTGCGCGGAGGATAAGGCAATGCCGGGAGTTGATGATGAACGCGAAGCAGATCTATGCCGACAGGCTCATGAGTGCGGACGAAGCGGTCCGCCTCGTCAGGAGCGGCAGCGATCTTGCCCTTGGCATGGCGGTGGCGGAGCCCCCCGCCCTCCTTGCAGCTCTCGCCCGCCGTGCAGAGGCAGGCGACGTGCAGGACCTGCGGGTGTGGTACCTGCTTTCGCAGGCGCACGCCGGATCGACCATCCTGCGACGCGACCGGCTTGGGGCCATCCAGCCACGGTGCGTCTTCATGAGCGGGGTGGAACGCGCCCTCGTCGCTGCCGACCCTTCGGCCGAAGCGCTGATCGACTTCGTGCCCTGCGCCTTCAGCGGATCACCCCGCCTCCTGCGCGACGAACTGGCGCTCGACAGCTGCATCCTCACTGTTTCACCCATGGACGAGAACGGATACTTCAGCTTCGGCGTCGCGAACGACTACACCTCCGTTGCCGCTCACTGCGCGCGCACCGTCATTGTCGAGGTCAACCCTGCGATGCCGCGCGTCGCCTGTTCGACGCCGCTTCACATCTCGCAGGTCAGCGCGGTGGTGGAAAACCGGGCAGCACTGCTGTCCTTCGGCGAACAGGGCATGTCGGCCGAGGATGAGACGATCGCCGGCTATATCGCGGAACTGGTGGACGACGGCGCCTGCCTGCAGATGGGCATCGGCAACCTGCCCGCTGCGGTCTGCCGCCTCATCGGCAACCGCGCGGAGCTGGGTATTCATACGGAACTGCTGACCCCCTCGCTGGCCGGGCTGGTGCACTCGGGCGCCGTCACCAACCGGCGCAAGGCGACGCATCCCGGGCGCAGCGTCTTCACCTTCGCCATGGGGGACGAGCCGTTCTACCGCTGGATGGACGGGAACGCGCAGCTCTATTCGCTCCCGGTCGACATCGTGAACGACCCGGCGGAAATCGGCCGCAACGATCATGTCGTATCCGTGAACGCCACCATCCAGGTGGACCTGCAGGGCGCCTGCAACTCGGAGTTCATGGCGGGACGGCAGCATTCCGCCGCAGGCGGCCAGCTCGATTTCGTGCGAGGAGCCAATGCGTCGCGCCATGGGGTGTCAGTGATCGCCTGCCGGTCCACCGCACGCGGCGGCACCGTCAGCCGGATCGTCCCGCGCCTCGACGGACCGGTGACCACGCCGCGCAACGACGTCCACTGGGTCGTCACCGAACACGGCGCGGCGAACCTGCGCGGCAAGTCCCTGCGGGAGCGCGCCGACCTTCTCATCGGCCTTGCCGACCCGAAGTTCCGGGACGAACTGGCGAGAGCGCTCTGAAAACGCGAAAAGGCGGCGCTCGGCGCGCCGCCTTTTCCTGATGTCCCGGCAGGAGCGCTGCGATCAGGCGGCGGCGTCCAGCCCATAGGCGGTGTGCAACACGCGCACGGCCAGTTCGGTCTCGTCCGTGTCGATCAGGACCGAAACCTTGATCTCGCTGGTCGAGATGGCGATGATGTTGATGCCGCGATCGGCAAGCGTCTTGAACATGGTGCTCGCCACGCCCGCGTGGCTGCGCATGCCCACGCCCACGACGCTGATCTTCGCCACTGTACCGTCGGCGATGAGGCGGTAGTAGCCGATCACTTCCTTGCGTTCTTCCAGCAGCGCCTGGGCGCGCACGAGGTCGGCCTGAGGCACGGTGAAGGTGACGTCCGTCTCGCCCTTGTCCTTGGCGACGTTCTGGATGATCATGTCGACGTTGATGTTCGATTCCGCCAGCGGAGCGAAGATCGACGCCACCGCGCCCGGACGGTCAGGCACGCGGGTCAGGGTGACCTTGGCCTCGTTCTTGTCGGCGGCGATGCCGGTGATGAGCTGGCGTTCCATATCGCTTCCTTCAAGTTCTTCGTCGCTGACGATCAGGGTTCCAGGGATGGTGTCGGCGGCAGGCGCGCCCTCGTCGATGAACGAGGAAAGCACCTGCACCCGCACGTTCTCCTTCATGGCGAGGGAGACCGAGCGGGTCTGCAGCACCTTGGAGCCGACCGAGGCCAGCTCGAGCATTTCCTCATACGTCACGAGCGGCAGCTTGCGCGCCTTGGCGACGATGCGCGGGTCAGTGGTGTAGACGCCATCGACGTCGGTGTAGATGTCGCAGCGATCCGCCTTCACCGCCGCCGCCACGGCCACGGCCGAGGTGTCCGAGCCGCCACGGCCAAGCGTGGTCACCCGGCCTTCGGGCGAAACGCCCTGGAAGCCGGGGATGACCGCGATCTCGCCCGCCTGCATGGAAGCGATCAGGGCATCCGCATCGATCTCCTCGATTCGGGCCTTGGCGTGTGCGTCGTCGGTCTTGATCGGCACCTGCCAGCCGAGCCAGGACCGCGCCTTGCAGCCCATCGCCTGCAACGTCAACGCCAGGAGACCGGAGGTCACCTGTTCGCCGGATGCGACGACGACGTCATATTCGGCGGGATCGTAAAGCGCGTTGGCTTCCCGGCAGAAGTTCACCAGGCGATCCGTCTCGCCGGCCATGGCGGAAACGACCACCGCCACTTCATGCCCGGCTTCCTGCTGGCGTTTGACGATGCCCGCCACGCGCCGGATGCGCTCGGTGCCGGCCATGGAAGTGCCGCCGAATTTCATCACGATACGTGCCAAGGCGCCGTTGCTCCCCTGCATAAATACCCGGGCGACATGCGCGGGTGTGGATAAGAGTCGGCGGCGCTGTTAGGGGGGGATCATGGACAATGCAACTGCCTCGATGCCTGCTTCCGGCGCAACAATCGATCCCAAGGAGGCCGCTCACTTCGGCGCCCTGGCCGCAGAGTGGTGGGATCCCGCCGGTTCCTCCGCGATGCTCCACAAGCTCAATCCGGTACGACTGGCCTTCATCCGTGAGGCGATCGACCTGCATTTCAGCCAGGATTCGCGCGCGCTGAAGCCTCTGGCCGGAAAGACCGCGCTCGATGCCGGGTGTGGTGCGGGCCTGCTGTGCGAACCCCTGGCGCGCATGGGCGCAGCCGTGACCGGCGTCGATGCCGCGCCGGAAAACATTGCCGCCGCCCGCGCCCATGCCGACGCGATGGGTCTGCCGATCAGCTACCGGGCGGGGGAGCTGGGAACGCTGGGCCTCGCAAACTTCGATCTCGTCTGTTCGCTGGAGGTGGTCGAGCATGTGACGGACAAGGCCGCCTTCATGAGCCAGCTTGCCGCAGCGCTCGCTCCGGATGGTCTGATGATTCTCTCCTGCCCCAACCGCACCGCCCGCTCGCGCCTGCTTCTGGTGGAGGCAGCCGAGCGGCTCGGCCATGTGCCGCGCGGGACCCATGACTGGACCCAGTTCGTGACGCCGTCGGAACTGCAGGATCTGGCCAGCAGGGCCGGCCTGGAACTCGGCACCCCGCGCGGTATCGCCTGGTCGCCGCTCAAAGGCCTCCACCTCTCCGACGATCTCTCGCTCAACTTCATCGTCACCGCCCGCAAGCGCTGAGACCGGCGGGCGGACGAGACGGACGTACCCACGCGGGAATTCCCTCGCCGCCCGGATGCCGGAACATTCCCTCCCGGAAGAGGGAGAGCAAGATGGAACGGCTGCGCGTCATTCAGTGGACCACCGGCAAGGTCGGCAAGCACGCCCTTCGCGCGATCCTCGACGATCCCCGGCTGGAACTGGTGGGGTGCTTCGCCTGGTCGGATGACAAGAACGGCCAGGATGCCGGGGCACTGTGCGGACGACCGGACACCGGCATCCTTGCCACCAACGATGTCGAAACCCTTCTCGCGCTGGGCGCCGACACCATCCTCTACACGCCGTTCGAAGCCGATCTCGATCAGGCCGTGCGACTGCTGGAGAGCGGCGCCGACGTGGTCTCCACCAACCTGTTCCTCAATGTCGGCGGCATCCGGGGCGAAGTGAAGGAGCGGCTCGAGGCGGCCTGCGCCAGGGGAAATTCCTCGCTGTACATCACCGGCATCAATCCCGGCTGGATCAACTCCGTCACCGCCAGCCTGACTGCGATCTGCCGCGATGTGCGTTCCGTTTCCCTCACCGAATCAGCGGACTGTTCCGTCTACGAATCCGTGGAGACCTGGGGCTTCCTCGGCATCGGAGAGCCGGGGGGCATGACGCCGCAACTGGCGGAACGGGCGCAGGCCTGGCTGATCCTCTTTCGCGACGCTGTCGAACGCATCGGTGCCGCCCTTGACCTGACCTTCGACGACATCGAGTTCTTCTGCGAGTACGCCACCGCTGCGGAGAACGTCGACCTTGGCTGGATGCGGATGGACAAGGGCACCAACGCCGCCCTGCGCGGCGGCTGGCGTGGCAAGGTCGGCGGTCAAACCGTCGTGATCCTGACGGTCGTGTGGTACCTCACCCGCAATCTGGCCGAAGGCTGGGAAATCGACGACGATCAGTATCATCTCGTCGTGCAGGGTGAACCGAGCATCGACACGCGCATGCGCCTGATCCCGGAGCCGCACTGGAAGAACCACGATTGGGACATCATGACCGCCCTGCCCGCCGTCAGCGCCGTGCCGCAGATCAAGGCCTCACCCGCTGGCGTGCTCGGGCTGCTCGACGTCGGGCTGCCGGTGGCACCCGTGGGCGAATGGAACCGCGCGCGGCGCTAGGCGAGCAGAAGGTCTATCGCGCCAAGCGCCATCGTCTCGCGCTCCTGCCAGGAACCGGAAACCCGCACGAACGGTACACCGGCTCGCAGCAGCATCTCTTCGCTGAGCGCGGCGAAACGGCGGCGCTCCATGTCCTCGCCGAAAAAGCGGGTACCATCCTCGCACCAGGGCACATCCGGTTCGAACAGCAGGTAGAGATCGGCCTTCGGATACGAAAGGAGCGTATCGGGAACTTCGCCGAACAGCATCTGCGCCCAGGCGGCCGTCATGAGCTGGTCGGTATCGAGCACGAGCAGCGGCGGCTGCTCGGCCATGGCGCGCCGATTGGCCCGCGCCTGCCCCTCCGCGATGACGAGAAGATCGACCATCGAGAGGTCGGTGCCACGCTCCTCGCAATAGGCGCGGCCGTACTCCGGCACGAAGGGCCAACCGCGCAGCGTCAGCAGGCGCTCGCACAAGACTGACTTGCCCGTGCTTTCCGCGCCGTGCAGGCACACTGTCTTCATCCCGGTTTCCTCGCGGCGGAGATCCATTCCCGCAGACCCTGCACGGACATCAGAAGCATCACCAGATAAAGCCCCGAAGTCGGCCACAGGCCCTTGCTCACATAAACGGCGATGGACGCCACATCGATGAGAATCCACAGCACCCAATTCTCAATACGGCGAAAGGCCAGCAGGATCTGCGCCGCGATGCTGGCGCCTGCGATCGCGGCGTCGGCATAGGGCAGCGACGCGTCGGTGAAGCGGTGCATCACCCATCCCAGGTTCAGCGCCAGCGCTGCGGTCGCCGTTGCCCAGACGAGGCGGCTGAAGTTCCCGAGCCAACGGACCGGCACCTGCGTGTCGCCTCCGCCGGCCCGGACCCACAGCACCCAGCCCCAGGCCTGCGCGGCGAAGAAGAAGCCCTGCAGCCCGGCCTCGGCGTAGAGCTTCGCCTCGAAGAACACGAGGGCGTAAAGCGCGACCATCGCCATGCCGAACGGGTAGTTCCAGACACTGCGGCGTACCAGCAGGGCGATGTTGGCAAGGCCGAGCAGCGCCGCCGCCCATTCGACAAGGTTCATGAAGCCTGCCCCGCGTCAGCCGCCGATCACGCCAGCGCCGCAGCCCATTCCGGCTCCCTGAATCCCACCAGCAGCCCGCCCGGATGCTCCACGAGCGGGCGCTTTATCGTGCTCGGGTGCGCGACCATGATCGCGACGGCCCTGGCGGCATCGAGGTCCTGCTTCTCTTCCTCCGGCAGCTTCCTGAAGGTGGTGCCCGCCCGGTTCAGCAGCGTTTCCCAGCCAACGTCGGCCACCCACGCCTCAAGCCGCGCGGCATCGGCGCCTTCCTTCTTGTAGTCGTGGAAGGTGTAGTCGGCGTCCCGGGCCTCCAGCCACTTGCGGGCCTTCTTCACCGTGTCGCAATTGGGGATGCCGTAGAAGTGAAGGCTCACGATTCTGTGTCTCTCTCGCTGTGATGCACGCGTCGTCTGTTGCACAGGAGGACGGCCTTGACCTGCGCCTCGGCACCGGCCGGTACGCGGCGGTGCCTATGTCACCGCGCTTGGGGTTGCGGAAGACCTCCAGGAACATGGTCGCGCTCATGGACCTTCGCAGTCGCTTCCGCAAGCATGTGGCACGCCGCGCATTCTGGACAATCGGAAGATTGCGCGCCAAGGCGCAGGCATGAGCGTGAACACTTTCGGCCGCCTTCTGCGATTCACCACCTGGGGCGAGAGCCACGGACCGGCGATCGGTGCCGTCGTCGACGGGTGCCCCCCCGGCCTGGCGATTGACGAAAGCGTGATTCAGCCATTCCTTGATGCGCGCCGTCCTGGCCAGTCGAAATTCACGACCCAGCGTCAGGAGCCGGACCAGGTCCGTATCCTCTCCGGCGTCTTCGAAGGGCGCACGACCGGCACGCCGATCAGCCTCATGATCGAGAACGTCGACCAGCGGTCGAAGGACTACTCGGAAGTCGCGGTCGCCTATCGCCCGGGTCACGCCGATTACGCCTACGACGCCAAGTACGGCTTTCGCGACTATCGCGGCGGCGGACGCTCTTCCGCGCGCGAGACCGCAAGCCGGGTGGCTGCGGGCGCAGTGGCGCGCCTCGTCATCCCAGAGGTCAGGATCGTCGCCTACGTGTCCGAGATCGGCGGCGACATGATCGATCCCGGCAAGTTCGACGAGGCGGAGATCGCCAACAACCCCTTCTTCTGCCCCGATGCCGCCGCTGCCGAGCGCTGGGAGAAGATCGTTGACGATGCGCGCAAGTCCGGCTCCTCGGTCGGTGCGGTGGTGGAATGCTACGCCAGCGGCGTCCCCGCCGGCTGGGGAGCGCCGCTCTATGCCAAGCTCGACGCCGACCTTGCAGCGGCGATGATGGGCATCAACGCGGTCAAGGGCGTGGAGATCGGCGACGGGTTCGCCGCCGCGCGCCTTTCGGGCGAGCAGAACGCCGACCCGATGCGCCCTTCCGCCGAGGCTCCTGACGGAGCGCCCGAATTCCTTGCGAACCACGCGGGCGGCATCGCAGGCGGTATTTCCACCGGCCAGCCGGTGACCTGCCGGGTCGCCTTCAAGCCCACCAGCTCGATCCTCACCCCGCAGCAAACCATCACTCGCTCCGGTGAGGCGACCGAGATGTTCACCAAGGGCCGTCACGATCCTTGCGTCGGTATCCGCGGGGTTCCCGTGGTCGAGGCAATGATGGCTCTCGTGCTGGCGGACCACAAGCTGCTTCACAGGGGCCAATGCGGGTGATCGTGCGCATGATCGCCGGGCCGGCGCAACCGTGAGCGCAGCCCTGCGCATCCTGATCGACGCCGACGCCTGTCCGGTGAAGGATGAGGTCTACAAGGTGGCCACGCGGCACAAGGTGCCGGTCGTCGTTGTCAGCAACAGCCCGATCCGCGTCCCTCAGGGCACTCTCGTCACCCGCAAGCTGGTGAGCGATGCTTTCGACGCCGCCGACGACTGGATCGTCGCGAACACCGATACGGGCACCGTGGTCATCACCGCCGACATTCTCCTCGCTGACCGCTGTCTGAAGCTTGGCGCAAGCGTGCTGGCACCCAACGGCAAGCCCTTCACCACCGCCTCGATCGGTGGCGCCATCGCCACACGGGCGATCATGGCCGACCTGCGCGCCAACGGCGACGTCGTTGGCGGTCCCCCGCCCTTCTCGAAGCAGGACCGCTCCCGCTTCCTCTCCTCGCTCGACGAGATGCTGGTGAAGCTCGCCCGCCGCACGAGGTGAACGGCCGAGCCGGGCCGCAACCTCGCGCTGCGCTCCTGCGTCGTTCCTTCAGCGAGAACCCGCAGACGGGGGCATTTCATCGACAGAGCCCATAAGTTGCATCCTGCGTGATCGCCACATCCGATTATGCCAATCGGATCAAGCGGCTACAAATCCACACTCGCAGGGCCTATCTGCGTCACGTCAGTTTTAACCACCCATCTGAGGGAGATTACATCCATGGGTATCGTCGGCAGCACCATCAAGCCGTTCAAGAACACCGCCTTCCAGGCCGGCAAGGACTTCTTCGACGTCACGGAAGCAGACATCGCGGGCAAGTGGGCCGTCTTCTTCTTCTACCCGGCGGACTTCACCTTCGTATGCCCGACCGAGCTGGAAGACCTTGGTGAGCAGTACGAAACGCTTCAGGGCATGGGTGTGGAAGTGTTCGGCGTTTCGACCGACACGCACTTCAGCCACAAGGCATGGCACGACACCTCCGACAAGATCGGCAAGCTGAAGTACGCCTTCCTTGGTGACCAGAACCACAAGCTCACCAACAACTTCGGCGTTCTGCGCGAGGATTCGGGCCTTGCCGATCGCGCCACCTTCGTGGTCGATCCCGACGGCGTGATCCAGCTCGTTGAAATCACCCCTGAGGGCGTGGGCCGCAACGCAGCCGAACTCGTCCGCAAGATCAAGGCCGCCAAGTACTGGCGCGAGCACCCCGGCCAGGTCTGCCCGGCCAAGTGGGAAGAAGGCAGCGAAACCCTCGCTCCCTCGCTCGACCTCGTCGGCAAGCTCTAAGACAGCCGCGACTTTCCGGGTCGCGTGCTGAAGGTGTGCGGCCCGGGGCATCCCTCCCCCGGAGCCGCACCCCTGTGCTCTCCGGTGGAACCCGGACCCCGGGCCACCCCTTTATCCAGAAATGTCAAAGGACCTGAGATTCATGCTCGACGCCAACCTGAAGCAACAGCTCTCGCAATACCTCGGCATGCTGCGCGAGCCGATCGAGCTCGTCGCCTCCCTGGGCGACGATGCGAAATCGGACGAGACCCGCGAGCTGCTGACCACGATCGCCTCGCTCTCTGACAAGGTCACTGCCACGTTCGACGGCGACGACGCGCGCCGCCCCAGCTTCATCATCCGCCGCGCTTCGGACGCAAGCGCCTGGGTGCGCTTTGCGGGCCTGCCGCTCGGCCACGAATTCACCTCGCTGGTGCTCGCTCTCCTCTGGACCGGCGGCCACCCGCCGAAGGTCTCGGACGAGGTGCTGGAGCAGGCGAAGGCGCTCGAAGGCTCGCTGCAGTTCGAGATGTATTTCTCGCTCTCGTGCCACAACTGCCCCGACGTGGTGCAGGCGCTGACGCTGATCGCGCTCAACAACCCGCATGTGGACGTCACTCTGATCGAAGGCGGCACCTTCCAGGCCGAGGTCGAGGAGCGCGGTGTAATGGCTGTGCCGGCGGTCTTCCTGAACGGCCAGATGTGGGGTTCGGGCAAGATGAGCATCGAGGAAATCCTCGGCAAGCTCGACAGCACGGCAGACGCCAAGGCCGCAGCCAAGCTGGCCGAGAAGACGCCGTTCGAAGTGCTCGTCGTCGGCGGCGGTCCTGCTGGCGCGGCAGCGGCGGTCTACACCGCGCGCAAGGGCTTCTCCACCGGCATCGCCGCAGAGCGTTTCGGCGGGCAGGTGCAGGACACGATGGGCATCGAAAACTTCATTTCGGTTCCCTACACCGAAGGCCCCAAGCTCGCCGCCGCGCTGGAAACGCATGTGGGTGAATACGATATCGACGTGATGAACTTGCAGCGTGCGGAAAAGCTGATCCCGGCGAAGGAACTCGGCGGCCTGCACGAGATCGTTTTCGCCAACGGCGCATCGCTCAAGGCGCGCTCGGTCATCCTGACCACGGGTGCCCGCTGGCGCAACCTCGGCGTTCCGGGTGAAGCCGAGTACAAGAACAAGGGCGTGGCCTACTGCCCGCACTGCGACGGCCCGCTGTTCAAGGGCAAGCGCGTGGCGGTGATCGGCGGCGGTAACTCCGGCGTCGAGGCCGCGATCGACCTTGCGAACATCGTCGGTCACGTGACGCTGATCGAATTTGATGCCAAGCTGCGCGCCGATCAGGTTCTGGTCGACAAGCTGCAGTCGATGAAGAACGTCGTCATCATCACCAGCGCCCAGACCACCGAGGTCGAAGGCGATGGCGAGAAGGTCAACGCCTTGGTCTACAAGGACCGCACTTCGGGCGAAGAGCGCAAGATCGAGCTGGAAGGCGTGTTCGTCCAGATCGGCCTGGTGCCCAACACCGAATGGCTGGAGGACAGCGGCGTCGAACTGACCGGCCGCGGCGAGATCGTCATCGATGAGAAAGCCGCGACCAACCTGCCCGGCGTGTTCGCGGCGGGCGACGTGACCACGGTGCCGTACAAGCAGATCATCATCGCCATGGGCGAAGGTTCGAAGGCGGCGCTTTCCGCGTTCGACTACCTGATCCGCAACGAAGCTCCGGCGGAGATCGCGCAGGCCGCCTGAGCCTGCCCAGAACCAGTCCCAACGAGAGGCGGGCGGGAATCTCCAGGATTCCCGCCCGCTTTTTCATGCGCGTCAGGCCAGCCCGTGGATATGCCTGCGCAAGCCCGCCTGCCACAGCCCGATACGAGCAGTTCGGGTGCCCTCGTCCATGTCTGGGATGAAGCGGCGCGAAGCGCTGCCCATCGTCATCGCATCTTCGAGCGTGGCGTGGATACCGGCACCGACGCCAGCCAGCATCGCCGCGCCAAGTGCCGTCGTCTCGGTATCGGCGGGTCGTTCCACCGGCAGCCCCAGCAGGTCGGCAAGATCCTGCGCCATCCAGTCGTTGGCGCTCATTCCGCCATCGATCCGCAAGGAAGTCCAGGCAGCTCCGTCCGCGGCGAAGGCCGCCTGAAGGTCATGGCACTGGTGGGCCATCGACTCCATAGCGGCCCGCACGATATGCGCCCGGGTGCTGCCTTGCGTCAGGCCGGTCACCACGCCCTTGGCGTCGGGCTTCCAGTGGGGAGCGCCCAGCCCCGCCAGCGCCGGAAGGAACAACACCCCGCCGTTGTCAGGCACCGCGCGCGCCAGCGTTTCGCTCTCCCCCGCCGTGCGGATGACACCGAGTTCGTCGCGCAGCCATTTGATCAGGCTACCCGCCGCGAAGATCGAGCCTTCCAGGGCATAAGTCCGCTTGCCCTCGTGCTGACACAGCACGGTGCCGAGCAGGCGGTGCGAGGAGCGCGGCAGTTTCTCCCCCATGTTGGTGAGGATGAAGGCGCCGGTGCCGAAGGTGGCCTTGGTCTCGCCGACCTTGAGGCAATGCTGGCCGATCGTCGCCGCCTGCTGGTCCCCCGCAAGGCCACTGATCGGGATCGGCGCACCCAGAAGGGCCGTGTCGCAGGTGCCGATCACGCCACAGGTATCGACCACCTCGGGCAGCGCGTGCCGGGGCACGCCGAAGAGCGCGAGCAGGTCCTCATCCCAGTCCGCTCCGTCGAGCGCCAGAAGCTGTGTCCGGCTGGCGTTGCTGGCGTCCGTCACGTGAAGCCCGCCGGTCAGCTTCCAGACGAGCCAGCTCTCCACCGTGCCCAGCGCCAGCCGATCGCCAAGCTCTCGCGCCGCCGGCACGTTGTCGAGAATCCAGCGCATCTTGGTGCCGGAGAAATAGGGGTCCACGACAAGGCCGGTGCGCTCCTGCAACATGGCCTCGTGCCCGGCGTCGCGCAGGCGCGTGCAGGCCTCCGCCGTGCGCCGGTCCTGCCAGACGATGGCGCGCGTGATCGGCTCCCCGGTGGTGCGGTCCCAGGCCACGACGGTTTCGCGCTGGTTGGTGATGCCAAGGGCGGCGATGCGCTCCGCGCCGCCCGCCTCGCCAATCACCTTTCGCGCGCAGGACAGCGTCTTTTCCCAGATTTCGGAGGCATCGTGCTCCACCCGGCCGGGTTCGGGATAATACTGCGTCAGTTCGGCCTGCGCGAGGTGGAGAATGGTCCCGTCCACCGCGTAGACGATCGCCCGTGTCGAAGTGGTCCCTTCGTCAAGGACCAGGATATATTCGCCGCTCACTCTTCCCCACCCATGTAGTTCTTCAGCCTCTCCACCTGCATCGCGTCCAGCCGCAGCCCCAGCTTTGTCCGCCGCCACAGCACGTCCTCCGCCGTACGCGCCCATTCGCGAGCGACGAGGTAATCCACTTCGGCAGCCGTAAGACCATGGCCGAAGTTCGCACCCAGCGCCTCCAGGCTGCTCGCCGGACCGAGCCACCCGCGCGCCTTCGTGCCATATGCCCTCGCGATGCGATCGACCGTGCCTTCGTCCAAGAACCGGTAGTCGCGCGCGAGGCCGGCCTTCAGCCCGTCCAGCTCCTTCATCGGGAAGTCGCCGCCGGGCAGCGGGGCTTCGGCGGTCCAGTCGCTTCCCGCGAGCGCGGGCACGAGCGGCTGCAGCTTCTCGACCGCGTCCTTCGCCAGATGGCGGTACGTGGTGATCTTGCCGCCGAAGACGGAA
The DNA here is from genome assembly GCF_002916655.1 of Novosphingobium sp. HII-3. Classification (GTDB taxonomy): domain Bacteria; phylum Pseudomonadota; class Alphaproteobacteria; order Sphingomonadales; family Sphingomonadaceae; genus Novosphingobium; species Novosphingobium panipatense. The sequence continues at coordinate 66,639 of NZ_PPSM01000005.1, forward strand.
AGGAGCGGTGCGCCACCCTGCGGGTCAAGGTCGAGATCGAAGCTGTATCCGCGTGTAGCGGCCTCGGGCTTGCCGGACCCATCGTCGACCAGGGGCCGAACGCCGGAATACGTCCACACTACATCCGCCGGCGAAATGGCCTTGTCGAAATAGGCGTTGGCCGCTTCGCAAAGGTAGGCGATCTCCTCCTCGCTCGCGTGGACTTCATCGAGCGAACCCTCGTGGTCGCGGTCGGTCGTGCCGATGAGGGTGAAATCCTGCTGGTACGGTATCGCGAAGAAGATGCGGCCGTCGGGAATTTGGAAGAAGTAGGCGTAAGGGTGATCGAACAGGCGGGGCACCACGATGTGCGAGCCGCGGACAAGCCGCATGCGCCGCTGCGTCGCCTCTCCCGCGCGGCCGATCAGGTCGAGCACGGCAGGGCCTGCCGCGTTCACCACGGCCTTGGCGCGAAATTCGCACGTGCGGGTGTGAATGGTCCAGGCGCCGTCCACGCGCTCCAGCCCTTCGACCCCGGTGCGCGTGAGGATGGTTGCGCCCTTGTCCGCCGCGTCCCGCGCGTTGAGGACGACGAGGCGCGCGTCATCGACCCATCCGTCGGAATAGACGAACGCCGGACCGAACCCCGCCTTCAGCGGCCGACCGGCGGGATGCTTGCGCAAGTCGATGCCTTGCGTCGGCGGCAGCGCGCGACGGCCGCCGATATGATCGTAAAGGAACAAACCGAGCCGCAGAAGCCAGCGCGGGCGCAGGCCCTTCACGTGCGGCAGCACGAAGCGCATCGGGTGGATGATGTGCGGTGCGATCTGCCACAGCCGCTCGCGCTCCGTGAGGGCTTCGCGAACGAGGGCGAACTCGTAATGCTCGAGATAACGCAGGCCGCCGTGGATCAGCTTGGTGGAGGCCGAGGATGTGCCGCTCGCCAGGTCGCCCTTCTCCAGCACCAGCACCCTGGCGCCCCGCCCTGCCGCATCGCGCGCGATGCCGCAGCCGTTCACGCCTCCGCCGATGACGGCGATATCGTAGAGGGTTCCACTCATTTTCTGTTCCTTGGGCAAAGTCACAAGATCACCATGCTGAACGCCGTCGCCACCAGCAGCGACGCGAGCGTCGCGGCGACCACGGGCATTGCTGCGCGCCAGCCCATCTGCATGACGAGGTCAAGGCGCGAGCGCATGGCCGTGGCGGTAACCGCCAGCAGCAGCAGCGCCTTCGACAGCGTCAGGTTCAGGTGAACCACGAAAGGCGGAATCGTGACCAGGGAGTTGATCACGACCACGGCCAGAAACAGGGTAATGAACCAGGGCATCGCGAGTTTCCGGATCCAGTGCCGCTGGCCTGCGTCCTCGTCCGTGAAGATGAGGGAGACCACCGCCACCACCGGCGCCAGCAAGGCGACGCGGCTGAGCTTCACGATCGTCGCGTAACTGCCCGCCACGTCCGAATAGGCGTAACCGCCGCCGATGGCCTGCGCCACGTCGTGGATGGAGGCCCCGATCAGAAAGCCGGCCTGCCGATCATCCAGATGCATCATCCCGGCAAGCGGCGGGTAGAACGACATCGCCAGCGCGCTGGCCATCGAAATGACGACGAGGGTTAGCGCGAACTGCGCCTGGCTGACCCGCTTGCCGCCCAGCACCCCGAACAGCGCCAGAGCGGCCGACGCGCCGCAGATCGCCGTCGCGCCGCCCGCCAGGATGCCGATCGCCGTGGAGGCCCCGGTCATCCGCGCCACCAGCAGAGCCGCTCCCATGGCTGCCGCCATCACCATCAGCAGCGCGAGGAAAGGCACCGGCCCGAGCGCGACGATCTGCGCCAGGGTCACTTGCGTGCCCAGCACGACTATGCCCCAGCGAAGGCACGCCTTTGAAGCGAAGTCGAGGCCCGGGTGCGTGCGCGTGTCGCTGGTGACGAAGTTGAGGGAAAGCCCGATCAGCAGTCCCATGAGGATGATAGGCGCGCCGTAGTGTTCGGAAAGCCAGGCCGCGGCGATGCTGGCGATGCCGCAGATGGCGAGCCCCGGCCACAGCTTCTTCCATGTTTCAAGGCGGCTGGGCTTTGCCGCCTGTCCCTGCTCGGCAAGAAACATCTCGCCATAAAGGTCGCCGGCGTGTTGTGCGCTCACTCGTCCCCGTCCTTTCGCCGCATCCTTCTCGACGAAGATGCTTGCCGTATGTCCTGCGCTGTCATACTGACCTCTATGGCGATGCACGCGATGGAGCAAGAGCTTTAGCGAGCAGGCACGGTTGAATTGCCGCTGCTGCAAGGGCCGGATATGGGAGAACGACAATGACCAGCCACCAGACCACGGGCGGACCGGCCGCGCCCCTTACCGAACCGGGCTCGGCCCGCGCGCAGAACGTGCTGATCGCGCTGATCTTCTTCGCGACCGCCCTGAATTACGTCGACCGGCAGGTGCTGGCCCTTCTCAAGCCGATGCTGGAAGCCGAATTCCAGTGGAGCGACCAGCAGTTCGCGCACCTCGGTTCGATCTTCCAGCTGTCCGCCGCCGTATCGCTGCTGGGCGTGGGCTGGTTCGTCGACCGCTTCGGCGTGCGCTTCGCCTATGGGCTTGCCGTCACCGTCTGGAGTCTTGCGGGCATGGCTCATGCGCTGGCGGCGAGCGTGCAGCAGTTCGTGATCGCGCGTGCCGTTCTCGCCACGGCGGAATCGGTGAACACCCCTGCGGCGATGAAGACGGCGGCGATCTACCTGCCGGTGCAGCGGCGTTCCGTTGGCATCGGCATCATCAACACCGCGCCCAACATCGGCGCCATCCTCACCCCGCTGATCATCCCGCCCTTCGCCATCGCCTTCGGCTGGAAGGCCGCCTTCCTGGTGACTGGCGGCCTTGGCCTCGTCTGGCTGGTGCTCTGGAAGCTCAACACCGCGAGGCTGACGCCCGTCGCAGCGCAGACCGGCGGAACGTCCGGCACGGAGAAGGGCGCAAAGGTGGAATGGCGCGCCATCCTGTCCGACCGCCGCAGCTGGACCGTCATCGGCGCGAAGGCATTCACTGACCTCGTCTGGTGGTTCGTCCTGTTTTGGACCCCGGACTTCTTCGCCCGGCAGTTCGACCTCAGCCAGGGCGAACTCGGCTGGCCAATCGCCGTGATCTTCGTCTTGGCGGCGCTGGGCGCGATCAGCAGCGGAGCGCTTTATCCCGCGCTGCTGCTGCGCGGCGTTTCGATGAACGTAGCGCGCAAGGGATCGATGCTGGCCTTCGCGCTGATCGTCCTTGTCATGCCGCTCGCGCTGATAGCCCAGAGCCCGTGGATCGCCGCCGTCTGCATCGGCCTTGGCCTTTTTGCGCACCAGGGGTTCTCGACCAACATCTTCGGCATGGCGACCGAGATCATTCCGGCGCGGCGGATGGCGACCGTCATCGCGCTGGGCGCCGTGGCCGGAAACCTGACCGGGACGGGCATCATCGAGTTCGCCGGCTGGTCACTCCACACCGGCCTCGGCTACGCCCCGCTCTTCGTGATCTGCGGCTCCGCCTACCTCGTTGCGCTGGCCTTCATCCACCTCATGCAGCCCCGGCTTGCCACGGCGGACTGAACGTTCGTTTCTCTCAAGCCCAAAGAAAAAGGGGAGGCGCCGCCTGCGGCCCTCCCCTTTTTCTTGTCCACGCACGCCGATGTGCCCGCTGGCGAATGCGGGATAACGCCTGGGAATTCAGCGGACGGGCTGCGGCCGGCGCTGGGGGCCGCCGGCTTCAGGCGACATGCCGGGTCTTGCCTTTGACGGCTGCGAACGGTCGGAGAGGGGCAGACCTCACGATACTCCCGACACGGCCCTGTGGTGCGCGGGGGTGGCGGGTCGGGCTCGCTCCCCTGCCGCCGGCCCTGGAGGCATACCTCCAGCTTCATCCACGCATCCCTTAACTGCGGCTTTGTCCGGTGTTCCGCAACCGGGCGCCGACCGCGTGCGGGAGAGGAAACGTCAGCTTCACGCGCCCGCCCCGCCGCTTGCCGATCGAGACCGGCAGGATCAGATAACCAAAATGGTACAAAATGTCAAGAAGACAAAGAAAACCCCCGGTGCGGAGGAGGAGGAGCACCGGGGGTTCTTTGCAAGCATTCACCTGAGGCGGGGGGGCCGCCTCAGTTGAAGCGCGCTCGCAAGTTGATACCTGCATAACGGTCCGCGTCGCGCGGGATCATCAGGCGCTGGCCTGCGCTCGTGTTGAGCAGGACGTAACTGTCGTCGAGGATGTTGCGGACCATGAAGGTCAGGCGGTACTTGTCGTCCGGGTCCGACACGCCCACGCTGGCGTTCCAGATGCCGTACGGGTCGATCGGTCCGCTTTCGCCAAGGTCCGAGTACTGCTTGCTGACATGGTGCCAGTCGCTCGACAGGTAGAGCTTCACCGGGCCGAGATCGGCGTCGTAATCGCCGCCGATGGTGTAGCTGAACTTCGGCGCCAGCGGCAGACGGGTTCCGTCACGCGCGTCGGGTGCGTTGGTCAGCGGGTTCGGGTTGAAGCGGCGAACCTTGGCATCGGCATAGGCCGCGTTGGCGCGCAGCGTCAGGCCTTCGGTCGGCGCAACGGTCAGGTCTGCTTCGAAGCCCTTGGAGCGTACGGTGCCCGCGTTGGTCAGGTTGGTGACCACGGCGCCGTTCAGGAGCAAGAAGTTGTTGGCCTGGAAGCCCTTGTAATCGACCAGGAAGGCGGCGGCGTTGAGCTGCACCATGCGGTCGAGGAACTGGCTCTTGAAGCCGACTTCGAAGCTGTCCGACTTCTCAGGATCGATCGGCGTCGAATTGGTCGGCGCGGTGTGGTTGAAGAAGACGTTGAACGCCGGCCCCTTGTAGCCACGCGTGTAGCTGCCGTAGACCATCACGTCCTGCGCGACGTCGTACTGCAACACGGCCTTGCCCGAGAAGTTGTCGGCGCTGGTGCTGCCGCGCGAGGTGTTGGTGCCGTTGCCGCCGCCGGCAATCGAGCCACCCGCGCCAACGCCCGAAAGACCGGCGCCGGTGCCCGGAAGCCCCGTCACCGCGTCCACTGCCGGAGCACGGGTGTGGGTGTAGCTGACGCTGTCATGCGTGAAGCGGCCGCCCAGGGTCAGGCGCAGCGCGTCCGTGAACGCGTACGTCGCCTGCCCGAACACCGCCCAGTTACGGAACGACACGTCGCTGCGCGAAGTCGCGGTCGGGAAGCGGGTCGTGAGAGGGTCCGCAAGGTTGCACGGAGCCGCACCCGTAGCGGGATCGACCGCCGCGGCCGAGCAGGTGATGTCGGCGCGGGTGAAGTCCTGCGTGTTCTTCGAGTACCACAGGAAACCACCGACCTGATAGGTGAGCGGCTGGTTCTGCGGCGATGCCAGCCGGACCTCGGCCGAGACCTGGTCGGTCTTGACGGTGCCGCGGTCATGCAGCTGGTCGGTTCCGGCGAGCTGGCCCGGAAGGGGAGCGAGAGGACGCGGCAGGAAGTCGCCGTCGCGGATCTCGGTGTTGCGCCAGTTGCGGTAGCCGGTGACGATGCTGAAGGTGTGATCCGCGAAGGTATCGATGTCAGCGTTCAGCGTGAAGCTGTACTGCCGGTCGAGCGAGCGGGTGATGAGGTTCTGGTTGACGTCACGCGTGTCCTCGCCACGCGGAACGATGCCCAGTTCGTTGTCGATGGCCGAGCCGCGCGACACGCCGGTCACTTCGGCGCAGCAATCGTCATCGGCCTTGAAGTAATCGGCGATGAACCGCAGGCGGCTGCTGCCGTCATCGTAGTCAAGGACGCCGCGGGCGCCATAATGCTCGTAGCCGTTGACCGTCTTGTCGTAGTAGGTGTTCTTCAGGTTGCCGTCGAACGTGCCGTAGAACCCCGTCAGGCGGCCGGTGACGTTTTCAGCGACAGGCCCCGAAAGGGTGAGACGCGCGCGATATTCATCGTCTGTCGTGCCCGACACATTGGCTTCCGCCTCGAACGTGTCGGTGCCGCCCCTGGAGACGATGTTGACGAGGCCGGCCGACGCGTTCTTGCCGAACAGCGTGCCCTGCGGGCCGCGCAGCACTTCGAGGCGATCGAAGTCGACGAGGTCGAGGAAGGACTGGCCCGAACGGCTGAGAACCACGCCGTCGACAACGGTGGACACACTGGGCTCGGCCGCGATCGAGAAGCTGATCGTGCCCACGCCGCGCATCACGATCGCGCTGTTGGCGCTGGTCGTGCCCTTGCGGAACGTGACGGAGGGAACGATGGAGGTGATGTCTTCCAGGCTCTTGGCGCCAGCGCGTGCAAGCGCTTCACCCGTCACCGCGCTGATGGCGATGGGAACATCCTGAATGTTCTGCTCAACCTTTTGAGCAGTAACGACAATTTCGTCAACCTGCGCCTGTGCGGGCGTAGCCGCCACAAACGCCAGCGCCGATGCCGATAGCCCCAGCGCCGTCTGCCGGAACGTGAATATACCCTGTGCGGAAATCGTCATTCTCCCCTCCTTGCGCAGTCAGCCTAGGTGTTACACCTCAGGTGGTCCTGTCGGTTAAGCTCCTCTTGATTGGCCGCAACATTTCTGTCAAGCGTTGTCACATGAGGACAGCACGGTGGCTTCACCGATGCTGCAAAAGAAACACACTTATGGGATCTGGATCTTGCCGCTGACCTTCACCGTTCGCGACGATGGCTTCGCCTGCTTCCTGGCAGGAACCGAGGTGCTGCGCAGCACATCCGCGCGCCCTGCGGTCGCCGTGGCGCGCGGCGAGCCCAGCGTCGAGATGGTGCGCGGCAACTTCGCCATTTCCGATGCGCCGCGTGATCGGGTCGAGGCTGCGTTTGCCACGGCGGATGGCGATGCGATCGTCCTTTCCGCCCAACGGGGCGGCGCGCCGCTCCTGCGCCTCAGCGCGCAGGGCAACACGCTGCGGATCGAGGCGCTGGAGCCCGGCTTCGACCGCGTATGGATCGACCTCGCGGCGCAGGCGGGCGAACATGTCTGGGGCGGCGGGGAGCAGATGAGCTACCTCGACCTTTCCGGGCGGCGCTTTCCGATCTGGACCAGCGAACCCGGCGTGGGGCGGGACAAGTCAACCGAGTTGACTCGCCTCATGGACGAGCAGGGCATGGCGGGCGGCGACTACTGGTGGACCAACTACCCGCAGCCGACGTTCATCTCCTCGCACCTGTGGGCCTGCCATCTCGATTCCAGCGCCTACTCGGTGCTCGACTTCACGGACGCCAGCCGTCACCGGATCGAGGTCTGGGAAGGCAGTTTCACGCTCGAATTCTTCGCCGCCGCCGATCTGCCTGCGCTGGTGGGTCAGCTCAGCACCCGCTTCGGCCGCCAGCCCGCCCTCCCTGACTGGGCAATCGGCGGTGCGATCGTGGGCCTCAAGGACGGCGAAAACAGCTTCGCCCGCCTCGACGCGATCATGGACGCAGGCGCCGAAGTCTCCGGCCTGTGGTGCGAAGACTGGATCGGCATCCGCCAGACCAGCTTCGGGCGCCGCCTGTTCTGGGACTGGTCCTGGAACGAGGCGCGCTACCCCGCCCTGCCCGCGCGTATCGCCGCCCTTTCCGAAAAGGGCGTGCGCTTCCTCGGCTACGTGAACCCTTATCTGGCGAACGACGGCAAGCAGTACGCCGAAGCCGCCGAGCTGGGATATCTTGCCCTGCGGCAGGACAGCGACGAGGTCTATCTCGTCGACTTCGGCGAGTTCGACTGCGGCGTGGTGGACTTCACCAACCCCGCCGCGATGGACTGGTTCGCCGAGCGCGTGATCGGACGGGAAATGCTGGACTTCGGCCTCTCCGGGTGGATGGCCGACTTCGGCGAATACCTGCCGGTCGACCTGCGCCTGCACGACGGCAGCGATCCGATGCTGATGCATAACCGCTGGCCGGTGCTCTGGGCCGAGGCGAATGCCCGCGCGGTCGCCTCCCGGGGGAAGACCGGCGAGGTCGTGTTCTTCATGCGCGCCGGGTTCTCCGGCGTTCAGGCGCACTGCCCGCTGCTCTGGGCCGGGGACCAGTCGGTCGACTTCACCCGGCATGACGGCATCAACACCGTCATCACCGCCGCCCTTTCGGCCGGGCTCGTCGGCAACGCCTACTCGCACAGCGACGTCGGCGGTTACACCAGCCTGCACGGGAACCTCCGCACCGCCGACCTGATGATGCGCTGGTGCGAGCTGGGCGCGTTTTCGCCGGTCATGCGCAGCCATGAGGGCAATCGCCCGGACAACAACCTCCAACTGGACTCGACCCCGGAATTGCTCGCCCAGTTCGCCGCCATGTCCCGCGTTCACAAGGCGCTGGCACCCTATGTCCGGCACCTGAGCGACGAGGCGGTGGAGACCGGGCTGCCGGTGCAGCGCCCGCTGTTCCTCCACTACTTCGAGGAAGCGCTGTTCGCAGTGCAGGACCAGTACCTCTACGGCCGCGACATGCTCGTCGCTCCGATCGTGGAAGCCGATGCCACGACACGCGAGGTCATCCTCCCCGGCGACCGGCCGTGGCACCATCTGTGGACCGGTGAGACCTTCGCGCCCGGTACGTACAGAATCGCGGCGCCTTATGGTCAGCCGCCCGTTTTCTATTTGCCTGACAGCAACTTCGCTCCACTCTTCGCCTCCCTGAAGGAGAGGATATGAGCGAACGATCGAACATCAAGGACGTCTCGGCGCTGGCCGGGGTATCGATCAAGACCGTCAGCCGGGTGCTGAACGGCCACCGCTACGTCAGCGCGGACACGCGTGAGCGGGTGGAGAAGGCGATGCAGGACCTGGGGTTCCGGCCCAGCGTCGCGGCGCGCATCCTGGCGGGCACCAAGTCCGGCCAGATCGCGCTCATTTACGACAACCACAGCCCCTATTACATGAACCAGGTGCAGATGGGCTGCTGGGAGGCCTGCCAGCAAGCCGGATCGCGCCTCATCGCGCAGCCGGTCGACGTTGCGGATCCTCTCGTGGGAGATCAGGTACGAGGCCTCGTCACTGAGACGCACGTCGATGGTATCGTGCTGTCCTCGCCGGTGACGGACTGCGTTCCGGTGCTGAAGGCGCTGGAAGGCATGGACATCCCCTTCGTGCGCATATCCCCCGGCACGAACCACGCGATGACCTCCTCCGTGTTCATGGACGACGCGCAGGCCGCCGATGACATGACCAGCTTCCTGATCGCGAAGGGGCACCGCCACATCGGCTTCGTGAAGGGCCATTCCAACCACATGGCCTCCGAGGAACGCCTGTTCGGCTATCGCCGCGCGCTTGACCGCGCGGGCCTGTCCTTCGAACCGGCGCTGGTCCAGCCCGGCGAATTCGACTTCGACAGCGGCGTGGCGGCCGCTCATGCGCTTCTTGCCGGTGGACGCCGCCCGACGGCCATCTTCGCCAGCAACGACGACATGGCCGCCGGTGTCCTTTCGGTGGCGCACGACCTGGGCCTCATCGTTCCCGACGATCTTTCCGTCGTCGGCTTCGACGATACCATGGTGGCGCGGATGGTCTGGCCCCAGCTCACCACGATCCGCCAACCCACGCGAGAGCTGGCGCACGAGGCGACCAAGCTTCTCCTCGGCGGTTCGCAACTCACGCACCGCCGTCTGCCGCACGACCTTGTCGAGCGCGCATCCGTCGCATCCATCAATCCCGATCTTCTTCCCTGACAGGACGTTCCATGACTCACCTTCCCTCTCCGGCCGCGCGCCGCCAGCTCGGCAAGAGCGGCATCGAAGTTTCCGCCCTCGCCTGGGGCAACTGGCGCCTTTGCGGCGACGATGTGGACGCGGTGGTCAAGCTGCTTCACGCCGCGCTCGACGCCGGCATCACGCTCATCGACACGGCTGACATCTACGGTCCCGACAACGACGAGGCCTTCGGTGCTTCCGAAGCCCTGCTGGGTCGGGCCCTCGCGACCGATCCCTCGCTGCGCGGCAAGTTCGTGATCGCCACCAAGGGCGGCATCTCGATGGGCGTGCCCTACGATTCCAGCGCCGGGTATCTCACCTCGGCCATTGACGCTTCACTCACCCGCCTCGGGACGGACACTGTCGAACTGTGGCAGATTCACCGTCCCGATATTCTCACGCACCCTTCGGAAATCGCAAAAGCCATCGGCGAAGCCTATAAAGCAGGAAAAATCCGCAGCTTCGGCGTCTCTAACTTCACTACGAGCCAGATCGCGACGCTCCAACAGTTTCTGGAGCTTCCGATCGTCTCGACCCAGCCCGAGCTTTCGCCGCTCAAGCTCGCTCCGATCGAGAACGGCGAACTGGACCAGGCCATTGCCATGGACATGGCGGTCCTGGCCTGGTCCCCGCTTGGCGGTGGGCGTATCGCCAATCCCTCGGATGAGCGCACAAAGGCCGTCGCGGGCCTGCTTGACGAGGTGGCTGAAGAGTTCGGCGTGTCGCGCACGGCGGCCGCCTACAGCTGGATCATGGCGCACCCCGCGCGCGTCATTCCGATCGTCGGATCGCAAAAAGCGGACCGGATCGCCGAAGCGGCGGACGCACTGAAGGTCCGCTGGACCCGCGCCCGCTGGTACGCGGTACTGGTCGCATCGAAAGGAGAGCCCCTGCCATGACGAACAGCTCCATGACTGCAACTGACAAGACCTGCGAAGTAAGCTGGTTCTCGGCCCTTTGCGACGATGACTACGAGTTCCTGGGCCAGCCCGACCCGGCGCTGGCGTCAAGCTGGGAGCACTGCCGCAACATCGTGCTGCAGGCGGAGAAAGGCGGGTTCGACAACATCCTGCTTCCCTCCGGCTATGCGCTCGGCATCGACACCACCATGTTCGCGGGCGCCATCGCCCCGCTGGTGGAGAAGATCCGCCTGCTCTGGGCCGTGCGCATGGGCGAGGACTGGCCGCCGCAGCTGGCCCGCCGCATCGCCACGCTCGACCGCATCCTTGGCGGACGTCTGACGGTCAACATCATCTCCTCCGACCTGCCTGGTGAAAAGCTGGGCAGCCGGGAACGCTACCAGCGCACGCTGGAGGTGATGCAGATCCTCAAGATCATGCTGAACGGCGAGCACCTCAAGTACCAGGGCGAGTTCTACAACCTCGACCTGCCTCCGGCCCGCATCACCACCGTCTCCGGCAAGTGCCCGCCGCTCTACTTCGGCGGACTGTCCGAGGACGCGCGTGAGGCGGCGGCGCAGGGGTGCGACGTGTACCTCATGTGGCCCGACACGATGGACAAGGTTCGCGAAACTATCGCCGACATGACCGCGCGGGCTGCCAAATACGGCCGGACGCTGAAGTTCGGTTACCGCGCCCACGTCATCGTGCGCGAAACCGAGGACGAGGCACGGACCTACGCCGACCGCCTGCTCTCCAAGCTGGATGACGCGGCCGGCGAAGCCATTCGCCAGAAGTCGCTCGACACCGCCAGCGTCGGCGTGACCCGTCAGGCCGAACTGCGCTCCGCCGCAGGTGGCGACGGCTTCGTCGAGGAGAACCTGTGGACCGGCATCGGCCGTGCCCGCTCGGGCTGTGGCGCAGCGATCGTGGGCGATCCCGACCAGGTGCTCGCCAAGATCAAGGCCTACCAGGCGGAAGGCATCGATGCCTTCATTCTCTCGGGCTATCCCCATGCCGCGGAGGCGGACCTGTTCTCGCGGCACGTCCTGCCCAAGATCAATCACGCCCCTCTGGTGCTCTGATACGAAAAAGGTTCCGGGTAGCCCCCGGAACCTTTTTTCTTAGGCCGTCCTGAAAACGCTTCAGGAGGCGTCCGCAAGCCTCAGTGACTGTCCGCGGCGCAGACGGCAATGCTGGTCAGGTTGAGGATGCCGCGCGCGGTGACACCCGGCGTCAGCACGTGGATCGGCTGCGAAAGCCCCAGCAGCATCGGCCCGACCGTGGGCGAGCTCGACGATGCCGAGAGCGCCGTAAGCGCGATGTTCGCGGAATCCAGGTTGGGCATCACCAAGAGGTTCGCCGCGCCCTCGAACGCGGAATCCGGCACAAGCTTGTCCCGCAGCGCCTGGCTCAGCGCCGCGTCCGCGTGCATTTCCCCGTCCACCTTCAGCTCCGGCGCAGCGGCGCGCACCAGCTGCGTGGCGGCGCGCATCTTGCGCGCGCTCGGGCTGTGCGAGGCGCCGAAGTTCGAGTGGGACAGGAGCGCGATCTTCGGATCGAGCCCGAAGTGGCGGACCGCCTGCGCGGCCAACACCGTCATTTCCGCCACCTGCTCCGGCGTCGGATCGGGCACCATATGCGTGTCCGTCAGGAACAGCGCGCCTGCGTCGAGAATGAGGCCCGAGAGTGCATAGACCCGCTTCACGCCCGGCGCGCGGTCGATGATCCGCAGCACGTGCTCGATCTGGCCCCAGTATTCCGAGTTGCCACCAACCAGCGCGGCGTCCACCCGCCCCGTACGCAGCAGCATGGCCGCCGTAACCGTGGGCCGACGATAGGTGTGGCGCACCACTTCCGCCGCCGGCACGCCCTTGCGCGCAGCGACCATGCGATAGGCCTCGGCCAGCTGGTCCATGATCTCGACGTCGGTTTCGGGGTCGATCACGTCGACGTCCTTGCCGAGTTCGAAGGTGAGGCCCAGCTTCGGCAGCTTCTCTTCGAGAATGCGGCGGCGGGCGACGAGCGTCGGGCGTACCATGCCCTCGTCGAGCGCATCTTTCACGGCGCGCAGGACACGCTCGTCCTCGCCTTCGCCATAGGCCACGCGCTTGTACGCGCCGCGCGCGGCCTGGAACACCGGCAGCATGAGCTGGCCCGAACGCGCATTGCCGGTGGCAAGACTGCGCTTGTACGCGTCAATGTCCAGCGTCCTGGTAGCGACCCCGCTGTCCATCGCCGCCTTGGCGACGGCGCCCGCGATCTCCACGATCAGGCGCGGGTCGAAAGGCGTGGGGATGATGTATTCCGGACCGAACACCAGCTTGCGCCCGCCATAAGCCTGCGCAACGCTGTCATGCGCGGGGACGCGGGCCAGCCCGGCGATTGCCTCGGCCGCGGCGGCCTTCATCGCCTCGTTGATCTGCGTCGCGCCCGCGTCGAGCGCGCCGCGGAAGATGTAAGGGAAGCACAGCACGTTGTTGACCTGGTTCGGGTAATCCGAACGGCCCGTGGCGATGATTGCGTCCGGCCGGACCTCGCGCGCGACTTCGGGGCGGATCTCCGGTTCCGGATTGGCCAGCGCGAAGATCAGCGGATTGTCGGCGAGCAGCGGAAGCCATTCCGGCTTGAGCACGCCCGGCGCCGAGAGGCCGAGGAAGACGTTGGCCCCTGGCAGGACTTCGGGAAGCGTTCGCGCGTCCGTGTCGCGGGCATAGCGCGCCATGTTGGGCAGCATACCCTCCCGGCCGGAATGGATGACGCCGTCCTTGTCAGTCAACGTGACGTTCTCGGCCGGAAGGCCCATCGATACCAGCAGGTCCACGCAAGCGAGCGCGGCGGCACCGGCGCCAGAGGTGACGAGGCGCGCATCGGCCAGCGTGCGTCCCTGCAGCACCAGCGCATTGCGCACGGCGGCGGCCACGACGATGGCGGTGCCATGCTGGTCATCGTGGAACACCGGGATGTTCATCCGCGCCTTCAGAGCGGCCTCGATCGCGAAGCACTCCGGCGCCTTGATGTCCTCCAGGTTGATGCCGCCGAAGGTCGGCTCCAGCAGCGCCACGGCCTCCACGAACTTGTCGGGATCGGTGGTGTCGACTTCGATGTCGAAGACGTCGATCCCGGCGAACTTCTTGAACAGGACTGCCTTGCCTTCCATCACCGGCTTCGACGCCAGCGCGCCGATGGCGCCGAGGCCGAGCACGGCGGTGCCGTTGGAGATCACCGCGACCAGATTGCCGCGCGCGGTATAATCGAGCGCCTTGGCTGGATCCTCGGCAATCTCGAGGCACGGCGCAGCCACGCCGGGCGAGTAGGCGAGCGCGAGGTCACGCTGGTTGACCATGCGCTTCGTGGGCTCGATCGCCAGCTTTCCAGGGCTCGGAAGGCGGTGGTAATCAAGTGCGGCGCGGCGCAGCGTCTCGTCCATGTGTTCGTCCCGTGGTCAGTAGCCAAAGTCAGCGTCTCACCCCATCGTGGCAGCGATAGGATGTCCGTTTCCTCCAACACGCTTAGAGCCTCTGTGTCGAGTGCTCAGCGCCCTTTTTCGGCACGAATTCGAAGAGCAATAGCGGGAGAATCCGCCGTGCGCCCGGGCGCACGGCGCAAGATGAGACTTAGGGCGCCGCCGGTGCCCCGACCGGCGTCGTCTCCTCGATACCGCCGCCAAGCGACCGGTACAGCTCCACGAGATTGCTGGCCTGTGTCAGGCGCGTTCCCACGAGTTGCTGCTCGGCTGCGTAGGCCGTCCGCTGTTGGATCAGCGTCGTCAGGAACGAATCGACGCCCGAGCGGTACCGGGCATCCGAAAGGCGCGCGGCGACACGGGCCGCTTCGGCCCGGTTGGTCTGCGCCCGTAACTGCTCATCGATGCGGCCGCGCTGCGCAAGCGCGTCGGCCACCTCCCGGAACGCGGTCTGGATCGCGCGCTCGTACGTCGCCACCGCGACCTGCTGCGAGGCGCGGGCGTAGTCGAGGTTGCCCTGGCGACGGCCGAAGTCGAACAGCGGCAGGCCGATGCCCGGAGAGGCGTTGTAGGTGTAGGTGCCGTCCTTGAAGAGACCCGAAAGCGACGTACTGAGCGTGCCAAGGGTGGCCGTCAGGGAGATCGTCGGGAAGAAGGCGGCCCGTGCCGCGCCGATGTTCGCGTTCTCGGCAATGAGCTGATGCTCTGCCTGGAGCACGTCGGGCCGACGCAGCAGCACCTCCGAGGAGATGTCCCCCGGCAAGGCGTCCCGCGTCATGGGCGCATTGCCGAAGTCGGTCGGCAGGAGCGCGGCCGGCACGGTAGTCCCCGCCAGCAGGTTCAGCGCGTTCTGATCGCGTGCAATGCTGGTTTCCAGCACCGCGATGTCGTTCAGGGCACCCTGGTAGTTCGTCTCCGCCTGCCGGACTTCCAGTTCCGAGCCGATACCCACGCGGAACTGTTCACGGGTGAGCCGCAGGGTGTCCTCAAACGTGCGCAGCGTCCCGCGCGAGAGGCGCAGCTGCTCGCTGTCGGCGGCCATCGTCAGCCAGGCGTTCGCGATTTCCGCGATCAGGCTGATGCGGGCCGAGCGCTGCGCCTCCTCGCTGGCGAAGACCTGCTCCTGCGCGGCACGCGACAAGTTGCGCACCCGGCCGAAGAGGTCGAGCTCGAAGGCGGAAAGGCCGACAGTCGCCTGATAGGCCTCGATGTCGGTGCTGCCGCCGGTCGCACCGTTGGCACCGCCGGCGCCGAACACGTTGTTGGTGTACGTGCCCGTGCCGCTGGCGTTGACCGTCGGCAGCAGGTCGGACCGCTGGACGCGGTACTGCGCGCGCGCCTGCAGGACGTTCCCCGCCGCGATCCGCAAGTCGCGGTTGTTGGCGAGGCCCAGCTCGATGACCCGTTGCAGCCGGTCATCGAGGAAGAAGTCCCGCCAGCCGATGCGCGACACGTCCACCGCGTCCGTTGGGGCCGTGGGGTAGATGCCGCCCTGCGGAAGCGTGACGGGCACGGCCCCGGTCGGCCGCTCGTACTTCGGAGCGAGATTGCACCCCGAGAGCAGCACCGTACCGGCAAGCAGGAAGAGGATAGGCTTGGTCATATTCAGATTTCCTGCGGCGCGGGGCCGCGTCCGTAAGGCTCCCTCGCGTCCGGATCGTCTTGGACGCCGTCAGTCTGCCCGTGCTTGAACAGCCGGGCGATGACCACGAAGAACATCGGCACGAAGAAGATCGCGAAGATGGTGGCGGTGAGCATGCCGCCCACGACCGCGCGGCCGATGGCGTTCTGGCCACCTGCGCCCGCACCGGTCGACACCGCCAGCGGCATCACACCGAAGATGAAGGCGAGCGACGTCATCAGGATCGGCCGCAGGCGCAGGCGCGCGGCTTCCATGGCGGCGTCGAAGGCGTTCATGCCGGCCTGCACGCGCTCCTCCGCGAACTCCACGATGAGGATGGCGTTCTTGGCCGAGACGCCGATCGTGGTGATGAGGCCGACCTGCAGGTAGATGTCGTTACCCAGCCCGGTGAGCCAGGCCGCGAACAACGCGCCCACCACACCCAGCGGCACCACCAGCATGACCGAGATCGGCACCGACCAGCTTTCGTATAGAGCGGCAAGGCACAGGAACACGACCGCAAGCGACAAGGCATAGAGCGCGGGCGCCTGACCGCCGGAAAGGCGTTCCTCGTAGGACAGGCCGGTCCATTCGATCGCGGTGCCGGGCGGCAGCTTCTGCTGCATCTCCTCGATCGCCTCCATCGCAGCGCCCGTGCTCAGGCCCGCTGCCGGTGCGCCCTGAAGCTGCATGGCGGGACGGCCATTGTAGCGGGTGAGGATCACAGGGGCCTGCTTCCAGTCCACGGTGGCGAAGGAACTGAAGGGCGCCATCTGGCCGTTCTCACCGCGCACGTAGAGGTTCTCTATAGCTTCTGGAGACGAGCGGTACGGCTGGTCGGCCTGGATATAGACCCGCTTGGTGCGACCCCGATCAAGGAAGTCGTTGATGTAGGCCCCGCCCCATGCGGTCGAGATCTCCGAGTTGATCGCGCTGATGTCCAGCCCGAGCGCGCCGGCCTTGTCCTGATCGATCTGCACGTCGAGCTGCGGGGCATCGTCGAGGCTGACCGGACGGACCTGCGCCACCCGCTGGTCCTGGGCAGCCATGCCGAGCAGCTGGTTGCGTGCGGCCATCAGCTTCTCGTGACCCATGCCGGTCTCGTCCACCAGCCACAGGTCGAAGCCGGTGGCGTTGCCGAGTTCCTGCACGGCGGGCGGCATGACCGCGAAGATCATGGCGTCGCGGTACTTGGAGAACACGCCCATTGCGCGCTGCGCCAGCGCCGGAGCACGGTTCTCCGCCCCGCTGCGTTCCTCCCAGTCCTTCAGCTTCACGAAGGCGATGCCCGCGTTCTGGCCCTGGCCGGAGAAGGAAAAGCCGTTGATCGTGAAGATCGATTCGACGTTCGCCTTCTCCGTCTCGAGGAAGTGCTTGCGCACCACGTCGAGGGCCTTCTGCGTGCGCGGCATCGTCGAACCCGACGGGCCCTGCACGAGCGCGAACATCATGCCCTGGTCCTCGTCCGGCAGGAAGCCGCTGGGCAGGCGGATGAACAGGGCCGTCATCACGCCGATAATCAGCAGGTACACCAGCCCGGAACGCTTCCAGCCACGGGCGGTGCGGCGCACCCCGCGCTGGTACTTCTCGGTGCCCCGGTCGAACTTGTCGTTGAACCACCGGAAGAAGCGAGCGAGCAGTCCGTTGCCCTCCGGCTGGTCAGACTTGTGCGGCTTGAGGATCGCGGCGCAGAGCGCCGGCGTCAGGATCAGGGCCACCAGCACGGACAGGGCCATCGAGGAGACGATGGTGATCGAGAACTGGCGGTAGATCACGCCGGTAGAGCCGCCGAAGAACGCCATCGGCAGGAACACCGCCGAAAGCACCATGCCGATGCCGATCAGCGCCCCACTGATCTCGTCCATGGACTTGCGCGCGGCCTGTTTCGGAGAAAGATGCTCCTCCTGTATCAGGCGTTCGACGTTCTCGACGACGACGATGGCGTCGTCGACCAGCAGGCCGATGGCAAGCACCATGCCGAACAGCGTCAGGGTGTTGATCGAATAGCCCAGCATCGACATCACGCCGAAGGTGCCGAGCAGGACGACGGGAACCGCGATGGTCGGGATCAGCGTCGCGCGCCAGTTCTGCAGGAACAGGAACATGACGAGGAACACCAGCACCACCGCCTCGACGAGCGTATGGACCACCTGCTCGATCGAGAGGCGCACGAACGGCGTCGAATCGTAAGGGAAGGCGACCTTGACGTCGGCCGGGAAGTTCTTGGCGATCTTCTGGACCTCGGCCTTCACCGCGTCGACGGTGTCGAGCGCGTTCGCGCCGGACGCCAGCCGGACACCAAAGCCCGATGCGTTCTTGCCGTTGTACTGTGTGTCGAAGCCGTAGAGTTCGGCCCCAAGCTCCACGCGCGCAACGTCACGAAGGCGCACGGTGGCGCCGTCCGGCGTGGAGCGCAGGCGGATATTGCCGAACTCCTCGGGCGTCTGCAGGCGCGACTGCACCGAGACAGTCGCGTTGAGCATCTGCTCATTCGAGGCGGGCAGCGCGCCGATCTGGCCTGCGGAAACCTGAGCGTTCTGCCCCTGTACCGCGTTCCGGACGTCCGCGATCGTCAGGTCATAGCTGCGCAGCTTGAGCGGATCGACCCAGATGCGCATGGCGTACTGAGTGCCGAAGATCTGCAGTTCGCCCACGCCGTTGATGCGGCTGACAGGATCCTGCACCTGGCTGACGATGTAGTCCGCAAGGTCGGTGGCGCTGTGGCTGCCGTCCTCCGAATAGACGGCCGTTACGAGCAGGAAGCTCGCCGCGGACTTCTGGACCTGGACGCCCTGCCGCTGGACTTCCTGCGGCAGGAGCGGCGTGGCCGCCTGAAGCTTGTTCTGAACCTGGACCTGCGCGATGTCCGGATCCGTGCCCTGCTCGAAGGTCAGGGTGATCGAGACGGTGCCCGCCGACGAGGAGTTCGCCGAGAAGTAGCGCAGGTTGTCGATGCCCTTGAGCTGCTGCTCGATGATCTGCGTCGTGGTGCGTTCCAGCGTTTCCGCATCGGCGCCGGGATAGGTGGCGGAGATGGAGACGGTCGGTGGCGCGATCTCGGGAAACTGGGCGATCGGCAGACTGCGGATGGCGAGGAGACCCGCCATCATCAGAACGATCGCGATGACCCATGCGAAGATGGGTCTGTCGATGAAATAACGTGACATGGTCGCTTACCGGCCCTTGTTCGCGGGTTGCGCGTTGGAGGGGGCACCTGCCGGCTTTTGCCCCTGCCCCGCTGCCTGGCCCTGAGGCGCGACCGGCTTCACCGGCACGCCGGGCCTCAGCATCTGCGCTCCATCGACGACGACGCGGTCGCCGGCCTTCAGCCCCGAAGTGACCAGCCAGCTGCTGCCGATCGTGCGCGGTGCGGTGATCTTGCGCATCTCCAGCTTGTTCTGCGCCCCGATCACGAGGACCGTGGGATTGCCCTTTTCGTCGCGGGCGACGGCAATCTGCGGGACGAGAAGCCCGTTGGTCTTGGTGGCCTGCGCGAACTGGGCGCGCACATACATGCCGGGCAGGAGGAGACCGCGCGGATTGGGGAACTGAGCGCGAATGATCTGGCTGCCGGTCTGCGGGTCAACCGTCACGTCGGTGAACTTCAGCACGCCGTCCTGCGGATAGACGCTGCCGTCCTCCAGCTTCAGCTTGACGTTGACCTGGCCGCCTCCCCGCGAAAGCTCACCCGAGAGCAGCTGCTGGCGTAGGCGCAGCAGTTCGGCGCTGGACTGCTGGATGTCGACGTAGATGGGGTCGAGCCGCTGTATCGTCGTGAGCGGATCGGTCTGCGCGGCTGAAACCAGCGCACCCGTCGTGTAGGTGGAGCGGCCGATGCGGCCGGAGATCGGCGCGCGAATCGTCGTGCGGGCAAGATCGATCTCGGCGCTGCGCAGGAGCGCCTGCTGGGCCGCCACGTCCGCCCTTGCCTGCTGGGCGCTGGTCACGGCGTTTTCCGCCTCCTGCCGCGAGATCGCGTTGATCTTCACCAGCTCGCCGTAGCGACGGGCCAGCGCCTCGGTCGACGCGATGGCAGCGCGCGAGCGCGCCACCGCCGCCCGCGCATTTGCCACGGCCGCTTCGTAGGGCGCCGGATCGATCCTATAGAGCGGCTGCCCCGCTCGCACCTGATCGCCTTCGGTGAAGAGGCGCGACAGGATCAGACCGTTGACCTGCGGACGCACCTCCGAAGTCTCATAGGCATTCGTTCGGCCGGGAAGCTCGGTGGTGAGCTCCACCGCCTCCTCGCGCACCGTGATCACACCCACTTCCGGCGGACCGGCAGCCGGCTGTTCGCCACCTCCTCCGCAGGCCGTAAGAAGCAGCACGATGGCCGGGGCGATTTTTTTCATGGAGTATGTCCACAGAAAGAGTTAAAGCGTGAGTGAGCGTTCACTCATCTTTGGCGCGTTTATTGCGTCGCACAATCGAATGCAAGTCGGGATTGGGGAATGACAAAGGAAACCATGACGGATCGCCCCCGGGCCGCACGCTCGGCCGCGCGCCGGCAACACTTGCTCGACACCGCACGTAACCTTTTCGTCGAGAGAGGGTTCCATCAGACCGGCATTGCGCAAATTGCCGCTGCATCAGGGATTGCTGTCGGCCAGATCTACCGGGATTTCGCCAACAAGGAGGCGATCATCGCGGCTATTTGCGAGTCGCAGATCAGCGTCTGGCTGGACGAGGGGACGCTGTGCGCCGCAGTCGGGGCGCAGGACTGCGAGGCCATTCTCGCCTGGATCGAGCGGGTAAGCTTCGATGAGCCGGACGACGACGATCGACGCCTGATGTGCGAGATTCTCGCGGAGGTGGGGCGCAATCCGATCATCGCGGAAATGAACGCGCGCGTTGACGCACGCCTGCGCGGCAGCATCGGCGCCGCGCTCGAGTCGCTGGCGCCGAATGCGCCCGCGCCCCGCCTTTCGATGGTGATCGATCTCATCGTCGCCATGTCGTGGGGCCTGGCTGCGCTGCGCGAACTCTATCCTGGCAGCGACCCGCAGGCGCTGCACGCAACAATGCTCGATTTCCTACGCAAAGAGGTGAAGAACCTGTCACAAACCTGACAGATGCAGAAATGCTGCACTGCAAAATCTACGCGTCGCAGCTCTTCCTGATTTGCCCTGCCCTCTGGACAAGAGGCCGCAGGTATATCATCCTGTCTGCAATAAACGGCTAACGAGCCATACGAGAGGATGGGACGATGGAAAACAAGGAAGTCGAGTCCGGCGAAAAGGCGATGATCCTTCTGCAAAGCCTGATTTGCTACCTGCGTGAAAAGAACGTGCTGTCGCGCGCCGACATCGAGGAACTGCGGGACCGCGTGGAAGCCCGCATCGCCGCCAATGAGACCAGCCTGCCCTGCGCGGCTTCGATCGCAGCTGCGGCGGCTGCGGAGATGCGCGAACTCGACGACTACTGCGGTCGCACTTACGGCGGCAAGCACCGCCGCCGGGTCAACTGACCAGGCCGAGCCGGCGGCCCAAGCCGGCGGGCGCCAAGCGCCTGCCGTATCGCAAGCAGATCCTGGAGAATGCAGGAGCGCCCGGGCTTCCTTCGCAGCCACAGGAACCCGGCGAGTTCAGCGGGTGCCCTGCGGGAAGAGCAGGACTGCGCCGATCGTGATACCCCATTCGGGCTGATCGGTGGGCGCTTCAAACCAGTATTTCCCGCCGATGGAGAGGCTCATCATCTGCCCGCCGACTTTCGTCACCTTCGAAAATGAGACGTTTAACGGCACCTCCCACTGGTCGCCCTCCCAGTCATAGGACACGTCGAGATTGCTGGAAATCGTGCGGCCACCGCCGATATGCCATGCGAGAAACGGCTGGACTTCCGTGCTGCTGATGTCGGCCCTGTCGCTCTTGCCAGCAATGGACCAGAGATGATCGGCCGAAACGCCCATGGTCAGCGACTTTGTCTGGCGAAGAAGAAGCAGCGACGGGCCGACTGCTAGCTTTCCCGTGCCGAGGATTTTGCTGGTCGCGGTCGGGATGCTCGCCCGAGCCCCGAGGGCCCAGACGAGACCGCCGTGCTTGGCGGGCGTGAAAGACAGTGTCTGATTGATGTCGCCAAGGCCGAAGGTGCCGCCGCCGGGGCCCGCCGGATTGGAGTAGGCGAGCGGGAAATCCGTATGCGAAATCATGTTCCAGTTCTGGCTGAGCCGGAAGGGAATGACTGGCTCGATATCGAGAAGGTAGCGCTCGACGGTATCGTGCGCCGCGTCGCCGAGATCCAGGTCGGCGTGGATCGGAACGCTGATCATGAAGGCGGCGGGGTTGGAGATCTTGCGGGCAAGCTCGTCCGCATCCTCGGTCTCCTGGGCTGCGGCTGAGCAGGAGGAGAACCCCGCCAGAACCACGATGATGATGCGAAAGGAAAGACTGAGGTTGTCTGACACCTTGATCTCCGGCCCTGGCTCGCTGAGTTGGCGGAACGCACCGCCAATAGGAGCCTTGTTTCTGGACTGCCCCTGATACGGGTTCGGCTGCTTAGCTCGTCGATATTCGTTTCCGATCCCGGCTGCGGGGGCGCGACGCCGTGGCCGCTATTCGACCACTACGTCTAAGTTCCAGCGTTCCAGGCCGCTGAGCGGCAGGAACCCGCCGTCATCCTCTCCGACTTCCTGTCTGATAACGTCCTGGGTCACGAAGGAAAGCGAGATTTGGTCAACAGATCTCTATGCGCCGGCATTGAGCGGCGAGGCATGCATTCTGAGCCAGATGGCTTCCACCGTCAACGGGATCGCTCCCTGCCATAGCAAACACAGGATCCAGCGGCGCCGAAACGGCCGTGGTCCTCACCGTCCTTAGAACGAGATACGCACCCAGGTGGAAGGCCCGAACATTATCTACAGGGTCGCTTTCGCGCCCTCACGGCACTTGCAGAGAGGGGTCCTTCCACCTGGCATCCGACCGTTCAAGGAACGGTCGGTACTCTGTCCCCGTCTTGATGACGGCATGGGCAACGCGCGCCATCTTGGCGGTGAGCGCCGTCATCGCCTTGCGGCGACGATCGGCATCATCCGCGTGCCCGGCAGTGTATCGTCCGAGCTTGTCGCGGAAACTGTTGTTGCGCTGACGTGCGGCGACCTGGGCAGCCATCCAAAAGGTCCGCCGCAATCGCGCATTACCGTACTTGGACAGCATCGTGCGGCCTCGGAATGTACCGGACTGCCGGGTCGCAAGATCAAGACCGCAGAACTTCAGGAACTGACGGTGATGGCTGAAGCGGCGTAGATCGCCTGCCTCGGCGAGAATGGTCAACGCATTGATGGGCCCAATGCCGGGGATCATGCGCAGGAGCTGATAATCGCGGTTTTCGGCCAGCATGGCATGCGCCGTTCGCTCGATCTCGTCGCGCTGCCGGATCAGGTTGCGTGCTTGGGCGATCACCATGCGGAACATAGCGATCGAGACGGAATCCTCGTCGACAGGTAGCGCCACGGAGGCGCAGGCGGTCTCGTAGATATCGTTGATCAGCCGGGCTTTGGACACCTTGCGGCCGACCAAGTCCCATGCTTCGCGGGAGAAAGTCTCCTGGCCGAGCAC
>NZ_PPSM01000006.1 GCF_002916655.1 Novosphingobium sp. HII-3
TCTTCCACGAGCGACGAGCCTCGACGGCGTAGCTGCGCCCGAAACCCTCAAACGGGGCGTCACGCGAAACCACTGGCAGTAAAAAACGTGCCGGCACACAAGCCTCAGCCTATGTTGAAGCCCTCAACCAGTCGTCGCCAGCTCAGCAGCCTCATATGCAGCGCAACACCGAGTAGACGGGGTGTCCACATCGCATGGGCCTCGTCGTGCGTACCATCGGCATGGCCCGAGCACGGATCAAGAGTAACCGTCCGATTGTTACCGCGGTGCTTGGGCCTTGAAGCGGGCGGCGAGTTCAGGGTCATCGACGAAGTCGGCAAGAAAGTCGTGCCAGGCCCTGGTTGTGAGACGCGCATCGCTGAGCATGTCGCTCAGCTCATCGATGCCATGATCAGTTAGCGCGGTGATGGCCTGGTCGGGTCCGGTGTAGACGCTGATGATGTTGCCGTAGGTGAGATTGTCGTGATTGGCGACGATGGCTTCCAGCAACTCCAAGTCCTCGCCGAGCATCGTGGCGACATAATCGAGAGTGCTGACGGAGGTGACGGTAGCCATCAGGCGGCGAGTGCTTGCGGGTCGCTGTGCGGCACCCAGTTCCACGGCAGCAGTTCGTCGATCCTGTTGATCTTGTGATCGTGGATGCGATTGAGCAGGTCGGTGATGTAGGCTTGGGGGTCGAGGCCGTTCATCTTGGCGGTTTCGATGAGCGTCATGGCGCGGGCGAGAGTTTGGGCACCAGCCTCAGAGCCAGCAAATAGCCAGTTCTTCTTGCCCAGGCATATGGGCCTGACAGCGCGCTCGGCGGCGTTGTTGTCGATGGCGACGCGCCCATCGTCGAGAAACAGACTGAAAGCGTGCCATCGGCCAAGGGCGTACCGAAAGGCCTTCGCCAGATCCCCCTTGGTCGAGATACGGGTGAGTTGCTGCTCAGCCCACGCGTGCAAAGCCTCGTGCTTGGGTTTGCTCAGTTCCTGGCGCACTGCCCGGCGGATGTCGGCAGGTTTGCCCGCGATCTCGCGCTCGATGTCGTAGAGCTGCCCGATACGCTCCAGAGCCTCGTGTGCGATCTCGGATTTCTGTGACGTCCAGATGTCATGGAAATCGCGCCGCCAATGGGCAAAGCAAGCTGCCTCCCGGAAGCGGGGTTCGCCACCGGCGGCCGGCTCGTAGAGCTTGGCATAGCCTTTGTAGGCGTCGGCTTGGAGGACACCACTTGCATTGCCCAGATGGGCCAGCACGTGCTCCGCTTTCCAGTTGGGAGCATAGCGGTAGACGACGCCGGGTGGCGCGGTGCCGGCCCAAGGGCGCTGATCACAGACATAGCCCCACATCCGGCCTTGCATCACACCCTTGCCGATACCTTTGGCTCGTCGTTCCGGAGCCAGCACGCGGATAGGTGTGTCGTCGGCATGCAGGACCTCGCTGCTCAACACCGATGCCTCGATCTGTTCGATCACGGGCTGCAGGATCCGCATCGAGCGACCACACCAATCGGCAAGCGTGCTGCGCGGGATGTCGGCACCCATGCGCGCGAAGATCTCGTTTTGCCGATACAGCGGCAAATGGTCGTCATATTTCGAGACCAGCACGTGAGCCAGGAGACTTCCTCCGGCCATGCTGCCGGGGATCGGCCGGCTCGGGGCTGGCGCCTGCACCATCTTCTCGCAGCAACGGCAGGACTTCTTTGGGCGGGCGACCTCGATGACCTTGAGCTTGGCCGTGATCATCTCGAGGATCTCGCTCACGTCTTCGCCCACGAGACGCAGCTCGCCGCCGCAATCGGGACAGCTGCTGCCGGGGTCGAGTTCGTGGCGCTCGCGCGGCGTATCCGCTGAGACGCGCGGCCGCCGCGACGATCGCGATGCAGAGCTGGTGTCGGCACAAGCGCCCGCGGCTTGCGCTTCGGGAGCGCTCTGGTCGCTCGTCGTCATGCCTTGTTGTGCGACAGTGACGAGCACGTCTTCGAGTGCGAGCTCCAGCTGCTCGATCTCGCGTTCGATCTTCTCGGAGGATTTGCCGAAAACCTGCTTCCTGAGCTTGGCGATCTGCAAGCGCAGCGCCTGGACGACCAGGTCATGGGCGCGCAGCGTCGTCGTCAGCTTCGTGTTCTCGGCCTGCAACCGGGCGACCATGGCCTTGAGGAGAGCCGGGTCCTCAGGAAGATCGGGCGCCGCGTGTCGCATGGCTTTTTCTACGCGAAAACCGCCGAAAAGCCTAGCAAAACAGCCGTTTTCTTAGATGAAAAGTTACCCGGCGTGTGCCGGCGGCGCGCCCAGGTCGGGCGCCTCCAGTCGATCCCTTCCCACAGCATCGCGAGTTGAGCAGATGTCAGTCGCGCCGCTCCGTCAGCCGCGGAGGGCCAGGGAAAGCGGCCGCGTTCCAGGATCTTGTAATAGAGGCAAAAGCCCTGGCCATCCCAGTAGAGCAGCTTCAGCCTGTCGCCACGCCGCCCACGAAATGCAAATACGGCACCACTGGCCGGCTTCTGTCGCAGCTCGGTCTGGGCGAACATGGCAAGACCCGAGATCCCCTTGCGCATGTCAGTGACACCGCAGGCGAGATACACTCTTACGCCGGTCCCAGGTCCGATCATGCAGCTTCCACCGACCGGATCAGCCGGGTCAGGGCAGCAGCCTCGATGCCGGCATCGAAGCGAAGGCACCGGCCATGCGCCAGGCACAGCTCGACGATCACAGGCGAGGCAATTTTGTCCTCGAGCACGGGCTCCGCGTGTCGCATGGGCACCTCGAGGTCCACCGGCAAGAAGGTCGGTGCGGCCGGCGCAGGTAGCAGCCCTTGCTTCCTGAACTGATGTCGCCACTGGTAGATCTGGCTTCGTGAGACATCGTAGCGCCGCGCAACACGTGCCAATGTCTCGCCGTTCACCCCCACCGCGGCGACGATCTCGAGCCTCTCCGCGGTGCTCCACCGGCGGCGCCGCTCCCGGCCCAGTATCTCCACAGCCGTCCCTCGCTCACGCTCAGGACGTCCATAACGACGTCCTTATGGACGTCTCTTACGCGCTCAATTCACCCTTCGGCAGGCGGCCTCAACCGGTCGGTTACGATCAAGATCGGCATGGCCAATCTGGTCTATAACATCCAGCGGCTCCCCTGGCTCGAGGGGCGTACTGCGCCCGCGTGACGCCGATCCGGCGCTCAGCGGAGGATCATATCCGCCCGAACGAGCAGGAGCCTACCCGAGATCATGCCGCCAAGGCTGCTATGAGCACCCCTCGCGTCGCTCTCGCGTTGAATCGGTAGTTCTTCGAGGCGTCCAGATGCCTCTGTGATACACTGTTCACGCGGCTGCCGCAGGCACAGTTCGTAATCGGCGCCTGGCGGCATGACTAGACTACGTGAGGCCGCACCCGATGTTGGCGAGGGCTCCCGCCATTATGGACGACCACCTGCCCGGGGGCTTACCTTGGAGAGGCTGCTAACTCACATGATTCAGCAAGGCCGCCAGTCTGCGACACCGGCCGCCGAGAGAACTGCGAGCGGTCGCATCGAGAGAGTAGCAGGTGCTCAGATTGATCTATCGTATCGC
This sequence comes from Novosphingobium sp. HII-3, assembly GCF_002916655.1. Taxonomy (GTDB): domain Bacteria; phylum Pseudomonadota; class Alphaproteobacteria; order Sphingomonadales; family Sphingomonadaceae; genus Novosphingobium; species Novosphingobium panipatense. The sequence goes on from NZ_PPSM01000006.1 coordinate 3,550, forward strand.
GTGCGCGCCTGAGACCACGCAGCTTCAGTAAAGTCCTTGAAGATATTCCAGACAGCCTCGGGATCTGGCATATTGTGAATGGTCATAAGGGCAATCGATTGCACCTTCAGCATACAAAAAAGCTTGAAGTACTCATAGTTGTTTACCGGCTGCCCACTTTCCACCTCAAAGCGGCTGATAAAGTCATACTCTGTGGGAGTGCCCTCAGCGGGGATGTCGAACTTCTTCTGACTCTCCGTGATAAAGCTCAGAAGCGCCAGATCGGACTCGTTGTGACCAATAAAGGAGAGTTCCCAATCAAGTGCCGAAACTAACCGATTATCTTTGTACATCAAGTTCGCAAACTGCGCGTCACCATGCACGAGCGCCGGTGCATATAAGTCGTTCGGCTCGTGACGCACCATCCATTGGTGAAGCGATGTGAGATAGTCGAGCTTGTCCGCTATGGCGTTTTTCGAAAGTCGGACTTCTTCCATCCACCAGCCTAGTTCACGTTGAACGGCCGTCGGAGCTTCAGGACCGCGACGCAGTAAATGCCTTACGCGATCTCCACGGATTGCCTTCTTTTTCAAAGCGCCATGGAAGCCCGCAGCCTGAAGCATCATTTCGTTGCGAGTCGCTGGTTCGACTTTGGAGAACGGTCCCGTCGAGTAGAGGCTCGCAGTTGGTTTATCTGCTTCGATGCGTTCCATCACATAGCCTGGGACACCGAGCATTTCACCAGTCGAGTCGAGCCAGTAGGCACATGGCGAGGGTACACCTGCCGAACGGACCGCCTGCAATGTGGCAAACTCGTCATCGAAACTCTTTTGCGCCAGCAGCGCGGGTCCGGGGAGATATCGAACTACAAGACGCTCTTGCTGAGCGCCTCCTCCTCGATCGATCACCGCGTCGAAAAGGCCGATGCCATTAGTTGAGCCCGCCCCATCACTTGGATATTCGATTTCGCTTACGATGACGTCACCGTAAACATCGTGCTGCCGAGCGATGAACGCTCGCAATTTATCGATGGAAATGCGCTTGAATGCTGCTTTAGCGTTCCGGACTGACTCGCCCATCACATCGCTCATATCACTCACTATCGTCCTCCAACGGTGCCGAGATGATTCACCTGTCATCCCTAGTGGATGGCCTGCAAGTCATTCCGCTCTCCCTCTGATCATGTTACGTCCCATCGTCGATTAAATGCCTGTCAAGCGTCGGGCAGAGCTCGTATCAAAAATTATTCGGACCTGTCCATGTCGATGCTTCAAAGCCTAGTAGCGATTCCAGATGCGACTGTGCTCTTGAAGCATGTTCGATGATAAGCCGTTACTAGGTTGATGGTGGCGATCGCTCGCTTCTCATCTTGCCGAGTTCGCAATTGGCGTTCGCACGCAAACTTGATGCTCTCCGGCTTGCATCATGCGAGGAAGCCACCGCGCGCGCTCTTCGCGTTTCCCCCAGGCTTCAAAGGCTTCGCCAAACTCGAGCGCAGCGGCAGCGTACAAAAAGTCACATTGATCATTTTGCGAGCGAACCAAAGCTGGCGCTTTAATTGCAGATCCTCATCCCCAAGTGACATGTTGGCTTCAAAATATCGTCTATCAATTTCACGGATCCTTGCATTAGCAAGCGCTGCCTTCTCGCCCGGCTCTTCTCATCTAGGTTCAGCTCCCTACATCGTAGATGAAGGTAAGCTAGAACTTGCCGATGAGTTCGACGCCATAGGTTCGCGGCGGCAGGAATGAGCCCAGGGCACCGCCGAATCCTAGCACGCCGCCGAGTATGGCCTTGTTGCCAATGTTCTTTACCCAGCCACGCAGCGTTAGCCGCTCGTCTGCGGTCCGGTAGGTGATGAAGGCATTCTGTGTGGTGTAGCCCTCCTGCACCGTCCATGGATAGCTCACTTCGCGCAGATTGTATTGCGACGTGAAGTTGAGCTCGCCGCGAAAGGTAAGTAAACCCGCATCTTGACCCAAGTTGAGATCGTATTCCGCACCAACAAGGCCAGATAGATCGGGCGCGTTATTGAGCCGATTGCCGCGTACGTTTTGCGGCGTCAAGTTAGGACTGAGGTTAGCGTCTCCAAGATAGTCGGAGTTGTACCGGGCGTTCAGCAACGACACGTTTGCATCGAACCGAAGCGCATCGACTGGACGCACGTTCAAAGCCACTTCCGCACCGTAGATGCGCGCCTTGGGTACATTGTCGACCACAATGCCTAACGGGGACACAATTTCGAGCTGAAGATCCTTTATATCGTTATAGAAGATCGAGATATTAAGTGTGAGCCGACGATCCCAGAAGCGGCTTTTCAATCCCGCCTCGAGTGAATTCACCGTTTCTGGCGCGTAGCCGTTCTGGCACTGTGACTGTGAAAAGCTTGGTCCTTTGTACCCGTGGGCGCCTTGTACATAAACGTTGACATCGTCACTCACTTCCTGTCGGATACCGAGCCGTCCTGTGACGTGGTCATCCCTTACTTTCTGTTCTGGGTCTATTCCTGCACCTGGGCACCGTAGCACTTCGCCTGCCGGAGTCTGATCGAAAATTCGAAGGCGCTGGTTCACGGTTTCGCGACTAAAGCGTAGACCACCGAACAGATGGGTTCGCGCACCGAGAAGTACGGTGACGTCGCCGAACGCCGAAGCGCTTTCCTGCAGTGCCGCCTGGTCGTTACGCGACGTCGGCCCGAGTGCGGGAGGCGGGCTAGAGGTATTGTCGAGCGTGTATCGCTGACGGAAATAGTAGGCGCCTAAAACCCAGTCGATCTTGCTTGATGTGCCATTAAGACTCAATTCCTGCGAAAACGTCTTGGACTTCGCAAGTGCGCTGATCGGATAGGCGAGAAGGGTGCCCAGGGTATCATAGGTGTTGTTAAAGCGCGCGTTTGTGAAGCCTGTGATCGACTTGAGCACGAGTCCATCGGCGATGTCGATGGTGTTCGTTACGGACCCTACTCGTAGCCGCCGATAGCCAGAATACCGAGTGGGGCTATTTACACGATATGGATCGAAGTCGGGTTGGAGAAAAGCCACGGGCAGACCGAATGCACTTAGAATGGGGAAGCTTGGATCGAACGAGTCGAATGCCGGTCCAGCGGACCGCTCTTCGCGATGGCTCAGCCGGGCCTTAACCGACCAGCCCTGCAGGGGCTCGGCATCGATGCTGAAGCGTCCACCAAACGCTTGAAGGTCGTTCAGGTCCTGCCCTGTGAAGACGTTGCGGACGTAGCCGTCGCGGTACTCACGCTCGATGAACAGGCGCATTCGAAGTTTATCATCGATAGGCGCACTCACGAAGGCGTTTGCGCGAACGCTGTCGTAGTTGCCAGTGCCGACGGTGAAGCCGCTGCTCAACTCCTTGGTTGGCGCTGCCGAGGTAAAATTAATGACACCAGCCGTGGAGTTGCGACCGTAGAGTGTGCCCTGTGGTCCACGCAAAACTTCGACCGCCCCTATATCGAACTGCCCAAGGCCAAACGCCTTCGTCTGTGGCACCGCGACGCCATCAATATAGATGCCGACAGAACTTTCTCCGTTTCCGGACACAAAAGCAGTGCCGATGCCGCGGATACTGATGTTACCCGCGTTGGCGAATTCTGAGAAACGCAGGCCCGGCGCTTGCGTCGCGAGGTCCGTCAGGTCGATGATGCGACGCTCTTCAACCAGCGCCGCGTCGAACGCATTGACGGTGACTGGTACATCTTGAACGCTTTCAGACCGGCGCTGCGCAGTGACGATGATCTCGTCCGCGGCTCGCCCCGAAGATCGAGCGGCTCCGTCTGCTCGGTCAGCACTTGGATAGTCGCTCACGACGGTTGACGCATTTGCATTCGCCGCTGCCACAACGGACATGAGCGAGGCGCCCGCCAACAATGCACCAAGCTGGAACCTACGCACGTAGCACATAAACCCTCTCCTTCTCCGGCGGTTCCTCCGCTCTGGCGATGTGTGTATCAGCTCGAAATGAAGAGTCTAGGCACCCAAGGCAAATTATTGTGGCGGATCTCGGCGCTTTGGGATCGCAAAATCAGGGCGGTCGGAACGTTCGGCGATGCGCATGATCTGCGCATCTCTTTTCTGAATTTCCGGACGTGGCTTGGCCAACGACGACATCCTTGCCAGCCTGTTCGTGATCAAACCAGCCTATGCCCGGCTCACAAGAGAGCCTCTCGATTAGCCGCTCGCTTTTGGCTAGCTTATGCCAGCAAAGCCGAACATAGTCGGCTGCCTTGAGGTTTTCACAAGGCGGTGTAAGCGGCATAGCCGTAGGGGTCTAGCCTGATAGATGGAACGCTACGGAGACTGCCTCATGACTATGGACCTGCTGGATGACCTCAATCGGGCGATCATCGCCGCTTTGCAAGAGAACCCATCACGAACGAACAAGGACATCGGCAAAAAGCTACGGGTATCGGAGCCTACGGTTGCCACCCGCATTCGAGCTCTCGAAGACGCTAAGGTCCTACGGGTCATGATGCAAAGTGATATGCGTGCAATGGGGAGGCCACTGTTGGCCCTCGTCGACATCAATGTCGAAGGTCGCCCCCCCGAAGATGTTGCTACCGAACTTGCCGCCCTCGATGCATGCACAAGTGTTTCCATTCCGATGAGTAATCCAGATATTTTTTGCAACGTTAATGCAGTAGACGGTGAAGACCTGCAGCGCTTTGTAGACGATCATCTGTCTAAGATTGAAGGTATCGTATCGTACGAGATTTCAACGGCGCTTGAAGTTGTGAAACTTGATCCTAGATTTGGTAAATTGAGGGGTGAATAGTGCGTTTAGACGAGGTGGATAGGGAAATCGTTGCGCTGCTGAAAGAGGACGCTCGTATAAGTAACCGTGAAACCGCACGAAGGCTGGGCATTTCGGACACTCTCGTCCGCAAGCGACTCAGGCGACTGTCTGAGTCCGGGCTCGCCAAGATCACTGCGGTGACCGACTATGTGGCTATGGGTCATACAACTACAGCCCTCGTACGTGTCGTCTCAGCACCGAAGGTGGCGCGGGAGGTCGTAGAGGAAATGGCGAAATTCGAACAGATCAGCTTCGCTGCGCTGACCACAGGACGCTTCAACATCGTGCTTCTCCTATCAGCACGTAGCAGGCGCGAAGTAGCCGATATCATCCATAAACATCTGCGTAGCTGGAGCGGCGTTCACATGGTGGAAACGCTTGAGCTTGTAGAGACGGTGAAACATAGACTCGACGTTGCGCTCGTCGTTCGAGACAAATGATTTATTGGGCGTGCTTCGCGCTGCGTGAGTTGAAGGATGTTCGTGATGAGCATGTCCTATTCAGCGTGTCCGGACCGGCGCGGCGCTTGTTGTTTACTCGAACTGATGTGTCGATGCGTTGATAACGCTTTATAGTGCCGCTTAGGAGCGTGGCACTAACGAGCAAGATCATGGCAAGCGACTCCGCCGCACAGACTCCCGATGCTACTATCCGCATGGGATGAGGCGGATCTTCTCAACGCAATTGGGTAGCGGGTCATCGGAGGCACTGTTTTCCCTAGCGGATGTGGTTCGGGCATCGATCAGGTTCCTTCTGGGAGAACAAGTTAGGAGCCCGGCGGGTTGATAACCGCGGATGATCGCAGGCAATCTGCACCGATCGAGAAAGTGGCGCCGTTTGGGCAAGCTGCCGGTCGACTACGGCTACTTCGCCATAGTCTGCAAGCGGCCGCCGTTCACAAAGCTTTACGAAGAAGCACCAACGCGTGACCGCACACTATCGCAAGCTTGCCGCCGCCACCTTCTTAGGCTCCGCACTCACAATCCACGTTATTTGGCTTCGAGCAATCATCGTGTGATTGCGCTGCCTGATCAAACATCTACCGTTGGCAGAAAACGGGATAAACTGACACAGTTGGCCTCCGAGGAAGCAAAGAACGAGATGAGGCTGTATCGCGGATCGTCACCCCTCATGGCTGATCGTTGCTGAGCTAGATCAGAGGCTAGCCAGACTTCTTATGTCCACGTCTGGCATGAAACGTAGATCTGTTGTTCGTGCGCAAAGAGGCCCTCCTCTCGTAGCAGTACCTCGGGCCTACTATCACGCAATTGAGACAGGTGCCAAGCCGCCTGATCCATCCAAATGAGCTACACAGAGGCATACGAGCTTATCCCGTGCCGCGCACAAATCTTAGCCTGTCAATACCAGGAGACTTGATCGGCGTGGTTCACCCCGGACAGTAGAGCGATGAACACCTCCGGCGACTTGCCGTTGCGCTCGTCAAAGAGAAGATGTACTTCTCTGTACATCATGGAAGTTTGCGCAGGAAAACGGCAGCAGAATCGGCTTAAGCGTCGGGCAGTCATCGTTGAAGTCGCTACGCGCGCCTTCCTTGAGCAGGGTTATGCCGCCACCAGCATGTCGGCCATCGCCGATGAGCTTGGCGGCTCAAAGGCAACTTTGTGGTCTTATTTTGCGTCAAAGGAGGACCTGTTCATTGCCGTGGTAGATGGACAGGTGGACCTGTTCGCTGCGGAGATCGAGGTCGCAAGTGAGCCCCGCGCCTTCTCCGTTGAAGGCTTGCATCACTATTGTCTCACATTCTTGCGTACTCTAATGAAGCCGGAGGCTGTAGCACTGTTTCGCGTGATAATGGGCGACGGCGGTCGCTTCCCCGAGATTAATAGCATCTTTCACCTTCGTGGTCCGGCGCGTTTCTATGCCTATCTCAGCGGTTTTCTAGCCTCGCGGTTCGCCGCGGAAGAGGCAGCACGTTTGGCGCTGTTGATCAACGCGACGATGGCAGGCTGGCGGTCGCAGATCCTGACCCGCCCCGACCCGGTGCACCCGGGTGAGCTGGAACAGTTCGTAGATGATCTAATCGCCCATCTACGACTGACGGAAAGCCTGCCAGATTGAAACGGCGCCTTGAGCTTGTGTCGCGAGCAGCACGTCCTGCCGGTGCTGGCCGGCATGCTCAGGCTCGGCTCGCTGGAGGCCAACACCCATTCACTTCACGCCGGAGTCGGTACTCTAAATCAACCGGGTCGAGCGCTAAATTGCAGAGAGCGCCCGCAAGCAGTTAAAGCACGCCGTTAACGCCGCGATCGGACAAATGGCGCAGGTTATACGCGCTTTGATCGGACGCTACATCCGATACCAGAAGCTATGCCGAGCGAGAGCTGCCTTCAAGAGTCCGAGCTCCCTGCGAACGAAAGTGGCAATAGCTTACGCAGCAGAAAAGCGGTCACACATCGATCATTCCCGCTCGCGTTGCGTGCTGGCTTGCCGAAGCTCGCTCCTGCGTCCTTTATCTATGGTGTTTAAGGCTAGATTCCGAATAGCGCGACGATGGTCAGGCCGAATCGGTTGATCACCGTCGCCGCGAAAAAGGCAATGCCCTATGGCATCGCCACGAACGCCTCCCTGATGGTCGCTGTCCCTAGTGGGCCGAGGCGGCGGATGGTCGGAGGGTTAATGGGCGTCGCAGCAGGACTTCTTTCCACACGTACGGAAAGGTAAGAGTCACGGACTATGTAGCCGATCCGATCGCAAGCATGTCCCTCGTCCAGCGCCATCGCAGCCTTGCCATCAGCGAGCATGTGACCGGCGTCACACGCGGATGCCAGTGTGCCGAGGGCATGGGGGGCGGTCGTGACCGCCAGACAGCCATCGACGATTCAACGCAAGGCCTCACGCGGATCGAAGATGGCTACGGGGTCGAGCCAGCTGAACGGCTCACTGCAGCAGGCGGCATGACGTCCTTCATGTTGAGCAACGCGCCCAGATAAATCATCTGGTCGCCTCATGTGGACGGCGGCGCGGATGCGGTGACCATTGCCGGGTCTGCAAAAAGCCGGGAGTGATATCGTCAATGCATCCGCCATTCAGCCGGGGCAGCGCCTTCACGACGGGAAAAGCGGCGTGCTTGCGGGCGTCGCGCGCGAAATCACCGCCGATGTAATAGCGCTGGGCCACCTTCGTCATGGTGGCAAAGGACAAAGTTCGGGTGGATGGCGATGTGGCCTCGTTCCAGGAGCCGACCCGATCCGGCAACATCGCCAGCCGCAGCTTCTGCGCCGAGTGCGGAACTGCCATCTACTCCGAACCGGCTAAGAGCGCAGGCGCAAAGATGGTGAAGCTGAGCGTTCTCGACGATGCTCCGTGGGACACGGTAAAGGCGGCATTCTGGACCAGCGAGAAGCCAGCCTGGTTTTCGCTTCCCGCCGACCTGAAGCAGTTTGCCACACAGCCATGACGCCCGTGAAGCAGAGCAATCAACGGCCTAATCGTTGATCGGCGGTTTATTTCCTATAACGAGACTTTAGGTGCCGAAGCTTGGTCGTCGTCGCTGGTCATAAGTAGCAAAGCTTGCGCGAGCTTCAGGCTTGTAACATGAACGGCGTCAGCTGGTGCGTGTGCGGCAGTCGGATCTAGCGTGATTGCGAGGCCCCTGAGCTTCATTGGCCTGGTCGTCGTCGGTGCCCCAAGTTTTAGGCGCAGCTATCCTGCGGCTGTCCGGCATTCTTGGAAGATCAGGCGGTTCATGTCGTAGGCAAGGCCCGCAAAGTTGATCTTGGCTTGGGCTTGCTTGATGCCGATGTTGCGGATGAACAGCCCGATCTGATCCTTTTGGCGAGCAAACACATGTTCGACATGGGCGCGGATCTTCGATTTGGCGGCATTGGCCTTGGGGGTGCGCTCGGGCATCGGGATATCGCGCGGTCTCTTGCGATGATTGCAACTGACCCGGCTTCGCCGCTTGAGCTATGCCTCAATTGGAGCGGTCAGGCCTGCTGAGTTCACAACAACAGCATAGGCCTCGCCGTTGACGGGAAATCGAGGATCCGGTAAGTTTCAAGGTGAAAGACAGCCCTGAGCGCGAGGGTCGCAATCCGGCGAGCGGTGAGGCTATGACGATCAAGCCTGGTGCTCGCTCAAGCCGTGTTCCTGAGCGAAGTATTCCACCTCGTAGGGTTCATCGCCAGCCAGCCTGCTACCGTCGCGAGCATTCGTCTTAGTTTTATCGTTTGCCATGTTGTCCTCTTGGTCACTGCCGACCGTTCAACGCAGCAGACCAGGCAAGGCTGTTAAACGTCAGTTGAAGTGGCGGAACCTCCTCAGAACGACCTGCTTGCCTCAACTGCCTTATGATGCCCTAAGAAGCAGCCGTGACACTCTGCTCTCGGCCGATCTAGTTGTCCGGCTTGGCCGCGTTCCAGTAGAGATCGAGCGGCCAGCGCTCTGGACATTGCGGCACCAGGCATAGCAGTGCGAGGCTAATCACTACACCATCGGCGCGGCTTTCCGACGATCGCGTCGCATCAGCGCGTAGTATATGCAGCGAGAGCGCGATCACGACGCGCTGGTGCCTGGGCAGCTTTGCCAAGGCTCAATGGAACCCATGCGACTTGAAGCGCACGACCTCCTCCAGGTCCATGCCGTTGACATGGGGCGGCCAATAGGAGTTGTTCGGCTTCGGGCTCCAGCCTTTGTCGCCGCGGTCGGGCGAACCCACATGACGCGCCCCATCGCCTCGGCCGGTCCGGTGCAGAAAGGACATCTCGCCCACTTGGTGGAGCAGAGGGCCGTGATCAATGATCTTGTCGCAGATGACGTGGATGACCTCGCCTTCCTTCTGCACGCGCCCCTTCATGCCGATCACGACGCAGACATCACCGTGCGGCATTGAGCCTTGAAGCGGTCGGGCCAAAGGATGCCGTTCGCAATGCCGGTTTCGTCCTCGATGGTGATAAAGAGGACGCCCTTGGCGTTTCCCGGCTTCGGCGGACCAGGATGATGCCGGCGACCTCGATATGGCGGCCTTCACGAATGGTCAGCAGATCCGCGCACCGGGTCACACCACGCCGGGTCAGATCTTCTCGGAGGAAGGTAAGGGAATGGACTCGAATCGAGAGCTGCAGCGAGCGATAGTCCTCAATCACCTCGCGTCCGTCCGTCAGCGGCCGTAGCTCCACGGCAGGCTCGGTTCCTTCCGCACTGAAGGTCTCAGCCGCGCGATCGGCGGCAGCGAACAGCGGCAGCGGGGCCTCACCTAGCCCGCGAACCTTCCAGAGCCCTTGCCGGCAGCGGCAACGGGTTGACCTTCGCGGTCGATCCGCCGTTCTGGCGCTCGGCCATCTGCACGAGAGCGCGCATGCCGGGCGGCAGCTGGTCATCAAAGCCCGGCGCTTTGTCCTCGATCAGCGCGACTGTGTGCAGAGTGGTTGCGTGCATTGCGGCAACTGCGAGTTCTCGTCGACGCCGGTGCCAACCTGCCGCAGCTTCTGGGCCATGGCGGGCAATGCAAGCGACACTGCGACTACGGTCGTGAGCCGGTAGATCTTCTTCATGTGAGTTCTCCAAGCAAAGGTGCATTAAGGGGGTTAGAAGGTCGGGTCCGACCAGCGGTTGACGGTCTCCACAGCGCCTTTGATGCGCCGCCGCAGATCGATCCCGCGGCCCGGGCCATCGAAGTCCCACTTCACGACCGCGTCTTCGGTAACCGTGTTCGGTCCGAAGAACTCATCGTCTCCGTGCCAGGTGCGGCCTTCGATAAGCCGCAGGGTCCATGTCCCGCGTGGCACTAGGACGTGGGCGGCGTCATTCTCCCGGACGTAAGTCGCGAAGATCGCTTCGGATCGCTGGTTAAGGAGCTGAACGACAGCGTTGCGGTCGCCGGTGATAATCTCGAATGGGGTAGTGGGTCCCGAAGCGTAGCCTCGGCGCACCTTGAACTCCCCACTCTCCGGGAACCGCTCGGAAAACCGATATCTGGCAGGAAGTCCCAGCGTTTGGCGTCCGAGTACATCCGCACGCCGTAAGTCAGCAGGACCAACGGCAGGATGAGCTTGCCAGCCCAAGCCATCCGCGCCTTTGCGGCCCGTCCACGTGCGCGTTTGGGGCGCCAGCGGTTCTTCTGGTAGTCGAAACCCTGGTTCTTTGGCTCGAACCAAGGGCCATTCGAGGCCTTGGGTTTATACTCCGGCTTGGCGGAAGCGTAGCCCGGGTGCCTGCTCTTGATTGCCTCTGACGGGTCTTTACCAATCCAGCTCACGCTTTCCAGCGGAACGTCGTCGCGCTCCACGCGCGACTTTTTGCTGTTCCAGCGCGTGTCCGATTTAAGCCCTTCTTCGGCGCGAGGATGGCTCCCATCGAGACCTGCGCGTGGATTCTCGCCCACGGCAGCGCCGCCCCGTTGTAGGCCATCGTGCGGCGTTCGATGTTGGTCATCAGCGGCACCGGTCGGACATCGAGCGTTGGGCCGGACGGTCGGGCGAGAGCCGTCTTCAGGAGTAAGGCGATGCCGACGAGGATCAGAAGCGGCACCATCATGCCAATCAGAGAGCTGTTAGCCATCGACCAACCCTCCGTGTGAAGCATGCAGCTTCGCCGAAGCGCGCACCTGGGCGCGTGCCCGATGGTATTCGAGGCAAGTGCCGAACAGGGCGACGAAGGTCACCGCGATGCGGCCGACCACCGCGGCGGCGAAGAGTGCAAAGCCGATGGCAGCGATATCGGCAACGACATGCTGGCGAGCATTGATGACGGCCAGCTCGTAGCATCCGGCAGGACTGTGCACCTCGCGGTTGCAAGTTGCAGGTTGGTCGATGGTGATGGCGTCGGCGAACTCCTGGGGGCCGCTCTGACGGACGATGGAGGCCAACGCATTTGACGGTTCGATCATGTGTTCGCTCCTCATCGGCTGCGTTCGATGTTGCGTTCGGGTAGGTCGACCTCTTTCGCCGGCGGCGGCATCGCGGCGTCCTTGGCTGGCGTAGGCGGATCGACGCCGTGGGTCGGGAAACCGGCTTTCACGGAAGCGCCAAGAAGGATGTCCGAAGGGATGGTCGGGTTGAACAAGCCTGCGTTCGACGTATCCAGGCTGCGCCCGGTATCGATTCGCTTCTCGCCGATCGTCTCCAGCGCACTCGGCTTGTCGCCCGGGTTGTGCGTGATGGTCTGGAGGACCTGGTCCCTGTCGTTGGTGAAGATCTCGATGTCGAAGCGGACACGGGTCAGCATCACGTAGGTCAGGCGCTGTGTGGCGAGGTTCTGCTCGGCCGAGTGCATGGCGCCAATCCCCCTGTCGGTCGTCATGCCCTGAGCCTGGTGCATGTTGATCGCGTAGGAGAGCCCGAGACGCTCCAGCATCTTGTCGCCCTGCTGAAGCTCGAAGACCTCGCCCCTGGAGTTCTCGATCTTCACGCCATGTTCGCTGACCGAAAGGACCTTGGCCTGATCGGAGTTGTCCAGGTTTCTGGTCTTGTCGGTGTCGGTCCAGCGGATCTTGTCGCCCTCGTGCAGGGTCGTATCCATCTTTTCGTAGAGCTTCAGCGCGTCCTTCTTGTCGTCGGGGTGGACCCGCTGTGGATCGAAGCTGATCTGCGTTCCGCGTTCATTACGCACGATGACGCGGCCCTTTGCGTCGGAACCGAGCACTTCGTAGCGTCCGCGCGCCAGGCTCACCTCGGGCGAATTGCGCGCAACGTCCAGGACCTGCCCCGCGCTGTAGGTCTGCAGGTAGCGCATCTCCTCGCGTGTGGTGTTCACTTGCTGGAGTGTGGTGAGCTGGACGCCCTCGCCCTTGATCGTTCCTTCCTGCTTGAGACCCTCTTGGACGAGCCTGTTGAGGGTCGTGCGCGCGGCGCGGCCGGACGAGTAGATCGCAGTGCCGTCGCGATCCTCAGCCGGCAAGCTGAGCCACTTCTCTGCAGCCTTCTCAAGGTAGTCGTTCCCGTGGGCCTGCACCCGGTCGCCCAGGACGTCGAATGCCTCCCGAAAGTGGCCAGCGCGGCTCAAGGCGGCGACCTGCTGCATGTGCTCGGTCTTCTGGCGCTGGCTGATGTCCAGCTTGGCCATTGCCGGTTGGTGGCTCTGCACGAGCTGGAAGGCTTTGCCGGCGTCGATCGACTGCAGCTGCTTGAAGTCGCCGATCATGACGAGGCGATCGACCTTCAGGCTGTTGGCGATCGTCACCAGGTTGTTCATGGCGTCGTTCGCCACCAGTGAGGACTCGTCGAGCACGATGACCTTGCCTGCCAGCGCTGCACTGGAGGCATCGAACGCAGGCCCCCTCCCCGCCAGCGCGCCGCGCAAATGTGCGTTGACGAAGCTGGACACCGTCTGGCTCTCGATCTTCGCCTCGTCGCGCAGCATGCCTACCATCTTGTTGGCAAAGGCGAGGCCGATCGTCTCGCGTCCCTCCTGAGCTGCGAGTTCCTTGATCGAGTGGATCAAGGTGGTCTTGCCGGCGCCGGCGATGCCCTGGATCACGGCGATGCGATCGGAGGTCGAGAGCGCCAGCGTAGCGGCCGCGAGCTGCTCGCCATTGAGCTGGTGCTCGCCGGTCGTGGCCTTCAGACGTTCTGCAACGTCGGCGCCGGCGACGATTGGCGTTGAGGCCTCACGGCCCTTGTCGATGCCGGCGAGCAGCTGGCGTTCCTGGCCGACGTGTTCGGGCGTCGTGACGTGGGTGAAAGCGCCGTCCAGGCGCTCGGTAGCCCCTTTGATGAGCTGGCCGCTCTCCATCAGCGCCGATACGCGTTTCTCGACGCCTTCGATGTTCACCCCGGCGAGCCCGAGATTAAGCGCGGTCTTGTAGATGTCCGTGAGCGAGAATGCCGCCTCTCGCTGGCCCAGGATACGCACAGCCGAGCCCACGGCCATTTCCGTGCGCAACTGCCCCGGCGTAAGCGCCACGCGCGCGAGGCCCTGCGTCGTCAGGCTGTCCGACGGTCGTAGATATTCACCGATGACGTCGCGCACGTTTGCGATGACGTTCTGCAGCTTTCTGGAGAGACCGATAGGGCGATCGCGATCGTTCGCCATGCCGCTGCGGCCGAGCGCTTCGGCAAGAAGGGCCTTGCCATCGAAGCCCAGAGCGGCGGAGCGCGCAACCCAGGTCTCACCTAGCTTTGCGCGGTCCTCGACTTCGAGCTTAGCATCCCGCGTGTTGACCACGACGCGGTCCCGGCCTTGCGGTGTCGAGATGCCGATCTCGTTGGCTTTATCGACGATCTCCTCGCGGCGCTTGCTGAGCTCCTGCATGACTTCCTTAGGAACTCCTTTGATCTCGAAGGCGCCGTGCTTGCCGGACATCTGGGTCTCGTATCCGAGCTTGGCGAGCTCTTGTCGGAAGGCGGCATGGTAGGCCGATCCGATCGTGGTGTTATTCCGCCATAGTTCGTGATTGCGCAACGCCTGCCACTTACCCGCGGCCGTCCGGGTGATCGCAGCCACGACCACATGGATATGCCCTTGCGGATCGAGCTTGCGGCTCGTGTCGTGCTCGAACAGCGCGTAAACGAGATTGCCCGTCCTGACGGGTTCACCTGTCTTGCTGCGGCTGTAATCGCGCGCCTCTGCCATGGTCTTTTCGACCCAGGTCATCGTCGCTTTGACGCCGGTCATATGCGCTTCGAGGATACGCTTGTCGCCGGCGATGTAGGCCATCACGCTCGCCGATTTCGGCATCGAGAACGTCATGTCGATGCCGGTCGTGCGCTTGGCTGTCTGATTGACCAGCGTGCCGTCCGGCAGCTTTCCGTTGAGGATGTTCTCGAAGTCTTCCTTGGCTACCGCCCCGGACAGACCGAGCGCTTCAGCGCCCTTCCCTGCCCAACCGGTAGCCTCGGCGGAATGCTCGGCTGTGTAGTAGTCGTCCTTGGCGAAGTAGCTTGCGGCTCCCCCTGCGGAGCGCACCGACGCGATGGAGTGCATGAGCTACACTTCCATCCCGAAATCATCACCGGCATCATGGTCCCTGCGGTGCTCCTCTTCTTCAAGGCCGATGCCCTGACGCTCTTCGCGTGCGATCAGGCTTTCCTGTTCCTGCCTGTGTGCGCCGGGGCGATCCGTCTCCTTGCGCTGGTCTGCTCTTTGAAGCCGCTGCGCATCGGTGCTGCTGGCCTGCTCGCGCTCTGCTTCCTTCCGATCGTCGGCGGCTCCTGTCTGAGGCGGAATACCTGAAAGCCAGGACTTGGCACTGGGTGCCAGCTGAGGCGACTTGTCGGTTGCCGTTGCTGCGTCCTGAGGCCGCGTCGGCTCTGCCGCTGCCGGAAATGCTTGCCGTAGCGCTTCCGCGCTCAATTCCGCTTCAGTGCGGATTTCGCCGGTGATTGGATCGTGCTCGGGTTGCCGCTCACCAAGGTCTAGGACCTCCTGCGGCTTGCTGTCCGGCGTGTCGGTTTCCCGCCCGTCCTCGCCCTTGGCGTCTTCGTCTTCCTCCCCGGTCGGAGTGTACTCGGAAGCGCGCATGGTGGCGACGCGCTCGAAGCCGCGTGCGACCTCGGGATAAGGCTGCCACTTGAGCTGGATCTGCGCCGCCGGGAAGCCGTCAGGGAACTTCACGAAGCCATGAAGTGCCGGCAGTTCCTTGATGTCATCGGGCATGACAAGGTGCTGCACTTCCTTGCGCGGCGTGATCGTCGAAGCATCGCGCGAGTTGTTGTAGCCGTAGCTGTAAGCCTCATCCATCTGGCGCACCTCGCGGCTGCCGATGAAGTCCGCACAGCGCTTCGCCGTCTCGATGTCGGACGTGGTCAGGATGAGCTTGGTTCGTGCCAGCGAGCCCAGGTTGATGGCGCCGTTCTCGCCATAGGTTTCGGCGAGCTTGCCAAACGAGTGGATCCCCAGCACGAAGGCTCCACCGACGGCGCGGGCGGTCTGCAACCCATGCTCGATCGCCGGCAGCCGATGCAGCGCATGGACCTCGTCTAGCAGGAACCAGGTGCGCAGATTTCGCGTGCGGCCAATGCGGAATAGCGCATTGACGGCAAGGTCCATCCAGAGCGTCAGCAAGGGCCTGTTGAGCACCAGATCGGGGTGAGTCGAGGTGATGAACAGAATGGCGCCTTTGTCGCCTTCCTGAGCCATCCAGCGGTTGATGGAGAAGCCTTCTTCCCCCGGCGCCGGATCGGGAAGGAACCGCAGTGCATTCGCATGCGTGTTAAAGGTCGCGCGAATGGACTCGGCCATCTTCGCTGCTTGAGTAGCGACCAGGGGTGCAGCAACGGTGTTTTCGAGCTCCTGGCTGATCTTCTTGAGATCAGCTTGCATGAGGTGGTAGGCGAGCGCTCCGTTGCTCTTCGCACCCTTCTGGATGAGCTTCATGCACATCTCGACGAAGAGGGTTCGAGCCGCCTTCTGCCAGAAGTCGTCCTCCGAGTTGTGACCGCCCGGAACGAGAGCCTCGGCGGCCGACAGGAACTCGGCGTAGTTGTCGCAGTCGGAGAAGATCGTCCACGGCTTGCACCGCTTGTCCATCGTGTTGAGGATGGTGTCTGTTTCAGGGTTGTAGAAGCTCTCGACGAAGCTGCCGGTCAGATCGAAGATGACGCACCGGTGCCCTCTGGCGCGAGCTTGCGTGACAAGCTTCTTAAGCTCGGTGGTCTTGCCCGCGCCGGTCGTGCCGATGAACATCATGTGGCTCTGCTCGAGCCTCCAAGGCACGGGAATCGTCGCCAGCTTGTAGGGTACGTGGAAGTCGTTCTGGACGCGCTTGCGCACCGAAAGTTTTAGCACCTTGGCCGGGTTTGCCGGCGGCGTCCGAGCCGCACATTCCTTGTAGAACTCCTCGCGGTTGTGACGTCTGATCTCCTCGCCTAATTGCTCGCAGGAAATGAGCAGCGCGCCACGCTCGTGGCGCTCCTTCAGGATCTCCTTTCCGCGCTTCTTCGAGTAGTCCACGAACCAGAGGGTCAGCGGTGCGCAGATGAAGACCGACCCCAACCCCGAAGCCAGCAGAAGCCGCGTGAACTTGTCCCATGCCGCGACCACCGCCGAGTGGTACGGCACCCACGACATCTGCCCGACGACGACCGAACTATCTGGCAGCGTGAGGTTGACCTGCTTGTGCGGATTGAGCGCTACCCAGTTCCACACCTCCGCATAGATCTTCATCAGCACGAGTTGGATTTCATGCTCGGCGAAGTAGAAGAACGAGACGATCGAAAGCAGGAGCGCAGAGGTGCCTAACCACGTCATCATCGGCACGCGGATGCCCGCCCAGGTCATCATCAATTCATGCGAGAAAAGCTGCGATCCTCGCGTGAAATTGCCGGCGTTTCGCACCACCCTGCCACGGGCGGAATGGTGTTCGAGCGTGGCCGCCTTCTTGCTGAACCGAATGTCATCAGACATGGTAGGTCTCCACGTTTGTGGAGGCCGCCTTGACCAGCATGTCGACGTCGTCGGGATTGGTTTCCGAGGCGCGACGCAGGCAGTCGATAACGAGGATCTCGAGGCCTGTTAAGAGGCGCTCGACGTTGACGTTTTGTGATTTGAGAATAAGCGGCGCGCCGACCTGTATGATGTGACGAAGCGCATCAGAGCGGTCACACGACTTGATAGCCGCGACCTCGTCTACAAGACGGGCCAGCTCGGGCGCCACGCGGGCACTCAGCTGTTGGTTTTCAGATAATGATTTCATTCCCAAGCCTTTCGGAAGGCTTGGTTCGGGTATCGCGAGGTCTGTATTATCTCGGCGTGTTGATGGTGTCTAGGCGAATTGCGTCTTCAGGGGAAACCGCGTAACCTACTGCACTTGCTTGTGAAACCCGCACGGCCCTTTGCTGTCACCATTTGAAACCAGTGGTTTCATATGGTGACATAGAAATATCAATTACTTACACTGCGGCGTGCCGCATAGGGTGTGCTAATCTTAGGGACTGAATCAGTCGCTCTCTTGGTTTGGTTGCATGTCGGGGTCCTTGAAGCTGGACCGGAGTCCTGTGGTCGTCCTCGCGGCCGATAGGCCGCACCGAAATTGCTTGCCTTGGGTCAGGTCATCTGAGTTCGCGTCGGTGACCTTCTGCTCTACCGCATGGGTGGCTCCATGCTCCTGCGAGCGCATCCACGCTTCTAGCGAAGATCAAATGACGTGGCACTGTGGGGCTTCTCGAACCCGAGAAAGCCGCGAGTTCATGGTGGCTCGCGAGCGATGCAAATCGTGCTACAAACCGTCGGGAGGACGTCACTTGGTCGGAGAGTACCATGGCAGGAAAACTGGATAAGGAACGCGAGGCGATTGCCGCCGCTGAACGCGAGTTGGCGGAGCGGCGTAGCCGCCTCGCCGAGATGGAACGCGAGGAGCAGGAGAAGGAGCTGCAGCGCCTGGTCAAGAAGCTCTCGATCGACGTTGCGATCGACATTCTCACCCGGGCTGCAGAGATGAAGCCGAAGGCGGCAATCGAGGCGCTTGCAGCGGTTGCCGGGAAGCCGGCTGAAAAGGCGGCGAGCGAACGTGCATTAGAGCCTGCTTGAGGTTCGCGCGATCGGGCGAAGATCGCGAGAGCAGCTTGCAAAAAAGGGCGCTGGAGCATGCTCCGGCGCCCTATTCTTTTGAGGTTTTAACGGCAGGTCTACGCCCACGATAGGTGCGGCGCCTGGTCCCCGCAATCGGTGTAGGAAAGACGCTCCAGGTACTCGTAGGTGGTGGTGAGATTCCCTCGTTCGAACCGATGGTACGTTGCGGGGTTCGCGAGCGTCGATCGCAGTGTCGAGAGAGGGATGCCTTCGGTAACGTGGTTGTCCAATCCGAGACAATCGAGAACATGGTCCGCTTGCTCAGAGGTGACGGCAATCTCCGGTGTCAGGGTGATGTGTTCGCTGACCTGGAGGATCGCATCCGTATTAGGGGCTGCGCGGCTCACGCGGATGGCTCGTCCTAGAAACTGAGCCTCTTCGAGGATGGCGAGGACATCCAGTCGCTCGGTGAATAGCCCTGCGAACTTCGCGAGAGCGACGGCGTTGGCGTTGGCCTCGAAATTGTAAGCCGTGCCTTCCGTCTCGCCGGCTTCAGGTTCGGTCACGACGGAGTTGTACTGGAGGATCGAGCGTAGCCGTGCCAGCTCGCGAGCGTTCAGCGGGGCAGGCTTGGAACGAAGCTGCGTCTGCGTGTCTACGATACGGAAGAAGGTCAGCATGTCTCTCTCCATTTGAAAGGCCGCCTTCCTCTCTCCCCCTCCTCTTTCGCCTCGCCGGATCGCGCCACGCAGGCGAGCCGCGGCGATGCACCTGGACCGCGTATGCGGGCCGGTGCGAGCATGCCGGCGATGCCGTGACCCGGCGCAGGCGGACCGCGCGAAGCGAGACGGCCGCAGGGCCGTCAGCGAGCAAAGGACCGCCGCGCCGGCCGCTGCCCTTGCCGCACGCGTGCTACCTTCGCCGCAAGCGCGCCGCAGGCGAGCCGGAGCGATGCACCAGGGCCGCGTAGGCGGGCCGGTGCGAGCATGCCGGCGATGCCGTGACCCGGTGCAGGCGGACCGCGCGAAGCGAGACGGCCGCAGGGCCGTCGGCGAGCAAGGGACTGCCGCGTCGGCCACTGCCCTCGCCGCACGCGAGCGACCTCGCGCCACGCGCACCGCAGGCGAGCCGGAGCGATGCAGCTGGACCGCGCATGCGGGCCGGTGCAAGCCATGCCGGCGACGCCGTGATCCGGCGCAGGCGGACCGCGCAAAGCGAGACGGCCGCAGGGCCGTCAGCGAGCAAGGGACCGCCGCGCTGGCCACTGCCGTTGCCCCACGCGGGCAACCTCTCGTCACGCGCACCGCAGGCGAGCCGGAGCGATGCACCAGGGCCGCGTAGGCGGGCCGGTGCAAGCCATGCCGGCGATGCCGTGATCCGGCGCTGGCGGACCGCGCAAAGCGAGACGGCCGCAGGGCCGTCAGCGAGCAAGGGACCGGCGCGCCGGCCACTGCCGTTGCCCCTCGCGGGCGACCTCTCGCCACGCGCACCGCAGGCGAGCCGGAGCGATGCAGCTGGACCGCGCATGCGGGCCGGTGCGAGCATGCCGGCGACGCCGTGACCCGGCGTAGGCGGACCGCGCGAAGCGAGACGGCCGCAGGGCCGTCAGCGAGCAAGGGACCGCCGCGCTGGCCGCTGCCCTCGCCCCACGCGGGCGACCTCTCGCCACGCGCACCGCAGGCGAGCCGGAGCGATGCAGCTGGACCGCGCATGCGGGCCGGTGCGAGCATGCCGGCGATGCCGTGACCCGGCGGAGGCGGACCGCGCAGCGAGACGGCCGCAGGGCCGTCAGCGAGCAAGGGACCGCCGCGCTGGCCACTGCCCTCGCCCCACGCGAGCGACCTCTCGCCACGCGCACCGCAGGCGACCCGGAGCGATGCAGCTGGACCGCGCATGCGGGCCGGTGCGAGCATGCCGGCGATGCCGTGACCCGGCGGAGGCGGACCGCGCGCAGCGAGACGGCCGCATGGCCGTCAGCGAGCAAGGGTCCGCCGCGCTGGCCACTGCCCTCGCCCCACGCGAGCGACCTCTCGCCACGCGCACCGCAGGCGAGCCGGAGCGATGCACCAGGGCCGCGCATGCGGGCCGGTGCGAGCATGCCGGCGATGCCGTGACCCGGTGCAGGCGGACCGCGCGAAGCGAGACGGCCGCAGGGCCGTCAGCGAGCAAGGGACCGGCGCGCCGGCCACTGCCCTTGCCCCACGAGGGCGACCTCTCGCTACGGGCAACCGCAGGCGAGCCGAACGACGTGCGCGAGGCGCGAAGGCGCCGCGGCGGCACAAGGGTCGGCGATGCCGTCAGGGCGCAGCGGGTCGCCATCGTCCTGGCGCGAACTCGACGTAGCCGTTCGCGCTGAGGTAGCCGGCGACTTCGCGCTCTCCGCAGTTGTAGCGACGCTCCCGGTGCGCGATCGTGTCGGTGATGATCTGGGCTCCGGCGTCCATCGCGAGCTGGATCTCGGCAAAGTCCGGTCGAACGCGCCCTGCCCGGTCTCCCTCGGCCGAGATCATGACGATATCGTCGCGAGTGTAGCGGCCGGTATTGGCGAGGTGCCCGACCGCGAGAGCATAGGCGCGGGTGGAGCTTCGAGGGGAGCCGCGACCGATGAACTTGTCGGCGAGATCGGCTTTCGCCTGGTCCTTGTCGAAGTGGCTGGTCTTGCGCTGCGATGGGTCGAGATTGAGCATCGTGTCCTCCATGATGGCCACGACTTCGCCTCCCCCTTTCCTCTCGCCTGCACAGGCGACGTCCTGGTCGCGGCGAGGGGGTTCGATGCCCCTGAGCCGCGGTGTAGCGCGAGAAAAGAGAGGAAGGAGGCCCGGGCGGCTGCCCGAGCCTCCGAGAGGCGCTTACGCCCGTTGTGCGCCCTGTGCGGCGCGTTGGTCGGTGAGGCGTCGGATGTGCAGCGGCACCCCGGCCTGGCGCAGGCGCTGCGCGAGGTTGGACTGGATGCCCGAGCCTTCGCACACGATCGCCTCGACCGGCCGGAGCTTGACCAGGTTCTCGTTGCGCAGGAAGGGCCCGCGCTGACCGTGCGCTCGGTTAGGGATGAAGCTGATCGCCTTGACCTTGCGCGACTGGGCCCATGCGGTCGCGATCGCGTCGACGCCCTTGCGCATCCCGGTCGTGGCCAGCACCATTTCGGGGACGCGTGCGTGGATGTCGTCGAGGATCGTCCAGAGCATCTCGTGGTCGTGCCAGACCTGGCCGCCCGACACGACCACCATCGGCCCGGTGGGTGCGTGCTCCTCGTTGCGCTGGCGGTTGCGGGCGGCGAGGAAGTCGCGGGCGTTGATCTGCGAGGCGGTGACGCCGTTGCGGGCGACCTGCGATCCGCGCGTGGCGGTGAAGGGCTTGCCGGTCTCGACCCGGTACACTTCCGAGGCGTGGTCGCGCATGGCTTCCAGGGCTTCGCGGCAACCCTGCAGGGTCTGGCAGAGCAGCTGCGTCTCTTCCATCTCGACGGCGTGGATCTCGGAAGGATCGTAGGTCCGGGCAAGCTCACCCAGCTTCTTGGCGGCGTCGTCCTCGCGGCCCTCGGCGAGGCGGGCGGTCATGTGGAAGGAGTTGACGAAGCCCCAGACGATCTGCTGCGCGAACTCCTCCATGCGGGTGTCGCGAAAGACGTCGAAGATCGTGCCGACGGCGAGCTCGACTGCCGCGCGCGCCATGTCGGGGTCGGGCATCTCGGTGGCGATCGGCGCGTCCATGACGGTCAGCTTGGCCATCTCGCTGTGCTCGATGAAGGCGCCGTCGTAGCTCTGCTCGTGAGTGTCGCCGGCGCGTGCGATGCGGTCAGCGGCGAGGTTGGCTGCGAGATCGGCGAAGTTGGTGAACTTGGTCATGAGAGCCTCCTTTGTCCGTCATCCTCTTGATGACCCTCATCATCAGGCAGGTGGCGGTCAGGAGGTCAGGGACGGCCTAGAGGCCGCCGCGAAGCGGGCCGTGGGGGAGCCGATTTTGTCGGTGTCCTGGAGCGTAGCGGAAGGGCGGCGGCAAAATTGGGGGAACCGCGGATCCTTGACGGACGCCAACCGGTGCCTGCCAGACTTGGCCTACAGTGTGAGAATATTTTAGAACTGCCCTCTCCCCGCGCCCTCCCCCGCTACGGTCCCCGCAGAGCCGCCCTGGGTGAGCGCGGCACCTCCCGCAAGGGATCGTGACCCGTCAGGGCCGAGACCCGCTTGGCGGGGCTCGGTGGAGCTAGGGCTTCGAGCGCGCCGGCGACTGCCGGCAATGCGACAAAGCCCTAGCGGAATAGAGCCCGGTCCCGCGCAAGCGGGATGCGGCTGTGGACAGCTACTCCGTCGTTTGATTGACAAGACTGGCGGGATGAAGGAGATCAGGGGTGTGAGATCCCTGATCTTTCAAAGGGGCCGCTGTGACAGCAGTGGGCCCCTTTCCATGTCCATAGTCGTGTCAGTGGATGCTGTGCGGGTCCGGCTTGGGTTCCAGGTAGAACTCGAAGTTTTCGATCAGCAGTCCTCCGCTCTTGGCGTGTGGCACGGCGGAGAAGCTGAAGGTCCTGGGGTGCTTGGATTCGATGAGAGCGAGGAGCGCTTTCATGGCGAGATCGGAGATCCGCACCCGGCATCCCATCCTGGAAGACCGCTCGTCTTCGGTCCGTGGCAGCAGCAGAACGCGGTCGTGCTCCCAGGCTTCGATCTCGTCGGAGAGCGTGACGAAGGTGATGCTTATGGGAAAGGTGGTTGCAAGGTCGAGTGACCTGCCCTGCATCAGGACCTCGACCCACTCGCCCGCGTGGGCGCTGTAATCGACTTCGAGCCGTACGGTCAGATCGGGATCGGTGATCTTGACTTCGACTTCCTCGCTTGTGCGGTCGTTATCGATGGCCGGGCCCACGGCAGTCTCCCTGTTTTTTATGAGCGAGGGATAACAGCACAAAGCGCCAAGGCGAAGGCCTGGCGCAGGGTACTTTATGGGCGAAACAAGTTGTTACGCGGCCTGGCAAGATCCCACGCCGAGAGCAAAGCCGAGTTCCTGCATTCCAGCGAGGTGCTCGATGTAGAGGTGGCCGAACGCCAGGTCTTCGTCGATCTGCTCGTCGTCGGCGAAGATCTGCGCGACCTGGCTTGGCCCAAGCGAGTCGAGGTCGAGCGCCTCGATCAGCTCGACACGTCGATCGGCGTAGCGTTCCAGGGAGTGGAGGCGCTGCGCGGCGCGATCGAGGTCGCGGGTGGAGGTGATAGCGAAGTCCTTCATGGCTGGTGTCTCCTGCAGGATGGCGAAAACGAGAAGGGCGGCGCTCTTGCGCCGCCCTCGCTGGGTTCAGATGAACTCGATGTCTTCGGCGATGATCTCGCAGCCGTAGCGGGTCTGGCCTTCGTTGTCGGTCCAGCGGCTGTAGTGGATGCGGCCAGTCACCGCGAGCAGGTCGCCCTTCACCTTGTGGTTGCGGACGCCCATGCCCTTGCCGTTGAAGATGGTGACCTTGTGGAACTCGGCGTCCTTGAGCGGGTAGCCGGTCTCGGGGTCCTTCTCGACCTTGCCGTCGCGGATGCGGGGGCGTTCGGTCACGAGGGTGAGTTCGGTGATGCGGGTGTCGCCGCGATCGCGAGCGATGGGGTCCTTGGCCAGGCGACCGACGAGTTGGACGTTGTTCATTTTCCTAAGCCTCCAGTTGAACCGGTGGTTCGTCCGCCGGTGCCCCTGATGAGCCCCTGGGCGGGGGCCGGCCCACCGGAGCGCAGCGGAGGGGAACCCCTAAGGACCGGGGTGGTGCGGGCAGCCCGCGAAGCGGGCAACTCGGCCCGGGACGCCGGGGTTGGGTAGGTTCCCGAACGGGGGCAAGGGGCACTACCGAGACGGTCGGACCACCGGGTCTCTCTGGAGGCTGGTCGCGGAAAAGAGCGTTGTCCTTCGGCTCGCCGCTTCGCGACAAGGTTCGCGTCGGTTGTGATCGCCTCTCGCGACAGCCAGCGTCATTGAGCTTGCCCGGCTTGAGTTGATCGACGCTCTTGCGCGTCGGCAAGGTCGGGGAGGACCTGACCGCCCCAAGGAAGACGCCATTTCTGCAGGCGCCATTGAGGCTGGGGCATTGGTGTCCGCAATCACGGTCGACGGCGCCGCGGTGACCGGCTGCGTCCACGCACCTGGGCCGTCAAAACGAGCGCAGCCCTGCGAAGGCGGGATCATCGTCGAAGATGTCGCGAGCCGATCTCTGCGGGGGTGAAGAGAGCTGCCTTGCCCTCGCGGTTTGGACTTACCGGCGGCTCAACGGTAGATGTCTCGGCGGTGCCCAACCGTGACGACCAGGATGAGCAGCTTGCCGTCCTGGATCTCGCAGATCAGGCGGTAATCGCCGACACGGTAGCGCCACAGCCCCGCAAACTGACCAGTGAGCGCTTTCCCGGAGGAGCGGGGATCCTCAGCATCGGCTATTCGCGTGCGCAGGAACGTGATGATCCGCTTGGCGGCGGTACGATCCAGCTTGGAGAGGGCTCTTTCGGCGGTGTCGGTCAGCTCAATCTGCCAGGCCAAGGCGCTTCTCTACCTCGTCGAGCGAGCTTGTTTTTTCGCGGCCGCTCCGGACGTCTTCCAGCACTTTCTGAGCGACGTAGACGTCTTCTACGTCGCCGATACCCCGCTCGATGATCTCCCGAAGGTAAAAGGCTTTGGTTCGCCCGGTGGACGCGGCAAGGCGGTCTAGCCGTTGCTCGATCTCGGGTGCCAATCTGATTGAGGTGGCCACGGCCAGCGCTCCTTTGCTGAATACGTGTATTCATCATATCACACGCGCGAGTGGAACGCGAGTGCGAGTCAACGGCTGCATAGAAAGACCCGCCACTCCGGCAGGGGAACCGGAGGGCGGGCCTTTCCGCCGACGCGGGGGGCGCACGCCGGCTAGTTGAAGCGCTTGGTGTGTTGGGTCGAACCCGCGCTACTGGAGCTAGTCGCGATCCTCATTCCCGTTTCAGGGCCCGGGACCGTGGGCGATCATCAGCACCGCTGATGAGCCAGCGAAGGTCTTTCGCGCCTTCGTATGCGATAGCGGCGGGTTAGGCCGTTATGGCGGTCGCTCCTTCCAGGGAGGGTGTATGATCGTGAAGCTGCGCGACATTGGGGCAGATCACGCCCAGGTCCATCTCCTCAGCCAGCTTGGAGAAGTCGCGGTGCGCGCGGACCAGCTCGGATCGGGCGCCGACGAGGTCGCGCTGCACATTGGCGAGGCGCGCCAGCGGCTGCTGCATCGTGTGCGCTTCGACGGTGGCGATGCGGGCGCGCGCCACTTCGGCCAGCAGCTCGCCCGATTGGGCGAGAAGGCTGTCGAGATCGGCTTCGAGATTGGTGACGCTGCGGGCGATCCGCATCCCTGCGACGGTGGGGGTCATCGTAGTCGTACTCCGTAAGAAGGTAGCGCCGGGCGTGATTGCCCGGCGCGGGTTGTTGGAATTTCAGGCGTTCTCGGGCTCCTTCTGCTGCTTGCCGCGCGCGGGCGTCTTGGGGGCGGGAGCGGTGCTTTCGCCCAGGCCGTCGCCGGCGGCGGGAGCCTGCTCGCTGCCATGCTCATCCTCGGGACCGGCAGGCGGCATCGGCGGGAGGGCACTGTCGCTACCCGCCACGGCCGGCATCTCCCGCTTGCGCTGCGGGCGCCGCCAGCTGACATTGTAGCTGCCGTCCTCCTGCCGGAAGAGCGCCACATCCAAAGCTTTTTCGAGGCTCGGATCGTCGACCCGGCCCGAGAAGAAGACCTCGCCCGAACCGTTCGCCGAGTATTCCCAGACGGCGCCGATCTTCACCCAGGTGCGACGGTCGGCCGAGAGGCCCATCACGTCGAAAGCAGGCGCGCGCTCCTTGTTCGAGATGACCTCGCGCAGCGCCACGACCGCGTTGAAGCCCAGCGTCACGATACGACCGACCGGGGTGCCCTGCTCGTTCAGCTTCAGATTGCCAATGTTCATGCTCATGCCACTTCTCCAGATGCGCTCGAACCCATTGTCCGAACCACCTTCCTCCTTCCCCCTCCTCCCCCGGGCCCTTCCGGCCCGGCCCGCGCGAACGCGCGTAATCCGCCGAGCCACAAGGCGAGGCGTCGGGTCATGGCAAAGCCGAGTGAGAGGAGGTGGCGTTCGGCCACTGGTCAGCACCGGCGCGTAGCCAGTTGGCTATTCGTAGCGAGGGCGGACCGCCGCAGGATAGGCTGGCGGCGCTATGTTCTCGAATACGAGCACCGAGTGCCTGCCGCCCTCGTAGATCAAGGATTCGACTGGACGTTTGGTCCGCTGCAGGCGTGCGAGCAGGCGGTTGGCGCGCAGTGCAATATCCGTTGCTCGATCTGCGGAACCTACGACGCGAACGATCCGCACCAGGGTGCCGCAGTCGAACCACCAACCGCCTTCCTCGGGACCTCCCCAGGCGCGATCGACTTCGTAGATGGCCAGGACGTGTGGCATGGTTCTACCTCTTGGCTTCGCGCGCTTGCCGCAGATGGAAGGCGTTGATCGCGGCGGACTGGCGTGCGACCTTCTGCTCGATCGAGCCGATCTCGTTGCGCGCAGCGAGACGCAGCTCGGAGAGCCGGCGCTGAAAGTCAGCTTCGTGGTGCTTGGTCCAATCGGTCGCATGACGGCCGAAGGTTGCCGGCAACCCTGGGGTGGCCCGCGTAGCGGCTTCGGCTTCATGAGTGAGCCGCAACTGCAGCGTTCGAAGGCGGGCCTGGTTGTCGGCACGCCGATCGCGCATCAAGCGCAGCCGGTGCGCGGCCGTGTTCACGTTGTACCCCGGAGCGATCGCGCCCGGGCGAGCAGGGCCCGCACGTCTTCCTCATGGCGCAGGAGCTCGTCGAGGCAGTCGGCCGCGCTGTCGGCGAAGCTTTCGTGATCCGGGTTGCTCATGTCGATGACGCCGACGATCGCCTGCAGCACATCTACGATGCAGGGCGCTGGGCGCTCTTGTTGAGGTTGATTTTCCATGTCGTCCTCACAGCAGTTCGTAGGTGCGGTGGCCCGCGTGGTCGTGGGCGACCGCGACATGGAGGGTCTGGATCTCGGCAGCGGTATAGGTCCGCTCCATCCAGGTTTCTGCCGCCTGGCGATCGGCGTCCTGGTGGACGTCGCGCTCGCCGACATAGCCGGCGTTCTCGACGACGACATAGCGTGACGCAGCAGCTTCGAGCCCGTCGGGCACCAGGTCCGGGAAGCCGGCACGCAGGTTGTGGTGCAACGTCTCGTTGTCGGGCGGGAAGAATGATCCGTCAGGCCCTGGCCTAGTGGTCATCATCGCACCGCGAACGATGTCCTCATAAGTGCGCCCTGCGAGGTCGGCGGTTCGACCAGGACCGTAAACGATCGGCGGCGCAAAGCCTGCGGACAGCCACGATGAAAGCCCGTCTTCGACGCGCGTCAGGTAGTCGGCGGCCACGGGATCGTCCTTTGCGGCGTCGCTGATCTCCGCAACCAACTCGCGATAGGTGCCGAAGTCGTGAGCGTTGGCCTTGGCGCGAAGGGTTACGCCCTCGGGCGGAACGCCGTACCTCGCGATGATGGCGGCGCGATAGAGCCTGACCTCGAGACGGTTGATCGTCGCAAAGTCGTCGGTTTGACCAAGTTGCGCGCACTCCTCGTTGATCGGTGCAGCGCCGATTTCGACGGTATAGGTCATCGTCATCTCCTTTCGAACGCTACCCTCCTCCCCCTCACCTTTGATCCGGGTCCTGATCCGCGCGAGCATCGCGCAAAAAAGGGCTCTCCGCTCACGAAGGAGGGGCGAGCCCAGGTGGTGGGCCGGCGCGGGAGGAAGGCGCCGGCCTCGGGGACATCGTCAGGCGTTCTCGAGCTCCTTCTGCTGCTTGCCGCGCGCGGGCGTCTTGGGGGCGGGAGCGGTGCTTTCGCCCAGGCCGTCACCGGCGGCGGGAGCCTGGTCGCTGCCGTGCTCGTCTTCGGGACCGGCAGGCGGCATCGGCGGGAGTGCGTTGTCGCTGCCCGCCATGGCCGGCATCTCGCGCTTGCGTTGCGGGCGGCGCCAGCTGACGTTGTAGCTGCCGTCTTCCTGCCGGAAGAGCGCCACATCCAAAGCTTTTTCGAGGCTCGGATCATCGACGCGGCCCGAGAAGAAAACCTCGCCCGAACCGTTCGCCGAGTATTCCCAGAGCGCGCCGATCTTCACCCAAGTCCGACGGTCGGCCGAGAGGCCCATTACGTCGAAGGCGGGGGCGCGCTCGTTGTTCGAGATGACCTCGCGCAGCGCCACGACCGCGTTGAAGCCCAGCGTCACGATACGACCGACCAGGGTGCCCTGCTCGTTCAGCTTCAGATTGCCAATGTTCATGCTCATGCCACTTCTCCAGATGCGCTCGAACCCATTGTCCGAACCACCTTCCTCCTTCCCCCTCCTCCCCCGGGCCCTTCCGGCCCGGCCCGCGCGAACGCGCGTATCCGCCGAGGCCCAAGGCAAGGCGTCAGGGCTCGGCGGCGCGAGGTCAGAGGGGGTGGCGTTCGGCCGCTGAACGGCGCCGCTGGTCGATGAGCGCTATCTCAAGCCGCGACGGCGTATTATGCTGCATCGCGGTAAAAGGGGGTGCCGGTGACGCGATCTTCAGGAACTCTGACCAGGGCGCATATCGCCGCGGCTATCCAGGCGAAGGTGGGTTTGACCAACGCCAAGTCTCTGGACCTGACCGAAGCGATCATCGCGTTGATGTGCGCGAGCATGTCACGCGGCGAGAATGTGAAGATTTCCGGGTTCGGAACCTTCCTTCTGCGCGAGACGGGCGAGCGCCTCGGTCGTAATCCCAAGACCGGGGAAGAGCACGCGATCGAGGCGCGGCGTGTCTTGACCTTTCGCGCAAGCGCGAGCCTCAAGGAACGCGTTGTTCAAGCGCCGCAGGCAGTAAAAGCCCCGCGGCTAAGAGACCGCGTGCTCGTTAATCAGGACTGATGTCGAACAGCCACCCATTGACGGTGAGCATTTCGCGCTCGTTCCGATTAAACGCGGCGAAGCTTCCGTCGAGATCCGCGCCCGGCTTGATGAGAAGCTCGAGCGTGTACATCGAGCAGTCGGCGATCACCGCGTCGGTATAACCGGCGGCGATGGCCTCTTCCTCGGTGACGATCGCGGCTACATCGGTGGTCAGCATTGCCATAGCTTACAGCTCCGAGATCATCGGTCGACGATCACAATGGCGGCGCGCGCCTTCGGCGCTGCTAATCGCATAGTTGATCTTCTGCGTGGCCTTGGGTGCGCCGGCCTCGCGCAGCAGCTTGCGAGCGCGGCGCATGAGTTGCAAGGCCTCGTCGATCTGACGCTTGGTCTTGGGCTTTGCGGGTGCGAGGCGGCGCATCAGTAGTCCTCCCGCGCCATGATCGTCACGACGCGGCGCGTTACGGAGGCGTCCGCAGGGTCTTCCGACCCGAATTGCAGGTCGGGATCAAAATAATCGATCTTCACGAACGCGGGCACGCCGTCGATCTCCAGTGCCGCGAAGTCGCGCTCGGGGGAATCCGGCTTGAATGTGCAGCGACGAGCGGCGCGCATAACCTTGGCCTGCGCCATGACCTGTCCAGGCAGAGTCCCGTCGGACAGATGGGCCAGGAGATTGGATGTCATCACGACCTTTGCGGAACGGTCGAGACCATGCCGGGCGCGGTCGTTCAGGCGGGCGATGGTCTCGGTGCGATTGAGTGTGGGTACGAGCATGACCGTCTTCCTTTCAAACAGGTGTGCTCTGTCTTTCCCTCTCCCCTTTCAGCGGTTCTCCCGAACCACGAGATGTTGAAGGCGATGGAGCCGTCCGTCAGCGTGTCGCGCACGAGCGCCAGGTCACGCAGGTCGACATAGACGGTATCCGGATCGCCGCCTTCGCCGGCGACTTCGGTCAGGATGTCGTCCAGCGCTTCACGCAGCTCGGCGATGTTGGTGGGCATCCACCGGTTCATGACTTGCTTGCTCATGGGGATCTCCGTCGATTTGAAGGGCGTGGAAGCGCTGGAGCCAGGTCTCCAGCGTGGGTCTGGTTTCCAGGGGATGATGTGCCGCCATCTCCTGGAACCTCACGAGGGAGGTTGGCGCCGAGGCGATGATGCTGTCGATTTCGGCCTCCGGCAGGAGCCGTTCCTCGCGGATGAAGTCGGTCATCCGGCCCGGGCGCGTCTTCGTTGCTCTGCGCCAGAGACCTTCGACAGTGCGGAGCCGCGGCGCGGCGCGTGCCTCGATCAGGACGATCATGCGCAGCCAATAATCAGGGAGCGCCCGCACCTCGTCGATCTTCATCGCAGTGCAGAACACACAAGATGATTTCGGAGGCACGGGCAGGCCTGCGGCGCGGATACGATCTTCGCAAGCCGGTCGGTCCCATCGCCATTCGCGGAGCGGATAGCGGTTGTCGAACAAGGGATCGTGGATCGTCGCGGCATGGGCGTAGCGTTGCCCGTCGCGCCTACCGGCATCGTAGCCGATGTAGCGGATCACCTTGTCGCCGCGAGCCCAGGCTTCGAGCGCGGGCCCCCAGGCCTTGATGAAGGCCTCCTGCGGAGCGGCTTTATATTTCAGGCTGCAACTGCTCCGGCCGAACGCGATGCTCGGCAGACAGCCGTTCGTGAGCAACGATCCGGCTAGGTCAGCATAGGGTGGATGGTGCTTGAAGCGCTTGGTGACGTAGCGCACGACGTGGAACTCGATATCGTGGCGCGCCATCCATTCGCGCATCATTTCGAGGTACGCGTAAGTCTCCGGTTTCTCGGCGCCAGGGTCGGCGGTCAGCACCAGGTCGGGTTTCCGGCCTTGGTGAACGAGTTCGATCAGCATGGCGGTTGAATCGACCCCGACGCCGTAAGACAGGACAGTTGGCGCTTGCGCGAGCTGTAGATAGTCGATCGAGCGCGGGGATCGCCTTGGACCCGGCAAAGCCTGTGCGGCGATCATGCCGGCACCGACTGGGCATCCCAGTCGTACTCAGGGAGTTCGTCGAGCGTGGATGCGTCGCAATCCCACATGATCCACTCGCACCGCTCGCGCTTGGCGACGTGGATCGCGGAGCGGATCTCGGCCGGAACGTCTTGCGCCTCGATGATGCCGACGTCGTCGCAGACGTACATGAACCAGCCATAGTCGCCCTTTTCGAAGCATGCCCAAGCGCACTGGGGCATCCAGTCCCGAGCGGTTCGCGGGCTCATGTTTGCGGTGCTAAGCACCAGCATCTTTGCCGTTTCCATGTGTGCTTCCTGTTCTATCGGGAGGGGGCGATACGTGCGGCGGCGCGCTGGGCGCGGTACTGCTCGAGTATCGCTCCCTGCTGGGTGACCACTTCGGTCAGGTGCCGATGAAGATCGGGGCATGGCTGCGATGCCCGGCTGTTCCGGGCGAGCAGCCACCGGGCATCCTCAAGGGTGAGACGGTTCTCGCGCTGGCGAGCATAGACAGCTTCCTCAAGCTCGTGCGCGCCGCTGAGGATCCTCACCGCACGCTCGGTGATCTCGGGCGGTCCGGCGTTGACGATTGCCCAAGCCGGATGGGTTTGGCGTACCGCGGCGATCCCGGCATCGGACGGCCTCATCTTCAACTTGTAGATCTGTTCGTCGTCGCCGATCCGCAGGATACTGGCCTTCAGGAGCCGACTGAGCTGCCGCTCGGCTTGGCGGCGGTCGATAAGACGCGCCACAAGCAGTTCCAGATCGCAGGCGTGGCCGCAGTCGTAGGGTGCCCGTTTCGCTGGATCGGGCTCGAGAGGCCCATCGGGCGGTTCGTGCGCGGCGAGCCAGGTGTCGATCGCAGCAAGGTCAGGACCGTCATAACCCTTTATCGGGTTGAAACTGTCGGCCGCGCCGTGACCACTGTTGTGCGCGTGGAAGGCGCGTTGCCCATCGACCAGGATCGTGGCGGTGTAGGCGGTGGTCTCCTGCGAGAAGGCCGGCGCCAGCTTCAACTGGTGCAGTTGGATTTGCATCGGATGTTCCTTCGGCGGTGGAATGTCAGAATGGGAGGCCGGCGCTGAGCCGGGTGGCGCCACCAAAGCGGCGCAGGGCCTGCGTCATTTCCTGGCGCAGCTTTGCTTTGCTGGAGACGCATATGTCCGCGCTGAGCGGCGCGTGGTCGGCAGTGACAAAGCCCTCCGCTCGGCTGGCGTCGCCCATGCTGACCCGGATAAGGTGGCCTCGCTCGGGGGCGGGCCCTGCATACCGCACGGTGAACTCGCCGAGCTTGGCCGACAGTCCTTTCGCGGCTTTGCTCCAGCGGATGTGGCCTGCGCCGATGTTCTGGCCGGGCAGGCGGCCGCGATCGAGCCAGGTGGCAAGGTGGGCGCGCTGCTGCAGCGGTGTGTTGCGGGTGCGCTCCATGGTGCGCAGCACCGGAATGGCATCGCTGAACGCGTCCAGGACGCGCAGGTACTCGCCCTGCGCGGTCACCAGAAGATCGTCGATTTCGCGGCTCGCGAGAAGTGATCGCAGTATATCGCCCTGATGGGCGTCAGCGATCAGTTCATCTGCCTGCGCCTTCGTCATTGTTGTCGAACAGGTGCTGCACCTCTCGGCATCCACAAAGCCGGCCTTGGTCGTGAGGACGATGATGGTCGCCGTGTCGTTTGACCGCTCGCGGATAAGATCGATGGCGGGAGACCTCCGGGATGGTTGGCCATCGCGACCGGGCGGAGGCTGCAGGTCGAGCTCGGTCAGAATCACCGCGCGGCGCTGCCAGGAAACCGGCCGGTGGGTGTCCTGCGGCAGTGGCCAGAGGCTTGGGCGTAGCTTGCCGCTCAGCGGCTGTGCCGCTTCCGGCAGGGCAGCGTCCCGGACTGCAGCGGCGATGTTGGCTCGGCGCGCAGCATCGAAGACGTCGCCTGTATCACCGCCGCCATCGGCGAAGCCGTGGTCGTAGGCGGCACGCAGTTGCACGGCCGCTTGCCTGCGGGTCGGCGTGCCGGGACGGTGTTCCCATCCCGCCGTCGCGGCGTACCAGCCCTGGGCGTACTGCACTGAGCAGTCCCACTCGTAGCCGTGCTCGTCGCGAGCGCGGATCACCGCTTCGTCCTGTGCATTCGCCTCGCCGTTCTCGACCTGGCGCCGCGTGAAGGCGAAGTTCGTCGCTTGGCGTTCGGCCTCGCTGCGTTCGCTCATCGCTTCGAAGATCGGCCGCATCGCGATCGTACGCTCCCGGGTGCGCGCCATGCGCGCGTCGGCGGGTGCGTCGATCGCGAGGTCCGGGAAGTCGCGCCAAGCCTTCGCCAGAGCGTCGGCCTCGGCTGCGCTGCGTCCTCGCGCGAGCCACGTCGCCGGCTCGGTGACGGCGAGGGTGTTGTGATTCATGTGGGTGGCTCCCGATTCTTCGCGCCTGAAATCAGACGCGCTCGGTCCTCCCTTCCCTCTCCACCTTTCTCAGGCGGCTTGCCGCCGATCGGCGTAGAGGTCGGCTGCCCATTGCTCGATCCATGCCTCGGTGAGCTGGTCGTGGTCGAGGTCACCGGTCTCGATCAGCGCGCAGATCTCGGCGCGGGCATCCTCGATCGCCGCGTTCCAGGGATCGCCCGGCGGTAATGCCGGGGTTGCCCGAGTGGCGGGCGGGAGCAGTCGCTCTGCGGCGCAGGCCGCACGACGCTGTTTCAGGAACCATCGCGTCATGTGCTGCGCAACGAGCGCGTCGGTCTTGGGCACGCCGCGGCGCAAGGCGTCTTGCCGCGCGGCAATCCCGTAAGCCTGGGAATCGATGCTGGCGATCCGCCGCTCGAACGGTCGCAAGAAGGGTAAGGCAGAGCCTTTCACGCCGAAGCAATGCAGTCGGACGCCGGCCGACAGGATGCGGTCAAGATGCTCGACGACGGCGATCAGACCTTCCGAGCCTCGGATTTCCCGCCGGCACATGGAGCCGACACCGACGATCCGCCCGGGCAGCACCGACCAGGCGAGGGCATCGGCACAGCGCTCGTAATCTTCGGGGGTTCGGCCCTGCAGAACGGGCATCAGCCGGTCGGCGGTCCCGGCGTCCTCGGCTCGGCGCCGGGTTTCCCGGTTAGCGCCGATGGTCCGCGAAAGCCGTCCCTGCACGGCAACTCGGTCGGTCGCGATTTCGGCCTCGCAAGGATAGTCGAAGCTCGCGAACAGGCGAAACGCGTGAGCAGCTGCCAGCAAAAGATAGTCGTCGATCGTCCAGGGAAAGCCGCGGTAGACGACATGGCTGGTGAAGCCGTTGCAATCGAGCAGCGCATCGACATGGGCTGGCAAATTGCGCAGCTGCGCAAAGTCCCAACCCGTCCAACGACGGTCACCGTCCTCGCGCTGCCACTTGGCAAGAGCGCTGGCCGAGACGAGTACCGTGGCCTTGAGCGACAGGGCACGCCGGAGGATGGGGCCTCGCCGCAGATGCGGCAGGCCCTAGGCAATCTCGATCATGGCGGTGCCTCACCGGGTCATGCCAGGTGGGCAGTCGATCAACTCGGCGTTCAGGCTTGCGAACGAGGCGGGCTCCGTTCGCTCTTCGTAGGCCTTGGCGTCCACCAGCGCATACTGTCGGGCGCTCTCGTATTTGGCATGGCCGAGGTGATCCACCGATCGGACGACTGAGCCGACGACGCCGGTCTTGCCTTCCGGCACCCAGTCCGCCCAGCTGCCCCAAGCGGCGGTGACGCACAGTTCTCCGATGCAGGCCTGGTAGGCGCGGCGGCGCTTCAGGACATAGGACTCATCCTGGGTGACCGCTTCGCCGGTGAAGGCGGCGAAGGCATCGGGGTGCCAGCACCTGACGCAGTCGCGGGCGAGAGCGATGTGCGCCGCAGGCAGCTTCGAATGTTC
Source organism: Novosphingobium sp. HII-3 (assembly GCF_002916655.1). Classification (GTDB taxonomy): domain Bacteria; phylum Pseudomonadota; class Alphaproteobacteria; order Sphingomonadales; family Sphingomonadaceae; genus Novosphingobium; species Novosphingobium panipatense. The sequence goes on from NZ_PPSM01000006.1 coordinate 38,478, forward strand.
CTGGAACTCGGTCTCGAAAGCGAGGACAACGTGCGACCAGTTGACGTCCTCCTCGTAGGAGCCGCCCTCGATCCGGAGCGCGTCAGGCATGGCCTCCTGCCGTTCGCCGGACAGGATCAGGCCGCCGTGCGAGGCAGTCAAGACCGACCAAATGCCGGGCAGGATCTCCTCGGCTTCCTCGATCGCATCCCACTCGGAGCACTGCGGGCGGGGCATGTGAGCAAAATTCTTCATGACGATATCCTTGTTGAGTTCGTCATTACCCTCCCCCTCCCCTTTACTGCCCCACAGCGGAGTTCGCCTGCCGGCTTGATGTATCGTCGCCCGATGGCGACGCCCTGGGGGCAGAGGATAAAAAAAAAGGGCCGGCCCTGAGGCCAGCCCTATGAAAAGTTTGGGAGAGGATGCCTGAAAGGCACGCCACATATGCTTACCTATACGTCATGCTGCAAGTGCGAAAGAAGGGTAACTTCGTTGCGTGGTTCGCAACTCACTCACGCTTCGTCGATCATCTGTTCCAATCGATCCAGGAAGTCGCTGTCGCCGAGCTGGTGCGTTCCGACGCTGAGAGTGCGGTGATATTCCTCGAAGCGGCGCCGCTCCTCAGCCTTCATGTCGAGGTATTGTGGGGTCCGCTCGCGCAAGAGCTGGATTGCAAAGTCGGCCTCGAGCCCCGTCCTGAAATCAAGAAAGGCGACGATGGCATCGGGCCGTACCATGCCGGCCTGGGTCACGATGTCGAACAGGGGTCGCTTGACTGCGACCTGCACGCCCTTGCGTCGCATGTGATATTGAAAGCTGACGAGCTGATCGAGGAGCGTACGATCCTCGTGTCGGTCGATCGGGATGAACCGATTGCCCTTGAAAACCGGCTGCGCATAGGCGCGCAGCGGCAAGTAGCCCTTGCGCGGATTGTGCTCGCCGACGACGGCCAGGACGATGAACGGCGGTTCGACCTTGGCGCGGATGATGCCGGTGTGCTGGATACGGTTGCGGATCTTGAGATCGCCAAGCCCGGTGTGGACGGTGGTGCCCGAGATCTCGTGTGCTTCCAGCAGCAGGAAGGCCTGCGGCGCGAAGTCGCCCGGCCATTGTGTTTCGGCCTTGCGCAGGCGGGCATGGACGCGGCGCGCTTCCCAGTCCTTCACGTTAAAATAGAGGTGATCCTGCAGCTTCACGCGCGGCGCGATCAGGAACCGGCCTGCCGCCTCGCGGATGCGGGCGAACTCGTCGCGCAGGCCGTGCTCGGGCCGGCCTTGTGGCGGTAGTGCCGGCAGGACGTTCGTGTGGGCGGCTTCGAGCAGCATCCACAGCAATCGGCCGAGCCGCGGGATCGAGACACTGCGGCTGCGATCGTCGGGTTCCTCGTCGTCGGGCTGCTGGGCGAGTTTCTCAGGCGCCTTCTTGTGCGCGTTGAACAGGCCCTTGGGAAACTCGATCTCGAACAGGCTGTCGCCTGGACGTTCCCTGATCCGGTCGGGCGCCTGCGGGAGATAGAACGGGCAGCGCCGCTTATGCAGTGGACGGCTCGTCAGGCGCCGCAAGTAGTAGGTCTCGGCTTCGGAGAGGTATGCCGGGCTGGTGAGCGGCGGAGGCTGCGTGTCGCCAAGGCAACCACACGCGATCCATTGCTCGTTCTCGCGCGCGATCGTCACCAGGGTGACCGACGCGCGATGGTCGGCGTCGCTACCCTTGCCCGAGTACCAGCGCACAAGAGCTGCCTGCACACTGCCGGGTACATCCCGGCGTGCAGACAGCCCGTTCGTGTCGCGTGGTACTAGCCACATACTTCAAACAACCTCTTGCAGCGGGTGTTTGTTCTTGGTACGTTCTCACGATAGGAGAGTAACATGACCAAGAAGTTCGAGATTGGCCGGTTCGACCTTGATATTCAACTCAGGGATGAAGCGCTCGACCCGCTCAACACGCCGGCGCGGCGCATGGTCGCCAACGCGTCAATCGGCGTCGAGCCGTTCGATGCGTATTACTCCACGCGTGAGTTGCGCGAAGCGGTCGAGGGCGTTTTCCAAGGCGAGCCTGGCGCCAAGAAGCGTCTGGCCCGGATCCTCGGAACCGAGTGCGACGACTACCAGCGCTGCCTCTACTATCAGCTGGCGGGGCGCGGCATCGTTCAGATGCTCGAGACACTGGGCTGGCTTGAGGAGATCCTCGCCAAGCGTACCGTCGTTTCGGCCGATCTGTTTCGGGCCAAGACCTGGCCGGCGACCATGGTCAACCCCTACGTCGCCGCGCAGCCTGACGGGCCGCTGGTCAGCGCCGATCCCAACTTCGAGGAAGGTCCGTCCTGGTATCTCGATCCCGATCTTGGCGGCGTGATCGAGGAGTAATCAGACCGCTACGACTTCCAGCTCTACCGCGTCCTGCGGGCTTGTTTCGGTGGCCCTGACGACACGGTAGGGCTGCAGCCTGCAGGCGGTACGCACAACGGCGAACGGCAGGGCGGTGTCCTCGCACATCTGATGGGCGAGGCGATCGGCATTGGCACGGCTGCAGAGCAGCCGGCGGCGAGCGTCCAGGGCGGGTTGGGTCTGCACGGGAAATAAGCCTTTCAGGTGAAGATGGTGGGTGCGATCCTGCGCTCGCGCACGATCTCGAACTTGCGGTCGAGGAGGTCGCTAACGCGGTAGCGGCCACGGCCGTCGCTGCTGCTGAGCACGATGCGTCGGCCTTGGCGCGAGACACGCATCAGCTGGTGCTGGGAGTGGTCGCTGAATGAGATCGGTTGCGCAAACCGGATCAGCGCGCCGTCGGGCACATCGCGCTGGCGGCGCCGGAGCGTGGCGAAGCAGCGTCGGCGCCAGTCCAGCGCGTTCGGGTCGTTCGTCGACGTGAGACGCTCCAGGACCCGCAGCGGGCAAGCGGCCTCGCAAGGCCCCATGCTCTCGCTCATGTCCTTGTAGGCGAACACGAATCCGTCAGCGGCCTTGGGGTTCCAGCGCACCAGGCAGATGATGGCCGTCACCTCGCCGGGAACGTCATCCTCGTAACGCTGGACTGCGGCGTAATAGACCCGGTTCCCCGGACATGCGCTTTCCAGCACGCGATACCCATGTGCCGGCTGCTCATCGGCTTCGGCGCGCTCGTAGGTGAATTGCGCGTCGAGGTACTGCTTGGGGCTTGTGTGCCCGCCCATGCTGGCGAGCGGCATCGATAGCCATCCCATGATGGTCTCCTACATGAGGGTCGATTGCGGGCCAGTCGGATCGATCTTCAGGTGGCTGGCGATCTGGCGCGCGAGACCTGGTATGTCGGCGAGAGCGCCGGCACTGGCGTGGCGGACCTGATGCCCGGGCTTGCGCCAGTAGCGATGACGATAGGTCAGTGCCGGGGAGCCAAATCGCTCGACCGAAAGGCGCAGGTAAAGCGCCTGCCCTTCCAGCACGTAGTCGCCGGCGATCGCCGGATTGGGCGCCACGTAGTCGAGCCGGTAGTCGCCGCGGGTCAGGCCGAGTTCGGCCGCGATCTGGCGCACCGCGCGCTGACCTTCGCGTTTGAAGGCGCGCAGATCCTCGGGCAGGTAGTCGATGCCCTTTCGCAGCAGCGCGACGATCGCGGGCTTGTGCCGCAGTTCGGCAATGCGCGACATGCACGCTTCGCGCAAAGGGGCATCGTCCGGGTGTTCTTCAGCCAGCGATCCATCGGTCACACGGTTCAGCCGCTTGGCGAACAGCTGAACGGCCGGGTCGGTGGCGGGATCGTGGCCGGCGCGCTGCGCGTCGCTGGCCGCATCGTTCAGCGCGGCGATGCACGTCGCGAACGTCGTCAGGCCTTCGGGGTGAAGCGCGCGGCGGAACCGGAAATCGAGGTCGTATGACAATGCAGCCTCCATCAGCTTGTTGGACGCTGCTCCTCTCCCCCTCCCCTCCTCAGTTCAGGGCTGCGCCAGCAGCGCTGTCCCCGGCCGGCGCAGTGGGCTCGTAGAGGATGCGGTGCTCAAGGCAGCTGGGCGCGATGCGGCCGAGCACGTCCAGGACCTGCGGCAATGACGCGCCGCGTGGCCGGCTTGCTATCGTCACTGTCACAGGTCCAACCTCTGCGATGTCCCAGTCGAGCTCCTCGCGCATGACCAGGTGCTCGAAAGCCGTGTCGGTGGGATCATCGTGCGCAATCTCGCGCAGTCTTCGGCCGAGTGGATGTGGAACAAGCGGAGCGCCGACCGTAGCGCGATCGTAGGTGTGCTCGACAAAAGCCGTGAGGATCAGAAGATCGTCCGCGGACAGGCTAAGCGTTAGCCGGAAGTGGTGCTTCATGGCTTTCGGGTCTTTCGGACTGTCGGGGCTTTGCGGACCAGGACGCAAGCCACTTGTAGGCTTGTTCAGCCTTGGCCGCGGCGGTGATGATGGCGCTCTTGTCGGCCTTGAGGATGTTGACCCAGTGCGAGATGTAGCTCGCGTGGCTATCGTGCAGTTCGCAAGGCAGGCCGAGGTCGGAGCAGATCATGCCCGAAGTCATATCGGCGACCACCTCTTCGAAAGCGTAAGCCTTGTCACCGAACCTGCGGCCAAACTCCCTCGCGAGCCGGTGAGATGCACCTGTCGCGTGAGCCAGCTCGTGCGCGAGCGTCGCTGCGTGATGGTCGCTGCTGATAAAGGCGGCCTTGGGCGGCATCTGCACGTAGTCGCCGCCGGGCGAATAGTAGGCGCGATTGCCGCCCTGGCGCATGTCGATGGGAATGGGCCCGAAGAAGGCATCGATCGCGGCCTGGTGTTCCGACGGGCTCGGCGCGACCATCTCGAGCGGGTCGGGATAGAAACGCGCCGGCAGGCCCTCGATGTCGTCGCAGTTGTAGACGAGGTACGAGCGCATGAACCGGATGAAGCGGACGCCGCCATCCTCGCCGGCGAGGGTCGGGCCGACTGCCTTGCGCATGGTGTTGAAGTAGACGCTCGGCGCTGCCCGAGCACTCTTCAGGACCCTGCCGCCGAGTTCCTGCGCTTGCCGACCGGTCATCCAGAACCGTGATCTGTGGCCGTTCCCGTCGGCGATCGCCCACAACAGAATGGAGTTGATGCCGGTATAGGCCTGCCCTCCGGCACGAAGCGGCCGTCCTTCGGCGCCGAAGGTGCGCCAGGGCCGACGCCAGGGCAGGACGCCCTGCTCGATTTTTTCGATGATGAGGTTGGTGATCTCCTGCGCGATGTCGCGCTTGCCCCCACGGCGCATGTTCCGCCTCGCTTTCGTGATACGAAAAAAGGGCCCGGTGGCGCTATGCCCCGGGCCCAGGTTGTCATCGATAAGGAGAGGGTGCCGGATCAGGCGATCACAGCGTCCGCCTGGTCGAGGTCGGAGAGCTCGTGATCGAGGTCATCGTTGACGTTCGGGCTTCCGGGCTCGGCTTCGCCATCGGTGAGATCGCCCAGCCCTGCTCCGTCGAGGTCATCGCCCGCGCCGCCGTCTCGGTCATCGTCCTCGTCGTCGCCCAGGGCCTCGTCGGGGTCGACGCCTTCAGGCGCCTCGAGATCGAAGCGCATCGCGGCGGGGACCCAGGCCAGGGCACGCTCCTTGATGGCGTCCTCGACGATGACCTCGCCTGCGAACAGCTTCTCGCAGCTGCCCGAGATCTCGGCCTTCTTCGACGCGGCGTAGCGGTTTGAAAGCTCGGCGCCGCCGACTTCCTTCAGCAGGTCGAGGATGCTGCCCTTGTTGATGCGGTCGAAGTAGTTCTCCGACGTCGGGCGCCACATCGCCGCCGGCTCGATCTCCAGCAGCATGCCGAGCTGGGCGTGGATGGGATTGTAGCCCGACGCGTAGCCCATCTTGGCTTCGATCGACGTCGCCACGGTGTAGGCGATCCATGCGCCCTTCGCGTCGTCGTCGAGCTCGCGGAAGGCGGTGAAGCGATCGACCACCGTCTTGTGCTCGCCCCAGCCCCTTTCGAGCGCGTCGTAGGCGCCGGCGATGATCTCGTCCGCCATGCCCTTGGGCACCGTGGAGTCGAGTACCGGATCCTGCGGACGAGGCGCCTTGATGGTGGTGCCGCGGTTGTCGTAGCTGTGCAGGATGCCGTCGGCGAGCGCGAAGATCGCGTAGTCGAGAGCAAGGCCCGGATCTCCCAGCAGCGAGGCGGCAAGGATGTTCCGGCGCTGGACGGCGAGTTCGTCGAACAGGCGGGCGCTGTAGGCTTTGCCGCCCGGGCCAGTAGCTTCGGGCGCCGAGGGCTTGGCGGCCGACGAGCCCGATCCAGAGCCGGTCGGCGTCTCGAAGCTGCCACCGGTGACCTTGCCGTCCTCGTCGCGCTCCATGCGCAGCTGCTTCTCGCTGTGGTAGTCAGGCTCGAGCACCATCTCGCCCTTGGTGGTGACGATGAGGAAGCGACCGACTTCGGCCTTCCACTCGTCGGGCAGTTCGGCCGTCGGATTGGACAGCTCCTGCATCTCGGTATCGAGCTGCTCGTACTCCTGGTTCAGCTTCTCGGCCTCCGGCGATTCCTCGTCGAGATCTTCCATCTCGGCGCAAATCGCCTCGATGCGCTGCTCGATCTCGTCGATGCGGGCCTTCGTCGCCTCGGTAAGCGGCGCGGGCGGCAAGGTGACCCGGTTGAGCCCAAGATCACGCGCGGCTTGCCAGCTCGACGTGCCGGCGACCGGCCAGATCGTGCCAAGTCCCGTTTCCTCCGACAGGCGGGCGGCTTCGCCCTCCAGCTTCGCGGCGGCGAGCTGCTGCAGGATCTCGAGGTCGACCCAGCGATCGTCTTCAGCGGCGGTGAACAGGTCGCGCTCGATGCGGCCGCCGGCGCCGGTGTAGGCGTCCTCGCCGACAAGCAGGGCCAGCGGATCGGTGCCACGCGCGCTGCCGTTCGCGATCAGGCGGCGCACCTGGTCGGGATTGTTGCCGTAGTAGCGCATCTGCTCGTAGACCCGAAGCTGCACAGCGTGCTGGTCGGTCGAGGCGTAGGCCTTGGCCATCTCCAGCGAGAGATCGCCGCTGGCGAGCGCTTCGAAGATCGGCTCGGCAAGCGAAGCAAGACGCAAGCGTCCCTCGACAAACCGGGTCGTGAGACCGAACCGCTTGGCGACGGCCCTGGTGTCCTCGTCCTGCGAGATGAAGTGCTGGAACGCGCGGCATTCTTCGGCAGGCGTCATGGCGAGCCGCTGGAAGTTCTCGGCGAGCGAGGTCTCCGCGATCTGCGCATCGCTCGCAACCAGAAGCATGCACGGCACGGCACGATCAGCGTCCCACGCGCCCCGCTCGACGATCATGGTCATGGCGCGCAGGCGTCGGCCGCCGGCGATGACATCGAACTGACCGCGCTTCTTGGCCTTGGTGACGATCAGGTTCTGCAGCAGGCCGCGTGCCTCGATGTCATGGGACAGCTGCTCGTCGGCCTGACTGTCGTGCGTCTTGCGCACGTTGTTGGCCGAGAGCTGGAGCTTGTTGAGGGGGATCAGTTCTTGCACCGGGATTCTCCTTTTCGATGCCCCGTTCTTCTGCCGGGACACCACTTCCCTCCCCCTCCCCTCCTCGCTTCAACTTGCCTTGAGGATCGACGCGAGAATCGCGTCTGCCCTGCCCGTGGGCACGAAGATCCGGGTCTTGAACTGGATGATCTCGGTAAAGCACCCGAGCGACTTGAGCCAAGCCAGCTGGCTGTAGAGCTCGCCGACCAGCTCGATGCGCTGCTCGCCGTTCACCAGGCTCTTGCGGATCGTCATCGGCCAGGGCCGGTCGACAACGGCGGAGCCCTTTTGCGCCAGCGCAGCCATGATCGCGTCCGGTGAGGCCTGGAACTCGCTTGCAACGCCGAACGTCTTCAGGATCCCCGGCACGTCGCTCTCGTCGACAAGGCGACCGAGCCAACTGTTGCCCTCGGCATCGACGACACGGCGCACCGCGATGTAGTCGCGCGGCAGCGAGTTCCAGATCGGCAGGAGCAGTCCGGTCGCAAGGTGGATGGTGTCCGTCTCGGTCTTCGCCGCAGCCTCGGCGGCTTCAGCTGCCCAGAGCCGCGAGAATGTGTCGACGTCGGTCGCTTCCCACGCGCTCTCGGCGAGGTCGGCGGCGATCTTGTACTCGTACCTGGTTGGGCGGGTCAGCGTGACACGCTCGATGAGTTCGCCACTGTCCTCCATCAGGGCGCGCGCGCGTTCGGCGAAAGCTACGCGGCCTGACTTGGCGTTGAGCAGGAACCGTGGCTTGTCGTAGAACTCGGCGAGCGACAGTATGCGTTCGAGCGAAGTTGGCCGCACCGCGCGTTCGACCTCGATCGAGAGCAAGTGCGAGGTGGCACCGGTCCGCTCGTCAGTGCGCAGGACGAGATCGCTGACAACACGGGCCTTGTCGGCACTGATGGTTTCGACCCCGACGTCGAGTGTGCCGGCGTCGCGCGCTGCGGCAACGCGGGCCTCTACCAGACCCAGGAACTCCTCGAAGATTGCGTTCTGCATGCCGATCGGCAGGGCCAGAATGCGGTTGAGCCAGCGCGTGATCGGCGGCAGGTCCTCGACCAGACAGCCATCGTCGGTCCTGATCTTCAGCCCCGACCGGCTCTCGAAATCGAGCAACGTGGTGCTTTGCAGCTTGCCGGAATTGAGCAGGCCGAACCAGGTCACGAGCGCGGCCTTGGCATACTCGCTTTCGAGATTATCGGCGGGATCGAACAGGTTCTGACCACCTGTCTGCCGCTGCCCGCGGGTGAGAGCTCCCAGGCTGTCGAGCCGGCGCGCGATCGTGCTGGTGAAGCGCAGTTCGCCCTTGCAGTCGGTCGTGCAAGGCCGGAAAAGCGGCGTCTGCGCTTGGTGGGTGCGATGCGTCCGGCCGAGACCCTGAATGGCGCGATCGGCCCGCCAACCGGGCTCGAGCAGGATGTGTACGCGGCGCTGCTGGTTCTTGGCGTCGAGGCTTGCGTGGTAGGAGCGACCGGTGCCGCCGGCATCGCTAAAGACGAGGATCCGCTTCTCACCAGCCATGAACATCGCGGCTTCGGCCTGGTTGGTGCGGCCTGAGCGCCCTTCAAGCTTTTGGGAGCCATCGGCGAGGGAGACGAGGCGCTTCGATCTGCCGGTCACTTCGGCGACGGCATCGGTGCCATAGTGCTCGATGAGGGCATCGAGCGCGGTCTTGATCGGCGGCATGGCGCAGATCTGCTCCATGAGATCCTGCTTAGCCTGAAGCGCCTGCTGATTGTGGACAGGGTGCCCGTCATCGTCGAACAGCGGCCGCGAGTATTCCTTGCCGGTCTCGTCGCGGTAGCTCTGCATCTGCTGGGTCGGGAAAGCCCGATCGAGGTATTCCATGATGTACTCGCGCGGCGACAGGTCGACCTCAAGCCGCGCTCGCTCTTCGGGGCTGAGGCCATTGAGTCGGCGATCGAGGATGCTTTCGGCCGTGGTCACCAGCTGGACGACGACCGACTGCTCGTCGGCGAGGTGTCCGTCGATGGCCGCGATCACGGTCGGCAGCTTCATCGACAGCAGGACCTGGTTGAAAAAGCGCTGCTTGCAGGATTCGAACCGCGACCTGGCGGCCGCCTTGGCGCCGCTGTTGAGGGTATCGCCGCTGATGTCGTCGACCACGCCCGTCAGCGCGAGCGCGGCTTCCAGGTTGCGGTGGATCACCGCCCAGGCATCGGCATAGGCATCGTAGATGCCGATCTGATCGGGCCGCAACTCGTGCTTGAGGATGTCGTACTCGACGCCGGCGAAGCTGAGTGCCCGCGCCTGATACAGGCCGAGCGCCTTCAGGTCGCGCGAGACGAGCTCCATCGCGGCGATGCCACCGGCGCGGATCTCGGAGATGAAGCTCTCACGGTTCGCGAACGAGGTGCCTGGGCCCCACAAACCAAGCCTGACCGCATAAGCCAGGTTGTTCACGTCCGAAGCACCGGTGGCCGAGGCGTAGAGGACGCGGGCGTCCGGAAGGTGGTTCTGCAGGAGGACGCCGGCGATGCCCTGCTGCGATCCGTCCTTCTTGCCAAGGGCTCCCTCACCGCCCGCTACGCCCCCCATCTCGTGGCTTTCGTCAAAGGCAATCACCCCGTCGTAATCCTCGCCGGCCCATTCGATGATCTGGCGTAGCCGGGTTGCGTCCTGGCGCTGGCTGCGCAGCGTGGGGTAGGTCACGAACAGGATGCCCTGCGTGAGCGAGATCGGCTCGTCGATCTTCCAGTTGGAGAGCGGCTGCACGTCCGCCGACATGCCCCCGAGCGCTTCCCAATCGCGCCTCGCGTCTTCGAGCAGCGCCTCGTTTTTCGACACCCAGATGTTGCGCTTGCGGCCATTGACCCAGCTGTCGAGGATGCAGCCGGCAACCTGGCGGCCTTTGCCGGCGCCGGTGCCGTCACCGAGGAAGTAGCCCTTACGGTACTCGCGGCCGTCCTCGCTGTGCAGGAGGCCGACGCCGTCCTTGTCGGGCACGAAGCGGCCGTCGAGGAACTGGGACCAGGCGTTGCCGGCATAGACGATCGTCTCGAGCTGCGCTTCGGATAGCCGCCGCTCGGTGACGATGCGCTCGTGAAGCGTGGGCTCGTACTGCGGCACGGGAGCCGGGATCGAGCCCATCGCAACGGATTCGACGAGATCGGTCGGGTGCATGCCGGCGTCGTGGAGTTCGATGCGGCTAGGGCGGTAAGGCAAGTAGACCCCGGCCTGCTGACCGAGCGGGCGTGGCACGGCCAGAGTCGTGAAGCGGACGGCGAGGACATCATTGCGCTTGGGGGCGGTGAGCGCGGCCGGCGCCGCCTTCTTGGTCGACCGCATCGCCTTGAACAGGCTAGGCTTCGACCCGCTCCCGGGTTGGAGCTTGCGCGCCTCGCCAGTCGCCGATCGCGGCGCGATGGTGATCGCCTCAATCAGTTCGGCAACCGTGTTGCGCGCGATGACGCTCGGCCTTGCGTGCCCTGCCCGCTTGTCGACCACGTAGATCCGCACGGCTACGCTGGTGCCCTGCTTGTGGTAGCACTTGTCGAGCCGATAGGAACCGACGACACTGCAGCCGGTCAGCGTCGCATCGTAGGTCTTGCCCATCACGGCGCTGGCGGTGAACCAGTCCGGCATGATCGCCACAAGCCGGCCTCCGGGTGCGAGGCGCGAGAGCGCGGAACGCAGGTGCCGGACCGCGGCGTACTGGTCGACGCCCCTGCCCTCGGATCGCGAGAATGGCGGGTTCATCAAAATGAGCGTCGGCGCATAGCCCGGCTCGAGCATGGCGCCGAGCAGAGCTGCATCGTGACCGGTAATCGTCGTCGTCGGGAAAAGAACCTGCAGAGCCTCGCGGCGCTTAGGGTCGATCTCGTTGAGGTGGAGGGACTTCACGCTCGGCAGGAGAGCCACCAGGCTGCCATGGCCGGCGCTGGGTTCGAGCACGAGGTCCGATCCCCGGGGCTGGGCCAGGAGGACTACCAGGCCGGCAAGGTCGATCGGCGCCGAGAACTGCTGGTAACGGATCTGGTCCTCGCTGCGGACCGTCTGGGTCGGCAGCGCCTCTACAAGCGTGGACAAGGCAGCGATCCCGCCAGCGTCGAGGATCCTCGGTCGCGCGAGCGCATGACGGATCAAGCCCTGCTCCAGCAGCTCGAAGCTGTCCCGTTGAGTCCAGTGCCCGTTGGCGTTGGTGCCTCCGAATAGAGATGCGGCCTCGGCGTTCAGGACTTTGCGGTTGATGGTGCCGGCGCCGATATGATGCGCGATGTTGTAGATTGCTGCGGTGCGGCGGTCATCGTTATGCGTGAAGAGGTCGGTCACCGGTGAGCTCCTGATGCTGTTCATTCCAGCACCAGGCCTCCCCCTCCCTTTACCGGGCTTGGATCGCCTCGGCCCAATCCTCGAACGGCTCCGGCGACCGCCGCCACACTCGCAGCCCATCGCGCTGATAGGCGCCGATCGCGCGCTCCGCGCCTGCCCTGCCCGGACGATTGTTATCCTCGGCAATGATGAGTTCGTCGATCTGATTGGGAATGGACAGCAGGTGGAGGCGCTCTGCGCCAAGCGAGGACCAGCACACGACGCCGTGCATCGCTGTAAAGGCTGCCGCGTCTTCCATGCTCTCGGCGATCGCCAGGCTCCTGGCGCCGTTCAGCGGCGGGCTCCACGCGCCCTGCCCTGGCCGGCCGAGCATGACCTTTTCGGTTCGGTAGGCGGTTTGCGGGTCGAGGAATATCCGCTGAACTGCCGTGAGCTGCAGGCGCGCGCGCACTGCCACCAGCACCGCGGGCTTGTACTCGGTGTGTGGCTTAGGCTTGTGGGGACATCGCGGGTGGAAGCGAATATCTGGCAGGTCGTCAGGCAGCCCGCGCAGCTGCAGATAGCGCTGTGCCAGCGTCCCGGCTATCCCCACGCCCTGCTCCCACATCCGCACGACGTCCGGCGTGCGGGTCGCTTGCCGGTACTGCGGCATTGGTGAGCCAAGCGAAGGCGCTACTCGACGCAACTCGCGAAGAATGTCTGACGGTTGGCAGCCTGCGAAGCAGTGGACAATGATACCCCGATCGCCTTGTCTGAGCGACAGGCTGGGCTTCGCGTCAGCATGTGCCGGGCACAAGCACATCGCATAGCTGCCGTGCCATTCGCCGTGCAATCCGGCCACGATGTCGACGAGTTCTTGGGATGGTCTGTTGGCCTTGAGCGTCATTGTCGTTCACCTCGACCAACGCCCTCCCCCTTTTCTCCCGATCTACCTCGAGACAATTCCGCTTTTCGCGGACGGTGCCGCGTTCCGTAAGGAGCTACGATCCGAAACTTCTGATGGTAATCATTTTAGATAACGCCGCTGCTTGCAGCGGAAAGGATTCACGATTCAGAAGATTCAGATTCGGGACCCGAAAAACCATGAAGTTTCAGCCGTATAGATCCTGTATCCTGACCCGATGGGGGTGTTTGGCTGACCGCATGGGGGCTATAACCTGCCTTTTTGGGGGTATTTACCTGACTTGGCGGGGAGGTCCTGACCTCTCGGGGGTGCCCGCGCATTTGCTGCCTTTTTGACCAAACAGAAGAAAGAGTGATCCCTGGCGGCACTAACAATAGCGATAAAAGGGACAATCGGCGCTGAGCGCTGCGACTCGGCGGATTTCTTAGGATCACGTAACAGAGAGCTGACAGATAAACCTGACCTTTTGGGGGCTGGCGAACTGCCCGCAGGCCGACCCTGGCCTGACCTGACTTGACGAGATAGGTCAGGTCAGGCACCTCTCTGTGTCTTCGCCTCTCGCACTCAAATGAGCATGCCGTGGGATCTGAACCTGACAAGCTAGATGATCCTCAACCCGCTTCAGATAGCTTTGCGACCGCCCCTGGGCGAGCCATGCGTGTGGCGGCTGCGCTTCAGGCAAAAGGCGGTGATGAGTTTGCAAAGCCTGGTAGCATCATCGAGGTTAAGTTCATCAAGGGCGAATCGCTGAGTCTCACTGCGTCCCGCTTGCTAGCACTTATGATCTTAACCGCAGGAGGTGACGCTTGGGAGGATCGGCCACACCGGATGCGGAAGGCTGACATCCGACGAGGCCATAAAGGTAATGAGCGCATCAGCGATATGCTTGAGGAACTGCACCGAACCCTTTTTGCTATAGACGACAAATCATGGCGCGGGAAGAAAGCGACGCTCCGGTTCTCCCTAATTTCTCGCTCTCGTGAGGAGACCGAGGAAGATGGCGGCGAGGCAGGCTGGATCGAGTGGGAATTCACGCCGGACGCCCGTAAGCTGATCCAGGCATCGGAGACCTATGCAGTTCTAAACCGACAAGCCGTTCTCGGTTTTCGCTCTAGCTACGCGTTGAAGTTGTATGAACTCGGCGCGCTTCGGCTGCATCGCCGGCAGGCAACATGGAGGGGAGACATGCAAGCCCTGCGGGCTGCTCTTGGTATCCCGCCGGATGTTTACGGAGACTTCGCGCAGCTTCGTCGCAAGGTACTGCAAAAGGCTAAAGCTGAGATCGACCAGCTAGCCCACTTTCGTGTTGATTGGCGAGAGATTCGGCAGGGGCGTACCGTTACCGAGCTTGAGTTCCGCTTTGAGCCGAAAGGAGCGCCTGAAGTCATCGAAACCGTTGAGGAGCTCCGTCGGCATTCGACTGGTAGGGAGGCTCGTCGCGAAGGTACGGTCGAGACTGTAGAGGCAACCGCCTCAGCGATCGAACCGGCAAAGAAGAGGATCGTGAAGCCGAAGATTGAAGGTAAGCGTTTCCCAGAGGGCACGCTTCTGTACGGCGAGCCCGACTTGCTTGCGATTGCCCGGCAGTATGGAGGTGGCTGGGACGTCGATCTAATCGCCGCTGGCTTCCGATCGCATATGAAAGATCGTCTCGAGAAGCTACGCGGCGCAAAGCTCGAGGCTGCTTGGAAGGGGTTCTGTGAAGGTTGGGTCAACCGGCGCGGAAGGCCATGAACGAACAAAATTGCACGCGTGCAATTTGCAGCCCCCCCCCACCTGGTCAGGAGGGGGCTCCGCGCGGCAAAAGGAGGGCCGATAAAGGACCTCAACTTTCGCAAATTAGCCGCTCCTTGACTGAAAATCGCAAATTGCGGTACTACCCCTGCAGTTGCGAAAGGGGAACGATGTCGAGCGCACTAGAGATCGAGGAAGCCGAGCGTCTCGTCTCGGTTGCAACGCTCGCCAACCGAGCTTCATCAGTTTTAGAAAAACTAAGAGACTCCGCTCGCAGCGCTCGGGCCGATGAGAGACGCGAGCCGACTTTCACTATCTCGAAGGCAGCCGACCTAGTCGGTCGAACTGCAGCGGCAATCCGCGATGCCGAAAAGGACGGCCGATTGCCAGAGGCTGCGCGAACGGAGAACAATCGGCGCGAGCGTTATACACTCGCTCAGCTTAATGATATGCGAGGTGTGTTCGGGACTAGACCTTACCGTGCTCCTGAGGACCCCTGCTGCGTCGTAGCGGTTCAGAACTTTAAGGGTGGCGTTGGCAAGTCCACCGTTGCGGTGCACTTAGCGCAATATCTTGCCATTCGTGGCTACCGAGTGGCGTTGATCGATTGTGATAGTCAGGCGTCAGCTACCACGCTCTTCGGTTATGTGCCTGATCTCGATCTCGACGAGGACGACACGCTTTATCCGTTCCTTCGTGAGGATGAGCGAACGTCTCTCGATTACGCGCTTCGAAAAACTCACTTTGACGGTTTGGAACTGATCCCCGCAAACCTGCGCTTGTTCAACTCGGAATATGAACTTGCAGCCCGAATGGCGCGCGGTGGCTTTCACCAGCTCCTTGATCGCCTGAAAGTAGGGATCGACAGCATAGCTGATCGGTTTGACGTCATCGTTCTAGACCCGCCGCCCGCCCTCGGTGCGATTTCATTGTCCGTTCTCCGGGCCGCGAATTCGCTAGTTGTACCCGTCCCGCCGACGGTCATGGACTTCTCCTCGACCGCTGCGTTTCTCTCGATGCTCGACGAGACAATCGAGCAGCTTGATGAAGAAGGGCTGGCTCCAGAGCTCCAGTTTCTCCGTTTCGTTGGCTCCAAAGTCGATGACAACAAGTCGATGCAGAAGGAGCTGCTCAACCTGATGCGCACCTTGTTCGGTCATGCAATGGTGCGAACACCGCTAAAGGATTCCGCAGAGATCGACAACGCCACGGCACGGCTGATGACCGTCTATGAGCTCGACGGGCCGGCGACGAGCTCGGCTGTTCGAAACCGGTGTCTAGGATATCTAGACGGAGTGAATTCCGAGATTGAAGTTGATATTCGATCCATGTGGCCAAGCCACCAGGCGTCTTTGCGCAAGGCCGCGCTGGCGTGACTTACCCTCAATCACATGAGCGGCACTTCAGATCAGGAAAAAATTGCACGCGTGCAATTTAGCTAGACGGAGGCTCGGATGAGCAGAAAGAATAGCGGCTTTATGGCCGACCTCGCCGCTGGCATTGATCTCTCCGATCAGCCGGTGCCCCAGCGCCGTCCGGGCATAGCAGCTAATGTGCTGACAGGACGATCAAACCGGCTTGCAGAGCTGACGTCGGGCGTCATCGTGACCCGCACGCATGAATTGGTAGACCCTGCGCGTTGCCGCATGTGGCAGGGGCATAATCGTGATTATGGGCTTCTGAACGAAGAACGCTGTGCTGATCTGATCGAAAGCATGAAGTCGCAGGGTAGGCAGGAGATCCCCGCGGTGGTGCGGCGCATCCAAGGTGATCCGTCGTTCGACTTCGAGGTCATCTGTGGCGCGCGTCGTCACTGGACGATTAGCTGGCTCCGTTCTCATCATTATCCAGACTTCAAGTTCCTTGTCGATGTTCGGGAGATCGGGGACGAGGAAGCATTCCGCCTTGCCGATCTGGAGAACAGAGCTCGCGACGATCTCACCGACCTAGAGCGTGCGCGCGATTATCTCCGCGCCTTGGAACTTTACTATGATGGCCGTCAAAAGACGATGGCGGAGCGGCTCAAGGTCTCTGAGAGCTGGCTGACGCGATACCTCGATCTTGCTCGGTTGCCGCAAGAGTTGACCAGAGCCTTCCCTAAGCCGCAAGAGTTGAGCATCAGAAACGCAATCGCCCTTAAAGGATTTCTTAAGCCGGAAGAGCGGCGCGCACGGGCGTTCGCGGCGGCTGAGAGCTTGGCTAAGGAGCGCGAAGGGGGAGGGCAGGTGCTCGCGCCGGTTGACGTCATAAAGGCGCTCTCCATAGCAGTAGACCCCCCCAAGAGGTCAGGTTCCCCCAAGAGGTCAGGCAAGCCGATCACGGTATCGAACGGCGACGGCAAGCCGGTACTCAGAGTTGAAGGGAACGATCGAAAGGGTCTCAGAATCACTTTGTTGAACCGAGGAGGAGCGTCTCGACACGATGCCGAGGAGGCTCTGCGCGCTCTTTTGGAAGAGCACTGGACCTGAAGGGGACATCTGCTCGCCGCCGATATGAGCTCAAAATCAGCAGCTCGCCGGGAGGCTGTTTTCCAAGTTGCAGCAGTTTGATTGCACGAGAAGGGCATCAACGGCTGCCATAGCGGCATCGAACTCCGCCAGCGCCGGAGCGAGGGAGGGGCTAAGGGCGTCATCCCGCGGCGATGGTTGCTCGTGTGGCTCTATGGCGACAAGCAGCACCATACCTTTAACCTTGTGCCGTCGGGCGAGGCCAGCTCCGACGAGTGCATCAGCGATAGCGTAGGTGCCGCGACGGCTGACGCCAAACGCCGACACCATCTGCTCAACCCCAAGCGGGGCGAATCCTGCGAGCACATTCCACGCGTGCGGTGCCCGTGCGTTCGAGCGCAGATGCCCGATCGCGCTGTGCATCCGGGCTGCCTGGGCTTTTGCAGTGGCGAGCAGGTCCGCGAGGCGGGTGGCGGTGCGCTTGAGATTGTGCGCCAGCACCATCCGCCGCTCACCAGGCCAGAGGTGCGGTTGCAGCGCTTCGGCCGTCATAGCGCCGGGGCAGGGCAGGGCGGTGCACCAGCTGCCACCAGCTTGCAGGACCTTGCCCATGGTCGCCTCGACCGCCCACAGCGGAGATGCTGCTGCGGCCTGTTCGATCGTCACCTGCCGCTCTCCGAGCGGCAACGTCCGTAGCCCCTTCTCCGCCGAAGCAAAGAGCGGATCGGCGCCGAGCTGGTCGACTAGCTGCAGCAAGCTTTCGAACGGTAGGGACGTGATAGTAGACGGACAGACCTGGTCGACGTGGTCGGACGCGTGGACAAGCGCATTGCGCGCAAAGCGGTCATCCTCTGCACTGAAACGATCCACCGTGAAGCGCGCAGCCGCAGCGACGGTCGTTGCGGCGTCGGCTAGGGGCGCCCAGGGATGATGGCGCAAGTCGCTCAGCAGAGCGCGGACGATCGCGGGCGCCGGGCAGGGGCTTATGGCGGTCTGCTGAGGTTCGCGCTCAAGACCGCAGAACCAGTGATCAAACCGGAGTTGCGCATCCTCAAACCCGGCCTGCAGTAGGGCATGAAGCAGAGTCTCGCGCAGCAGCGCCGCGCCGAACAGCGCCGCCTCAATCGCTGAAAGGCTTGCGATCAGCCCATCAAGTCGGCCCAGTGCCCAGGCGCATGCGCCTTCGGCATTGCCGACCTCAGCATCTGCAGCATCTGCATCAGAGGCAAGGGGATGAAAGCAGGACATCGTAGTTTGTGTACGTATCTCGTACTCGCTGCACAAGCGCTTGTACGTTTACATTTAAGACATTCGATAATTGCACTTATCACAAGTCCATAGTTGACGTGCTCAGCTCGTCGGAGCTACGAGAACACCCATGAGTGCAGCCTCTTCCCTCGAGCCGGCTCCGTCGTTCGCAGACGGCAAAGCTGCCGCTGTGGCTGGCATGGACGAGCTCTCCTGGGCCATCACGAAAATGAAGGCAGGCGCGCGCATCATCATCGATGCGCGGCTGATCGAAGCTTTCCGCGCCAGTTCCTCGCCGCACAGCTTGCGCGCGCTCCGGTCCGACCTCGAGGCCTTCGACTTGTGGTGTCGGGGCGCAAACCGGATTGCGCTCCCCGCGTCGCCCGAGACAGTAGCCGATTACCTCGATGCGCGGGCAGGGCAGGGGGCCAAGCCGGCCTCGCTCGGGCGCTACAAGGCGTCCATCGCGAAGATCCATCGCTTGCTCGACCTCGCCGATCCGACCGCAGCCTCGTTGGTCAAGCTGCGCCTGGCGGCGATCCGGCGGGCGCAAGGAACCGCGCAGGTCCAGGCGCGTCCGCTGCGCTTCAAGGGCGCGGTGCGCGATGTCGCACGCGATACCCCGCGCGGGCTCAACATCCGCGCCTTGCTCGAGAGCTGTGCCGAGGATCTGCCAGGCTTGCGCAACCGCGCATTGCTCTCCGTTGCGTATGACACCGGGCTGCGCGCGTCCGAACTGGTGGCGGTGGCGGTTGAGCACATCATCGCAGCGATCGATCCTGAAGCGCGGTTGCTGATCGTCCCGCGCAGCAAAGGCGATCAGGAAGGTGAGGGCGCCACCGCCTTTCTCTCACCGCGGTCGGTGCGGGCGATCGCGGCCTGGCAGCACGCCGCGAACTTGACTGGCGGGCCGATCTTCCGCCGGGTCAACGTGCGGCGCTACAAGGCACGGGCCGCAGTGAAAGGCCGGCCGAGCTCGAGCTTCTCAGGGCGGGAGCACTGGGATCTGCGCAAGACATTGTCGAAGCCGGCGGTGCCCGCGCGGGTGGAGTACGACGTGGGCGAGGGTGCTTTGCATCCTGGCTCGATCGGGCCAATCTATCGCAAAATAATTCGGGATGCGTTCGGCCGCGGAGCTCTGCCCGATCTCACAGCAGATGATTTGGCCAGACTGCTCAAAGGGATCAGCGCGCATTCGACACGCGTTGGCCTCAACCAGGATTTGTTTACGAGCGGAGAGGACTTGGCGGGCATCATGGATGCACTGCGCTGGAAGTCGCCTCGCATGCCGCTGGCCTATAACCGCAACCTAGCTGCCGAACAGGGCGCCGCGGGAAGGTTGATGGCGAAACTGGGGTGAGTTCGCGCTTGCACAGAACACTTGAGCTTCGTCGGGCCGCACCGAACTGAGGCAATCGTTCTTTGGGTTTTTCGCCAGCTGGCAATTGCATGTCAGGCCTTTCTCGGCTCTCAAAGGCGAGAAAGGCATTGGGAGACGCAACTTGCATGGTCTAGCCGAGTTGGCTCCATGAAATGTGTACTTGATCTCGAGCTGAGACAAGGCACGTGAGCGCGTGAAAGGGAAGCCGGATGCCTGATGTTGAGCCCACAAACGATGTTGCGGCGCTTACGGTGCAGCTGCTGAGCGTTTATCTCGCCAACAACACTGTCGCGTCCGAAGATCTCGCCGGGTTGATCCGGTCTACCAAAGATGCCTTGGGCGAGCAGGGCGAAAATCCGCAACTCGAGCCGGAGGTTGCCACGCCAGCCGTCTCGGTCCGCAAGAGCCTGGCGTCGCCCGACCACATCCTCAGCCTCATCGACGGCAAACCCTACAAGACGCTGAAGCGGCACCTGATGAGCCACGGCCTGACGCCGGACGCCTATCGTAGCCGGTACGGTCTGCCTGCAAGCTATCCGATGGTGGCGCCGACCTACGCCGAGCACCGCCGTGCTGTTGCGCAGCAGACTGGCCTCGGGGTGCGCAAGAGCATAGCGAAGGGAAGTGCAAGCTCGAAGGAGGACCAACTCGACACAGAAGGCTTAGCTCACGTGGAGGAGCCCTCCTTGGCACAGGCCTCCGCATCTGAGAGCGAGCAGCAAAGCGCAGTAGGCGAGCAGACCGGTGCCGCAGAGGAACCGGCAACTTCAAGTCCGGACACGGCGCCCGCAGAGGCGAATATTCCGACTGACACGACAGGCTCCACCACTGCAGAGAACTCGAAGGATGACGCGACCACAGCTCCTAAAAAGCGAGCGCGGTCAGCAGCAGGCAAGCGCTCTGCCAAGGCCCCGACGAAGGATTCCGGATCGAGTCGCGGCAAGGCGGAAGCTGAGGCGCCCGAGTCCGCGGAGGTCGCCACCGAGAGCTCGCCTGCTGCGAGTTCGCCTGCTGCGAGTTCGCCTGCTGGCGAGCCTAGCATGCCCGCGAAGGCGCCTAAGCGGCGCTCCAAGTTAGGATTGTTTAAGAACTCGGGCGCGGGAGAAGACGCTCTTGCCGACGGGTCTGGCGTCGAGGGCACCGACGCCACGTCACAGCCGCAAGAGGGGGAGGGTGCAGGCGCTGCTTCGTCGGCGAGGACGCCTGCCAAGCGCAAGACGCCCAAGCGTATGGCTCGTAGCGCCGACGCATCGGCAAGTAGCGCGGCGCCTGGCGGGAACGAGCCAACCGAGTAGCGTCAAAGTTGGATGAGGTGCGGTGCAGCGGTGATCTGGCGCCGTCTGTACCGCCTCGTCAGGCACGTGGAGCGCGGGTGGGTTCTCGAGTTCCGACCGGCAGCTCCCTTACACGCCAATGCCCTGAAGTGAGAGTGTGAGCGGCACGCCACATGATTTACAAAGGGCATGACGTTTATCGTTTTTGCCTCGGCAGATTGATGCCGTAGAAGGCTTATGCCTGCCAAAAAAGCATAAGAGTGACGCATCGCCACAGTAATCCGTCTGCTTGCACGTCCAACAAGCGGCAGCGTAGGCTAGGGAACAAGCTGTGGGCAGGCTGTGGATTACGGCACGTGGGAAAAAGCTGTCGTGACCTTTGTAGCTCGCACGAACTACCGAATGCGAAAAGCATCTTCCTTTTTCAGCGATGGACTGACCGGCTGCTTTTTGGGCTGGCCTGCTGGCCTTGCGGATGTCGGCGATGCTCACTGAGCCATAGTCGCGCTCCAGAAACAACGCCTCGGCAGCCTGAAGGATGTTTTGACGGCGATCAGTTGTCATCAGCCGAGCCGGTATGGCGTGGGATCGCCAATTTCACAAATCAACTGCTCACGCGCCCTCGCACGCAGCTCATGATAGAGGCTTGCAACCTCCTCCGCGACTGGTTCGCCGTTGCGGCGAGTTCCGCTACGATCGCCTCCTCCGGGCCTACAGCGATTCTGGTGACAAACTCGCCTTGCGGAAGCCCGAGCTGGCCAGCGAGTAGACGCATCGTACGGGCTCGAAGCTGATCGGCCTCGAAACTGCCAAGTGTCGCACGGCCTCGAAGGCCTGCTTTATCTTCATGAGCGGCTCCAGGAACGATCGCGATCGAGCTTTCATGGCTTTCAAGCTGCACCGCTTTCTGTCGGGCGTCGGCCATACTCTTGTGCCCTTGCAGGCGTATCCGGCGGAAAAGTTCGATCGCGAGGATTAAGGCGGCGACTCCACGCCGTGTGCTTCTGCTCGGGGGAGGCCAGAATGTGCATTCTGTCTCGATCCGTGATGCGGCTGTGGTGAGTGCTCGGCCGATCGATCAGACCCCGTGCGATGGCCTCGATGAGGCTTTTTGGCGGCACGGCTTCCTGGTGCCGGACCCAGAGCGAGGGACCCGTTTACCGTTGCTTCAGCTGATACGGGACGATCTCCCGTGTCGAAAGATCAACCATGATCTCCATGTCACTCGGTGGATAGGCGCGCTGATCGCAGTTGGTCCTATTGCAGATGCGGCACGACTCTCCTATCGGTGTGGATGCGTGAGGGCTGTTCAGGTTCAACCGATCAGCATAGACGAAATCTTGAGCGAAGTCGGCTTCACAACCGAGGGTTACGGCGTACCGCCTGGGGTGCTCGCTGTAGCTGGCGGTGTGCTTGATCAGCCCTTTGGCGATGGAGACATAGCGCACGCCGTCCGGCATTTCCGCTAGCTGTACGTGGATGCGATCGGACATCGCGACCGCCTCGTGGACCAGCCAGAGGGGGCATGCGCCGCCGAACCGGGCGAAGCGCATGCGGGTGGCGGAGTGACGCTTGGTGATGTTGCCCGCCATATCCACGCGGCAGAAATACATCGGAGTGCCGCGAGCGCCGGGCCGCTGCAACGTCGACAAGCGATGGCAGACTTGCTCGAAGCTAGAGGAGAAGAGATGGCGCAACTGGTCGACGTCATGCCGTACTTGTCTGGCCGCCCTGCGAAAGCGCTCGTACGACATCAGGATGGCGCCAGCGGTGTAGTTGCCCAGACCGACGGAAAGCAAGTGCTTGGCCGTTTGTGAGCGGAAGTCCGCCGCATCACAAATTGCGCTAATATCATCCTGAAATGCAATGCTCGCGATGTGCCAGGATATCTGGAAACGGCTGCTCTCGTGTGACCTGGCCGTGTTGATCATGAGCGTTCGGGTGGTTTCGTCGAAGCTGCGCAACGGGCCTGTCTGCGCGAAGCGTAGCGTTGTTCCGCGGCCTTGTAGCCAGCCTGCCATCTGGTTCGTCGATGGCGTCGCATCGTTGCCGGCAAGCTGCAAGGATAACTCCTCCGCCTTGCGGTCGAGCACATCGATGTAATTGTTCGTGTTGTGAAACCAGTCGCGCACTTCCTCCCAGGGAAGGCGCCCACCGGCGATGCTGCCGGATCCCAACGCTTCGTCGAGCATCTCCAGCCGCTGCAGATTGGCTTGGTGCTGACCATTAAGGTCTATGAAGCGCCGCGCGAACTCAGGGAATTGATCCACGATCTTGTGCAACTGCGCGCTCGAATAGAGCGCGCCTGAGGCCGATGAACTCAGGGCCTCCTCGAGCGCACGATAGAGTTCTGCCGTACGGTCGTAGGGGATGTCCTGCCATTCGGCTGGGAAAAGATTGCGCAACCGATCGATCAGCGCTGGTGTGAGGGCCCGGTCGTCGCTCTCAAGCTGAGAGAGATAGGAGGCACTGATGCCGAGCGTGGCGGCAAGGTCTTGTTGCCGGATGCCACGGCCGGCGCGCAACGCGCGCAGGTTCGCCCCGGCAAATGTTCGGCGTTGTGCCATGGGCAGGCACCTACTTTGCAATCCTGGACTTTGCAACTTTGCAGGATTGCATTGGACATCTCCGGCCTGCGCCATATCCTTGGCGTAACAAGCTAAGGTGGGGATTATGTCAGCCAACATCGCCGAAATGGAGAAGCGCCGGGCCGCGGCACGATTGGGCGGGGGCCAGCGCCGCATCGACGCCCAGCATGCCAAGGGCAAGCTGACTGCGCGTGAGCGTCTGGACGTTCTCCTCGACGAAGGCAGCTTCGAGGAGATCGACACTTACGTTGAGCACAACTGCGTCGACTTCGGCATGCACGAGCAGCCCAAGATCCCCGGCGATGGCGTGGTCACCGGCTCGGGCACGATCAATGGCCGCCTCGTCTACGTGTTCAGCCAGGATTTCACCGTGTTCGGCGGTGCGGTGTCCGAGCGGCACGCGATGAAGATCTGCAAGGTCATGGACACCGCGCTCAAGGTCGGCGCGCCGGTGATCGGGCTGAACGACTCCGGCGGCGCGCGCATTCAGGAGGGCGTGGCCTCGCTCGGCGGTTATGCCGAGATCTTCCAGCGCAACGTGCTCGCCTCGGGCGTGGTGCCGCAGCTCTCGCTGATCATGGGCCCGTGCGCGGGCGGCGCGGTCTATTCGCCGGCGATGACCGACTTCATCTTCATGGTGAAGGACAGCTCGTACATGTTCGTCACCGGTCCGGACGTGGTGAAGACCGTGACCAACGAAGTCGTCACCCAGGAAGAGCTGGGCGGTGCGGTGACGCACTCCAGCAAGACCTCGGTGTCCGACCTGGCGCTGGAGAACGACATCGAGGCGCTGCTCGCGGCGCGCGACTTCTTCGACTTCCTGCCGCTCTCCAACCGCGAGGAGGTGCCCGAGCGTCCCTGCGCCGACCCGTGGAATCGGCTGGAGGACAGCCTCGACACCATCGTGCCGCCTTCAGCGGCTCAGCCCTACGACATGCACGAGGTCATTCGTAAGACCCTGGACGAGGGCGAGTTCTTTGAGCTGCAGCCGACGTTTGCCGGCAATATCCTGATCGGCTTCGGCCGCATCGAAGGCAAGACCGTGGGCGTGGTCGCCAACCAGCCGATGGTGCTGGCGGGCGTGCTCGACATCGACAGCTCGCGCAAGGCGGCGCGCTTCGTGCGCTTCTGCGACGCGTTCAACATCCCCATCATCACCTTCGTCGACGTGCCCGGCTTCCTTCCCGGCACCGACCAGGAGCACAACGGCATCATCAAGCACGGCGCCAAGCTGCTGTTCGCTTATGCCGAGGCGACCGTGCCCAAGATCACCGTGATCACCCGCAAGGCTTACGGCGGCGCTTACGACGTCATGAGCTCCAAGCACTTGCGCGGCGACTTGAACTACGCCTGGCCGACCGCCGAGATCGCGGTGATGGGCGCCAAGGGCGCTGTGGAGATCATCTTCCGCGGCCAGGACGCGGACGGCATCGCCGCGCGCACCAAGGAGTACGAGGACCGCTTCGCCAACCCGTTCGTGGCAGCGAGCCGCGGCTACATCGACGAGGTGATCTACCCGCACTCGACCCGCCGCCGCATCGCGCTGGGCTTGCGCAAGCTGCGCAACAAGAGCCTCGAGAACCCCTGGAAGAAGCACGACAACATCCCGCTCTGAGCGGCTTGGCCATCGTCGGAGCTTGGACGGACGCTCATGTGAGGGCGCCTTAAGGAAGAACCATGAGCGATACTCCCATCGAGCAGAACCTGGGCGAGGACAGCGGCGCCGCGCCGGACGCGCGCAAGCTCCCCGAGCCGTCGTCCAACCCGAACCTCGATAAGTGGCGTGCCGCTGCCGACAAGGAGGTCAAGGGCAAGGACCTGACCTGGCAGACGCCCGAGGGGATCGCCGTCAAGCCGCTCTATACGGCCGAGGACGTGACGGTCGATCCGGGCCTGCCCGGCTTTGCGCCGTTCACGCGCGGGGTGCGTGCCTCGATGTATGCAGGCCGTCCCTGGACCATCCGCCAGTACGCCGGCTTCTCGACTGCCGAGGAATCAAACGCGTTCTACCGCCGTAACCTTGCGGCGGGGCAGAAGGGCCTCTCGGTCGCTTTCGACCTTGCCACGCATCGTGGCTACGACTCCGACCATCCGCGCGTGGTCGGTGATGTCGGCAAGGCGGGCGTCGCGATCGACAGCGTCGAGGACATGAAGATCCTGTTCGACGGCATCCCGCTCGATCAGATGTCGGTCTCGATGACGATGAACGGAGCGGTGATCCCCATTCTGGCGTTCTTCATCGTCGCGGGCGAGGAGCAGGGGGTCGAGCGCCGCCTGCTCGACGGGACCATCCAGAACGACATCCTCAAGGAGTTCATGGTCCGCAACACCTACATCTACCCGCCAGAGCCGAGCATGCGGATCATCTCGGACATTTTCGGCTACACCAGCCGCGAGATGCCCAAGTTCAACTCGATCTCGATCTCGGGCTACCACATGCAGGAAGCCGGCGCGACGCAGGTACAGGAGCTGGCCTTCACCATCGCCGACGGCGCCGAGTACGTGAAGTACGGCGTGGCCTCGGGCCTCGATATCGACAAGTTCGCCGGGCGCCTGAGCTTCTTCTTCGCGATCGGCATGAACTTCTTCATGGAAGTCGCCAAGCTGCGCGCCGCGCGCGTGCTGTGGCACCGGGTCATGACGCAGCTGGGCGCCAAGGACGAGCGCTCCAAGATGCTGCGCACCCACTGCCAGACCTCGGGCGTCAGCTTGCAGGAGCAGGACCCCTACAACAACGTCATCCGCACAACGATCGAGGCGATGGCCTCGATGCTGGGCGGTACGCAGTCGCTGCACACCAACGCGCTCGACGAGGCGATTGCGCTGCCGACCGACTTCTCGGCCCGCATCGCGCGCAACACCCAGATCATCATCCAGGAAGAGACCGGGATGACCAAGGTGGTCGATCCCCTCGGCGGCTCCTACTACATCGAGGCGCTGACGCAGGAGCTGGTCGACAAGGCCTGGGAGATCATCGAGCGCGTCCAGGCCGAGGGCGGCATGGCCAAGGCCGTGGCCGCGGGCTGGCCCAAGGCGATGATCGAGACCGCTGCCGCCGCTCGCCAGGCGCGCGTCGACCGTGGTGACGACGTGATCGTCGGCGTCAACAAGTACCGCCTTGCCAACGAGGACCTGCTCGAGACGCTGGAAGTCGACAACGCGAAGGTCCGCGAAGCGCAGATCGCCCGCATCAACAAGATGAAGGCGGAGCGCGACGAGGCCAAGTGCCAGGCCGCGCTCGACGCGCTGCGCCAGGGCGCGGCGGCGCCTGCCAGCATCGAGAACAATCTCCTCGCGCTCGCCGTCGAGTGCGCCCGTGCCCGTGCGACGCTGGGCGAGATCAGCTCGGCGATGGAAGAGAGCTTCAACCGCTACGGCACCCAGCCGACGCCGGTGAAGGGCGTGTATTCGGCGCCTTACGAAGGCGACAGCCGCTGGCAGCAGGTGCTCGACGGCGTGGCTGCGGTCGAGCGTCGCCTGGGCCGCAAGCCCAAGCTGCTGGTCGCCAAGATGGGCCAGGACGGCCATGACCGCGGTGCCAACGTGATTGCCTCGGCATTCGGCGACATGGGCTTCGACGTCGTCTCCGGCCCGCTGTTCCAGACGCCGGAAGAGACGGTGGTGCTGGCGCTGGAGAACGAGGTCGACGTGGTCGGCGCCTCGTCGCTGGCGGCGGGCCACAAGACGCTGATCCCCGAGCTGATCCAGCGCCTGCGCGAACAGGGCCGCAACGACATCAAGGTAATCGCCGGCGGCGTGATCCCGCCGCAGGACTACGAGTACCTGCGCAATGCCGGCGTTCAGGGCATCTACGGTCCCGGCTCGAACGTGGTCGAGTGCGCCGCCGACGTGCTGCGCCTGCTTGGCCACAACATGCCGCCCGTCGGCGAGTTGGAGGCCGCCGAGTGATTGAGGCGCGCACCGATTGGACTCGTGACGAGATCGCCGCGCTGTTCGACCTGCCGTTCACCGAACTGGTCTACCGTGCTGCCGAAGTGCACCGGCAGAGCTTCGACCCCGCCGAAGTCCAGCTCTCGACGCTGCTGTCGATCAAGACCGGCGGGTGCGTCGAGGATTGCGGCTACTGCTCGCAGTCGGTCTCGGCCAACTCGGGCGTCAAGGCGACCAAGCTGCTCGAAGTCCAGCAGGTGCTGCAGCGCGCCGCGCAGGCGCGTGATGCGGGCTCGACCCGCTTCTGCATGGGCGCGGCCTGGCGCAACCCCAAGGACCGCGACATGCCTGCCATCATCGAGATGGTGAAGGGCGTGCGTTCCATGGGCATGGAGACCTGCATGACGCTGGGCATGCTGACGCCCGCGCAGGCCGACATGCTGAGCGAAGCGGGGCTCGACTACTACAACCACAACATCGACACCTCGCCCGAACGCTACGACCAGGTGATCACCACCCGCACCATGGACGACCGGCTCGATACCCTGTCGAACGTGCGCATGGCCGGGATCAACGTGTGCTCGGGCGGCATCGTCGGCATGGGCGAGACCCGCGCCGATCGCGTCGGCTTCATCCACACGCTGGCGACCTTGCCCGATCACCCGCAGTCGGTGCCGATCAACGCGCTGGTGCCGGTCAAGGGCACGGTGCTGGGCGACATGCTCGCCGACACGCCGCTCGCCAAGATCGACGACGTCGAGTTCGTGCGCACGGTAGCGGTGGCGCGCATCACCATGCCGGGCTCGATGGTGCGCCTCTCCGCCGGGCGCGAGTCCATGTCCGAGATGACGCAGGCGATGTGCTTCCTTGCCGGCGCGAACTCGATCTTCACCGGCGACAAGCTGCTGACCGCGCCCAACGCCGGCGACGACAACGACATGGCGATGTTCGCGCGGCTTGGCCTCAAGCCGATGGCGATCGACATCACACCGGCTGAGGTCGAAGCACAGCGCATGCCCAAGGGCTGCGCAAAGCTCGAAATGCCGGGGCTGGAAGCGGCCGAGTAAGATATTGGCGCGGCTCGTGAGAGCAGCCGCAACGGAGGGAACGGGGTTGTTCAAGAAGATCCTCATCGCGAACCGGGGCGAGATCGCCTGCCGCGTGATCAAGACCGCACGACGCATGGGCATCCAGACCGTGGCGGTCTATTCGGATGCCGACGCGCGCGCGCCGTTCGTGCAGATGGCGGATGAAGCCGTGCACATCGGCCCGGCGCCCGCCGCGCAGTCGTACCTGATCGCCGACAAGATCATCGCCGCGTGCAAGCAGACCGGCGCCGACGCCGTGCACCCGGGCTATGGCTTCCTGTCCGAGCGCACCTCGTTCGCCGAGGCGCTGGCCGCAGAAGGCATCGAGTTCATCGGTCCTCCCGTCGGCGCGATCGCGGCGATGGGCGACAAGATCGAGTCCAAGAAGCTCGCCAAGGCCGCCGGCGTCAACGTCGTCCCCGGCTTTGTGGGCGAGATCGAGGACACCGAGCATGCGGTGCGCATCTCGTCCGAGATCGGCTACCCGGTGATGATGAAGGCCTCGGCCGGCGGCGGCGGCAAGGGCATGCGCCTTGCCTACTCCGAGCAGGACGTGCGCGAGGGCTTCGACGCGGTGAAGCGCGAGGGCCTGAACTCGTTCGGTGACGACCGCGTCTTCATTGAAAAGTTCATCCTCAACCCGCGCCACATCGAGATCCAGATCCTGGGCGATAAGCACGGCAACATCCTCTACCTGAACGAGCGCGAGTGCTCGATCCAGCGTCGCCACCAGAAGGTGGTCGAGGAAGCGCCGTCGCCGTTCGTCACGCCCAAGATGCGCAAGGCCATGGGCGAGCAGTGCGTCGCGCTGTCGCGCGCGGTGGGCTACTACTCGGCCGGCACGGTGGAGCTGATCGTCTCGGGCGCGGATCCGACGGGCGAGAGCTTCTACTTCCTGGAAATGAACACCCGCCTCCAGGTGGAGCACCCGGTCACCGAGGCGATCACCGGCATTGACCTGGTCGAGCAGATGATCCGCGTCGCCGCCGGCGAAAAGCTGGAGATGACGCAGGACGACGTGAAGATCGATGGCTGGGCGATCGAGAACCGCGTCTATGCCGAAGACCCGTACCGTGGCTTCCTGCCCTCGACCGGCCGCCTGGTGCGTTACCAGCCGCCGGTGGAAGGCTGGACCGACGACGGTGCCGAGAATGGCCGCCGCGGCGTGAACGGCGTGCGCGTCGATGATGGCGTCTACGAAGGTGGCGAAGTCTCGATGTTCTACGATCCCATGATCGCCAAGCTGGTGACCTGGGGCGCCACGCGCGACGAGGCGGCCGACAAGCAGATCGCCGCGCTCGATACGTTCGAGATCGAGGGCCTGGGCCATAATATCGACTTCGTCTCGGCCATCATGCAGCACCCGCGCTTCCGCTCGGGCGAGCTGACCACCGGCTTCATCGCCGAGGAGTATCCGGAAGGCTTCCACGGGGCGGCCGCTTCGGACGAGACCAAGGTCAAGATCGCCGCTGTCGCCGGCTTCGTCGCAACCGCGCGCGCCGACCGCTCGCGCCGCGTCGATGGCCAGCTGGCAACGCCGCTCGCGCCGCCCTCGCAGTGGACGGTGACGATCGACAAGACGGCTTACGAAGTCGAGATCGACGAGGATGAAGTGCTGGTGAACGGCCAGAGCATCGACCTTGCGATGGAGTACACGCCGGGCGATCGCCTGATCGAGGCGGAAGTGGACGGCGAAGTGCTCGGCGTGCGCATCGAACCCACGCGCGGCGGCTTCAAGCTCACGACGCGCGGCGCGATCCACAAGGTCGGCGTGCTGCCCACCCGCTTGGCGCCGCTGTCCGCGCACATGATCGAAAAGGTCGCGCCCGACTTGTCGCGCTTCCTGATCTGCCCGATGCCCGGCCTGCTTGTCTCGCTGAACGTGGCCGAAGGCGACAAGGTCGAGATCGGCCAGCCGCTCGCAGTGATCGAAGCCATGAAGATGGAAAACATCCTGCGCGCCGAAAAGTCGGGCACGGTCAAGTCCGTCAACGCCGCGGCGGGTCAGAGCCTGGCGGTCGACGCAACCATCCTCGAATTGGAGTGAGCCGATGAAGATCCTCGTGCCCGTCAAGCGGGTGATCGACTACAACGTCAAGCCGCGGGTCAAGGCCGACGGCACGGGCGTGGACTTGTCCAACGTCAAGATGAGCATGAACCCTTTCGACGAGATCGCCGTCGAGGAAGCCATCCGCCTCAAGGAAGCGGGCAAGGCCGAGGAGATCGTCGCGATCTCGGTCGGACCGGCAAAGGCGCAGGAAACGCTGCGCACTGCGCTCGCCATGGGTGCCGACCGCGCGATCCTGGTCGAGAGCGATGCCGAAGTCGAGCCGCTCGCTGTCGCCAAGATCCTCAAGGGCATCGTCGCCGAGGAGAACCCCGGCCTCGTCATCCTGGGCAAGCAGGCGATCGACGACGATTCGAACCAGACCGGCCAGATGCTCGCTGCGCTGCTGGGCCGTCCGCAGGGCACCTTCGCCAGCAAGGTCGAGATCGACGGCGATGCCGTCAGCGTCACCCGCGAGGTCGACGGCGGCCTCGAGACGGTAAAGCTCACCCTGCCGGCGATCGTCACCACCGACTTGCGGCTCAATGAGCCGCGCTACGCTTCGCTGCCCAACATCATGAAGGCCAAGAAGAAGCCGCTCGATACCAAGGGCCCCGCCGACTACGGCGTCGACATCGCCCCGCGCCTCAAGACCCTCAAGGTCGCCGAGCCTGCCGTGCGTCAGGCCGGCATCAAGGTGCCCGACGTCGACACGCTGGTGAACAAGCTCAAGGACATGGGCATCGCCAACTGATCAGCCCCTTGGCTGAACCCACCTCCGTTCGTGTCGAGCGAAGTCGAGACACGCCGACCGAACCGCGAGGGCTGAAAGGAATTGTGAGATGAAGACGCTAGTCTGGGTCGAACACGACAACGCTTCCGTCAAGGACGCCACTCTCTCGGCCGTCACCGCCGCTGCCAAGCTGGGTGACGTCGACCTCCTCGTTGCCGGCCAGGGCGCAGCTGCCGCGGCCGATGCCGCCGCACAGATCGCCGGCGTGGGCAAGGTGCTGCTCGCCGATGACGCTGCTTATGCCAACGCGCTTGCTGAGAACGTCGCGCCGCTGATCGCCGGCCTGGCCGAGGGCTACGACGCGGTGCTGTTCCCCGCTACCACCACCGGCAAGAACGTCGCCCCGCGCGTCGCCGCGCTGCTCGACGTCATGCAGATCTCGGACATCCTCTCGGTCGAGGGGCCCAAGACCTTCACCCGTCCGATCTATGCCGGCAATGCCATCGCCACTGTCGAGAGCTCGGACGCCAAGCTCGTCATCACCGTGCGCGGCACCGCGTTCGAGAAGGCGGCTACCAGCGGCGGCTCGGGCACGGTCGAGGCAGTCTCGGGCACCGGTGACGCGGGTCTCTCCAGCTTCGTGGGCGCCGAACTCGCCAAGAACGAGCGGCCGGAGCTGACCAGCGCCAAGATCATCGTTTCGGGCGGCCGCGCGCTCAAGGACGGCGACACCTTCCAGCAGCTGATCTTCCCGCTCGCCGACAAGCTGCACGCCGCCGTCGGCGCCAGCCGCGCCGCGGTGGACGCGGGCTACGTGCCCAACGACTACCAGGTCGGCCAGACCGGCAAGATCGTCGCCCCGGAAATCTACATCGCGGTCGGCATTTCGGGCGCCATCCAGCACCTCGCCGGTATGAAGGATAGCAAGACCATCATCGCCATCAACAAGGACGAGGACGCGCCCATCTTCCAGGTCGCCGACATCGGCCTGGTGGGCGACTTGTTCACGGTGGTGCCGGAGCTGACCAGCAAGCTTTAAGGGAAATCGACATGAACATCCACGAATACCAAGGCAAGGAACTGCTCGCGAAGTACGGCGTCGGCATCCCCGCGGGCTTCGCCGCTCTGTCGGTCGAGGAAGCGATCGAAGGCGCCAAGAAGCTGCCTGGGCCGCTCTATGTCGTGAAGGCGCAGATCCACGCCGGTGGCCGTGGCAAGGGCAAGTTCAAGGAACTGGGCCAGGACGCCAAGGGCGGCGTGCGCCTGTCCAAGTCGATCGAAGAGGTCGAGGCGAATGCCAAGGAGATGCTCGGCAACACCCTCGTCACCATCCAGACGGGTGAGGCCGGCAAGCAGGTCAACCGCCTCTACGTGACCGACGGCGTCGACATCGAGAAGGAATACTACCTCTCGATGCTGGTCGACCGCTCGACCGGCCGAGTCGCCATGATCGTCTCGACCGAGGGCGGCATGGACATCGAGGAAGTCGCTCACTCGACGCCCGAGAAGATCCACACCATCACCATCGACCCGGCCGAAGGCTTCCAGCCGCACCACGGCCGCGCCGTCGCGTTCGGCCTCAAGCTCGAGGGCGAGCTGAACAAGCAGGCGCAGACGCTGGCCAAGCAGCTCTACACCGCCTTCATCGACCTCGACTGCGACATGGTTGAGATCAACCCGCTGGTCGAGACGAAGGACGGCAACCTGCTCGTGCTCGACACCAAGATGAGCTTCGATTCGAACGCGCTCTACCGCCACCCCGATGTCATGGCGCTGCGCGACGAGACCGAGGAAGATCCGGCCGAGCTGGAAGCCAGCAAGTACGACCTCGCCTACATCAAGCTCGACGGTGACATCGGCTGCATGGTCAACGGCGCGGGCCTTGCCATGGCGACGATGGACATCATCAAGCTCAACGGCAGCTTCCCGGCCAACTTCCTCGACGTCGGCGGCGGCGCTTCGAAGGAGAAGGTGACCGCGGCGTTCAAGATCATCCTGTCCGATCCCAACGTAAAGGGCATCCTGGTCAACATCTTCGGCGGCATCATGAAGTGCGACATCATCGCCGACGGCATCGTCGCGGCGGCGAAGGACGTGAACCTCTCGGTGCCGCTCGTCGTTCGCCTTGAAGGCACCAACGTCGAGCAGGGCAAGGAAATCCTCGCCAACTCCGGCCTGGCGATCGTTCCGGCCAACGACCTGGGCGACGCCGCCCGCAAGATCGTCGCCGAAGTCCAGAAGGTAGCCTGAGCAATGTCCATTCTCGTAGACAAGAACACCAAGGTCATCACCCAAGGCATGACCGGCAAGACCGGCAGCTTCCACACCGAGACGGCACTCGCTTATGGCACCAAGATGGTCGGCGGCGTGACGCCGGGCCGTGGCGGCACCGAGCACTTGGGCCTGCCGCAGTTCAACTCGGTCCACGAGGCGAAGGCCGCGACCGGCGCCACCGCCTCATGCGTCTACGTGCCGCCCGCTGGTGCCGCCGATGCCATCCTGGAAGCCATCGACGCGCAGATGGAGCTGATCATCTGCATTACCGAGGGTATCCCGGTGCTCGACATGATC
This sequence comes from Novosphingobium sp. HII-3, assembly GCF_002916655.1. Classification (GTDB taxonomy): domain Bacteria; phylum Pseudomonadota; class Alphaproteobacteria; order Sphingomonadales; family Sphingomonadaceae; genus Novosphingobium; species Novosphingobium panipatense. The sequence continues at coordinate 72,083 of NZ_PPSM01000006.1, forward strand.
CCGGTGAAGCGCGCGCTGACCGGTTCGAAGTCGCGCCTGATTGGCCCGAACTGCCCCGGCGTGCTGACCCCCAACGAGTGCAAGATCGGCATCATGCCCGGCAACATCTTCTCCAAGGGTTCGGTGGGCGTTGTATCGCGCTCGGGCACGCTTACTTATGAAGCCGTGTTCCAGACCACCAACGCTGGGCTTGGACAGACCACCGCAGTCGGCATCGGCGGCGACCCGGTCAACGGCACCAACTTCATCGATGTGCTTGAACTATTCCTGGCCGACGATGAGACCAAGTCGATCATCATGATCGGCGAGATCGGCGGCTCGGCCGAGGAAGAAGCGGCGCAGTTCCTTAAGGATGAGGCGAAGCGCGGCCGCAAGAAGCCGATGGTCGGCTTCATCGCCGGCCGCACGGCGCCTCCGGGTCGCCGCATGGGTCACGCCGGCGCAATCGTGTCGGGGGGCCAGGGCGGCGCCGAGGAAAAAATCGCGGCGATGGAAGAGGCCGGCATCCGTGTCTCGCCCTCACCGTCGGAGTTGGGCGTGACCCTGTTAGATCGGCTGACCTAGTTATGCGTGCCAGTCTCAGTGCACAAAAGGGCCCCCGGCGCGAGCTAGCTAAGTGACAAAAGACGTACCAGCCGCCACCATGGAGACAACCTTGACCGCATCGCTCAGCTATCCTCTCGACCGCCAGGGCATTACCACCGACGCGACGATCTTCGCCAACCTGGGCACCGCGCCGCTGGTCGAGCATGCCGTGGCAAACGAAGAGGGCATGCTGGCAGCGGACGGTCCCTTCGTCGTCGCCACCGGCAAGCACACCGGCCGCTCGGCCAAGGACAAGTTCATCGTCAAGGATGCCGAGACCGAGGATACGGTGTGGTGGGGCAAGACCAACGTCCCCATGACGCCCGAGCACTTCGCCAACCTCAAGGAGGATTTCCTTGCGGCGCTCGGCCAGAAGGACAAGCTCTACGTTGCGGACCTGTTCGGCGGATCGCAGCCCGAGCACCGTGTGAACGTGCGCGTGATCAACGAGTTCGCGTGGCACAACCTGTTCATCCGCACGCTGCTGGTGCGTCCCAAGGCGGAGGAGCTGACCAGCTTCGCGCCCGAGTACACCATCATCGACCTGCCCAGCTTCCGCGCAGATCCCGAGCGTCACGGCAGCCGCACCGAGACGGTCATCGCGGTGAACTTTACCGAGAAGCTGATCCTGATCGGCGGCACTTCGTACGCGGGCGAGATGAAGAAGAGCGTCTTCGGCATCCTCAACTACCTGCTGCCGACCAAGGGCGTGATGCCGATGCACTGCTCGGCCAACATCGGCCCGGACGGCAAGACCGCCGTGTTCTTCGGCCTCTCGGGCACCGGCAAGACCACGCTCTCGGCCGACGCCAGCCGCACCCTGATCGGTGACGACGAGCACGGCTGGTCGGACACCGCCGTGTTCAACTTCGAGGGCGGCTGCTACGCCAAGATGATCCGCCTCTCGGCCGAGGCCGAGCCGGAGATCTTTGCCACCACCAAGCGCTTCGGTACGGTGCTGGAGAACGTCGTCATTGATCCGGTGACCCGCCAAATCGACCTCGACGACAACTCGCTGGCTGAGAACAGCCGCGGTTCCTACCCGATCGACTTCATTCCGAACTGCTCGGAAGAGAACCTCGGTCCGGTTCCGGCGAACCTCATCTTCCTGACCGCCGACGCCTATGGCGTGCTGCCTCCGATCGCGCGTCTGACGCCGGACCAGGCGATGTACCACTTCCTCTCGGGCTACACCGCGCGCGTTGCGGGCACCGAGATCGGCGTGACCGAGCCGGAAGCGACCTTCTCGACCTGCTTCGGCGCGCCGTTCATGCCGCGTCACCCCTCGGTCTACGGCAACCTCCTCAAGGAGCGCATCGCCAAGGGCGGCGTGAAGTGCTGGCTGGTGAACACCGGCTGGTCGGGCGGCATGGCCACTATGGAAGGCATCAAACGCATGCCGATCAAGGCCACCCGCGCGCTGCTCAACGCCGCGCTCGACGGCAGCCTTGTTGATTGCCACTGAGAAGTGACCCGGGATTTCCATTGAGAATTGACCCGGGTGGGTATGGTTTATGTGCTGCCGTTTCTCGGCAGGTTCAAGATGCGGGCGTCTCCTTTCTGGCTTTGGGCGCAGCGGTGCTGGCGCGGAAGCGGAAGCTGTCGTTTCCGGTTTCCAGGATGTGGCAGTGATGGGTTAGCCGATCGAGCAGCGCGGTGGTCATCTTGGCATCACCGAACACGCCAGCCCATTCGCTGAAGCTCAGGTTGGTGGTGATGACGACGCTGGTGCGCTCGTACAGCTTGCTGAGAAGATGGAAGAGCATGGCACCGCCCGATGGGCTGAATGACAGGTAGCCCAGTTCATCGAGGATGAGCAGGTCGAGGCGTAGCAGGCGTTCTGTCAGCTGGCCGGACCGGTTCAAGGTCTTTTCCTGCTCAAGCGCATTGACCAGATCGACCGTGGAGAAGAAGCGGACCTTCTTGCGGTGATGCTCGACAGCCTGGACGCCCAGAGCCGTGGCGATATGGCTCTTGCCGGTGCCGGGCCCGCCGATCAGCACGACGTTGTCGGCGTTTTCCATGAAGTCGCCCCGGTGAAGCTGGCGCACGAGGGCTTCGTTGATCTCGCTGGCGGCAAAATCGAAGCCCGCCAGATCCTTGTAGGCCGGGAAGCGGGCCGCCTTGATCTGATAGGCGATGGACCTGACCTCACGTTCGGCCATCTCTGCCTTCAGGAGCCCAGACAGCATGGGAACGGCAGCGTCGAAGGCAGGCGCGCCTTGCTCGATCAGCTCTCCAGCGGCTTGCGCCATGCCGAACATCTTGAGGCTGCGCAGCATGACGACGATGGCCGCGCTGGCGGGGTCATGACGCATGGCGGATCTCCCTGAGCCTGTCATAGCGTACGACATTGGCCTCAGGCTCCTGCGTCAGACGCAGGGCCTGAGGCGCATCGATCGGCGCTGCTGGAGGCGCCTTGCCATCGATAAGGCGATGCAACACGTTGAGAACGTGGGTCTTGGTGGCGACGCCGGCTTCCAGGGCCAACTCGACTGCCGCCAAGACAGCCTGCTCGTCATGATGCAGAACGAGAGACAGGATCTCGACCATCTCCCTGTCGCCACCAGGGCGCTTGAGCAGATGGCCCTGTAACTGCCGGAAGGCTTCAGGCATCTCGAGGAAGGGCGCGCCATTGCGCAAGGCGCAGGGCTTGCGCTGGACCACTGCCAGATAATGCCGCCAGTCATAGATTGTGCGTCCCGGCTTGTGATGGGAACGATCGATGAGCCGGGCATGTTCGCACACGATCTGGCCTTCGGCCGCTATGACCAGACGATCCGGGTAGACCCTCAGGCTGACCGGCCGGTTCGCGAAGGATGCAGGCACCGAATAGCGGTTGCGGTCGAAGGCAATGAGGCAAGTCGGCGACACGCGCTTGATCTGCTCGACAAAGCCGTCGAAGGGCCGCCCCAGCGGCATCAGGCAGGTAACTTCCTCGGCGTGCGCATCGGCCACGGTGCCGGGCAGGACACCATGCTGGATCTCGCCCCATTGGGCGATGCACTGTTCTTCCAGCCAGGTGTTCAACTCAGCCAGATCGCGGAAGCTGGGCATCGGTTGCCACAACCGGCGCCGAGCGTCCTGGACGTTCTTCTCGACTTGTCCCTTCTCCCAACCAGAAGCCGGATTGCAGAAATCCGGCTCGAACAGATAGTGGCTGGCCATGGCGGCGAACCTGCCATTGACCTGCCGCGCCTTCCCTGTCCCGATCTTGTCGACCGCGGTCCGCATATTGTCGAAGATGCCACGCTGCGGCACGCCGCCCAGCACCCGGAATGCCTGCGCCAGCGCGTCGAACAGCATCTCATGGGTCTGGAGCAGATAGGCCCGCACGATGAAGGCGCGACTATGCGCCAGCTTGGTATGGGCGACCTGCAGCTTCGTCACCTTGCCGTCCAACACGGCATAATCCTCGCTCCAGTCGAACTGGAAGGCCTCGCCAGGCTGGAAAACCAAAGGCACGAATGTCCCGCGCCCGCTGGTCTGCTGTTCATATTGAAGCTCGGCCCGCCATCGCCGCGCAAAGGCGGCCACCCGGTTATAAGAGCCATCGTAACCCAGCGTCACCAGATCACCGTACAACTGCTTGGCGGTCCGCTTCTGCTTGCGGGATTTCTTCGATTCCACTCGCAGCCAAGCCGTCAGCTTGTCCGCGAAGGGATCGAGTTTGCTGGGCCGTAACGGAACCTTGAAGCTGGGCTCAACCGTATCGGAGCGCAGATACTTGCGGATGGTGTTGCGGGAGAGGCCGGTCCGGCGCCTGATCTCCCGAATGGAGATCCCCTGCCGGAAATGCCACCGGCGGATCACACTGAGTAAGTCCATGTCGATCACTCCAAGACCCTCCGACTGGCAGCCGGAAGGGAGCAAAACATGGGTCAATTCTCAGTGGTAATTTATACGCGCCCCGGGTCACTTCTCAGTGGCAATCAACAGGCGAGGAATGATGCGGCGGTTTTGTCATAGCGGGTAGCGCTGCGTCCGGGTTGCTCGACTCGGTTGAACAGGCGTTCAACGTGACTGCGATCACGATAGCGCCGTAGGTCGCAACTGCTGGCTTCCGGCAGTTTGCCTTGGGGAGGATGATCGGCAGGATGCCTCGCCAGAGCAGGTTTTCGCGTACGCCGTCGCTGTCGTAGCACTTACCGGCGAGCAGAGCTTTGGGCTTGATGACAGGCGTTTCGAGGAGCGCAGGCACGTCGCGATAGTCGGACACTTCGCCGCGCTCGTGAGGACGAAGCTAAGAGGGCGGTCCTGACCGTTACAGCGGACGTGGACTTGCCCGTTAAGCCGCCGCGGCTCGCCACCCACAGTGAATGGCCGATCTACGCAAAACCGGCCGTTACGTCCATGCTTCGGGACGGCGGTTTATGCCGCTTCTCGCCAAGCGTTGCGCCCAGGCCGCTCGCTTGCGGTGAGCCGGCACCTAGATGGACGGGTGACCGCTTTGGGGAAGCGTACTCATTCATAAAATTTCACGTCTGAACCCCCGCACTGGACGCAACCAGGCTGTTTGCCTCGCAGACGGGAAACCCGAAGTTTGTATATCCTCATCCGGCTGCTCATGCGGGCGCAAGTATGTTCCCAGTTGATTAGTCACCATAAAATGGGGCAGGAGCAGGTCCGGGCCGCGTAGGCGGTTCTCAATCAAGCGCAGAGTACTTCATAAGTGGCTCGGATCAAAAGTGTGCCTGCTGGCGCTGCTCTCACGGTGGAACTGCTGAGCGCCTATGTGGCGAACCACACGGTCGCGGCTCAAGACATACCGGATCTCATCCGATCCACCAGATTGGCTCTCATCGAAATGAGGTTGCCGGATCACGGCGGAGTAGACCTAGCGGGTTTTAGACCCGGTGTTTCTGCCCGGAGGAGCCTGGCCTTGTCGCCTCATCAAAGCGGGGCAATGGTGCCGGATCAGTTGGTCGCCCCCGCCATTGTGGACCCGCGCGCATCAAAGTCGACGCGTGCTAAGACCAAATCGGGTGCGAACAAGCCAGCTTCAGCGGGACAGCAGAGCAAGGAGTCGAAGTTCCAAAAACCTTGTCCAAACGAGATGACTGTCTCGGATGCAACACCGGTTCGACCCGAGCAACCATCCACACAAAGGTTGAAAGCACGTAACGCGGCGGTCGGACAGCTGCCAAACGTTTTGGTAGGCGCTGAGATGTCGCAGAGCCAAGGCGGGGTGACTGAGAAGCTTCGACGGCGCTCGGCGTTGAGCCTCATCGCTGGTCGTGATGAAATCGCGGTGCGAGCTCACCAGAGCGCCATAGGCATGCCAACCCCGGCACGGAGGAGCGATGTCGATCTCGAGGGAAGCCTTCGGTGTTCCAAGGCAGCGACGGTCGGTGCAGATCGGCGGGGTCTGATGGTTCCGGCACCAGAACTGTCAGCCGGATCCGAACAAGGAGGCTTCGTGGCTAGCGATGGATCGCCCAGGCTAACTTTGATGAAGGCCATTACCCTTGAACGGGCAGTGACAGCCCTTTACAATGGAGCAATGATCAAGCTGGCACCTCACCAGATTTTCGAACGCCACGGCGATCTGTTCCTAACTGCGCTCAATCTCGGCAAAAAATGGAGAGCAGATGAAGAAAGGCGCTTAGGCCAGTTCAAATTCGCCGGTCTTAAGGACGTAGTACTTCTTGAGGAGGCCATCGTTGGCCTACCATCCTTCGCTGGCTTGTTGCCCCGCCATGATGACCGACTGATACTCTCCATCTGAGTGGACGTTCGGAACTGGGCGTCCGGCAGCTCCGAACAGAATTTGCGAGAACGAGGCCCTTCAGGACGCCTGACCGGACTGGCTGAGATGGTCGGATCACCCTCGTCACAGCGGCCAATACTGGAGAGCAGTTGAGTGGAGCTGAGGACCGGACTTGGACGCCCCAAAAACCTCTGGCGTGTTGCGGGGTGAAATGATTCACTCGGCCTCGGCAAACGAGGTGCGATATGAAGGTATCGGGGTTTTTCGCGATCGGCGAACATCTGCGGCGGCTTTCCGAGACGGGGGATCCGCTCGAGGCACTGGGCCGGATCATTGATTTCGAGGCGTTTCGGCCAGTGCTCGACGCCGGGCTTGGCTATTCGGACGGAGCGAAGGGTGGCAGGCCACCCTATGACCCCGTGACAATGTTCAAGGTGCTTATCCTGGCGGCGCAGAACAACG
>NZ_PPSM01000007.1 GCF_002916655.1 Novosphingobium sp. HII-3
ACAACCAACATCCCTGTACCCGCCGTCCGGAACCCAAACGGCGGCGCTTCTCATGATGAGATGAAGGGGGTCAATTTTAGACGCCGATCACCCCGCTAAGGGGGTCAATTTTGCACGCCGCTCCACAGGCTATATTCCCAAATTCGCATAACAGTCGGAAATCGTTCGGTTTTTTGAGGCATCGGCTCTCCCCCGTTTGCGAGGGTCATTCACCCGCGTCCCGCTCCGATGCGACACGATGTACTGCGACAGAAAATTTCAATTACCCTTCTGCCTGCGCAATGTAGTTGTTTGCCTGATTTGCGCGGATAGGGAGCCGGAACACAGCGAAAAGGCACTGGCAGGGTAGCTGCTTCCCGGTGCCTGCTTTTGGGATGATCGTTCGATCACCCGATGCTGAGCAGTCGTCAGAGCCGTGACCTACAATCGTAGCCGCGTATCGGAAACTTACCGCCACCCCGCCTCCCGTTACCCGCGCCCTCTTGGCACACCGCGCGACCTATTCCCGTACTGCTGCGCTAGGATGCTCAATAGCTCCCTCTCGAAAGCCACAAGCTCTTGAGCGTGGCCCTCAGGGGAATGAATATCGACCCGCCCCGCGTCATCCGAACCCCGGCTTGCTGCACGTGGTCCTCTTGTCATCAACGTGAGCAGGTTATGCGCGCCCGCTGCGGCGATCTCCAGCGCGCGGCGGGCGGTTTCCTGCCCTTTTACCTGCCGCAGATCCGGCCCGCGCGCCGGGGGAGCGACTTCGCCCATCGGCGGGGTTTGCAACACCTGCTGGCCCCGCAAGTGATTGAGCAGGCTGATGAGATTGGGCGCGGCAAGCACGGGCACGCCGCTGGCCCATCGGGCCTCCGACCCTTGCGACGCGGGGCAGATGAGACCCTTCTCCAACTCGCTCGCATGGAGGGCGGCCAGCAGAACGCCTGGGGACGGGATCACCCGTCCGTCCAGCGCAAGCTCCCCCACGGCCACGAAGTCGCCAAGGTGCTCGGCATCGATGACGCCCATCGCGGCGAGAAGAGAGAGCGCGACGGGCAGGTCGAAGTGCGAGCCTTCCTTGGGCAGATCGGCAGGCGACAGATTGACGATGATCCGCTTGGGCGGCAGCGCCAGCCCCATCGCGGTCAGAGCCGCGCTGACGCGTTGCTGGCTTTCCCGCACCGCCTTGTCCGGCAGGCCGACAAGGGTGAAGCCCGGCATACCGGGGGCAATCTGGCATTGCACCTCAACGGCGCGCGCCTCCAGCCCGAGGTACGCGACGGTCGAGACAATGGCGACCACGGTGTAAGCCTTTCTTCAGGAAATCCTTGCAAGAGGGAGGCTTAGTACCGGGGAGGGCCATAGCGCCATTTCCAAAATCATGGCTTACAGCACTTTAACCTTGTTTCTCAGGAAGTGGGTAAGGGGGGCGGCCGCACTTTTTGCGCATGCGCCCGTTCCTCATCTGCCTTGCATGTGCTGCGTTCGCTGCCGCACCTTTGGCCAAGGCGCAAGACATCGCTGATGCTCCTGCGGGAGAGGCCGGCACCGCCGCTTCCGTTCCGTCTGCGGGCAGCGAGCGCCGCCTCGCCGGCGCTCCCGCCCGGACCAGGCCGGCGGGCGCCGCATACGGTCCGTTTCGCGTGCTTGACGAAGGGCGGGCGGCACTTGTCGATGCGACCGATAGCCGCACGCCGCAGCAGTTCGCGGCCATGCTGCAAGATCATCCGGGAATCCGGATATTGGAAATGATCGACTGCCCGGGCACTGAGGACGATCTTGCAAACCTGCAGGTCGGCCGCATGATTCGCCAGCGTTCGATCTCGACTTACGTGCCGACGGGCGGTTCCGTCCGATCCGGCGGTGTGGAGCTTTTCCTCGCGGGTGTCCGGCGCTACGCCGATCCCGGCGCGGAGTTCGCGGTCCATTCGTGGCAAGACGAATCGGGATTGGAGGCTGCGGACTACGCGGCTACTTCACCCGAAAACCGGCGTTATACGGACTATTACCGACAGATGGGAATGAGCGCCGCCGAAGCGATCGCGTTCTATGCAATGACCAATGCCGTTCCTTTTTCCTCCGCCCGCTGGTTCGGGGCCGGTGAGATGGCTGCGTGGGTGCCGCTGGACGATGTGCAGATCGAGGTCGCACCGCGCTTTCAGTTCGCCCGGTACGCGCCTGTTCTTGACTCTGTGCCCTCGCTCCAGTAACGGCGCCCAACGATTTCCGTGGTCGTCCGGTTCGGGCGGCCCTTATTTGTTCAAATTTCCGAGGACTGACATGAAGCGCACTTTCCAGCCCAGCCGCCTTGTCCGCGCCCGCCGTCACGGCTTCCGCGCTCGCACCGCGACTGTCGGCGGTCGCAAGGTGCTTCGCGCTCGCCGCGCTCGCGGCCGCAAGAAGCTCTCGGCCTGATTCGCCGGTATGGCAGGGGCTTCGTGCCCTTGCCGGAGCGGCGCCAGCCCACGCTTTCGCCTGTGGCGAGGGCATGGGCTGGCGCCGTTTTGCTTTGTTGCGAATCGCCCTCGGGACATTCGCGCCGAGCCGTGCCTAGCTTGCCGACATGGCTGACGCCTACACTATCCTGAGCCGTCGTTCGGACTTCCTGGCCGCCAACCGCGGCCTGCGAGTCGCGCGTCCGGGTTTCGTGCTGCTGGCCAACCGCAATGATGGTCTTGGCCGACGTGCCGGCATCACGGTGACGAAAAGGATCGGCAACGCCGTCGTCCGCAACCGGATGAAGCGGCGGTTCCGCGCCCTACTGCGCGAACTCCTTCCCGAACACGGGCTGGCGGACACCGATCACGTGCTGATCGGCCGCGAAGGCGGGGTGGAACGCGATTTCGCCCTGCTGCGCGCCGAACTCATCGCCGCCCTTGGCCGGGCGCGGGACGGAAAGGGCGATTCGCCTCGCCCGCAGGGCCGCAGACGCGGGCCTCGCAAGTGAAACGGTTCCTCGCCTTCCTCGTCTCGCTTCCGGGGCTGGCGATCATCGGTGTCGCGCGGCTCTGGCAGATCGGCCCGTCCGCGATCATGCCGCCCACCTGCCGCTACACCCCGTCCTGTTCGCAGTACGCGATCCTGGCGGTACGCAAGCATGGTGCGATCAAGGGTGGATTGCTGGCGCTGTGGCGTCTATTGCGCTGCCAGCCGTGGGGCGGGCACGGTCACGATCCCGTACCGGACTGACGCGATCTAGAGAATAACCGGTGGCGCCGCGCCGCTGCTGACCGGAATACGAGCAGGAAACAAGCCTTCGTGGAAAACCAGCGCAACATCATCCTAGCGGTCCTGCTGACCGCGCTCGTGCTCTTCGGCTGGGAGGCCGGGGTCGGCTACTTCTATCCGCAGGCCAAGACGCCGACCCAGGTCGTCGCGGCAGGCGGCGCGGAAAAGGCGTCGAGCCCCACCAAGCCCACGCGCGAAGGCGGTCTGCGCGATGCCGCGGACGTGGCGCTGGAACGCAAGGACCTCCAGACCGAGCTCGCCTCGGGCGGACGTGTCCGGATCGCGGCGCCCGGACTCTCGGGCTCCATCAACCTGACCGGCGCGGTCGTCGACGATCTCGTCATCAACCGCCACCGTGAGACGGTCGAGAAGGATTCGGGTCCGGTTCGCATCTTTTCGCCGGCCGGCACGCCCGCGCAGCAATTCGCTCAGGTCGGCTGGGTGGGTGAGGGCGGCCTTGCGGCGCCCACGGCCAGCACAGTCTGGACCGCGCCTGCCAACGCCACGCTGACGCCCGGCACGCCGGTCACGCTGACCTGGTCCAATCCGACCGGCCAGCGCTTCGTCATCACGTATTCCATCGACGAGAACTACATGATCTCGGCGGTGCAGACGGTCGAGAACGCGGGCGGCGCCCCGGTCGTGGTCAAGCCCTTCGCGCTTGTGAACCGTACCGAGAAGACCGCCAGCCTCGACACCTGGAACGTGCACTCGGGGCCGATCGGCGCGTTCGACGGTTCGGTGACCTTCGGGAACGACTATTCGGACGTGGCCGAAGCCGGCACCATCACCGAAGCGGGCAAGGCGGACTGGATCGGTTTCACCGACATCTACTGGATGTCCGCCCTGATCCCCGTGAACGCGAAGGCGGAAAGCACCTTCCGTTCGCTGGGTAACCAGATCTTCCGCGCCGACGTGGTCTATGACCAGAAGGTCGTGCAGCCCCGCACCCGGCAGAGCGTGACGACCAAGATCTTCGCGGGCGCCAAAGAGCACACCGTGCTTGACGCCTACGAGAAGCAGGGCATCGCCAACTTCGGCCTCGCGATCGACTGGGGCTGGTTCCGCTGGTTCGAGAAGCCGATCTTCTGGCTGCTCACCAAGCTGTTCAGCCTCGTCGGCAACTTTGGCGTCGCGATCATCCTGCTGACCGCCATCGTGCGCGGCATCATGTTCCCCGTCGCCCAGCGCGGCTTCGCCTCGATGGCGGCCATGCGCGCCATCCAGCCCAAGATGAAGGCGATCCAGGAGCGCTACAAGGACGACAAGCAGAAGCAGCAGCAGGAGATCATGGCCCTCTACAAGCAGGAGAAGGTCAATCCGCTGGCGGGCTGCCTGCCCATGTTCCTGCAGATCCCGGTCTTCTTCGCGCTCTACAAGACCCTGATCCTGGCGATCGAAATGCGCCATCAGCCGTTCGTGCTGTGGATCAAGGATCTTTCCGCGCCCGATCCGTTGCACATCCTCAACCTGTTCGGGCTGCTTCCCTTCGATCCGCCCAGCTTCCTTGCAATCGGCGTGCTGGCCCTCCTGCTGGGCGTGACGATGTACCTGCAGTTCCAGCTTAATCCGGCCCAGATGGACCCGGCGCAGCAGCAGATCTTCAAGCTTATGCCCTGGTTCATGATGTTCATCATGGCGCCCTTCGCATCGGGCCTGCTGGTGTACTGGATCACGTCCAACATCCTGACGATCGCGCAGCAGAGCTATCTCTACAGCCGCCATCCGCAGCTGAAGGCGCAGGCCGAAAAGGATGCCCAGGACAAGAAGCGCTCGGCGGCGCGCGCCAAGTGAGCGACGATCATGACGACCTGACCGAGCGCGCGCGCAAGCTTTTTTCGGGACCGGTCACGTTCCTGAAGAGCGCGCCCGCGCTCAAGTTCCTGCCTGATCCGGAAGTTCCGGAGATCGCTTTCGCGGGACGATCCAATGTCGGCAAGTCGTCGCTGCTCAACGCGCTGGTCGGCCGCAAGGCGATCGCGCGGACTTCGGTTACGCCGGGCCGCACGCAGGAGTTGAACTTCTTCGAGGTCGGCGAGCCGCTGCGCTTCCGGCTGGTCGACATGCCGGGTTACGGCTTCGCCAAGGCCCCGCCCAAGGTGGTCGAGACCTGGCGGCGGCTGGTGCGCGATTACCTGCGCGGCCGGGTGGTGCTGAAGCGCACGCTCGTGCTGATCGATTCGCGCCACGGGGTGAAGCCCGTCGATCTCGAGATGATGGAGATGCTGGATCAGGCCGCGGTGGGCTACCGTCTCGTTCTGACCAAGGCGGACAAGATCAAGGCCACCGAACTGGACGCCGTCCACGCCGCCACCGTCGCCGAAGCGCGCAAGCACCCCGCCGCATTTCCGGTGGTCCACGTCACCAGCTCGGAAAAAAGCTTGGGCATCGACGAACTGCGCGCCGCCGTCCTCGGCGATTCGGAGCTTTGACGAGGGTTCCCCGCGCCGCCGGAGGGTGGCGGTCCTGATCGCGTGACGGCCGCCCCGCAGCTGCCCGGGCTGATCGTGGTGGCCGTGCACAATCAGAGTGTGATTTGCGGCATGTGACGATTGCGTGACGGCCGCTGGTCCCTTATGGGGCCGACCTTCGCTGGCATGGGGATGAAAGGAGATCTCGCCGATGCGCCAGATTGCCGTTCTTCCTTACCGCACGATCGGCAATGCCGTCGATGCGCCGATCCAGATCCTGCTCATCACCTCGCGCCAGTCGCGCCGGTGGGTCATTCCCAAGGGCGGCCTGATGAAGGGCATCGCCCCGCATGCCGCCGCCTCTCGCGAAGCCGAGGAAGAAGCCGGTGTGCTCGGGGCAACCTGCCCGGTGCCGCTGGGCTCATACCGTTATCGCAAGCAGCGCAATTCCGGCGCGTCGGTCTGGGCCGACGTCGACGTATATCCCTTCGCCGTCACCGACGAACTCGCAACCTGGGACGAACAGCATCAGCGGGAACGCAGGTGGTTTTCGCTTGCCGATGCAGCGGCTGCGGTTGACGAGGAAGATCTGCGCGCTCTCATCCGTTCCTTCGGCGCACGTGAATTCCGCGCCGCCGCCAGTCCCGCCCGCCTGCTTGGCGTGGCCGTGGATACAGTGGCAAGCAAGACAGGGGTCAATGCCATGTTCGCCTGGTTCCAGAAGCTCCTTCCCGAGCAGGGCAACTTCTTCGACCTGTTCGAGAAGCAGGCCGCAACGCTGGTGGCGGGTGCGGATGCGCTTGCCCGCCTCGCCCAGGGCGGGCCGGGCCGCGCACAGCACATCCGCGAGATCGCGGAGCGTGAGCACGATGCCGACGACATCACGCGCGAAGTGCTCCAGACGGTGCGCCGCAGCTTCCTGACGCCGTTCGACCGCTCCGCCATCACCAGCCTCATCAACACGATGGACGACGCCATCGACGAGATGCAGCAGACGGCGAACGCGTCCGACCTCTACGACGTCACGGAGTTCGAGCCCGAGATGATCGACATGTGCGCGATCATCGTCGATTCCGCGCGGCTGACCGCGGAAGCGATCCCGCTGCTTCGCAAGATCGGCGACAACGGTCACCGCCTGCATGAACTCACCGAGCGCCTTGTGCGCATGGAAGGTCATGCAGACGAGATCCACGCAGCCGGCCTGAAGCGGCTGTTTAAGGCCGATCTCAAGGAGCCGATGCACTTCTTCGTGCGTCAGGAAATGTTCAAGCGCCTTGAACGCGTGGTCGACCGCTTCGAGGATCTTGCGAACGAGATCGACGGGCTGGTCATCGACCACTCGTAAGGCCCGACCCATGGACCACAGTCTTGCCCTGCCGCTGCTGATCGGCCTCATCGCGCTCGCGCTCGCCTTCGATTTCCTCAACGGCCTGCACGATGCGGCGAACGCCATCGCGACCGTGGTTGCGACCCGGCTGCTTTCTCCTGTCTTCGCGGTGCTCTTTGCGGCCGCCGGAAACTTCGCGGCCTATTTCTTCGTGGGCCTGCACGTGGCGGAGACGGTCGGCAAGGGGATCATCCAGGTCGACGCGGTGACGCCGGCGGTGGTCTTCGGCGCCTTGGTGGGGGCGATGTTCTGGAATGTGCTCACCTGGATCAAGGGTATTCCTTCAAGCTCCAGCCATGCGCTGATCGGCGGGCTGCTGGGCGCGGGCATGATGCACGGCGGGTTCGGCGTGGTGGAAAGCTCGGGCACGATCAAGACGATCGCGGCGATCTTCGTGTCGCCTCTGCTGGGCTTCGGCATCGCGATGGCATTGATGCTGGTGACGAGTTGGCTGTTCAAGGGCACCAGCCCACGCCAGTCGAACAGCATCTTCAAGAGCCTGCATCTGCTTTCCAGCGCCGCCTATTCGATCAGCCACGGCGGCAACGACGCGCAGAAGACGATGGGTATCATCGCGGTGCTGCTGTACTCGACGGGCTACATGCCGGAAGGCTTCCACGTGCCGCACTGGGTCGTGCTCTCCTGCTACCTCGCAATCGCTCTCGGCACGATGTCGGGTGGCTGGAAGATCATCAAGACGATGGGGTCCAAGCTGACGAAGCTAAACCATCACTCCGGGTTCTGCGCCTCGACGGCGGGTTCCATCGTGGTGTTCGGGGCCTCCGCGCTCGGCATTCCGGTTTCGACGACGCATGCGATCACCGGATCGGTGGTCGGCACCGGCGCCGCGCGCCGCGCCAGCGCGGTGCGCTGGTCGGTCGCCAGCCGCGTGATCGTGGCCTGGTTCATCACCATCCCCGCAAGCGCGATCGTCGGTGCCCTGTTCTACCTGCTGACCCGCGCGTTCTGAGGCAGGGGGCGTAGTCGCCCTCGACAGGCTGCGTGGTAGCCACTAGGCCCGGTCTCTAGCCACTCGAGGAACGCCGTCCCGTGAAGCTCATCATTGGCAACAAGAACTATTCGAGCTGGTCGCTGCGCGGCTGGCTCGCCTGCAAGCAGTCGGGCCTGCACTTCGACGAGATCACCGTTCCTCTTTTCGGGGAGGAATGGGAGAGCCTGAAACGCAGCTCGGACGATCTGGCCCCCAGCCAGGGCAAAGTACCGATTCTTTGGGACGGCGACGCGGTGGCCTGGGATTCCCTCGCCATCGTCGACTATCTGGCCGACAAGGTGGGGCGCGATCGTTTCTGGCCGAAGGAGGACGCGGCCCGGGCCATGGCGCGCTCGATGGTGGCGGAGATGCATTCCAGCTACCTGTCGCTGCGCCGCCACTGCCCCATGAACATCCGCGCCCGCGTGCAGTTGCCGGGCCTGGAGGACGAGACCCGCACTGACATCGTGCGCATTCTCACGCTTTGGGCGGAGGCGCGTGCACGGTTCGGCAAAGGAGGGCCGTTCCTCTTCGGCACGTTCGGCGCGGCGGACGTCTTCTACGCCCCTATCGTCAGCCGCTTCCTCACGTACGGGATCGGCGTACCCGGTTTCGCCCAGGCCTACATGCAGGCGGTATGGGAGCACGAGTGGATGCAAGCCTGGATCGCCGCTGCCGAAACGGAGGAGTGGGTGATCGAACAGTTTGAGCATCCCGTTACCTGAGGTTGAACGCTTTCCCATGCGCAAGTTGCTGATCATCGCCGCCGCCGCGGCGAGCCTTCTGTCGAGCCAGGCCATGGCTTGGGGCAGCTACGGTCATCGCACCATCGGTTCCATCGCCATGGCCAACGTGAAGCCGGAAACCCGCGCGGCGATCCGGCGGCTGCTGGCGCACGAGGCCGAGATCGATACACCGCAATGCTCGATGCGCACGATCGAGGATGCCGCGACATGGCCGGATTGCATCAAGGGTGAGCGCTGGCGTTGGGCCTACCAGAACTCCTGGCATTACCATGACCAGCCCATCTGCGGCACGTTCGACATGAAGCAGCTGTGCCGCGACGGCATGTGCGCGACCGCGCAGATCGAGCGTGATGAAAAGCTGCTGGCGAACCGCAAGCTCGCTCCCGTCCTTCGCCTGGAGGCGCTGGCCTTCCTGGTCCACTTCGTCGGTGATCTGCACCAGCCGCTTCACGTCGGCGAGAACGAGGACCAAGGCGGAAACGCGGTGAAGGCGGACTACGGGGACGCGCCGGGCCGCAACCTGCATTCGATCTGGGACAGCACGCTGGCAGAGCGGGCGATCACCTCGGCATCGCCGCCGCTCGTGCGGGTCTATTCCCCTGCGGAGAAGGGGCGGCTGGCGACCGGAACTCTCGAGGACTGGACGCGCGAAAGCTACGAGATCAGCCGTGACTTCCTCTACCCGCTGGCCTTCGGTGGGACGCTGCCGTGCGACGTCAAGGAGCCGCCGCGCATCGTGTGGACCAATGCCGCGATCGAACAGGCCATTCCGGTCGTCGACGAACGCATCCAGCGTGCCGGTCTGCGGCTCGCGCGGATGCTCGACAAGGCGTTGGGCTGATCCGCGCAATGGCGGCTGCCGGGAAGGAGCGTCCCACGATCCGGGCCTTCGTGCTGCTGGGGATGGTGATGCTCTTCTGGGCCGGCAATTCGATTACCGGCCGGGCTGTGAAGGACGAGATACCGCCGTTCACACTGGCATTCGGCCGATGGCTGATTGCCGCGCTTATCGTCCTCCCGTTCACGGTGCGGCAGGCCTGGGCGGAGCGTCGCGCGGCGCTTGAAGGATGGCGCCCGATCCTGGTGCTCGGCTTTCTCGGCATCGTCTGCTTTAACGCGTTCATCTACTCGGGCCTGCGCCATACCAGCGCCACCAATGCGCTGCTGCTGCAGGCGTCCATCCCGGCGCTCGTTCTCGTGTTCAACCGGCTCATCTTCGGGGCGAGGGCGGGGCCGCTTCACCAGCTCGGCGTGCTCGTCTCCAGCATCGGCGTGGTCTTCATCGTGTTCAGGGGCGATGTCTCGGCCCTGCAGGCGCTTCACCTCGGCGCGGGGGATGCGCTGATCCTCGCGGGCGTGGTCGTCTGGGCCCTCTACACGGTGCTGCTGCGCACCAGACCGCCGATTTCGCCGGGTAGTTTTCTGCTTCTGGTGTTCATCATCGGTGCGCTCGCAATGGCACCGCTGGCCGCCGGGGAATGGGCGCGTGGCCACGTGGTTGCGTGGAGCTGGCCGGTCGTTGGCGCCTTTCTCTACGTAGGCGTATTCCCTTCGGTCCTGGCCTACTTCATCTACAACGCCGTCACGGCGCAGCTTGGGCCCGCCACGGCGGGGCAGGCGATCACGCTGATGCCGCTGTTCGGCGCCTTGCTTTCGGCCCTGCTGCTGGGAGAGCTGCTGGAGGCCTATCACCTGATCGGCATGGCGCTCATACTGGCCGGGATACTCCTGTCGGCAAGCGGGCTGGCACTGCGGTCCGCTACCTAGCCATGCGCTTCATGCTCTCTGCCATCGCGGCCAATGCTTCGCGGCGCGGCTGCGCCCGTATCGCCTGGAACATCGCGCGGTAGTGCTCATGCGGGACGAAGGTGGGGCCTTCGCGCAGATTGTCGAGCGCGAGGCGGGCCACGTCGTTCGGGCTTTGCAGGTTCGCCAGCCCCTTCATGCCCGCGGTAGCCTCGGTATCGGTCGCGCCGGGGCACAGGGTGAGCACATCCACGCCTGTGCCTTGCAGTTCTCCCCAGAGCGCCTCTCCAAGCGCCACGACAAGCGCCTTGGTGGCCGAATAGGCGGCCGAGTAAGGGCAGCCGATGAGACCTTCGACCGAGGCGGTGAAGACGATGCCGCCCTTGCCGCGCCGCTTGAGGTGCGGGAGGAGGCCGTGCGCTAGCTGCATCGGCGCGTGACAGTTCACCGTCAGCATCCCTGCCATGCGCACGGGGTCCTGCAGTTCGAACGCGCCCTTGATGTTGAATCCCGCGTTGCTGAGGAGGAGGCCGATGTCGGCATGACCCGTGCGCTGGAGGATGCGAGCGGGCGCGTCCGGCTCCTGAAGATCAGCGCCGATGACGCTGACAGCCACGCCGTGGGCGGCGGTCAGCCGGTCCGCAAGCGCTTTCAGCCGATCCGTCCGGCGCGCGGTGAGGATGAGATCCAGTCCGCGCCGCGCCAGCTCTTCGGCGAAAGCCAGTCCAATACCAGACGATGCGCCCGTGACGAGGGCGGTGGGGCCGTAGGTTTGGCGGAACAGGTCCGTCATGCAGGTCTCCTCTCCCGTTGAGAGAGACGCATGCCGCGCACGCTTGTCCAGCGCGCGCGCAAAGCATCGCCCTCGGGATCGGAAGGAGACCCGTCAGGCGACGGTCAGGAACAGGCCCGCGAGCGCCGCGCTCATCAGGTTCGAAAGGCTGCCTGCGGCGAGGGCGCGGATGCCCAGCCGGGCGATCACGGGGCGCTGGTTGGGCGCAAGGCCGCCCGTGACTGCCATCTGGATGGCGATTGAGGAGAAATTGGCGAAGCCGCACAGCGCGAAGGTCACCACGGCCACGGTGCGCGGCGAAAGGCCGGTGTCCTTGCCCATTTCGATGAAGGAGACGAACTCGTTGAGGACGATCTTGGTGCCGAACAGCCCGCCCGCGTGCATCGCCTCGGTCCAGTCCGGCGTGGCGAGAAGATAGAACACGGGAGCGAAGAGATAACCCAGCAGGGACTGGAAGGTCACCCCCTGGAAGCCGAAGAGACCGGCGGCCCAGCCGACGAAGCCGTTGGCCATGGCGATGAGGGCGACGAAGGCAAGCACCATCGCGCCGACCGCCACCGCCAGCTTCACGCCTGTTTGTGCGCCCTGCGACGCTGCCATGATGATGTTGGCCGGCTTCTCCTCGTCGTGCTCGACCGCTTCCAGTTCGTCCACGTGAACGCCGGGGAGGTGAGTCACGTCCGCGCGGTTCAACGCCGCGGCCACGGCGCCGGCGGGCGGCACGGTGGTCTCATGGATGTCCTCGTCGGCGGGCGAGGTGCCGGGGCGCGGGTCCGGCATGATCATCTTGGCCATGAAAATGCCGCCCGGCGCGGACATGAAGGCGGCTGCGACAAGATAGTCGATGCGGATGCCCATGGAGGCGTAGGCGGCCAGGATCGTGCCTGCCACGCCTGCCAGACCGACGGTCATGACGCAGAACAGCTGCGAGGGATTGAGGGAGGCCAGATAGGGCCGGATGACCAGCGGGGCTTCGCTCTGGCCGACGAAGATGTTGGAGGCCGCGCACAGGCTCTCGACCTTGGAGATGCCGGTGACCTTCTCCAGCGCACCGCCGATCCAGCGCACCACCAGCGGCATGATACGCAGATAATAGAGGATGGAGATAAGGGAGGCGAAGAAGATGATGACCGGCAGCGCCGCGATCGCGAAGCTGGTGCCGCCAACTTCCGGCGATGCGAGCGGGCCAAACAGGAAATCCACCCCGGCATGGGCGTAGCCGAGCAGGCTCTCCACGCCCGAGGCCGCACCGCGCAGCAGCCGGTTGCCGAAGGGCACATAGAGTACCAGCGCTGCAAGCCCGGCCTGAAGGGCGAACGCCGCGCCCACCACTCTCAGGCGAATCGCCCTGCGGTCGGTGGAGAGCAGGAATGCTGCCGCCATGATGAGAACGATGCCGATCAGGCTATAGGCGACAGTCATCGAGGCGTTTGGCTCCGCGGGAAAAACGGTTGAGAATAACGTGAAACCCTACTTGCGCGGGCGCGGGACGACTAGTGCAATTGTCTGATCGCCGCTAGGGGGTGTGGATGGATCGTCCGGCGCCTGTAATCACCCGCTCTCTTTTCGTCTTCTCGCTGCTCTACGGTGGCCTCGTCGTCCTGGCGGGCGTGCTGGGTACAAAGCTGGCCTCATTGGGCACCTGGCCGGTGCTGGGTGACCTGGCCGTCGAATCGGGAATTTTCGCGTTCCTCCTGCTGGTCGTCCTGTCGAGCGCGATCGCGGAACTGCACGGGACGCAAACCGCCAACCGACTGGTGCGTTTCGGATTCATCCCGCTCATCGTCTCGATGGTGCTGCTCACCCTTGTCATCCACGTGGTGCCGCCCGCGACGTTCTGGAACGATCAGGAGGCTTACGCCCGGCTGCTGGGGCAGGGCGCGCGGATGCAGTTCGCGGGCCTCATCTCCTACGGCGTGTCGCAGACGCTCAACGTGCTGATCTTCTCCAAGCTGTCGCAAGGCGGGGGACGACTGCTGCTGGTCCGGGCCTGGGTCGCCTCGATGCTGTCGCAGATCATCGACACGTTCCTGTTCATCACCATCTCCTTCGCGGGCACCGGGTTGCCGATCGTGCAGATCATGGAAGGCCAGATCATCTCCAAGCTGGTGCTTTCGACGATCATGGTGCCGCCCTTCATCTGGTTTTTCGTGAAGCTCGGGCGCAAGCTGGACGCCTGACGCTACGGGCCACGCGAAAAAGGGCAAAAAAACAGCCGAGACGGGTTCAAAATCGCGCGTACGAGCGTAATAGCGCTCGCATGTCGAATCCGCACCACGCCGCTCTGCTGGCCAAGGCCAAGACCCTCGTCGACGCGCTGCCGTACATGCAGCGGTACGCCGGTCGCACTTTCGTGGTCAAGTACGGCGGCCATGCGATGGGCGACCCGGAAAAGGCGGTGGACTTCGCCGAAGACGTGGTGCTGCTCAAGGCCGTGGGCATCAACGTCGTCGTCGTCCATGGTGGCGGTCCCCAGATCGGGGCCATGCTCAAGAAGGTCGGCGTCGAAAGTCAGTTCATCGATGGTCTGCGGGTCACCGACAAGGCAACCGCCGAAGTGGCCGAGATGGTCCTGTCCGGTGCCATCAACAAGGAAATCGTCGGCTGGATCGCAAAGGCCGGCGGCAAGGCGATGGGTGTGTCCGGCAAGGACGGCGGCATGGTCACCGCTCGCAAGGTGCAGCGCACCCGCAAGGATCCCGACAGCCGGATCGAGCAAGTCGTCGATCTGGGCTTCGTGGGTGAACCGGAGACCATCGACACCAAGGTGATCGAGACGATCTCGAACTCCGGGATGATCCCGGTCATAGCGCCGATCGCCGTCGGCCCCGAGGGCGGCACGTACAACGTCAATGCCGACACGATGGCGGGCGCCATCGCTGCGGCTCTGGGCGCGTCGCGCCTGTTCCTTCTCACGGACGTGCCGGGGGTGCTCGATAAGCAGGGGAATCTCCTCACCGACCTCACGCCCGCCGCGATCGAGGGGCTGAAGGAAGACGGCACGATTTCAGGGGGCATGATTCCCAAGCTTGAGACCTGCATCCACGCCGTCGAAGCGGGCTGCGAGGCTGCCGTTGTGCTTGACGGACGGGTTTCGCATGCCATGCTGCTCGAAATCTTCACGCAGGAGGGCGCCGGAACGCTCATCCGGGCAGCCTGAAGGAACTGGAAATCGGGAACTGAAAGGCCACACTGACCGCATGCGTACAAAAGCCGCACTTGCCATCCTTCTTACGGGCTCGCTCCTGGCCCTGACCGCGTGCGGCAAGGCTGGGGAAGATCCAGCCGTGCTGGAAAGCGCCAGCGCCGAGGTGGACGCAAGCGAGGCGGTGGTCGACGCGGGTCCTGTCAGCGAGGCTACCGATGCGACCAGTCCGGCAGCGATCGCGCTGGACATGGGCGCGCTGAGCGAGCGCCGCGATCCGGAGCGGCTGCTGCGTTACTACGTCAGTGCGCTGCGTGCGGGCGAATGGGAGGCGGCGTCGCGCGCGTGGAGCCTCGATGCGCAGATGACCCCGGAAAAGCTGCAGGCGGAATTCGGCGGAGCATCGCCCCGTCTTGCCGTCGGCAAGGGTGACACCGGCGGAGCGGCGGGCTCGATCTACTACGAGGCGCCTGTGGTGGTCGATTACGGCGGCGGCCGGGAATCGAAGCGCGGCACCATCGTCCTGCGCCGCGTGAACGATGTCCCCGGTGCCAGCGAGGAACAGCTGAACTGGCGGATCGAGCGAAGCTCCACGCTCGCGCAGTAACCCCCGTCTGCTCGGCGGCAGGTTCCCCGCCGCCGACGCCGGAGCAGGACATGCGGTGCACGCCGGTCGATCTCTCTTGAGCCCCTGCAGACGCGCCCTTGCCCCGGTGGCGTCTGCTCGGCTATCAGCCCGACCATAGACATTGCCGCGAGCGCCTTCGTGTGAGGCGGCTGGCGGAGCCTCAAGCCTCCAAGGAGCCGGTGTTGCTGTTCCTCACCATTTTCCAGATCATCAGCTACCTGATCGACATCATCGTCTTCGTGGTCATTGTGCAGTTCGTTCTCGGACTGCTGATCGCGTTCAACGTCGTCAACACGCAGAACCAGTTCGTTGCGGCGGTGTTCACGGCCCTCAACGCCATCCTTGATCCGCTCCTGAAGCCGATCCGGCGCATCATGCCCAATACCGGCGCGATCGACTTCTCGCCCATGGTGCTGATCATCGGGCTGAAGATCCTCCAGATCATCTTCGGCAACCTTGCCATGGCTGGCTACTGATGGCGCAGATCATCGACGGAAAGGCCTTCGCGGAAGGCCTGCGCGCGCGTGTGGCGACGGCTGCCGTTGGCTTCGAAGCGAAGACCGGACGCAAGCCGGGACTTGCGGTGGTGCTGGTGGGGGAGGATCCGGCCAGCCAGGTCTACGTGCGCAACAAGGGCAAGCAGACGCTCGCCTGTGGCATGGCGAGCTTCGAACACAAGCTGCCGGCCGACACGTCGGAGGAAGAGCTGCTTGCTGTGGTCGAGAGGCTGAACACCGACCCGGCCGTGGACGGCATTCTCGTCCAGTTGCCGCTGCCGTCGCACATGAACGAGCAGAAGGTCATCGCCACGATCAACCCCGATAAGGACGTGGACGGGTTCCACGTCGTCAACGTCGGCCGCCTCGCCACCGGTCTGCCGGGATTCGTGCCCTGCACGCCGCTGGGCTGCGTCATGCTGCTCAAGGACAGGCTGGGCTCGCTGTCCGGCCTGGATGCGGTGGTGATTGGCCGTTCAAACATCGTCGGCAAGCCGATGGCCCAGCTCCTTCTGGCCGAGAGCTGCACGGTGACGGTCGCCCATAGCCGCACCCGGGACCTTCCCGAGGTGGTGCGCCGCGCCGACATTGTGGTGGCCGCCGTGGGCCGTCCCGAGATGGTGAAGGGCGATTGGCTGAAGCCGGGTGCGACCGTGATTGACGTCGGAATCAACCGCGTGCCGGGAAGCGAAGAGGGCAAGACCCGGCTCGTGGGCGACGTCGACTTCGCCTCCGCAAGCGAAGTGGCGGGCGCCATCACGCCCGTGCCCGGAGGTGTAGGTCCGATGACCATTGCCGTGCTGCTGCGCAACACCATCGTTGCCGCGCATCGCAACGCCGGGCTCTCCTTCGACGAGGGATCGCTCTGACTGTGGTTCCGACCTCGCGGGGTGGTCGATGAAGCGGCTGGCGTTCGGCCTGGTGCTGGCGGCGGCCGCTGTCGCGCCGCTCCAGGCGGACGCCCGGTCCCGCGGCAGGCCGCCGCTGCCGCCAGGGGCCGGCACCGCCAACCCGAGCGCTTTGGTCGCCGCCGAGATGGCGTTCGCCCGGATGGCGCGGGAAAAGGGACAGTGGACGGCGTTTCGCGAATATGCGGACGATGCCGCGATCATGTTCGTGCCTCAGGAAGTGGAGGCACGGGAGTGGCTGAAGAGGCAGGAAGACCCGCCGGCTCCAGTCCAGTGGCAGCCGCACGAGGTCTGGATGAGCTGCGACGGCTCGCTCGGGGTGACGAAGGGTGCATGGCAGAGGCCGGACGGCTCGGTTGGCTGGTTCACCACGATCTGGAAACAGCAGAAGAAGGGAGAGTACCGCTGGGTGCTTGACCATGGCGACAGCCTGCCCGCGCCGTTGCCGGAGCCCGAGATGCTCTCTGCCAAGGTCGCCAGATGTCGCGGGGCTTCGCAGGCGGCGCCGCCACGCACCGATGCCCTTCCTGCCGACGCTGCGGCCGATGCGCGCACGTTCATGGGGGGCACTTCGATGGACGGCACGCTGCGCTGGCACCTGACGGTGCGCAGCGGCGACGATTCTCGGACAGTGGCGATAGAAATGTGGAACGGTGCACAATTCGACACAATCGTAGAGGACAACGTCGTTCCGGGAAGCTAGGCTCACGCCGATGTACGAACTCTTCCTGAGCGCCTTCATTACCCTCTTCGTGGTGATCGATCCGCCCGGCTGCGCGCCGATCTATGCGGGCCTCTCCGCCGACGCAAGCCGAAGACAGGCCGTGTCGATGGCGCTGCGAGCCTGCGTCATAGCGGCTGCGATTCTCGTCGTCTTCGCCCTGTTCGGCAAGACGTTGCTCGGCGCGTTGCATATCGAGTTGGATGCCTTCCGTATCGCAGGCGGCATCATGCTTTTCATGATCGCGATCGATATGGTGTTCGAGAAGCGCACCCAGCGGCGAGAGGAGCGCGCGGAGAAGATCATCGCGCACAACGCCGAGACGCCTGAAGTGGAAGACGTGTCCGTCTTCCCCATGGCCATGCCGATGCTGGCAGGGCCGGGCTCGATCGCGACGATGATGCTCCTCGCCAGCCGTGCGCATGAGACGCAGCAGATGGTTACGATCCTGGCGGCGATGTTAAGCGTCATGGCGCTCGCCTTTGCGGCACTGGCGGCGGCAGGCCCGCTTATGAAGGTGCTGGGCGACAAGGTGGAAGCCGTCATCACCCGGCTGTTGGGCGTACTGCTCGCCGCGCTTGCTGCCCAGTACGTGATCGACGGCATAAAGGCATCCCTGCTTTCCTGATGATCCCGGCGCCGCTTCTCACCGGCGCCGTCTATGCCTCCGCCGCCCTGGCCGAAATCGCCGGCTGCTTTGCATTCTGGGCCTGGCTGCGCCTGGGCAAACCCGTGTGGTGGCTTGTGCCGGGCGCGGCTTCGCTGGCGCTTTTCGCCTGGCTTCTGACGCTCGTCGACACTTCGCAGGCGGGCAGGGCCTATGCCGCCTACGGCGGCGTCTACATCACGTCGGCGCTCGTATGGCTATGGCTTGCCGAGGGCGTACGCCCGGACCGATGGGATCTGGCGGGCGCGGCCCTTTGCCTGATTGGCGCGGCGGTCATCCTGCTGGCACCGCACCGGGCCTGAGTCCTGCAATGATCGCTCCTGCGCGTTGCCGGGCGTCGCTCATGGTCTAGGGTGCGGCCGACGTGGGGAGGAGTGGCGATGGCCGGCAGTTTGAGCTTCAGCTACCTGTACGATTTCCGCAATCCGGAACCCTGGAGACGACCGTTCGAGGGTCTCTACGCCGAGACGCTGGACGTTGTCGCGGAAACGGAGGCGCTGGGCTTCGACGGAGCCTTCGTCCCGGAACACCATCTTGCCGATGACGGCTACATGCCGTCTCCGCTTGTCACCCTGGCTGCCATGGCCGCGCGGACAAGGCGGATGCGGCTGGGCACCGGGATCGCGCTTGCCCCCTTGTACGAGCCGCTGCGCTTCGCCGAAGATTGCGCCGTCCTCGACATCCTTTCGCAGGGGCGGTTGCAACTGGGCCTCGCCCTTGGCTACCGGCGCCGAGAATACGACGCGCACGGTCTGGATTTCAGCCGTCGCGGCGCTCGCTTCGATGCCTTTCTGGACATCGTTCGCCAATTGTGGGCAGGCGAAACCATCGATCGGGGGGGCCCCTTCTTCACCCTCTCCGGGGGGCGAGTAAGCCCCCGGTCGGGGCGCTCGCAAATACCGCTCTACATCGGCGGGTTCGCGCCCAAGGCGCTGGAACGCGTTGCCCGGTATGCCGATGGCTACTTTGGCAATATCGAGATGTGGCCCCTTTACCGGGAGAAGCTGGAGGCGGCCGGCAAGGATCCGGCGGCGGCGCGGATCTGGCTGCAGGGGCTGATGCTGGTCGTGGCGCACGACAAGGCCGCTGCGCTGGAGGAACTGGCTCCCTACTTCCACTACGTGAACAACAGCTACGGCGCCTGGATGAGCGAGGACAACGCGATCGGGATGGATGATCTGGCGATGGCGCCGATGAGCCTGGAGGCATTCAAACGCAGCGGCATCCTCCAGATCCTCACGCCCCAGGAGGCCGTCGCTCATTTCCGGCACCTTCAGGACAAGGCGCCGTTGGAGCAATTCACGATGATGAAGCCGCCCGGTCTTCCGGCGGAACGCTTCCTCGCCTATGCGAGCCTCTTCGCGCGGGACGTTCTCCCGCACTTCAAGTGAGGGTGGCTTGGGCGAGGGCGAGCGTAGGAGTGACGAGCGGCGGGGTGGCTCTCCGCAATCGGTAACGCGCGTCATCCGTCTGCTGGAAGCGCTGTGCGCCAGCAACGAGCCGGTTTCGCTGGCGGATCTCAGCCGCCGCCTCGCCACGCCGAAAAGCAGCCTGGCGGCGCTTCTGCGCGGGCTGGCTGACGAAGATCTGGTGCTCGGCGCGGAAGGTGCCTGGCGGCTCGGCCCCGGCGCTTTCGGGCTGGGCAGCGCGCTGATGGAAGCGCGGCGGCGGTTGCAGAGCTCCGACCTCGTTCGCGAGGGTATGCGCCGCCTTTCTGCCCGAAGCGGTGAGACGGTGCTGCTGGCGGTGGGGGACGATGAGGGGGATATGGTCACCTATGTGGACCTCGTCGAAAGCCGCAATGTGGTGCGCTATTCGGTTTCGGTGGGGGACCGGCGGCCGTTCTATGCCACCGCCAGCGGCAGGGCTCTGCTGGCGACATGCTCCCCTGCGGCGGTGGAGGCTTATCTCAAGCGCATCGTTCCGGCCCGCCTTTCGCCACGGACCGTGCTTGGCCGCGAAGCGCTGTCCGCAGCCGTCGAGCAGGCGCGGGCGGATGGCTATGCCCAGACCGTTGATCAGGCGGCGGAAGGGGTGACCGGCACCGCGGCGGTCGTGCGCGACGCGGCCGGGGGGCTCGTGGGCGCTCTCGTGATTGCCGCACCCACGGCGCGGGCGAGCGGGCGCCTCGATGAGCTTGCCCGCATGGTGCAGGAAGAAGCCGCGGCGATCTCGCGCAGCCTGGGCTTTCGATAGGTCCTCCCGGCACCCGTCCTCAAGTATCTGCACCTTTCACGGTCTTGTCGCCTGTTTGTCACCGCTCCGTCACAGAGGGGCGGCAAGAGTTCCCGCAGTCAGGAAAGCACCAGATGAAGGGCGGGCCGAGGGGCGATGCGGCGGATCGACATATTGCTTGCAAGCGAATTATCCGGCGGGCACGCGCCATTCCGTCATGGAGAGTTCGACGTCGCCTTCCATCCCTGGACCGACGTTGCCGAACTGCCGCTGATCGAAGGCGCGCTCTGGATCTTCATCGACTGGGTGTTGCCGGAAATGTCTGGCCTTGAGCTGTGCCGCCGGGTGCGGGCAGACAGCCTGACGTCTCATGCGCATGTAACGATGGTGCTGGAGGAGGATAATCTCGAGGATCGGAAGCGCGCGCTGCGGACAGGGGCGGACGATTACATGGTGGGTCCGCTGGCGCGGGGTGCCCTGCTCGACCGGGTCCTGGGCGCGCGACATGGGGAACAGGACAGCACCGGTATCCGCCTTCTCGCCCAGGGCGACCTGATGGTGGACGTGGCGGCGTTCCAGGCGCGCTTCAAGGGGAAGCCCATATCGCTGATGCCGAACGAGCTGCGGCTGTTGCGCTACTTCATCGAACATCCCGGCCGCGTCTTCAGCCGGGCGCAGCTTATCTCCGCTCTGGGCAAGCAGGAGCCGCCGGTGGACGAACGCACCGTCGATGTCTGGATCGGCCGGCTGCGGCGCGCGCTGCGCGGCGCGGGTGCCGGCAACCCACTGCGGACCGTACGGTCGCTGGGCTACGTCTTCGACAGCTTGTAAGCCGGGCCGTTACTGCAGGGTGGTGCCGCCCTCGTCGTCGTCTCCGGCGCGTCCGAAGAACTGCATGAGCTGCACCAGCAGTTCGCAGCGGGCGGAGAGACCGGGAGCTTCCAGCAGGGCCTGCCGGGCAGCGATGTCGAACGGCGCGATCTGCGAGACGCCATTGATGAGCGAGGTGTCGTCCAGACGGCCGACCTGCTCCCAGTCAACCACGTATCCCTGTGCCTTGGCGAACCGGCGGGCCTCCCGTTCGAAGCTGGCGCGTTCGATGGGCGCGAGCACTTCTTCCGGATCCTGAAGGAGTTCGGCCTCGACCTGTCGAAATGGAGTGGTCACGTCCAGTTCGCGCAGGATACGAAACCGCGTCTCTCCCTCGAGCATGATGTTGAAGCGCCCGTCCTCGAGTGCCTCCACATCGCCGATGCGCCCGAGGCAGCCGATGGAAAACAGCGGGGCGCCTTCGTTCGCGCGGCGCGGCTGGATCATTCCGATCCGGCGATCGCGGGCCAGAGCGTCGCTCACCATGGCGCGGTAGCGGGGCTCGAAGATGTGCAGCGGAAGCTGTAATCCGGGATAGAGCACCGCACCGGGCAGGGGGAAGATGGTGATCCGCGCCAACCGCGTCAGCCGAACAGCAGCGTGGAAAGCTTGCGCCGGGTCGCGGAAACCCAGGGATCCTCCAGGCCGATGGCCTCGAAGATCTGCAGGAGCTTGCCGCGTGCCGCGCCCTCGTTCCATTCGCGATCGGCGGCGATCATGCGCAGAAGCGTTTCAGCGGCAGCATCCCGTTCGCCCGCTGCGAAGGCTGCGCCGGCGAAGGCGAACTGCGCGTCCATGTCCGCTGGACGCTCGGCGGCGGCGGCACGCAGGGCGGCAAGTTCCCCATCCTCCGGCTTGTCCTTGGCAAGGGCGAGAGTGTTACGGGCGCGCTCCACGTGGGGATCGGTGGAAAGCGGTTCGCCCAGAGAATCCAGAACCTGCTCAGCCTCCTCGATCCGGCCGGCGGCAACGAAGGAGCGGACGAGGCCCGCGAGCACCTCGCCGTTGTCCGGCGCCAATTCCAGGATCTGCATGAAGATGCTTGCCGCCCGCTCGCCATCGTCCTGGGCAAGCGCTTCCTCGCCCATGGCGATAAGCGGCGCGAGGTCGGGCTGGTCTTCGCCAGCAGGCTGAACCGGAAGCTTCGCGAGGAGCTGGTCCAGCATTCCCTTCAGCTGCGATTCGGTCCGGGCGCTGGTCAGGTCCGCGACGGGCTGGCCCTGGAAGATCGCATAGACCGTGGGGATCGACTGTACTCGAAACTGCGCGGCAATGAACTGTTCTTCATCGACGTTCACCTTGGCAAGGAGCACGCCCTTGTCGGCGTATTCCGCCGCCACCTTTTCAAGAATGGGCGTGAGCGCCTTGCAGGGGCCGCACCATTCAGCCCAGAAATCAAGGATCACGAGCTGGGTCATCGAAGGCTCGGCCACCGCCTTGCGGAAACGGTCAACTGCCTTCTGCTCGTCGAGATTGAGACCCATGCTGGCCAAGATTCGTGCTCCGTTTCGTGAAATGTCGGTCATAGATTGGCTCTTCCGCACCGTTTGTGAAGGGCGAATGCGCCATTGTGGCCGGTTTCGCGGCTCAGTGAAAAAACTTTGCTTTTTCCGCTTGCGACGCCCCTGAACCGCTGCTAGTGGGCCGCCTCCACCCCGGACCCGCCGCTTAGGCAGCGGGCTTCGAAGCGCCAGAGCGGGCGTAGCTCAGGGGTAGAGCACAACCTTGCCAAGGTTGGGGTCGAGGGTTCGAATCCCTTCGC
Organism: Novosphingobium sp. HII-3; assembly: GCF_002916655.1. Taxonomy (GTDB): domain Bacteria; phylum Pseudomonadota; class Alphaproteobacteria; order Sphingomonadales; family Sphingomonadaceae; genus Novosphingobium; species Novosphingobium panipatense. The sequence continues at coordinate 22,661 of NZ_PPSM01000007.1, forward strand.
CCGCTCCAGTTTCCTTTCATCGCGAACATATTTCCCCTTCGGGGTCAGCGCGTGGTTTTCCGGCGCACGATGAGGGTAAGTTCGATTTGAAACATTCACATTCCGCCGCGATAGTCGCGCGCATGCAGAACCTCTTCCGAATCCTGTTCTGGCTGGCGCTTGTCCTGGCCGTCACGATGGCCGTGCTCCCGCATCCGCCAACCCTGCCGGGTGCGCCTAGCGACAAGCTGCAGCACATGATGGCCTTCGCCACGCTCGCGGTGCTGGCCGTGCTCGGTCATCCGCGCGTGCCCAAGCTGGTTATCGCTCTCGCCCTTGTCGCCCTGGGAGGCGCGATCGAGGTCGTGCAGATGATTCCCTCTCTCAATCGCGATGCGGAGATGGCGGATCTGGTGGCAGACGGCTTTGCCGTGCTGGTCATGTTGGGCGGTGTCACCTTGATTCTCGGAATACGCAGGTCTCGCTGAAGTTTTTGTGAAAGCGCCTCTTGCAGAGGGTGAGAACCGCTGCTAGTGGCCCCTCCACCCGATCGGAAGGCGCTTTCGCCGCCGATCCACCAAACGCCAGAGCGGGCGTAGCTCAGGGGTAGAGCACAACCTTGCCAAGGTTGGGGTCGAGGGTTCGAATCCCTTCGCCCGCTCCAGTTTGCCTTACAACCGACATCTATAAACACGCCACCTGCCCATTTTTCAGATGGTGCGTTGCGCTTCGCGGGTCGCTCTCAAGTGGCTGCCGGACGGGACGAAGTCCGCGCCCGGCCGGCTGGTGCAGCTCAGTCGCCTGCCACCGTCATGCCATCGATGCGAAGGGTGGGCACGTTGACCGCGCGATGCCATTCAAGGTCGTTGGCAGGCGTCAGCTCGCGGAACATGCGCAGCAGGTTGCCCGCGATGGTGAATTCGGCGATCGGGCCGGCCAGTTCTCCATCTGCGATACGGAAACCGGCGGCACCCCGGCTGTAGTCGCCGGTCACGCCATTGACGCCCTGTCCGATCAGTTCCGTGACGTAGACGCCGTCAGCGATGCCGGCCATCAGTTCGGCAGGCGTCGCGGTCCCCGCCGCAAGGTGGACGTTGCCGGCGGAAATGCCTGGCGCACCGCCTCCATTGCGGGCGGCATGGCCAGTGGGCGCAAGGTTGAGCTGGCGGGCGGAGGCAGAATCAAGGAGCCAGCCGGTCAGGCGGCCATCCTCGATGATGTTGCGCGCGCTCGTCGCCAGGCCTTCGCCATCGAAGGGCCGGGAGCGCAGGCCGCGCGGCATGTGCGGATCATCCACGACCAGCACGCCCGGCGCGAAGATCTGCTCATCCAGCTTGTCGAGCAGGAAGCTGGAGCGCCGCGCGATGGCATTGCCCGTGATCGCGCCGAGCAGGTGCCCGACGATGGAGCCGGAGACGCGCGGGTCGAAGATGACCGGCAGGACGCCGCCCTTCATCTTGCCCGATCCCAGTTTCGCCACCGCTCGTTCCCCTGCGAGGCGGCCGATGTCGGCGGGCGAGGGCAGGTCCGCGTAGTGGTGCGCGCTCCGCCATGCGTTGTCGCGCTGCTTTTCCGCACCGTCACCGCTGACGACCGATGTGCTGAGGGAGTGGCTTGTCGAACCGTAGGCGCCCGCGAAGCCATGGCTGGTCGCAAGCGCGAAGACCCCGTGTCCGAAGCTTGCTGTGGCGCCGTCCGAGTTAGTGATGCCTTTCAAGGCGCGCGCCGAATCCTCGGCTTCCAGCGCGGCCTCTCGCAGCGCCTCGGGGGAGGGTTCGTGCGTATCGATGAGGTCGAGATGGGGGAAAGGGCCGCGGGTGAGGCGGTCCTGCGGAGCAAGGCCGGCGAATGCATCCTCCGGCGCAGCGCGGGCCATGTCGATGGCCCGTGCGGCCAGTTCGTCCAGGGCGGCGGGGGAGAGGTCCGAAGATCCGATGCTGGCAGAGCGCTGACCGATGAACACCCGCAGTGCGATATGTTCGCTCTCCGACCGCTCCACGTCCTCCAGCTTGCCGAGCCTTACCTGGATGCCTTCCGAGGAGCTTGCGCCATATACGGCGTCGGCAGCTTCGGCTCCGGCCCTGCGCGCGCGCTCGACGAGATCGAAAGCCCGATCCTTTGCCTGATCCGGACTGAGCATGCCTGTGAACTCCCGATGATGCGTGTCTTGCGCGTTGCCCTAGTCGCCGTGCCGGCGAAGGGCAAACGGGAGTTTGGAGCGGCGCGGCGCTTCAGGCGAAGGCGAGGGAGAGCCCCTTGAAGATGGCGGTGAGGGCAAAGGGAAGGCCGATCGCCAGAAGCCAGAGCGCAAGCCGGTCGCGCTTGTAGAAGGGCGCAAGCGCGGGGTCATGCGCTCCTTCGTCGTCCAGCTGCTTCCAGCGGGCCTCGAAGCGGCGGCAGGCCGGGATGATGGCCATGACCAGAACCACAAGCGCGAAGTAGGGCAGCAGCGATCCGCCATGGGTCTTGAGCGCGCTTATGGTGACGAAGATCTGGAGGGCGGTGTAAGTGAGCAGCGCGTAGGCGATGTTGTCGCTCATCTTGCGCCGCCAGTCTCCCGTGGGCGCAACCTGCTCTTCCGGGGAGAACGTCGGCGCGGCGCGGGCGCTGGAACCTCGCACCTCCTGGTGCGCTGGGGGGTGTGAAAGGCGGTTCATGAGGGCGGTTCTCCTCGTCGCTGCGACTGTTCCAGTACATCACTGAAAGGCCTTTATGACAAGTTCAGTTCCAATGGCCCTTCGCGCTGGCGGCACGCGCCCGGTCGCCTGCGCGGTCATGCACGAAACCTGCCAGGGGCCTGACGGTATTGCAAATGCCGTCTTGCCGCGCGCTGCCTCCCTGCGGTAAGCCCCGCGCGATGACGGCCGATATCTCGCAGGACCCCACCGCCACCGGCTCGACCGGGGCTATCGCTTCCGCGCTCCTGGCGCAAAACGGCGGGCTTGAGGTAATCTCGATTGCCAAGAGCTACGACAAGCGCGCGGTCCTCACTGACATTTCGCTTTCCGTGGCGAAGGGTGAAGTGCTCGGCCTGCTGGGGCCTAACGGCGCGGGCAAGACGACCTGCTTCTATTCGATCATGGGCCTGGTGCGGCCGGACTCGGGCCGCATCCTGATGGACGGCGTCGACGTCACGCGGCTGCCGATGTATCGGCGCGCGATCCTGGGCCTTGGCTATCTGCCGCAGGAAACCTCGATCTTTCGCGGGATGACGGTCGAGCAGAACATCGGCGCGGTGCTCGAACTGAACGAGCCGGACAAGCACGTGCGGGCGGCCGAACTGGACCGGCTGCTGGACGAATTCGGCCTGACACGGCTGCGCTCCAGCCCGGCGATGGCCCTTTCCGGCGGTGAGCGCCGTCGCTGCGAGATTGCGCGCGCGCTGGCGGCCAAGCCTTCGATCATGCTGCTCGACGAACCTTTCGCCGGCATCGATCCGCTTTCGATCTCCGACATCCGGGATCTCGTGAGGGATCTTAAGACGCGCGGCATCGGCGTGCTCATCACCGATCACAACGTGCGCGAGACACTCGACATCGTCGATCGCGCCTGCATCATCTACGGCGGCCAGGTGCTGTTCGCCGGTAGCCCGGAAGCGCTTGTGGCGGACGAGAACGTGCGACGGCTCTATCTGGGTGAGGGTTTCACCCTGTGAATCTGGAAGGCCCTTCGGCAGGCTGGGAACGGACGGGGGCCGATGCGTGTCATCCCGCTTCGCGTGATCCGGGCCTGACGAGGGATCGGTTCATCCCGGACTGCTGAGGGATGGCTCTGGGGCCACGCCTGGATCTCAGGCAAAGCCAGTCGCTGGTGATGACGCCGCAGCTCCAGCAGGCGATCAAGCTGCTGGCGCTGTCAAACCTCGAAGTCGAAGCGTTCATTGGTGAGGCGCTCGACGGCAATCCGCTGCTTGACGTGGCTGCAGGGGGAGCATCCACCGATGCGGTGGATGTGGCGTCCGATCTTCGCAGCACCGCTCTTGAAACCTCCGGAGTCGATCGCCTGATCGGCGAAGGACGCGCCGCTGACGACCGCCCCCTCGACATCGACGCCTCCGCGCTGGACCATGACCGCGACACCGGTGACGGTGCTGCACGCGGGGACGCCAGTTGGGGCAGTGACATTGGGCTCGGGGGAGAGGACACGCCGGGGTTTGAGGAAAGAGCGGTCCAGGGCGGCACTCTGGCCGAACATCTCGAGGCGCAGATCGGCGCGGTGTGTGGCGACCGACGGGTGGAAGACGTGGCCCGCTACATCATCGGCCAGTTGGATGAAGCCGGCTACCTGTGCGCCAGCGTGCGGGAACTGGCTGGAGATCTTGGCATCGACGAGAGCGGCGTCGAGGAGGCGCTGCAGCTTGTACAGTCGCTCGATCCTACGGGCATCGGCGCGCGTGACCTGTCCGAATGCATCGCGCTTCAGGCGCGTGAGGCGGATCGCTACGATCCCCTGATGGCGAAGCTGATCGACAACCTCGACCTGCTGGCACGGGGCGACCTGACACGGTTGAAGCGCATCTGCCGGGTCGATGACGAGGACTTCGCTGACATGCTGGCCGAACTGCGCGGCTACGATCCGAAGCCGGGCCTGCGCTTCGGCGGCGAGCCGGGCGCTGCCATCACGCCGGATATCCTCGTGACGGCCCGCGCCGATGGCGGCTGGGACATCGCATTGAACCAGGCTACGCTGCCGCGCCTCGTCGTCAATCGCGGCTATTACGTCGAACTCAGGGGTGAGTGCGACGACAAGGCTGCTCGGGCCTGGCTGTCCGAGAAGCTGGCGGATGCCAATTGGCTGATCAAGGCGCTGGACCAGCGGCAGAAGACGATCCTCAAGGTGGCGGCTGAACTGGTCAAGCAGCAGGAGGGCTTCTTCCGCAAGGGAGTGTCGCACCTGCGTCCCCTGACGCTGCGCTCGGTTGCCGAAGCCATCGGAATGCACGAATCGACAGTGAGCCGCGTGACTTCGAACAAGTTCCTCATGTGTCCGCGCGGCACCTTCGAGCTGAAGTTCTTCTTCAGCTCCGGCGTCGGATCTGCGGAGGGGGAGGGGGGCGCTTCGGCAGAAGCGGTCAAGGCGGCGATCCGGCAACTCATCGATGCCGAGGATCCCAAGGCGATTCTTTCGGACGATGCTCTTGTGGAACTGTTAAAGAACAAGGGCTTCGAGCTCGCCCGCCGGACGGTAGCCAAGTACCGTGAGGCAATCGGTCTTGGAAGTTCGGTGCAGCGGCGCCGTCAGAAGGCGCTCGCCAGCGTGCGGTAGCTCTTCCCCGTGTTGCAATGCAGCGCGAACTTAGGAAGGCAATGATAAACAAGCTGCGAATAAAAGGTTGTCGCGCTTAGTAAATAGTCATTTCCAAGCAGCGATCTTGTGTTATCTTGCCGTCCATAAAGGGCGCTTGACTTGCGGTAAGCTGCTAGATCGGGCCCCAAAAAAATGGAGAGGATGCCCATGTCTTTTGTCGATGGGAGTTCCGGGAGTAAACGCAAGGCGTTGACCGGTGCAGCGGTTGCCGTTGTTCAAGGTGCCTTGGCGGTGGCGATTGTAAACGGGCTGGCTGTCACATTCTTCGAGACCGAAAAACCAAGAAACCTGCCTAGCCAGTTCTTCCCCACTGCGCCCGTCACGCCGCCAGTCGAACCGACACGGGAACCGGAAGCGCAGTCTGTGGTGCCGGTCACGACGCCGGTTATCCCCAAGCCGCGCATAGACCTCGTGCCTGAACTTCCGCAGGACGGTGTCATCATCGATCCGCTTCCGACCACTGCACTGAGCGAGATCAGTCGCGAACCCGCGACGCCCGCGGTGGCCACGAGCGAGCCTGCGTCCCGCTTTGTCGCCGCTAAGGCACGGCCGCGCGGGGACGTTGCACGCTGGGTGACGACGGAAGACTATCCCACTGCAGACGTGCGGGCAGGCAATACCGGCACGGTCGGTTTCCGACTGTCGATCGACGTCACCGGACGCGTGCGGGATTGCAGCATCACGCGAACAAGTGGTCATCCCGGGCTTGATGCCGCTACGTGCCGCCATGTCACGCGGCGCGCGCGCTTCGAACCGGCCACCGACACTGCGGGCCTGCGCGTAACCGGGGTTTACGACGGAAGCATTCGCTGGGTTATTCCAGTCGACTGACGCACTTGGCGGCCTTCGGGCTGCCCGGCCGGGTCGCGGTCCGTTCCGCCAACCAGTGGACCGCCCCGGCCGCCCCCATAACTGACCGCATCCGCAGAAATGGGGATGCGACTGTCCTTCCCGGCCTGCCCCCCAAAGACATGGCCGGGAAGGGCTTTCTTCTTGAAGGCGGGCAGATTTTGCACGCGGCTCGGGAACCTGATCCGCCTGCCCGGGTTCTACTATCGTGTCCCCAATACAGGGCGGTCCGCAAGCGGGCCGCCCTTTTTGGTCAGAGCAGGGGCAACTGGCCACTTGCCTCCGATGCGGTGTCATTTGGCCGCTGTTCCAAGCCGGAAAGTGTCAGTCCCATCAGCCGGACGGGCTGCGGCAGAGGCAACTGGTCCTGCAACAACGCGTGACCGAGGGTGGCGAATTCGTGCTTGTCCGTGACAGGGTGCGAAAGCGACCGGGCGCGGGTGAGAGTCTGGAAATCCGCATAGCGCAATTTCAAGGTGATCGTTCGGCCACGCGCGCCGGACCGCTCGATCCGCTCCCAGACGACATCGACGATGTGGTCCATGGTCTCCCGCAGAGCCCCGGGATCGACGATGTTCTCTCCGAAGGTGCGCTCGCCGCCGACGGATTTGCGCGGGCGGTCGGCGCGGACCTGTCGCAGGTCGACGCCGCGTGCCGCGCGGAACAGGTACTCTGCCAAGCTGCCGAAATGGGTCCGCAGGAAGGCGAGGTCCCTCGCGGCAAGGTCCGCACCGGTCTCGATGCCGAGTCGGGCCATCTTCTCCGCGCCGCGTGGCCCGACGCCGTGGAAGCGCCGAACCGGCAGGCCGGCCACGAAGGCTGCACCTTCACCCGGTCGGATCACGCAGAGGCCGTCCGGCTTGTTCTGGTCGCTTGCGAGCTTGGCGAGGAACTTGTTGTACGACACGCCGGCGCTGGCAGTCAGCCGGGTGTCCGCCTTGATCCGATGCCGGATTTCCTTGGCGATGCGAGTGGCCGAGCCGATCCCCTTCAGGTCGGCAGTGACATCCAGATAGGCTTCATCCAGCGACAGCGGCTCCACGTGCGGCGTGTAGTCGAGGAAGATGGCGCGGATTTGCTGGCTCACCTCGCGGTAGACGTCGAACCGGGGCTTGCGGAAGATGAGGTCCGGACAGAGCCTGAGGGCCCGCACCGAGGGCATGGCGGAGCGAACGCCGAAGCGCCGCGCCTCGTAGCTGGCGGCCGCCACCACCCCGCGCCCCGACGTGCCGCCGACCGCAACCGGTAACCCCCGCAGGGAGGGATCGTCTCGCTGCTCGACGCTGGCGTAGAAGGCGTCCATGTCGACATGGATGATCTTGCGCAGGCCATCGGCCTCTTCGTCCTCAGCCGGCCCGGAACGGTGATCATGCTGCGGTGACATGCGGATTTCTATAAAGCCGTTGATGATATTTCCGCCACCCGGTTCGTGTTTTAGCTGGAACCGGGGGTGCATCTGCGGCATTCGCTTGCCCATGAAGTCCCCAACCATGCGTGATCAGAACTTTCCCATGGGGGAGTTCGAGTTTGTGGCCATGATGGCTGCCTTTCAGGCGCTGCAGGCCCTGGCGATCGACGTGATGCTTCCGGCGCTCGGCACGATCAGCGCGGACCTTCAGGTGGCGGATCCCAACCAGCGGCAGCTCATCGTCGGCGTCTTCCTGATCTGCTCGGGTCTGGGGTCGTTGTTCCCGGGAGCCATCGCTGACCGCTTCGGCAGGCGCCCCGTCGTGCTGGCGGCGATCACGACCTACGTTGTCCTTTCGCTGGTGTGTGCCTTTGCCGCCAGCTTCGAGCTCCTGCTGATTGCGCGTGGGGTAATGGGATTCGTCACATCCGCCATGGTCGTCATGCCCATGACCATCCTTCGCGACCGGTTCGAGGGGGATCGGATGGCGCGCAGCCAGTCGATGATAGCCATGACGTTCATGGTAGTGCCCATGATCGCACCGATGCTGGGTCAGTCGGTGCTGCTCTTTGCGGGGTGGCGCTGGATCTTCGGGATCATGGGCGCGATTGCCGGTGTGATCTTCGTGTGGGCCTGGGTCCGGCTTCCCGAAACCCTCCATGAGGACTATCGCCAGCCGGTCCGCGCCAAGGTCATCGCAGGAAACATGGCCGTGGCGCTCAAGGAGCGCGCTGCCATCGGCTACTTCCTCGGCGCCGCGCTGGTTCAGGGCGCGCTGTTCGGCTACATCAACAGCGCACAACAGCTTCTGGGCGAGCATTTCGGAGCCGGGACCATGTTCCCGCTGCTGTTCGGCGGCATGGCGCTGGTCATGGCCTCCACCAATTTCGCCAACGCCCGCATCGTCGAGCGCTTCGGCGCCCGCCGCGTGTCTCACGCCGCCCTTTTGGGCTACATCGTCATCGGCGCCGTCCACTTCCTGCTGGCGCTGCGTGGCGAGGGCTTGTGGACGTTCCTGCCGCTCATGACCTTGTCGATGTGTATGATGAGCTTCATCGGCTCCAACTTCCAGTCGATCTCGCTTCAGCCGTTCGCCCGCATCGCAGGGGCGGCTGCCTCGGTCATGGCGTTCGTTCGGATGGTGCTGGGGGCGACGCTCGGCGCCTTGATCGGTCAGGCTTACGACGGGACCGCGCGCCCGATCATGGCGGCCATGGTCATCTGCGGCACGGGCGCGTTGGCGCTCGTGCTCTATTCGGAGCGGGGACGGCTGTTCCGCCGGATCAACCCGCCCGAATACTATCGCAAGGCGCCCCCGCCCGTCGGGCAGTAAGGCGCCTTGCAGCGAAGAACTAGACTCGGCGGCCGCGGAAGAGCTGGACGAGACCGACGATGATGGCCAGCACCAGCAGCACGTGAATGACGGCGCTGGAGACATTGAAGACCACCAGACCCAGCAGCCAGAGCACGAAGAGTATGGCAGCAATGGTGAACAGCATGGGCGCTTCTCCTGAGATTTGTTTCAGGAGAAACACCTGCCGCTGACACAGGCTCCCACTTTTATTTCGGCATTGTAAGCGGGATGTCTCAGCGCGCCATGGCCGCAAGTTCGCGCCGCGATGGCGTCGGCTTGCCGGCAGCATGGGGAGGGCGGCGGGCCTCGGCAAAAGCTGTGCCGATCAGGCGCAGTTTTTGCCATCGGCTGGTGCTCACCCGGTGATCCCAGGCGTGAGCACCAAGGCGTTCGACCTCCCGCGCGATGCCGCCGTAGATGCCAGCGGCGGCGAGCACCGCCCAGCGCTGGCGGAACATCAGGCGGCTCGTACCGAACCGCGCGGAGACTTCGTACTCGCGCGCCAGTGCGCAAGCGCGGGCGACCAGCGGGACCAGCGCATGGCGGTAGTGCGGCTTCGTTACCTCACCCGGCGGAATATCGGCTTCCGCCAGCCACTCCATCGGGAGATAGCAGCGGCCATTGGCGTCATCCTCCGACACGTCGCGCACGATGTTGGCCAGCTGAAAGGCGAGGCCGAGGTCGCAGGCGCGGTCGAGCGTGTCGTCATCGTCGGCCGCTACGCCCATGACGGCGGCCATCATGACGCCCACGGCCCCGGCGACGTGGAAGCAGTAGCGCAGCATGTCAGCTTCGGTGCGCGGGCGCCAGTCCGCTGCGTCGAGGGCGAAACCGGCGAGTACGTCATCCACCATGGCGCGGCTGATGGGCGTTTCGCGCATGAGCTGCCCCAGGGCGTCGAAGGCGGCATGGCCGGTATTCTCCCCCGCCACCGCGAGGTCGGTCAGGCTGCGGATCGTGGCGAGCCGCGCTTCCGGGCGAAGGCTACGGCCATGATCTCCGAGCGAGGCGCCGCCGTGGTCCTGATCGTCCGCGATGTCGTCGCAGGCGCGGCACCAGGCGTAAAGCAGCCAGACTCTCTCGCGCGTGGTGCGATCGAAAAGGCGGCTGGCGGCGGCAAAGCTGCGAGAGCCCTTGCGAATGGAATCGTGCGCCGCGATGACGAGCGCGGCGCGGTTCCGTTCGGCCTTCGTCATGCCCCGATAGGCTCCGCTATTATCGCGGACGCTGTTCCCTGGGGAACCCTGTCGAAGCGCATGAGGATCACAGCGTGTGCGGGTCCATGCTGACGATCGGCACGATCGGTTCGTAGGCGCGCATGCGCTTCAGCAAGGGATCGAGCTCGGTTTCCGCCATGATGATGCCTTGGTGGGCGGGGCGGACGAAGCCGACTTCGGCCATGTGGCGGTTGAACTGCAGCAGCCCGTCGTAGAACCCGAAAGCATTCAGGATGCCCACCGGCTTGCTGTGGTAGCCCAGCTGAGACCAGCTCACCGCTTCCCACAGCTCGTCCATGGTGCCGACGCCGCCGGGCAGGACAAGGAAGCCGTCCGACAGGTCGGTGAAGGCGGCCTTGCGTTCGTGCATGGTCTTCACGATCGTCAATTCGCAGTCGTAGTTGGCCACTTCGCCGCCGCGACCGTTGCCGCCTACAAGGGCTTCGGGGATCACGCCGATGCATTCGCCACCGGCGGCCAGGGCGGCTCCGGCTACGGCGCCCATGAGGCCGAGGCGACCACCGCCGTAGACGACGCCGATGCCCTGGCGGGCAAGGGCAGTGCCGACATTCGCGGCAAGCTGGACGTAGCGGGGATCGGCGGGAGTGGCGGAGCCGCAATAGACGGCGAGACGCTTCATGTCAGTCAACTACCTTGATGTTCACCAGCGCGCCTTCGGGAAGGTCACGCGTTTGCCGGGCGATCTCGCCCGTGATCTGGATGAGGCGGACAAAGTCGATCCGCACCAGGTTCTCCTCGCGGTAATCACCGGCGACGAGGGCCTGTGGCGTGAGGCTGTAGACTTCGCCCAATGCGGGTGGCCCTAGCCGCTTTGCCGCCGCATCGACAAGAGCATCCGCGCGCCAGATGGCGATTGTTTCAGCCCGATCCATGTGCGCCCGTGCCGCGTCCTCGTTTCCGAGTGCGGTGACCTCGCCAAGATCGGGGTCGACGTAGTGATAGGTGCCTGCTTCATCCACGACCAGCATGTGCCCCATCAGGCTGTGCGCGATCACCTCCGCAAAGGCCACACCCGTCCACGCCCAGGCGGCGTTGAGGGCGATGACCTCCCGGGTCACCGCAGATCCTCCAGCATGAGCCGAGCGGTCGCCTTGGCGCTGCCGACGACGCCGGGAATGCCTGCGCCGGGGTGAGTGCCGGCGCCCACAAGGTAGAAGTTCCTCAGCTTGTCGTCGCGGTTGTGCCCGCGGAAGAAGGCGCTCTGCGTCAGGATTGGCTCAAGGCTGAACGCATTGCCGTTCCACGCGCCAAGGTCTTCCACGAAGTTGGGCGGTGCGTAATGGAAGCGGGTGACGATCCGATCCTCGATATCGGGGATCAGGCGGCGGCCCACTTCGGCGATGACCCGCTGTTCGAGGATCGGCCCGACTTCGCCCCAGTCGATCGGGAGCTTGCCCATGTGCGCGACCGGAATAAGCGCATAAAACGTGCTCTTGCCCGCGGGCGCCATTGAGGGGTCGGTGACGGTCGGATGGTGCAGGTAGATCGAGAAGTCGCGCGGCAGCACGCCGTTCTCGAAGATGTCGTCAAGCAGACCCTTGTAGCGCGGGCCGAACAGGATGGTGTGATGGGGAATGCCGGGCCAGGTGCCCTCCACCCCGAAGTGAACCACGAAGAGGCTCGGCGAAAAGCGCTTCTTCGTCAGACGCTTCGCCATCTGCTGCCCCCGCGGCGTGTCGCGGAGCAGTGTGCCGTAGGTGTGCATGAGGTCGCCGTTGGAGGCGACCGCGTCGAACCGGTCGCGCCAGCCGCTTTCGCACTCAACCTCGGTGACCTGGTCGCCAATCGTGTGGATCTGCCGGACCTTGTCCCCGACGCGCAGCGTGCCGCCCAGCCGTTCGAACAGCGCGGCCATGCCCTGCGCCAGCTTGTTTGTGCCGCCTTTGGTCCACCACACGCCGCCGTCCTTCTCCAGCTTGTGGATCAGGGCGTAGATCGCGCTTGTCGTCATCGGATTGCCGCCGACGAGCAGCGTGTGGAAGGACAGCGCCTCGCGCAGATGCTCGTTCTTCACGAAGTGCGAAACCATCGAGTAGACCGACCGCCAGGCCTGATAGCGGGCGAGGGCGGGCGCGGCCTTCAGCATGCTTGAGAAGTCCAGGAACGCCTCATGCCCCAGCTTGACGTACCCCTCCTGCCAGACGCCAGCGGAATACCGTTCGAACTCCTCGTAACCCTCGATGTCGCCCGGGGCCACGCGAGCGATCTCCCGGCGCAGCGCGCCTTCGTCGTTCGAGTAGTCGAAGGTGACGCCGTCCGTCCAATTGAGGCGGTAGAAGGGCGACACCGGCATCAGCGTCACGTCGGCGGCCATGTCGCTGCCGGACAGCGCCCAGAGCTCGCGCAGGCATTCGGGATCGGTGACCACAGTCGGTCCCGCATCGAAGGTAAAGCCCTCCCGCTCCCAGACGTAGGCGCGGCCGCCCACCTTGTCCCGCGCCTCGACGAGGGTGGTGGCGATGCCTGCGCTCTGCAGGCGGATGGCGAGAGAGAGGCCGCCGAAGCCGGCACCGATGACGCAGGCCTTCTTCACGAGAGGCCCCCCAGGTCGGCCAGCGGGCGTCCACGACCCGTCAGGCTGGCGAGGGCCGCGCCGATCGGCACAGGCGGCTTGCCCGCCAGGATGCGGGCCATGTCTCGGGTGGTGGAACGGCTTGCGTAGAACCGTTCGATAAGACCCTCCGGCAAAGTGTAGAAGCGGGCGAGCATGCGCCAGCGCTCCGGCCCTTCGGCCGCTCCGAATAGCATACGGCTCAACATTCGATAAAAGCGCCTTTCGCGCCAGTGCTGGATAGCACGGTCATGACTTGCCCTAGATAGGGCCGCTGCAGAGAGATTGTCGAGGCCGCTTACCAGCAGCGCGAAGCGCACCGCATCGGGGATCGAGTAGGACGTGAGCGGATGAAGGAGCCCCGCCCGTGTCCCTGCGCGGGGAAGGTCGCCGCCCGCAGTCCAGAAAGCGCCGAAATCCCCGTCTGCGACGACGGGCAGGACGCCTTTTTCCTCGTAAGCGACCTGTTCGACCGCCCAGCCCGAAGTAGCGGCATATTCTGCGATGCGACCGCGCAGGACGGGCAGGTCCAGATCGGGCGTATCGGAGTAGTACGTGTCCTCGACGAAGATTTCGGTTTCGGAGAACGGCAGGCAATAGACGAAGCGGTAGCCGTCGAGCTGGGCGACGGTCGCGTCCATCACCACCGGGCGCGACAGGCCGTGCGGGGCGGACAGGCGCAGCGTCTGGCCGAGAAACTTCTGCCAGCCCCCGCGCATGTGTGGCAGGCCTCGGCTCCCGCGCGCGTCGATGACGGCTCCGGCTTGAAAATGGCGGCCGTCGGCCAGCGTGACCCCGCCTGAATCCGCCGCCTTGACCTCCACGCCGGTGACGATCCGCTCAGCCGGCAGCGCGGCGCGCACCGCTTTGTCCAGCATCGGGCCGGTGGCGCTTCGGTAAGGCGTGGAAAGATCCCGCCGATTGCCGGGGAAACGCACCTGATACCCGTCCCAGCGTGCCGCCACCATGGGCGCCACAAGGGCTTCGCCGCCCTCGGGCAAGTCACTGGCGAAGAACGACCAGACATGATCGCCGCCAAGCCTTTCACCCTGCTCGAAAATCTTGACGCGAACGTCGGGTCGGCGGGCCGCGAGGGCGAGGGCGATCAGTCCTCCGGCAAGTCCACCGCCGAGGATTGCAAGGTCACACGAGGCATCGTTGCCGGAAAATCGGTCCATCGTCGCGCTGTTTAGGCACTGCGAACGATTGCTGCAACTTGGCAGTCCCGGCGCTTTGCTGCATGTTCCTGATGATGACCGGGCAATTGACCATCTGCGACGCCACGTCGGGGGACGTGGCAGCACTCGCGGAAATCTTCGCGCACTACGTGGAGGAAAGCACTGCGACCTTCGAAACCAAAGCGCCTGACGCCGCCGAGATGGCGCGCCGGAGGGTGGATCTGGTCGACGGCGGCTACCCGTTCCTCGTAACCCGGGGTGCGAACGGGCGCGTCCTCGCCTTCGGGTTTGCGCAGCGTTACGGGCCTCGGGCCGGGTACCGGTACAGTGTGGAGACGACGATCTATGTCCGCCACGACTGCCTTGGCCGCGGCATCGGCAGCGCCTTGCTTCAAGCCTTGCTGACCGAATGCGAGCGGCGTGGTTTCCGGCAGGCCTTCGCCGTGATCGCGGCTTCGGAGCCCGCCTCTGTCGTCCTTCATGCGCGCGCAGGATTTCTGCCGGTCGGTACGCTGGCGGCAGCGGGGTGGAAGCACGGGCAGTGGATAGACGTGTTCCTGATGCAGCGCCGGCTCGGCGAAGGCAACGACACTCCGCCGGACGGCGCGCCCGTTATAGCCGTTACCGCGCGCTGAAATATTTTCTGCGCGCTGACGTATACGTCGCAGGGCTTACGCAACCGTGGGGGCGCGAATGCGTTGCCCTGTCAAATAATCAGGGGATCTTCATGCTTTCACGTCTAGCACCCAGCCTCCTCGCGGTTTGCGCTGCGCTGCTGTCGATGCCGCTTGCCGCTCAGGAGGCGCCCGAGGAGAACGTTCTCGATGGCGACCATCTGACTGTCGGCGTTGGCGCAATCTATCTGCCAAGCTACCGCGGTTCTGACGATTATCGCGTGCAGCCGGTTCCTTTGGTGCGGGGGCGTTTCAAGGGCATCGACATCAACCCCCGCCCGGCCGGCGTGGCGCTGGACTTCATTCCGGACGATCGCGATTCCGGCTTCGGTTTTTCGCTTGGCCCCGTCGGCACGGTCGCATCGAACCGGAACGGCGGCATCAAGGACGATGTCGTGCGCGCCGCTGGGAAGCTGGACGTTGCCATCGAACTGGGCGCTTCGGCCGGCGTGACCAAGTACAAGCTGCTTCACGAGTACGACTCCCTTACCCTGTCGACGGATGTGAAGTGGGACGTGAACGGCGCCTACAAGGGCATGACCTGGTCACCCGCGATCAGCTACGCCACGCCGCTCAGCCCCGCGCTCTTTGCGGTCCTCGCCATCAGCGCGCGTCATGTGGACGACGATTTCGCCCGCTACTACTACTCGGTGACCCCGGGGCAAAGCGCGGCAAGCGGCCTTCCGGTCTACAACGCCAAGGGTGGATGGGACAGCGCCAACGTTTCGCTGCTGACCGCCTACGACCTTTCGGGCGACGTGCGGGACGGCGGGTTCTCGCTGTTCGGCGTGGCGAACTACTCGCGCATGCTGAACGACGGCAAAGACACGCCGTTCACGTCGCTGCGCGGCAGCGCGAACCAGTGGCTTGTCGGGGCGGGCGTCGCGTACACGTTCTAAGCGCTCCGGGGTCAAATCTGTGGCGGCCGGGGTACGGCTCGTGCATGATCGCGGGAGACAGGGCAGACGAGTACAGGAGACCTGATGGAGCATGACAGCACGCCGCGCCGGGAACGTTCGCCCGGCATGAAACTGCTGTTCGTGGGGCTGGTCGCCCTCGTCCTGATGGTTCCGCTGCTGCTGGTCTACGCGCTCGTCTACGATCGGCAGGACCAGTCGCGCACGGCGCAGAATGCCATCAACGCCGGATGGGGCGGCCCGCAGATCCTGTCCGGCCCGGTCCTCGTGGTGCCCTTTCGTACCACGCAGACTCAGAACGAGACGGTGGATGGAAAACCGATCACCCGCGTCGCCGAGGTGGAGAAGCTGCTCTACATCTCTCCCGACAGCAATCGGGTGAAGACCCGCGTGGACCCGCAGGAGCGGCAGAAATCGATCTACCGGTCGGTTCTCTTCACTGCCAGGGTTGATGGCAAGGCGACCTTCACCCTTCCCGCCGACCTTGCGCGCTTCGGCGTCACGCGGGAGCGGCTGATCTGGGAGCGCGCGGAGGTGCGCGTCGGAACCTCGGATGCGCGCGGCCTTACCGCCGGCGGATCGCTCACCGCCAACGGTCGCCCGCTTGAAGTGCAGCCCGGCAAGGGCCCCGCCGCGTCGGGCGCGCAAGGCTTCTTCGCGTTCCTGCCCTGGGACGGTGCCGGCACGCTTCGCATCGGATATGCGCTGGAAGTGCGCGGCAGCGGCGGGATCAGCCTTGTCCCTCGCGGCGGGCAGACGCAGTGGGAGGTCACCTCCAGCTGGCCGAGCCCGAGCTTCTCCGGCTCGTTCCTGCCGGACCGGCCGCGAGTTTCCGATGCGGGGTTTTCCGCGCGTTATCGGATCGACAAGCTCGCTCTGGGCCAACCGCCCGTGGCGATGGAAGATGTTGGCTTCCCGGTGCGCGGGAACGACGGCGTACAGATTGAGCTGACGGACACGCGCAGCGCCGCGTCAGGCGGGATGGCTTCCGGCGGTGCGCCCGAAGTCATCGGCGCTCCGGGGCGGGTGGTGAACGTCGATCTCGTCGAGCCGGTCAACCTCTATTCCAAGGTGGATCGTTCCGTGAAGTACGGGTTCCTGTTCATCGGCTTCACTTTCCTCGCCTTCTTCCTGTTCGACGTGGTGGGCGGTGCGCGCGTGGCGCCGGTGGAGTATCTTCTCACGGGCGCGGCGCTGGTGCTGTTCTTCGCACTGCTGCTGGCTTTCGCCGAAGTGATCGGCTTCACGCTCGCGTACATCCTCGCAAGCGCAGCGGTGATCGGGCTTCTCACCGCATACAGTGCCGCTGTGCTGAAAAGCTGGAAGCGAGGCCGCTTCATCGGCGCGCTGCTGGTCGGGCTCTACGCGCTGCTTTTCGTCCTCCTCAATCTTGAAGCGTGGTCGCTTCTGATCGGTTCGGTGCTGCTGTTCGTCGCACTCGCAGGCGTGATGTACGCGACGCGGCAGGTGGACTGGGTTTCAGTCGGGCGGCCCCGCACAGCCGCACCTTCGGCCTAATCCGTGCCGAGGACCTGCGCAACACGGCGGCGCAGGTCGGGCAGGACGTCCGCTTCGAACCAGGGATGCTTCGCCATCCAGATCCGGCTGCGCCACGCCGGATGGGGAAGCGGGAACAGGCCTTCAGGCGCCGCGCGCCACTGGCGCACCGCTTCGGTCAGGTTGGGCGCGAAGCCACGCGGGAGGTAGCGCTTCTGGGCATACTGGCCGACCAGCAGGGTCAGCCCTATGTTCGGCATCTGCGCGAGGAGGGCTGCGTGCCAGCGCGGCGCGCATTCGGGGCGGGGCGGCTTGTCTCCGCCGCTGGCCTTGCCGGGATAGCAGAAGCCGGAAGGCATCTGCGCCACCTTGGACGTGTCGTAGAACGTCGCCTTATCCATCCCCAGCCAGTCCCGAAGCCGGTCGCCGCTGTCGTCGTTCCAGCCGATGCCGCTGGCGTGGACCTTGCTGCCGGGCGCCTGCCCGATGATGAGGAGCCGCGCGGCGGGGCTGGCGGCAACGAAGGGACGAGGCTCGAAGCCGAGCGCGTTCTGACACAGGCGGCAGGAGCGGATCTCGCCGAGCAGGCTGTCGAGAGAGGTAGCCATCGCACGCGAGATGGGTCGCGCCCCGGCCTTTGGCAACTGTCAGCCTTTTGGCGAAGGTCAGCTGCGCAGAGTCATGAGCGAGGACGAATAGGGCGCCACCAGACCCTTCGCCCTGTCCCAGGCGCCGCGCAGCCAGATTTCCTGCGCTGCTGGATCGGGGGGCAGGATCACCGGCATCGTGTCTCGGCCTTCCGCTTTGAGCGCGGCGTTTGCCGGGCAGGAGAGGAGGGCGAAGGAAGGAATCTCGCTGTCCTTCCACACGGCTGCCATGGCGAAGACCGGCTGATCGGTGCAGGCAAACCAGCATTGCCGCCGCTTGCCGTCAGCCGGCGAAGGGCGGCCCCATTCCATGAAGGCGGTTGCGGGGACGAGGCAGCGGAATTCGCTGTTGCGCAAGTTGCCGATCCAGAACGGACTGTCGAGGTTGCGCACCGTCAGTATGCCGCGTTGTTCCAGCACCGAGGGTGGCGGTGGCACACCCCATAGGCGCGGGATCATCCGGCGCGGCGTGCGCTCGCGGGGCCTTGGCCCGGCCACGGCCTCGCGCCCGGCGGTGATGACCGGCGCGAACTGGCCCGGTGCGGCGTGCCCGCCCGACCATGGATCGTTACCGGCCTCGGCTCCGAAAAGGCGGGCAACGGCCTGAGCGGCGCCGTCCAGGCGATAGAGCATCGGCATTGCCTATGCCCCTAGACCGCGCCTTCGCCGCCGTCTATCTTCCACGTCGTCCCCGGGGAGCCAGCGAGTGGCTGAGAGTTGTGGGTATGCTCCACAAGACCCGTCGAACCTGAACCCGTTAGTACGGGCGGAGGAAGTGGAGCGTCGGGTCGAAGTCCGTCCATGGCCCGCAGTTTCGTCTCTTTTTCCGTCCCATGGAAGGAAGAGAGGCAATCCATGGCAGACATCAACAGCACGCTCGAAATCGGCGTCACCACCGGCCCCATTCGTGGATCGAGGAAGATCCACGTCGGCCCGCTCGGTGTGGCCATGCGCGAGATCCATCTGGAACCCGGCAGCGGCGAAGCGCCGGTGCGCGTCTACGACACGTCCGGCCCTTACACCGATCCCCAGGCCACCATCGACATTTCGGCAGGCCTTGCGCTCAAGCGCCGCGAATGGATCCTCGCGCGCGGGGACGTCGAGGACTATGCCGGTCGCGAGGTGAAGCCCGAGGACAACGGCCTGAAGGGGCCCGACCGCTCCGCCGGTGTCCCCACCTTCGCCAACGTGGTGCAGCGCCCGCTGCGCGCGAAGCCCGGCCGAAACGTCAGCCAGATGCACTACGCGAAAGCCGGTATCATCACGCCCGAGATGGAATACGTGGCCGAGCGCGAAAACCTCGGCCGTGCGAGGCTCAAGGAATATGTGCGTGACGGGCAGAATTGGGGAGCCTTCATCCCCGACTACGTGACGCCCGAATTCGTGCGCGAGGAGGTGGCGCGCGGCCGCGCCATCATCCCGTCGAACATCAACCACCCCGAAAGCGAACCGATGGCGATTGGGCGCAACTTCCTGGTGAAGATCAACGCCAACATCGGCAACTCCGCCGTCGCTTCGGACGTGGCGAGCGAAGTCGACAAGATGGTCTGGGCGATCCGCTGGGGCGCGGACACCGTGATGGACCTGTCCACCGGCAGGAACATCCACGACACGCGCGAATGGATCATTCGCAACAGCCCCGTGCCCATCGGCACCGTGCCGATCTATCAGGCGCTCGAAAAGGTCGGCGGCATTGCCGAGGAACTGACCTGGGAGATCTTTCGCGACACATTGGTCGAACAGGCCGAGCAGGGGGTGGACTACTTCACAATTCATGCGGGTGTGCGCCTGCCCTTCGTGCCGCTCGCCGCCAAGCGCGTGACGGGCATCGTTTCGCGCGGCGGCTCGATCATGGCCAAGTGGTGCCTGGCGCATCACAAGGAATCGTTCCTCTACGAACGCTTCGACGAGATTACCGAGATCATGAAGGCCTATGACGTCGCCTATTCGCTGGGTGACGGGTTGCGTCCCGGCTCGATCGCGGATGCCAACGACGAGGCGCAGTTCGCCGAACTCTACACGCTCGGCGAACTGACCAGGCGCGCCTGGGAACAGGACGTGCAGGTCATGATCGAAGGGCCGGGCCACGTGCCGATGCACAAGGTCAAGGAGAACATGGAAAAGCAGCTTCAGGCTTGCGGCGAAGCGCCGTTCTACACCCTCGGGCCGCTCGTCACCGACATCGCGCCGGGGTACGACCATATCACCAGCGGCATCGGCGCGGCCATGATCGGCTGGTACGGCACCGCGATGCTCTGCTACGTCACGCCCAAGGAGCACCTGGGCCTGCCGGATCGCGACGATGTGAAAGTTGGCGTCGTCACGTACAAGCTGGCCGCCCACGCCGCCGACCTCGCGAAAGGCCACCCCGCCGCCAAGGTCCGCGACGATGCGCTTTCCCGCGCGCGGTTCGAGTTCCGCTGGCGGGATCAGTTCAACCTTAGCCTCGACCCCGATACGGCGGAGCAGTACCATGACCAGACCCTTCCGGCAGAAGGTGCCAAGTCCGCGCACTTCTGCTCAATGTGTGGGCCCAAGTTCTGCTCGATGAAAATCTCGCAGGAAGTGCGCGAGTTTGCCGCCAAGCAGAACCAGCCGGTTGAGACCTTCGTGGCCGCCGAAGACGCCGAGGCGGGCATGGCCGAGATGAGCAAGGTCTTCAAGGATACCGGCGGCGAACTCTACATCGGCTCCAACGGACGCGAGCACGATTGACGACAGGTCCCAAGCCGATCACCCTCGTCACTGCGCAGCCCGCGCCCGCAGTGACGAGGATCAGGCAATGCACCGGAACCCGGCCGCCGACTGGATGAAGCTGGCCCACGACAGCTACTGGCTGGGGGTGGAGAGCCTCACGGTCATCGGGCTGCGCACGTTCGACATCATGACGGGACAGGGCAGTGAGCGCGAGAACCGGCTCATGGTCACGGAGAAGGTCCGTGCCGCCGCCACGGCGGGGATGATGCTGGCGGCAGGCGGTGGGTCGGCCACAAGCACGGGCAAGGCCGTGCGGCATTACCGCCGAAAGGTTGCCGCCAATCGCAAGCGGCTGACGGGGAAGAATCGGTGACCGTGCACATCGGAGTTGGCGGCTGGACCTATGCACCATGGCGCGGCCTCTTCTACCCAGAAGGCCTGCCGCACGCTCGCGAACTCGCCTACCTTGGCGAGCGGCTGACCGCGACGGAGATCAACGCGACCTTCTACCGCCGTCAGAGCCCGGCCAGCTTCGCCAAATGGCGCGACGCGGTGCCGGATCATTTCCGCTTCGCCGTCAAGGGCAGCCGTTACTGCACCACGCGCAGGAATCTGGCCGAAGCGGGTGAGGGCGTGGCGAACTTCATGGCTCAGGGGCTCGTCGAACTTGGCCCGAAGCTGGGCCCGATCAATTGGCAACTTCCTGCAGCGAAGGCGTTCGATCCCGATGAGATCGGCGCGTTCCTGGCCCTGCTGCCTACGCGGCAGGAGGGCATGATGCTGCAACATGCGATCGAAGCGAGGCACGAAAGCTTCGATGATCCTGCCTTCTTTGCATTGTGCCGCAAGGCGGGGGTCGCGGTCATCCTTGCCGATTCGCCCAAATACGCCGTTCTGGATGTGACCGAGGGCGCCCCCTTCATCTACGCCCGCCTGCAGAACGCCCGCGCGGAGCTGGAGCAGGGCTACGCCGAAGGTGAACTCGACGCCTGGAAGGAGCGCATCGGAGCCTGGACCGTCGAGGGGCGCGAGATTTTTGCGTTCTTCATCAACGGGGCCAAGGAGCGAGCTCCCGCTGCGGCACTGGCGCTGCTGGGCAAGCTGGCGCTGCAGGGTGCCTGACGTGTCCGCAGGCCTGTTCGCAGCGTGGCCTTGCCAGATTTACGCGCCAGCCTTCTGCGCCGCCACGAGAGCATCCCAATCCTTCCACGCGATGGCGCGGCCGGGGTAGGCCACCCTGGCGAAAGGCCAGTCTTCGGCGATCCAGGCCGTCACCCAGCTGTACAGCCGCGTGTCGAACCCGGCGTCGTATTCGGCCTTGGTTACCCAGAGCCTCACTACGGCGTCGTAGCCGTCGACCGGGCTGGGCGACACGTACACCGAGCCCCGTTCCCGCTTTCCGTCCGGCGTCAGGACTGCGTAGGCGAAGGATTTGCGCTCCCGGAAGCGAGTCTGCTCGTTCTCCATGTCGCGCATCGCGTCAGCGGCGGAAAGGTTGGCATGGGGCCAGTCCGTGCTGCGCGTGAAGGTCGCCTGCAGATGCTCGATCGAGGACATGTACGCGGCGAAGTCCACATCCACCACGTCAGGGCCGAGCGGCACGAGCTTAAAGCTGTCGGCCTCCGCCTGTGCCGGAACGACGAAGTCGGAGGGAACAAGGGCGGGCGTACCTTGGCCGGGCCCGGGGGACGTTGCCTCGGACGCCGTTGCGGAGGCTTGGGCGAAGGCCGATCCGGGGGCCATCATCAGCATTGCCAGCGACAGGCTGACGCCTGCGATCTTCAGAATCATCCGGTGCGCTCCCACGGTCGATCGTGACCGCCGTGCATTGAGAGCAATCCTGCCTCGCTGGCCTAGATGCCGTTGGTCCATGGGCGGCATAGACCCGATCTATGGGCTCCCGCGCGCTGTGCCTTCCAGATCCGGTGGATGGTTGAAGGCAGGGCCTTTCCGGGGGGCGCAGCGCGCGCCATGATCTCTGTATGAACCACTATCTGCTCATCTATCACCTAGCCCCGGGCTATCTCGAACGGCGTGGCGCATTGCGTGATGCACATCTCGAACACGCGTGGAGAGCCTGCGAACGTGGCGAGATGCTTCTGGCGGGGGCCATCGAAAATCCGCTGGACACGGCGATGCTGCTCTTCGCAGGGCAGGGGCCAGAGGTGGCGGAGGCCTTTGCGGTCGCCGATCCCTATGTGAAGGAGGGCCTTGTCGAACGCTGGAACGTGCGGCGGTGGATGACCGTCGCCGGTGAAGGCGCGGCATCTCCGCTGCGGCCGGGTGTGGAGGGATTATGACGGAACTCGCCGTCCGAACCCGACGCGCCGCCTTCAATCGCGCCATTGCCGACGGTGACGCGGCCGCGATCGGACCTTTGCTGGCAAAGGACTGTGTCATGGTGACCGGCAGCGACAGTGCCGTGATCGCTGGCCGCATGGCGCAGGTAAAGATCTGGCGGCGGGAATTCGGCCATGCCGATCGCCTGATCTACCAACGGACGCCTGAACATGTCATCGTTTCGGCGGTTGAGCCGGTCGCAATGGAGCAGGGGCACTGGCATGGAACGGCTGCCGGCTCGCCGCAGCCGGAGGCCTCGGGAACTTATGCGGCCAAGTGGCGCGAGACGGCGGGGGAGTGGGTCATCGAGGCGGAGGTCTTCGTCACCCTTGGATGAAAATCTTTCCCGCGCGCCGGACTTCGACTAAGGAGCGCCGCAACCCGGCTCGCCGGTCGAGCGTCCGGGTTTTTCCCGAGGATGTGCGATGTTCGGCAGCGGACCGCCGGAGCGTGTGCAAAACCTGCGCACGGGCGAAGGACGAGGACGTGCGCGGATGAAGCAGGATTGCGCCACCCGGGACTTGCTGGACGAGGCCGGCAAGCTTTGGGCGGAGGCCGGATCGGTGATCGCGATGCGCACGGCACGCATCAATCGCTGCGATGCCGATGCGGGGACCGAGATGGTTCGCATGGTGACCGAAAAGGTTTGGGCTGGCTGGGAACTCGGCATTGCCTTTGCCATGGGGCAGCTTGGCCACGATCCGGAGACGGTATGCCGCCATATGGTGTCGCATTACCGCCGCGAGGTCCGCAAGAACCTGCGGCGCCTGTCCGCTAACGATTAAAGGGCGGTTTCGGCCGCGAGCACGTCCTGCGCTGCATCGGCCGCACGGCTTGCGGCAGCGGTGGCGGCGTCGCCCGCGCCCCCGACCCTGCCTGTCGGGGGCGGAACCGGGCGCGCGGATGGCATCGGCTGACTCATCCGCTTCGGCGGCTCCCCGGCATGGTAGGCGAAAGGGCGGTTGTCTTCCGCCGCGGGGCCCGGCTCATAGTCCGGCGCCTCCAGATCTTCCGGGGAGTAGGCCAGCCCGTCCGCACCGCCTTCGGCCTGAAAAGGCCATTGCGCGGTGCCAAGGACGAAAGCTCCCTCGTCGCTATCAGAACCCGCGTCCGGCTGCGCGACCGGCGGAGGGGAGAGGCTCTCTTGCGCATCGGGGAGTCGCGTGATCGCGCCTGTCGTCAACGCGGCGAAGGCGGCACCCGCAAGCCCGCCGCCCATCAGCAAGAGAACAAATTTGCCCGCAGCCATCAAATTTCCAAAGGTATGTGCGCCTGAGGCGCTACTTCAACCGCCATCCCTTGTCAGCGCCCGGCACGAGAAAAAGGCGCCGTCCCGGCGGTGCGGGACGGCGCCTGGTTCGGCGCTCAGCGGCTCAGGCGGGGGAGAGGAGGATGCCCGAGCGCGCGAGCTGCGCGATCAGTTTGCCCGAAACCTGCCCGTTTTTTACTGGGCGAGGTTCAGCTTGGCGGCCTCTGCGGTCGTGAACGACACATAGCGGCTGTTGTAGGTGCCCGATACGCGGCCACCCTTGACGTAGAGACGGAAGGGAACGCCGGCGGAGGTCGTGCCGTTGATCACGGTGACCTTGCCCTTCTGAGCGGTGGTGTAGGTGTAGTTCACGCCCTCGTGCGAGAACTCACGGCTGTCATCAGCGTGAGCGGCGGCCGGAACGGCGAGAAGAGCGATGGCGGCGGAGGCGAAGACAGTCTTGAACATGGTGCGATCCTTGCTTTTCGACGAGGCTTGGTTCGCCTCGGGCTGCAGTTATCTTGTGCGGTGCAGCAAAAGCGCAGTTGGCTTAGCATCGCAATTTCATTAGCGGTAATCGCTGTTGCATAACACGCAAGCGCATAGAAAGCGCTGGAATCTGATAATGTTGAACGAGAGTTCAGCGCTACGGCGGCTTGAAAAAGATTAGTTTTCCGGCGTGTGACCCGGGCAGATCAAACGCCGAAGCAGAACTGCATGCGAATCGGCGCACCTTGCGATTGAAGACTCGGCTCCTCGCTCGTAGGCTCGGGTCATGTCGCGGCTAACCTCTCTCACGCTTCCGTCGCTTGCAGGGTTCTTCGCTCTTGCAGCATGTCATTCTGCCACCGACAACCTGCCTGGCGATGCCGGCGATCACCGCCCGTGGAATGGCATCAAGCCTGGAGAGATCATTCAGCTTGTCGGTACCGAGCCCTTTTGGGGCGGTACGGTCGGCGCCGAAGGATTCCGCTACACGACTCCGGAAAACCCGGAAGGCGTCCAAGTGTCCGTCGCGCGCTTCGCGGGGCGCGGGGGCGTGTCCTTCAGCGGCTCCATCGGCGGGCGCGAGGTGATACTGGCGGTCACGCCGACACGGTGCAGCGATGGGATGTCCGACACCGTCTACCCCTTTGCCGTGACTCTGCAGATGGGTGAGCAACTACGGCAGGGCTGCGCCTGGACGGATCGCGAGCCCCGCCTTGGTGCGGCGCGCTAGCCCTTCAGCGACTTTTCCAGAGTGACTTCGCAGTTGAACAGCTTGGAGATCGGGCAATTCGCCTTGGCATCGTTCGCTATGCGATCGAACTCGTCCTGTGAGATGCCGGGCACGGCCGCCGAAAGCTTCAGGGCCGACTTAGTCACTGCGAAACCGTCACCCTCCTTGTCGAGAGTCACGGTGCATTCGGTGTCCAGGGTCCCGTCAGAGTAACCCGCGCTCGCAAGAGCGAAGCTGGTGGCCATCGTGAAGCACGCGGAATGGGCGGCGGCGATCAGTTCTTCAGGGTTGGTGCCGGGCACGCCTTCGAAACGGGTGCCAAAGCCATAGGGCTGTTCCGACAGCACACCGGACCGGGTGGAGATCGAGCCTTTGCCAGACTTGCCGAAGCCGACGTAGCGTGCAGACGCGGTGTTGGTGGTCATCGCAGGTTCCTTTGTTCCAGGGGCAGGGCCGTCCGTCAGGCAACGTCATCCGGGCTGGACGGTTCCTCCACCCTGCCGCCGGAATTTTTGCGCCTGAGCAACTGCGGTGAGAACTGTCAAACTGCCTTCGCAGTTTTCCCTGAATTTGCACCGTAGAGCTTCGATTCTTCAGCACGTAGCGAGTATCAGTTGAATACAGCTGATCATACTGCAGTGCGATATTTGCAGCAGTATCAAGCTTCCTCACCAATGACTGCTTCGTGGAACCGTGTCTGCATGTTACGAGTCTCTTCCAGATGACAGACCTGCAGGACAGGTCTGCACCGGAGAGGAAGAGTCGTCATGGAGCGATTCCTGACAGCGTTGCAGGCAGGGCTTGTCCTGCTTGCAATGGCAACGGCCGGGGCGACGCACGCCAGCGCCGACGTGGCGCCTGCGGAAATGACCGGCGCCTATTTCATGCGCGACACGCTGGTTCTCCGCGCCGACGATCTTGCGTTGATACAGCGCAAGCCCGCGCTCTATGTGGCCAGCTTCAATGACGACATGGCGACGGTCGCCTATTCGATGGAAGAGGGCCGCATCGTCTACCGGGTCGTGGACGGTGAACTGAACGGCGCGGTCCGGGCGGAGATCGACCGTGCCCTGGTGCGGCTGCAGCGCAAGGGAGCGTGACACACCCAAACGAGATCATGCCGCGCGCACAAGCGGCTGGCCGGTTTCGGCCAGAGGCAGGGAGGAGAGAGGCGCGAGGCGCGGTGTAAACGCCGCGCCTTGTCCTGAACTGTTGCGCTTAGCCGCGCGTCTTCTGGCGGATGAGCCGCAGGTAGGTGTCGGCCACAGCCTGATTGATGCTGTCCCAGCTGAATTCCCGTGCGCGCGCGACGCCAGCCTCGCCATGGGCGCGGCGTAGCGCGGCATCTTCGGCGTAGTTCTTCAGTGCTTCGGCAAACTGGTGGCTCGCTCCCGGTGGGATGAGGCGGCCGGAGACACGGTCGTCCACCAGGCTCTGGCTGCCGGTTGCGGCGGCCGCCACTACCGGAATGCCGCATGCCATTGCCTCCAGCGTGACGTTGCCGAAGGTTTCGGTCACAGACGGATTGAAAAGCACATCAAGGGAGGCCACGGCCCTGCCCAGGTCAGAGCCGGCCTGGAAGCCAACGAAGGCGCCGCCGGGCAGGCGTTCCTCGAACCACTCTCGGGCGGGGCCTTGGCCGATCACCAGCACCTTGTGAGGCACGTTGCGCCGGCGAAGCTCGTCAACGGTATCGGAAAAGACGTCGAGGCCCTTTTCCATAACCAGCCGACCGAGAAAACCGATTACGACTTCGTGGTCCTCGATGCCGTGGCTGCGGCGCCATTCGAGATCCCGGCGGCCCGGGTTGAAGATCTCGTGATCCACACCGCGCGACCAGATCGACACATCGTAGTTCATGCGCTGCTCGCGGAGGAGCTGCGCCATGCTTTCCGATGGCGCGACCAGAGCGTCGCAGCGCCGGTAGAACCGGCGCAAGATGGCTTCTACCACGGGTTCGCCCCAAGCCATGTTGTAGTAGCGCAGATAAGTTTCGAACCGCGTGTGGACGGAGGCGAGAACCGGAAGGTTCTGGCGCCGCGCCCAGGATACGGCCTGATGGCCGACCGGATCCGGCGAGGAGACGTGGACCACGTTCGGCTTGAAGGCAGCAAGATCGCGGCGCGCCCTGCCGGAAATGGAGAACGGGAACCGGTATTCCGGCCGTCCCGGAATTGCGAAGGCGCGCACGCCGATCAGTTGCCCAGTGGGTTCGAAAGCCGGACGCGCCACGGTGGGAGCGTAGACGCGCACGTCCGCGCCTTGACGAAGAAGAAAGCCGACGAGACGGTTAAGGGCCTGGTTGGCTCCATCGCGAACGTAGTTGTAGTTGCCTGAAAAGAGGGCAATGCGCAGATCTGCGGTATTCATGGTGAGGCGCCCATAGCCGCCTCAGTCCCGCTTGGCGAGGGTGGTTCAGATGGGCCGGTGGATCACCGCCACGGGAGGGCGCAGCGCTTGCACCTGCTGCCCATGGCGGTATTCCGATCAGCCTCAGCGGCGACGGTCGTACCGATCCCGTCCACGGCCGTCCCAGCGGTCCCGACCGCGATTTGCGCGACGATCATCCCGCCAGTGCCGGCTGCGGTTCCAGTCGCGGCGATCGCCTCCGCGCCAGCCGGGGCGGTTCCATTGCGAATAGTACCGATCGTAGTAACGGTCCCGGTAGTAGCGGTTCGGCGCGTTGTCGTAGTAGTAATAGTAGCCGGGGCGATCACGCACCCGCACGTAGCGGCGTGAACCCCAGCGGTCGCGGTCGTAGTAATACCGGTCGTCCCGATCCGCGAGCGCGGCTCCGAGCGCGAGGCCGATGACACCGGCGCCGATGGCGATGGCGGCCGTGTTGTCGCCGCGGTCGTAGTAGCGGTCCTGCGCCTGGGCCGGAGAGGCCGTCATCACGACGGATGCAGCCACGGCCGCGCCGAGCGCCAGTTTCTTGGCGATGGATTTCAGTAGATTAGTACTCATGACTTGCGTCTCCCTTTCCGAGCCAACCGGGTAACGGCGGTTGCGGTGGGCACGTCGATAAGCTTTTGAACCAGAAGGACTGAACTGCGGGTGAACCCGTCACGGCTCGATAGGACGCGGCGCAAGGCGCTGGTCGCGCTCGCCGTCCCGTTCGTCGTCGCCGGCAACATTTCGTCACGTCAGGGCCAAAACCTTGTCATTCGACAGCCCCACTCTGAAGCGCTCCGGTCGTTGCTCGGCAAAACCGCAGGCTATGGCTGCCTTCCGCCGTTTGCTCCGGCCGGATCTCTCATGCCCTTTCAGTGGCCGGCGCCAAGCCGTGCTACTGAGAGAGATTTTCCGCCGCGCGGTTTCCCTGACCGCGCGGTTCCTCTATATGCCAGCAGAGTTTGTTCACGATGACGGCCGCACCACTTCATAGAAATTCGCAAGAAACGATGTCCACGCCCCCCACTATTCTGCTCGTCGAGGATGATGGAGCGTTGCGCACGCTTACGGCGCGGGCCCTGCGTCAGAGCGGGTTCAATGTGCTCACCGCTGCGACGGGCGCGGAAATGTGGGTGACGCTGCGGGAGACCGCAGTCAATCTCGTGGTGCTCGATATCATGCTTCCCGGGACCAGCGGCTTCGACCTGTTCCGCCGCTTGCGCCGCGAAAGCGATGTTCCGATCATCTTCATCAGTGCACGAGGAAGCGAGGAAGATCGCGTCCTTGGCCTTGAACTGGGCGCGGACGATTATTTGGCCAAGCCATTCAGCACGCGCGAACTGGCGGCCCGGGTCAGCGCCGTCCTGCGTCGGGGGGGAGGGCTTGATTCATCGACGGAGCCGGCCGCCGATACGCGCAGCCCCGACATGATCCAGTTCGACGGATGGCAGGTGTCCATCGCCCGGCGCGAGCTTCGGTCACCCAGTGGCGCGATCGTGGACCTTACCGGCGCCGAATTCGATCTGCTGTCCACCTTTCTCGGCTACCCCCAGCGCGTTCTGGGACGCGAGCGGCTCATGGAACTCTCGCGCTCCCGCATCGGCGACAGTTCGGACCGTTCCATCGACGTTCTGGTAAGCCGCCTGCGCCGCAAGCTGCAGGCGGAAGGCGCCGAGCCGCCGATCGTGACTGTTCGGGGTGTCGGCTACATGTTCAAGGCCGAAGTGATCCGCAACTGATGGCAGGCAGGCTTGTCGCTCGATTCAGGCGCCTGGGCCTGCCTGAGCGACTGCTGGCCGTGCTGTTGCTCGTCGTTCTGGTCGATTTCGCCGCCAACTCCTTTCTTTTCGACCGGGTGAACTCGTTCGTCCTGCGCCGTGACGATGCGGAAAGGATTGCGGAGAACCTCGTGCTGGCGCGGCGAACACTGCAGCGGGCCCCGATGGCGGAGCGCACCGATCTGGCCGGGGTGCTGAGTACCCAGCGTTTCAAGCTGAAGTGGTCGGCCCCGGCCGCTCGCCGTCGATCGGCCCTCGGCTTGTCCAACCTGCGCGAGCAGGTGCTGGAAATTGCCCCCGAACTGGCGCTTGCCGATCTCGAACTCCATCTCGAGGGGGTTCCGGGCAAAGGCAATATCGGCGGTTCCATGCGCCTGTCCGACAACAGCTTCGTGGAGTTTCGGACGTATGCGAACGCCGCGTGGAAGCTGACCGCAAGTCGCGTGATCAGGCTGGCGCTGCCCACGCTGCTCCTCTTGGCTCTGGCCTGGGTCCTGGTGCGCACGACGCTGAAGCCGCTGCGCACGCTTATTGCAGCTACGCGCCACCTTGGCTCCGGTCCGCCTCGTCTGGTGCCGGAACGTGGGCCGGATGAATTGCGGGAGCTGATCCGCGCGCTGAACGAGATGCAGCAGCGCATCCATCAATCCCTCATCGATCGAACCCAGACAATGCTGGCGATCGGACACGACCTGAAAACGCCTTTGGCCCGGATGCGGCTTCGGCTCGATGACGACAGCGTCGACCCGGAAGTTCGCGACGGCCTCAACAAGGATATCGAGGAGATGCGCATGCTCCTCGATTCGATCCAGGCCTATGTCGAGAGCGATGGCCGGTCGATCCCCGTAGCCCGCATCGACATAGCGGTGATGGCCGAAACCCTGGTCGATACAGCCGCCGACCATGGTGCGGACGCGACGTATTCGGGGCCGTCGAACCTGGAGATCAGCGTAAGGCCGGTGCCCATACGGCGGGCGCTCTCCAATCTCATCGAGAACGCCCTCCACTACGGCGGCAATGTCCGGGTGCGCGTGAGGCGCGACGGCGGGGCGGTCGAGATCGTCGTGGAAGACGACGGTCCCGGTATCCCGGACGACAGGATCGCCGATGCCCTTCAGCCTTTCGTCAGGCTGGACACGGCGCGTGCGCGCGACACGGCGGGCATGGGGCTCGGCCTGCCGATCGTCAGCAAGGCGGTCCGCTCCGAAAACGGGACACTCGACCTGCGCAATCGTGCCGAAGGCGGGCTGCGTGCGACGATCCGCCTGCCGCTAGAGCAAGGTTGAGCCGCGCTGCAGCGCAGCAAGACTTCGTAACAACGCCGCATGAATGCCGAAAATCAGGACACCTAACTTTTCACATTAAGTCGCGGTGCGTGCGCCGACGGCAGTGGATAACAGAAAGGTGTTCAGCATGAACGAACTCATCGGTCGCGTCTTCAACTTCGAGAAGACACTTTTTCCAGCCAGCAGCGAGCTCTTCAACAAGCTCACCACGCACGGCCAGTCGCCCAAGGCGCTGATGATCTCCTGCGCCGATTCGCGCATCGTGCCCGAGCAGATCATGCAGGCGGATCCCGGTGACCTGTTCGTCTGCCGCAACGCCGGCAACATCGTGCCGCCCTACGCCACGCAAAACGGCGGCGTCACATCCACGGTCGAGTATGCCGTGGCGGCGCTGGGCGTGCGCGACATCATCGTCTGCGGTCACTCGGACTGCGGTGCGATGAAGGCCCTCTCTGATCCCACGGGTCTCGAAGCGATGCCCAACGTCGCCGCATGGCTGAAGCACGGCGCGGCCGCCGCGCACATCGTCAGCACCTGCCATTCCGAACTGGACGGCAAGGAGCGCGTTCGTGCGATCACGCTTGAAAACATCATCGCGCAGATCAACCACCTGCGCACTCACCCGTCCGTCGCTGCCGCCATCGCCCGCGGCGAGATGACGCTGCATGGCTGGATGGTCGATATTCATGCCGGGCAGGTGCTGGGTCTCAACGGCGAAACCGGCGAGTTCGTTGTTCTGCGCGAGGACCGCGACCTGCCGGTTGCCCTGCCGGCACGTGCCCGCATCGCCACCGAATACGCCGAGGCGGCTGAATGAGCACGCTCTCACCCGCCATGGGGGAAGAGCGCTCAGGCATCTTCTCCCACTTCGGTCGGGACTTCACGGCTTCCATAGTCGTGTTTCTCGTGGCCATGCCCCTGTGCATGGGTATCGCGATCGCATCCGGCGTGCCGCCGGAGAAGGGCCTCGTCACCGGCATAATTGGTGGCATCGTCGTGGGCCTGCTGGCGGGGTCGCCGCTGCAGGTCAGCGGACCGGCTGCCGGCCTGGCCGTCATCGTGTTCGAGTTCGTTCGCGAGCACGGACTGGAAGCGCTGGGGCCGGTGCTGCTGCTGGCAGGCATTCTCCAACTCGTTGCGGGCGCGCTCAAGCTGGGTGGCCTGTTTCGCGCGATCAGCCCGGCGGTGGTTCACGGGATGCTTGCGGGCATCGGCGCGCTGATTGTCATCGGCCAGTTCCATATCCTGTTCGATGAAAGGCCGTTGTCCAGCGGCTTGCAGAACCTGGCCGCGATGCCGGAGCGGATCTTCGGGCTCGACTTCTCCAATGCGGCGGCGACGGAAATGGCGTTGTTGCTCGGCCTTCTGACGATCGTCGTCATGATCGGCTGGGAGAAGGTGCGTCCCAAGTCGATGACCCTTGTTCCAGGCGCACTGCTGGGCGTTCTGGCCGCGACCGCCATCGCCTGGGGATTGGGTCTGGAGGTCGCGCGCATCGAGGTGCCGACTTCCATCGCTGCAGCGTTCGCTTTTCCCACGAGCGCCGCCTGGTTCGCCCCGCTGGGCAATCCCGCGCTCATCGTGGCCGCGCTCGCCATCGCCTTCATTGCCAGCGCGGAAACCCTGCTCTCGGCTGCGGCGGTCGATCGCATGCATGATGGTGAGCGTACGAAGTACGACAAGGAACTGCGTGCGCAGGGTGTCGGCAACTTCCTGTGCGGTGTCTTCGGCGCACTCCCCATGACGGGCGTCATCGTCCGCTCATCCGCCAACGTCCAGGCCGGCGCGCGGACGCGGCTGTCCACCATGCTTCACGGCGTGTGGATACTCGGTTTCGTCGCCCTGCTGCCGTGGCTGCTGCGCGAAGTGCCGATGGCGGCCCTTGGCGGCGTCCTCGTGGTGACGGGCTGGAAGCTCGTGAGCCTCAAGCATGTCCGTCACCTCTTCAAGGTGCATGGCGTGCTGCCGGCGGCGATCTGGGCGGTTACCTTCATCTTGGTGGTGACCACAGATCTGCTGACGGGCGTGCTCGTAGGCCTCGCGCTCTCGGTCATCGAACTGCTGCCGCACTACAAACACCTGCGCCTCAAGGTGGAAGAGCACGACGAGGGTGAGGCCACTCGCCTTGAACTGAACGGCGCTGCGACTTTCGTGGGCCTGACGCGCCTGAACAACGTGCTTGAGAAGCAGCCGCCTCATCGCCCGGTCCATCTCGACCTCGGTCGCGTGAAGGCGATGGACCATACGACGGCGGAAACCCTTTCCGAATGGATCAGCCGTCGCCGCCAGGGCGGCCAGCGTGACCGCGTCACCGGTCCGGACAACATCCTGCGGCCACTTCCTGTGGCAGGCTGACCCGGCTCAGGGAGCCGACACCCGCCTCAGGGCCATGACGCCGAAACCCGGGCGGCTGTGCAATCGCGCAGCCGCCCGTTTTCTTTCGACCGAAGCATCCCCGGCGGAGCGAATGTGTTGCAGGCCAACCACAGCTGATCGCCCCGTGATGCTATGGAAGCACATGGCGCTTGCCAAGATGCGCCCATGCCCTAGGGTTGGGAGCGTCTGCAGGAACAAGGCCCGCCACGTAGCGGCTGCCTGGCGTGCGGGCCGCAGGACGGAACATGCTACAACAGTAACATGAGGGTGTTCCGACTATGACGTCTCGTCTCTTCTCCGGCGTCGCCGGCTCCGTGGCTGCCTGCACTGCCGCCATGATCGGCTTCGCCACCCCCGCAATTGCGCAGGAAGAAGCTCCCAGCGAAATCTCCGTCTCCGGAACCGTTGGTCTCGTGACCGACTACCGCTTCCGCGGCGTGTCTCAGACGGATGAGGAACTGGCGGTGCAAGGCGGCGTCACCGTTTCGCACGCAAGCGGCGCCTACGTCGGCACTTGGGCTTCGAACCTGGCCGGGTGGGGCACGTTCGGCGGCTCGAACACCGAACTCGATATTTATGGTGGCTACGCCGCCGAAGTCACGCCCGGTGTGAAGCTCGATGTCGGCCTGACGTGGTACATGTATCCGGGCGGCGCGGACACGACTGACTTTGCGGAGCCCTACGTGAAGCTTTCGGGCGACGTCGGACCGGCCAGCGTGCTCGTGGGCGTGGCCTACGCACCCAAGCAGCGCGCGCTGGGCCGCGTCTACTATGATGCCGACGCGTACAACGCCGGCGTCCCCGATGCCCCGGGCAAGAAGTCCGACAACTTCTACATGTGGGCGGATGCAAGCTCCGCGATCCCCGAAACCCCGCTCACCGTGAAGGGGCACATCGGCTATTCGAACGGCAACTCCGGCCTCGGCCCGAACGGGACGAGCGTTGCGCCGACCGGCAGCTACGTGGACTGGATGCTGGGCGCCGACATGGCGGTCGGGCCGCTCACGCTCGGCATCGCCTACATCGACACCGATATCTCGAAGTCGGAATCGGCTTACCTTTACCCGAACTTCGCCTCCAGCAAGGATGGCTCACAGATCGCGGGAGCGACCATGGTGTTCTCGCTCGGAGCCTCGTTCTAAGCGAACCGACGGGCGCCTGCCTCACCGGTGGTGGCAGGCGCCTGCAGGCCGAGCACCGGCAGGAGCGCCATTCAGGGAGGAGGGCTCCTGTTGCTGCGGGCCAACGAAAAAGGGCGCGGTGGTCAAGACCACCGCGCCCTTCGTGCTACTGCCCTTGGAAGGGAGGCCTCGTTCAGGCGTTTTCCTTCTTGCGGCTCGCCTTCTTGCGCTCATGCGGGTCGAGGATCGCCTTGCGCAGACGGATCGACTGCGGCGTCACTTCCACCATCTCGTCGTCGTCGATGTAGGCGATGGCCTGCTCGAGCGTCATGATCTTGGGCGGGGTCAGGCGGATGGCGTCATCCTTGCCGGTCGAACGGAAGTTCGTCAGCTGCTTCGACTTCATCGGATTGACTTCAAGATCGTCGGGCTTGGCGTTTTCGCCAATGATCATGCCTTCGTAGATCTTGTCCTGCGGCTTCACGAACAGGATGCCGCGCTCTTCGAGGCTGTTGAGAGCGTACCCGACGGCTTCGCCCGTGCCGTTCGAGATCAGGACGCCGTTGAGGCGGCCTTCGATCGGGCCCTTGTGAGCGTCGTACTTCTCGAACAGGCGGTTCATGATGCCGGTGCCGCGGGTGTCCGACAGGAACTCGCCGTGGTAGCCGATGAGGCCGCGCGAAGGGGCCGAGAAGGTGATGCGGGTCTTGCCGAGGCCTGAAGGACGCATGTCGGTCAGCTCGGCCTTGCGGCGCTGCATCTTCTCGACGACTGTGCCCGAGTATTCGTCGTCCACGTCGATGACGACGGTCTCGTACGGCTCGGTGCGGCCACCGTTCTCGTCCGTGCCAAACAGCACGCGCGGACGGCTGATGCCGAGTTCGAAGCCTTCGCGGCGCATCGTCTCGATGACCACGCCGAGCTGGAGTTCGCCGCGACCGGCGACTTCGAAGCTGTCCTTGTCGGCCGACTCGGTGACGCGGATTGCGACGTTGGTTTCCGCTTCGCGCATCAGGCGGTCGCGAATCATGCGGCTCGTCACCTTGTCGCCTTCACGGCCCGCGAGCGGGCTGTCGTTGACGGCGAATCGCATCGCCAGCGTCGGCGGATCGATCGGCTGGGCCTTGATCGGAACGGAGACGGACGGATCGGCGATGGTGTTGGCCACGGTGGCCTTCTCAAGGCCTGCGAGCGCGATGATGTCACCGGCGCGGGCTTCGTCTACGGGCACGCGGTCGAGGCCGCGGAACGTCAGCACCTTCGTCGCGCGGCCCACCTCGATGACCTTGCCGTCGGCGTCGATGGCCCGGATGGGGTCATTGACCTTGAGCTTGCCAGACTGGACGCGGCCGGTCAGGACGCGGCCCATGAAGTTGTCACGGTCGAGAAGCGTGGCAAGGAAGGAGAACGGCGCGTCGACGTCGAGGTTCGGCGCCGGCACGTGCTCGACGATCTTCTCGAACAGCGAGGTCAGCGTGCCTTCGCGAGCGTCCGGATCGTAGCTGGCGTAGCCGTTGCGGCCCGACGCGTAGAGAACCGGGAAGTCCAGCTGCTCGTCATTGGCGTCGAGGCTGACGAAGAGGTCGAACACCTCGTCGAGCACTTCGGCATGACGGCCATCGGGACGGTCGATCTTGTTGACCACGACGATCGGCTTGAGGCCGAGGCCCAGCGCCTTGCCGGTGACGAACTTGGTCTGCGGCATCGCGCCTTCCGAGCTGTCGACCAGCAGGATCACGCCGTCGACCATCGAGAGGATGCGCTCGACCTCTGCGCCGAAGTCAGCGTGGCCGGGCGTGTCGACGATGTTGATGCGGTAGCCGTTCCACTCAATCGAAGTCGGCTTCGCCAGGATGGTGATGCCGCGCTCTTTTTCGAGATCGTTCGAGTCCATGGCGCGCTCTTCGACGCGCTGGTTGTCGCGGAAGGTGCCGGACTGGCGGAAAAGCTGGTCGACGAGGGTGGTTTTGCCGTGGTCGACGTGCGCAATGATTGCGATGTTGCGCAAAGGAAGCGGGGCGGACATGGGTCTACTCTCAGTAGGAGGGCTAGGGCGAGCAGCCCTGTGCTGCACCGCAAAATTGGCGCGCCCTTAACCGATTACAGTGATTCCGGCAAGCGGGGTACGCTGTCCGGTTGAGGCGGCGATGGGTCGCTCCGGCAATCGGCCGGGAAACCTCTGCGCGCCTGGAGCGGTTCAGGCAGGGAAGCACGCTCGGGGCGCGGACGTGGACGAGGGGCGCATAATCCATGAAGGGGCAGGTGATGACACGATATGGCGGCTTTTGGTGGCGGGCGCTGGCTTACCTGATCGACGCGATCATCCTTCAACTGGCGCTGTCGGTGTTGGGCGGAGCGCTTGGCTTCGGGATGATGTTGCCGCTGGCGGGCACGGGCAGCCTGGCCGATGCCGTGATCGGATTCTCAATGCTCGGCATGATCCTTGTCCTGCTCGTGGGCCAGTGGCTCTACTTCGCCCTGATGGAAAGTTCGCGGCTGCAGGGCACCCTGGGCAAGCTGGCGGTCGGCCTCATCGTCACCGACGAGGAAGGGCGCCGGATAAATTTCATGCGGGCGACGGGGCGCTACTTCGCCAAATTCCTGTCCGGTCTCATCCTGTGCATCGGCTATGCCATGGCGGCATTCAGTGCCCGCAAGCAGGCGCTCCACGACATGATGGCCGGAACGCTGGTCTACAGGACCCGTGATCCTTCCAGCCTTTCTGCGCAGTAGCGGGGCCAGGCCCGCCGAGCCACCCCTAGAGTTCGCGCAGCGCGCTGGCGGGCTTTGCGCGCAGGAGCGGCAGCGTGGCGGCGAGGGCGAACGCAAGGATGAGCCCCACACCCGAAAGCAGCACCGCTGCGATCCGCGCCCAGTCCGGCAACCATTCAAATTCGAACAGCTTCACCACGATAATCCAGGCGGCCCCACTGCCCACCAGCAGCGAGACCCCCGCCAGTAGGGCGGCGATGAAGCCGTACTCCGCCATCAGCAGACCGAGCAGCTGCCGTCGGCTCGCGCCCAGGACGCGGAGAATTACCGTATCGTAAGTCCGGCTGGCGCGGGCGGCGGCGATGGCGCCGAGCAGGACGGCGAGCCCGGCCAGTACGGTGACGGCAGCAGCGGCGAGGATGGCCGCGGACATCTGGTCAATGAGGGCGCGTGCGTCCCGCAGCAGGCTTCCCGTTTCGATCACGGAGGAGGAGGGGAATGCCCGTGCGAGCCGTGGCAGGAGGTTCGCTGTCGCTGCGCCGTCCGGCACTTCGATGGTGGCGGCCAGGTTGTGCGGCGCGTCAGCGAGGGCATTGGGCGAGAAGACGAGCACGTAGTTGAAGCCGAGGCTGTCCCAATCGATGCGGCGCAGTGCGGCGATACGGGCTGTGCGTTCCACGCCCAGAACGCTGATCGTCACGTAGTCGCCGACCTTTACCCCAACGGCTTCAGCCAGCTTCTCATCAAGCGAGACCAGCGGTTCGCCGCGATAAAGTTCTGGCCACCACTGGCCTGCCGTAACCGTGCTGCCTTCCGGGACAACGGACGAATAGGTCAGGCCGCGTTCGCCCCTCAGCGCCCAAGCGCCATCGGGCAAGTCCTTGCCCAGGCTCGAAACAGTGGTCATGGCGCCCTTGGACCCATAGGCGAGTATCCGACCGCGCAGGTTCGGCACGATCCGCAGCGTGGCGTCCGGAATCGTGCGCTCCACCGTCCGGCGAAAGTCCGCAGTCTTGTCCTTCGGGACGTCGAGGACGAAGAAGTCCGGCGCGCGGTCCGGCACGGTCCGGCGAATGTTCGCGTCAAGGCTGGTCTGGACGGCGGCGATCAGGACGAAGGCCGAAAGCCCGAAGCCCAGCGCCGTCACCAGTGCTCCGGTCTGCGCTCCGGGGCGATGAAGATTGGCGAGCCCGGCGCGGAGCATGGGACGGCGGGATCGCGGCAGCCGCGCGGCCAGGGCCCGGATGCCGATGCCGATCACTGCCAGCAAGGCCAGTATCGCAGCCGATCCTGCCAGAAAGCCGAGCGTTACAAGCGGCTGTGCGGCATTGAACAGGGCGAGAGCGACGATGGCGAGAAGGCCCAGCCCGACGGGAAAGGCAAGAGCCTTCCTGTCGACGACCAGCGGCGCGACGCGGGCGCGCATAAGCGCCATGGCGGGCCAGCTGCGGGCGCGCATCAGGGGCGGGGCGGCAAAGACCAGGGCCACGAGCAGGCCATAGCCTGCCGCCGTCGCCAGGGCGGCGGGGGAGACGGTGAAGCCGGTGTCCACCGGCAGAAGGCTCTGCAGCGCCGTTGCCAGGAGCGGAGTGACGAGCACGCCCGCGCAAAGGCCGGCGAGGCTGCCGATGATTGCGGCGGCGCCGACCTGGAGTACGTAAATTCGGGCTATGTCACCGCTTGTGGCGCCCAGCACCTTGAGCGTGGCGATGGAATTGCGCCGCGCTTCCAGGTAGGAGGTGACGCCGCCACCGATGCCGATGCCCGCAATCACCAGCGCCGCCAGTCCGACCAGCATGAGAAACTCGCCCATGCGGCTGACAAAGCGCTCGGTAGAGGGCGAGGCCGCCTTGCGGGTTCGAGTCTCGAAGCTGGGGCCGAAACGCTCCTTCAGGCGCTCGACCGCAGCTTCCGGGTCACGCCCCGCAGCGTCGAAGCGCACCTTTGCGACGCTGCGGTACATGGCACCCGGCGCCGTGAGCCCGGCTTTCTCCGGTAGCTCCAGCCCAACGATGGCCGTGTCACCCAGGGCGAAACCTTCGCTCATCTGCTCCGGGTCCGCCTCGATGATGCCGGAGACGGCGACAGGCACGCCGCCCACGGTGATCGTGTCGCCGGGAGCTACACGCAGGC
Source organism: Novosphingobium sp. HII-3 (assembly GCF_002916655.1). Classification (GTDB taxonomy): domain Bacteria; phylum Pseudomonadota; class Alphaproteobacteria; order Sphingomonadales; family Sphingomonadaceae; genus Novosphingobium; species Novosphingobium panipatense. The sequence continues at coordinate 61,565 of NZ_PPSM01000007.1, forward strand.
GTGCGGCGGTGCCTCTCGCTATCCAGGCGCCGTTTGCAGGCGGCGCCCTGACCTCGCGGCCGTCGGTAAGCTCCAGAGTTCCGTAAAGCGGCCAGGCATCGTCCACCGCCTTCAGCGCGACCGGCGCCGTCATGTCGCGGTGGCTAGCGATCGCCTGAAGGCGCAGGCCCTGGGAGGTCTGTCCGAGGGAAGCGAGTGCCGCGTTCTCCTCTTCCGAAAGGGGGCGCTGCCAGATGCGCAACTCGATGTCGCCGCCAAGGATCTCTCGCCCGCGGGAGCCGAGTTCGCGCTCGATCGAACCGGTCAGCGTACCGATCGCCGCGATCGCTCCCACCCCGAGGAACAGGCACACGAGAAGGAGTCGCAATCCCTTGAAGCGCGCCGAAAGATCCCGGCGGGCGAAGGTCCAGGCGGTTCGCCAAGGCAGAGCCTCAACCAAGCGCGGCACTCGTGCGGCGGGCCGCAGCATCGACGGCTTCGTCCCGGCCCGGGACGTCGCTGGCGATGCGGCCGTCGCCTATGGTCACCACCCGCTCGCAGCGGTGGGCCAGCGCTTCGTCGTGCGTGATGATGAGCAGGGTCGCCCCCGTCTCGTCCCGGCGGGCGAAGAGAAGGTCGATGATGGCCGCGCCGGTTGCACCGTCGAGGTTGCCCGTCGGCTCATCGGCGAAGACCAGCGTCGGGCGCGGCGCGAGGGCGCGGGCGATGGCCACGCGCTGCTGTTCGCCCCCGGAAAGCTGCGCCGGGTAGTGAGAAAGGCGATGGCCCAGACCGACCGCCTCCAGTTCGGCCCGTGCGCGCTCATGAGCATCCGCCATCCCGGCCAGCTCCATCGGCGTAGCCACGTTTTCCAGCGCTGTCATCGTCGGCAGGAGGTGGAAGGCCTGCAGCACGATGCCGATACGCCCGCGGCGTGCCCGGGCCAGGGCGTCTTCATCCATGGCCGCAAAGTTTTCGCCCGCGACTTCGAGCGTTCCCGATGTGGCACGCTCAAGACCACACAGGACAGCCATCAGCGAGGACTTGCCCGATCCGGAAGGCCCGAGCAGGGCCAGCGTCTGCCCGTGCGGCACGGAAAGGTCCACTCCGCGCAGGATGTCGACCGCGCTTTCCCCGGTGCCCAGCGTGAGGCGCAGGTCGCGGGCAAGGATTGTCGGGACGGGGGTGGCGCCGTCAAAGGCGTGGGAAGGGCTTGTCACCGCTCCCATATGGGATAGCACCATCCCATCCGACAAGTCGGTCTTTCAGGAGAATGCCTTGCGCCATCCTTCCCTCGCGCTTCTCGCCGCTTCCTCCCTGGCTCTGGCAGGCTGCGACAACACACCGTCTGCCCCCCCGTCGAGCGCGAGTGTGGTCGATGAGCCGCCCGGGATCCCGGTGATGGGTCCTGAGCGGCCGATCCTGGCATTCGGCGACTCGCTTCTGGCAGGTTACGGTCTGGAGGATGGCGAAAGCTATCCGGACCGGCTTGAACAGGCGCTGCGCGCCCGCGGGGTGAATGCGCGCATCGTGAACACCGGGGTTTCCGGAGATACCACAGCTGCGGGTCTGCAACGCCTGGAGTTCACGTTGAAGAACCAGTCGGTGAAGCCCGAACTTGCGATCATCAGCCTTGGTGGCAACGACATGCTGCGGTCCCTTCCGCCGGAGGAGACGCGCGCCAACTTGGAGAAAATCCTGCAGCGGCTGAAGCAGGACGACATTCCCGTGGTGCTGCTGGGCATGCTGGCCGCGCCCAACCTGGGCAAGGATTACGCCGCCGCCTTCAACCCCATCTACCCGCAGCTGGCAGACACCTATGGCGCCGTGCTCGTCCCGTTCTTTCTTCAGCCCGTGATCGACAAGCCGGACCTCATGCAGGGGGACCACGTCCATCCGACCGCATTGGGCATCGACGCCATCGTGGCGGCGACGGTGGACGATGTCGCGGACGCCCTGCCTCAGACGAAATAGCGCTCTCGCCGCCGGGAGGGAGAAGTCAGGGCAGGCGCCGCACCGTCCCGGCGCTGACTTCCCAGACGGCCGCCTCGCCGGCAATAGCCTCGAACGGCGCCAGTTCGGTCCCTGTCAGCCAGACTTGCGCCGAGCCGGTTCGCAACCGGTCGAACAGGGCCTGTCGGCGCAGCGGATCGAGATGCGCGGCAACCTCGTCCAGCAGGAGCAGGCGCGGACGGCTGTCGGCATCGAGGGCGTGTGCCGTCTCCAGCAGTCGCGAGTGCGCGAGAGTGATCGCGATCAGCATGGCCTTCTGCTCGCCGGTCGAGCAATCGGCAGCCGGCTGGTCCTTGCCCGCCATCGTGACGGCAAGATCGTCTCGATGAGGCCCCGTCAGCGTCCGCTGCGCGGCGCGTTCGCGCGCGCGGCCCTCGCGAAGGGCAGCGGCAAGCGCGTCCTGCTCCAGCGGACCGCCCGGCAGATACGCTAGCGAAGGGCGGGCAAACGGCGCTTCCGGTAGCGCCGCCAGCTCCACCTGGAGCTGCGCGACGAGTTCGGCCCGGGCAGCGGCGACGAGCGCGCCCGCCTCCGCGATCTGCAATTCCAGGGCATCCAGCCAGCGTGGATCGGGCGTGCGCTCATCGGAAAGCAGGCGGTTGCGTTCGCGCAGGGCGTTGTCGAGCCGCGCCGCGTTGGAGGCGTGCCCCGGCACCATCGCGAGCACCAGCCGGTCGAGGAACCGGCGGCGGGCTCCAGCGCCCTCCACGAAGAGGCGGTCCATGGCAGGGGTCAGCCATCCGATCGAGAGCCACTCTCCCAGGCTCAGGGCAGACGCCTGCCCCCCGTTGACCTGGACCAGGCGGCGGCCGGGCCGTTCGGCGGCGCTGCCCGTGCCCAGCCGGACCGGCTCGCCCTTCCACGTTTGCAGGGATGCGTTCACCGCGAAGCCGCCATCGCCGTCCTGCGCGGGGAGGTCGGCAAGCTGCGCGCGGCGCAGGCCTCGTCCGGGCGCCAACAGGCTGATCGCCTCCAGGATATTGGTCTTGCCTGCGCCGTTCTCCCCAACGAGCAGGTTGAACTGAGCCGTGCCCTCGACGGCGGTTTCGCGGTGGTTGCGGAAACGGGAGAGGAGGATACGATCGAGCATGTGGAGCGCGGCCTAGCCGTTCACCGGTGCGGGCTCAATCCTTCTGCCCGCCGACCGATCAGGCCGGTCCCGCCTTGGCGAAGGGGGAGAAATCGAGGTTCTCGTCGAACACCTCAACGCCCTCACGCGCCTTCAGCCAGCCCACGACCGCGTAAGTCACGGGGGTGAGCACGGCCTCCCATAGCACCTTCATGCCCCAGTTCGTCACCATGACCGTCAGTACCTGCTCGTGAGTCCAGATGCCGAGGAAGGCGATGGGATAGAAGAAGGCGCTGTCGACAGCTTGCCCGAATACGGTCGAGCCGATGGTCCGCAGCCACAGATGGCGCCCCGCCGTGAGCAGCTTCATCCTGGCGAGGACAAAGGAGTTCACGAATTCGCCGGCCCAGAAGCCGATGAGCGAGGCAAGGACGATGCGCCAGGTGGAGCCGAACACCATCTCGTAGGCGGCCTGGCCATTCCAGCCATCGGCCGGGGGCATTGCAACGACGATGAAGCTCATGAAGGCCATGAAGATCAGGGCAATGAAGCCAGCCCAGACGCAGCGGCGAGCGTTGGCATAGCCGTAGACTTCGGTGAGAACATCCCCGATCACGTAGCTGACCGGAAAGAAGAGGATGCCAGCGCCGAAGGTCACACCCTGCCAGCTCGCCAGCTTCGATGCCCCGATCAGGTTCGACAGCAGGAGAATCGCCACGAAACCCGCCATCACATAGTCGAAATACCGATAATGCCGCCGCGCTCCTGCAAGGCCGTCGATGCGGGAGAGGGACGATGCGGTGTCGGCGGGCGCGTTCATGGCCTGTGCGTAACGTGGCTTTCCAGCCCCGCAAAGCACAAGTTTGGTAACGCTACAGGTTTGCGCATCCGCTCATCCGCGCTATGGGAACCCTGCGCGCGCCCGTAGCTCAGCTGGATAGAGCACGAGCCTTCTAAGCCTCTGAGCGCGCTCACTGAAAACCGCAGAAATCCTCATCATTTCTTCCTCGCCAATGTCGAGTGTGACTCGTTTTGTGACCAAACGCGCGAAGAAACGCGATCGAAGGCCGTTTCGTGGTGTGCCGGCTCGATGTGAGCGTAGCGCATTGTGACTGCCACGGAGGAGTGCGCGAGGGCATCGCAGATGTCTGCAAGGTCCGCTCCTGCCATGCGCGCCCAGCTCGCGAATGTGTGGCGCAAGTCGTGGAAGTGCAGATCGTCCAACCCTGACAATTTGACGGCACGGTCCCACCGCTTACGGAAGTTCACCGTGTCGAAGACAGCGCCCACACGATGCGTGTCCATGGCGAGCATCGCCCGGACCTCTGCCGTCATGCGAACGGTGTGCCGCTTGTTCCCTTTGACCACCACTGTGATCAGCGAACTGGACAGATCGACGTTGCGCCAGTCCAGCGTCAGAATGTTCGTCTTGCGAAGCCCCGTCGCCACTGCGAACTTAATGATGCGCTGAAGTCCGGGATCGCTGACAGCGAGTATGGCTTCGTACTCATCGGTGCTCAGGAAGCGAACCCGCCCGGGCGGCTCAGGTGAGCGCACTTTCTTCCAGGCGATGTTGGGGATCGTCTTGCCGTGCACGTCCTTGGCGTGGTTGAGCGCGGCGCGAAGGCAGTTGAAGTCACGATTGATGGAATGCGACTGCAACCCCTCGCCACGACGCGCCGCCTTGTAGTTGAGCAGCTTCTGATTGGTCAGATCGGCAAGCTTAGTGTTTGGCCCGATGATGCGCGAGAGCACGTCAAGCTTCTGCTCGATAAAGGCGCTGGATGGGGCGTGCTGCCCGTGTTCATGCCAGTAAGCGCCCAACACGTCTCTCAGCCTCCAATCGTCGTCGAACTTGGTCTTGTTCTTCGCCTCGGTGCGCTTCGCCGCCTCTAAGGCTTGCGCTTCGCGCTTGCTCTCCGTGCCCGTACTTCCTCGAAATCGAATACCGTCGAGCGTGAACGAGTACTGCCAGAACGAGGAGCCCGGGCGCTTGTAGAGTGACATTCGCGTGATCTTTCGATGAACTGCTCGATGTCCGACTGAGAGTAGCGGACATTGCGCCCGATGCGGACGAATGACAAATCGCCCTGCTGACGAGCCTTTCGTAGGGTGCGCGGGCAGATTTGCAGGGCCGCCGCAGCCTCACCCTCGGTCATCAACCTTTCCGCCGTCACGTATCATCCCCTTCGTTGTCGATGGGTGGGGTCATGCTGCGCGAGCCTTCTGCTTGATTGCGTCCACGGCGGCGATCCTCTGGCCCAACCAGGCCATCACGGGAACCGCCATACTATTCCCCAACGCCTTGTAGCGGGGGCCATCGGCGGCGGGTTTGCCGCGGTAGGGGACGTTTGTGTACTGGTCGGGGAAGCCTTGGAGGCGTTCGCATTCGACGGGCGTAAGACGGCGGACGGCCGACGTAGCGATGTAGCTCCGGCTTGATCCACCGGAGGCAGCCCGAAGGTTCGCAGTGTCGTGCGGACCTTCCATCTGAGCGCCGTCTTCGCGGCCTCGCATGTCGAAGGCGACTGCCTGCACCTTATTGCGGGCTTCAAGGGTATAGGCGCAGTCTTCCTGCCAGCCCTTTCCCTGCGGACCCGCCTCGCTGCACGTCTCGGCGCTCGTGCCGGGGTAGCGGTTGCCGCCAGTCTCGTTTCCACCGGCAGGCAGCGTCGCCGTCACGTCAGCCGCGATCAGATGCCCGGCTTGCCCTTGGTTGTCATCTGCGCCGCACGTTCCAACGCCGTTTGCAGTGAGGGCGGCAACTGCCTCCCGCGCTTCTCGGCGCGGCGCAGGATGCCCCGACAGGCTGTGGCGCTCAAAAAGTACCGCTGCGGCACGTCGCCAGTCTCCAAGATATCCGACAACGAAGACGCGACGGCGGCGCTGTGGAACTCCAAAGTGCTGAGCGTCCAGAACTCGGTAGGCGAACCCATACCCGAGTTCGCCCATGCCCCCGAGGATGGAGCCAAACGCCCGTCCTCCATCGATGGACAGGACGCCGGGGACGTTCTCCCAGACCAACCAGCGGGGCCGTTTGCGATCAGCAAGGCGGAGAAATTCGAGTGCCAGGTTGCCACGGTCGTCATCCAAGCCGCCTCGGAGGCCGGCGATGCTGAACGACTGGCAGGGGGTTCCCCCAACAAGAAGGTCAATTGCCCCATAATCATCGGCTCCGATGGTGGTGAAGTCGCCGTGGCACGGGACGTTCGGGTAATGGTGGGCGAGAACGGCGCGGGGGAATGGCTCGATCTCGGAGAAGGCTGCGGGCTCCCATCCCAAGGGGTGCCAGGCGACCGTTGCGGCTTCGATACCGCTGCAAACGGAGAGGTAGCGCATCACAACACCACCCCCACGCCTACAGCCTCGGGATCAGCGATGATCAGGAGGGCGAAGAGAACGACCAGCAGTGCGGCCACGAAAGCGATACCGACGCGGGCAGGCGGCTGCGGCTTCTCACCGGCGGCGCGGGCAAGGCGCGCTTCCTCAGCCTGCATCTTGCGGTAGAGGCGGAAGACACGCGGGGCCTTGTACGTCATGGGGACGATGGGGCCGTACTTGGCGAGCCGGTCGGACTTGCCGGTGTGGTTGATCCACGTTGTCATGATGCGCTCCCTTTGCTGGTAGCTGCGAGGGAGCGGAGGCAGGCGGCGGTTAGGGCGAGGGCCGGGGTGGCGGAGAGCGACAAGCCGTCGACTAGATCGGAGCCGGTCGCGCACCAAGCCCAAGGCTTGCGGCCGTTCTCGGTCATATGCTCCTTGCGGCCCGTGCCTACCGCAAACTCGTACCCCTCCGGCACCAGCGTCATCGCGGCGTCGAGGGAGGCGGTGAACAGCGGAAGCGGGACACCGTGGCCGTTCTCGTCGTAGTAGCAGCGACCTAGCGGGTGCCCTTCCTCTACAACGCGAATGCCGACTAGTGGCGCGATAAGGCGATCCAACTCCCGATCCGGCCCCGTCGCCTTCTCTACGCGCTCTGCAAGCGCCAACAGTGTCTCACGATCCATGGTGGTTGCCTCCGAGGGCCGGGGCACCGGGGAGCGGCATCCAGTGAGTGGGCGGCCATTCCGTAGTGAACCCGCCGTCAGTGCTCATCCATCCGCTGTCGGAACCACCATGCATGGTCGCCCAGTGAGGTTCTGCGGGGTCACCATATTCCGGGCACCGGCATGGGCCGCCGCAATCACCAATGACGGGAGCTTCGGGCTCTATCCAAAATCCCGCTGTCACCCGGGCTGTCGGCAGGCCCTGATCGTTTTCAGGGTACAGCCCGGACAGGATTACCTCTGTCCCATCCTTCGGTGCCGTCTCAATCGGCTGCCATGCCCCGCGCAACGCATCACGTTCAGCGATGAGGGTGAGGATTTCGGGGACGGCGTTGCGGAGGTACGTCCAGAGCGCTTCGTGCGCGCCAAATTCCTGCCCGATGCCGTAGAACTGCACTCCCAGCGCCACGCCATCGAAGTTGCAGTAATCCGCCGCTTCGACTTCGCCGTCGCCTTGGCAGCAAGGGCATTCCACGGTCTCGGAGGCAGTGTACTCCTCTGCCGCGGATAAGTCGCCCGGTGTCGCCGCCTCGTGCAGGGCCTTCAGGGTGTCATGTGACAGGCTCATGATGCGCCTCCCGCACACCAAAGGCCGCACTCCGCGTCCATGTCAGGATCATCGTCGAAAAGCCCTCCCGCAAACATGTCAGGCTGGCGTCGAACGTCCCGGATCAGTTCGGCGTAGCTGTATTCAGTGACGAAGCGCCCCTTGCCATGGCCCTGCTCCATGTCGCTCCACCACTGCAATGTTCCCGGCTTGGTACGCTCAACCTCCCATAGCTTTGGGCGGGCCTTGAGGAAGCAGGCGTCACAATTCCCTTCGAACGGGAGAAGCCCTAAGTCAAAATCCTGCGCTTGCCAGTACGCCATGACATCACGCTTGGTTATGCCCGCGTCGGCAAGAGGCATGACAGAACCGCGCTCCCGGCCCTTAGCGACCCTGTGCGACTCATCCGCTCGTAGACCCACCACATTGGCGTATTTCGTGTGGCCGTTGGCCTCCATGAACGCCTGCAGCGTGAGCACCTTGAGGTTTTCGGTGCACCATCGAGCGACGCTATTTGGCGTGGACTTTTTGGACTTTATCCGCGCGGCGAACGGTTCCCCATTGCGGGCGGCGCTATTGAAACCAACTTCCTCGAACCTCTCGGCGACCGGAACGCTCTTGAGGCGCGATCTCCATTCCAGCCACCGCACCCGAATGCCCCAGCGGGTGCCGCACTCATGCACGAAGCGCAGTGTTTCCTCACGCTCCTTCCCGGTGTTCGCGAAGCACACATGCACGTCATCGGGCAGGGTGCCGCCATGCGCCTGCAGAATTCGCCAGAGCATGTAGGCAGAAGTCCTTCCGCCAGAAAAGGAGATCAGCGCAGGGCCATGAATGAGGTAGGGATCGCTCATGATGCGCCTCCGATCTTGCGGGCGCGGGTGAGCGGGACCAGATCGTCCGGCACGTGATCACGATTGATGTAAAACCCGTCCGTGAAGCCACCAGTTCGGTTCGTCACAGGCCACTCGTCTGATACGCAGACGTTCAGGCCCCGCGTCGGATTGCCCACTACGTTGCGGTCCAAAGTCACGCCAACAACCCAGAGGCGAGTATCGCGCCAGTCCGGCCATCGCTCGATCATGTTCTCAGAAGGACGAACCTCCTCACCGATGCGAGGATGCCAATCTCCTACTCCCCGCTCCGATGGGGCTTCGGGCGCGCTGGGGGAGAGGGCGGCGAGAACATACTCAACTGCCCATTCTGCCTCTTCAGGTTCACCTGACGGGTCGGGCTCATTAGCCCAAGTCACCTCGCCAGCATCGTCACCGATGCCATGCAACCAGATACGATCATGGACAGGCTCGCCAGATGCGCGCAGGCGGGCAACCAGTGCAGCCTGTCGTTCCACATCCTCCCCACCCGTTACGGGCGCAGGCTGAGGGGTGGCGGAAAGTGCGTGGATACGGTCCATAAGGGCGTCTCGCTCGCACCCATGCTTGCACACGTAGGGCGCAGGCTGAGGGGTGTCGTAGAGGGGATGAACCTCGATTGGATCGTGCCCGTTTACGCGCTCGGTGTGGACGCCGTAGCGGCTTACCTTGCGCCCTGCGTAATCAAGATAGACGTACCGATAAGCCACCGCCTCACCGGCAAGGCTCTGCTCGGTCGTGGGGAGGGAGGTGAGGGCTGCACGGACGCGCGGCAATTGAACCGTGCGGGCCTCCTGCTGGATCACCATCCATGCCGTGACGCCGCCATCCGCAACGATCTCATCCCATGACAGATCTGCGATATCTGCGAGCCAGCGCTCCTGCTGCACTAAGACCGCCTCCACGGCTGCGTTCTTCTGCGTATCAGTCATGCTATTGACCCTCCTTGCGAGGCAGCGAAGCGATCAGAAACAGGCCGAAGAGATAGATCCTCCAGCGTGTCCGAGCGGTCGTGGAATAGGCGCGGCTGTGTGAGCGCCAGCGCACGGCCTTGAGTGGGGTGAGGCAGAAGCGGGGCTTGATGCGTTCTCTCATCGCTCCTCCTCCCGCATCGCCCGGCGAAGGTCAGCAGCCTCGCCAGCAAGGTATTCCTCATGATTTGCCCAAGCCTTCTCGGCAGCGGCGCGGACGTTCGTGTCCGTCTCCAGCAACCGCCAAAGCCAGTTCGGCGCGACCTCTTTGCGGGCAGAGTAGATGCCGGTGGAGGGCTCAGTCAGGATTGCGTCGTCGAGGTAGAACTCGCCGTCCTCAAAGCGCACCTTGAGGTCGAGGCCGAGGTTATGGCCGTCGTCGTCGAGGCCCTGTTCGAAGCCCAGAAACATATCCAGGGCGAGCGGAATGGCTTCAACCATTGGCGTCCTCCATTTCGTCGATCTCATCCCTGATCGCGTCCAGCGTGTCGCCGGTGACGTGAAGGCCGTTGCTGACCCAGCCATCCTCTTCACCCTCGTATGAGGCATCGTAGTCAGGGTGGGTCGCGGTAAAGGCGGGCTCAGGCCAGCGGCCATGCTCGATGGGCCAACCTCGATAGGTTTCAATGCTCACTGCGCATCCTCCTCAATCCGGTCGATCTCTGCCTTGACCTCAGCCTCAGTCGCTCCCGTGACGCACAGAGCATCAGAGCAACCAGCCCATGCTTCTTGAGGTGTGCCGGGGGTGGGGTCCTGGTAAACGGTCCAGTGGCGGCGGTAGGTGTGGTGCGGGGTGGTCATCGCCCCGCCTCCGTGACCGCGTCGATCTTGGCGATTACATCCATGCGGTCGAAGCCGACGACGTGGCCGCCGATGACCTTCTCCTCACCGTCAGGCGCGTCCTCGATCTCGAAGTCAGGCGTGGTTGCCATCCAGCAATTGCGCCATCCGGTACGCGAGGGCAGGCGCTGAAGCTCCCAGCCCCGGTACGTGTCCGGGTTGAAGGGGAAGTTGTGGATTTGGGCGGTCATGCCATCCTCCGAAGCTGCGCAGCCCGGCACTGACACGCGATCCGCTCAAGACGGCTGCGCTCCTGCCATGCTGCGATGTGTTGAAAGTGGGTCGGCGTCGGATTGCGCTCGCCAAACAGCGGCGTTCCAGCCCAAGAGGTCTCGGCGTACATCAGGCCGCCTCCCGACCCTGAGCAGCGCGCCAGCGAGCCGCGTTGCGCATCCGCCGGGTTGCCGTGTCCGGGTCGCCGCCGAAATCGGATGGGTGGCCGAAATGGACGGCAAGCGCGGCATCGACGCTGGGCACCTCAGCCTCAAGGTCGAGGTATTCGTACTGCCGGCCATCAGCCATGGCGTCCTGCCACGTGCCGCCGAACAGCATGTCCACGTAGTCCCGGCGCATCTTGCCGAGGGCCTCAAGGCCATCGCCGGAGAAGTGAAGCTGATCGTCTCCCATCGCCACGATAGGGCGCGAGAGGTACAGTTCGTCCACGTCCAGCGCCTCGATGAAGCGGGCTACTGCCGGGGCTTCGTACCAGGCCGGGACTTCGGCGGTGGCGGCGGTGAACTGCCGCACAAGGTCGCGCAAATTAACCACGGGGCGCCTCCACCTTGGCGAGGGCGGCGGCACGATTATCGCTATGGCGACGAGCCATTCGCTCCGAACGCCTGC
>NZ_PPSM01000008.1 GCF_002916655.1 Novosphingobium sp. HII-3
ACACCTGACGGTGCGCGTCGTCGTCCGTGGGCCCCTCCTATCGACTACCGGGATAACCGCCGCGCTGCCGAAAGGTGGGGTCAATATTGGGCGCCGATAGGGGGTCAGTTTTGCGCGCCGGTTGACACCACTACCGCAGAATGAATTGGCCATGTAGGCCTTTAGAAAGGGTCTCGCCGCCGAGGTGGCGAAGGTCAGGAAGACCATCCCGAAAGGCACGGCCCTAGAGATCTGGTTCCAGGACGACGCGCGCGTCGGCCAGAAGAACAAGATCACGCGGCGTTGGGCCAGCCGCGGCACGCGACCCTCGGCGCCCTGGGACCAGCGGACGAAATCGGCCTACATCTTTGGGGCCATCTGCCCCGAGCCGGGCAAGGGCGCCGGGCTGATCCTGCCCTTCTGCAACACCGACGCGATGTCGCTGCAGCTGGCCGAAATCTCGCTCACAGTCGCGCCTGGAGGCCACGCGCTCGTGCTGATGGACCAGGCCGGTTGGCACATGACCGGCAAGCTCAAGGTCCCGCTAACATCAGCATCGTCGCACTACCGGCCAAATGCCCCGAGCTGAACCCAGTCGAGAACATTTGGCAGTCCGTGCGTGAGAACTGGCTCTCCAATCGCGTCTTCACATCCTACGTCAACATCGTCGACCGTCGTTGCGAAGCCCGGAACAAGCTCGTCGATCAGCCCTGACGCATCATGACCATCGGTCGCCGTAAATGGGCGCGTCGGTTCTGATCAATGCAGGTTGGTATAAGGTCGAGAAAGACAATTTGTCGGCCGCAGCAGCAGCGCGCACAGGATCTGCAACAGCCTACATGACGAAACAGATTTTCTTCGATAAGTTTGAAGAGTGGGGCTTCGTTCAGGTACAAGCACCATGGTGCCTGCCTCGCACACACTGCGATAAGCTTTCTGCACTGACCAACAATCGTGAAAGTAGAAAGTACTTACAACGTGTTCTGCTATTAACACTTTACACTGACCTGTCAATCGGAGCCCCTGATGAGCATCCTCAATTAGGCTTTGGTTTACGTAAGATCTGAGCGGTATAGGGAGAGCAACTCGGCGTATCGATAGATTGGACCTTGGCGATCCTGCTAGCACAAGATGGAAGTGCGGAAGCTTCTTTTTGGAAGCCCATTGAGGCAGACCAAGTACGCGGATGTTGAGAGTCCAAGCGCCCCGACCAGATCATGATCAAATGCCCTCGGATAGTTTCATCTACAGCTCGCCACCCGCGCCACTGGCGCGACATGATACTACGATAAACATGATGTTTGGCAATCTCCTACCATTCTCCGCGACCATTGAGACTGCAGCAGGATGAGCTCACATTGCGCTGCATGACCCACCTTCGTAAAGTTTCCAGATAAGACGCGCGAAGCTGGGAGCTCAAGCGACTTGAGGACAAAGCGCCTTTCAAGATGCTCATTTGGCGCCATGTCCCAATTAGGGTGGCAGCAAAGCGAGCGAGGCACGGCCTCGAAGATAACGAAGCTGCGCACCGAACGCGTTAAGGTCTGCATCGCGCGCGACTGCCACATACAACGCGTTTCCAAGACTTACACGGTTGGTACGCTCGACAGCCTGAATGACATCATCCGCGAGTGTTGAGAGGCTGGCAGGAGTGCCATGTTTAGCTCTCTCGTCCGTCTGGGCATTAAGTGCAACGGAAACACCGTCGAACGCGGCTTTCAACAGCGCAGATTTGGTGCGGAACTTGTACGCAACGGTGCTCAGCGTGAGACCAGCTTGCCCTGCCACGGCGCGATGGGTGACGCCGGCCACACCCGCGTTTTCAATCAGGTGTGCGGCCGCTTGCCTGATCCGCTCGGTAATTTCGTCACCTGATGGCGTAGCGGGCATCAGCAGCAAGGCTTGCGCCTGGGCGAAATCGCGCCACGGAGTTGCGGGCGCCGGCTCGCCGGAGAGCCACGCAGCCAGGCCGCGCCCTCTCTCTTCCAGCGCCGCACGATCGATGCTGCGGCGCCAACACAGCATGTGCAAGAGGCTCTCGTTGTCGAAGATGCGCTCGACTGCGCTTGTCCTCGAGCCGAGCTCGAATTGCGCTCCCACCCGCTCCCAGAAACTCTGCCATAGGCTGTGCCAGCGTTCGGCCAAGTTGACGAAGTTGGGACGCCGATGGGCCAGGAGCTGGCATTCACGCCATGCAAAAGCGAGCGGTCGTTGCATGTAGGACCATTCGTCCACCACAAGCGCGAAGTAGCTGCCCCAGCTCTCCGGCGAGCCGCCGAAGTCGGCGATCTGCTCAACCTGCCGATTGCACCACGTTTCGGCAGCAGCAAGGCACTCCTCCTGGCTAACTGAAAACAGGTGTTCCAAAGAACCAAAGTGATGGTAGATCGATGAGACCGGAGCATCAGCAAGCAAGGCGATCTGGCGGGCCGACATCCCTCCTGCGCCGGGTTGCTCCCACTGACGGGTGACAACCGCAACCAATCTCCGGTGAGACGGTTCTGCTAATCTTTGCGGACAGTTCAACTTCGTGGCCACGGCATTCACTCCCCACCGGGGACTAGCAGTTCGCTTTCGCTGAGGCCAGCATCGCTGGGTGTCGCTGAAGCTAGTACAAGCGTTTTAGAGGCTCGCTCGAACACACAACCCGCGGCGTATTCTGAAAGCCGAACTCTCTTCTTCTCTGGGGGTCAAGCAACTAGGCGTTATCCTGCTCTTGGGTAGTCTGTGACCAGTGTTGGGACCTTGTGGTGACGATGGGGAAAGCCGACCAGCAAGCGCAGCCTCAAGGTGCGCGACCGTGCGCTGCACCTCATAATTGATTGCGATCCAAGCCTCGTCGATGAACACCAGGCATCGCGGATCGAGGTGGCACAGGCTACTAGAACAGGCATAACGCTGCCTTATGCCGCCGAGGCGGTTTTACTCGATCACGTGCCCCGTCTTCGTCCGCTTAATGCCGTGGCGCGCAAGAAGCGAGGCAGAGTTGAATTTGCAACCGAAAGGTCAGTGTCGGCCAGCGCAATCCGCAACTCGTCCAAAGCGATGTCCCACTGCGCCAGCACTTCGTCACGGCGCTCCTCAATGCGATGCGACCGAACCTCCCGCTCTGAAAAGCGGGCGCGAAGCTACCAATCACCCTGCCCTGAGCAGTGTCAGCTAGCCTCCATCGTCTCGCGGCCCAGTCGGGCCAGCCGCGGGAACGCCGCGGCACGCTCGCGCGCGTTCTCCGAAACCGCGGTCCCACGGATCACTCTTCCCTTGATGCCGTGGAAGATCGCGGCAAGCCTGAAGAAGTTGAACGCGAGGTAGAAATCCCAGTCGGCGATCCCGCCGCGTCCTGTGCGCGCGCAGTAGGCTGCGACATATTCGCGCTCGGTGGGAAGGCCAAGAGGTACCGGATCCGTGCCCCCAAGACCGGCGACGATGTCGGGTGGCATTCGGTACATCATCGCGTGATAGGCGAAATCGGCGAGCGGATGACCGAGCGTCGACAACTCCCAATCGAGGATGGCGACCACCTCCGGCTTGGTAGGGTGAAAGATCAGATTGTCGCAGCGAAAGTCGCCGTGAACGATCGCGCTTTCCTCCCCCGAAGGGATGGCGGTTGGAAGCCACGCCACCAAGGCATCCATGTCGGGGTCGCGGCCCGCCTCGGCGTCGTCGTGATACTGGCGGGACCAGCGGCCGATCTGCCGCTCGAAGTAATTGCCCGGCTTGCCATAGTCCCCCAGGCCCACGGCATGCAAATCGACTTGGTGCAAGTCGGCCATGGCCTTGTTCATGGCGTCAAAGTAGGCGGCGCGCTCCCGCTTTTCCACCTCGCTGAAGGACGCATCCCAGAATATGCGTCCCTCGACGAGCGCCATGACGTAGAAGGGCGACCCGATAATCGCATCGTCTTCGCAGACACCGAGCACGGGGGGCACGGGCACCGGCGTAGAAGCGAGACCGCTCAACACGCGCGCTTCGCGAAGTACGTCGTGCGCGCCCTTGAGCACCGGGCCAGGGGGCTTCCGGCGTAGCACGTAGCGCGCCGATGGAGTGGTAAGACGATAGGTCGGGTTCGACTGTCCGCCCTTGAACTGCTCGATCACCAGCGGTTCGGCGAAACCGGCTACGTTCGCCGTCATCCAGCGGACCAGCGACTCTCGGTCGATCGGCGTGCGCACTCCGGTCGCGCCCGAGTTCGCGGCGGCGTCAGTGACCATTTGCCGCCTTCCATTCGCGCTTGATCTTCTTGGCGAGGCTCCATTTGTGCACTTCGGTAGGCCCATCATAGATGCGGAAAGCCCGCACTTCGCGGAAGACTTGCTCGACGATCGTATCGCCGGTCACGCCGGTGCCGCCCATCACCTGCACGCAACGATCGGCGATGCGCATCAAAGCCTCCGACACGGCAACCTTGGCGATCGAGCTTTCCGCGGTGCCAAGGCTGCCGCCGTCGAGCACGCCGGCGCACCAGTCGATCATCAGTTCCGACGATTTCAGGTCGATCAGGTTCTCGGCCAACATGAACCCCACGCCCTCATGGTCGATCAACTGCTTGCCGAATGCCATGCGTCGGTTGGCATAGTCCGTCGCGATCTCATGGGCGCGAGCGCACGAACCCAGCCAGCGCATGCAGTGCGACAGACGCGCCGGGGACAAACGCACCTGGGCATACTTGAAGCCTTCGCCCGATTTGCCGAGCATCTGATCGGCCGGGACCCGCAGATCGTCGATCGTGATGATCGAGTGTCCGCCTGGCATCGAGGAATCGATGGTGTCGAGCACTCGCTCGATCCGGATTGCCGGGTCGGGAAGGTCAACCAGGATCATGCAGGCGCCATCTTCCGATTTCGCCATCACGATGCCGACACTGGCGCCGTCGGCGCCGGTGATGAAGGCCTTGCGGCCATTGATCACCCACTGGTTGCCGTCGAGGCGGCACGTGGTGCGCATCATCGACGGGTCCGATCCCGCACCGCCCTCGCCTGCCGGCTCAGTCATGAAGAAAGCCGAACGCGCGCGCCCCTCGACAAGCGGCTTCAGAAAGCGCGCTTTCTGCTCGGGAGAGCCGACCTTGCCGAGAAGGTACATGTTGCCCTCATCCGGCGCCATCGTATTGCAGGCCAGCGGTCCGAGTGGCGAAAGCCCCGTCATACGCAGCACCAGCGCGGTCTCGACTTGTTTCAGGTGGCTGCCGTCCTCCAGGATATGGGGCGTAAGCACGCCAGCGCTGCGAGCCTTTTCCCGCAT
Source organism: Novosphingobium sp. HII-3 (assembly GCF_002916655.1). Classification (GTDB taxonomy): domain Bacteria; phylum Pseudomonadota; class Alphaproteobacteria; order Sphingomonadales; family Sphingomonadaceae; genus Novosphingobium; species Novosphingobium panipatense. Next base: position 5,221 of record NZ_PPSM01000008.1, read on the forward strand.
TTCCATCACGAGCGTATCGCTCGGGCCGTGCCCATCGCGACGTGGATCGCTTTCGTAAGGAACGACGACGTCGCGCACGAAGCGCTCGACCCGCTGTGCAATCTCGGCCGCGCGGGCGGTCATATGCGCTCTCTGACACACGGCGCAACAACCGGGTGACAAGCGCAAGGCGGGGGCAAAAGCCTGATTTCCATGAGAAGCGTCCTTCAATAGCCGCTGGCGAGCATCCGCCAGACGATGTTCTTCTGCACCTCTGTGGCCCCGCCGTAGACAGTCTGCGCGCGCTCGAACAGATAACTTGCCATCGCCGGCGGGGCGAAACGCGGCACGAGCGGCATTCGGGCGGGCCAGTCCGGGGCATGGCGGTTGGCGAACACAGCTCCGCTTTCGGCCGCGAGTTCGATCGCCAGTTCGGTGATGCGCTGCGCGATCTCGGTGGCAGCGATCTTGATCGTGGACACCTCGGCTTGGCTCACGCTGTCTCCGGCCATGAGGGCTCTCAGAACGGAGATGCCGAGCGTTTCCACCGCGACTTCGCACCCCGCCAGCTTCGCCGCGAAGAGCGGCGCGTCAATCATCGCTCCGCCACCCTCCCCGGCCATCTCGCTCGCAAGCCTGCGGAGAATTCGCAAGTCTTCGCGCTTGCGCGATACATGCGCGTAGGACAATCGCTCCCCTTGCAGCAGGAACGTCGCATAGTGCCAACCCCTGCCCTCCTCGCCGATGCGCTGCGAGACGGGCACCCGCACATCCTGGAACTCGATCCGGTTGAGGTGGTGGACGCCATCGAGCGTGATGATCGGATGCACGCTGATGCCGGGCGTGTTCATCTCAAGGCACAGGAAGCTGATGCCATCCTGCCGGCGCGCCTCTTTAGAGGTCCGCGCGAGACAGAACATCCAGTCCGCCCACTGCGCGTAGGAGGTCCAGATCTTGGTGCCGTTCAGGACGTAGTGATCGCCCTCGCGCCGTGCCGTCATGCGGAGCGCTGCCAAATCTGAACCCGCTTCCGGCTCCGAGTAGCCCTGCCCCCAAAACGCGCGGGATTCCAAAATGTCTGGCAACCAGCGGCGCTTCTGCTCGTCCGAGCCGAAGGTATAAATCACCGGCCCGACATAGATAACCGCCATCGGTACGATGAACGGCACTCCGACGCGGTCGGCCTCTTCCTCGAAGATGTGGCGACGAATTGGATCCCAGCCGGCGCCGCCATATTCCCGGGGCCAAGCGGGAGCGAGCCAGCCCCTAGACTGAAGCGCCTGCTGGTTACGCACCTGATCCGCACGATCGAGAATGCCGGTGCGCTGTTTCTCTATCAAGTCTTGAGGGTATTCCGTCTCGAAAAACGCGCGGACCTCCTCGCGGAAGGCGTCGAGATCAGGTGAAGATGTCAGCGGCATGATGTCCTCAGGATAGCGTTTCGAGCCATTCGCCCTGTTCGGTGAAACGATGCAGGCGCGCCCTTGCGGATTGATCGTCGCGCAGCAGCTCGCCCATGGCCATGCCGACGCCCTCCAGCCCGCTTTGCTCGCGCGCCAGCCTCATGATCACCCGGACAGCCGTAACGGCTCGGCCCGCGAACTCCTCTGCGAGCGCGACCGCCCGATCGAGCGCAGACGGCGCGATCTCATCGACAAGGCCGAGGTCGAGCGCCTCTTCGGCACTTACCACCGCGCCCCGCAGTGCGAAGAGGCGGGCGCGATGCATACCGATCGCGTCCGAAAGCCGCTTGATCCCGCCCGCGCCCGGGATGATGTCGATCCGGATCTCCGGCAAGCCTATGCTTCGTGCCATAGGGCTGGCGATCCTGACGGTGCAGGCGAGCGCCAGCTCAAAGCCGCCGCCCATGCAAACGCCATCGATCGCGGCGATCACCGGCTTATGCGCCGCCTCCAGCATCGCGCCCAGTTCCATGAAGGGTGTAGTGACGAAACTGGACGGCGCGATCCGCCCGCCCGCAAGCGCGTCGGCCGCCCGCGCGATCTGGCCGACATCGGCGTGCCGGATGAACACGCCCTCCTGTCCGCCGGTCAGCACGATCGCCCGGATACCGTTGTCCTCGATTAGTTGCCCCACGGCCTCGCAAAGCTGCGCCGCGCCCTTGTTCGCGACAAAGCCGTGCGGCGGGTTGGCGAAGCGAACGATCGCGACGGTATCGCGACGTTCGACTTGCACCTGCCCCTCCGAAGCCTGCCCCACCGTCGTCATTGCAGATTGTACTGCCGTATCTTCAGCCGTCCGAGCTGGTTCATGTGGACCTCGTCCGGCCCATCCGCGATTCGCAGATATCGATTGATCAGGAACGCATCCGCCACCGGCGTGTCGTCGCAGACCCCCGCGCCGCCGTGCACCTGGATAGCACGATCGGTAACTGTCTGCGCCATTCGCGGGGCGACAATCTTGATTGCGGCAATCAGGTCGGCGGCAACCTTGTTGCCGTATTTGTCCATCGCGTCGGCAGCCTTGAGCGTGAGCAGGCGCGCCTGCTCGATCTCGCAAAACGAGCGCGCCACGTCACGCCGAATGCTGCTCTGCTCGGACAATTTCTTGCCGAAGGCCACTCTGTTCTCCACCCGGCGGCACATCACTTCCAGCGCCCGCTGTGCCTGGCCGATCGACCGCATGCAGTGGTGGATGCGGCCCGGCCCGAGCCGACCCTGTGCGATCTCGAAGCCGCGGCCTTCCCCAAGAATCAGATTGGACGCGGGCACACGAACATTCTCCAGCCGCACCTCTGCCTCGCCGCCGGGCGAGTGCCAGTTGTTGAACACGCGCATCGTGCGAACGATCGAGACGCCTGGCGTGTCGCGCGGGATGATGATCGTCGAATGCTGCGCGTGCCGCGGCGCTTCGGGATTCGACTTGCCCATCAGGATCAGCAGCTTGGCACGCGGATCCATGATGCCCGAGATCCACCACTTGACGCCGTTTATCACATAGTCGTCCCCATCGCGCACAATGGTCGTGCTGATGTTGGTTGCGTCCGACGAAGCGACCATCGGCTCGGTCATCATGTAGACCGACCGGATTTCGCCCGCGAGGAGCGGCTTGAGCCATCGCTCCTGCTGCTCGGGCGTCCCGAATTTCGCCAGCACCTCCATGTTTCCGGTGTCCGGCGCGGAGCAGTTGAAGAATTCAGGCGAAGTGGGCACACGGCCCATGATCTCGGCCAAAGGCGCATATTCGAGATTAGTGAGCCCCGGACTGAACTCGCCATACTCATGCGGCAGAAACAGGTTCCACAGCCCTTCGGCGCGCGCCTTTTCCTTCATCACCTCGATCCCTGGCCAGGGCTGCCACCGGTTCGCCGGGTCTGCATTCCAACCTTCGATCTCGTGCTCGATCGGGTACACATTCGCGTCCATGAAGGCTTCGAGCTTGGCGACGAGCGCCTTCACCTTGTCGCTATGATCGAAATCCATCGGGCTCGTCCTAACCATGCCTTGATCAATTGCTTAAATACACGCATGGCTCAGCGTTACTAGCCGAAAGATTCGCGCGATTTCGATTTTTCTCTGCCGGCGATGCGACTCAAGGGCGCTTCGCGCGGATCTTACGAGAAGGGTGTTTTTCCATGAGCTACCCGCTTCCCTATGCCAGCCATGATCTCAGTGGGCAGGTTGCGCTGGTCACGGGTGCCACATCTGGCCTCGGCGAACGGTTCGCTCGGGTGCTGGCGCAAGCGGGAGCCAGCGTGGCTATCGCGGGTCGGCGCGAGGATCGTCTGGAATCGCTATCACAAGAGCTTCGCGATGCGGGAGCCACAGTGTTTGCGGTTCCAATGGATGTTGCTGACGGCGCCTCGCTTGCGGGCGCCATCGACAAAGTTGACGAGGCGCTGGGCACGATCACAATCCTCATTAACAATGCTGGTATGCCTGATGCGCAGCTCGCGACCAAGATGTCACTAGATTTTATTGATCAGGTGATAAATGTGAACATGCGCGCACCCTTTGTTCTCTCCCGGGAAGTTGCGCGGCGACTGATAAAAGCGGGTAAGCATGGGCGCATCGTGAACATCGCCTCGATGGCAGCCTTCAGCACCATGAAGGGCGCGTCGCTTTATGCTGTTACGAAAGCGGGCGTGGTACGAATGACCGAGGCGCTTGCGGTCGAGTGGGCCGCGCTTGACATCAACGTCAACTGCATCGCTCCGGGCGCTTTCGATACCGAGATGCTAAGCGGAATGCGCTCACGCATGGGTGATGGCTTCATCGAAAGCAATCCTCGCAAGCGGGCCGGCCATGTCGCTCAGCTAGACAGTACCCTGCTCTACCTCGTGTCACCCGCTTCTGATGCGGTGACCGGAACGGTCATTAAGGTCGATGACGGACAAGGTGGGCGGTAAACGCCGGACACTGTAGTCAAAATGCAGCCAATCTATCTGGCATTCCATCGATTATCACTGAAGCTGACGATGGGCAGGAAGGTCAGCGGCCGGACTCGGCTTCTCGCCGGTCCTCAACGAACGGGAAGTGAGACAGGCCATGAACAAGGTAACCGAGATAAAGTCCGACAGCAGTCCGCGATGTGAGGACCTCCCCGCATTGCTAGAGTTGCAGCGTAGAGCCCATCTGCGCGATGGATCTCCTTCGATTGCACTGCGCAAAGACCGACTCGATCGCTGCATTGCGCTGCTCCAGGAGAATAGCGCTGCTATTGAGGCAGCGATCTGCGCCGATTTCGGCAACCGATCTTTGCACGCGACCGCGTTGACTGACATCGCGAGCCCGATCGGAGCACTGCGTCACAACCGCAAGCATCTGGAACGGTGGATGCGCGTCGAGCGGCGCAAGGTAGAGCCTTTTCCTCTCGGGTTGTTAGGCGCACGGGCGGAGATCCGTGTCCAGCCCAAAGGCGTGATCGGGATTATCGCGCCTTGGAACTTCCCAGTCGGTCTGGTCTTCTCGCCGCTTGCAGGAGTGCTGGCGGCGGGCAACAGGGCATTAATCAAACCGTCGGAGTTCACACCCCGCACGTCGGAGCTGCTAAGAGAACTGCTCCAGCAACGTTTCGCAACTGAGGAAGTCGCGGTGGTTACGGGCGGCGCCGACATCGGCGCGGCTTTCGCAGCGCTGCCCTTCGATCACCTCGTCTTCACGGGCGCGGGATCGATCGCCAAGCACGTCATGCGCGCGGCCGCGGAGAACCTGGTGCCGCTCACCTTGGAGCTGGGCGGCAAGAGCCCCGTGGTGATCGGCAGGAGCGCAGAAATGCAAACAACGGCCGCCCGGATCATGGCGGGCAAAACCCTGAATGCCGGGCAAATCTGCCTCTCGCCTGACCATGTGTACGCTCCGCGCGACCGTATGCCGGAATTCGTTGCCGCCGCAAAAGCCGCGACCACCGCCATGTTCTCCTCGCTCAAGGACAATCCGGACTATACAGCGATCATCAGCGAACGGCACTTCGATCGCATCCGGAGCTATGTCGACGATGCGCGCAACAAGGGGGCCGACATCGTCGAGATTAACCCTGCGAATGAAGATTTCTCTCAGCAACCACATCGCCGCATTCCCCCCACGCTCATCTTGAATGCAACAGACGAAATGGCAGTGATGCAGGACGAGATCTTCGGCCCGTTGCTACCAGTTCGGCCCTATGAGGATCTTGGGGAGGTAATCCAGGCTATCAACGCGAAAGATCGTCCGCTGGCCCTCTATTATTTCGGCACCGACGGAGCCGAGCGCGAGCAAGTTATCGAAGGCACGACTTCCGGCGGTGTGACTGTCAACGACGTGATTATGCACTGCGCGCAGGAGAACCTTCCGTTTGGAGGGATCGGTCCGTCCGGGATGGGGGCGTATCACGGGGCCGAAGGCTTCCGGGAGTTCAGCCACATGAAGGCGATCTATAGACAGTTGAGCAAGGATCTCGGCCCGATGAGAATGCTGCGTCCGCCCTATGGAGCGAAGTTCCGGGCGTTCGTGCAAAAATCGATCAAGTGACGCGGCTATCCGCACGTCCGTGTGAAGCCAAAGTCAAGATCGTGAGCGGATGGTCATTGGTTGGAGTATGAGATGCTGAGCCATGTCGACGCTGTGCAACCCGACCGGATCATCCGGCTTGTGGGCGGGCAGAATTTCCGCGAGATCGGCGGCTATCCCACGATGGGTGGCCGCCAGCTGCGCCGAGGTCTACTTTGGCGTTCTGCCAAGCTCGATGAACTGACTGCAGACGATGTGCGCGTTATCCGCTCTCTCGGCATTGCGACGATCGGAGACCTTCGCCGCCGTTCCGAGCGCGAGCAGAGCCCGACGCACGAAGCTCTCTTAACTGGCGCACGCGTGCTCGCGTGGGATGTGTCGTTGGCCCGCGAGGAAGGCTATGACGGGCTATACCGGCAGGACGGAAGTGACGAGGACTATCTCGAGGCGGTCCTCGCGCTATATCGCGTGCTTGCGGAGGAACATCGCCTCCATCTTCGTGAGCTCTACGAGGCGATTGCGGACGGAGCGACGCCCGTCCTGATCCATTGTGCCGCCGGCAAGGACCGTACAGGCGTTGCCGTCGGACTCCTGCTTGAGCTGCTAGGAGTGGAGCGGCCCTATGTCATAGCCGACTACGCAAAAACCGAACAGTTGCTAGACTGGAACCGACTGAAAAAGAACGCGGCGGCCGGAGCAGGCGTTTCGCAGGGGTGGATCGATCGGCTTTCACCAGCAGCTTTGCAGCTTATCATGCGGTCCGATCCCCGCTACCTCACAGCCGCTTTTGAAGCGATGGAGGTGCGATACGGCTCCACGCGCAACTTCGCGATCCAGGCACTCGGCCTTACCGCTGCCACCTTGGAGCGGCTGCACGAGCAGTTGCTGGAAGACGCCTAACGCGCAGAGGGCTGATCGCCCTCATGCTTTGCTTGCGCGAGACAGGCTCGCATCCGTAACGCAGGGCTACCATGCAGCAGCCCGCGTTTTTCGTCAGCGGAGCTAATCACGCTCGGAAGGCGCGTGCGTTCAAGGGCCATCGCTCCACCAAGGAAAATCCGGCGGCATGTCGCTGCTGACTCGACCGGGGAAGGCAGGGGAACGGCGCTCGATGAATGCGCTGACGCCTTCACGAACATCCGCACTGGAGCCCATTGCCGAGATCAGACCAAGCTCGTGCGCCATGAGATCGAATGGCAGATCGGCCGCGGCATGTCGCCAGAGCAGCTGCCGTGTCACTGCGATCGAAACGGGGGCCGTCTCCCGCGATATTTCCAGAGCGATCACCCGGGCGCGACCGCGAAGCTCCTCGGCGGTAGTCAATTCGCTCACCAATCCCGCCGCAAGCGCCTCGTGGGCATCAAAGATGCTCCCCGTCAGGCACCAGCGCAAGGCGCGCGAAAGGCCTACGAGTTGCGGCAGGAACCAGGCGCTGGCGGCCTCTGGTGCGAGCCCACGCCGAGCGAAGACGAAGCCGAAACGCGCATCCGCGGCGGCGATCTTGATGTCCGCCGGAAGAGCAAGGGTTAGCCCCACGCCAATGGCAGGACCGTTGAATGCAGCGATCGTGGCCTTGCGGCAGTTGAACAGCGCCCTTATCAATCGCGGTCCCCTGCTGCCCTCCCCGGCCCCGCCGAAGTTGATTCGGCCGCCGTCCGCGGCATCAAAGCTACCAGCGCCAGAGGAGATATCAGCGCCCGCACAGAACCCGCGACCCTCACCAGTCAGGATAATTACGCGAACCGCATCGTCCGCGTCGGCACGCTCAATCGCATCCGCGAGTTCGCCGCCCATCTGGTCGGTATACGCGTTGAGCTTGTCGGGCCGGTTCAAGGCCAGGGTCAGCACCGGCCCTTCCAAATGCGCGATGATCTGCTCGTACATAGATTTACGCGGTTACAGGAGCGTCGTCTCCGCCCGTCCGTTCAGCGGATTGTTCGATCACGCCCGCTGCCAGCAAGTCTTCGACCTCCGCCGCTGATAGGCCGAGCCTCTCTCGGAGCAACTGACCGCTATGCTCCGCCAGTAATGGCGCGGGCAAATCCGGTGGCTCGGGGAGGTTCTCGGACCGCACAGGGGCCGCTTCCATCGTGAGCGGTTCCGAGATGCGTGGATGGATTGACTCACGAAAGAAGCCACGCTCGACATAATAGCCAAAGCTGGGAAGCTCCGACACGCGCAGCATTGCCGCTGCGGGAACACCGACCGCCTGCAGCGCTTCCATGACATCGCGCGGGGTGCGCTCACGCGCCCAGTCGGGGAGCGGAAGGCCAGCCGTGACGCGCGCGATCGCCAATTCGTCGGCACTGTTCCTCACCACCACGACGCACCACTCGTCGTCTCCGGCGCAGGGGAGAACCGCTGTCTGCTGTGACGGGACGGTGACTGGATGCCCGGCACGTTCCAACGCCTCCGCAGCAATTTGGGGCGCCAGGTGGCCGAGCATGACCTCTGCTTGGCTCACGCTGACCTGACCGCCTTCGCCGGTCCGCAAACGGCGGATCAGAAGCGCGATGACGCCGATCGCGCCAATGCGGCCCGCGACGTGGTCGGGGTACACAGTGATCGCGTCGGAGAAGCTTTCCGCTTCACCAGGGTAACGCCATTGCATCGTCAGCCCGGCTGACGCGCGGACGAGTGGACCATATCCCATCCGGCGTGCCCAAGGCCCCGAAGGCCCGAATGCCGAACTGTCAGTGAGAATGATGCGCGGGTTGATCGCCTTGATCGTCGCATAATCAAGACCCAGCGACTGCAGCGTACCTCCCTTGAAGTTCGAGAGCACGACGTCTGACTGCCGGATCAAGGCCTCGATCAACTCCTTGCCGCGAGGGTGGCGCAGATCGATGCCGAGGCTGCGCTTGTTGCGGTGGCCAGTGGCGAAGGTGGGACTGATCGGCGCGCTCGACCGACTCTGTCGGCTGCCATCGATGAATGCTGAGCTTTCAACCTTGATGACATCCGCGCCCTGATCTCCCAGCAAACGCCCGGTTTCTGCTCCAACGACGATCACGCCAAGATCAAGGACTCTTAGGCCTTCCAACGGTCGGCCACCGGCAGCTGGGGGCCGCAACGGCTCCGCACGCGGACGCCAAACGACATCGCTCTCGGGCAGCCCCGGCGGTGGCCCAGCGATGCCCATCCGCGCCCCGTCAATTTCCAGCACGCCGTCAGGGAACGGCGCTTCGAGGTCAGCACCAAACCGCACCGTTCTGAACGCGCGCCGCGCCACTACCTGTTCGGTGGCAAGCGCCTCGTCGAGCGTTAGCACGGCGGCAGCAGGAACACCGTAGCGCTGCCCTTCTTCCTCTGCCTGCTCGCGAGTTTTGTTAGCGAACAGCCGGGCCATGGCGGGCAGCAGCGTCTTGGATGCGAACCGAACCGGCATCTTGTTGAACGAGGGATCAGCGAACTCTTCGGGGCGGCCCATCCATTCGAACATGCCCTGCCATTGGCGAGGCGCTAAGATGCACAAACGTACAAAGCCGTCCTTGCACGCAAAGATCGGGTACATGAAGCGCACGTCGGGGCGGCCGCGGGGGAGTTTGCTGGCCAGCACGCCACCTGCGGCGCTGCCAGCGATGCCGTAGCCGGGATCCAGCGCCTGCGCGGCACCATCCAGCATGGAGAAGTCGAGATGGTCTCCGCGCCCCGACTTGAGCGCCTCCCAGTATGCCAACAGGGTGACGTAGACAGCCTGAACGGCGGCGCAGGAAAGTGCGAGTTCTCCCGGCGGAAGCAGTGGCGGACGTCCTGGAATGCCGGAACGCGACAACTCGCCGGAAAGCGCGTGGAACAAGGCGTCTCCACCTATCCATTTAGCGAATGGACCCGTGTCTCCAAAATCGGACACCGACAGGATCACCAGCGAAGGGTAGCGGCTCCGTAAGCCAGCCACTTCGACTTCGCCCCGGGCAACGATCAGGATATCGGCCTCACATGCGAGCGCTTCGAACCGCTCCATCGTGGCGGCACGTTTGCCGAGATTGGCTGCAACGAAATCAAGGCTCATGCCGGCGGCGATCCGCCCATCGCGTCGATCAGAAGATCCTTCGGGGGGCTCAAGCCGTACAACATCGGCTCCCAATTCGGCGAAGTGACGGGCAATGGCCCCCATCGCTCCTGGCGCCGCGTCGAGTACGCGAACTCCCGCGAGCGACCGATCTTCCAGAGGGACCTCCAAAGTTGTGACAGTGTCCGCCAACATCATGCTCCCTCGTTATCGTTCGCTGCGCGACCGTAATTGCGAATTCCGCTTTAGCCTTGCGGACAAGGCAACAGATTGGATCGGCGTCGCCGGATCGGCCAACTGGGAACCGCGGCGAGTGTGCCGCTGGTCGCCATAGTGCCTGCGGCTACTAGCCCAGCCAATCTGCTCATGTAACAGGACTGCAGCGCAACCTTTTAAGCGATAAATTAATTCGCCGCAATCCGGTTGCTTGCTGGCCCCTTCGCGGGTGCACTGGCCGGTGCAAAGGCTGCGGCTTAACATCTGATTTGCTTCGGCTATGAGCTCATAGATTGTATCTGTGGTGGCGTGGCTCCGGCCCGTCTGCGGCTAATCACCGATTTTTCGTCGCGATCAAGTCGAGGGACGTGATATCGAACTGTCTGACACACGGGTTGCTCTAGTAACACACGCGGACCGCATGCGCGGTATCAGGCGTGCGGCCGAACTGCGACTCGCTTGGGGAGCGGCAGCGGTTGTCATTTTCGTCTCCCGCCCGGGACCGCGCTGACGTTCCTTCCAAGGAGCGTGCGGCCGGATGGCGTGGCTCGGCCGGATACGTGCCGAACGCCGTAGGCTTGGATGTGGGAGCCCCACGCCGGTAGCCCGATCGTGATCCTGTATTCGCTCGCACATCGATCGGGTATGGCAAACTACGGCGCTTACTCCGCATCGAACTCACGGTTAGCAGAGCCACAAACCAACTCGCACGCGAGTTGGCTCGCCATGGCATTCGTGTGGACTGCGTCTGCCCTGTATCGGTCCACACGGACTTGATGGCCGGCACTCCTCAGCGAACAGCAGATCACAACGGCAATGTGGAGTTCAGCGCGCCAAAACAGTCGGTCGCCTGCGGCATACCATCGTCTCACAAGGGACACCGAGCAACGGGTGGCAGCTGGTAGCCTTCTTGTTGAGCCCTGAAGCGGGCTGCACTACCGGGCATGCGATCCATGTCGATGACAACTTGGGGATGGACTGAGCTTCTCCAGGTCTGCAAACTTGGAGATCATCTCACTGCCGCGCAAGCCGTTCGAAACCGCAATGTCATTCAGGATGCGCGGCGCGGCTTGCGGTCGCGCATTGCTCGGAAGAGGGTCAGCGTTCCATCCTGATCATAGCATGAAAATCGCCTAAGAACGGTCCGACCTCGTGGCGCAGCTACCTCGGATCGCCATTGGCGGAATGCCTTCGGGACCATGCCTTATTAGAAGCCTTGCTCTTTATTGAATGATTAAATAGGGAGGTATGGCGGCCCATGAAGGGACGGACGAAAGTAAGGTGGAGCGGGTTGATGAGCGAGGTTGGCACTTACACGATTGACGGCGAGATCGGCATTGTTCTGGTCGACAACCCTCCGGTAAATGCTCTTGGCATCAAGACGCGTCGTGCCATTGCGGAAGGCTTTACAAAGTTCGCTGCAGATGAAGCAGTGAAGGCGATCGTTCTGGCTTGTGGCGGCCGAACCTTCTTCGCTGGCGCGGACATCTCAGAATTCGACAAGCCCGTGGAATCTCCGGATTTGCTTGAAGTCATGGCTCAGATCGAAAGCAGTACAAAGCCAGTGGTGGCGGCAATCCATGGCACCGCACTTGGCGGCGGCTTCGAAGTTGCGCTCGTCTGCCACTATCGCGTTGCGGTCCCCTCGGCGCTCGTTGGACTGCCTGAGGTCGCGCTCGGTCTGCTGCCCGGCGCTGGGGGCACTCAGCGCCTGCCGCGGATCGTCGGAGTAGAAGCCGCGCTCGACATCATCACTGGCGGCAAGCCGATCAAGGCGAAGAAGGCGCTCGAATTCGGCATGATCGACGCGCTGGCGACTGAGGGCAATCTGGTGGCCGACGCTGTTACTTTTGCACGAAGCGTACTGGCTCAGGGTAAGCCGCTGGCACGTGTGCGCGACCGTAACGAGAAGCTCGAAGCCGCGAAGGCCAACCCGGACGTCTTCGAAAACTATCTGAAGGCACACGCCCGCACATTTCGCGGCTTCAAGGCGCCACACAACATCGTGCGTGCGATCCAGGCCGCGGTCGAGACCAGCCCTGACTTTGACTCGGGTATGAAGCGCGAAAACGAATTGTTCCTCGAACTTGTCACCAGCACCGAGTCGCAAGCGCAGCGTTATTACTTCTTCGCCGAGCGCGATACTACAAAGGTGCCGGACGTTCCCAAGGGAACGGCCACGATCCCGATTGCCCAGGTAGGCGTGATTGGGGCCGGCACGATGGGCGGCGGCATCGCCATGAACTTCCTCAATGTCGGCACGCCGGTCACGCTGGTCGAGATGAACCAGGACGCGCTAGATCGCGGAGTTGCCGTAATCCGTCGCAACTATGAGGCGTCTGCAAAACGCGGGCGGATGACGCAAGAGCAAGTCGAGCAGCGAATGGCGCTCATCAAGCCCGCAATCGGTCTCGAAGCCCTGGGCGATGTGGACCTCGTCATTGAGGCAGTCTTCGAAGAAATGGGCGTCAAGAAGGACGTCTTTGGCAAGCTCGATAGGATTGCAAAACCGGGAGCGATCCTGGCGACGAACACCTCCTTCCTCGATGTGAACGAGATCGCCGCGGCGACCACGAGGCCGGAATGGGTTGTCGGGCTACACTTCTTCTCGCCTGCGAATGTGATGCGGCTTCTCGAAGTTGTGCGCGGCGAAAAGACTTCTCATGAGGTGATCGCCACATCGATGGCGCTCGGCAAGAAGATTGGCAAAGTTCCTGTCCTCAGCCGCGTTTGCTTTGGTTTTATCGCGAACCGGATCATGTTCCAACGCGCAGAGCAGGCGAATGAACTCATTCTCGAAGGGCCGACTCCGCAAGAGGTGGACGCCGCCATTTACAATTATGGCTTCGCCATGGGACCGTTCCAGATGAACGATTTGGTCGGTCTGGACGTTATTGGCCGTGAGAGCGCCGAACGAACCGTCAACAGTGATCTGGTCAAGCTCGATCGGCTCGGCCAGAAGAAGAACGGTGGCTACTACGACTACGATGACAGCCGCAAAGCAACGCCGTCCCCGGTCGCAGCAGAGGTCATCGCCGATTTCGCCAAAAGCAAGGGCATTGTTAACACGGGTAGCCAGAGCGAGGAAAAAATCGTCGCTCGTCTTCTCTATCCTGTGGTCAATGAAGGCGCAAAGCTGCTCGAAGAAGGGATTGCCTTGCGCGCCTCGGATATCGATGTGGCGGCGATCCTCGGTTATAACTGGCCGGTTTACACTGGCGGGCCCATGTTTTGGGGACAATCGGTCGGTCTCCAGAAGGTCGTCGATGGGCTGCGTTCGCGCGGTATCGAACCTGCAAAGCTTCTGGTGGCGAAGGCCGCAGCAGGCGATAGCATCCTCAACTGAACTATGCCGGAACGGTGCTTCGCGAGCATAGCGAAGCGCCGTTCACCTCTGATTGTATTGTATAGGGGATCGGTGCAACGTGGCTCTTCGCACCTTGCACACTCGCGCTCGTCTTGATCTGATCGGTCACAGCAACGATGGTGTGTTGTGGGCTTTGCAGTGTGCGCGATCGTATTAGACGTATTTCGCTCCAAAAGCGTCGCTGGTGGATGCCGCTGATCGGGCCAGGGGATGAGTCTCACCAGCGCGACGAAGCCCCCGCTTCCGCAATAACGGTTCAGAGCTGCCGTTCGACGCTTGGCGTACAGGCAGGTTGTAACCGATCGCCGTCTTCCCTTGAATTCAAACGATTCGGACGTGGCACCTCGCTGAGGAGCAGCGCGCAAGGCATCCTTTGACCGGCCTTGCGACTGCAACCGGCATTATCGGCCAAGGATGACAGATTAGGCGGTACCACACGCCTTATAGCAGCATGCCAAAGATAACAGGGTGAAACCCGGTGATCGCCCGATCAATTCGATCCCCCTTGCTTGCGACGGACCAGGCGCTGCATCCCCCCCGAGGTGTCGGTCGTGCATCCTTCTGATGCGACGCTCGCCAACTGCGCGAAGCCGGCGGAAGACCATCAGGCCTCGGTTGCACCGAGTTTCTCCAAGAGGCGCCTGTTCATCGCGCGCTGTTTCTTTATCATTCCACCCATGACCACATCATGGTGACCGCGCACTTCAAACATGGGTGTTACTCGATTGCGTACCGCGCTTCGCTGATAACTGGCAGCTATACGATGGAGCTATCCAGAGACAAAGATGGGAGGATCTTCGTTCAAGACTGCATAGCTGAGGCTCTAAGCAAGTAAACTTCACGACTTAATCCGCTTGACAATCTTCCGTCTGGCATTGTGATCCGCCGCAAATTGCCACGCTCCCTTCGATAACAATAGAGGCGCTGGCTCCTACGTTTTCGCTTATCATAGTCGAAGAAGATTGGTGATGACCGCTCCACCGGCACGACAAACCTTCGATGACTCGAACAATGGTTGCGCTCTTGTTGCGCGGCGATCTTGGTGAGACAGTAGCGGCGATCAGAATGAGACTCTGAGGCCGTGACGGGTGCGAGATTGTCGCGGTGCGACAGGCAATGCAAGGTCAGTTTTGCGTTGATTGCCGCCCCGCGACAGCGGGGTCTCAGGTTGATTGTCGCTGGAGAGCGGCACGGCGTCTGTAGCTCTCGACGTTCATTTCGAAGATGGTGGCGTGGTGTACGAGGCGATCCATGGCCGCGAGCGTCATGGCCGGATCCGGAAAGATCCTGGACCAGTCGCCGAATGGCTGGTTGGCGGTGATGAGGGATGATCGACTTTCGTAGCGAGCGCTGATCAGTTCGAAGAGGACGGAGGTTTCGGTCTGGTCCTTGGTGACGTAGGCGAGATCGTCGAGCACCAGCAGGTGGTATTTGTCGAGCTTGGCGATAGCGCTTTCGAGGGCAAGCTCGCGGCGTGCGACCTGGAGTTTCTGGACCAGATCCGAGGTACGGGTAAACAGGACGCGCCAGCCTGCTTCGACAAGTGCCATGCCGATTGCTGCGGCGAGATGGCTTTTTCCGCCGCCGGGTCCGCCGATCATGATGAGATTGGCGCCTTTCTCGAGCCAGCTGTCGCCGGCGCACAGCGCCAAGATGTGGGCCTTGGAGATCATCGGCACGGCGGTGAAGTCGAAGGTGTCGAGGGTTTTGCCCGGTGACAGGCGCGCCTCTGCCAGATGCCGCTCGATGCGCCGCCGATCTCGTTCGGCGATCTCGTGCTCGGCGAGCGCTGCGAGGAAGCGGGTCGCTGGCCACGCCTCCTTGTCGGCGCGCTCAGCAAACTGGGGCCAGGCTGCGGATTCCGACGATCGCGCGCAGGCATTCCAATCTGATGCCGCGCAGCGTTCCGATCTGATCGCGCGCACTTGAAGCGGCTGATCGTTGGCTGTCGATGTCACCTATGTCGGTGATGCGGTCAAGCGGCAGTTGGCGTTGCGGGCCGGCGCATGGATTCGCCTTCGAGCTCGAGGCGGTGAGCGTTGTGGACGAGGCGGTCGAGGATCGCATCGGCATAGGTTGGATCGTTGATCGTCTGATGCCAGCGGGCCACCGGGAGCTGACTGGTGACGAGCGTTGTGCGAAGCTGGAGAAGTGGCCGCAGCGTCGCGCGCTCGGCATCGATACCAGCGGCATTGCGCCGGTTCTTGCGCGCGGCGATCTCGTCGATGAAGGCGCGGTATGTCGCCAGATCGACGAAGTCGCCGGACCCGCGCATCAGCAGCGCATCGGTCACGGCAGATTCAAGATGGCCGTGGGGGCTTTCGATAGCCCCGTTCTCATGGGCGACACCGCGATTGTTGCGGGTCGGCTCCATCGCGTAATGCTCGCACAACGCTTCGTATCGCCGCGTCAGCGTCGAGATTGCGGAATGCCGCCGACAGGCTGTCGCTGCGATGCAGGCGTGGCGCCGCCCAACGCCCACAGGGCATTCTGCAGTCCTTCCGCCAGGGCGACATAGCTCTCGCCGCCGAGGATGACATGGGCGTGCTCGAAGCCTGACCAAGCCAGCCGAAAATGGTAGAGCAGATGCTTAAGCGGCTGCCCCGCGATTGTGACCGCCACGTCGAGGTCACCCTTGTCAGTGAAGTTCAACAGGCCAATGCGGCCAGGCTCATGTGTCTGGCGGAAGATGACCTCCTGATCCTCACCGTGGTGCGCACGCCATGTCCGAATGTGCCGCTCCATCGTCCGCCGAATGCCGGGGGAGAGATGCGGATGCCTGCGAAGCATCTCCTCGAATATGGCGACTGCTCGCAAGCCCGGCGCCGCCTGGAGGAGCGGGACGATCTCGGCATCGAAAATCTCAGCCAACGGATCGGGTCGACGTCGACCTCGCGGCTCCACCTTTTGCGACGGCAGCCTGCCATCCTCGAGTGGCCGGTAAGCGGTCGCCCGGCTGATGCCAGCCTTGGCTGCTGCCACGGGTAGCGGGTCGGTTTGGCGGTAATTCATGAAGAGCCTCGTCTGATGATCGTTGACGTGTCGACCGCTCACCTGGGCTCTTCCCTCAAGGAAAAGCTCAGATGTAGGCCGGTCACGACCATCAAAGCCCTTCGAAGGGGCTTTTCGTTTGAGGCTGTCGGCTCCGGGCTACGCCCTACGCCGACACCCGCAAACGGTGTCTCATCCTGATTGACGCTGACGTCTCACGTTGATCGCAGCGCAGCACGCTCTCCCACTATGCCCCTCCCAGGTTTCTTCTTGCAGAGTATTTGGTGCTAGTCCGCGACCAACCTCATCCATCCGCGAGTAACCAGCAAATCAGGTTCTGCCGCATACAGCGGTTGATTGAACGACCATTACCGCGATAACACGAGGAAGAAGCAGCGCCTTGCGCATGATAATCTACGGCGAAGGCAGGCACCGATGTTGCACAACCAACATGCAGAAGGCATTGTAGCGAATGAAAGCACTGGTCGAACGCGCGGACTACCAAGGATGGTCGCTGCTCTCACTAAATCGCCCAGAAAAGCTCAACGCGCTGACGGTGCCGCTTTTTCACGAGTTGCGCGGCCACATTGAGGCACTGCGGGTGGATGAGAACGTACGCTGCGTGATGTTGCGTGGCGCCGGCAAGTGCTTTTCCGCAGGTCATGATCTCGACGACATCGCAAACGGAGAAGAAGTTCCCTCACTAGGGTGGCACAGCGAAACACTCCGTCTGATGGAGAAGATGCCTAAGCCGGTGATAGCGGCGGTTCACGGCCACTGTTACACCGGTGCGTTAGAGGTCGCCCTTGCCTGCGACTTCATCATCGCAGCGGACAACGCGCGCTTTGGCGATACGCACGCAAAATGGGCTTTAACGCCGATCTGGGGCATGAGCCAGCGGCTTCCGCGGCGGGTTGGCATAGCGACTGCCAAGCGCCTGATGTTCACAGCCGACATCATCGACGCCGACGAAGCAGTTCGAATCGGACTTGCCGAAACAGCCGTGCCGCTGACTGATTTCGATCATGAGATCGAAGCGGTCGCTACTCGCATCGCTGCCAATTCGCCTCATACGCATCGCGCCAACAAGCGCTTGCTGGAGGCGAGCGAAGGCTGGCCTATCGACGCCGGGCTGCAGTGGGAGATTACCGAGAACGAGGGACTCGGGGCCGACGCGCAGGATCGTATCGCAGCCTTCACCCGACGCTAGCGATCCCATCGTACCGCCCAGTGCGAGCCGAAGCAATCGGGCCTAACCGGATTGTTCTAGGTGCTTCAAGGCGCAAGTCCCGGCTTGGCAATATTCGCATGCCGGTTCGGCCACCACGCTTGCCAACCATCATGAGGGACCGGCTGGGTTCCCCCGGAAAGGTCCCTTTGCGAAGACTGGCGACAGGCCTCCTACAAAGATCATCGGAGGACGAAGGGCTCACGCCTCACATACGTAGCGACGATGGCGTGCCTTAATCGGTGACGAGGTAGCGCTCGATCAACGCTTGCGCGTCTCCGGCGGAAGCCAAGCACGATGCGAAGTTGAGAATTGAGGCTCCCCGGCCGTTCGGAAATCTGAACCTCTACGCTCGCGATGTACATAGGATCGACCGAAACCACCGCCTAGAAGGCTGCTTGAGACGGCAAGATGCCACGCGCTGTAACACCTCAGGCGTGGTCCAGCAACGCATCTCGGCAGGGCATGTTGTTGAATGTGACGTAGTCGCTCACCGAGGCGATGACATGCAAACCGGGAGGTAATGCAACAACTTGCCCGGTCTCCCGATGCGGTCCTTACTGGAGACGCAGTTAAGCACCGCCGGCTCCTCGCAGTGGGCGAGCCGCGCGCAATACAGCGTGTAGAGACCGCTTTAGTGGGATAGATGTGTGCCGCTTAAGTTGCCTCGCATCAGTATATCCACAACGCTGACGCTCTCCGGTCGGGCGCCTATCGACGCCGGCTCACGGCCGATTTCCGCCGCGCTTGCGTTAACTCGGTTCTCCGATTGACCGTCATTAAACATGATCTCGGCTGCGCGGCCGGCGGCCAGAGACATCAAAGCACGCGCTCTGCTGGCCACGAAGGTAGAAGGCGATAGCAAGGTGCACCGCGAGATCCGCATCGCTTGCATCGAAGTGCTCAGCGGATCTCAGCGGCGCATCGGTGCGCACCTCTCCACCGACGACCATGGCGTAAGGCGTAGTGACGGAAGCTGTAGATGCTCTTGAGATTGAAGTTCGCAGTCACGCGCACGCCTACGGGCAACCGCTCTGAGCGCGAGCCTGGACAATCACTCATGAACCGCGATGAGATCGTTCTGTCCCAAGCGCGTCCCCCGGCGGTCGGCCCGACGAAAGGGATGTCGCGAAGCATCACAGCCTCAATGCAGTCTTCGCCAAGATGTTGCGCTGGATTTCGTTCGACCCTGCATAGATCGATCCGGCGCGCTCATTCATGTAGCGGAGTGGAGCGATCGCCTGCCACACCCCGCCCGACACATACCCGTTCGCCGGTGGGGTATAATCGATCACTGGCCCACCTGGTCGGGTTGCATGCGGCTGATAGACCGTGCCTTGCGCGGCTGCTGCCTCTAGCGCTATCTCGGTCACGTACTGCTGCAACTCGGTGCCAAGAACCTTCATTACCGACGAGAAGACTCCAACACTGCCACTGCCACTTGTTTCAGACATGATCCGAAACTCAAATATTTCGAGCACGTCGGTGCGGATGCGAGCGTCGGCGAGCTTGGCCGCGAAAATCGGATCGTCGATCAACGTCTCACCAGTGTCCGAAGGTTGCTGTGCGGCTGCCTCGGCTAGCGCTGCGAGGCGAACCTGAAGCTCGGGCGCATAGGCCGAACCGCCGCGTTCGAACTCAAGCAAATACTTGGCGACGGTCCATCCCTTGCCGACCTCGCCGAGCACATTCTTCTTAGGCACACGCACATTGTCGAAAAAGACCTGATTTTGGACCTGCTCGCCCGATGTCATCGCGAGCGGCGCGACCTTGATGCCAGGCGTATTCATTGGAATCAGCAGGAAAGTGATTCCCTGCTGCTGCTTTGCCTCGCGCGATGTTCGCACGAGGCAGAATATCCAGTTGGCTTCGCCCGCATGCGTCGTCCAGATCTTCGAACCATTGCAGATGAAGTCATCGCCGTCCTCAACCGCGCTCATCTGGAGCGAAGCAAGGTCGGAGCCGGAGCCAGGCTCAGAATAGCCCTGGCACCAAAAGTGCTCGCCGGTCAGGATGCGCGGGAGGAAGAACGCCTTCTGCTCCTCCGTGCCGAACCGCGCGATGACATGAGCGACCATCTGGATGCCCATCGGAGACACAGGGGGCGCACCTGCAGTGACCCGCTCGCGCGAAAAGATGTAGTGCTGGAGTGTCGTCCAATCGCAACCGCCATGCTCGACTGGCCAGCTGGGCGCGGCCCAGCCCTTCTCGTGCAGAACCGCCTGCCATGCCATGCCAGCTTCGTGGTCGGCATAGACGCTTGTCATCAGGCTGCCCGCGTCACGCGCTTCAGATGTCAAATTTTCGGCGAAGAACGCGCGCACCTCGTCACGAAACGCGAGTTCCTTGTCGCTCCAGTCCAGATCCATTTCGTGTGTCCTATGCAGCGACCGAACGCGCCGAGAGCGCGTCGAGCATGTTGCCCAGCCGCTCGCGGATCAAAACCTCGGCATCCTCGATAATCGTTTCCACCAGATCCTTCACGTTCGGGATATCGCGGATCAGGCCGATAACGGGGCCGGCACTCCAGACCCCATGATCGGTATCCCCGTTCATAAGGCCCTCGAGCCCGCGCGCGCCCTTAACAAGGTGTGCCACATCTTCGAACGGGCGTCCTTCACGCTCGAGGCGGATTACCTCTTGGCTGATCGCGTTGCGGGCAACACGCGCGCTGTTCTTGTAGGTCCGGAAGATGATGTCGGTCGAGCGCTCGTCCGCCTCGACCATCGCCTTCTTGAAGTTCTCGTGGATCGGCGCCTCTTGCGTCGCGCAGAAGCGGGTTCCCATATTGATACCGTCGGCACCAAGCGCGAGTGCGGCGGCTAGCCCGCGGCCATCCGCGAAACCGCCAGAAGCAAGCATCGGCACCTTTACGACGTTTGCCGCCGAGGGAATCAGGATCAGGCCAGGGACGTCGTCCTCACCCGGGTGCCCTGCACATTCGAAGCCGTCGATGGAGATCGCATCCACGCCCATCCGCTCAGCCGAGAGAGCATGGCGGACCGCAGTGCACTTGTGGATGACCTTGATGCCATGGCTGCGGAAGTCATCAACATGCTCCTGCGGCTTGTAACCCGCCGTTTCGACGATTTTCACTCCGGACTCGATGATTGCGGCCCGGTATTCGGCATACGGAGGAGGGTTGATCGACGGCAAGATCGTCAGGTTCACGCCGAAAGGCTTGTCGGTCATGTCGCGCGTACGCGCAATCTCCTTGGTCAGCGCCTCGGGTGTTGGTTGCGTCAGCGCGGTCAGGAAGCCCAAGGCGCCAGCATTGGCGACGGGCGCTACGAGCTCTGCCTTGCCGACCCACATCATGCCACCTTGGGCGATTGGATGATCGACGCCGAACAGTTCAGTGAAACGAGTCTTGATCATGTCAACGGCCTTTCCATTGGGGTGCGCGCTTTTGGGAAAAGGCGAGCGGTCCTTCACGCATATCTTCGGATCGAAACAGCGCCTGCATTGCGGAGTAGCGCATCTGATTGGTGGAGGCGCCCTGCAGGTCCGGCTCATCCAGACCCTTGAGTACCGCCTCCTTCGACGCTCGGATCGACATTGGGCTGCATGCCATGATCTCGCTTGCCCAACGCCGAGCTGCCAACATCAGCTGTTCAGGTTCCACAACCTCGTTTACAAATCCGAGCGCCATTCCCTCCTCCGCCGGAACGTGGCGGCCGGTCAGGATCATGCCCATCGCCTGCTTGAGTCCGATCTGTCGGGGCAGCCGCAGCAAGCCACCTGCCAGCGCAGCAAGGCCCACCCTTGGCTCGGGAAGCGCGAAACGCGCCGTTCGCGACGCGATGATAAGGTCGCACGCGAGCGCGATTTCAAAGCCCCCGCCCATTGCGACGCCGTTGACTGCGGCGATCACCGGCTTCTTTAGGTCCCAGCGCGAAGTCAGACCAGCAAAGCCCTTTACGGGCGACCCCGGCTGCTCTCCGCGGGCCATGGCTGCCGCGGTGAACTTAAGATCGTTACCAGAGGAGAACGCGCGATCACCCGCACCGGTCAGGATCGCCACCCACTGATCCGGGTCGGCCTGGAATTCGTCGAAAACTTCGCCGAGCTCCTCATTGGCCATCGGGTGCAGCGCATTCATTGCGTCCGGGCGATTGATTGTGACAATCGTCAGCGGTCCGTCGCGCTCGACAGTGCAGTACTTCTTCGGCATCGCCTTGCGATCGCGCAGCGCGCCTTCCTCCCACACCATGTTGTCATAGCCGTCGATGCGAACATGCCCCTGCATGCCGATCGGCGAGCGCTCCGTCGTCGTGAGCAGCGCGAGCGTCCGCTTGTCATCGGCACGAGCCTGCGCGATCAAGCGTTCGCCGCCAGGTGTTCGCGCTACGACCACGCCATGGCGGACTTCGCCTTTATGGCCATATACGGCCGTATAGGTCTCGACCGTCGCGGGCCCGCTATATCGCTCTATCAGTGCGGGCACCGGCCCGCGCGCGGCGTCCGCGCGATCCTGCACAGAGTAGGAATCATCAAGCGACGATGCAGGCTCGGACGCGAGGACGAGCGCGTGATGCTTTGAGACGACGCCGCCCTGTCCGTAGACAAGGCCGATCTGGCCTTCGCCAGCGCGCAACTTGCGGACCATCGCGCACATGCCGTGAGTCATGTAGTTGTTGAGCGGCCCGCCGAAGAAGGTCAGCCCCCCTGCGACGGTCGGCTCGACATCGGCCCGGAGGCCCAGCGTTTCCAACGCCATCTTCGGCACGATTGGGAAACAGCTATACAGTTCGGCAAGGTCGAAACGCTTCGCGTCGCCACCCACCAGCTCCACGGCACGCTCGAGCACCGCGCGCTGCGCCGTCGAATGGTCATAACCGTCGCGCAGAAGATAGTCGCCGGGTTCATTTGCCGCGCCACCGCCCCAGATGTGGATCAGCCGCTCCTCGGCAATGCCAGCGGCAAGGGCCCAGGCAAGGCTGGCGACGACAACCGTTCCGGCCTGGTTAACACTAGGATTGGCCACCATGAGTTTAGGATACGGGAAGCTAACCATGCGGTTGCTTTCCGATGGTTCCCCGATTTCCTCGGCCGAAGGCGCCGAACGGATCCATGCAAACGGATTTTGCGCCGCCACCGCCGCATAGCGCTCCCAGAGCTGCGCCGATTGCCGCCGACCCTCTGCGGGGTCGATGCCACGGCTCGCCTGATAGGCATTTTCATATAGCGGATAGATGTGGACCGGATCGGTGATGCCGATTTTCTTGGACGAGCGGCTTAGCGGCAGACTCTGGTAGTCCACCTTGACCGCCTCGTCGCGAGACACGATGGGCGTCCAGTCGAGCGTGACTTTCGCCTTGCGGGCCTTCCCCAAGGCGTTGAGTGACTCACCGCCAACTACTGCGGCAACTTTGCTCTCACCCCGCTGAATTCGCAGTGCGGCCTCGTGGACGAGCCGCACCGGAGTCTCACCGCCCATGCTGGCGTTGATCGCGCGTCCCGGCGCGATGCCAAGCCGCTCGCATAGCAAGCCGACCGGATCACGGTATCGCCAACTGACCTGCCCAACCAGTTCAATGGAGTCGAGCGCCGCCAGGAGACCGCCACCGGCGTCGACATCGGCATTGCGAAGTGCTTCAGCCATGAGCGCCACCGGTTCACGCCCTGCCGCCGGGCCAGCGGGTCGATCCGTCACTTCGCCGATGGCGACGATTACCGGAACATTCTCGGCGGCAAGTTTTGTCAAAGCGCTTTCTCCCACTCACCGTACGAACGTAGCCAGCGTACCTTCATCCCGTATGAAGACCTCCCGCTGCCCGCCGCCCGCTTGCCTTGCCTCGCCCTCCGCCTGATACAGCCAGTTGATCATCGCGATGGCACAATGCCCGCGCCGCTTGCCCCAGCATGATTCGAACCGAGCCTGACCGGCACCTCACACAAACACACGGAGCGAAGTGCATATGGCGATACAAAGTCGGTTGCTAAAACGCAAGCTTAATTGATCGCTTAAATACTTTCATGAAGTGCCTTTACAGGATGCCGCGTGCAATTGAGCGCTGAGCCTTAGCGAGCAATATAAGCGCTTGTGCATGCAGCCGATCACCGACCTCCCGGTCCGCTCTCCCCGCGATCGCTCGAGCGTTCGATCCTTCTAGGAGGATCGCGAGTTTGTAGCAGGCAAGCACTTTGTACCAGAGCATCGCGGAGGTATCACGCTGAGAATTCGTGACATAGTGTGCGATGAGTTCGGCGATTGTGGGAAAGCCGTCGGACGGTTCAAGCCGCGTAATGGGCTGCACCTCGTCCTCATCGTCCGGACATGTCGAGATCAGCCATCCCATATCGATCAAAGGATCGCCAACGGACGCAAGCTCCCAGTCGACAATGGCGGCAAGCTCAGGGCCATCTGTTCGGAACATCACGTTGGCGAGATGGTAGTCGCCGTGAATGATTCCAGGCGTGAAGGACGTGGGGCAGTGCTCATCCAACCACGTGCCGACCGCCTCAACGCCAGAGAGGCTATCCCTGCGCCAGCCTCCGTGACTGGCATAGCCTTCATACTGCTTGCGCCAGCGCGTCGCCTGACGCTCGAGATAGTTCTCGAGTCGGCCCATATCGCCAAGCCCCGCGGCAAACGGGTCGATTCGTCCGAGCGCCAGCGCCCCATCCACCATCGCAAACCCCATCCGGCGGCGGATCGCAGGATCTTCGGCATGCAGGGCAGGCATACCCACAGTCGCGTTGAAGCCTTCAACCGGCTCCATCAGGTAGAAGGCGGAGCCGAGCACCTCTTCGTCAGAACATGCGGCAATCAGACCAGGATGCGGCACGTCCGAACCCGCCAGCGCCCGCAGGATGCGAGCTTCGCGCCGCATCGTCTCGCTGCCATTGGCGATGCTGTGAAGAGGAGGCCGACGAAGGACGAACGTGCGGGCGCCGCGCGTGAAGCGAAGCAGGACATTCTGCGTGCCTCCGGTTAAAGGGACCACATCGTCGATGACGCCGGACTCGAGCCCCTGTCCATCCATCCAGGCGGCCAGACAATCGAGGTCGACGAGAGAACGCCATTCCATGGAAAAACCTTAAGCGTTGCGGACGGTGAGTCCGCCGTCGACCGGGATGATCGCGCCGGTGATGAACGAGGCTGCCGGGACGCACAGACTAAGAGAGATATGCGCGACCTCCTCAGGCCTACCATAGCGGCGTAGCGCGGTGCGTCGCTTCGCGTATGCGGCCTTGTCCTCATCCGTGATCGACGCAGTCATCGCGGTATCGATCGGCCCTGGGCAGATACAGTTGACCGTGATGCCGTCGCGCCCCAACTCTACCGCGAGCGAACGCGTCAGGCCGATCACACCACTCTTGGCCGCGCTATACGCGCTGAGACCAGCCGTCGCACCGAGCCCCTCAGTCGAAGCGATGTTGAGAATGCGGGGGTTTGGAGAGCGCCGCAGGAATGGTAGCGCAGCACGCACAACCAGCGGCTGGGCGGTGAGCAGGACGGCGAGATGCCGGTTCCAATTGGCCCCATAGTCGTCGGCATCGATGGCCGACATGGCGGATATCCCGGCGTTGTTCACGACCACATCAAGCCCGCCGAAGGCTCCGGCAGCCTGTTCGACCGCCGGTGCGATCCGGTCCGCTTCGGCGAGGTCCAGCGCGAATGCGGCCCCAATGCCGCCTTCGCCTAGTATCTCTTCGGCAACAGCCTCCGCCGCTTCGGCATTTCGATCCACCACCGCAACCTTCGCGCCCTCCCGCGCGAACACGACTGCCATCGCCCGGCCCATGCCGCTGCCCGCGCCCGTGATGAACGCGGCAGCGCCCTGAAGCGAGCGGTTCAGTCTCGGGAGCGGGGTCACAGCATACCCCCACCGTCCACCGCCAGGGTCTGCCCGACCACATAGTCAGCCAGTGGAGAGGCAAGGTACAGCACCGCCCCGGCGATGTCCGCAGGAGTGCCGAGCCGGCGGCTGGGGATAAGCTTCAACTGCCCCTCCAGCCGCTTGCTGTCGTTCATCGTCACCTTGGTCAGCTTGGTGTTCACGAGGCCGGGTGCCACCCCGTTCACGCGGATGCCGTCGCGAATCCAGGCTTGCGCAAGCGCGCGGGTCAGACCGAGCACGCCCGCCTTGGAGGCATTGTAAGCCGGGTTGCCGTAAGTCGTCCGGAAGGCTGCCGTCGAGCTGATCAGGATCAGCGATCCCTTGCGCTCCGCAAGCTCGGAATGGAACTTGCTTGCACACGACATCAAGCTGTTGAGATTGACGTCGACGACATGTTCGAAAGTCTCCATCTCGAACTCGGCTCGGCCATAGACCGCAATCCCCTGGCAAAGGACCAGTACGTCGGGCCCATTCTCCAGGGACGGAGCGGCGGCAACCGCCTGGGGCCTGGAAACATCGACCTGGACATAGTCGATCCCCGAAAGGTCGCTTCCTTCCTCGCCGTCATAGTCAGCCGCGCTCGGCCGTGTTCCCCACACCGTCACAGCCGCGCCGCGATCGAGGAAAGCACGCGCAACGCCGTTGCCGATCCCGCTCGATCCTCCGACGACCAGGACGTTCTTACCGGTGAAATCCAGGTCGTTCACGCGTCTCTCCTATCCGCGTGCGGAATTGCAAGGGCGTCTGCGGAAGCATCCCCGAGGTTCGAGCCGCCATCACAGTCGATGATCGCGCCGGTGATGTATTTCGCGTTTTCGCTCGACAGGAACACCGCAAGATCGGCGATGTCGCGTTTCGTGCCATAATCGCGAAGGGGAATGCGCGCCTTGAGCGCCGCTGTCGCTTCTTCCGACGGCGCCAGACGGGACATTCCCTCGGTGTCGCCGATCGGACCAGGCGCGATTGCGTTGACGCGGATGCCTGCGGGCCCCCACTCCATCGCAAGCCCCTGCGTCAGATTGTTGATCCCCGCCTTGGCAGCGCCGGCATGGGCCTGGAACATCACCGGCCGCGTCGCTTGGCCGGCGGTGATCGAGATGAGCGAGGCGCCAGGCTTGCGGATATGATCGTAACAAGCGCGCAGCACATTGAACGTGCCGAGCAGATCAATTGCGATCACCGTCTGAAAGGCGTTCGGCGACAACGCCACGGCCGGCGCCAGAAAGTTGCCGGCGGCACCGGAGATGACCACGTCGATCTCGCCATAAGCCTGCTTGACCTGCGCGAGCGCCGCCTCGACAGCGGCATAGTCTCGCACGTCCGCCTCGATCCCCATGGCGGTACCACCTGCGTCAACGATCGTCTGCGCCGCGGCGGACACACGGTCCTGCTTGCGGCTGATCAGCCCCACCTTGGCCCCGAGTTCGGCAAAACGTTGGCCGATTGCCAGATTGATGCCGCTGGACCCGCCGGCGACGAACACGACCTTGCCGGCGCAAATGCCGTCGCGAAAGATATCCATTCCGTTTCCCCTTAGCCGTACGCCGCTTCGTCCCACCACGGGAAGTAGTCCGGCATGTCGGACGAGACCCTGTCCGGAAACGCCGCGGAGCGCTTCTCCAGAAATGCGGTCACGCCTTCAGCGACATCCCGGCTGCGCCCACGCGACAGGATACCACGGCTGTCGACCTGGTGCGCCTGCATCGGATCGGTCATGCCCAGGCCGCGCCACATCATCTGGCGGATCAGCGCAATCGAAACAGGCGACGTGTTTTCAACGATCTCGCGCGCGATCTCACGCGCGGCGGGCAGCAGCTCTTCGGCAGGTAGCACTGCCTTTACGAGACCACCCTGCAGCGCTTCGGCCGCCTGGAAGACCCGGCCGCTAAAGCACCATTCCAGCGCCTGCGAGATACCGACAATCCGCGGCAGGAAGAAAGAGGAGGCAGCTTCAGGCACGATCCCGCGGCGCGAGAAGACGAAGCCGATCCGGGCGTTCTCACTCGCGAGGCGGATGTCCATGGGCAGGGTCATCGTCGCGCCGATGCCGACCGCCGGACCGTTGATCGCCGCGATCACCGGCTTCAGGCACCGATGGATACGCAGCGTCAGCCGTCCACCACCGTCGCGTGCGCTTTCCTTCGAGTAATCCAGGCTGCCATCCGCGCGAACGGGCGAGTCCTCGATCCCGACTGCGTCGAAAGTACCGGCACCGTCGCCCAGATCGGCTCCCGCGCAGAACGCCCGTCCCGCACCCGTCACGATCACCGCGCGAACATCGTCATCGGAATCGATGTGATCGAACGCATCGATCATCTCGTTCATCATTGTTTCGGTGAACGCGTTGAGCCTGTCCGCTCGGCTCAGAGTGATCGTGGCGATGCGATCCACCACCTCATAGGTGATCGTCTCATAAGGCATGCGTGTTTCTCTCCCTTGGGCGCCATGAACGCGGCAGCCCGGCCCTCAGGCCGGACCCTGTGTCGGTAATCCGGCGATGAAGCTTAGCTTTCGGCCGAAGCTGCCACGCTCTTGCGGAAGGAGATCGTCTGCGGAAGAGTGTACTCGAGCAACCCCTCGCTGCCATTCTCGATGCCGACGCCGGACTGCTTGTGCCCCCCGAACGGAGTCCAGGGCATGATGTATTGCGTCTCGTTGATCCAGACCGTGCCCGTCTCGAGCCGCGAGGCGATCTCCACCGCCTTGTCGACGTCGGCTGACCAGATCGAGCCGGCCAGGCCGTACTCGGACGCGTTGGCACGGGCGACGACCTCATCCACCTCATCAAACTTCAGCAGCGGCAGGACAGGGCCGAACGCCTCCTCCTGAACCACCCGGCTGTTCTCCGGCGGGTTGTCGACGATCGTCACGGGAACGAAGTAGCCGTCTGCTTGCGGAACATCGCCACCGACAAGGAAGTTCAGGCCCGACGCACGCGCATCCTCGATCAGGTTCTTTACACGGTCGAACTGCACCTTGTTTTGAACCGGCCCCATGTCGGTGCCCTGATCGAGGCCATCTCCGACCTTCACCTTGCGCGCGTATTCGACCAGCGCATGCGCCACGGCGTCATAAACGTCCTTGTGGACATACATGCGCTTGGTCGCGATGCAGATCTGGCCGCTGTTTCCAAACGCCGCCCAGAACAGCTTCTCCGCGACTTCCTCGACGTTTACGTCGGGCATTACAATGGCGGCATCGTTGCCGCCCAGTTCGAGAGTGAGGCGCTTGAGATTGGCGGCTGCGCTCTCCATGACGCGGCGGCCGGTGGCGGACGATCCGGTAAAGCTCACCTTGTCGACATCGGGATGGGCCGTCAGCCATGGGCCGAGCTGGTCGCCACCGCTAACCACATTGAACACGCCTGCTGGCAGATGCTCACGCATGAGCTCCGCCAACTTCAGCATGGTAAGCGGGGTGAACGGCGAGGGCTTGATGACGATGGTATTCCCGGTCAGCAGCGCCGGCGCGATTTTCCACACACCGAGCAGCATGGGGAAATTCCACGGCACAATGCCACCGACCACGCCGATGGGGACGTGACGAGTCTCTGACCGCCTCTCGGCGCTGTCTTCGTTGACGACGACAGGAATCTCCTGCTGCGAAACCGTCTGGCACCAGAAGGCGGCGCCCATGATCTCCTGCGCAGCCTTGGCGACCGGACGCCCCTGCTCCAGAGTGAAGAGGCGGGCGAAATCCTGAGCATGAGCCGCGAGGACCTCGGCGAACTTTGCTACGGCTGCGCGCCGCTGTTCCAGCGGAGTGGCACGCCAGGCAGGAAAGGCTCGCCGCGCCGCAGCAACCGCCTCATCTAGAAGCACGGACGTGCAGTCGGGCGCTTGCGCGATCACCTGCCCCGTGGCGGGATTGATGACGTCGATTGCCGTCGGCGTGGTGACGCTTCGGCCGTCGATCGTGAGCGTGAAGTCGCCGTCAAAACGTGTCATGGCATCCTCGCATGTTCTGTTCAGAGCCAGAGCTCCGCTCCGTTAATTACTCGATTGAATGAGAGCGGTCAATTGACAGCGCGGCCCTTTCCCGTCCAGAAAGGCTCGCGAAGTAACCGCCTGAGAATTTTGCCGTTCGGGTTGCGCGGCAAGGCATCGGTGAGGATCACCCGCTTGGGAACCTTGTACGCTGCCAGCCGCTCGCGCGCCCACAACAATAGCGCCTTTTCGTCAACGCCTTTCGCCGTCGGTACGACAATCGCGGTAACCGCCTCCCCCCACCGCTCGTCCGGCACCCCGATGATCGCGACGTCTTCGATACCGGGATAGGAATGCAGCGTGCTCTCGACTTCCGCCGGATAGACGTTTTCGCCGCCTGTGATGATCATGTCCTTCAGCCTATCCTGCACGAACAGATAACCATCCTCGTCCAGGTAACCGGCGTCGCCAGTCCGCATCCAACCGTCGACCAGCGCCTCTCGCGTCGCATCGGGACGGTTCCAGTACCCGATCATCGTGGTAGGAGATTTGATCAGGATTTCGCCAATCGTCCGCGCCGGAACCGGCTCCAGCTCTTCGTCGACGATCCGCAGCTCGACGCCCGGAAGCGCTTTTCCGGCGGACTTCATCCTCTCGTTTCCTGCGGGACTGTGATCCTCGGGAGGCAGCGCCACGATCGTTCCGCAAGTCTCCGTCATTCCATAATTCTGGACGAACTCGCATCCGAGCACGGCCATCGCCTCGCGCAGAAGGCCCAGCGGTATCGGAGAGGCGCCATAAAGAATGTAGCGGAGGCGCGAGAAATCCGACTGTGCCGCATCGGGATGACGCAACACCGCCTGCACCGCCGTGGGCACCAGAAAAACCCGGCTGATCCGCTCGTTCGAAACGGCGCGCAGGATCACGCCTGCATCGAACTCGGGCATGACGATCGACTTCGCGCCGTTGTAGAGCGCCACCAGCCCCCAGCCCGTGCCCGAGATATGAGCGATCGGCATGGTCAACAATGACACATCCTCCGGATCCCACCGATCCCACTCGATGTTCGCCGCCGCGGAGAGCGGGCGTAGCGGGAAGATGTTCGCGTGGCTCAGCATCGCGCCCTTAGGCCGCCCCGTCGTGCCTGACGTGTAAAGCTGGATCACCGGCCACGCCGCCTCGACAACCGGCATCGGCCTCGATGGATCGCCGCTCTCCCGCCATTCCTGGTAGGCGGGACATTCATGCACCGCCCCTTCCGTTGACACGAGTTGCAGCGGCCGGCCCTGGGCCAGCCTGGTGGCGGTAGAGTGGAAGTTCGGCTCGATGAACAGCAAGCCTATGCGAGCGTCGTCAATGAGAAACTCGATTTCCGGCGCGGTCAGGCGCCAACCGATCGGCACAAGCACTACCCCGGCTTTCGCGGCCGCGAACAGCAGCTCGAAATAGCGATCGGAGTTCTTGCCGAGATACCCGATCCGCTGCCCCGGCTCCACGCCCGAAGCGAGTAGCGCTGTCGCCGCGCGGGTACTTCCGCCGTCCAGTTCTGCATACGTCGTGCAGCGCGTGCCGAACTCGAAGGCGAGCGAGGCAGGTTGCCGCTTGGCGATCCCTGCAAGCAGTTCCGACAGCGTCTCGCTCACCGACCCGCCTCTCGTTCGATCTCGACCACCAGCTTGCCTTCCACGTCACGGTTGCGCAACCTCGCGAGCGACACGGAGGCCCCGGCCGAAGTGACAGCCGTCACTCGCGCCGGGAGCAAGGCGCCGGTAGACAGCGCTTCGGCGATAGGCGCGAATGTGGGCCGGAACAGCTTATGATCGGCACGGATCGCCCCGCCCCAGTCGACGCCGACGAGACTGCTGCGCCGCAGCAGCGGGAGGTTCAGGGGAAGGCGGGGGATCTCGCCCGCAGCGAAGCCAAGAACGAGGTGCCGACCGCCAGGCGCAAGGGTGCGGAACGCCGGATCGGAGGCGGGGCCGCCCACCGGATCGAAGACGATGTCTACAGCTCCCTTGCCGATCTGCGCCTCGACATTCTGCCGCCAGTCCTCGGCACCATTATCCAGAACAATAGCCGCCCCCTGTTCCAGTGCCGCGGCCCGTTTGGCCTCCGTTGAGGCGAGCGCGACCGAGCGCAGTCCCAACATGCGACCGAAGTCGAGCGCCGCCATACCGAGACCGCCCCCTGCACCAAGCACGAGCATTGTCTCGCCTGCCGCCGCCTTCCCCAATTGTCCAAGGCCGTACGCCACAGTGCTATAGTTCGTGACGGACGCCGCCGCCTGCGCGAATGACAAGGCGTCGGGTATCCTCACTGCCAAAGCCTCGCGGGCTATGGCATATTCTGCAAGAGCGCCGCTCGTCACGAGGGCGGCGACGCGGTCGCCGGGCTTAAGCGTATCCACGCCCTCGCCCACCGCATCGACCCAACCGGCGACTTCGCTTCCCGGCGTGAACGGGAGCGGCGGTCGGAGCTGATACTGTCCCGCGCATATCAGCGCGTCGACGAATCCCAACCCCGCGCAGGCCACCTTGAGGCGGACCTCGCCCGCCTTGACATGCGGGGCGTCGACCCGATGCTTTACAAGCGTCGGGCGTTCCGAAAAGTCCTCACAGACCAGCGCATCCATCATCATGCCACGTCACCGCTTAACACAGCGCCCTCTCTCTTTGATTGGGCGATTGATTAGCCATCCTAGGGGTGATATCGCAAGCGGGTTCACAGCGGAGCCGAGAATACGGGATGCCCGAAGCGTATATTGTCGCAGCGCCTCATACTGTCGGAGGGCGGCGTGCAAACCGGCTCGCGGGATGGCATCCGGCCGATCTAGGCGGTGCTCTCCTCGGCTCGATTGTCGCGCGTGCAAGGATTGATCCGGCGAAACTGAACGTGAACGGCGCGATCCGGAAGGCGCCGCGCTGATCATGGCAGGCCCGCTCTCCGGACTTCGCCTCATCGAAATGGCGGGCATCGGCCCTGGCCCATTCTGCGGGATGATGCTCGCCGACCAAGGCGCCGAGGTCATCCTCGTCCATCGCCCTGGCGGTGCGCCGGATCCGCGCGATCCGCTGATGCGCTCGCGCAAGCTGGTCGAAGCGGATCTGAAGAAGCCCGAAGGGCGAGAACGGGTGCGCGAGTTCGTCCGCTCGGCGGACGGCCTTATCGAAGGGTTTCGACCGGGCGTGATGGAACGGCTCGGTCTCGGCCCCGACGTTCTCCTCGCCGACAACACGCGGCTCGTCTATGGTCGCATGACGGGCTGGGGGCAGGAGGGCCCCTACGCACAGGCGGCCGGCCACGACATCAATTATATCGCGCTCGCCGGTGCGCTCCATGCGCTCGGCCGGGCCGGCGAGAAGCCCACCCCGCCGATCAACCTCGTCGGTGATTTCGGGGGTGGCGGCATGCTGCTCGCCTTCGGCATGGTCTCGGCGCTGCTTCACGCACAGCGGACGGGCGAAGGCCAAGTCATCGATTGCGCAATGACCGATGGCGCGGCGCTGTTGATGAGCATGATCTGGGGCTTTCGCGCCACGGCCGGTTGGACAGAAGAGCGCGGCACCAACCTGCTTGATACCGGCGCGCATTTCTATGATGTCTACGAAACGGCCGACCGCAAGTTCGTCTCGATCGGCTCGATCGAGCCGCAGTTCTATGCGGAGTTGCTGCGCCTTGCCGATCTGGCCGAGGATAGCCGGTTCGCCGACCAGATGAACCCGGCAGCTTGGCCGGCCTTGAAGGAGAAGCTCACGGAGCTTTTCAAGACGCGCACACGTGATGAGTGGTGTGCGATCATGGAACATAGCGATGTCTGCTTTGCTCCCGTGCTCTCGATGTCGGAGGCCCCGAGTCACCCACATCATGTCGCACGCAAAGCGTTCGTCGATCTCGACGGAGTGGTGCAGCCCGCGCCAGCGCCCCGATACTCGCGAAGTCCGGTCGCCACGCCGGTTCGCCCGTCTCCTCTCAAGACGTAGATCTTGGTAACATTGATGATTCAGAAAAAAGGGAGCGGGTGAGTATGGGTATTCAGGCGAAAGCAGCGGTCGCACGCGCTCCCGGAGCCCCGTGGAACCTGGAAGTTGTCGATATAGAAGATCCACGACCGGACGAAGTGCTGGTGCGCATCGTCGGCGTCGGCCTGTGTCACACCGATCTGGTATTCAGCGCCCATCTCCAGGTCATGAAGGCGCCGGCCATCTTCGGTCATGAAGGAGCAGGTATTGTCGAGCGGGTGGGCGAGAACGTGACCAAGGTCGCGCCGGGCGATCACGTCGTTCTAACCTTCAACAGCTGCGGACATTGTCCTACGTGCGACGAGGGGCTGCCCGGATATTGCTACTCCTTCCCGCAGCTCAACAATAGCGGGCGGCGCATTGACGGCTCGACCGGCGTCAACGTCGCGGGCGAGCCCGCCAGCGCGCACTTCTTCGGTCAGTCGTCCTTCGGGACGCACGCACTTGCCAACCAGCGCAATGTCGTTCCGATCGACAAGGACGTGCCGCTCGAACTCATGGGGCCGCTTGGTTGCGGCATCCAGACGGGCGCGGGATCGGTCATCAACTCGCTGGCCTGCCACGCTGGATCGTCGCTGCTGATCCTTGGCGGAGGCGCGGTCGGGCTCAGCGCCGTGCTCGGCGGGATTGTCCAGGGCTGCTCCACGATCATCGTCGCCGAACCCAAGGAGGCGCGGCGGAACGCGGCGCTCGATCTCGGCGCGACGCACGTGATCGATCCGCTCACGACGAACCTGCAGGAGGCCGTCCGCGCGATCGTTCCAGCTGGCGTGAATTACGTTTTCGACACGTCTGGCCTGAAGCCCGTGATCGAGGAGGCGATCGGCTGCACCGCTCCCCACGCCAAGATCGGCTTCGTTGGCATCTCATCCAAGCTCGACGATGCGATCGCGCTTCCGATCAACGTGGCAATGGCCAAGGGCCTGACGGTCATGGGCATCATCGAGGGCGACGCCGATCCCGACACCTTCATCCCAAAGATGATCGCACTCTACCGCCAGGGCAAGTTTCCGTTCGACAAGCTGATCACGACATACCGGCTCGACGAAATCAATCAGGCCATTGCCGATCAGCACAGCGGCAAGTGCATCAAGCCTGTCATGCTTCCCTCTGAATAAGGTTCAGCAAACGTCATGCATCCTTCCGTCCACGCTCGGTCGAACCCTAATAAGCCAGCGATCATCTTGTCGCCGAGCGACGAGATCGTGAGCTATGGCGAGCTCGACGCGCGATCAAATCAGGGCGCGCAGCTCTTCAGGTCGCTGGGGCTCAAGCCGGGCGACGCGATCGCGATCTGTCTCGAGAACACGCCGACGTTTTTCGAGATCGCTTGGGCAGCGCAGCGCTCCGGCCTCTACTATGTGACGGTGTCGAACAAACTGCAGGCGGATGAGGTCGCGTACATCTTGGCCGATAGCGGTGCAAAGGTGTTCGTCACTTCGCCGGCAGTGGGCAGAATGCCCGACGAGCTTCGCACACGTGGCCTGGACGCCATTCTTTTCACGGTCAGCGGCGCTATCGATGGCTATCGCGATTTCCTTGCCGAGCGCGCAGCTCAACCATCGACACCAGTTGCCGATGAGCAGGCGGGTCACGACATGCTCTATTCGTCGGGCACTACCGGCCGTCCCAAGGGGATCAAGCCGGCGGCGATCACGGGCGCGCCGATCGACAGCCCCGACTTACTCGTAAATGCTCTGAAGAATCTTTACGGCGGAACTGCGGACACGATCTACATCTGCCCCGCACCGCTTTACCATGCCGCCCCGCTGCGTTGGTGCATGGCGATGATGCGGCTCGGTGGCACCGTGGTGATCATGGAGAAGTTCGATCCTGAGGCTGCCTTGGCGGCTATCGAGCGCTACCGCGTCACCATGGGGCAATTCGTGCCGACCCACTTCGTTCGCATGCTCAAGCTGCCGGAGGCGGTTCGCTTGCGCTACGACGTGTCCTCCTTGCAGGCGGTCGTGCACGCGGCCGCGCCATGCCCCGTCCCCGTCAAGGACGCGATGATGCAATGGTTCGGCCCGATTATCCACGAATATTACAGCGGTTCGGAAGGTAACGGCGGTACGTTTATTTCGCCGCAGGAGTGGCTGGCGCACAAAGGTTCTGTCGGGCGCCCCTTAACCACCAAGCTCCACATCTGTGACGAGAATGGCGACGAGCTTCCACCGCGGACTGAAGGCACCATCTACTTCTCCGGCGGCCCGAGCTTCGAATATCACAACGACGCCGCGAAGACGCAGGAATCGCGCCACCCCAAAGGATGGTCTACCCTCGGCGACGTGGGCTGGGTGGATGAGGACGGCTATCTCTATCTGACCGACCGCAAGAGCTTCATGATCATCTCGGGCGGTGTGAACATCTATCCGCAAGAGCTGGAGAACCTGCTTGTCACGCATGCGAAGGTCGCGGACGTGGCAGTCATCGGTGCCCCCGACGAGGAAATGGGCGAGAAGGTGGTCGCCGTGGTGCAGCCGCTCGACTGGGCGGACGCGGGGGACACGCTGGCGGCCGAGTTGATGGCGTTCGCGCGGACGAACATCAGCCATGTAAAGGCTCCCCGCCAGATCGACTTCATGCAAGAGCTCCCCCGTCACGCGACAGGCAAGCTATACAAGCGCCTTATTCGCGACAGCTACTGG
This sequence comes from Novosphingobium sp. HII-3, assembly GCF_002916655.1. Classification (GTDB taxonomy): domain Bacteria; phylum Pseudomonadota; class Alphaproteobacteria; order Sphingomonadales; family Sphingomonadaceae; genus Novosphingobium; species Novosphingobium panipatense. Next base: position 41,402 of record NZ_PPSM01000008.1, read on the forward strand.
AAGAAAGCGAACGAGGTTGCGGCCTCCGAGGCGTAATCACGGCCGACCGACAGGTGGAAGCGGGAATGAGCGACAACCCGGACGAAAGTGTTCGTTATCAAGTCAAAGACGCCATCGCCACGATTGAGCTCAATCGGCCCGCTCGCCGCAACGCGCTCAATCGTGACGCTTACGCGCGGCTTGAAGATGCGTTTCGGCGCGCCGCTGCCGATCCCGAGGCGATCTGTATCATCCTCACCGGCGCAGATCCTGCTTTCTGCTCAGGAGACGACGTCGACGAAATCCTGAGCTCCGCGGCAAAGACGGTGAAGGAGGCGTTTGGCGTCGTGCGGCATCAGCCGACTCCGGCGGCGCTTGCGGCGCTTGAATGTGACAAGCCGGTGATCGCCGCGGTGAACGGCCCGGCGGTCGGCTGGGGAATGGAACTCGCGCTTTACGCCGACATTCGGATCGCCTCTGAACGGGCGAAATTTGCCGAGTTGTTCATCAAGCGTGGCTTGATATGCGATTTGGGTGGCTTCTACCGACTGCCCGCCATCGTCGGCTATGCAAAGGCAGCCGAATTATTATTCACCGGAGACGTGATCGACGCGCTGGAGGCGAAGGCGATCGGGCTTGTCAGCGAGGTTGTGCCGCATGGATCGTTGCTCGAGCGAACCCGCGTGTTGGCGACACGTATCGCCGGTAATCCACCACTGGCGTTACGGTACATGAAAGAAGGGCTTCGCCGCGCAACCTATGGAGACCCGCGCGATATCGGGAATTGGGCAACTGATACGCTCTACCGGCTGATGCAAACCGAGGACCATAGGGAAGGCGTCGCCAGCTTTATCGAAAAACGCTTGCCAGTCTTCCGAGGGCGCTAAGACGAAATCACCGAACGCTCCCTCCGCGGCGGTGCCGCCCGGGTAGACTCCGGGCAGCGGAGCACATCACGGCCGAATCTGACTCTTCCGATAGTCGACATCAGCGGCGGTCAACGCCGCCATCTCTTGCCGACGCGGCCCGAGGTAGCCAAACAGGAACGCGCCAACCTTCCGCATTTGGATCTCTTCCGCGCCTTCGGTGATGCGGTATCGACGGTGATGGCGGTAGATATGCTCGAATGGCTTGTGGCGTGAATAGCCGATGCCGCCATGCACCTGTATCGCTCGATCAGCCGCTTCGCAGCACAGTCTATTCGCCCAATAGTTGCACATCGACACTTTGTCTGAGAGGCGCCTCTCCACCTCCGGATGCGGCATCTGATCCATCTCCCAAGCCGTCTTACGGATCAGCTGGCGCAACATCTCGCACTGTGTCGCAAGTTCGACCAAGGGAAATTGTATCGCCTGGTTCTCCGCCAGGTCGCGGCCGAACGGCTTACGCGCACGCGCGTACTTTACGGCTTCCTCGACACAGTAGACAGCTGCGCCGAGCGAACTTGCCGCCTGCCGAATGCGATTCTCATGAACGAAAGCTTGGGCGAGCGGTAGGCCGTTGTCCTCAGGTCCGAACAGCGCCTCCTCGGGTACCCAAACATCCGTGAGTGTCAGGCGCGGATGGTCCGTCGGCATGTTGAAAGTCCACAGGTACTCGTCGATCGTCAGCCCCGTCGCTTCCTTTGGGACGAGAAAGCAACTGATCCCTCGGGCCTCGCCGTCCTTACCGCTTGTTCGGGCGAAGACCGCGCAGTGCGTGGCAATATGCATGCCGGTAATCCACATTTTCTCGCCATCAATGCGCCAGCCCGGAATGCCTTGGCGCGTTTCGCGCACCGCCCGTGTCTCCATGTGGGTCGCGTCGGAGCCGTGATGCGGCTCGGTTAATCCGAAGCACACGAACAAGCTCTGATCGAGCAGACCTGGTATGAAATCTTCTTTCTGCTTGTGCGTCCCGAAATCGCGGAACATGACCGCAAGCGGCTGATTGCCTACGATCGAGTGCTCGGCCTGAAGGTCGTTGTGCAGTCCGAGACCCTTGGCGGCAAGGTGTTCTCGGATGACGGCCATCCACAGATTGCCCCCGCCCTGCCCGCCAAACTCCTTCGGCTGCGCAAATCGGAAAAAGCCGGCCTTGTCCGCGCGCCGCTTGGCCTCTGCCTGCAGCTCTTCCCATTCATGCCGCGGCAGTCCGTGATTGTCCCAGTCGGTACGCGCCCATTCGCGGCGGTGATCGAAGAAGCGGATGTTATCATCGGCCTCCTCAAGCGGCCTGATCTCTTCCTCGATGAAGCGATCGAGCCGTTGTAGATAGTCGGCGAGCTCTGGCGGGATGCTGAAATCCATCTTCCTCTCCTACGGGTCACTTGTGACTCAGTTGTCGCTGCCGCGAAGTGCGCGAGCGCGTGTCAGCCCTGCATAACCGGGCTGGTCGACGTCCAGCTTCGCCTCCGTCATTGCCCAAAGACAAGCCTCGACCTCAGGTCGGGCCGGATCGATCGTGCGATCGGCAATGCCAGCAGCAAGCGCACGGATCAGATCCTCTGTGCTGCCCTCCTGGCCGAGCAGCACGGCCAGTGCGGCGTTCTCCCCGTCTTTGTCCGACTGCGGCACCATCAGCTCGCGACGCACCAGATCAAGGGCGTTAGCGGTAACCCGAAGCTGAAAGGCGTCGTTGCCGGCCAACTTCGGCAGGATCTCCTCCCGCAGGAACGCCGTAGCGGAGGCGAGTATCTCGATTGCTGTGGGTTCATCCTGCATCGTCAGTCGCCCAGATAGATGAGACGGAGAAGGTCGATCTCGTTTTCCGATGCGCGACGCGCAATCATCGCTCGCTCCACCGAACGATCGATGCCGTCGCGGAACACTGCGACCATCGAGGCGCAATTGACGCCCCAGCGCAAAGCGCTGTGCACCTCCCACCAGCGCATGCGGGCGCGGTCCACCGTTCCTCCGGCCGCCTCGTATCCCGCAAACAGCTCCTCGCGCTGGCCCAGCCCCGCGACTGGGCGATCCACCTGACCGAAGCGCCAGGGCGTCGCGCATAGCCAGGCAAGGTCCTCCATCGGATCGCCGAGATGGCACAGTTCCCAGTCGAGGACGGCTCTGACATGGTCAGGTCCGATGATGAGGTTGCCTAGGCGGAAGTCTCCATGCACGAGGCACGTGGGAGCGGGGTTGGGCAGACGGTCCTCCAGCCAGCGGATCGCCAGCGCGAACACCGGACGTGGACCGGTGAGCTCTTCGACGCCGCGCCTCATCAGGTCGAGCGCGTCAGCCGGTTCTCCAGCGCGCAACGACGGCAGATCCGCAATCGGCACACCGTGAATTCGCGCCAGAATGGAGCCGAACTCGCCTGTAAGCCGCGGTCGTACATCCAAGAACTGATCGTCCCGCAAAATCTTGCGCGCGATCGTCTCGCCATCGACATGCCGCGTGAAAAAGCCCCGGCCCAGGCCATCCTCAGGATCGAGCACGTAGCACAGCGGCGGCGTTCGCACGTCGTGCGCTGCCACCGACCGAATGACAGCGGCCTCGGTCTCCAGCCCGGCGGCGGTCTCGTGCTGGAAGGTGCCGCCCGGCGCACGACGTAGGATCATGCTCGATCGCCTGCCCTGCGCCTCAATGTCGAAAGCCCATGTCTCCTGGCTCGCCCCGCCGGACAAACGGCGGAGGTTACGCACCTCACCGCCCCCTTCAACAAGGCGATCAGCAAGCGCCGCGAGTCGCTCCTGATCCAGCGCCGCGGGCGCCACGTTCTCGACGTTCGTAGTCATGTCAGCTGATGCACGCCCCCAATTGGTTGATTGCAGACTGCCGCGTGGCGGCCCCTAAGTGCGCTTGACGGCATGCCGATGTCGGTTGCCCCTGGACGAGGCGGCCTCAGATGTCGCGCGGATGGTTGAAGATCTCGAGAGCCTGTTCTGCCAGGGTGTTGGTGCCGTTCTCGATCACTCGATCCGTCGCAACGTTGCCCATCTGGCTCCGCTTGTAGACACCTTGCGCAATCGCGGCCAAACGGAAGATCGCGAAGGCGAGATAGAAGTGCCAGCCCTCGATCCCATCGCGGCCGGTTCGCCGGCAGTAGGCGGCGACATATTCCTCCTCGCTCGGGATGCCGCTGGCCGCCAGGTCCACGCCGTCCAGGGTTCCCCAGGTGGGATCGTGCAGGTGCCATAGCAACGCGTTGTAACCGATGTCCGCGAGCGGATGGCCCAGCGTAGAGAGCTCCCAATCGAGGACGGCGATGATCTTCGGCTCGGTAGGATGGTACATCACGTTCTCGAGTCGATAGTCGCCGTGCGCGATCCGGACGCTGTCGTCGCCCCGGATCGCCGAAGGCAGCCGCGCCATCAGCTCTTCCATCGCGGGCAAGTGATCGGTCTCCGCCGCGCGGTACTGCTTCGTCCAGCGCCCGATCTGTCGCTCGAAATAGCTTCCGGCCGGTCCATAATCCGCAAGTCCCGCGCCCTCAGGCTCGATCAGATGGAGTTGCGCGAGGACCGCATTGAGCGAGTCATAGATCGCGCTGCGTTCCTGAGGCGACTGGTCCGGAAGGCGCGCATCGCGAAACACTCTGCCTTCGAGATAGTCCATGACGAAAAACTCAGTGCCGACGACGCTGTCGTCATCGCAGTAGAGCCGCATCTTCGGGACCGGCAACCCTTGTTGCCCAAGAGCCTTCATCACGCGGTACTCGCGATCGACCCGGTGTGCACTGGGCAGCAAGGCTCCGGGGGGCTTTTTGCGCAAGACATAGCGTTGTGGCCCGTCTGCACCTTCGGCCATGATCATCAAGGTCGGGTTGGACACTCCGCCTTGAATCTGACTAACCTTCATTCCGGCACCGAATCCGGGGATCCGCTCGCGCAAATATCCTTCCAGCGGTTCGGGATCGAACCGGTGAACCGCCATGACATCGGCCATCGTAGTGCCCGCGTCCACCATCACGACTCTCCCATCATTGACCGATCTGCTGCTTAGTCGATAAATCAAACGCGAATCAACGTGCGCAAAGTCTTCACTCTTCGCGCGGCAATCCCGGCTCGCTCGTGGCCCGGGGCGGACAAGGGGGTAGGGCCATGGCTCACATGAATCGCGCATTTGTATTGAAGCACCGACCGACCGCAAATCTCGCAGCCGGTGACCTCGAGCTTGTGGAAACGCCCGTTCGCGAGCTCGCGCAGGGCGAGTTGCTCATCCGCAACATCTACCTATCGCTCGATCCGACCAACCGGATCTGGATGAGCGACCGGGAGCAGTACCTCCCTCCGGTGGGCGTCGGCGATGTTATGCGCGGCGGCACGGTCGGCGTGGTCGAGGAGAGCCGGTCCGACCGGTTTGCGCCCGGAGACATTGTCATGCCAGCCGAAGGCGGTTGGGCGCTTTACTGCATTTCGCACGAGCGGGCGACGCGCCGGGTGCGCATGGCCTCGGGGGTCCCGCTCACCGCGCACCTCTCCGTAGTAGGTCCCACCGGCCTCACGGCTTACTTCGGCCTCCTGGACATCTGCGATCCGCAACCGGGGGAGACGCTGGTCGTGTCGGCTGCCGCAGGGGCAGTGGGGTCCGTCGTTGGCCAAATCGCCAAGATCAAGGGTGTGCGAGTCGTCGGCATCGCGGGAGGCGAGGCGAAGTGCCGCTGGATCGTGGACGACCTCGGCTTCGACGCCGCCATTGACTACAAGAACGAGGATGTGGGCGCGGCTCTTGATCGGCTGTGCCCGGACGGCATCGACATGAACTTCGAAAATGTGGGCGGACCGATCATGGATGCTGTCTTCTCTCGGCTTCGCCTGCACGGGCGTATGTCGCTGTGCGGCATGATCTCGGGCTATAACGAAGAGGGGCCGCTCGCCGGGCCGACCGATTTCGGCCGCGTGCTGATGAAGCGACTCACGATACGAGGCTTCATCGTTATCGACTACATGGCCCAGGCCAAGCAGGCCTACACCGATCTGTCGCAGTGGGTCTCGGAGGGTCGCCTGAAGTGGAAGGACCATGTGGTGGACGGGCTGGAGAACGCGCCGTCGGCGCTCGATCGCCTGTTCACGGGCAATCACGATGGCAAGCTGATGGTCCGCATCTCGCCGGAGACCTGAACGACATAGTCGGACGTTGATTATTCGCCTGATTAAAGGCATGCGGGCATCCAAGTGGCGCAGCATGCGAGGCGCCGAAGCTGGAGGATATCGTGCTTAATTTGGCCACACGAACGGCATTCAACGAGGACCACGACGCTTTCCGCGATCAAGTCCGTAAATTCTTTGAGCGCGAGATGCTGCCTCATCTCGATCGCTGGGAAGAAGAAGGCATCGTAAGTCGCGAGTTCTGGTTGGCCTGCGGCGAAGCGGGTCTGCTGTGCCCCACTCTGCCAGAGCAGTATGGCGGTCTTGGCCTCGACTTCGGCTACAATGCCGTGATCGACGAAGAACTGGCATACGCAGGCGCGACGGTCGGCATCACCTTACAGTCAGACATCGTAGCAGACTACATCCTTCACTATGGCTCGGAAGAGCAGAAGCACTTCTGGTTGCCAAAGATGATCTCGGGTGAGGCGATCACAGCTATCGCCATGACCGAGCCGGGAACCGGTTCGGACCTTCAAAGCGTCAAGACGACCGCGCGCAAGGAAGGCGACGAGTATGTAATCAACGGGTCGAAGACCTACATCACGAACGGTCAGCATGCCGACTTGGTCATCGTCGTCGCGAAGACCGATCCGACTGCCGGCGCGAAAGGCATTTCGCTGATCTTGGTCGAGGCCACTCGGGCCGGCTTCAAACGCGGTCGCAACCTCGACAAGATCGGTCAGAAGGCTGCAGACACGTCAGAGCTATTTTTCAGCGATGTACGCGTGCCGACTTCCAATATCCTCGGCGATGAAGGGCGCGGATTCGTATATCTGATGAGCCAGCTTCCGCAGGAGCGCCTCGGAATCGCCATTTCCGCACAGGGCGGCGCACAGCGCGCCTTCGACGAAGCGGTTTCCTTCACCAAAGACCGCAAGGCGTTCGGGCAGACGGTGTTCGACTTTCAGAACACGCGTTTCACTCTCGCGGAGCTCTCAGCCAAGCTGCAAGCCGGCTGGGCGCATCTTGACTGGGCAATCGCGAGGCATATCCAAGGCGAGCTGACTACGGCAGAAGCTTCGGCCGCCAAGCTCTTCCACACCGAGTTGCAATTCGAAGTTTGCGACAAGGCGCTGCAGTTGCATGGCGGCGCAGGCTACATGAACGAATATTTGATCGCGCGTTTGTGGCGCGACGCACGCGTGCAGCGCATCTACGGCGGCACGTCCGAGATCATGAAGGAAGTTGTGGCCCGCTCAATATGAAGGGAGCGGGTCGATGAACGTCAGCGAAGCTGTCAGCACCCGCCGGTCGGTTCGGGGCTTCCTCGATAAACCCGTAGACATGGGTCTGCTGCAAGCCTTGCTTCGCAAGGCTTCGGCAGCTCCTTCGGGCGGAAATATTCAACCCTGGCACATTCATGTCGTGAGCGGTAATAGGCTCACTGAACTGAAACGCGTCATGACCGCAAAGGTCATTGATCAGCCGGCTGGCGAGGGCAGCGAATACGATATCTACCCTCGTACACTTGATGATCCCTATCGCGCACGTACCTTTCAAATCGGTGAAGCGCTCTACACTTGCCTGGGCATCCCGCGTGAGGACAAGGCTGCGCGCGCACAATGGTTTGCACGCAACTTCCAGTGTTTTGGCGCACCTGTTGCCCTCTTCTGCTATGTCGACCGCGCTCACGGACCTCCACAGTGGTCGGACTTGGGAATGTACCTGCAGACGCTCATGCTGCTGCTGCGCGAAGAGGGCCTAGACTCATGCGCGCAAGAGTGTTGGGCGCTCTATCCGCGCACACTCGAGACGTTTCTTCAGGTTCCACCGGCGCACATGCTATTTACCGGCATGTCCATCGGTTGGAAGGACGAAGAGGAGCCCGCAAACGGTTTAGTTGCGCAGCGGGCACCTTTAAGCGAATTCGTTCGGTTTCACCAATGATCAAGATCATCTTCTGCCTGCGCCGGCGTCCGAGCCTCAGCTTTACGGAATTTCAAAGCTACTGGCGAGATCGGCATGCTCCGCTCGTAGCGCAGCGCGCGCCGATACTTGGCATCCGACGTTATGTGCAGAATTCGATGTTCGAGAACACCGCGCTTCAGCCCGCTATCGCGGCTCGTAAAGGGGAGGTACCACCTTACGACGGCGTCGCTGAGCTGTGGTTCGACAGTGTCGAAGCTATCCAGGCCGTGGGCAACACGCCCGAGGGACGAAAGGCCGGGCGGGAGCTTCTAGAGGACGAGCGGCGCTTCATCGATCTCCCGCGCTCTCAGCTCTTCTATTACCAGGAAAACGCAGTCCTCAGCTGAGCACGATTGTTAGTTGCTTGATTAAATAATGCCGCGTACATGATCTCTGACACATTTGCATGTTCCAGGAGATCATTGATGGGCGAGGCGTATATCATTGACGCGGTGCGCACACCGCGCGGCATTGGCAAGGTCGGCAAGGGAGCCCTTGCTGACATGCACCCGCAACATCTTGCGGCCACCGTTCTCAAGGCGTTAGCTGAGCGGAACAATCTCAACACAGCGGATGTCGACGATATCATCTGGTCCACCTCGGCGCAGAAAGGCCCACAGGGCGGCGATCTAGCTCGCATGGCGGCGCTTGATGCAGGTTACGACACTAAGGCTAGCGGTGTGACGCTGGATCGCTTTTGCGGCGGCGGTATCACCAGCGTCAGCCTCGCCGCAGGCCAAATAATGAGCGGCCAGGAAGATCTGGTCATAGCTGGCGGTACTGAGATGATGTCGCTGACGGCCCAGATGGCACGAGACGAGACCGCGGCCGGACTGCCCCAGCTCGGCATGGGATCGGGCAACATGCGACTGCAGGCCGCGCATCCGCAGTCACACCAGGGCATCTGCGGCGACGCGATTGCCAGCATGGAAGGCATCACTCGCGAAGCGCTCGATGCGCTGGCGCTCGAGAGTCAGAAGCGCGCCGCTCGCGCAATCGAAGAAGGTCGATTCGACCGCAGTGTGGTACCGGTTTACAAGGAGGACGGCACCCTGGCGCTTGACCGCGAGGAATTCCCCCGACCAAACACCACTGCTGACGATCTCGCAGCACTGGAGCCTTCGTTCGCCAAACTGGCCGACGTGCCGCTCGATAATGAGGGGACCACCTTCCGCAAGCTGATCAACCAAAAGTTTCCCGACCTCCAGATCGAGCACTTTCATCATGCCGGAAACTCGAGCGGCGTGGTGGACGGCGCTGCCGCAATCCTGCTCGCCTCTCCGAGCTATGCGGAGAAGCATGGGCTGAAGCCGCGCGCCCGCATTGTCGCCACGGCAAATGTGGGAGACTGCCCCACCCTGATGCTCAACGCACCAGTGCCCGCTGCTCGCAAGGTTTTGGAAAAGGCAGGCCTCACCATCGACGATATCGATCTCTGGGAGATCAACGAGGCGTTTGCAGTGGTCGCGGAGAAGTTCATTCGTGATTTGGATCTCGACCGCGAGAAGGTGAACGTCAATGGCGGCTCTATGGCGCTAGGCCATCCAATCGGCGCAACCGGCTCGATCCTCATCGGGACCGTGCTCGACGAGCTGGAACGCCGCAACCTGAAGCGTGGACTCGTGACCATGTGTGCCGCTGGCGGCATGGCGCCTGCTATCATCATCGAACGCATCTAGAACGCGTCTCATGGGCGGCCGGACGTGCGATGTCGCCCGGCCGCTCGCGATACAGGCGCCATTGGGGAGGGACAGAACAATGCGGCTCGAGCCGTTGCTGCGCGTGAGCATCAACCTGGGCAAGCGCTATCCAATCGGCTTAATCCCGAAGGGTCGGCGTAATGTATGGGCTCTCGCCGGCGGCACCGTGGAAGGACCGCGCATACGTGGCACGGTGGCTCCGGTCGGCGGCGAATTCGAGTTGATTGACGCCGAGGGCATCTACCACATCGACGTGCGCCTCGTCCTTGTCACTGAAGATGGCGCAAATATCTTCGTGCAGTACTTTGGTGTGGCAAACACCGATGCGGCTGCCAAGGAGCGATACAAGCGAGGTGAGATCGTCGACTTCGGCGACACCTACTTCGTCACGCAGCCACGCTTCGAAACGAGCCATCCCCGATATGCCTGGCTCAACCACGTCATGGCGATCACGGAAGGCCGGGGCACAACGGACGGCGTCGAATATTTGATGTATCACTGCATCCCAGACAAGTCCGTCGGGCTGGCGAATGCCGACGCGCTGTTTGCCTACCAAGCAGAATAAGGAGCTGGCGCTTGCCGAACATGTTCGATTTAACGGGCAAGGTGGCACTGGTCACCGGGGGAAACCGCGGCATCGGCTTCGCGATGGCAGAAGCACTTGCCGCACATGGAGCTGACATCGCAATTTGGGGCAGCAACGCCGATCGTAACGCGCAGGCGCTGGAGAAACTTTCTGAATTCCCAGTTCGCGTCAGCGCTCGAACCGTGAACGTCGCGAATGAGGCGGAGGTCGTCGCCGGGATGAATACCTTAAGCGACGAGTTCGGTCGGGTTGACACAATCATTGCCAACGCTGGGGTCGGCGGCAAGCTGGAGCGGTTCACCGAGTCCACAACCGAGAACATGCGCGATATACTCGGCGTCAACCTGGATGGCGTCTACTGGACGCTGCGAGAAGGCTGCCGCTTGATGGTGGAGCGGGCGAAGGCAGGTGAACCTGGCGGTTCTCTGATCGGAGTGGCTTCGCTCGGCGCGGTCTTCGGAATGGCACGCGCAGAGATTTACTCCGCGAGCAAGGCGGCAATTGCCGCGCTGATGCGCTCGCTTGCTGTCGAGCATGGACCGCACGGCATTCGGGCGAACACTGTGGCGCCGGGCTTCATCGCCACCGACATGAACCCCCACCTTGATACGGACATGCCGACCACGCGAATCCTGCCGCGCATTCCCCTCAAGCGTTGGGGTAAAGGCACAGACTTTGGCGGGATTGCCGTGTACCTGGCGTCAGATGCGAGTGCCTATCACACCGGCGGCTTCTTTTTGATTGATGGCGGCTTCGCCGTCCGATAGCATAGAAACACACGGTCAACCTATTCTATTTTGACCGGGCTATAGCGTCTGTCCGTCATCGATAGTGAAAGCGCTCCCGGTCACGAAACGGCTCGCATCGGAACTGAGGAACAGCAGCATAGCATCGAGGGAATCCTCACCCATTAGCCGCCGCCGCGGCCATTTCTGGATCTGGCGCTTGCCGCCTTCACTTGCGAACCAATCGATATTGATGTCGGTAGGGATGTAGCCGGGCAGCACCATATTGACATTAATGCCGCGATTTGCCCAATCGCGCGCCAGTACCCGGCCGAGTTGCAGGGCGGCCGCCTTCGATGCGCTATACGGACCCGTCCCAGGCGAGATCGACTGGGCGGTGACGGAAGAGATAATCACCATTCTTCCGTTCTGTCGATCTGTAGAGCCCGCCGCGATCAGTCGTCGTGCCCCTTCTCGCAAGGTAAGAAAGAGCCCGCGCACATTTACGGATAAAATCGCATCAAGCGACGACGCCTCCACGTCGAGCGCTAGACCTTCGATGTTGGTACCAGCGTTGCCGATGATAGTGTCTACGGTTCCAAATGTCGCCTCCGCCGCATCATAAGCAGCGCGCGTTGAGTCCTCGTCGGCGACATCCATCTGTACCGCGATTGCTTGGCCTCCTTCCTGCCGGATTTCCTCCGTCAAGCTTTCAAGCAGCGTGGTTCGACGAGCGGCCAGCACCACGTTGGCACCGTTCGCCGCAAGGATACGCCCGAAACGTGCGCCAAGCCCCGATGAGGCCCCGGTGACAAGCGCGGTACGGCCGCTTAGATCGAAACTGAAACCCGACATCCACTCTTCCTCTGGTTTACATTCGAGCAGAGCTTAGGCGCCGGTGAAGCGCGCTTGCCGCTTTTCGATGAACGCCGCCACACCTTCCTGATGATCGCCCGTGCGACCAGCTTCGCGCTGCAGGCGTCGCTCGGTTGCCAGCGCCTGCTGCCAATCCTGCTCTGCTGCCGCCCAACCTGCCTTGCGGATCAATCCCAGTGAACGCGTCGGACCCGCGGCCAAGGCAGCAGCGAGATCCAGTGCCGCCTGATCGAGGTCCTGATCGCGCGTCACTCGGTTGATCAAGCCCCATTCCAGCGCCTTTTCTGCCGGCAGACGCTCGCCCAGCAGCATAACCTCCATCGCACGAACGCGCCCAATTGCCCGCGTCAGTAGCCAGCTCGAACCGCCATCGGGCACCAAGCCGATGCGCGCAAATGCCTGAAGAAAATAGGCGTTTTCGCTGGCGATGATCATGTCTGCGCTAAGCGCAAAGGAGCAGCCAACTCCAGCAGCAGCGCCCCGCACGGCCGTTACGAATGGGATTGGCAATTGGCTGAGCTTCACCATTAGCGGGTTGACGCTCGTCTCCAACGCAGCGCCGGCGTCCGGCAACCCATCCTCAGCAACTGTGCCAAGATCGCCTGACAGATTCGCGCCGGCACAAAAAGCACGTCCAACGCTGGTCAGCAGCAGCGCCCGCGCAGTATTGCCGACAGTGTCGAGCACATGGTGAAGCTCTTCGACCATCTGCATGTCGACTGCGTTGAGGACTTCGGGTGCGTTAAGACGCACTATGGCGACATCACCGGCCTTCTCGAATTGAATCTTGCTGTATTCCATGGCTGGCTCCTGAAGATAGTTGCTCTGCCGTCAATCGGCGAAAACGGGGACGCGTCCCTGTTGTGAGGACAAGACAGCTTCGATCTGGTTCGGGCGCGACATCAGCGCGGCTTGCTCAACCGATTCTGCCATCAGCACCCGCTGCTTGATCTCGCTATCGTCTATAGCGAGCACGCGTTTGGCCGCGCGGATTGCATCGGGACTTTTGTTGGCGATTTCGCGCGCAACGAGAAGCGCCTCGGCCCGGGGATCGCCACACACGCGCGTGGCAAGGCCGAGCGTGAGCGCCTCTTCGCCAGCGATCGTGCGTCCGCTATAAGTTAGGTCGGCCAGCACGTCGGGCCGCAGCATGTCGCGCAACAGCCACAGCCCACCCATATCGGGGATGAGCCCCCATTTGATCTCCATGATCGACAGTTTCACAGTGGGCTGAACGAAGCGCATGTCCGCGCCCAGCATCAGTTGAAAGCCGCCGCCGAACGCCACGCCATGTACCGCAGCGATCACTGGAACGGGCATCTCCCGCCATTGCAGGACGGCATGCTGCGCAGCGTTGGCTGCGCCATGCGTCCGCGGCACGAGGTCCATGTGCGCCTCACCCTTCGCCATCTCTGAAAAGTTCTGCAAGTCCAGTCCGGCGCAAAATGCACGTCCGTCCCCGGACAACACGATCGCACGTACGTCCTTGCGCGCCCGCAGGTCTTCACCCGTCTTGACAAGCGCGTCGAACATCGCAGGATCAAGCGCGTTCATCTTGTCAGTACGGACCAGCCGCACATGCGCCACATGGTCGGCAACATCAACAACGACCCGATCATTCATCGGCCAACACTCCCAAGATTGCAGACACGGAGCCGCCGCCTAAAGCGTGACGACCACCTTACCGATCACGCTTCGCGTCTGCAGGCGAGCGATCGCTTCGCCGCCGCGCTCAAGAGGGAAACGCTCGGAAACCAGCGGCTTTATTCTTCCGGCTTCGTAAAGACTTATAAGTTCAGCGACGTTCGCCTCGTGCTGCGCCGACGCATGATTGATGAACGCGCCCCAAAACACGCCCACAATCGAGCACCCTTTTAGGAGCGGCAAATTCAGCGGCAACCGTGGTATGCCAGCGGGAAAACCCACGACGAGATAGCGCCCGTCCCAAGCCATACTTCGGAGCGCCGGCTCGGCATAGTCGCCGCCCACGCCGTCATATACGATGTTGACGCCGTCGGGGGCGATTTTCCTAATCTCAGCGGTAAACGCCTTGGCTTCTGCACTGTCGAGCGGCCCTGAGGGATAGATGATCGTCGCGTCAGCGCCGCGCTCACGCGCAACTTCGGCCTTCTCGGCAGTGGAAACAGCTGCGATCACTTGAGCCTTATAGGCTTTGCCCAGCTCAACAGCGGCGAGCCCCACCCCACCTGCAGCACCGAGCACCAACAGTCTATCGCCGCTCTGAATACGGCCACGATCCTTCAGCGCATGCTGTGAAGTTCCGTAGGTCATCAGAAAAGCAGCTGCTTCATCGGCCGGCATGCTGTCGGGTATGGCGAAGCACCGGTCTGCCGGGAGTACGACCTTGTCAGCGAGCCCTCCCCAGCCTGAACCTCCGAGTACACGCTGACCTACCCTGAAGCGATCAACGCCCTCACCTACGGCATCGATCCGACCCGCGAATTCCGCCCCGGGTGCAAAAGGCCGCTGAGGTCGAAACTGATAAAGATCCTGGATGATCAACACATCCGGATAGTTGATACCTACTGCCTCCACCTCCACACGGACCTCTCCCGGCCCTGGAATTGGCTCCGGCACATCTCTGAGTTGAAGAGTCGTGTGATCGCCTGATTGGGGACTCAGCAGCGCCCGCATCGTATTCCCGCTCCGCCGCCTCTATCAACCGTTTATTGACCGGCTAATAAGATTGTAGAGAGAGAGAGTCAATGATCGTTATGGAGCGAATTAAGTCGCTTGAGCTTCAAGCGCGAGATCGCGCGGGGCGGCTTTGGCCGTCGAGGTCCGTGATGCGCCCGCCCAGCTCGGTTGCAAGGCTTACGCCGTAAGCTGAAGCCGGCGACTGGAACCCAGAAGTGTATCGGCCTTGAGCGATTCGTTCGGCTATCTCGATGCTGGCCGCTGCGGTGAATTCATAACCCGAGCCCGTTTCGATCACTGAGCGCACGATCCGTCCATCCGCTGCCTTGGCTTCCGCAAGCGCAAGCGCCCGCCAACGCGCGTTCTGCTCTTTGGTTGGGCCTTCCGGAAATGCTTCCAAACCTCCCTCCAGCATCCTTGAAGCCGGACTTTTCGGCCCGTAGACCGCGATATTAGGAATGCCGGTCGACTTGAAGGCGGTGACGACATCGCCCATCGGCAAGAGCTCGCAGGTGAAGCTCCGAAGTCCAAAATTTAGCTCGACCAGCGGCGGCGAATAATCCAAGTCGACCAGTACGCCGCCGCGGCGAACGATCTTTCTGTTCCCGATCAAACTTCCGGTCCGCAGGGTCCCGCGCGAGGGCACACCGTGGATGTGTGCCAACCCGATCCGCAGCCACTCCGCTCCGGTGGCGCGAAGCGCCACATGCAAGGCGATGCAGTCGCTTGGCACAACGTCCCAGCCGGCACCCGGCATCAGCATGACCCCGGCGTCGCGTGCTTCCGCGTCGAGCGAGTACGCGAGCTCGAAGACGCCCACCTCTCCGGTTATGTCGATGTAATGGGCGGAGTTGTCTAGACATGCGCGAATGACCTGCCGAGCCGTCGCCGCGAAGGGTCCGGCTGCGTTGATGACGCAGTCCGCTGCAGCCACGGCGGCGCCGAGTGCGATGCGGTCGTCGGCATCCAAAACAAGACCGTCCACCCCGAGTTCGGTCGAAAGCGCCACGACCTTGCTCGCGTCCCGACCGCCCACGGAAAAGTTCAGGCCCCGCTTTGCGGCGCGACGGGCTATCATGCGGCCGGTATACCCGGTTGCTCCATAGATCAGGATTTTCGCCAGGGTTCGTTCCTCTCGCAAGCCTCGCCCGCTTGGCCGAGGCCAGCGGCACGTGCCGTTCTCAACGGTACTTGGACAGCTCCAGTCGCGCGACCGCGCGATTGTGCACCTCGTCGGGCCCGTCGGCGATCCGGAGCGAGCGAGCACCTGCATAGAACTTCGCGAGGCCGGGACCGGTGGTCACGCCTCCGCCGCCCCAAGCCTGGATCGCGTCGTCGATGATCCGGCACGCGATCTTCGGAAGGGCAGCCTTGATCATCGCGATCTCGAGCTGCGCGCCCTTGTTGCCGACCTTGTCCATCATGTCCGCGGCCTTGAGCGTGAGCAGCCGAGACATCTCGATGTCGATGCGCGCCTCGGCAATGCGCTCGTGCCAGATCGTCTGGTCGGCAATCTTCCGGCCGAACGCCGTGCGGGCCTCAAGCCGCCGGCACATCATTTCGAGAGCATATTCGGCCACGCCAATCGTGCGCATGCAATGGTGGATGCGCCCCGGCCCGAGACGACCCTGTGCGATCTCGAAGCCGCGGCCTTCACCCAGAATGATGTTTTCGACTGGGACGCGAACGTCCTCGAGCAGCACTTCTGCGTGACCGTGCGGAGCGTCATCAAATCCGAACACCGGCAGCATCCGCACAATTGTGAGCCCAGGAGCATCCCGCGGCACGAGGATCATCGACTGCTGGGCGTGCTTGGGCGCAGACGTATCCGTTTTCCCCATTACGATCACGACCTCAGCACGAGGATCGCCCATGCCGCTGGACCACCACTTGCGCCCATTCACGACATACTCGTCACCGTCGCGGACAATCGAGGTCTCCACATTGGTGGCGTCTGAACTCGCCACGTCGGGCTCGGTCATCAAAAAGGCCGAGCGAATCTTACCGTCCATCAGCGGCTTGAGCCAACGTGCCTGTTGCCCCGGCGAACCGTAGCGAAGCAGCAACTCCATGTTGCCCGTGTCGGGTGCCGAGCAGTTGAAGAGCTCGGGCGCCCACTCGACCCTTCCGGTTAGCTCCGCGAGCGGGGCATACTCCAGATTGGAGAGGCCGGCGCCGCGTAGCCCATCACGCTCGTGCTCGGATGGAGGAAGAAACAGGTTCCACAGGCCCGCGGCCCGAGCTTCCTCTTTCAAATCTTCGACGATCGCGGGCAACTGCCAACGGTCGGCGCCGAAGGCCGCCATCTGCGCCTCGTAGATCGGCACGGATGCGATCACTCTCTCCTGCATGAAGGCCCGCATGCGCTCCATCCATTCCGACTGGCGATTGCTGAACTCGAAATTCAAAGCCTCTCTCCCTGCACCGCCCGTATATTCTCGGAGCGCACATTAGCGCTGCGGCTACGCGCGCTGCTGCGCAAACGATAGACCAACGCGATGCCTCAGCAAATATTATTTGACCAATTGATTATTCGCGCTGGCTGCTTATGCCAACCCCAACAGATACTATGTCGAGAGGGACTGGATGACCGATGCTTTCGATGCCCCGGGCTCGTTCGAAACACTGCTGACCGAGCGCCGCGGCGCAGTGCTGATCGTTTCGCTTAATCGTCCCGACGCGCTCAATGCGCTCAGTGCGATGATGGTCGACGAGCTGAACCACCTGTTCGAGACACTGCACCGTCGCGAAGACATCCGCGTCGTCATCCTTCGCGCAGAAGGCCGCGCGTTTTGCGCTGGGGCGGACTTGACCACCTGGGACCATGCGCCTGGGGAAGACGGCCGCGTCCACCGCGGCCTCGCGATTCAACGCAGCATCGCGCGCATCATGCAGCTCATGCGCTCCTGCCCGCAGCCGATCATCGCCCTGAGCCAGGGCGCCGCCTGCGGCGGCGGCTTCTCGCTGCTGCTGTCGAGCGACGTGCGCTTCGCCGCACCGAGCCTGCGCATGAACGCCGCCTACATCCGTATCGGCCTGAGCGGATGCGACATGGGTTCGAGCTATCTCCTGCCGCGGCTCGTGGGCATGTCGGTTGCATCCGAGCTGCTACTGACCGGCCGGTTCATCCATGCCGAGCGAGCAGCCGCAGTCGGCCTCGTCAGCGCGGTCGTGCCGGAGGACGAACTACTAACGACAGGGCTGTCGCTCGCCGAGGAAATGCTGAACACCAACCCGCTGGGGCTCCGCCTTACCAAGGACGGCCTGAATTTTGCGGTCGACGCGCCCAGCATGGCGTCAGCCATGGCGATGGAGGACCGGCAGCAGATCCTAGTCGCAGGGACGCGCGACGCCACGGAAGCTCTGGCGGCATTCTTCGAGAAGCGTCCACCGGTCTATCGCGACCTTTGATCCCGATCTTGGGAGGGTCCGGTGCGCGACTGCACCGGACCAGACCGATTACGCCGCCTCGGCGCGCGACAGCTTCGCATAGCGGGCGAGGTGAAAATCGCGCGACCCGAACTGGGATTCGATCACAGTTGCGCGTTTGAAGTAATGGCCGACAGCGAGTTCGTCGGTCATGCCCATGCCGCCGTGCAGTTGCACTGCGCTTTGGCCGATATAGCGCGCGGACTGCGCGATGGTGGCCTTCGCGGCCGATGCGGCGCTCGCGCGTGCGACCGGATCGGCATCAAGCTTGAGCGTGACGAGGTAGACGGCCGACACTGCCTGTTCCAAGGCCATGTACATGTCGACCATCCGATGCTGCAGCACCTGGAAGGACGCGAGCGGCTGGCCGAACTGCCGACGCTGCTTGGTGTATTCGATAGTGTCCTGAAGCATCCGCCGCATACCACCGACGGCTTCGGAACAGACTGCGGCGATCGCCTCGTCGCGCACTTGCTCGAGCAACGGCAAGCTCTGCCCTTCCTGGCCGAGCAGCGCATCGGCCGGCAGGCGCACCTCATTGAATTCAAGGTCAGCGGCGCTGCGGCCGTCAATAAGGCGGTATGGGTGCATGGTTATTCCGGCAGCCGCCTTGTCTACTAGGAAGAGTGACACCCCAGCAGCATCGCGACGGCCGCCCGAGGTGCGCGCGGTCACGAGCAGATGAGTCGCTACAGGAGCGGCATCCACCACCGTCTTCGCGCCGTTCAAGATCCACTCATCTCCTGCACGACGAGCGTAGGTGGAAATGTCATGAAGGGCGTAGCGGGCTGTCGGTTCACAAGATGCGAGCGCGAAACGCGCCTTGCCGTCCAGCATCGCTTCAAGCGCCTGGCGGGTCCGTTCACCCCCCGTGCGGCGCAGCAGGCCAGCGCCGACCACCGCAGTTTCCAAATAAGGTTCGACTACGAGCGCGCTTCCCAGCGCTTCCATGATAACCATCGTGTTGACAGCACTGCCGCCGAGGCCACCAAACTCCTCGGGCAGCGCTGCGCCGATGATCCCAAGCTCCGTGATGCCGGTCCATATCTCCGGCGACGAGGACGCGTCTTTGATGAGCTTACGGCGATCGTCGAAACCGTACTTCTCTCGGAAAAACCGTGTGACGGCATCCTGCAGCATGACCTGCTCTTCGCTTAGCGTAAAATCCATAACGTCACCCGCTCTTTCCTTTGACTCGTTGTCACCTGCTATGCGATTGTTTAATCGATTGAGCAAGATCGTCTGACCGTTTGTGGGGCCCGACCGCCTCCTCCCTCGAGGGTCACGCGGGCGGACCGGCAGCAACTTATAAGAGAGGGAAGATGAACCACAAACGGCTACTGGAGCCCCTTGCCCACCGTGGCCTTCTATATTCTAACCGAATCGTCTTCTCGCCACTGACACGTGCGCGGGCGACCTCGGACGGCGTTCCAGGCCAATTACAAGCGGAATACTATCTTCAACGCGCATCCGCTGGGCTTCTGATTTCCGAAGCCATTGCCATAAGGCCTGATGGACGCGGCGGCGCTTGGACGCCAGGCATCTACAACGAGGCGCAGATCGACGGGTGGCGGCAAACCACCGACGCGGTGCACGCAGCGGGCGGTCGCATCTTCGCGCAGCTTTGGCATGCGGGCCGTTTGTCGCATTCCTCCTTCCATCCCGAGCGCCTTCCGCCAGCCGCGCCCGCTGCAATCGCTGCCAGCGGCCGCGTCGTTCTCGAGAGTGGCGCAGCGCCCTACGAGACGCCCCGTAGGCTGACAATCGACGAAATCGAACAATACATCGCGCACTATGAGCAGGCGGCTCGCAATGCTATGGAAGCGGGGTTTGACGGCGTCGAAATCCACGGCGCGCATGGCTATCTACTCGACTCTTTCCTGCGCGATGCAATCAACAACCGTGACGATGCCTTTGGTGGATCGGTGGAAAACCGAGCCCGCTTCTTGGTGTCTGTGATCGGCAGAGTCACCGATTGCGTCGGCGCCCACCGCGTAGCGGTCCGCCTCTCGCCGAACACCACGGCAGGCGACATGACCGACAGTGATCCTGAAGCCACCTTTGGCTACGTAATCGAATGCATGAACGCGCTCGACGTCGCGTGGATCGATGTGATCGAAGGCAATAACATGGTCACCCGCGACGTGCCCGGCGGCCTGGATACCGATATCCTGACGCGCGCCTTCAGCGGTGGCATCATCCTGAATCACGGGTTCACATTCGACATGGCCGATGAGGCGCTCGCCGCTGAGAGGGCAGATATGATAGCGTTCGGACGAGATTTCATAGCCAATCCGGATCTGGTCGAACGTTGCCGCAAGGGCCTGCCGCTTGCCACGTCCGACCGGTCAGTTTGGTATGGCGGCGGCGGTGAAGGCCTGATCGACTTTCCTCCTCATCCCGCCAGCAGCGAAGCTGCCCAAAGCTCGGTGAGTGGCTAAGCGGCAATGAAGGATGCATCGCTCGCCGCCGACGTTTCGCCTCATACCCACCAAGGTCGCGATGACCGCTACAACCTTATCTATCCCTTGAAGGCGCATCCCGAAATCGGGGATGGCCGCTCCGTCGAGGTGGCGGAAGGCGTGCACTGGCTGCGAATGCCGATGGGCAAGGAGCTGGGCTACATCAACGTCTGGGCACTCGCCGATGGCGACGGTTGGACTGTGGTCGACACCGGTATGCGCACAGAGCAGACGGTGGAGGCCTGGCGCATGGCTTTCGCGGAAACGATGCAGGGACGTCCAGTCCACCGCATTCTGGTGACGCACCTGCATCCGGACCACAGCGGAATGGCAGGCTGGATTGCGAGCAGGACGGGTGCGCGGCTGTGGATGACGCGGCTTGAATATTTGATGCTTCGTGTGCTTGCCAACGATACCGCACGCGAGGCGCCTGCCGAAGGCATCGACTTCTATCGCGGTGCCGGCTGGGATGAAGCGGCCCTCGATCGTTACCGGGCAAGGTTCGGCGAATTCGGTAAGCTCCTCTACCCGATACCTAACTCCTTCCAGCGCATCACTGACACGCAGCGGATCCGGATCGGCAAGCATGTCTGGCAGGTTGTCGTGGGAGCTGGGCACTCACCTGAGCATGCCTGTCTCCACTGCCCCGATTTGAACCTGCTCATTTCAGGCGATCAGGTTCTTCCGCAAATCTCTTCCAACGTTTCGGTGCACCCCCTCGAACCTGAGGCCGATCCGCTCTCGGACTGGCTCAATTCACTCGCTCACATTCGGACCCACATCCCCGATGACGTGCTGGTCCTTCCTGCTCATGGGGATCCATTTATAGGATTGCACAAGCGCGTTGAGCAGCTTGCCAGCCGACACGAAGAATCGCTCGTGCTGCTCGCTCAAGCGCTGCAGAAACCACACCGTGCCGTCGATGTCTTCACTACGCTATTCCGGCGCCCAATTACGCCTGAACTACAGGGGATGGCCACCGGCGAAAGCCTCGCTCACCTAAACTGTCTGCGTTCGCGCGGTATCGTTCGCAGAGATTTTGATGGTGAGAATGTCGCCTGGTGGTCCAGGGAGGGCGTGGTCACCGACGCGTGAGGCATCTGTTCGGGAGACGATCAGCACGCGTCGATTTGTGCGCCACTGCGCCAGGCCGCCTGAACATGGCGCAGCTCGTTTAAACGCAAGCTTCACCATCGTCTCAATTCACGAGAGCGCTTATCGATGCGAGGACGCGTACGATTGCATCCGAGGGCATGGCGCGGTTGTCAACATTAGATGTCACGAGGCACGTCAGTCGAGCTGATTTAGGCGGCAATATGCTCCGCGGCGAGGCGAGGGTTGAGTTGCCGACCGACCTATCTCCGGACCGTTAGTTAGGCGATTGATTAAGATGCTGGGAGCAGTTATAGGTCCGTCATGTGATTAGCCAAGGAGCGTACATTGCCGGAAGCTTACATCGTCGCCGCCACGCGCACCGCAGGTGGGCGCAAAAACAGTCGTCTGAGCGGCTGGCATCCTGCTGACCTTGGCGGACTGCTGCTCGACTCTCTTGTCGAGCGCGCCGGCATCGACCCTGCTGCAGTCGATGACGTGATCTTAGGCTGCGTAACCCAGGCCGGTGAGCAATCGGTGCACATCGGTCGCAACGCCGTTCTTGCTTCGTCGCTTCCGGTCAGCGTTCCCGCGGTAACCATCGATCGCCAGTGCGGCTCCTCGCAGCAGGCGCTTCACTTTGCCGCGCAGGCGGTTATGTCCGGCACTCAGGACATGGTTATCGCCTGCGGCGTGGAAAGTATGACGCGCGTACCGATGGGCAGCGCATCGCTCCCGGAGAATGGCGTCAGCCCTTGGAGCGACAAGATCCTCACCAAGTTTGGCGTTCCGGCGTTCAGCCAATTCCAAGGCGCGGAGATGATCGCGAAAAAGTACGGCTTTACGCGCGAAAAACTGGACGCATTCGGTCTGGAGAGCCAATTGCGCGCAGGTGCAGCCACGCAGAACGGAGCATTCAAGGACGAGATCACACCGGTCGAGATTATCAACGCGGATGGCGAGCGTGAGTTGCACATCGTCGACGAAGGCGTACGATCGAATGTCTCGGCTGAAGCGATGGCTGGCGTTCGGCTGTTAGTGGAGGGCGGGACGCTGACTGCCGCGACGTCCAGCCAGGTGTGCGATGGCGCGTCTGGTGTGATCGTCGTTAGCGAGGCGGCGCTCAAGGCGCACAATCTTACGCCGCTTGCCCGAGTCCACGCGATGACCGTGACCGCAGGCGACCCAGTGATCATGCTGGAGGAGCCGATTCCGGCGACGCAGCGCGCTCTCCAGCGGGCGGGCATGAAGATCGGCGACATCGACCTGTACGAAGTTAACGAGGCGTTCGCCCCGGTACCGCTTGCGTGGCTCGAGGTAATTGGAGCCGATCCTGACAAGCTAAACGTGAACGGTGGAGCGATTGCGCTTGGTCATCCGCTTGGAGCATCCGGCACCAAGCTCATGACCACACTCATCTATGCTCTTCGGGCAAGGGGCAAGCGCTTTGGCCTTCAAACAATGTGCGAAGGCGGCGGCGTCGCCAACGTAACCATCATCGAAGCGCTCTAAAGCGGCACAACACTCATCGATAAAGGGGATGAAGAAGTGAAAATAGCAGGATCCGCTGCCGTCATCACCGGCGGCGCGAGCGGCCTCGGCGAGGCCACCGCACGAGCGCTCGCCGCTGAAGGTGCCAAAGTCGCCATTTTCGATCTGAACGAGGAAGCGGGGGAGAAGGTGGCGGCCGAACTGGGCGGCATTTTCTGCAAAGTGAACGTAACTGACGACGCCAGCGTTGATGCTGGTTTTGCGAAAGCGCGTGCAGCGAATGGGCAGGAGCGTATTCTGGTCAACTGCGCGGGCACCGGCAACGCGATCAAGACCGCCAGCCGTGATAAGAAGACCGGTGAAATTCAGCACTTTCCGATCGACGCCTTCGACAAAATTATTCAAATCAATCTCGTCGGCACGTTCCGCTGCATTGCCAAAGCGGCAGCGGGCATGCTTACGCTCGACCCGCACGAAAGTGGCGAACGCGGCGCAATCGTAAACACCGCCAGCGTTGCCGCACAGGACGGTCAGATCGGCCAAGCGGCCTACTCGGCATCTAAGAGCGGTGTCGTGGGCTTGACACTGACGGCCGCGCGGGACCTTTCTTCGGAGGGGGTTCGCGTCAACACGATCATGCCTGGCCTGTTTAACACGCCATTGTTGAAGGGCGCGCCGCAAACAGTCCTCGACGCTCTCGGCGCACAGGTACCTTTCCCCAAGCGGTTGGGTGAACCGGCCGAATTTGCTGGCCTCGCCATAGAAATGGTTCGCAATCCGTACTTCAATGGTGAGAGCGTACGGCTCGATGGCGCGATTCGGATGGCACCGCGTTGACGCGCCCTAGCAGCCTGCCGCAGTATAGGTCGTGAAAGTGCTTTGGACGGACCGTGAAACGAAGGTTATCACGGCGTTCAACTCCAAGATGTCACCTTATCTTTCTTCGGCTTGCTGCGCTAGCGCTCGACCCGAGCGTTCCACCTGAGCGCAGCCCCAAGGCATTCTCCTAGAAGCCTTGGGGCACGTGCAAGCGACATCGAGAACGTGGTCCAGCGGTTCTCCGCGGCGTTCAAAGGTCGTGCACCTTTTGTGTTCGCTTGGTTGACGCTGCTGCAGCATCGTGCTCCCGTAGCTGGAGAACAGGTACATATTCTTCAAGATCGTGTGAGCTGATCAGGGGTCCGGCCTTCGATCAAATGGCATGTCAAACAAGCGGTCGGGCCATGGAAACGAGTATATACCGGAGGGCAGCGATGCGCGGACTCTTATTAACTTCAGTTGTCCGACTCGGTTGCTGTGAGAGATACGAGCCGTAAATCAAGCATCGCGTAACATACCAACGACAATTTGCTTGACGGATATTGTTATTCGATCTCGAAACCCGAGACGTAGCCGGTTCGGCTGCCTAGGACTTGGAAAATCCAATACACCGGCATCGCTTTTTCCCTAAGCGGATCAATTCAAAAGCGATTGCGTTGAGCGGACAAGTCTTCGGTTCATTGTCCAGCGTAATCACAAGAGAGTGGTCGCGGCACGTCCACTTTACGCAGGAGTCGCCCCAACATGTCACCGGCAAGCTGTACAAGAAGCTTATCCGCCAAAGCTACTGGACTAAGGCAAAAGGAGCAGGCGCGGTTGTCTATGCCTGCTCACTTCTCAAAGCAGCGAGCTTAACATGACCGATGATCTTACTCAGTTTCGCAAAGAGACGCGGGCATGGCTGCAAAGTAATTGCCCCCTCCAGATGCGCGAACCGCAAACCGACGAAGATCTTTACTGGGGAGGGCGCGATGGCGCCTTCGCCAACTCGGCGCAAAAGCAGTGGTTCGAGGCCATGCTGTCGCGCGGGTGGACGACGCCGGACTGGCCGACGGAGTACGGCGGTGGCGGCCTCGATCCCGAGCGTGCGAAGATCCTGCGTGAGGAGATGAGCCGCATCAACGCCCGTCCGCCTCTCTCCTCCTTCGGGATCTGGATGCTGGGTCCCGCACTGCTGAAGTACGGCACCGAGGAGCAAAAACGGTATCATCTGCCTCCTATCATACGCGGCGAGATCCGCTGGTGTCAGGGCTATTCGGAGCCGGGCGCCGGCTCGGACCTGGCTTCAGTAGCGACCCGAGCAGAGGACAAAGGCGATCATTGGGTAGTGAACGGTCAGAAGATCTGGACATCCTACGCCAACAAGGCCGATTGGATTTTCTGTTTGGTGCGGACAGACCCTACAGCGCCCAAGCACCTGGGCATCAGCTTCGTCCTCTTCGACATGCGAACGCCCGGTGTCTCGACGCGGCCGATCAGGCTTATTTCGGGCAACTCTCCGTTCTGCGAGACCTTCTTCGACGATGTCGTCGTTCCAAAGGGGAACCTCGTCGGAACGCTTCATCGCGGCTGGGACGTCGCCAAGTACCTGCTTGGTCACGAACGCGAGATGATCAGCGCTATGGGGCTCGGCGAGGTGGAATCAATCACCACTGGTATATCCGAGATTGACCCGCTGCTACGGAGTCAAATGGCCTTGTTCGACGTGCGCGCCGCGGCATTCCGTGCCTGTTCCGAGCTCTTCCTGGATGAGTTCAGGGCCGGTCGCGCGCATCCAGCGAAGTCATCGATGATGAAATATGTCGGGACCGAACTCAACAAGGCGCGGCACGAGTTGCTCATGAGTGCGGGCGGCTTCGAGGCGGCGCGTTGGTCGGGGGGCAGTGACGCCGGCGCCTCTGCACAAGCTTGGCTCCGCAGCAAGGGCAACTCAATTGAGGGTGGTACCAGCGAGGTCCAGCTCAACATCGTCGCCAAACGTATCCTGAGTCTGCCCAGCACCTGACAGGAGGCCTTCATGCCGCTCTATCACGACGATGAACAGACCATGCTGCAAGACACAGCACGAGGCTTCTTCGACGAACACGCGCCCGTTTCGCACATGCGCGGCCTGCGCGATGCCAAGGATCCAGCAGGGATCGCACACGAACTCTGGCGTCGCTGCGGGGAAATGGGCTTTACGATGGCCTTGATCCCGGAAGAGGACGGCGGTTTGGGCTTAGGCCACGTTGAGGCCGGCATCGTACAGGAGGCCATCGGTCGTAATCTGACGCCCTCGCCATTGCTCGCCACCGCAATCGGCGGCGTCGTGGCTCTTCGAGCTGCGACGAACGACTTGCGAACCGAATGGCTTCCACGGATCGCTGAAGGAGTGGCCATCGTCGCGCTGGCACTCGAAGAAGGCAGCAAGCACGCGCCCGATCAAATCACCTTGAAGGCCTGCAAGCATGCCGACGGCTTCGTACTGAATGGAGCGAAGCGCTTCGTGCCGCATGCCCACATCGCTGATCTGTTGATCGTCAGCGCACGCTCTAGTCCGGGTGCAGAACCAATGCTCTTGGCAGTGACACGCGAAACTACCGGCATTACGATGCGCACGCAGCAACTAGCCGATGCTAGCCTGGTGTCTGACATCGAGTTCGACGATACGGTTGTGGAACATTCGAACGTGCTCGTCCCGCCTCGTGATACAGGGGCGCTTCTCGAAGAGATATTGAACGCAGTGCGCGTGGGCGCCGCGGCAGAACTGATCGGCCTTGCAGACGGCGCCATGGAGCGCACCTTCGCATACTTGCGCGACCGTAAGCAGTTTGGTGTCGAGATCGGCAGCTTCCAAGCGCTCCAGCACCGTGCCGCGCATCTTTATGGCGAGGTCGAGCTCGCACGCGCTGCCGTACTAAAGGCCCAACGGGAACTTGACGGGGGCTCAGGGGATCGCTCTCGCCACGCCATGGTCGCAAAGGCGATCGCCTCGCAGGCGGCAACGCTCGCAGTACAGGAAGGCGTCCAGATGCACGGCGGAATAGGTATGACTGACGAGCACGACATCGGTTTGTTTATGAAACGCGCACGCGTATTGGCCGAACTCTACGGCGATACGAACTATCACGCTCACCGGCTTGCAAGCGTCAACGGTTACTGATCCCGCGCTTCATCAAGGTCCACCCCGGCCATACGATCACAAGAGAGGTGTCGAGACGCCTGCGCGGGTAGCTCCACCTCGACCTCCGCCGGACCGACGCTCTGCCCGTACCGCTACAAGGGCGCGAATACGGAGGTGCAAGGCTGTGATGGCCTCGGACTATAAGCCACCGGCCAGCTTTTCTACACCGCTTCCTGGCCCAACGCCTGGCCCGAACCTTAGCTCACCAGCACACCCATCGCTTGTCGTCGCCGTAAGGAAGGCAAAAAGAGGTAACATTACATCGCCTACTGCCATGTTGTAAGCTGCTCATGCGGTATGCACAGATGGAGCGATCTCGGCGCCACCAAGCGCTGCAATCCCGAGATGCGGACACGTTTGTCTTCAACTTGTACGTCGCTTGGGCAGATGTTAAGTGGGCGTATGAAGAAACCTAATGGCGCAGCATCTGTCACCAGAAAGCAGCTTCTTTCCGCCGCCGGCGAGCTGATGGCCACACGCGGTTCAACTGACATTTCGCTAAACGACATCGCGGAGAAGAGTGGCCTCAGTTCGGCACTTGTTAAGTACTATTTCGGAAATAAAGCTGGAATGATGCTTGGCCTTCTGCGTGAAGTGCTGGCACCCTCCTTGCTGCAACTACGCCATCTGCCAGCAATGGAATTACCGCCGCAAACTAAGCTCCGAATCCATATCAGCGGATTGGTGAAAAGTTACTACTTGCACCCATATGTCAACAGGTTGATGCACCAGTTACTTTATGAGGATTCCGAAACGTTTGGGCCTATCTTAGCAGAAGAGTTCAGCCGGCCAGTTGCTGACGTCCAAAAGATGATTTTGGAAGAGGGCACGAGACTTGGTGTCTTTCGACCGGTTGATCCATTGTTCTTTTACCTGCACATCATTGGAGCTTGTGATCAGTTGTTTCATGGAAGGGCACAACTGGAACATCTTTTCGGCGTAAAGACTATTGATGATGATGTGCGCAGAGGCTTTATAGACCACCTTTACGGCGTAGTGATGAGCGGGATCGCCGCTCCGGTGAGTTCAAGTTGACCCATCAAGGCTAAGCAACTTGTTTCAGCACCGACTACAAGCACTAGCGCTGCTCGTAGACTTTTCAAACGCGGGGAATACCGCACCGCTCGAAAACATGCTGCCAGCAAGGCCGATGGATGTATCTGCAACTTGAAGAACCCTTTAGCTTGCTGCGCTCCTCATCAGAAAGAGCGTTGCGTTTTTCGCCCATCTAACCCCGTACCCGTCCCGCTTTCTAATCGACCACATGAAAGGAAAAAAGCTCAGGCTAGCAATGCACCGTGACCATTCATCGGCAGTTCAACATTGAGCCTAGCTGCCGCGGTACCAATGGCCGCTGCCGCACGCTTGCGCTAGTCGCGGCCTGCTAAGGAGACCTCTCTTGTTGGCAGCTGAAGCGCAGGCAAGCGGTCTACAAGGCCGAGTGGGAGGACGGGTTCGAATCCACGACACGTGTTGTAGAAGCTCTATGCGTTCTTGACGTGGCTTAGGCCGCACCATCCTGCTTCATGCCGAACGCAACATGCGGCGTCCGCACAGGGGCGAGTGCCGCCGGGCAACTTAGGAGCAGCGAGATGCAAGTGGACACCCCCCATCTACTCGGTGTTGCGCTGCATATGAGGCTGGCGACGACTGGTTGAGGGCTTCAACATAGGCTGAGGCTTGTGTGCCGGCACGTTTTTTACTGCCAGTGGTTTCGCGTGACGCCCCGTTTGAGGGTTTCGGGCGCAGCTACGCCGTCGAGGCTC
>NZ_PPSM01000009.1 GCF_002916655.1 Novosphingobium sp. HII-3
ACACCTGACGGTGCGCGTCGTCGTCCGTGGGCCCCTCCTATCGACTACCGGGATAACCGCCAGACTACCGAAAGGTGGGGTCAATATTGGACGCCGATAGGGGGTCAGTTTTGCGCGCCGGTTGACATGTTGGACATCAGCGAGTTGGCGTTTGCCGCGCTGATGACCTTGATGTCGCCGCGCAGGCGGGCGCGATCTGCCGCCTCGCGCGGCGAGAGCTTGGGGAACAGTTTCCCTGCGTTTGCGGGGAGGAAGCGCAGCACATCCAGCATATCGCGGCAGTGCGCGCGCGAGATCGACGCGACAGGAACGGCTCCGCCGATCACCGCGATGGCGAGCTTCCGGCTCGTCTCATACGCCTCCCGCGTGTTGGCGGTCCAACCGCGCGTCGGATCGTCGATGTAACTGCGGTATGCCTCGGCGAGCGTGAGCGGGCTATCAGGCTTGATGCTGGCTACGGTCGAAAGCGCGATCGGGATCGGGCGCTCGACAGGATCGTCTTTCAACGGTTCAATGAGCATCGCATCGACCGGCATGCCCGCCATCGCGCGGGCGTGTTCGATCTCCATTTCGATCCGAGCGACAACTCCCGGTAATCGACGCACGGCAACGGAAAGGCTGTCAGTCCTCAGCGAGCGCCAGATTTCGAGCCGATTCAGTAGCCGCTGAGCGTCCACCGGGACAGTGTGCCGATAGTAGAGTTTTTGCCCCCGTCGAAGCACGCCACGGGGCAAATCCCGTAGCAGCTTACCGTAGCAAACACGTCCCTCAACAGGCACGCTTTTGCGGGATTTTCGGCCCGATGATGGGCCATTTTCCCGTAGCAGTTTGGGGTAGCAGATGCTCTCTGGGGACCGTTTTTTGGACGATCCCCGAGAGATTTCAAGCACTTGAGAAGTGCTGGTGCCCAGAAGAGGACTCGAACCTCCACGCCCTTGCGAGCGCCGCCACCTGAAGACGGTGCGTCTACCAATTCCGCCATCTGGGCACACATGCGAGGCGCCGAAGTGCCGTCCTCGCTGGGTAGGAGGGCGCCTCTAAGGGTAGGTCAGCGGCTTGTCAACACAGGCAGGCAACATTTTTCATTTCGTGCGTTTGACCCGTGCAGATCCTGCCGGTGCCGCTGAGACGAACTGCCCGGTTGCCCGCTTCGAGGCCTTGTGGCAGGGGCAGACTGCATGTGCTGCTGCGCGGGACACGGCGCCCGCAGCGACCCGAGGACCGATTTCGACCATGAGCACCCTAGATACCCTCTCCGGCAAGATCGTCACCATTCTGGGTGGCAGCGGCTTCGTGGGCCGCCACCTGGCGCAGGAGCTGTTCGCCCGGGGCGCCCGGCTGCGGATTGCCGCGCGCCATCCGCGCAGGGCCTTCTCGATCCGCACCCTCGGCAATCTGGGCTATGCCCAGTTCGTTTCCGTGGACATCACGAAGCCTCAGTCCCTTGCCGCAGTGTTCGCGGGGTCGGACGTTGTGGTGAACCTGGTCGGCGCTTTCTCCGGCAACCTGGATGCCGTGCAGGGAAAAGGTCTGAACGAGGTGGCAGCCGCCGCCAAGGCAGCAGGTGTCGCCGCCTTCGTCCATGTCTCCGCACTTGGCGCGGACGCCGGTTCGGACGTCGCTTATTCCCGCACGAAGGCTGAAGGTGAAGCGGCTGTTCGCGCGGGGTTCCCCGAGGCCACGATCATGCGTCCCTCGCTGATGTTCGGCCCGGACGATCGCTTCCTCAACACCTTCGCGGAACTGATCTCGCGCCTGCCCGCGCTGCCCGTTCTCGCAGCCGGGGCCAGGATCCAGCCGGTGTTTGTCGATGACGTGGCCCACGCCATTGCCAATGCCCTGTGTGAGCCCGCCGCCCGTGGCAGGACCTTCGAGTTGGCCGGGCCCGAAGTCATCACCATGCTGGAGCTCAACCAGCGCATCGCGCGGGCACAGGGCCGATCACGCAAGTTCATCGATTTGTCGGACGGCATGGCCGGCGCATTCGTCAGCGCGACCGGCTGGTTGCCGGGCGCTCCCATCACCGGCGATCAGTTCAAGCTGCTGCGCGCCGGCAGCGTCGCCAGCGGCTCCGCGGCCGGGATCGAGGAACTCGGCGTCACGCCGCGCCCGCTGGGTCTCTTCCTCGACCGCTGGATGGTGCGTTTCCGCAAGCACGGCCGCTTCGGCACCAAAGTGGCCAACGCCTGACCTTCAGGACGAAGGTTCTTCCCGGGCCGCCCTCGTCGCCGGTAGCACGAAAGTGATCAGCCGCGCGGGGGTGTCCGAAAGATTGCGCCACCCATGAGTGACGCCACGGCAGATCCCGCAATCGCCCGCCCGCAGGACCACCTCCTCCTGCTCCAGCACCAGCACGACCTCACCTTCGAGCACGTAGAAGTGATCGGCCGTGTCGGTGAAGTGCATGCCAGGATCGTCCCGTCCCAGCCCCGGTGCATATTCCGCGATCATGAAGCCGTAGACCGGCTCCGACAGCTGCTCGAAGCGGAAGGGAACGCCCGACCTGCCCTCGGCTGAGGCATTGTCGGTGCGGCATGCGATCGATCCGACCCACGGCTGAGCTATGGAGATGGGCCCCTGGGCCTGTGCCTCAACGGACCCGTCGCTCACCACCCGGCTGCGTCCGTCTTCCCCCAACCCGGCCACCACGCACCGGTGTCGCGTTATCTCCATCGACCTCTCCCTGCTCTTCCCGGAACCGCTTGCAGCGGCGGGGCATTGTCGTGTGGGCCCCTGGGCGACACGCGCCCCATAGCCAGAGGAGTAATCCCGTGAACACCCCAGCAACGCAACCGCCCTTTTCGCAGGAAGCCTGGACGACTCCTCAGGGCACGATCCGGCGCGGCATGAAGGTCATCGCGGCCGATGGCACATGCATCGGCACGGTGGCGAGGCTGGAGGGGGACGAACTCATGCTGGAGGAGGGCTCCGGCAGCTTCGTCGCCTTGACGCAGATTGATGGCGTCAGCGCGGACTCGGTCCTTCTGGAAAACCGCGGCGACGCGACATTCGGTCTGGGTGCAGAGCCGTAACAGGCGTACCTGACGAGGCGTTTTGGCTCCGGGACGAATGCCGGAACGAGGCCGCTTCCACCTCGTTCCCTCAGTGAGATTCCGGATTGAAGGAAGCGCCATGTTCGAGAAACTGCGGATTCGTGAACACATGGAAGTCGTCACCAGCACCGGCCAACATGTCGGCACTGTAGACGAAGTGAAGAACGACCAGATCAAGCTCACGCGCTCCGACAGTTCGGACGGCGCCCATCATTATATTGCCTTCGAGAACGTGGATCATATCGCCGAGAACCGCGTGTGCCTGAAAGAGGGGACCCCGGTTCCTATGGGCGCGGGCGCGAACTGACGGAATCCGACAATCAGCCGCCGAGCGAGCGCCGCGTAAATCCCCTTCGCGCGGCGTCTCGAAGACCCCGGCCCTCTTCATGAGGGCTGGGGTCTTTTGTATCGACAAGCGCGCATCCCCCCGGCGATGCCTGCTGCGATGTGATACAGTGTGGGTAGCATCTCTTCCCAAAGATATACGGCCTTGATAGGCCTGCGCGTTCAGCACAACGGGGCGAGGGAAGAGCGCGTGATCTCTGGTATCGGTAGAGTGGCGATCGGGCTTGCGTGTCTGCTGGTTCCTCTTTCCCTCTCATCCTGCAATCGTCACGCTCACCCGGTGGAGGAGCAAACGGTCGTCAACCCGGACGAGTGGCCGAGCTGGGGCCGCACGGGAAGTGAGACACACTATTCCCCGCTGGACGAGATCGACACCGGCAACGTGGGCAAGCTCAAGCTCGCATGGCATTTCGATCTGGAGCCGGGCTACACCCCATCGACCCCTCTCATGGCAGAAGGCAAGGTGTTCATCACCATCGGGCATTCGCATATCCGGGCTCTCGACGCCGTGACCGGCAAGCCGCTGTGGGAGTACGATGGCGGCACGCGGGATCGTGCCACATCCTCTCTCCAACTGACATGGGGCAACAAGGGCATCGCTTACGATACCGGGCATGTCTTTTTGGTGACCACGGATGGCTTCGTCATCTCCCTGGACGCGAAGACGGGCAAGGAAGTCTGGAAGACGATGGACTTCCCTGACACTGCGCCGCGTAACGCAAACGGGGCGCCGCGCGTATTTGGCGGGAAGGTCATCACCGGCTTCGGGGGCGGCGACATCAGTCCGGCGCGCGGCTTTGTCAGCGCGTACGATGCGGCGACCGGCAAGCTGGCCTGGCGGTTCTACACCACGCCGGGGGATGAGGTGACGCCCACGAACCGCAAGGCCGAAGACCTCATGCGCAGGACGTGGCCCGGCGGATGGAAAAATCCCGACGGCACCCGGCGGGGCGGTGGCGGAACCGCGTGGAACGCCTTCGCCTACGATGCGGATCTGCGACTGGTCTATTTGGGCGTTGGCAACGGCTTTCCCTACAACCAGAAGCTGCGCAGTCCGGAAGGGGGAGACAACCTGTTCCTGGCCTCTGTAGTGGCCGTCGACGTCGATACCGGCGAATACCGGTGGCACTACCAGATCTGCCCTGCCGAACAGTGGGACTGCACCGCGACCGCCGACATGACCCTCGCCACGGTCGAACTCGAGGGCAAGGCGCGCAAGGTCCTGATGCAGGCGCCGAAGAACGGCTTCTTCTACGTGCTGGACCGCGCAACGGGTGAATTCCTGTCCGCCGAGAAGATCGCCAAGGTGACCTGGGCCGAGCGGATCGACGCAAAGACGGGCCGTCCGATCGAGAACCCCGGAATTCGCTACAACGGCAAGCCCGGCATGTTCGAGATGTGGCCCGGGCCGACCGGCGCCCATTCGTGGCAGCCGCAGGCCTACAGCCCGCAGACGGGGCTCGTCTATGTTCCGATCATGGAACTGCCTGCCCTCATCGGCGAAGGACAGGAGGGCGGCGGCGAAGTTTCGGCGGGCATGGGCGTGACGCTCATCCCCGAAGTGGAACTGCCCGGCGGCCACAAGAGCTACCTCAAGGCCTGGAATCCGGCCACTCAGGCGGAAGCCTGGCGCGTGGACCTGCCGGGCACCTGGCCGGGCGGCGTCATGGCCTCGGCCGGTGGCCTGGTCTGGCAGGGCCAGATGGACGGCAAGTTCGTGGCCCGCGACGCGAAAACGGGCAAGGAACTCTGGTCCTTCAAGACCGAAAGCCCCATCGTGGGCGCTCCCATCACTTACCGCGTGAACGGCCGGCAATACGTCACGGTTCTTACCGGAGCGGGCGGTCAGGGCGCGGGGATGCAGACCCTGGGCAACGCGATGTACCGCACCGACTATCGCCTCCCCCGCCGCGTCCTGACGTTTGCGCTCGATGGTCGGGACAGCATTCCGCCTTTCGAGATGCCGCCACTGGTTCCCGTGTCCGATCCTGACTTCAAGCCCGACCTTGCCCGCGCGCAGGCCGGTGCCATGCTGTTCGGCACCCGCGCCTGCATCGTCTGCCACGGTTGGAACGCCGTCGCCGGAGGCGCCGCACCGGACCTGCGGTACTCGCCGGCGATCACGGACGCCGCGACCTTCCGCACGATCGTGAAGGACGGCGGCCTCAAGATGAACGGCATGCCCCCCTTCCCGCAGATCACCGATCCCGAACTGGAGACTCTGCGTTTCTACCTGCGCTCCCGCGCCCAGTCTGCGCCTGCGGAACAGAAGGCACTGCTGGAAAAGGCAAAGGCCGCGCGCCGGAGCAACGCCAAGCCGCAGGACTTCGCGGGCAAGTGGAACATCACGATCCAGTCACCCGTGGGGCCGCAGAAGGCGATCATGGACCTGAATGTCAGCGGCAACGTCATCACCGGCAAGGTCGTCGCCGAACAGGGTTCAGTAGACCTTGCCGGCGGGTTCAAGAATGGCCGCGCGAAGCTTGAGGGCAAGGCGTCCATGCCGATGCCGATCACCATCACCTACGACGTGACGGTCCGCGATGGAGAACTGACCGGCGACAATTCGAACGGCCCGTTCGGAACATTCCCGGTGACAGGCGTTCGGTGACAGGCGTTCGGTGACGGCGCGCGCCAGAACCGAAAACGGCCTCCCGGCGAACCGGAAGGCCGTTCTCGGTGGAACTTTACCGCCTTACTGGCAGGCCAGGCACTCGTCGTAATCGGTGGTCGAGGCCGCCAGTTCGAACTTGGGAAGCTCACTGGTATTGTCCGCTTCCACGCCACCTGCAAACCCGGCGCGCTGAACCGACTTGGAGCGGAGATAGTAGAGCGACTTGATACCCCTTTCCCAGGCCTGGAAGTGCAGCATCATCAGGTCCCACTTGTCCACGTCCGCAGGGATGAACAGGTTCAGCGACTGGGCCTGATCGATGTAGGGGGTACGATCCGCCGCGAATTCGAGCAGCCAGCGCTGGTCGATCTCGAAGCTGGTCTTGTACACGGCCTTCTCCTCGGACGTGAGGAAGTCGAGGTGCTGGACCGAGCCGTTATGCTCGAGGATGGAGTTCCACACGTTGGTGGAATCCTTCGACTTCGACGCCAGCAGCTTCTGGAGATACGGATTCTTCACCACGAAGGAGCCCGAGAGCGTCTTGTGCGTGTAGATGTTCGCCGGGATAGGCTCGATGCAAGCGGAGGTGCCGCCGCAGATGATCGAGATCGACGCCGTGGGCGCGATCGCCATCTTGCAGCTGAAACGCTCCATCACGCCGGTATCGGCCGCGTCGGGGCAAGGCCCGCGCTCGTTCGCCAGCAGCATCGAGGCCTCGTTGGCCTTTTGATTGATGTACTGGAACATCTGCAGGTTGAGCGCCTTGGCCATCGCGCTTTCAAAGGCGATCCCGCGCTTCTGCAGGTACGAATGGAAGCCCATGACGCCCATGCCCACCGAACGCTCGCGGGCGGCGGAGTACTTGGCGCGCGCCATCTCGTCCGGGGCCCGGTCGATATAGTCCTGAAGGACGTTGTCGAGGAAGCGCAGCACGTCTTCCACGAAGCGCTTGTCGCCCTTCCACTCTTCCCAGGTCTCCAGGTTGAGCGAGGACAGGCAGCACACGGCCGTGCGGTCGTTGCCCAGATGGTCCCGGCCAGTGGGCAGCGTGATTTCCGAGCACAGGTTCGACGTCGAGACCTTGAGGCCAAGATCGCGGTGATGCTTGGGCATCGTGCGGTTCACGGTATCGGAGAAGACGATGTAGGGCTCGCCCGTCGCAAGGCGCACTTCCACCAGCTTCTGGAACAGCGAGCGTGCATCAACCTTGCCGCGCACGGAACCGTCACGCGGGCTGCGCAGCGCGAATTCCGCACCGTCACGGACCGCTTCCATGAACTCGTCCGTCAGCAGCACGCCATGGTGCAGATTGAGCGCCTTGCGGTTGAAGTCACCCGACGGCTTGCGGATCTCGAGGAACTCCTCGATCTCGGGATGAGACACGTCGAGGTAGCAGGCTGCCGAGCCACGGCGGAGCGACCCTTGCGAAATCGCCAGGGTCAGCGAATCCATCACGCGCACGAAAGGGATGATGCCGCTGGTCTTGCCGTTGAGGCCCACGGGTTCGCCGATGCCGCGCACCGCGCCCCAGTAGGTGCCGATGCCGCCGCCGCGTGACGCCAGCCACACGTTTTCGTTCCAGGTTGCGACGATGCCTTCGAGGCTGTCATCGACGGAGTTGAGGTAGCACGAGATCGGCAGGCCGCGACCAGTTCCGCCGTTCGAGAGAACGGGAGTGGCCGGCATGAACCACAGGCGCGAAATGTAATCGTACAGCCGCTGGGCGTGCGCCTCGTCGTCGGCGTAGGCGTCGGCGACGCGGGCGAAGAGATCCTGGTACTTTTCGCCGGGCAGCAAGTAGCGGTCGTCCAGCGTTTCCTTGCCAAAATCCGTCAGCAGCGCATCGCGCGACGGGTCGGTGACGATGGAAAAGCGCCGCGCATTGATCGTCTTGGAATCAACGGGCTTCCGGGGTGCGGAGGGAGCCGGCGCAGCTGCTGCCGCAGTCTTTTCCATGGTGACGGCCCGAGCCTCCTTCTTTGCGCGAGGGGCAGGGTCATGGGAGGCGAGAAGCGCCTCCATGTCGACCTGTCCGGTCTCCGCATAGTTCACATCCGAATCAGACACGTGTCCGTCGCTTCCGTTCCTGAAATCCACTGGTGCGCCCCCAATGTGCATTCAAATTGATGTCGAACCGCGCCATGCGGCCCAAGCTGCTATTCCGGACGAGCCAGCCGACCGAACCCGACTGCGCGAATAGACCTTTCGGATATCCACGCCGCAGGGCCGGTACGAAGAGGGAGGCCTAATCTCCCTGCCGGACCGCCGACGCGCACCTGAGAAAGACACTCCTGCAGACCTGAGGCGCGCCAAAGCCGGCCTTTCGGCTCCAGCGCGACGTCCCTAGGTGTTGAGGCCCCTCGATCGGCGCGACACAACCTATAGTGCCCTTTCCGCCGGAAGGTTCAAGAGGGAGGCGTCACGAACCTTCACCCTCCCCTGCCGTCTGCAGACGCCGAACCCGCCTCGCGACGCGCAAGGTTTCTGCCACCTTCGAGATGCGCAAGAGGATGAATCGCCTCGCGTCCCGCTTATTTTTCCACATCAATTTGCCGACGAGCGGAATCGCGCTTGCGGTGAATGGAGCACCGTCAAGCCTCGTAAAGCAGCTATCCCCGCGTGCAGCCACCGAAGCGGCGGAAAAGCCTTTCGCACGCAGGGACGGCAACCCTCAGGGGGGCCAATGTTTATAGCTGTGCTACCCTGCCAGGGTACAAGCGATCAGACACCGCGAAGGGGGTTTCTCAAGGTCATGCTCAACATCATCGGTGCCATCATCAGCGGCCTCGTCATCGGCGCTCTGGCGCGCTGGTTCTATCCCGGAACCGTTCCGATGAATTGGCTCACGACGATCCTGCTGGGCATCGGCGGCTCACTGCTGGCCGGTCTGGTGACGAGCCGCGGCAGCCGCGATTTCAGCCGCGCAGGCTGCCTGGCCTCGGTCATCGGTGCCATCGTGCTGATATTCCTGGGTCGCCTGCTCCACATCGGCTGAGGCGCTTCACGGCGCGGTTGCCTTTGAGAGGCCGCCGCGCCGGAACTGTCGTCAGGGCACCAGAACCGTGTCCATGGGCTCCGCATCGGCCGCCGGGTAATCCAGCGTGTAGTGCAGCCCCCGGCTTTCATGACGCTTGAGCGCGGACTCCACGATCAGCTCCGCGCTCTGAAGCAGGTTGCGAAGCTCGATCAGATCGGTCGAAACCCGGAAATGCCGGTAGTACTCCTCGATCTCGCCGTTCAGCATCTGGATGCGGTGCATGGCGCGCTCCAGCCGCTTGGTCGTGCGCACGATGCCGACATAGTTCCACATGAAACGCCGGATCTCCGTCCAGTTCTGCTTGATGACGACTTCCTCGTCCGAGTCCGTCACGCGGCTCTCGTCCCACACCCGCACGGGCGGAGGCGCTTCGAAGGTTTCCCAGCGCGCCATGATGTCCGCTGCGGCCGCCTCGCCGAATACCAGGCACTCCAGTAGCGAATTGGAGGCCAGACGGTTGGCGCCGTGGAGACCGCTTTCCGTGCACTCCCCGGCCGCATAGAGACCCGGCAGGTCCGTCCGCCCGTCAAGGTCGACCAAAATGCCGCCGCAGGTATAGTGCTGCGCCGGTACGACCGGGATCGGCTCGCGCGTCATGTCGATGCCGAGCCCGATCAGCTTCTCGTAGATGTTCGGGAAATGGGACTTCACGAATTCGGGAGGCTGGTGGCTGATGTCGAGGTGGACGCAATCGAGGCCGAAGCGCTTGATCTCGGAATCGATCGCGCGGGCCACGACGTCGCGCGGGGCAAGCTCCAGCCGCTCCGGGTCGTAGAAGGCCATGAACCGCTTGCCGGTGCGCGGGTTGATGAGGTGTCCACCCTCCCCGCGGACGGCCTCGGTGATAAGGAAGTTCTTGACCTGAAGATTGTACAGGCAGGTCGGGTGGAACTGCATCATCTCCATGTTTGAGACCCGCGCGCCCGCCCGCCAGGCCATGGCGATGCCGTCCCCCGTCGCACCGCGCGGGGCCGTGCTGAACTGGTAGACGCGCCCGGCACCACCGGTTGCCATTACCGTGGCGCGGGCCGTGAAGGACTCCACCCGACCCGTTTCCTCGTTGAGAGCGTAGACGCCCCAGACGCGGCCCGAACCGGAATAGCGCTGCTCATGCCGCCCGGTGATGAGATCGATGCAGGAGCGGCCCGCGAGCAGGGTGATATTGGGGTGCGCCTCAGCTGCCTGGAGAAGGGCCTGCTGCACCGCCCATCCGGTGGCGTCGGCCACGTGGACGATGCGCCGATGGGAATGCCCGCCTTCCCGCGTGAGGTGAAGCGCCTCCCCTTCCATGTTGAAGGGTACGCCGAGTTCGACCAGCCGCTGGATCGCGTGCGGCGCACGCTCGATCACGAATTCCACCGTCTCGCGGCGGTTGAGACCGGCGCCGGCCACCATCGTGTCGCGTATGTGCTCGTCGAACGTGTCGCCGGCGTCCAGCACGGCGGCGATACCGCCCTGCGCCCAAGCGGTGGAGCCTCCGGTGAGCGTGCCCTTCGCAAGGACCGCGACCTTGACCTTCTCCGCCAGCGCGAGCGCCGCCGTAAGTCCGGCCGCACCGGAACCGATCACCAGGACATCGAATGCGCCGCCGGCGCTGGATGGCGTTTCCATGACCCGCCTCCTAGCCGCCGTGCCCGCCTCACCGCAACTGTTTGCGCGGCCGCGTCGCCAGGTACCGTCCAAGGGCAGCAGCAGCCCGGCGACGAGGCAGCTGGCTCAGGCCGCAGCGCGCGCCTGGCTGGTGAGCGTGACGAACACGTCCTCAAGGTCGGCTTCGCGCGTGCTTACATCGACGATGGCAAAGCCCTGCGCCTGCAAGGCGGACATGATCTCGCCGGCGTTGGCGCGATCCTGATCGTAGGTGATCTCCAGCACCCGCTCGCTCGCCTGTACGCATTTCACGAAGCCGGGGTGCGCGGGCAATTCGGTGAGGTCACGGTCAAGCGTGAGCACGATGATCTTCTCCCGCGCCATGCCGACCAATTCGCGTGTCGGCTTGTTGGCGATCAGTTCACCGTGGTTGATGATCGCGATCCGGTCGCACAACTCCTCGGCTTCTTCGAGGTAGTGCGTCGTGAGCACGATCGTCGCGCCCTCGCGGTTGAGCTCCGTCACCAGCTCCCACAGCTGTCGCCGCAGTTCGACGTCGACGCCTGCCGTGGGTTCGTCAAGGACGAGCACGGGCGGCCGATGCACCAGCGCCTTCGCGATCAGCAGGCGGCGTTTCATGCCGCCCGAGAGCGTGCGGGCATAAGCATTGCGCTTGTCCGCAAGGTGGACGGCGCGCAGCAGATCCTCCGAGCGACGCAGCGCCTTGGTGATGCCGTAGAGGCCGGCCTGGATCTCCAGCACCTCGAACGGCGTGAAGAACGGGTCGAAGACGATTTCCTGCGGCACGATGCCGATCGCGCGCTTCGCGTTGCGCTGGTCGCGATCGATGTCGAAGCCCCAGATGTCGACGGAGCCGGACGTTTTCATGACCATCCCCGCCAGGATGTTGATGAGCGTCGACTTGCCGGCTCCGTTGGGACCAAGCAGCCCGAAGATGCCCCCTTCGGGCACATCGAACGAGACGCCCTTGAGCGCCAGCTTTCCTTCGCCGCCGCCCGCCGGGGCGTAGCGCTTCACAAGATCACGGATGGCGATGGCAGGCGAGGATGTGCTCATGAGGGCAGCATGTGGGCCATGATCGTCCGCGCGTAAAGCCCTGCGGATCGGCCCCTGCCCGGAACGTGGGATCGAAACATGTGCGGCTTCCGAACGTAACTAGCCTGTGTCACGAAAAGGACGATCGATGGGAAAACTCGGCATGGTTGCCGTTGCGCTGGGCGCATCTGCCATCCTTGCAGCCTGCGCAAAGATCCCGCGCCCGGGCCCGGTCGGCAACCGGGCGGTTCCGGAGCCCGCGAAGCCGGTCTCCGCAGACCGCTACATGGGCCGCTGGTACGAGCAGTTCCGATACGAAGCCTCGTTCCAAAAAGGGATGGATGGCGTCTTCGCCGACTACAGCCTGAACCCGGACGGTTCGGTAAAAGTGGTGAACAGCGGCCGCGAGGGCGGGCCCGGCGGGACGCTGAAGGTTTCCAGGGGCAAGGCCAGGATCGTCGATCCAGACACTGGAGCCAAGCTCAAGGTTTCGTTCTTCGGTCCGTTCTATGGTGACTATTGGGTGCTCGATCACGGCGACGACTACGAGTGGTCGATCGTTGGCGAACCTTCGGGACGCTACCTGTGGGTCCTCACGCGTGAACAGCGCCCGGATGCGGTGATGCTCGCCAGCCTTGAGGCGCGGGTGAAACAGCTTGGATATCGCTGGTCGCTGATCCGCCGAACCCGTCAATAATGACGATCGCCTCGCAAACGAAAAAGGGCGGTCGTGAGACCGCCCTTTTCGTGGGTAATTTGGGTAACTCGGGTATCGTCTCCCAGCCTCGAATCAGGCGAGGGTGAGCGCGAAGACCAGCGCGCTGGTGCTCAGCGCGGCTGCGATCCCGACCGTCCGGTGGACGAGGGTCATATAAAACTCCTGCATTTCTTCTTGTTTTGTCGCAAACAGAGCACTGTTGAACGCGTTCATGCTGCAGGTGCGAAATAGGATGCGTGCGAATTGTTGCAAATGCTCAAGCAACAATATTGCTTGCGTTTTCTGCAACTTCTGCAGGAGCGTGATGCGTCGGGAACAATGGGTGTCGTGGGCTCGCCAAGCGGAGTAGCGGCTCACGCGGACCACTTTGGTTGCTGCCATCCTGATGGACACTGGACAGCGCGCGCCCGCGCGATTACGTGCCCGCCATGAGTATCCAGACCTCCGAATCCGTCCTGATCGTCGATTTCGGCAGCCAGGTGACGCAGCTCATTGCGCGCCGCGTGCGTGAAGCCGGCGTCTACTCCGAGATCGCACCGTTCAACGCTGCCGAGGAGGCGTTCCATCGCCTGAACCCGGTGGGCATCATCCTGTCCGGTTCGCCCGCTTCGGTTCTGGATGAGAACGGTCCGGGAATCCCGGAGGTCATTCTGGAAAGCGGCCGCCCGATCCTCGGCATCTGCTACGGCCAGCAGTCGCTCATGCACCAACTCGGCGGCGAGGTACTGGCGGGCGACTCGGGCGAGTTCGGCCGCGCCTTCATCGAGATTGCTGACGAGTGCGCCCTCTTCAACGGTCTGTGGAAGGTCGGAGAAACGCACCAGGTCTGGATGAGCCATGGCGACAAGGTCACCAGCCTCGCTCCGGGTTTCCGTCCGGTGGCCTCCAGCCCGGGCGCGCCCTTCGCGGTCATCGCGAACGACGAAAAGCGTATCTACGCGATGCAATTCCACCCCGAAGTCGTGCACACGCCCGATGGGGGCAAGCTGCTCAAGAACTTCGTACGGCATGTCTGCGGCCTTGCCGGTGACTGGACCATGGCGGAGTTTCGCAAGACCAAGATCGAGGAAATTCGTGCGCAGGTCGGCAGCGGACGAGTGATCTGCGGCTTGTCCGGCGGTGTCGATTCGGCCGTCGCGGCAGTGCTCATCCACGAAGCCATCGGCGACCAGCTGACCTGCGTCTTCGTGGACCATGGCCTGATGCGCATGGGCGAGGCCGATCAGGTCGTCAGCCTTTTCCGTGGCCACTACAACATCCCGCTGGTCCATGTGGACGCCTCGACGCTGTTCCTGAAGGGCCTGGAAGGCGTCACCGACCCCGAAGCCAAGCGCAAGTTCATCGGCAAGACCTTCATCGACGTCTTCGAGGACGAGGCGAAGAAGATCGGCGGCGCCGAGTTCCTCGCGCAGGGGACGCTGTACCCCGACGTCATCGAAAGCGTTTCGTTCACCGGTGGCCCCTCGGTCACGATCAAAAGCCACCACAACGTCGGTGGCCTTCCCGAACGCATGGACATGAAGCTGGTCGAACCGCTTCGCGAGCTGTTCAAGGACGAAGTCCGTGAACTGGGCCGTGAACTGGGCCTGCCGGAGATCTTCGTCGGCCGTCACCCGTTCCCCGGGCCGGGCCTGGCGATCCGCATCCCCGGCGAAGTCAGCCGCGAGCGTTGCGATATCCTGCGCAAGGCGGACGCGATCTACCTTGAGGAAATCCGCACCGCAGGCCTTTACGATGCCATCTGGCAGGCCTTCGCGGTGCTGCTGCCGGTCAAGACCGTTGGCGTCATGGGCGATGGCCGCACCTACGACAACGTCTGCGGCCTGCGCGCCGTCACCTCGACCGATGGCATGACCGCAGACATCTATCCCTTCGACGCCGGCTTCCTCAGCCGCGTTGCCACCCGCATCATCAACGAGGTGAAGGGCATCAACCGCGTGGTTTACGACTACACGTCGAAGCCGCCCGGCACCATCGAGTGGGAATGATTCTTACCCCTCCGGCGGTATCCATTTGTACGCTAGGATACGGCATAAGCCGTTGATAGAAAAGGACTATCCTAACTAGGTCTATCGACATCTATCGAGGGGTAGTGCTCCGATTTGACGGTATAGCGGACGGTATGGGGAATCTTGTTCGATCAGCAAATTCGGGATACCGTCACGGCCAAGAGAGCTGCTGACGGTATTTTTTTCTGGCATAACAGACTGATTTCAAAAAGGAATCATGCTTCCAGCATCGTCTGTTTTGGCCTGGCGGTATAATTGGCGCTTCTCCCCGATTTTGGGACGATTTTGGAGGCCCCCATGCTTACTGACATGGCGATTAAGGCGCTGAAAGCACAGAAGAAATTGTATAAGGTGAGCGACCGTGACGGTATGTACGTCGTGGTGCAGCCGTCGGGTGCGATCGTGTTCCGGTACGACTA
Organism: Novosphingobium sp. HII-3; assembly: GCF_002916655.1. Classification (GTDB taxonomy): domain Bacteria; phylum Pseudomonadota; class Alphaproteobacteria; order Sphingomonadales; family Sphingomonadaceae; genus Novosphingobium; species Novosphingobium panipatense. Next base: position 14,842 of record NZ_PPSM01000009.1, read on the forward strand.
CCGCCTTAACGGCCGCCGCGAGACGCTAACGCTCGGTCGGTACGGGCCGGAAGGCCTTTCGCTGGCTCGCGCTCGGGAAAAGCTGATCGATGCCAAGCGGGCCATTTCAGAGGGGCGGTCTCCGGCCCAGGAGAAGCAGCACGACAAGCGGCGACTGAAGGAGGCAAAGAGGTTCGGCGAGTTCGGCGAGAAATGGTTCCAAGAGTCGCGCATGGCTGATAGCACGCGTGCGATGCGGCGCTCGATCTACGAGCGCGACATCCTACCAACGTTTCGAAACAGGCTTCTGACGGAGATTGCGCCAGACGATCTCCGCGTGATGTGCGGGAAAGTGAAGGAGCGCGGTGCTCCAGCCACGGCCGTCCATGTGCGGGATATTGTGAAGCTGATCTTTGCGTTCGCGATCCTGCATGGCGAGAAGGTCGCCAATCCGGCGGATGAAGTTGGGCCCGCGTCTATCGCGACCTTCGTGCCGAAGGACCGTTCGCTGTCCCCTGGGGAAATCCGCGTCATGCTCGGGCAGCTCGAGCATGTGCCAACGCTGCCGACCATACGGTTGGGAATGAAGCTCTTCCTTCTGACGATGGTCAGGAAAAGCGAGCTACAGGATGCGACGTGGGATGAAGTCGATTTTGAGAACTCCGTCTGGTCGATCCCAAAAGAGCGAATGAAGCGGTCGAAGGCACACAACGTCTACCTGTCGCAGCAGGCCATCGACATCTTCATCGCGCTAAAAACCTGTGCGGGCAATTCGCGCTATGTCCTTCCTTCGCGATACGACGCTGACGCACCGATGTCGCGGGCGACATTCAATCGGATCACGACCGCGGTCGTCGTCAGGGCAAAAAAAGAGGGGCTGCCGCTCGAACCGTTCACTGTTCACGATCTGCGGCGCACAGGTTCTACCCTGCTGAATGAGCTGGGCTTCAATAGCGATTGGATCGAGAAGTGCTTGGCGCATGAGGACGGAAGGTCGTCGCGTGGCGTCTACAACAAGGCGGAGTACGAGCATCAACGCCGCCATATGATGCAGGAGTGGTCCAACCTGTTGGACGCGTGGGTTTTGGGTCAGAAGTATCGTCCGATGCTGCTCCCGGCCACGATGGAGTTGCTTGAGTTGGAGCCTAGTGTTTGACGGGCCGCGAACGGCGCAGCCTCACGTCGGGGCTTGGAGCACGTTTGACGGCATTTGCGCGAGAGGCATGGCGCCGAGCGTCGAGCCAGGCTTCGACCTCTGCCAAGTCCCAGACGACGCAGCGTGAGGTGAGATAGAAGCGCTGCGGGAATTCTCCTCGCTGCTCCATGTCGTAGATCGTGCTGTCGGCAAGCGGCACGATCTCTCGTAACTGCTGCCGGCGAATTGTTCTTCGGGCGACATGTGGGGCAGCGCTCATACGGTATCTCCACTTCTTTGCTCTTGTGGAGATAGAAGGCGATAGATCTTCCGCTTTGAAGCCCGCGCGTGAACGTGTGCGGTAATATCGGGCTATAGCGTGTAAATCGGACGGGTGGTCTCAACGGGCAAGTGTCGTCTGGGAGCGTCGGCGGACCCTTCGGCTCTTGTTCGAACCGGCGCCAACCGTGGAATTTCAATCCGGTGGAACCCGCGATTCACTTCAAAATCCAGTTCCGAGAGGAGTGCCGGTTCGACCCCGGCCACCCGCACCATCACTTAGTGTTGCTCTCCGAAAATGGAGGCCACACGTTCGAATCGTGGCGGGCTTAGCCACTCAAATATGTCACCGCCTGGTCGCTATCGGCGGTTCCCAGCTTCATTGCTGAACTGACGGCAGCCGCCTATGATTTCGGCGATGCCAGCAACTGAAACCATTGGACGCTGGAGCTTCGATGTAAGCGAAGCCGTGGTGCGCAGCGGCGGGGAGGAACGACGACTCGAGAACCGTGCTGCCCGGACGCTGGCTCTTCTTTGCGAGCACAGGGGTCGTGTCGCCGGCAAGGAAGAACTCATCTCTTTAGTTTGGCAGGGGCGCACCGTCAGTCCGAACTGCGTCGCGGTCGTCATCGGGAACCTGCGTCGCGTGATCGAGGATGATCCCGGCTCACCCATACACATCGTCACCGTCAACAAGCGGGGCTAGCCGTTGGAGCGTCTGGCCCTCCGACCCGGTCACGATTCGGCGATAGAAACAACTGGTCCGGCCGGTGTGACAACAGCCGCCGTTGCCCGCGACGCGCACCTTGAGCCAGACCGCGTCCTGATCACAGTCGATGCGCAGTTCTTCGACCTGTTGGATCTGCCCGCTGGTCGCGCCCTTATGCCAGAGACGCTGGCGGGACCGGCTCCAGTACCAGGCCTGGCCGGTCTCGATCGTCTTGTTCAACGCCTCCGCATTCATCCACGCTAGCATCAGCACCACTCCACTCGCGAGGTCTGTCGCGACAGCGGGAATGAGCCCGTCCTCATTGAACCCTGGCAACAGGTCCGAGCATTCTTCGATCATCTCCGCAGGGTCCGCTCTTAATGGGTCAGGTCGCTGATCTTCCAGCGCATTGGCATTTCTTGATTGGGACGTACAAGTTCTACGGATGATCGTCCGGCCTGAGCGATCGCCACCGTGCGCTGCGGACCGCCCGAATCCTTGCGATTAACGGGTCTGCCGTTCGGTCGCAGGCTTGACGACATCAAGCTCGACGTCCTGCCGCACCTCAGATACATCGCATGCGCAAGTCGGGCCGGCATTCACTCGATTGGATGAAGCCCTGCGCCAACGCATCACGGCGTAGCCGATGGCTGCGGCCAAGAATGCCAGCACGGCGGTCAATGCAAGACCCTGTCCGCTAAGCCAGCTCACGACACCACCTACTGCCGAGCCGATAAAAAGCGGCCCAAGGCAGCAAAGCGCGACCAATGGCGCGACGACAATCGCGGTCACAAGCCCGGCTGCTGGCTTTTCGTTCACGAGACCTCACTTTCCGCGCTGGTGGCGCCGCCAAGCCATCTGTGCGGCGCTGCTCGTTGGTTCACATTGACGATCATCACATTAGGACTGCTACACCCTGTACTAAATACAGGGTCAATACGGAAGTTTGATCCGATTGGCTGGCCCACGAGCTTCGCCATGTGTGCGCCCGCGCTCTTGGTTTGGCGCATCGCCGACGAAGCGTCTAGCTACATCGAAGCTCCGCGTGTGCCGGTTCGGCGTCCTTCAATGAGTAATAGAGCCAGATGCGTCCGTCCTCGATGATTACAGAAGACGCAAAGGCATTCAGAGCATGTAGCCGATATCCGAGGCGCCGGTGGGATACGCGAACATCGTCGTCTTCAGATTGTCGGCCGTTAGGTCGTGGCGGATCGCAAGGGCAAACAGATTGATCACTTCATCGGCGTGCGGTCCGACAAGATGTGCGCCTAGGATACGCCCGGTGTCGTCCTCCACTATCACCTTGAAGCCATAGGTCTTCTCTGCGGCCTGGCGGGCAGTAAACCAGTCGGACGCCTTCTGGGACTTGGTCTGGAATTTCAGGCCCTGCTGACGTGCTTCGTCCTCGCTCAGTCCGACAGCAGCGATCGGCGGGATCGTGAAGGCCACGCTCGGCACACCGCGATAGTCGGGTGTATGCCGATTACCCTCCAGAAGGTTAGCGGCGACCATCTTGGCGTCGTGGCTAGAGACAGGAGTGAGCGGAGGCCCCTTTTGTGCCGCATCGCCGGCGGCGTACACGGCTGGGTTGGAGACGCTCTGCAGGTGCTCATTCAGCTTGAGCCGGCCGTTCTCCGTGGCGATGCCGCCGACCTCAAGATCAAGCCCGTCCAGCGAGGGTGCCCGGCCGGCCGCATGAACAACGAGGTCGGCCTCAAAGATTGCGCCTCCACCTTCTGATGAGGTGTGGACGACAAAGCCCGCTCCGTTCTTCTCAATCGCCTCTACGGTGGTCCGCAGGCGCACATCGACCCCGATCTCGGCGAATTTGTCCATGAGCCAGCCGACAAGGTCAGGATCAAAGTGCGTAAGCATCCGCTCGCCACGTTGAAGAATGGTCACTTGCGCGCCTGCGCGAGCGGCGATGTGGGAGAATTCTGACGCTATATAGCCGCCGCCGACCAATACGATGCGTTGGGGCAGCCGCTCCATTGCCAGAAAATCCTCATTGGTGGCGAAATACTCTTCACCGGGAATGTGCAGCTTTATCGGCTCGGCGCCCGCAGCAATCAGAACGTGACGGGCTTCAAGGCTCTCACCACCCACTGTCAGACTGTTCTGGCCTACGAAGCGCGCATGACCATGATAGCTATGGATGCCCTTTTCTTTGTAACGATGTTCGTGCTTTTCGGGGACCGGGTCGGTGAAGGTGCGCTTGAAGGCGATCAATTCGGGCCAGGCGATATGGACGTCGCCGGCAACGCCATTGCCGCTCATGCGCCGGACATGGTCGACAGCCGAGGCGCCGCCGACAAGCATCTTTTTCGGGTCGCAGCCCCGCAGGGCGCAGGTGCCGCCGAAAGGCCGGTGGTCGATGACAGCCACGCTCCAGCCCGCTGCGCGCACGCGCATCGCGGCGACCATGGCTGCCGTGCCGGTTCCTATGACTACAAGGTCGAATTGGTTCGCCATTCGTCTCTCCTACTTATTCGTCGTGGGCGCATTACCGAGCTGACTTTCGCAGCCGCAACCAGGCTCCAACGGCGAAACGGCCGACAATTTCCGCGGCCTCAACGGTGCCCCGCATCGCCAACGTCTGGATATGACGAAAGCGCATCGAGGATCGGGCATTCCGGAACGGCGTCACCCGAACACTGTGCGGCGGTTTGGGCTAGAATTTTTTCGATCCGCCTGAGGTCTGCGATCTTTGCGCGAACATCACTGAGGTGGTGCTCGGTGCGCTCTTTGACCTCCCCGCACGTCTGTTTGCCGCCGTCGACCAACTCCAAAAGGCCGCGGATTTCCTCGATGCTGAAACCGAGTTCGCGTCCACGCATGACGAAGCGGAGGCGCCGGACATGGGCTTCGTCATAAATGCGGTAGTCGTTGGCGCTGCGCGGCGGCTCGGGAATAAGCCCAATTTTTTCGTAGTAGCGGACTGTCTCTAAATTAGACCCGGTCCGACGCGCTAACTCACCACGTTTGAAACCCCGTCCGATCGCGCGATCCGTCATCGCCAAAAAAAACCTCTTGAGCCTGTAGTCACTACAGACCTTATCGTATGCTCGACTCAAATTGAAGGGCTTTTTTCATGAGCGATATCAGTACCAAACCGGTCGACTCGCCGGATGCGGGAAAGGTTAAGACGCAGGGGTGGCTTGCAGCTGGTGGGGTCATCGGTGCGATCCTTGCGTCTAGCTGCTGCGTGGTACCTTTCGCCTTGTTCACGTTGGGAATCAGCGGCGCCTGGATTAGCAACCTGACGGCCCTCGAGCCCTATCAGCCCATCTTCGCCGCCGTGACGATCGGTTTCCTAGGCTACGGATTCTATCTCGTTTACCGGAAGCCTAGAGTCGCCTGCGCCGAAGGCTCCTACTGCGCCAAACCCAGCTCGAGTCGCATCGCAAAGATCGGGCTTTGGACGGCTACTGTGCTCGTTATCGTCGCACTCGGCTTCCCGAAACTGGCGCCCTTGTTCCTCTGACCGACCGCTTAACCTGAAGGAGAAAATCTATGTTCCGACGTATCCTCGCAGCGACTGCACTTATTGTCATGCTTTCGCCTTTCGCGGCCCAAGCCGCCGAAAGAACCATTGTCCTAAACGTCGATAACGCGACGTGCGAACTCTGTGCCCCGATTGTCAAGAAAACGCTCTCCCGCGTCTCGGGCGTAAAGGCAGTAATGGTCCAGGAGGCGAATGGAACGTCGCCCGCCGTGGCGACGGTCACCTTCGACGATGCAGTCACTAATGTCGCGACGCTCATTGCGGCGTCGACCAATGCTGGATATCCGGCGCGCGCGACAAAAGGCTGATGACGTGAATAGTCGCGCCCTTTTTCGAACCGGCATCATTGGGGCGGTTGTGGCGGCGCTCTGCTGCGCGACTCCAATCCTTGGCTTGCGCTAGCAGCGATCGGGCTTTCGGCGCTCGCGGGCAAAGCCGATTATGTCCTGATTCCGGTTCTTGTCGCCTCGCTCGGGCTGGTCGGGATCGGGCTCTACCGACGCAACGCATCTACCCCGGCCGTCATCGACTGCTGTGAGACGGATAAGAACACAGGAAAGTTCAAGTCATGAGTGATTGCTGCGCTCCGAGCGCAAAGAACGGGAACGGCCGCTACGACCTCATCGTCGTCGGCGCCGGCTCGGCCGGGTTCTCGGCCGCGATCACGGCGGCCGAACAGGGGGCGCAAGTTGCGTTGATCGGCCACGGCACGATCGGAGGGACGTGCGTCAATGTCGGCTGCGTCCCGTCGAAGGCCCTTATCCGGGCCGCAGAAGCGGTGCACCACGCCAACGCCGCACCCAGGTTTGCCGGGATCGCCGCGCAGGCGCGGGTGGCAGACTGGGGTGCGCAGGTCGCCCAAAAGGATGAACTGGTCGCGGGTCTGCGTCAGGCGAAGTACGCCGATCTCCTGCCATCTTATAACAGCGTCGCATATCATGAAGGCCGTGCCCGCCTCATCGATGGCGGCGTCGAAGCCGGTGGCAAGAGCTTCGCGGCGGATCGTATCATCATCGCCACCGGGACCCGGCCTGCGTTGCCAGCGATCCCGGGCATAACGGACATCTCAATCCTCGATAGCACCACGGCGCTGGAGCTGACCGCGCTGCCACGCTCGATGATCGTGCTCGGCGGCGGCTACATCGGCGCTGAGCTGGCGCAAACCTTCGCTCGAGTGGGGGTCGAGGTGACGCTAGTCTTCCGCAGCCGCCTCCTGCCGGAAGCGGAGCCTGAGATCGGGGCGGCTCTCGCCGGCTATCTCGCCGACGAGGGTATCAAGATCGTCGGCGGTCTGACCTACGAGTCGATCCGTCGGACGGAGGATGGCGTCGCCCTCACGGTGGTTCGGGACGGACACGCGGAGACGCTTGCGGCCGAGCGGGTCCTCGTCGCGACCGGTCGCGCCCCGAACACCGAAAGCCTTGGCCTTGAACGAGCTGGTATCGCCCGGACGCCCGTGGGCGCCATCGTGGTCGACGACCGGATGCGCACCTCCAAAGTGGGCGTCTACGCGGCCGGCGATGTGACGGGCAAGGACCAATTCGTCTACATGGCGGCCTACGGCGCGAAGCTCGCGGCGAAGAACGCGCTGAATGGCGACAGCCTGCGCTACGATAACGCGGCGATGCCCGCCGTGGTCTTCACCGATCCGCAGGTCGGAAGCGTCGGGCTTACGGAGGCGCAGGCGCGCGCCGTCGGGCACAACGTCCGTACTTCGGTGCTTTCACTCGATAACCTGCCTCGCGCGCTTGCCGCCCGGGACACACGCGGGCTGATCAAGCTTGTGGCGGATGGCGTCACCCGCAAGCTGCTTGGAGCACATATCCTTGCGCCTGAGGGCGCGGACAGCATCCAGACGGCGGCGATGGCAATTCGGTGCGGTCTGACGATTGATGACCTCGTGGAGATGATTTTTCCCTATCTGACCACGGTCGAGGGCCTCAAACTTGCTGCGCAGACGTTCGACCGGGATGTCAAGATGCTGTCCTGTTGCGCCGGCTGACGATTGGCCGGGCAATCAGTCGAGGATGACGTGATGGCGATCGACGCGACAACATCGGAAGAGTTCAGTGTCGAGATCAGGCCGGGCGTATGCCGCCCGGACTGGTCGGCCGTCACCACGCCGGCCGCGCGGCATGCGCTTAGCGGGTGCATGGCGGCGCGGGCGGGACTTCTGGACAAGTGGTCGCAAGCGCTCGAACCGAATGAGGATCTGGTGTGGCGGATGGCCCTCGGCCTCTACGCCGAAAACGGTCGGCCGCCTCGCGCCAGCGAGATCGCCGCCTGCTCGGACATCCCAGAGGAACGCGTGCGCGTCGTTCTGCACAAGCTGCAACTGCGCGATCTCGTGGGCCTTGAACCCGGCACGGACGCGATCCGCTATGCCTACCCTTTCACGGAGACACAGACAGGTCACCACGTCGCACTGAAGAGCCACACCTTGAACAGCCTCTGCGCCATCGACGCGCTCGGGGTCGCTAGGATGTATCGCAGCGACGTCACGGTCGAGTCCCGCTGCCGGCTAAGTGGTAGAAGCGTCCGGGTGACGACAGGCGATGAGGGTCGTACCTTGCGTAACGTGTCTCCCGCTGGCGCCGTAGTCTGGTACGACTTTGCCTATGAAGGAGGTGCGGCGGCAAACTCTTGTTGCCCGTCGATCGCCTTCTTTTGTTCGGAAGAGCAATTGCGGCGTTGGCTTGATCAGCAGACGCCATCCCGGCACGGCGTCACGTTGGTGATGGAAGAGGCCCTGGAAGTCGGCAGCGCGATCTTTGGTCCAGTTCTGACAGTGCCCGGCCCAGTGTCGGATGAAGAGTCGCAACCACCTTCTAAGTCGAGGAAGGTGGTTCGCTGACAATCGAGCTGCGCCATCTTCGCTACGTTGTTGCCGCTGCAGAGAGCGGGAGCTTTCGACGCGCAGCGAAGGCGCTTAAGATTCAGGAGTCCGCCATCAGCCGGCGTATTCGGGATCTGGAAGATGAACTAGGAGCGGCTCTATTCATTCGCCACCATGGTGGTGTGCATCTCACGCAAGCCGGCCAGAGATTTCTCGTCCGCGCTCGCAAGGCCATCGCTCAGATCGGTCATGCCGCCATGGACGTTGGTTCGTTTGGGCGCGGCGAAGCGGGCACCGTGCGCATCGGGATATTTTCGTCGCTCGCATCCGGCTTTCTCGCCGATCTCCTCCGCGCCTATGCTACGGCAAACCCAACCATCCGCCCCGATCTGATTGAAGGCGGGCCCTCCGGCCACATTGCCGCGATTCAACGGCATCACTTGGATGTCGCCTTCCTTACCGGTGAGCCGGTCGCGGACGGGTGCGATCTGGCGCATCTTTGGAATGAACGTGTCTTCGTAGCATTGCCGAGCGATGACGTCCTGTCTCGGAAGCGCGAGATTTCTTGGACGGACCTGCGAGACCGACACTTCATCGTCAGTGAGACCGACCCGGGTCCGGAGATCCACGACTACCTGGTGAAGCACCTCGCTGACCTTGGGCATCGCCCCAACGTCGAACGCTACCGTGTCGGTCGAGACAACCTCATGAATCTCGTCGCCATGGGTCAGGGCCTCACGCTGACCAGCGAAGCGACTATCGCGGCGCGCTTTCCCGGAGTCATCTACCGCCCACTCAGCGAAGAGATTCTGCCGTTCTGCGCGATTTGGTCGCCGCACAATGACAATCCGGCTCTACGGCGGTTGCTGAGCCTGGCCAGGACAATGTCGCGACGATCAAGCGCCGTCACAGTGCCGGGACTGATCGCTAATTCTGCGACGTCGAGCCTGAGCTAGCGGACGGGCGCCTGCGTTCGCCGTCGCGTCGCGCCTTCGCGAAACCTCGGTCGGTCGCCATGAATCGCTCGATCATCGGCGAAATCAGCTTCACCGGATCGCCCACGGATCTTCCTGTCTCGCGGGCGAGTACCTGGGCATAGGCCACGAGATCGCGGTGAACCGTGGCCGGCAGTTCGAGCGAGACCTTGACCGGCTTGTCATCGGTGATCGGGCCGAGTTTCAACTTCGCCACGTCAGCCTCCGTAGGGTTCGAGCACCAGATCGCGGGTGACGATCACGCGGACCGGGTATCCAGGTCGAATGGTGAGCGTCGGCGCAATGTTGAGCTGGCGGCTAACGATCTGCTGACCGGTCTGATTGACGCTGTCCGATGCGCCTTGACGCAGCGCCCGCACGATGTCGCTGTCTTGGCCAGACGATCCTGCCTCTGCACCGACGCTAAGGATGGTGGAGAGCGCGGCGGCCTTGAACAGTTCGCCCCAGTGATAGTCGACACCATCCTCTAGGCCGGCATATCCCTCGGAGTCGGTGCCTGGTTGGCGTTCCAGTACGATCGAGCGTCCGTTCGGCATGATGAGCCGGTTCCAGACCAGCAGCACGCGGCGCTGGCCGAAGCCCACGCCGTTATCGTACTGGCCGATCAATCTGGTGCCTTGGGGCACAAGCAGGATGCGGCCGGTCGGGCTGTCATAGATGTTCTCAGTGACCTGAGCAGTGATCTGGCCGGGCAGATCGGAGCGGATGCCGGTAATCAGCGCGGCCGAGATCACCGCGCCGCCCTGAAGAATGTTGGGCGATGCCGGCGCCATGACGCGGTCCGGGGAGACAGTCCGCCGATCGGCGGCAGCGTTGAGGAAAGCGAGTTGGCGATCCTGCGCGGTCGGCGTGGCCGGCTGCGGCGCAAGGCCGAGGCGTGTTAGATCGGGCAGAGGCAATTGGGCATTTGCGGGCGGCGTCCCGCTTGGTGATGTCGCTGTCGGCGTGGACGTCGGTCGTGTCTCGGTCGAGGCGAACAGTCGTGCCGTCCGTGCCGCTTCTAGCTCCTGAAGCCGGCGCTGTTCCTCGGCGTTGAGGCCGGGGGTGGGTGTCGCCATGCCAGGAACCGGGACGGGTTGGCCCCGGTTCTGCGCGTCGAGGATGGGACGGCCAAGGTCGCCGGGCAGCGGAGGACCCAACACCGGCCCCGTATAATCACGCGGCAGGCCGGCAAGGCCATCGGCGGTCGCCCGATTGTCGGTCGAATATAGCTCCTCATTCGCGCGGCCGCCGTCGCGGGTCTGGAGAGCGTAGATCAGTGCGCCGCCGATCCCGACGCTGGCGACGAGACCGAGACCGGCCAACACCTTCCTCGACAAGCGCGTGACACGCGGCGCCTCGGCGCGCAGCCGCATTGGCGCCGCCGGTTCGCCGGTCAGGGGTTGCTCGACGTTTTCCGGCTCAGGCCCTTCCTCTTTCCGGGGATCGATGTCGCTCACGATGCCGGCCTCCCGTCGGTGCGGGTGATGCGCACGCGCTTCTGGCGGTCGCCCGCGCCGAAGCGCAGCTCGGCGGCGGCGAACAGGCGATCGACAATCATGTGGTTTCCGCGAACCCGGTAGTTCACCAACTCGGACGTGTTGCCTTCAGGGCCGACGACGAAGAGCGGCGGGATCTCTCCCTGACCAATGCCGCGCGGAAATTCGATGAACACCTGGCGGCCATCATCGAAGGCGCGGAGCGGTCGCCACGGCGCGCGGTCGCCGTCGATCTCGTAGCGGAAATTGACGCGGGAAATGTCGATGCCGGTGGCGACTGGCTGGACTGCTTGGGCCTCGGTGTTCTGACGGCGCAGCGCGATGAGCTGATCCTGCGGATACTGCCAGGAGACGGACGCCATATATGTCCGCTCGGTCGAGCGCAGCTCCATGTAGTAGGTGCGCAAGTTGGTGTTGATGACCAGGTTGGTCATCAGCTCGGCGCGGGTCGGTTTCACCAAAATATGGATCTGTCGCGTCGCGCCCGTTCCGCTTTCGGTGTCACCGATGATCCAGCGCACGGTGTCGCCCGCGGCGACGGGACCGGAGCCGACGAGCTGCTCGCCGGGCTGGAGCGCGATGTCGGTGATCTGCCCGACGGCGGTGTAGACCTGATACAGTGCGCCTTGTGTGAACGGATAGACCTGCATCGAGTTGATGAAGCCGTTGCGTACTGGCTGAATGCGAGCAGCGGCGTTGGCCTGGTTGACCCGCGCTGTCGGATCGGACGCCTCAGGCGCGCTCCGCGTCGTCTCGACCGGCTTCATCTGGCCGGGTAGCGGCAGTGGCCGGGGAAGTTCGACCACGGTGACCGGCGCCGGCGGATCGACCGTCTGCACGGCCGGCGCGGCGTCGTCATAGCTGATCTCGGGCGGTTTCTGCGTCGTGGCGCAGCCGGCGAGTGCGGTTGTCGCGAGGAGAATGAGCGGCAACCCGGCTTTGCGCAAAACCGACGATGCGGATGTATGTGAAGCCGGGTTTCCGGCTTTACGGAAAGACGACTTCATTGTCCCAACTCCCGTGACCAATTGATGGCGTTGACGTAGATTCCGAGTGGATTGGCCCGGAGTTTTTCGGCGTCGCGCGGCGGCTGCACGACGATGGTGAGGATGGCAGTCCAGCGTGATGTCTCGGCAAGCGCGCCGTCCTGATAGCGGCGCTCGACCCAGGCGACGCGGAAACTCGTGGGCGACGCGCGGATGACCGACGAGACATCGACCGAGATCTGCTGCTTGCCGACCTTGGTGAAGGGGTCGTTGGCGCGGGCATAGTCGTTGAGCGCCATCGCGCCAGCAGAGGTCGTGAACTCATAGGCGCGCAGCCAGTTCTGCCGCACAATGATGGCGTCGGCCGGGATCGAGCGAACCTGCTCGATGAAGCGGGCGAGATGCCAGGCCATCTGCGGATCGGTCGGTTGATAGTCGGCGGTGGCGGGCGCGACGGCTTGCGCCTGCCCGAGGCGATCGATCTGCACCACCCAGGGCACGATCGTTCCGCGCGCCGACTGCCAGACCAGCGCCGAAGCGAAGCCGGCCGAGAGGATCAGCGAGCCGAACGCCATCCAACGCCAGTTCTTCGCCTGCACACGGGCCGAGCCGATGCGTTCGTCCCAGACCTGGCCGGCGCGCTGGTAGGGCGTCTCGGGCCCGGGTGATTTGCCATAGTGGGTTGCCGGTCGTTTGAAGAGGCTCATCAGCGTTCGCTTTCGGATAGGTTGATGGAAGAGCCGCCGCCATGGCTGTCGCCGGAGCGGACGGCATGCGCGGCGGCCTGGACGCCGTGCGTGATGTTCTGAGAGCGCTTCATGCGCTTGGCCCAGTCGGGCGGCCCCTGACGGGAAGACGCGCTCTGACTGGTAGAGGAGTCGTTAGCCGTCTCGGTGTCGCCGCCGATCGTGCCTGCGGTCGAAGAGCCGCCGGTTGCCTCGAAGGCGGACTTGGCGCCGGCGGAAAAGCTCGACTTCATACTGTCTGCCGTACGCGACGCGGCGCGTTTCAGCGGAGAGGCTGCAGCGGACGCGCCGGCGCGGGCAACGCCACCGAGGCCGGAAGCGACACCCGCCGCACCGGACTGGCCAGCCGCGCCGAGGCTGTAGGCGCTGGACGCTCCACCTGCGATAGCGGCTCCGCCGCGCGCGGCGGCGGCCGCGCCACCGATCGCGGCAGCACCTCCGGAAGCAACAGCTCCCACGGTGGCGGCGCCGGCGGCGACCATGCCCCCGGCGGCAAGGCCGGTGCCGATCGCCGCGCCCGCGCCGAGCTGCGGTCCACCGGAGACGAGGCCGTTGGCGACGCCGGGACCGAAGATGCCGAGGCCCAGCAGCGAGAGCGCTGCGAGCACGATCGCCATGGCCTGGTCGATCGTCGGTGTCGCGCCACCGAAGCCAGCGGTGAATTCTGAGAACAAGGTGGAGCCGATACCGATGATGACGGCGAGCACGAGCACCTTGATGCCGGACGAGATGACGTTGCCGAGGACCCGCTCCGCCATGAAGGCGGATTTGCCGAAGAGGCCAAAGGGAATGAGAACAAAGCCAGCGAGCGTCGTCAGCTTGAACTCTATGAGCGTCACGAAGAGCTGGATAGCGAGGATGAAGAAGGCGAGTAGCACCAGTGCCCAAGCGAAGAACATGCAGGCGATTTGGATGAAATTCTCGAAGAAGCTCCAATAGCCCATCAGGCCGGAGATAGAATCGAGGAGCGGCCGACCAGCATCGAGCCCGGTTTGCGCCACCTTGCCGGGACGCAGCAAATCGGCGGTCGTGAAGCCGGTGCCGCTCGCCTTCAGACCGAGCCCGGCGAAACTCTCGAAAACGATGCGGGCGAGATTGTTCCAGTTGCCGATGATGTAGGCGAACACCCCGACGAACAGGGTCTTCTTCACCAGCCGCGCAATGATGTCGTCGTCGGCACCCCAGCTCCAGAACAGGGCGGCGAGCGTCACGTCGATGACGATCAGCGTCGTGGCGATGAACGCGACTTCACCGCTCAGCAGCCCAAAGCCTGTATCGATGTAGCGGGTGAAGACCTCCAGGAAGTGGTCGATGACGCCGGTGCCGCCCATGATGTTACCTGACTTCTTCGGGTTGAAGCGGAACGGCGGTCGCCGTCGGGTGCGGCGACTGCGGCGCGTCGGGCAACCGCTCGGCGGGGCGAGATCCGGGAGCCAGGAAGCGGCGACGGTTCTCGGCCCAGGCGCGCAGACAGGATGGGTCGCGCGGACCGGCCTCGCCGATCCCTGCGCAGCGGATGAGTTCGGCCCGCAGAGGATCGGCGGCCTCGTCACCGGGGCGATCGACACTTCGATAGATCGGCGCGTCCTCGTGTCGGGTCATCTCGACCGCCGTGGCCGTCACTGCCACGGCGATGAAGACGATGGCGCCGAGGCGAGCGAACATCTTTCCATCCATGATCGCACCCTCAGTTGCCGCTCTGGAACATCCGGGCGTTGCCGGGCTGATAGCCGGAGCCGGGGGTAAGGAAACGACGGCGCTGCTCGCGGCCCTGTTCGGCCGCCGTGGCTTGCTCGGCGGACTGGAGCGCCTGCGCCCGGCCATTGGCGGCGACGACGGCCGTGAGGTCGGCGAGTTGCTGCGCCTGCAGCGCGAGGAGCTGGTTGCCGGCCTGCGTCGCCTGAAGGGCGCCGGTCGCGCCCTGGCTTTGACCGACCAGCGCCGACATCTGTGTCCGGTTGCTGTCGATGTTGCCGACGACGCCGGCCTGGACGCGCATGGAGTCCTGCAGGCCTCCGACCGTGTTCTGCCAGCGCGAACGCGCGTCAGCGACAAGCTGTTGGTCAGATGCTGATAGTGAGATGTTGCCGTATTTGGTCTGGAATGCCTTGTCGATATCTTGGACGCTGTAGGCGATGTTCTGCGCTTGGGTGAGGAGCTGTTGCGTTCGCTGGACGGATTGCTGAAGCTGCTGGAGCGATGAGAAGGGCAGACTTGCGAGATTGCGGGCTTGGTTGATCAGCATCGTCGCTTGATTTTGCAACGAGGTGATCTGGTTGTTGATCTGCTCAAGCGCGCGGGCCGCCTGAAGGACATTTTGCGCGTAGTTGGTGGGATCGTAGACGATGATGGCGTGCGCCGGCGTGGTCAGCAGCGGCGACAGCGCTATCGGCGCCGCCAGGATGGAGAAGGCGAGCCGAGCGCCGTGCGTGCGGGAGCGAAAACGGTTCATGACGATACCTCCTGGCTGGTGGGAACGACGGTCTGAGGAATGACGTTGGTGAGATCGGCGATGACATCCGCCGCCCAGCCGAGCGAACATTCGGCGAGCCACTCGTGCAGGAAGCCGTCACGGCCGGACCGGGCGAACACTTCGGCGATCAGCGCCTGGTGCTGCTTCGAGGACGCGGCGCAGAGCGCCAACGCGACGTCGGACAGGCCCAGCTCGAACAGTCGGTTGCCGCGCCGTGACTGGCAGTAATAGTCGCGCTTCGGCGTGGCCCGGGCGAGAATCTCGATCTGGCGATCGTTGAGACCGAAGCGGCGATAGATCGCGGTGATCTGCGGCTCGATTGCCCGTTCGTTCGGCAGCAGCAGGCGGGTCGGGCAACTTTCGATGATCGCCGGCGCGATGGCAGAATTGTCGATGTCCGACAGCGACTGCGTGGCGAAGATGACGCTGGCGTTCTTTTTGCGCAGCGTTTTCAGCCACTCGCGGAGCTGGCCGGCGAAGCCCTCGTCGTCGAGGGCGAGCCAGCCTTCATCAACAATGAGCAGTGTCGGCCGTCCGTCGAGCCGGTCCTCGATGCGATGGAACAGATAGGCGAGAACGGCAGGCGCGGCGCCGGTGCCGATCAGGCCCTCGGTCTCGAAGGCCTGCACCGACGCTTCACCCAGATACTCGGCTTCAGCGTCGAGCAGCCGGCCATAGGGGCCACCGACGCAATAGGGCCGCAGCGCCTGTTTCAGGTCGTTCGATTGCAGGAGGACGGCGAGGCCTGTGATGGTCCGCTCGTTGACGGGAGCGGAGGCCAATGAGGTCAGTGCCGACCAGAGATGCTCCTTAACGTCGGGCGTGATCGGAACGCCCTCGCGCAGGAGGATCGCGGCGATCCAATCCGCGGCCCAGGCGCGCTCCTGTACCTCGTGGACTCCCGCCAGCGGCTGGAGCGAGACGGAGGTGTCCGGTGCCTCGGTCAGGCCACCGCCGAGATCGTGCCAGTCGCCGCGCATGGCGAGCGCCGCCGCGCGGATCGAGCCGCCGAAGTCGAAGGCGAAAACCTGGGCTCCGGCGTAGCGGCGGAACTGCAACGCCATGAGCGCCAGCAGCACTGACTTGCCGGCGCCGGTCGGGCCGACGACAAGCGTGTGGCCGACATCGCCGACATGAAGGGAAAACCGGAACGGGGTACTTCCCTCGGTCTTGCCGTAGAGCAAGGGGGGCGACCCGAAGTGCTCATCCCGTTCCGGCCCCGCCCACACCGCCGAAAGCGGAATCATGTGGGCGAGATTGAGCGTGGAGATCGGCGGTTGCCGCACGTTTGCGTAGACGTGCCCGGGCAACGACCCGAGCCAGGCATCCACCGCGTTGATCGTCTCGGGCATCGCCGTGAAGTCACGGCCCTGGACGATCTTCTCGACCAGTCGGAGCTTTTCGGCGGCGATGCGCGGATCTTCGTCCCAGACCGTGACGGTCGCCGTCACATAGGCCTGACCGGCATAGTCTGCGCCGAGTTCCTGGAGGGCGAGATCCGCGTCCGCCGCCTTGTTGGCAGCGTCGGTGTCCACCAGGACGGACGCCTCGTTGGTCATCACCTCCTTCAGGATGGCGGCGATCGACTTGCGCTTGGCGAACCATTGCCGCCGAATCTTCGTCAGCAGCTTGGTCGCATCGGTCTTGTCGAGCAGGATTGCGCGGGTGGACCAACGATAGGGAAAGGCGAGTCGATTGAGATCGTCGAGCAATCCGGGCGTGGTCGCTGTCGGAAAGCCGACGACGGTGAGCACGCGCACATGCGCGGTGCCCAGTCTCGGCTCCAACCCGCCAGTGAGCGTCTGGTCAGCGATCAGGGCATCGAGATACATCGGTGTCTCGGGAACGCGCACGCGGTGGCGTTTGGTCGAGACGCAGGAGTGGAGGTAGGTCAGCGTCTCGCCGTCGTCGAGCCAGACACATTCGGGCATAAAACCTTCGACGAGCTGCAGCACGCGATCGGTGCGGTCGATGAAGCCGCGCAGGATCTCATGGGCATCGACGCCCGACTGCTCGCGGCCTTCGTAGAGCCAAGCCTCGGCGCGCGCGGCATCCTCGGCCGGCGGTAGATAGAGGAAGGTCAGGAAGTAGCTGGACTCGAAGTGCGTGCCCGCCTCCTCGAAGTCGGCCTTGCGCTCGGCATCCAACAGACCCGACGCTGAATCCGGAAACATGCCGAAGGGATAGGTAGCGGCGGCATGGCGCTGCGCTTCGACGAAAATCGACCAGCCGGAGCCGAGACGCCGGAAGGCGTTGTTGAGGCGGCCGGCGACGGCGACCAGTTCGGCCGGCACGGCGGAATCCATATCGGGGCCGCGGAAGCGGGCTGTGCGCTGGAACGATCCGTCCTTGTTGAGAACGACGCCTTCGCCGACCAGGGCGACCCAAGGCAGGAAGTCGGCAAGCCGGGTGTTGCGATTGCGATATTCAGCAAGGTTCAACATCGATGCCGCTCCTCAGACCGCCAAGTGGCCGGGGATGCGCAGATGGCGGCGCACCACATCGACGAACTGCGGATCGCGTTTCGCCGCCCAGACGGCGGCGAAGTGGCCGATGGCCCAAAGGCCGAGGCCGACCAGCCAGAGACGCAGCCCGAGACCGAGCGCCGCCGCCAGTGTGCCGTTGAGGATCGCGATCGCGCGAGGGGCGCCGCCGAGCAGGATGTGCTCGGTCAGCGCCCGGTGGACCGGAACAGAGAAGCCCGGCACCTCGCCGGCATGATCGGCAGGACCTGCCATCAGACGAGCGCCCCACCGCCGAACGAGAAGAACGACAGGAAGAACGAGCTGGCAGCGAACGCGATCGACAGGCCGAAGACGATCTGGATCAGTCGGCGGAAGCCACCCGACGTATCACCGAACGCCAGCGTCAGACCGGTGACGATAATGATGATCACCGCGAGAATCTTCGCCACCGGGCCTTCAATCGACTGGAGGATCTGCTGGAGCGGCTGTTCCCACGGCATGGATGAGCCCGACGCGTGCGCAGCGGGCGCCAAAACGATCGACAAAAGGGTGACGGACGCCGCTGTCGCGATGTGACGGCGTATGCGGAGCGGATGATGGATCATGCTGGATCTCCCGATGGCTCGGATGCTGCGAGGGTGATTGCGTAGTCGCCGGTCGGGCCGAGCCCATCGACACGCGCGAGTTCGGTCAGGCGTCGCTGGGCGCCACGGCCGGAAAGGACGGCGACGAGATCGATGGTCTCGGCGATCAGCGCGCGCGAGACGGTGACGACGGCTTCCTGGATGAGTTGCTCGAGGCGGCGCACTGCACCGATCGCCGTGCCGGCGTGGATGGTGCCGATGCCGCCCGGATGGCCGGTGCCCCAGGCTTTCAAAAGGTCGAGGGCTTCAGCGCCGCGGACCTCGCCGATCGGGATCCGGTCGGGGCGGAGCCGTAGGCTGGAGCGCACCAGATCGGAGAGCGAGACCACGCCGTCCTTGGTGCGGAGCGCCACGAGGTTGGGTGCGGCGCATTGCAGCTCGCGCGTGTCCTCGATCAGGACGACGCGATCGTCCGTCTTGGCGACTTCGGCCAGGAGCGCGTTGGTGAGTGTCGTCTTGCCGGTCGAGGTGCCGCCAGCGACTAGGATGTTTTGCCGAGACGCCACGGCGTCGCGTAGCGCCTTGGATTGCGCCTTCGTCATGATGCCGGCGGCGACGTAATCATCGAGAGTAAAGACGGCGACCGCGGGCTTGCGAATTGCGAATGCGGGCGACGAAACGACAGGGGGCAGCAGGCCTTCAAACCGCTCTCCCGTCTCGGGCAGTTCGGCCGAGACGCGCGGGCTACCCGCATGGACCTCGGCGCCGACATGGTGCGCGACCAGGCGCACGATGCGCTCGCCATCGGCGGGCGAGAGCCGCTCTCCCGTCTCGGAAAGCCCTTCGGACAGTCGGTCGATCCAGAGCCGCCCGTCGGGGTTGAGCATCACCTCGACGATCGCGGGATCTTCCAGGAACCGTGCGATCGCGGGGCCAAGGGCGGTGCGCAACATGCGCGCGCCCCGCACGATCGCTTCGGATTTCTGGTGAGTTGTCGCCACGTCGTCCCCGTTCTTTCGCGGGCGCGCACAACACGCGCCCTGGATCGGGGAGATTAAAAGAGCCAGAAATCAGGCCGGTTCAACAAGATTAGATCGTCGTAGTAGCCTAGCGTGCAAATACAGGAGAACGGCGGAATCGGCTCGGACTTGATTGGCTACAGGCAGACATTATCGGTCCTCTGGTGGCGAATCCTCGTCGCGAGGCCTTCCGGCAACATCGTCCGGGATTTCGCGAAGAAAGCTCTGGCCCTTCTGGAGCCTTTTGCCGAGCGTCTCGACGAAACCCTCAAATCGCTCGCGACCCTTGATCTGCGCAGCCGCTTGCGCATCGCCCGGCAATGGCGGCGTGATCGTCAGCCAGAAGCGCACGAACAGCGCCAGCGTTTCGGCCGTGACACCGAGATCGCGCTCGATGCGTTGTGCCTGGCGCGAGAGCCGATCCATCCGGCGGGTGAAGGCGGCCTCGCGTCGATCGGCGGCGTCGGGCGACAGGAACGACGCCACGGCCGCCTCGACGATGGCCGATCGCGGTATCTTCTTGCGCTCTGACAGCTCGTTGATCCGCGAGATCATCTCGACGGGCAAGGTGAGGTTTAGACGGTCGCGCATCGATCCCCCTACAGGTCCATTCCGTCATTGGGATCGAGGGAGACCTGGCGCGCCACCCCGGTCATCTGGCGACGCAGCGCCTGACGCTGGCGCGCAACATCTTCCGGCTCGTCGTCTAGCAGAGCCGCGAATTCCTCCGTTGGAGCTTGGTCGGTCGTCTCCTTGACGATAGCGACATGGTCGGGAAGCTCGGGTTCGCGGCGCAGGCCGCTATTGGCCGGATCGCCCTCCGCCTTTTCCATCTCGGCTAATAGCACGGCATCTGGCTTCTGGGGGACAAGAGCCGACCATCCGTCTGCGCGGGGGGGTCGCCCGGACTTCTGCGGATCGGGCGGCGACAGCACGCGCTCCTTGAAGCGGGCGTCCTCATAATAGCGCGCCTTTTGCGCGTGGATCGGCGCGGTTCCAGCGATCATGACGATTTCTTCGGTCGGCGGAAGCTGCATCACCTCGCCTGGGGTCATCAGCGGGCGAGCGGTTTCGGAGCGCGAAACCATGAGGTGGCCGAGCCAAGGCGAAAGCCGGTGCCCGGCATAGTTCTTCATGGCCTTCATCTCGGTCGCGGTGCCCAGCGCATCGGAGACGCGCTTCGCCGTCCGCTCGTCGTTGGTCGCGAAGCTGACTCGGACATGGCAGTTGTCGAGGATCGAGTTGTTGGCCCCGTAAGCCTTCTCGATCTGGTTCAGCGACTGCGCGATCAAAAAGCTCTTGATGCCATAGCCCGCCATGAAGGCGAGTGCGGACTCGAAGAAGTCGAGGCGACCGAGCGCCGGGAACTCGTCGAGCATCATCAGTACGCGATGCTTGCGCTCCTTGGCGTGCAGGTCCTCCGTCAGACGGCGGCCGATCTGGTTCAGCACAAGACGGATGAGCGGCTTGGTCCGCGAGATGTCGGATGGCGGCACCACGAGGTAGAGCGTCGCCGGACGCGGATCGGCGATCAGGTCGGCGATGCGCCAGTCGCAGCGTCGCGTCACCTGGGCGACGACGGGATCGCGATAGAGGCCGAGAAACGACATGGCGGTGGAGAGCACACCGGAGCGCTCGTTGTCGGATTTGTTCAAGAGCTCGCGCGCCGTGGACGCGACCACGGGATGCGGCCCGGCTTCGCCGAGATGCGGCGTCGTCATCATCGCCTTCAGTGTCGTCTCGATCGGCCGCTTCGGATCGGACAGGAAGCCGGCGACGCCGGCGAGCGTCTTGTCCGCCTCCGAGTACAGGACATGCAGGATTGCACCGACCAGCAACGAGTGGCTGGTCTTCTCCCAGTGATTGCGCTTGTCGAGCGAGCCTTCCGGGTCGACCAGCACGTCGGCGACGTTCTGGACGTCGCGGACCTCCCAATCGCCGCGGCGCACCTCGAGCAACGGATTGTACGCGGCGGATTTCGGGTTGGTCGGATCGAACAGCAGCACGCGGCCGTGCTTCGCCCGGAAGCCGGCGGTGAGCTGCCAGTTCTCGCCCTTGATGTCGTGGACGATGGCCGAACCCGGCCAGGTTAAGAGCGACGGCACGACCAGGCCGACGCCCTTGCCGGAGCGTGTCGGCGCGAAGCACAGCACATGCTCGGGCCCATCATGTCGGAGATAGTCGCGCTCCAGCTTGCCAAGTACCACGCCATCCGGGCCGAGCAGCCCGGCCGCCTTCACCTCTTCCTTCGCGGCCCAGCGCGCCGAGCCATAGGTCTCGACATTCTTGGCTTCTCGCGCCCGCCACACCGACATCCCGATGGCGACCGCGATCGCGATGAAGCCGCCTGAGGCGGCGATGAAGGCGCCGTGTGTGAAGATCTCCGGCGCATAGGCGTCATAGGAGAACCACCAGGCGAAAAAGGCCGGCGGGAAATAGACCGGCATGCCGGCGAGCCTGAACCAGGGCGCTCCGAGCTGGGCCTGAAAGCCGAGCTGCCAGGCGACATACTGCGTCGCGCCCCAGGTCGTGGTCAGCACGATCAGGAAGACGATGATGATCTGGCCCCACAGGATTTTGGTCGCGGACATGGGTGGTGAACCTTTCTTGTTGGTGGCTAGAGACCGAGATCGCGCTTGCGCCCGAGGCTCCACTCGATGCCGCCGCCGCGAGCGACGCCGGTGATGTGCTGGCCGAGCTTGCGTTCGATCTCGCGCGACCAGGGCACGAGCTGGAAGCCGAGGCCCCCATCTGGTCCCGCGCCTTCGATCATGGCGAAGCGGCCCGAGGAGAGCGTCAGGCGCTGGCGATATGTGCCCGAGACATTCTCGCCGGCTGCGACCTTCACATGCGGCAGACCCGTCTCGGCCGAGAGCTTCTCGCCCACGGCGTCCAAGTCGCGGCGGCGCAGCGTGCTGAGAAGATCGCGCTGGAGCATGATGCGCTGGCCTTGGCGGCGACCGAGCCCTTCGTCAGCGAGATGTTCGGCACGGGCCTGCATGGCGTCGCGCACCTCGCGGCCGAAGCCACCCATGGAGAGAGGCATCTGCTCGCGCTCCACGAGACGATGGTCGATCCAGGTGGCGCCCGGCGCGGTGATCTGTGTGCGCAGATCCAGATCGGAACGGGTAGCGAGCACGAGTGTCGGCCGCTGCTCCTCCGGCGACCCGAAGCGGCGGACCTCGACGATGCCACCGACAGGGGGAGCCTGTTCGAAGGCCTCGATGCCACGGAAGCGGACATGATGGGCGCGGCCGTCGGTGCCGTCGATCACGGCATAGGCTTCGCCGGTCAGCTCATCATGCAGGCCCTTGTCGACCAGACGCCCGATGATCGGTGAGCCAGCGCCGCCGTCGGTCACATAGTCTGCGACGCTCCGATCCTGGCCGCGCTCGGTGAAGGCGCGGTGCATGGTCTTGATGACGTCACCGCGCATGCCGAGATCGCGAAGATGCCGCTCGGCTTCCAGACCGACCATCCACTCCCCGGAGCCAGTCGAGGTGGCGAGCCCCATCTTCTCCAGACGCTGAAGACGGCCGATCATCAGGCGGCGGATCTCGGAATCCGCCGGGCCGTCTGATCCAGGGCGCAGGTCGATGGCGCCGACGTCGTCGGCATGGCTACGGATCTCGACATCGAGGCGGGTCCACCGCTCGGCGGTGACTTCCTTCTCCAGGGCGCTGCGAATTTCGTGCTCGGGTTTTGGCCCAAGCTCGATCGCCACCAGATCCTCGGCGCGGGACCGAAGGCCGCGGCTTATATAATCGCGCGAGATGACGAGATCAGCGCCGGCCTCATCCACACCGCGCACGAGCAGATGGACGTGCGGATTGTCGGTGTTCCAGTGATCGACGGCGACCCAGTCGAGCCGTGTCCCCAGATCGGCTTCCATTTGGCTCGCAAGATCGCGCGTGAACGCCTTCAGGTCGGTCATCTCGCTGGCGTCCTCAGGCGAGACGATGAAGCGGAAATGGTGCCGGTCGTCCTTGCACCGGTCGGCAAAGGCGAGATCGTCGGTGCGATCGACGCCGGCATCGAACATGACGCCCTTCTCGCCGTCCCGGTTGACGCCGTCGCGCTTCAGGTAGGACAGATGCGCGGACAGCGGCGCGGACCGAAAGGACCGGCCCTGATGACGCACAACGCGCGCCTTGACGACGACGCGGCGCGTCGATGAGTACAGGCGGCTGCGGCTGAAACTGCCGCGCCCCCGGCCGAAGGTCGAGCGGCCATAGCCGGGTGCGCGTCTGCCGGACGCCGGCGCACCGGTATGGCCAGCCTTCTTCGCGGCCCGCAGTACCCGATTGAGGAAGCTCTTCGCCTTCGGTGCGCGCGTGGTTTTGACGCGGCCAGGCCGGATCCGAAAATCGCTGTCGCCCTCGCTCATATCGAGCCTCCGGGCAGCGGCAATTCAGGGCCGTGCATATGGAAGCCTTGGAAACCCTCACTAAAATTGGGCTTCATGCCCACGACCGACCGCCATGCACAGGAAAACACGAGCCTCTTCAGAGGCTTGGAGTTTTTCGGGCATGCGCTTTTATCTCGCCGTCTGTTGGTCGTGTTTCCCTGACATCCCCATCCTTCCGCCCAACCTGACCAGAAGCCCGCCACGGTGCGCCAGAGCGCGAATGGCATCATCGCGGCTCTCCCGGTTGATTGCGGGCGACGAAGAGGCCGGCCGATTGCGGAACAGAGGCTGAGGCATCGCGCGCAGACGTTGTTGTTGGGGCATCGTCTGGAGCACCGCCGCGCTGCACAGAATCTGCAACCGGTGTGCGCTCGGGCTGCGCGATGAACAGCGGCGCTCTGGTCCAGGCTTGCGGATCGGCGGCGGCAACGACGGACGCAGGAGCGGTCAGATCACCGCCGCCGATGATAGGGAGGAGCGCAGCCACATAGGTGCGGGTCTCCACCGGCAAGGGACGGCCGGCGAGATATTCCTCATATCGGCCGGGACCCGCATTGTAGGCGGCGAGAAAGCCGGGTGACCCGTATCGATCGTACATTTCGCTCAGATACGCCGCGCCTGCCAGAATGTTGTCGCGCGGATTGAAGGGGTCTAAACCCAGCGCGTATCGGGCACGCAAAGCCGTCCATGTCACGGGCATGATCTGCATCAGGCCCATCGCGCCCTTTGGCGAGACGGCGCGCACGGCATTCGCGCTCTCGACGCGCATCACCGCCCTGATCCATGCCGCCGGAATGCCGAAGCGTTGTGCGGCCTCCGCAATGTAGGCGGCATAAGGATCGGTCGGATCCGGACGTTCCATCGGCGCGCTCTGCGCCAGCGTGACAGCCGATGGCGCGCCAACAAGAAACAGGCCGGAAAGGAGAAGGAGACCGGCTTGCCGGGCGACGCGATGACGCCCGGCAGCGGTGACACGGCGGCGGAATGGGACGTGCCAGAGCATCGGCTCAATCCCGCTCGCCGCGCTTCGGCGGGCGGTTCCAGTGTAGTCCCCAAGCGCTCTTATCGTCGCCCGACTGGAACAGGTTGGCGCGGATCGGATGGGCGAAGACGGGATCGTCGAGCTGCAAAGAGACGTAGTCCCCGGCACGTTCGCCGGTCCGTTTCCAACCGGCGCCGACCTCCGGCCCGTCTTCATCGCGGATGTGGATACGATAGTCGGGCGCGTTCTCGGCATCAGACGGTTCGGCTGGAACGACCGTCAGTTCGATGTCGAGTGAGAGGGTGCGGATACGACCGGAATAGCCGGACGTCGTGCGGGAGAATTCTCCGATCTGAGGCATGACAAGGCTCCTTTGTTGTGCGGTGGAGGACGGGATGGACGCGCGCGTCACCGCGTCGGTGCGTGCCATTCGAAGCGGCCGTTGCCGTCTTCATCGGTGTAGAGAGGCGTCGCCCGGCCGATGACCGTGTCGGTCGAGACAGGGCCGAAGTAGCGGCCGTCCAGACTGTCGCGGACCTGCCAGTTCATCAGGAAGATCTCGCCAACGCCGAGCAGTCGGCAGCCTTGCCAGCTTGGCAGGGTCCGGCCCAATCGGTCGCGCTCAAGCGCCTCGGCCATGTCGATGCCGTCGACCGACACCATGCGGCCTGTGCGACAGACGCGCTGCCCGGCGATACCGGCGACGCGCTTCATCAGCGGCACGCCGCGCGGCAGATAACCGCGATCGGCGAGGAAGGTCGCGAGCGGTTCGGGCGCATCGACGGCGACCAGGTCGGTAACCTCGGGCAGCTCGTCGGAATCGATCGAGTAGAGGCCGATCGGCACGCTCGCGGACGCGTTCCAGATGAGTTTCAGCGGCAGCGGGAGGACGGCTGCCATGACGATGCCCATCGTCGCGAAATACGTCGCCATGACGTAGCTGAAGCGGCTCATGGCTCTGCCCTCCGGCGCAGCAGGAAGGCGCGATGCTGCTCGGCGCTGTAGGCGCGCGGCTCCTCGCCAGCGGTCAAGCGGTTGTGAACGTGGCGCCAGTGATCGGACGATATATCCGCCGGATCGACGCCGATCGCCTCGATCGCGTCGACCGCCTGCAGCACCCGCTCCACCTTGGGCCAGCCTTCGATCTTCAGCAGGATGTCGCCGCCGGGCCGCACGAAGGGCAGCGTCTGGAACGGTTCGCCGGCGCCGACAGCGCGCACGATGTCGATGCGCGAGATGATTGTGCCGAACGCGTTCGACGCCCAGCGGACGAAGGCGAAAACGCTGTTCGGCGCAAAGCCCATGACGCGGCGGCGACGATCGAGGATCTGTTCGTGGATGTCGCGACCGAAGCGGATCCAGTTCTCTTGTTTCTTCTCGATCCAGGTCAGCTCCACCAGCGTTGTGGACGCAGGCGGAATGGCCGGCGCAGCGCCGCTGCGCAGGCGCGGGCGCGCGATGCCGGTCATGACGGGTCTCCTTTGACGGTGGGAAATTCACGCGCGAGCAGCTCGCGCAGCATGTCGGCAACGGTGACGCCGCGCTGGAAGGCGGCGATCTTGATGCGCGCGCGCTGATCCGATGTGACATCGATGGTCAGTCGGGCGCTGAACCCGCCATCGTTCGAAGCGCGTATGGAGGACGCGTCGGAAGCCTTGACCCAACTTTCGGGGTCGGCGGGACGCGCGGCGAAACCGCGCTTGCGCGGTCGCTCGGTCATGGCGCGATCCTCCCGATCTCGGCGCAGAGCGCGGCGATCTCACGGGCGGCGGGGCTATCCTCATCGACTTCGGAAACGAGGCGGCCGGATTGCGCGGCGTCCGCGAAGGCAACGCGCTGGCCGATGGTGGCGGCGAGCACTGGCGGATCGTGATCGGCAAGCGTCTCGGCCGTCGCGCGGGCGATGACGGTGCGCGCGCCACAGCGGTTCAGCACGAAGCGGGCGACGAGTTGCGGGCGATAGATACGGGCCTCGCCAAGCAGCGACAGCATCTCGGCCGAGGCCCAGCCGTCGAACGGCGAAGGCTGCACCGGGATCAGCACCAGGTCGGCGGCGAGCAGCGCCGAGCGCATCAACCCGGCGACACGCGGCGGACCGTCGATGACGATGTGATCGACGTCGCGCGCCAGCTCCGGAGCCTCGCGATGCAGTGTGTCGCGCGCAAGGCCGACGACGCCGAAGAGCCTCGGAAGGGCTTCGCGAGCGCGCTGCTGTGACCAGTCCAGCGCGGAGCCTTGTGGATCCGCGTCGATCAGCGTGACGCGCTTCCCCTTGGCGGCCCATTCGCCAGCGAGATGCAGGGCCAGCGTCGTCTTGCCGACGCCGCCCTTTTGATTGAGGAGCGCGACGATCATTCCGACTCTCCCGATGCTTGATCGAGAGGGAGTTGCGGCGTGCTGGAGGGATCGATGCGCGTGCGTTTCGACGGTGTCGCGGATGGTTTTTCAGCACGGCCGGCGATGTTTTCCACATCGCGCGCGCGTCTTCTAATGTTAGATTCTTGGTTAGACTCTAAGTTAAGGGCGCGATTCCGGGCGTGTTTTCCGGGGCTTAACCGCTGTTTGGGTTCCTGATAGCACGAGCCTGCGGTTCCCGATGGCACGATAGTCCGGGTTCCTGATAGCACGAGGCCATCCACAGTTTGTCCACAGGGTGCCGAGGGTTCGAAGGCGAGCAGTACGCGGCCGCCGCGCTCGACCTCGATGAACAGCGTGTAGCCCGGCAGTGGCTGGCGGCGGATGATGTCGCGCAGCTCGAAGGCGAAGCGTTTGAATGGGGAGAGGCTGCCGGACTTCTGATAGAGATGGCGGAAGTCGAAACGCCAACCGTTGCGCTGCTTGCCGCCGTGTTTGCGCACCAGGCGGTAGAGCCAGCGGTCGAGACCGCCGGTGAGACCGAAATAGGCTCGTTCGATGGTGAGCACGAGCGCGTCATCGAGAACGGCGCGGTAGAACCAGTCGGGCACGATCAGCTCGATACCAGCGGGTCTGCCGCTACGATCGGTGCGCTCCTGCCATTCGTTGATCCAGGAGAAGCGATGCCGGCGACCTTCGGCCGGCTGGCGGATCGAGGTGGCGACGGTCGTCGACTGGAGCCGATCGAGCGCGGCCTTGAGCCGCTGGTAATCACGTAGGCCGACGCCGCGGCCTATGAAGTTCAGGATCTCATAGGGCGTCGCGGCCATCAGGCGCGAGGTGCGCAAACCGGCGTCGCGTGCCTCGACGATCTGGCTTGCCGCCCAGATCAGGATGTCGGCGTCCCAGATGGTGGCCATGCCATGATCGGGCACTGCCTCGACGCGGATCGACACGTCGCCGGCAACGAAGTCGATCGGCGCTGTGCGATGGGATTTGGAGAGGGAAAAGAACGGATAGGCCATCAGATCCTGCGCGTCGCGAGGCGCGAAATCCCCGGGGAGCGCGTGGAACAGATCGAGCTGTCCGCGCTCCGAGATCGGGCGATGTCGCGCTGTCATTGAGAGAGAGCCCGAGCGGTCAGCGCGCGAAGCGGCTGGCGTTCGCGGACGGCGCGCTCTCTTGGCGTTTAGCGGGCAGCACAGCGCCGCGCGGATCGGAGGTCGAGGTGACCGCGCCGCGTTCGGTCCAGGCCTGGAGATCATCGACCGCGTAGACGACACGGCCGCCGAGCTTGCGATAGGACGGGCCGGTCCCGTAGGTGCGATGCTTCTCTAGCGTGCGCGCGGACAGGCCCAGGAAATGGGCAGCTTCCTTGGTGCGTAGAAAACGCGGCGGCAATGCGCTGAGATTGGGTGTCATGATCGGGCCTCCGTGGTGTCCGTGGGTGCCGCGGGCGTTCAGCGGCTGACGAAGGTCACGATGGCGAAGGGAAACCGGCGAGTTGCAGCGGGATTTTGGGGGGTACTAAATCCCCACACCAAGAGACGCGTGCGATCCGGCTAGGATCGGCGGCGATGACGAAGCAGTTTGCGATAGCCACCCGAGATCATGGCGCGGGCATCCCCGAGGAGGCCTGCGACGACGTGGCGGGCGGAAGCGGCTTGCCATTCATCACGGGTGAGTTTGCCGATGCGGAGGATGACCTCGGCGATCTCCTGCTGGGTCGCTCCGGCGCGATATCCATCGATTGTTTGCAGCATGCGCCGCGCGCGGGCCAGTTGCTGACGCGTGAGGCGCGTGTCGGGTGGAATGGCGCGGCCGTGAAGAGAGGCAAGCAGCCGAGCAACGGCTTCCATACGATCGAACCCCTCCATGCCGAGTGGGATCACCGCTACGAGTCGCTGCTCGGCCGATCCGTCGCGGGGAAGCGCCAGATGCAGGCGCTGGCCGTTTCTCAAATCATGCAGGACATGAGGGCTGTGTTCGGGTGAAATCTGTCGGAGGGGCGTGCTAGCCGCAGCGACGGACGCTGGCGCCGGTGTCAGTATAACCGATCCGGTATCTTCCTCCGGAAGCCAGAACACCTGCGCCTCGGTGGACTTGAGAGCTGGGGCAACAGGGAAATCGCAACCCCCACCGCGTACCGACGCGTTCGATCGGCGATGGTGACTCAAAGAGTTCGGCGTAATCGCGCTGATAATCCTCGTTCCGTCGCAACCATTCCCAACCGATATCGGGGGCAGTGAGCTGGTCGACGTAATCGTAACTTGATGACGATCGCCACCGGGATGTGTTGGGCGACATCGAAATCCTCCTAGCTCGCATTATTCGTGCGTTTTGAGCTAGATACGATTCCGAGTTGAGCGACAGTAAGGAAGTGCCTGAACCGGCAACGGGTGTTGCCGTGGCGGCATCACCGCCTCAGTGGCGGAGGCCTTCACGCACGAGTTCGCGGTAGCCGTGGGTTGTCATCCAGCGGGCGCGGGCGAGATGGGTGTCGTGGACGCGCCGCGCGCGGTCAGGATCGCATTCGGGATCGAGACCGAAGAGAATATGGACGGCTTCGCGCCAGTCCGCGCCGTCCGTCGCAGCGTCGAGCAGGCGCAGATAGAGCGTCATGTGCTCGCGATCATATGTCGTGAGCCCCACACTCTCTGGCGGCTCATCTGAAAAGTCTGTCTTGGTCACAACCGTCCCCTGGAATCATTCTTATCCATTCCGGAGGGATTTGTTAACCGTTCGCGGGTTGCACCGCAGCGCAACCCGCGCCGCCGGTGGCAACGCCAAGGCGAGCCAATGGCCAAAGGGGCTCTATCGCTTGTCAGTTTTCCCACGGACCACCATCACTCCTTCGCCCTGGTCGGTCGTCAGGAGGAGGATGCCGTGGCTTTCAAGAGCCCGCCGGACCTGATCGCGCGTGGTCTCATACACCTCGAGACCGCTTAAGGATTCGAGGCGTTTCAGCGCGGTCAGCGATACCTGGGCCTTGTCAGCGAGCGTCTCCTGGTTCCAACCGAGCAACGCGCGTGCAGCCCGCGATTGGTGGGCGGTGATCATGCATTGATCACCTCCCACCGATACGAACGCGCACGCCAGAACTACGACTTCTCTATTCGGGCCAATCGGATAGCGAGGCTTCCCGCGCGCTCCGCTGGCTCATTTACATACTATAGTTGATAAACTCAAAGTATGTAAATCACGATCCTCCTGCGCATGGATATGCGCAAATTGGTCGGCCGGAACTTCGCCCGCCTGCGTCGGGAGAAAGGCCTGACCCAGGAAGAGGTCGAAGCGCGCTCCGGTTTCAGTCAACAGTATCTCAGCAGCCTTGAACGCGGCCGGAGGAACCCGACCGTGATCACGCTTTATGAATTGGCTCAGGCCCTCGGCGTCAGCCACATGGAATTGGTCCGGCCCGACGATCAGCTTTGAGCCGTATTCCCGCGAGGATCATGCTTCTCTTCGTGGTCGGCACGAGGCCGCCACAGGATGGGATCAGAAGAGCCGGCGGAGCAATCTATAATGCGGCTTCGCGTTGGACATGCCGACGCTGCCAAGTCGTATTTGCGAACTCACCGTCCCTCGTCCCCTCGCAGGGAGACGCCTCAGTCAGACTTGCGCCTGACCGAACCTATGTCAGAGGAGCGGCGGCCTCTGGCCGCTTACCCCAGTCGAACTCAGTTCCATCCACCCACATGCGATGCAGTATGACACCGATGCGGCGAGCGAGGGCGACGATCGCCTTCTTGTGGCCTCGACGTCGCGAGACCTGAGCAGCCCAAGCCTTTAGGGTGGACCAGCGTTTTACGCGAGTCAGTAGCACCTGTGCTGCCTCGTAGAGCGCGCTGCGCGTCATGGCGTCACCCCATCTCGAAATGCGGCCGGTGCGATCCACTTCGCCGGATTGGTGCTTGCGCGGCGTCAGACCAAAATGGGCACCAACGGTTCGCGACCGAGTGAAGCGAGATGGGACATCGACCGTTGCCCGGAAGATGAGCGCTACGAGCGGGCCGACCCCCGGCACCGTCATAAACCGGCGCGAAACAGTGTCGTCCCGCGCGAGACGGACAAGCAAATCGTCCAACCGACCGAACTGCTCCCGCAGCGATCGCCGCGCCAACAGGAGCGTATCAGCGACTATGTGTAGGTCGCTTCCTGCGATCAGTTCCCGTACTCGCGGCTCGAAATCGCGCGCCGTGACTTTGCCGAGGTGATATCCGAAGTTTCGGATGAGACCACGGATTTCATTTTCAACATCCTGGAGCTTGTTTCGCAGGAGTTGGCGGGCCGTCAGGACGGTCCGAAGGCGCTGGCTTGTCGGCGTCTTGACGTGGACGGGTTTGAAGAGGCCGACGCGCATCATCTGCGCGATTCCGCGCGCATCATGCCGGTCGGTCTTGTTGAGTTGCGCGGAGAGAGCCGCCTTCATGTGCCGGGTCTCTACACACACGATGGGAATGCCGGCTTCGGCTAAATGCCCATAAATGTGCTGAGACAGCATCCCTGCTTCGAGACCGACGCGGACGACTGGAAGCGGGAGCGACAGGATATGCTGCGCAATCTCTTCCGGATTGGATGAAAGCTTTCGTTCATGCGCTACCTGCCCATCGGCGTTGACAACGCAGAGATTGATTGTTCGGGCGGAAACATCCAGCCCAATATAATAGCTTTGAGACATGCCGAACTCCTCCGAATCAAGAGTCGACACGTCTCATAACCAATCTACAGACCATTTTGTAAACTACGACTATTTCAGTCGTTCTCGGGACTAGACTGGCCCTTGGGCCGCGACGAGCCATCACCTATTGCATCGTGCGCCTCCTTCAGGATATTCCAGCCACCCTTGAGCACGATGCCGCCAACCAGCAACCCGATGATTAGGTCAGGCAGCGGGGACGCGAAGAACATGACCGCGGCACCCGACGCGACAATGCCGGCGTTCGCCAGCATATCGTTCGTCGTAAAGATCCAGGACGCTTTGAGATGCACACCTCGATCCCGATGCGACCGCAGCAGTTTTAAGCAAACTACATTCAGCGCGGCATTGGCGAGAGCCGTGACGATCATGGCGAGGCCGATTGGCTCGGCACCCACGAAGAAACGGCGAAGCACCTCCACGAACAATGCAAGTCCAAAGGCGATCAGAAGCAAACCCGAAAGACGCGCCACTCGCACCTTTGCCACGATCGTCCGGCCGACGGCATAAAGGCTGACGGCATAAACGCCGGCATCTCCCAAATTATCCAGGGCGGCACCCAAGAGACCTGTCGAGTCTGCGATAACGCCGACGACACCGGCCACGATCACCTGCAAGAAGTTTATGGCAAGAACCCAGATAAGAGTCCTGCGTTCGGCGGCATTGCTCGCGTCAAGCTCGATTTCACCTTCTTCTTGTTGTTTTTCACTCATACACGTTTCCGATATTTTGCATCTCAAGTGAAATAGCCCAAAGCAACCGCCCAGATGAGTACGATACCGAGAACACCTCGGTAAATAACAAACGGCCAGGCGGAAAAACGCTCGAGAACGCGCATCAGCCCCCAAATCGCACAGAACGCGGAAATAGAAGCCACGACGAGCCCGACAAGAAGTAGTGACCAGCCGTCGGCGGAAAGCTGCACTTTGTGGAGTTCCCAGAGCTCCTTGAAGCCAGCCAGGGCGATTGCCGGCAGGCCAAGAAGGAATGAGAACCGCGCCGCCTCATCTCGCTTCAGGCCGAGGGCGAGCGCCGCAGTCAAAGTCGAGCCTGAACGCGAAACGCCAGGAATCAGCGCTCCGATTTGAGCAATTCCCACGATCATTGCATCGATGGCCGATGTGTTCTCAAGCGTTCGTCGGTGCCGGGCAAAAATCTCCGCGAGCGCCAGGAGGACAGCCATGACGATGCACGCCCAGCCGATGACTTCGAGAGTACGAAGCGGCGAGCCGCACGCGTTCAACGCTCCAGACAAGGAAAGGCCGGCAATACCGATCGGGATCGTGGCAAGGAGAATTCCGACCGAGAAGCGGAAGTGTCGATCTCGGAAATCCCGATTTGCGACGGCACGCAGCGAATTGGTGGCTAGTTGGCTCACGTCGCTCCAGAAATAACTGACGACTGCAGTAAGCGCTGCAAGCTGCATGGCGGCTGAAAAGGCTGAGCCAGGATCCTGCCAACCGAGCAGCGCAGGCACGATCCGCATATGGGCGGTCGAAGAGATCGGTAGCAACTCGGTGATGCCTTGGACAAGTCCGAGCAGGGCGACCTTGCCATAGCCTAGCGCCACGAATCCGGTGTCGACGCCTTGAGTACACGCTCCCGTCATTCTGGCTCCCGGTTGTTGCGCGGCGCGGGCGCGCCCCGATGAATCACGCGCCAAAGTTCGGCGGGGGTTCTGAAGCCGACTGACGAGTCGCAGCAATTCGCGGCAGCCAGCGAGTCCCTCAACCGATCGCTCCCAGCATCGGAAACGTCATCAGCATCCAAATGGCGATCTCCTGCAACCTCCCGGTCATCATCAAAACGCCGACGCCGATCATGACCGCACCACCGCCGATGTTCAGCGCGGCACCGACGCGGCGCATGCGCTTCAATGCGGCTGCCGCGTTTCCCATGAAGAGGGCCGTGAGGAGAAACGGCACACCGAGGCCGAGGCCGTAAGTTCCGAGAAGAATCGCGCCGTTGCCTGATGACGTCGCGGTTACCGTGAGGATGGAGCCCAATACCGGGCCAATGCAGGGCGTCCAGCCGAAGGCAAAGGCGACACCCAGCAGGAAGGCGCCGACCGGTCCATTGACCTGGCGCGGTCCGTTCCATCGGCGGTCGGTCATGAGTATCGGGAGGCGAAGGAGCCCCGTCATCGCCAAACCGAAGACAATGACCAGAGCTCCGCCGATCAGGTTGGTTTCCATCTGGAAGCGTTGGAGAAGGCCGCCGAGGGCCATCGCGCTGACTCCAAGCAGCACGAATATGGTCGTGAACCCGAGCACGAACAGCAGCGCAGGGCGGAAGATGTGAAGCCGGGATACCGCATCACTGCTGCCGGTCGTGCCGGCGCCACCAGCGACATAGGACAGGTAGCCCGGCACGAGCGGCAGGACGCAGGGTGAAAGGAAGGAGATAGCGCCGGCAGCGGCCGCTGTCGCCAGCCCGAGCAACGATATTTCCAGCGCCGCCATGCTCAGCGCTTCCCGTTGCTAAGCGGCTCCTGCGTGCGAAGCACCGGTTGGGTCGAAAAAAGCGATCCAGCCAGGAGCAGCGCGACGCCAATGCTGATTGCAACATCCGCCATGTTGAAGGTCGGCCAATGCCAGTTGCCTATGTGAAAATCGAGAAAGTCTGTCACCGCGCCTTGATGCACGCGGTCAACGATGTTGCCGGCGGCGCCGCCGGCGATCAAACCGAGAGCCGTTGCTTCAATGGTCCTGCGGGTCCGCATTGCCCAAACGAGAAGACCGACCGTGATCGCCACTTTGATCCCGGCCAACACCAACGGATGCTCGAGGAAGACATCTTGGAACATCCCGAAGCTGACTCCGGTGTTGAAGCCGAGCGTCAGGTTGAAAAAGGGCACAACCTCGATCACGCGTGGCGGGACCATGACGGCATTTATGATCAACCACTTCGTAGCAACGTCGAAAAGAAGCGCGGCCACAAATGCGCCGCCAACCCATATCGCGATATTTCTAGCGGGACGTTCGGCCACGATGATTCCTTGTGTTCTTCGGGTTCTGATCGGCATTTCTGTCGTCAGCGGCCGCCCCAATACAGGGCGGCCGCTATTGGCTCAATGCGCAGTTGCAGGGCGAGCCACAGTGGAATGCTGGCGCTCCTGTGCTCGAACCTTTGCGCCGCCGACTGGGCCACCATCTCTCTGGCGCTGTTCCCGATTGAGGAGCCGCAAACCGTTGAGAACGACCAGCAGGGAGGCCCCAACATCGGCGGCGATCGCGCCCCAAAGGGATGCGAGACCGATCACCGTCAGCACTGTGAACAACAGCTTCACGGCGATCGAGAAGGCGATATTCTGCCGAATGACGGCGAGCGTGGCTCGTGAATGGCGCACGAGCCAGGGAAGTCTGGAGAGGTCGTCCGACATCAGGGCGACGTCTGCCGTTTCGATGGCTGCGTCGCTCCCCATTGCGCCCATGGCAATGCCGAGATTGGCGCGGCCCATGGCAGGGGCGTCATTGACCCCGTCACCCACCATGGCGACGACGCCATAGCGCCGAACCAGGTCCTCGACGGCCGTGACCTTGTCGCCGGGCAGAAGTTCCGCGCGAACTTCATCAATGCCGGTCTGCTTGGCAATCGCCTCGGCGGTGGCCCGATTGTCGCCTGTCAGCATCACCACTTTTTCCACGCCCGCCCGATGCAGCGCGGTGACGATATCCTTGGCTTCAGCCCTCACAGCATCGGCAACAGCGATCAGTCCCCAGACTTCCTGGCCGTCGCCAACGGCGACAATGGTCCGGCCAGCGCCGGAAAGTGTGTCGGCGCGTTCCAGGATGGCCGGTGAGCCGACCGCGCGTTCATCGAGGTAGCGGCGTGACCCAAGCCAGACTTCGCGACCGGAGACGCGGCCGGTCATGCCGCGACCCGTGATGGCCTGGACGGCCTCGGCCGGTTGTGCGGCAATGCCGTTTTCTGTTGCCCTCGCCAAAATAGCGCGGGCGATGGGGTGCTCGCTGCGCGCCTCGAGGGCTGCTGCTAACCGAAGAAGGTCATCCTCGTTTCGGCTGCCGAGCGCCAAGATCTCCACGACCTGAGGACGTCCTTCGGTGAGCGTCCCCGTCTTGTCCATGGCGATTGCTTTCAAGCGCGCCGGCGTCTCGAGATGGACGCCGCCTTTCACCAACACGCCCTGCTTCGCAGCTCCCGCAAGGGCAGCCACAATGGTCACGGGCGTCGAGATGACAAGGGCGCAGGGGCAGGCGATCACGAGCAATACGAGGGCGCGATAGAACCAAACCTCCCAGCCACCACCGAGCAACAGCGGCGGCACCAAAAAAACGGCTATCGCGAGCGCCATAACGACGGGCGTATAGACGCGTGCAAATTTCTCGACCCACTGCTCGCTGGGAGCCCGCCGGCCCTGCGCGGAGCCGACCATGCGGATGATCTGCGCGAGCGTGGTATCGCTTGACGCCTTGGTGGTCACGACGTCCAGCGCGCCTTCGCCGTTGATGGTGCCTGCAAAAACGTCGTCTCCTTCCGATTTGAAGACCGGGACGCTTTCGCCGGTGATCGGTGCCTGGTTGACCTCACTCTCTCCGGCGGCCACACGGCCGTCGAGCGGTACTTTATCGCCAGGTCGAATAATGATGTGCGAACCGACACGGACTTCGGCTGCCGGCACGTCTCTCTCCGTGCCGTCTTCAAGCATGATGCGCGCGGTCGGCGGCGCGAGCTCCATCAGGGCCGCCACGGCCCGCCGCGCTCGGCCGAGGCTCCAGGCCTCGAGAGCAAGGGCGAGCGCGAAGAAGAACGAAACCGTTGCGGCTTCGAACCAAGCGCCAATTCCGATCGCACCCACGACGGCGATCACCATCAGGAGGTTCATGTCGGGACGCAGGCGCCTGGCCGCGAGCCAAGCCTTCGGGGCCACGTAACGCACAGCACAAAGCGCGGCGAGCGTATAGAGAATGACGCTTAGCAGCGGCGTTGCACCTGCACCATGTTCGCCTGCCTCGAAGGCCGCGATGATTCCACCTCCGACCCAGGCGTGAACCGCAAATCCGATCGCGACGAACAGGCCGCTCGCAGCAGTCAGCCATGATTGAATGCGTCTGCGCCGCTCTTCTGCCCGTGCCCCTTCGCTGGTGGCGCCCTCGGTCCAGGGCTCCGCCTGCAGGCCGGCGCGTACAACGGCCTTCTCGATCTTGGCCTCCAAGGCGGCGTCAGGCGCCATGTCGATCGACATGCGGCCGTTAAGAAGGTCGAAAGCGAGCTTGTCCTCACCAACGAGCGGGCCGACTTCGCGCTTCAGGGCGGCGATCTCGTCGGCACAATCCATGCCATGGATTCGATAGACAACGCCGCCAGGCAGATTGATCGGCGGCGGGCTGAGGGCTTCCTTCACGTTGGTCGCGCAACCGCACGCGGATCCTGCGGCATCGCAGGTTGCCTGCTCAGCAACGGCCGGCGCTGTCCACAGCTCAGCCCGCATCCCGGTTCGCGCGACCGCCTGTTCGATCTCTTGGAGGGTTGTCCCGCTCTGAGGTGCAATGGTCATCGCACCCTGCGAAGTGTCGAAGGCGAGCTTATCCTCGCCAACGAGCGGTCCCAGTTCCCTGGTCAGAGCAGCCACCTCATTCTTGCAGTCGAGGCCGCGCACACGCAGGAGCATGGTTTCGGCCGAACCATCCTGGATGAGAGAGCCTGACATCCCGGTTCTTGAGATGCCGCTCACGAGTTCGTCGATCGAGGCACGGTGCTGAGGCGCGACCGTCATCAACCCCTTTGCTGTGTCGAAGGCGAGCCAGTCCTCACCGCCAACCAGAGGGCCGATTTCGCGCTTGAGCATCGCGACCTCGTTTTTGCAATCGAGGCCCTCGACCTTGAACAGCCACGCCGACGCGGAGGACTTATCCAGCTCAGCCAGCAATTGTGCCCTCATTCCAGTGGTAGCGACCGCCTGCTCAATGGTATCGAGTGCCGGAGCGGTCAGGCCCGCGACCTCCATGACACCGCCCTTGGTGTCGAACGACAACTTGTCCTCGCCACCGACGACGGGACCGACCGCGGCACGAAGCATCCGAACTTCGTTCTGACAATCCAAGCCCTCAACCTTGAAGCGTAACGTGCCTAAGGTGCTTCTAGCCTCGGCTTCAATAGTCATTGCGGTCTCCTAAATTTGCTTATTCTCTCGAGCCCGGCTCGAATCCTTTCACGCACCATACATTCTGTAGTGGCTACAGGAGCAAGAGGCCTTTCAATCGTTTTTTGCCGTCCAAGCGAGCGACAGACGTCAGCGTCCGGCGGCTATCAGCCCGACCACAATTCCATAGCTCGCGATTATTGAGGCGCCGGTGAGCGCCATGCCAAAAGCCCGGCCTGAGACTCGTTTGGCGTAGCCGAATGCAAAGGTGATGCGGCCAACCAGAAACAGAGCAACCA
This sequence comes from Novosphingobium sp. HII-3, assembly GCF_002916655.1. Taxonomy (GTDB): domain Bacteria; phylum Pseudomonadota; class Alphaproteobacteria; order Sphingomonadales; family Sphingomonadaceae; genus Novosphingobium; species Novosphingobium panipatense. Next base: position 52,877 of record NZ_PPSM01000009.1, read on the forward strand.
GCAGCGGTATGAGCACCAGTTCGGTTTCTCGCAGAAGCGCTGCTAGGGTCAGATGTGCGCCAAAAGCCAGTACTGTCTGCTCCAATGAATTCTGCAGCACCGCGGCACGCACGGCGATTGCCGGGCTGGGTTTGCCGAACGCCGAGCCCCGTATATCCGCCGGCGAATAGAACCTGCCTCTGCTCACCGCGCCGACGCAGCCGGCCAGCCAGAGAAACATGAGAATACTCGCCTTCAACGTGAACGCGATCCGCTCACCGAAGTCCATCTCTGGGCTGAGGCCGAACAATTCAGGAGGCAGCCAGGCATAGCCAACCACAAGGACGACCGCCGCGAAGGCGAGCGCGACGGCTGAGGCTCGGACAATGCCCACCTGGTCAGAACTGAGCCTCTTGAACACTGTCCTTGCTCCTTGTCGTCCTCCGCCGCCTGCCTGTGGTGATGAAAGACCGGGGGCGACCACTCATCGCGCGTGGGTTCACACGCCCCGATCATAGGTATATAAATCCTGTAGTAACTACAGAATCAACCCTTGCGAGGGGTCGAGGCCGTGACTGAACCCGGTCGCCGTAACAGCGGTCACGGCCACTTGGTGCCGAGATCGGGCACCGCAAGAACACGAGATGAGACCGGCGGATGAGCTTCTATTCGATTTATCAGCAGGGTTTCGTTCGCGTGGCTGCCTGTACACCGAAATGCGAAGTCGCCGATCCCAGCTACAATGTCGCTGAGACGCTCGCGCTCGCCCGCGACGGTGCGCGCCAGGGTGTTGCGCTGATGGTGTTCCCGGAATTGGGCCTCTGCGGTTACGCGGTTGACGATCTTCTCGGCCAAGCCGCGTTGCTGCAGCGGGTGGAACAAGCGATCGAGGAAGTCGCGGCCGCGAGCCGCGAGCTTTCGCCGGTTCTGCTCATCGGCGCGCCGCTGGTGCGGGAAGGACGACTCTACAATTGCGCTGTCGCCGTCCATCGTGGGCGCATTTTGGGTGTTGTTCCCAAAGGACATCTGCCGAATTATCGGGAATTCTACGAAAAGCGTTGGTTCGCTTCGGGCCGAAACTTGAAAGGCGCTACCATCGAGATCGCTGGTCAGTCCGTCCCCTTCGGAATGGATATGATTTTCGCGGCCGAGGATTTGCCAGGCTTCGTCTTCCACGTCGAGCTGTGCGAGGACGTATGGGGACCGGCTCCGCCCAGCGACTTTGCCGCGCTCGCTGGCGCTCTCATCCTTACCAACCTCTCGGCCAGCAACATCACTGTCGGCAAGGCCGAAACCCGCCGGCTGCTCTGCGCAACCCAATCGGCGCGGTGCTGGGCTGCATACATCTATTCCGCGGCCGGTCCGGGCGAGTCGACGACGGACCTCGCTTGGGACGGTCAAGCCTGCATTTATGAACTCGGGCAGCTGCTGGCAGAGACCGAACGGTTCCCGCAGGACTCGCAAATGGCCATCGCCGATGTCGACGTTGATAGGCTCAGACTGGAGCGCCTGCGCACCGGCACCTTCAACGAGGCGGCCATCGCACAAGCTATGCCTGAAGACAGGTTCCGGCGTATCGGCTTCCGGTTCGAGCCGTCGATGACGGACCTCGGGCTGCGCAGGGCCGTCGCGCGCTTCCCCTATGCTCCAGCCGATCCGGCACGCCTCGACCAGGACTGTTATGAGGCCTACAGCATCCAGGTCCAGGGGTTGATGAAGCGCCTTCAGGCGACGGGCATCCGCCGCGTCTGCATCGGGGTCTCCGGTGGTCTGGACTCCACTCACGCGCTGATCGTGGCGGCGAAAGCGTTCGACCGGCTAGGCTGGCCCCGGTCCGACATTCTCGGCTTCACGATGCCGGGCTTCGCGACGGGGGAGGCCACCAAGGCAAATGCCTGGACGCTGATGCGTAGTCTCGGCGTCACCGCCGAGGAGATCGACATCAAGCCGTTGGCGCAGCAGATGCTGGCGTCACTTCAGCATCCGTTCGCGCAAGGCGAGCCGGTTTACGACGTGACGTTCGAGAACGTGCAGGCGGGCCTGCGCACGGACATCTTGTTCCGTGCAGCCAACCAGCGAGGCGCCATGGTGCTTGGCACTGGCGATCTGTCCGAAATCGCGCTCGGCTGGTCGACCTACGGTGTCGGCGACCATATGAGCCACTACAACGTCAACGCGTCGGTGCCGAAAACACTCATCCAGCATTTGATCCGCTGGGTGGCACAGTCAGCCGCCTTCGATGAGGCAACGAACGGCACGTTGCTCTCCATTCTTGACACTGTGATTTCGCCAGAACTCGTGCCGGCCGGCGAAGGCGGCGCCTTACAAAGTACGGAGGAGAAGATTGGGCCTTATGAACTGCAGGATTTTACCCTGTTTTATTTGACGCGCTATGGCCTGAAGCCGTCGAAGATCGCTTTCCTGGCCTTCCATGCCTGGCGTGACGCCACCGCCGGAGCTTGGCCTCCACAGTATCCGGAAGAGCGCCGTCGCGCATATGATCTGCCCACAATCAGATCGTGGATGGAGGTGTTCCTCTATCGCTTCTTCACGATCAGCCAGTTCAAGCGCTCGGCGTCGCCGAACGGCCCCAAAGTCACTGCTGGCGGCTCGCTGTCGCCGCGCGGCGATTGGCGCGCTCCGTCGGATGGCAACGCCCGCCTCTGGTTGGAGGAGTTGCGCGCTCACACGCCGTCGGAATGAACGTGCCCTGAGGGTTGGCGCTCAGCGGCCAACGGCAATCGGCGCACGGATGCCGATGACGCTTCCGCCCAGTTGTTATCCCTACTCGAACCACCGTTACGGAATGAATTCGCCATGATCACCATCGGAGCCTTGTCACAACGGACAGGCGTCAATATCGAGACAATCCGCTACTACGAGCGGATCAATCTCATCCCGCCGCCGCCCCGCACAGAGAGCAGGCGGCGCCTCTATGAAGCAGAGGATGTTCGGCGACTGACGTTCATACGCCATTCCAGGGATCTCGGCTTCGACATCCCGGCTATTAAGACGATGCTCGCTCTGCAGGAAAGGCCAGAGTCCTCTTGTGAGCAGGTGAGCCGAATTGCCACCGATCAGCTCGAAGCCGTCGAGGTGCGGATCCGACGCCTTCTCGGACTTAAGAGCGAGCTCACTCGGATGATCAAATCGTGCGACAATGGGAAAGTCGCATCGTGCCGGATCATAGAAGTTTTAGCTGACTCACCCAACTCGCATGATGCCCCCTGAATCGCTGAGGAATTCAGGAACATCCACGACTTTGTTGGCTAGGGAGTGCCCGAATACCCCATCTATAATAGTCGTTCTAGTTGGCTGACGCTACCTGATACTGCCTTCTGAAGTCCGAACGCGCGCCTTTAGGCGGAAACTGATTCGGTCGCCCCAGGCGGAAGGCCCCGCCCGGTTCGATCCGGGCGGGGCTTCGCGCGGGGACGTCAGTCCCCGTTGCGGCGATTGGGGCGGGACCAGATCAGGCTGTAGGTGTCTGCGTCCTCGTCGTCGAAGAGGTTGGCGAAGATCGGGGCGTTGAAGCTCGGATCGTCGAGCTTGAGGCCGAGATAGTCGCGACCCTCGTTGGAGCGCTTGGCCCAGGCGGCGCCGATCTCGGCGCGGCCGACGAGGATGCGGTGGCTAGGGGCGTTCTCGCCGGCAGAGCGGGTTTCGGGGACGATGCGGACGCCCTTGGCCTGGACGCTGAGGGTGACGATTTCGCCGGTGAACTCGTTCGAGCCGGTCTTCTTGAAGGTGCCGATGGTCGCCATTGTAAGTCTCCGTTTTCCGTTCCCGAGCCCGCACCATTGCGGCCTCGATGGCGATCGGTTGGCCGGAGGCGATTGACGGCGCACCCCACAGGGGCCTGACAGCTAAGGAGGGCTTTCTTGTCTCGCGAGGAATGGCGGCGCAGCCGGCAGGGGAAGAAAGCTCGACGCCGCTGTTGCGTCATAGGCGATCGAGGCGCAGCCGACCTTCGGCCAGATCAGGCCATTGAAGAGGCCGTTTGGAGCGGTCGAGGCACGGTAAGAAAACGGAGAAGATGGCGGCCCTCCGCATCGGCAACCGGCGTCGCAACAATGCTCACCCGCTTCGCCTCCTTCCGGCAGGGCACGGCGCTGCATCCTGACCCTTTACCGCCATTGGGGAGATCGCCGCGCCGGACGTGCGGTGTGCCGCCGAGACATGTTCCTGCTACGGCAGCGCTCCAATGAAAGCCGCTTCCCGGGCTCAGCTCGATCCGCACCCCACGCTTCAATCCCAACGGCCCCAGACAACGTGGGCGGCCGTGGCCCACCGCTGGTCTGCTCTCGCAACGGCGATGACGACGATCAGGCTCGCGCGAGATTCCGGCCGGACGGGCCTGGGGCCGCCGCCATTCCTGCGACCCGCGCGAAGGCGGTGATGCCGACAGCGACCGCGCCGATGACGGAGAAGGTGATCTGCCATCCGTCGGACGGCATGAGGTGCTTCACGATGCCATGGGTCGCATGGAAACCGGCGATCGCCGCCGGCGCGACAAAGGCGGCGGCCACGATCAGCTTCAGCCACATCGGGCGGATGAAGGTGATCAGGAGATGGCCGACCGCCAGCGTGAAAGCGGCGGCAACGGCACCGACCAGAACCGCGCCGGGGATGCCGGCTCCGGTGCCGTGCGCCCAGGCGCCCGCGGTCACACCGACGAACGCCGGCAGCGAGAAGACGGCCAGCGTGAACAGCAGCCAGCAAAGCAGGCCGATGGCCGCGAGCGATGCAAGTATTGCGAGGATGATCATGATGGTGGCCTCCGTGAGAAAAGGTCTGACGGTTGCGCCTCCACCACCACCACGGCGCGATCAAACTATAGCGGAAATCGACTGTGCCGGGAGCGGAAATCGCGTGCGACTTCCGCGCGGCGGCGCCGGTTCGCCCCGGTTATGGGGCGAAGGGATCGATCTCATGGACGATCGCGGCCATGTCGCCGTCGTACTCGCTGGCGGGCGTCACCGAGAGGGTGCCGTCGCCGGCCTGGAAGATGATGATAGCGGCCATCAGGGTGGTGGCGAGGCTGAAGGCGAAGGCGTGCGCGTCGTTGAGGGACATCGATCCGGCTCCTGTTTGAGCGGAGGACCATCCCCCGCTGACAGGCGCCCGAAGTGTCGGACTGAACGCTGCAATCACCGCGCAGGCGCAGCCGAAGCGGCGGCATGCTCGCATAGCCGACCCTTTACGGGTTGATGGCGTCAGGCGATCAGTCTGACCAAGGATCAGCGCAGATAAGCGGGGGTGGTTTTCGCGTCAGGAGCCGCGGTGAAACCGGGAAAACCGTCAGTCGAGTTCAATCGTCTTGCCATGGTTCTTTTCGAGCCGGTTCAAATATTTGTTCAGGCTGATCGTGGCGAAGTGCTCGGTGTGAGCGACAGCTTCCAGGAAATCCGCGATCTCGTTGACGGGGACAGCCATCGTCCACAGGTGCCGTATGACGAGACGTTCGGGCTCGTCCTTCACTGCGAGAGTGAGGCGAACGATGTCCGACGCGTCCGTGTGCGCGGCGATCGAGTTACGGAGGCCGATGAGACGTTCATGGACCTGTTTTCCGTCGTCTGATCCTTCGTAGACCTTCTTTGCATCGAGTATCGGAATTCCAGATCCCGACGATGCGTAGCAGCGACAATAGGCCATGATTCCGGCGACGAAGAACGCCTGCTGGCGCAGCGAGTTTTCCAGCTCGCCGAGTTCGACAGGGTGGTCACGCACCCACTCGAAGTTGGTGTGCGCGTTGACGAGGTGCATCAGCATGTGCGTCCACGACGAAAGACGTTCAAATCCGGGGGGATCGAGCGTGAAGCCCTCGGCGACTACAGTTGCAATATGGGTTTTATAGTCGTCGTCCGTGATTGTGCTCATCGAATCCTCGCTGTCCGTTCAGTGCTTTAAGTAGAAACGCTGCGCGGTGCGATCCAGCGTTTCAGTCGCCTTGCGGGCAGGCGGCGCTCACGCGCCGCCGAACTTCCAGACCGGGATGCCGAGCTTCTTGGCCTTGTCTGCAAGGTTGTCATTGATGCCGGTGCCGGGGAAGTGCATCACGCCTTTGGGCAGGATTTCCAGCATCTCGTCGTTGCGCTTAAAGGGCGCTGCGCGGCCGTGTTTCGTCCAGTCGGGAGCGAAACCGATTTGCGGCACGTTGCGGTTCGTAGCCCACAGCGAGGCGATCTTCTCGGCGCCTTTCGGCGACTTGCCGTGCATCAGCACCATGTCCGGGTGCTTCTCGTGCACCTGATCGAGCTTGGCCCAGATCAACCGGTGATCGTTGAAGTCGAGACCGCCGGTGACGAGGATCTTCGGACCGGGCGGAAGGAGGATCGTCTGCTCGGCGCGCCGTTTCGCTGCCAAGAAGTCGCGGCTATCGATCATCGCAGAGGTGAGATTGCGGTGGTTGACCTTTGATCCGCTGCGCGGAAGCCAGGTCTTGCCGACGTGGCGCTCGTAATGTTCGGCCGCCTGGTCGCGCATCAGCTCGAAGGCGTTCTGACGTTCGATCAGGGTCTGCCCCTCGGCGATATGGCGCTCGAGTTCGACCGCCTTCACTTCGCTGCCGTCTTGTTCACGCTGTCCGCGGCGTTGCGCCTGCTCGTTGTCGTCGAGTTCGCGCGCGATCCGGTCGGTGGCGCGGTGGAAGACGTTGACCGTCGACCAAAGGAGATCGTCGAGGTCGGGTTCGAGGCGAGTGTCCTCCAGCGTCCCGATCAGGGCGTCGAAGATGTCAGCGATGGCGCCTGCAACCGCATTGCCGTCGGGCAAGAGCCGCTGGTCGGGTTCATCCTCGAAGGGACGGTAGCCGTGGAGCTGAAGTTCGTTGAGGACATGGTCGGTCGGTGATGAGGCGTGATGCGGTTCGAAGTCGTCGTGCTCGCTCATGGGATGCTCCGTCGATTGGACCGCGACCGTCGCGGCCTTCATGGCGACGAAAGCCGGCGGGCGGGCCAGCCCTGCACCCGGAGCGCAGCGCAGGGCCGGAGCGTCAGCGAAGGATGGCGAAGGCCGGCGATTTTGCCTCGCGATGGAAAGGCGCGGCACGCGCCGCCGGAAAATCGTTGGCCGCAGCCATTGTCGGGCGGGCCCGTTTGCTGGCCGATCGCCCTCTCGAAGGCCGAGGCGCGGTCCCCCTTCGACGGTTGGTGCATCCGCGCGAGCATGACGACACACCGTCTCATTGCCGCTCTCGCGTGCCGGTCTATGCCGCGAGCGCCATGAACCTTGCGATGTCCTGGGGTGCAATCTGAATCCGCGACTGCTGCCGGAGATGATCGATGCCCAAGGTGCGGAGATCCTCGTTGAAGTCGCCGAGAGTCGGCGAGATGACAATCGCCTCGATCCCGACCGCGTTCGCCCGTTCGATCAGGCTGTCACGCGCACCGTCACCGGCCGGATCATTGTCGCGCACGATGTAGAGCCGTCGGAGCGTATAGGGGAATAGGATGGCGGAGAGATGCGCTGCCGAGAGCGCCGCCAGCATCGGCATGTCGGGAAGCACCTGTCGGAGCGAAAGGACGGTCTCGATGCCTTCGCCGGCCGCCATGACCTCGCCGCCGGCGCTGAAGCGCACCGCGTTGCCGAGCAGGTCGCCCATTGCTCGCCTCGGCGTGCCGATCGGTGCCTTGTCACGCGATCCGGGATCGAGCCAGGTTCGGTGCGCTCCCGTGATCCTGTCGTCGAGATCGGTTACAGCGGCGATCATCGCCGGCCAGGTCTCGGTCGGCGCGTGCTCGTCGGGCCGATAATAGCAGCGTGGATGGAAGCGAAGGCTTCCGGTTCCGTGTAAATCCGTAATGCCGCGTTTCCGTAAATACGCTTGCACGATCGTGCCTGTTATCGGCTGCGACATGGCGATGAGACGTCTGGCTGCTTCCGGCGAGCCGCTTGGTGCCTGCCGTTGGCGCTCCGGAAATCGCGGCTCCGGCTCGGGGGGCGGCATGCTGAGGAAGGTCCGGGCCTCATCGGCCACGTCCTTGAAGTCGATCAGGCCGCAGCTTTCACGGATGACATCGAGGAGATCGCCATGTTCGCCGGTGGCGGCGTCGGTCCATTTGCCCGCGACACCTTTCGGCGAATCCTTCAGCCGCACATACATCGAGCGGCCGGGCGTGTTGCGCACGTCGCCTACCAGCCAGTAGCGGCCCTCGCGACGCCCGCTATAGAGATAATGCCGGCACACCGCCTCGGCCTGCCGGCCAAGACTGTGCGCAAGGTCGGAGGCGTCCTGCCGGGCCATCACGCGGCCTCCCGTTCGGCGATGCGGGCGATCGGGAAGGTGTCGAGCAGCTTGGTGAGGATGGCGGGCCCTGACGCATCGATGGGCACGAAGAAGCGCAGCTTCCACGAGATGATCTCGCTGAACAGGCCATAGGCCCGCAGTCGATCCCGCATCGCATCGGTGAAGCCCGACAGCTCGATGCGGTTGGTCCCCATCACGCGGGCGCGGCGCAACTGCATGCCGTCAGTGAGATCGAGAATAGTCGTGCCGCCGATCAGCGCTGTGAAGGCGGCGTCTGGCGTCAGGGTGCTGGCGCCCATGGTGCCGGCGTTCGCGGCCCAGGCGGGGGATACGCGGCGACCGATGATGCGCTCGCCCGCGTCGGTCTGGAGCCGATAGACCCGCGTCGACTCGTTGGGCAGACGCTTCCAGATCGGCAGCAGCAGGCCGGCGACGATGTGGATAGTGCTGTCGGAGAACTCCGGCACCTCGGCCAGTTCGGTATCCCAGGCGGTTGCGAAGGTGCGGCGGTCGGCTTCCTCCCAATGGCTCTCGTCCATCATGCGCAGTGGCGCGTAGTGCTGCTCCATCGGCCGGATCAGGCAGACGCGCCGTTCGATCTCGCCATCGTCGAGCATCATGGATGGCGCCGGGATCTGCACGGCGGCCCGGCCGGATCGGCCGTTGACGAGGAGCCGCGCGCGGGGATCGGCGAGATGGTCGATTGCCGTGTCCAGCGTGGTCGGCCGGTTGCGCTCTCGCCGCATGATGGTGAGCAACCGCGTCTCCGCAGCCGTGCCTGGATGGGTGTGGATCACCTGGCTGTCGGTGACGACGAAGCTTTCGGCCTGCAGCGTCTCCAACCCGACATCATAGACGCCGCTCCGGACCGCGCCCTCGATCTTGGCAGTGAGGAGCTGCTCAAACGCCGTGAAGAGCACGCCCTGCAGATCGATGGTCAGCGCGAGGAGCCTGTTGAGGAAGGTGGTGATCGGCGGCAACTCGTCCTTGATGCCGTTGTCGTCCATCAGCTTCAGGCCGGTGGCGGATTCGAAGCGGTCGAGCGAGCAGCCGTCGACCTTGCCGCTCACGAGCAGGAGATAGAGCTGCCGGAGCGCATCGCGCGCATAGTGCGATTCCAGATTGTCCTCGGGTCGGAAGAGGCCCTGTCCGCCCGTCTGGCGCTGGCCGCGTGTGATCGCGCCCAGCGTGTCGAGCCGGCGCGCGATAGTCGAGAGGAAGCGCTTCTCGGCCTTCACGTTGGTGGCGATCGGCCGGAAGAGCGGCGGCTGCGCCTGGTTCGTCCGGTTGGTGCGGCCCAGGCCCTGGATGGCGGCATCGGCCTTCCAGCCCGGCTCGAGCAGATAGTGGACGCGCAGGCGCTGGTTCCGCGCCGCGAGATCGGCGTGGTAGCTGCGGCCGGTGCCGCCCGCTTCCGAGAACACGAGCACGCGCTTCTGGTCATCCATGAACGCGGCGGCTTCGGCAAGATTGGCGGAGGCGGCGCGGTTCTCGACGGCAAGCCGCTCGCCCTTGCGCACCACGCGGCGCGAGCGGCCCGTCACCTCGGCCACTATGTCGGTGCCGAAACGCTGGACAATCTGGTCAAGCGCGCCCGGCACGGGCTCAAGCGATGCGAGCCGTTCGATCAGCTCGTCGCGCCGGGCGGCGGCTTCGCGGCTTTCGACGGGCTGGCCGTCGCGAAAGACCGGACGCGATGACAGATTGCCCTCGCTGTCGGTGAACGGCTCGTAGAGCTGCACCGGGAAGGAATGGGCGAGGTAATCCAGGACATATTCCCTCGGCGTGATGTCTACCCGGACGTCGTTCCACTCCTCGGTGGGAATCTCTGCGAGACGCCGTTCCATCAGCGCTTCGCCGGTCGATACGATCTGAATCACAGCCGAATGACCTTCGGCCAGGTCCTGCTCGATCGAGCGGACCAGTGTCGGGGTCTTCATGCTGGTCAGCAGATGGCCGAAGAAGCGCTGCTTGGCGGATTCGAAGGCAGAGCGTGCGGCCGACTTCGCCTGCCGGTTCAGCGTGCCGCTGTCGCCGGTGATGTTGGCGGCCTGCATCGCCGCGTCGAGATGATTGTGGATGATGGCGAAAGCGCCGGCATAGGCATCGTAGATGCGCGTCTGCTCGGGCGTGAGCTGGTGTTCGAGCAACTCATATTCGACGCCGTCGTAGGACAGCGATCGTGATGTGTAGAGGCCGAGCGAGCGCAGATCGCGCGCCAGCACTTCCATGGCCGCGACGCCGCCATTCTCGACCGCCTCGACGAATTCGGCACGATTGGCGAAGGGGAAATCCTCGCCGCCCCACAGGCCGAGCCGCTGGGCATAGGCGAGATTGTGGACGGTGGTCGCGCCGGTCGCCGAAACGTACACGACGCGCGCGTTCGGCAAAGCGTGCTGGAGGCGCAAGCCCGCACGGCCCTGCTGCGAAGGAGCGACATCGCCCCGTTCTCCCTTGCCGCCACCGGCGTTCTGCATGGCGTGGCTTTCGTCGAAAATGATCACTCCGTCGAAATCGGAGCCCAACCATTCGACGATCTGCTTGACCCGCGAAAGCTTCTCGCCGCGGTCGTCGGACCGTAGCGTGGCGTAGGTGGTGAAAAGGACGCCTTCCGCGAGACGGATCGCGGTCCCTTGGGGGAAGCGCGACAGCGGTGTGACCAGCAGCCGCTCCATGCCGAGCGCGGACCAGTCGCGTTGGGCGTCCTCGAGCAGCTTGTCGGATTTGGAGATCCAGACCGCCTTGCGCCGGCCCTGGAGCCAGTTGTCGAGGATGATCCCGGCCGACTGGCGGCCCTTGCCGGCGCCGGTGCCGTCGCCGAGCATGAAGCCCTTGCGGAAGCGAACGGCATTTTCCGCGTCGTCCGGCGCGGCCGAGACGAGGTCGAAGGTTTCGTCCACGGTCCAGGCGCCGGCGAGATAGTCGCCATGGGCCTCTCCGGCATAGATCACCGTCTCGAGCTGGGCGTCGGACAGCACGCCGTCGCTGACGATATGGGCGGGAAGCACTGGCCGATAGCTCGGCTTCGGCGGTGCGACCGACGCCATCGCCGCCGATTGCACGAGCTTGGTGGGATGCGACTGTGCGAGGGGGATGCGGATCGACTCGAGCGCATAGGTCTCGTAGATCGAGTCCGATAGGCGGCCGCCCTCGGGCGGCGTCCAGTCGATCGTCTCATAGTCGAGGGGCACGCCTTCGGGCTGCGCTATGCGGCGCGCAGGCGCTGCTGACGCGGCCCGGGCGAGATAGCCGCGCACGGTGCGCGGCGCGCCGGGCGCGTCGGCGATCGTTGTCGGGAGCGATACCGGCAGCCGGGTCGGAACCTGCTGGTCGATCCACGCGAGCAACGTCGCGACATCGGGCGCGAGGCCGGCGGAGTCCGGAAAGCGTGCGGGGTCCTCATCCGGCGCCTTGTCGATGACGGTCAGGCGCGTCTCGATGGTCGTGCCATGCTTGGCATAGACCGAGCCCGCGACGGCGGCCGTGAACACGACACGCCCGCGCTCCTGCAGGCGGATGAAAGCGTCGCGCCAGGCAGGTTGGTCAGGTGAGAAGTTCGCACCGGTGATGGTGACAAGGCGGCCGCCATCGGCGAGACGCGCCAGGGCCGAGGCGACATGGCGATAAGCGGCGTCGGCCACCCGTCCGGTGACGTTTGCCATCACCGAGAACGGCGGGTTCATGATGATGACGCTGGGAACGGCCGTCCGATCGAGGTGATCGTTGATCTGTGCGGCGTCGAAGCGCGTGACCGGGATGGCCGGAAAGAGGGAGGTAAGGAGATCGGCGCGGGTCTCGGCAAGCTCATTCAGGATGAGCGCGGAGCCGGCGATCTCGGCGAGAATCGCAAGCAGGCCGGTTCCGGCCGAGGGCTCCAGCACGCGGTCGGCCGGAGTCAGCGATGCCGCAGTCAGGGCGGTGAGACCGAGCGGGACCGGGGTCGAGAATTGCTGGAAGGCCTGCGCTTCTTCTGAGCGGCGCGTATGCGTCGGCAGAAGGCGGACGATCTTGGTCAGCGCGGAAAGACGTGAAGCCGGCGAAGCGGCTTTGCGGAAAAGCGCCTTTCCGTATTTGCGCAGGAACAGGACCGTCGCGACCTCGCAAGCGTCATAGGCCGTCTTCCAGTCCCAGGCGCCGACAGCGTCGGACGCGCCGAAGGCCGCCTCCATGGCTGCGCGCAGTGTCCCTGCGTCGACCGGTCGGCCCTGTTCAAGATGAGGGAGGAGATGCTCGGCGGCGGCCAGCACGGCGGAGGCCGGCAGCGTCGCGGGCGCGAGCGGGAGCGAGACTGCCGGGACGGCAGCCGGAAGCGGAGCATGGAGCATGATGGAGACCTCGGAGAGCTGAGACGGACGAGCCGGCCCGGCGCTCTCTCTCGACCGGACGGGGCTCAAACCCGTCCCGGCCACCCTCTCACTCTGTCGCGGGCTGAGCCCGGCTCATCGCACCGCCTTCCGGCGGCGGCGATCTGACGCTAAACTTTCCCGGGAAAAGAAGTCGCGGCGCCTTAACTCACTGGAGTTCGCCGTGCCGGTAGGAAAGAGGCAGGCGAGATGAAGGGAAGCGCGATCGGCATCATTGCGGCGGGTTGCCTGGCGGTCGGGTTCGGCACGGGGTTCGTCTTTCGGCCGGTGATTGCGCCGGTGTCTGCGTCGCCGGCTGTCGAGGCCGGGGTCGCGCAGCCGACGGAGGACGAGGCGACGGCCGCGGTTCGGCGTCACCGGCTGTTCACGGGACCTTTGACCAATGCGACGCTGAAGCTCGGCGACTGTTCGCCGGGTGGCGTCGGCCCAGGCGTCACCTGCATGACGCAGATCGTGATGGATTCGACGAAGCCGAATGCGCCGCCGCAGAACCGGCCGATCGGCTTTGCGCGCGTTAACGGTCAGTGGGAGGTCGCGGTCTGGTAGCGACGGACACCGGGATCGATCGCGAACTGGCGCAGGTGTTCTTCGCCAATGGCGAAGGTTTCCTGCCGAGCGCTGCGTTGGCCGATCGCGGTGATGCGCGCGAGACCTGCTACGCGATCGCCATTGCCTCTGAGTTGGTGCTGAAGGCGTTTCTCGTCGCCCAGGGCTGGAGCGACGATCGATGTCGCCGTGAGATCCGCCATGATCTGGAGAAAGGCCTGGCGTGCGCACTTGCGGCGGGGCTGGAGAAGACGCCGAGCGAGCTGGGCTATGTGATCGGCGTATTGAACGCCTACTATCCGAACCACGCATTCGACCGTTTCGTGGCTTCGGCCGGGGACGAGGCATTTCCGGTCAGAGCCCGCTCGGTCATCGCGGGCCTATTCGGCAGGGTGCGGCCTCATGTCGAGGTTTCGGGCGGGTCATAAATCTCGAACGAATTGCGTTCGGCGAGATGTCAGTGCGACTTCGCGAAGACCTTGATGCTTTCCGCCATCGCCTCGACGATGCGCTCGAATTGCTCCGGATCGCGGACCGAGCGCTTCAAGTCCTCGGGCCACTGTGGATTGGCGTCTGCCCACTTCATCAAGTCCGACGCCGCGATCCCGCGATGTTGGATGACAAAATTGCTGATCTTCGCCGGGACGCGAGCGAGGACAAACTTGGCGTTGGCGGGCTTGGCGCGCGCGAGGATCACCACGGCGCGGGAGAACCCCTGCAGGTCGTCCTCGCCCGCCAGCTCGGTCATGAGATCGAGAACGGCGCCAGAGGGGGTGTTATAGGCCGCCGATCCGTGTTCGGCGATGGCTTGGGCAATGCGTGCTTCGGTCTGTGAGCTCACGTTCGGAACCTCCTTGCTGAGTCCGTCGAGCGCTTCGGCCTTGGCCCGTCGGTCGGCGGCTATGTTTCGGATATCTTCCGCGTCCTTTTCGCTAGGAACCCAGACGCGGACCTCTTGCCAGCCTTCGAGTAGACGGGCGTCGCGTTGATTCTTGACGCGTTGAACCACTGTGCGATCGGCCATCGTAATCTCCGTACTGTCGTAACGATCCGAATATGATGCGTAACGACAGTACGTTCAAGGCCGCAGCTAGGAATTCTCTGCTCACCTGGCAAAAAAAGAGCGGAGCGGCCGGAGCCGCCCCGCATGTCATTCATTCCGTCGCAACAAGCGGGCGTTCCTCATCTTCGGCATCCGCCGGGACGTCGTCTTCGTCCTCGCCTGCGAGGAACTCGGGCAGCGCGGCGCTGCCGACTTCACCGTCAGCATCGTCTTGGGCCATCGGCGCGTCGGCCTGGTCGATCAGCCGCAGGGGCTCGGGCAGCCAGCCGGTATCCGCCAGCAGGCGCTCGGCCTCCTTGGCCATGTCGCCCTTCTTCAGATGGTCGATGAGCTGCGCGGCCTGGTCGCCGGCGCCCTCGCGGACCGCCTGAAGGATGCGGGGCTTGGTGACGCGGCCGAGATAGTTGCCGACGGTCGGACGCCAACCGACGTCCACCATGTCGAGGCCGGTGGCGCGGGCCAGTCGATCAGCCTGACCGAGCCGCATGTCGAGGCCGTGCTGTGAGTGTCAATCGGCGTTGTAACTGGACCCCTTATCGGCGTCCAAAAGGAACCCCTCCTTCAGGTTGCAACGGTTAGCGCCCGCCGGCCTGGAGCTTTCCATATTGCGCAGGGTCGGCGGGCGCGGTTTGATTGTCTTTCTCGGCTTTAGCTTTGAGAGCGGTTTTTGAAGCGCCAGGATTCATTTCCGGTTTCGACAATCTCGCAATGGTGGGTAAGCCGGTCGAGCAGAGCGGCGGTCATCTTTGCGTCACCGAAGACGGCAGGCCATTCGCCGAACGTTAGGTTCGTCGTGACGATGATCGAGGTTCGCTCGTAGAGCCTGCTGATGAGATGGAAGAGAAGCTGGCCGCCGGCCTGGGCGAACGGGAGATAGCCGAGTTCGTCCATGATAACGAAGTCGAGCCTGGTGATGAAGTCAGCAAGCCGGCCCTGCTTGCCATTGCGCGCTTCCGTTTCGAGCCGATTGACGAGGTCGACGACGTTGTAGAAGCGTCCGCGCGCACCATTGCGGATCAGGGCGCGGGCAAGCGCGATGGACAGGTGGGACTTTCCCGTGCCGGTGCCGCCGACCAGAACGATGTTGTGCTGCTCGGCGAGGAATGCCCCTGTCGCCAGCTGGCGCACCAGCCCTTCATTGACCGGTGTGTTGGTGAAGTCGAAGTCGTCGATATCCTTGGCCAGCGGCAACTTGGCGATGGTGATCTGGTATTTGATGGAGCGCGCCTGCTTCTCAGCGATCTCCGACCGCAACAGGTCGCCGACGATACGCGGCGGCTCGTGCTGGCGCTTGATGCCGGAAGCCATTGTCTCGTCGTAGGCGCCGCGCATGCCGTAGAGCTTCAGCGTGCCCATCATGTCGAGGATTTGGGATCGTTCCATATCAGCTTGCCCTCCTGAGGCTGTCATAACGTGCGCAATCGGCCAGAGGCTCATGGGTCAGGCGGAGCGCATCGGGAATGGAAAGGATGGCGGCCGGCTGCGGGTCCCGCTTGCGGGCCAGAATGTTGATGATGACGGCGGACGAGAAGACACCCTCATCAAGCGCCTCTTGGCAGGCCACCTCGACGGCGGGCAGTCCGTCGATGCCGACACATTCCAGGATCGACACCATCTGCCGATCACCGTCATGCATAACCTTCAGCCGGCGGCGCACCTTCTCCATGGCGGTGGGCAAAACCCAGTCGTGGAACGGTGCGCCATTGCGCAGCGCTCCCGGCTTGCGAGTCAGGACCGGAACGTAATGCCATGGATTATAGATCGTCTCGCCACGGCCGAAGCAGCGCTCGTGCTGGCCGATCTCGACACCATTTTGCCGGATGACGATGCGGTCGGCATAGGCATGTATCTCGGCCGGGCGACCGACCGCGGTGGACAGCACCGAGTATTTATTGTTGTCGAAGCGCACCAGGCAGGTCTTGCCGATCGAGGCCTGAACGGCATGGAAACCATCGAACTTGCCGGGATAGCTGACCAAGTGCGGACGCTCCGCATCGAACACTTCCCAGATCGTGCGCTCCGTCTGATCGACATGCTTATGGGCGCGGGCATAGCTGATGCATTTGTCCATTAGCCAACCGTTCAAATCGTCGTAAGATTTGAAGCGCAGCCGGGGTGTGAAGAAGCGTTCGCGGACCAGATTGACCTGGTTCTCAACCTGCCCTTTCTCCCAGCCGGAGGCTGGCGTGCAAGCGACGGGTTCGACCAGGAAGTGACTGCACATCTGCAGGAAGCGGCGATTATATTGCCGTTCCTTACCGACGAAGACTGTCTCAACCGCCGTCTTCATGTTGTCGTAGATGCCACGCGTGCAGGCTCCGCCGAAGAAGGCGAACGCCCGGTCATGGGCATCGAAGACCATCTCCTGCGTCTCGCGCGGATAGGCCCGCACATACATCATCCGGCTGTGGCAGAGCCGGACATGCGCCACTTTCACCCCTGTCGTCACGCCATTGAGCACGACAATCTCGTGGCTCCAGTCAAACTGGTAAGCCTCGCCGGGCGCGTAATAGAGCGGCACGTAGGCTTCCGCCGTCACGGCGCCGCGCGCTTTCGACCATGTCCTCGCATAGCGCCGAACGGTGTCGTAACCGCCTTCGTAGCCGAGGTCGCGCAAATCCTCATAGATCCGGATCAGCGTCAGCCGTTCGCGCGAAGACTTCGCCTCATTAGCAAGCAGTATGCCATCAAGCTGATCGCGCCATGGACCGAGCTTCGGTTGAGGTTGGTGTGTCCGCTCGTATTTGAACTCGGTCTCATCGGTGCGCAAAACCTTCCGCACCACTTTGCGCGACACGCCCAACTCCCGGCAGATCGCCTTGATCGACTTCCCCTGAACCAGCGAAAGCCGGCTGAGAACACCGGGAATAAAAGGGGCCACGGACCGGACCGGAGCACCGGGATAAAAAAGGGCCAGTCCTGTTAGACCTTCGCTTTTGTGCGGAGGTGGAAGGATGAAGAGAGTGGAGCTTTATCAGAA
>NZ_PPSM01000010.1 GCF_002916655.1 Novosphingobium sp. HII-3
ACAACCAACATCCCTGTACCCGCCGTCCGGAACCCAAACGGCGGCGCTTCTCATGATGAGATGAAGGGGGTCAATTTTAGACGCCGATCACCCCGCTAAGGGGGTCAATTTTGCACGCCGCTCCACAGGTCGAATACGCGTCTCGGGAATTTTGAGCCGTGGTAGACGCGGGTTGTTTCTGACCACGACAGACGAAGTCGTCTGGATCATCGAGAGCGAAGAACCCGAATGCGAATTCGTCGGATCAGCGGTGATTGTCGAGGGGGTTGTCGCAGGTCGAGATCGTTTGCGCGCAGACTGGATTGGACCGGTCTGATCGAAGCCATAGTTATCAGGCTGCGCGCTTCCCTGCCTTCTTGATGTCGATCACCTTCCCGCCGCTCAGATAGTCAGCCCAGTCCTGCATCATCCGGCGCCGGGGAGCCAGGTATTCAGCGGCATTGTAAGCTCCACGCACGTCGTTTTTCTCCGAATGCGCGAGCTGTAGTTCGACCCAATCCTCATGGTATTTCCTGATCCACATGGGCGGCTTGCCGAACTCGACCAACTGCTCATTGGCCCAGGTGCTCGCCAAGCCCCGGAAGCCGTGTACGGTTTGGCGACTGTGGTATCCGAGGCGATAGAGCGCGTAGATCATTGTGTTCTCTGAAAGCGGCTTGTTCGGGCCATTACCCGGGAAGAGAAACTCGCCAGGCGCTGCTGCTATCATGGATTTCGCGATGTGCGTTGCCTGCTGCGAGAGGGGCACTAAATGCTCTCGTCCCATCTTCATTCGCTCGGCCGGTATGCGCCAGACGGGTGATTTGCCGCCCAGGTCTTGAAACTCGGATTTGGCGGCGAACCGGAGTTCCTTGGTTCGAACCCAAGTCAGAAGTGCAAAGAGAACTGCATCACGGGTGATCGCGGACCGTCGTTCGCCCTCTTCCTGGTAGGCATGCAGCTTCTCGATAAATGCGGGCAATTCGCTGAGCGGCAACCGGCTCATATGCTTCACTCTTGGTCGCGGCTTTAGCGCCCCACGCAAATGTGTCGTCGGATCATTCGAGGCCAGACCACACGCGATTGCGAACTGGAAGACTTGCCCCACCCCTTGCTTCGCACGCCGGCTGATATCGAGCGCGCCTCTTGCTTCGATTTTGCGTATCATCGCCAGGACGTCGGGCGCCGTGATTTCATTCACGAGTTTCTCGCCGATGGCTGGAAGGACGTCCCTTTCCATGCGCGACCAGACGCGCTCGGCGTGCGCGGAATTCAAAGAGCTCTTTCGATTTTCATGCCAGCGCTTTGCGACCTCGAAGAAGGTGGCTCCTTCCTGCGAGATCACTTCTCCCTTGGATTTCATTGGATCCTTGCCCTCGGCTAGCAAAGCCTTTGCGGCTGTGCGCTTGTCGCGCGCGGCAGCTATCCCGAGGTCAGGGTAAGCGCCGAACGAGAGCAACTTCTCCTTGCCCGCGAAGCGGTACTTCATCCGCCATAACTTTGAACCGTTCGCCTGTACGAACAGGAATAGGCCCTCCCCGTCGGCCAGCTTGTAGGCGCGCTCGCGTGGCTTGGAATTTCGGGCCTGAATCTCCGTGAGAGGCATTGGGGGTATCGCTCCTTTCCCATACTCCGCGAAAATACCCCCAAAATACCCCCACACCAAATCTGGCTGCATGTGGAAGACCATGGGCGCATGCGGACGCGAATCACCCGCAGCCCTCTGCTTTTCTTTCGATTTTTGGAAAAATGCGGAAGCTAGTGGAAGCTTCCGGATCAAGGAATGGTAGCGGAGGAGGGACTCGAACCCCCGACACGCGGATTATGATTCCGCTGCTCTAACCAGCTGAGCTACTCCGCCATACCATGCCTGCCGTTTGGGAGGCTTGATCTGGTGCGCCGCGGCTGCGGTGCAGGCCGCGTCCTCTAGGGGGGAGGTTTGCATCCGTCAACACCCAAAAAGCACATTCAGCCACGAAAGGAAAAAAGACGGATAGAGCGCCACAGTCCGTCTTCCCAGGCGTAGAGGCCGAAGCCCCGGAAGCGGAAGGACAGCGGCTGCAACTGAGGACCGAGCTCCGCCTGCAGCGCCCGCGCAGCCTGGGTGGTGACTTTGTTCTGGATCGTCACGTGCAGGCGCAAGGGCTGTGCATCCTGCTGCGTCAGCAGGCCATGCATGCGGTCCGCCACAACCGCATGCAGGGCGACCATCTCCGGGCTTTCCACCGCCAGCGCCGTCCCTGCGCCCAGCTTCATAAGGCCTTCTATGCGAGCCGGCGGCGGCGCGGACCGTGCGAGGTCTCCCAGAACTCCGACAAGCTCATCCTCGACGGAGTGCGGGAGGGCGTGGAAAAGCGTTACATGGGCACGAAGGCGGTTCCGCTCGGGGGGGTAGTGCGCCCGGCGCAGCGCATCGCACCAGGCGAGTACGTCGGGCGGCAGTTCGGCGGTGACCAGCAGCGGCGCGCGCGGCTTTCGCGGCCCGGTTGCCGCCAAGTTCACCGTCGGCCAGTCAGCTGCCGAATCCGTCATCGCACATCTCCGCAGCACCAGCATGGCGCGGAGTTGGGAAAAACACTGTCGCGGAGACTTGTTCCCGTATGGGAGACAGGCCCCTCCGCCTTCAGAGCTCGCCCCGCTCGCGGCGGATGGCGAACCACTTGGCCACGTTGCGATTATGCTCTTCGAGCGTGTTTGCGAAGACATGGCCGCCCGTCCCATCCGCCACCATGTACAGGGCTTCCGTTTTCGCCGGGTTCAGCACTGCGGCGATGGAGGCACGGCTCGGGTTGGTTATCGGCCCCTTTGGCAGGCCCACCATGGTGTAGGTGTTATAGTCATTCACCGCCCGTATCTCGGACTGCAGGATACGGCGGCCAAGGCGCTTGCCCTTGGTGATCGGATAGATGATCGTCGGGTCCGCCTGCAACAGCATGCCCGTACGCAAGCGGTTGGAGTAAAGCCCCGCCACCATGCGCCGCTCGGAAGGCTTGCCTGTCTCCTTTTCCACGATTGAGGCGAGCGTGATCGCCTCTTCCGGCGTCTTGACTACCAGGTTCGATGCGCGCGCGGGCCAGAGTTCCTTGATCGTCCGGCTCATCGCGGCTTGCATCCGGCGCAGCACGGCCTCGCGCGGCTCGCCCTTTTCGAAGGCGTAGCTGTCGGGAAGGACGGAGCCTTCCTTGGGAACGACGAGGTCGCCGCTCAAGGCCTGTTGCGCCATGAGACGCTCGTAGACCATGATCGAGGGCATCCCCTCCGGCACGGTCACGAAGCGCCGGATGACATCGTCGCTGGAGAGGATTGCCAGCACGCGCGAGGGGCTGGCGTGGGGGGGAATGGCGAACTCACCGGCCTTGATGCCGCTGCCGCCCCCGAAAAAGCGCGCACGCAGCGTGAAACCGGTAGCGGACCGAATGACGCCCTGCTCCTCCAGCCTTTCGGCCACAGCCGCAAGACTGGCGCCGTTGGGGACTATGAAGTGGCGTTCCTTCTCCAGCGGGCCAGAACCATACCAGCCGCCGAAGAAGGCCCAGAGGCTCCCGACGAAGACAATGGCGGCAACCGCCGCCAGGACGCAACCGCGCCGGGAGATCATGGATCTGCGCCTCTTAGTCTATCTTGCGCATCACCAGGCTGGCGTTGGTCCCGCCAAACCCGAAGCTGTTGTTGAGCACAGCACGCACTTCCCGCTTCTTGGCAGTATGCGGCACGAGATCCACCCCAACGCAGCTTTCGCTCGGATTGTCGAGGTTGAGCGTGGGCGGAACGATCTGGTCGCGCAGCGCCAGAATGCAGAAGATCGATTCGACCGCACCGGCGCCGCCGAGCAGGTGCCCGATGGCCGACTTGGTCGAGCTCATCGAGACGTTGTCGATGGCATCGCCGAACAGGCGGCGCACTGCGCCCAGTTCCAGCTCGTCGCCGAGCGGAGTCGATGTGCCGTGCGCGTTGATGTAATCGATGTCCTTCGGCTCAAGACCCGCCTTGCGCAGCGCCATGGCCATAGAACGGTACGCGCCCGAGCCTTCCGGGTGAGGCGCGGTGACGTGGTAAGCGTCACCGGACAGACCATAGCCGATGACTTCGGCGTAGATCTTGGCGCCGCGCGCCTTGGCGTGTTCGTATTCCTCGAGCACGACGACGCCTGCGCCCTCGCCCATGAGGAAGCCATCGCGGTCCTTGTCGTAAGGGCGGCTGGCCTTTTCCGGTTCATCATTGAACGACGTCGAGAGCGCGCGCGCCTGGGCGAAGCCAGCGATGCCGATGGGACAGATGGTGCTTTCCGCGCCGCCGGCCAGCATGATGTCCGCGTCGCCGTCCTTGATCATGCGGGCGGCGTCACCAATCGAGTGCGCGCCGGTCGAGCAGGCGGTGACGACGGCGTGGTTCGGACCCATCAGGCCGTACTTGATCGAGACCTGCCCCGAGATGAGGTTGATAAGGCGTCCGTGCACGAAGTGCGGCGACACGCGCCCCGGGCCCTTCTCGGCCAGCACCAGCGATTCGCTTTCGATGCCCGGAAGGCCGCCGATCCCCGAACCGATCGAGCAGCCCGCCATGAGGCGAGTCGCTTCATCCATGTCCGTGAGGCCGGCATCTTCGATCGCCTGGCCTGCAGCATCGATGCCGAAGACGATGAACGGGTCTACCTGGCGCTGGACCTTGTGGTCGACGCGCTTGTTGGCATCGAAGCCATATTCGTGATCGGCCGGCTTCACCTCGGCGGCGATGCGGCACTTCTGGTCCGATGCGTCGAACCGGGTGATCGGTCCCGCACCCGACTTGCCGGCGAGGATGTTGGCCCAGGTGGTCTCCACATCGCCACCAAGAGGGGTGACGAGACCAAGTCCGGTTACGACGACACGACGCATATGATCTCCGAAACTCTAACTACAGCCCGGTAACGGCGTCGCGCTGAACACGCTTGGCCGAAACGGCAACAGGCCCGCCCCCTTAGAGGTCGAGCCTGTCGATTTCAATCCGGTGTTGCACCCCTGCCCCATTCACTCGGAACGGAGCAAGGGCATGCGACCCGCGAGATCAGCCCTTGTTCTCTTCGATGTACTTGATGGCATCGGAGACAGTGCTGATCTTTTCAGCGGCATCGTCGGGAATCTCGACGCCGAATTCTTCTTCGAAGGCCATGACCAGCTCGACGATGTCGAGCGAGTCTGCGCCCAGATCGTCGATGAAGCTCGCGTCCTCGGTCACCTTCTCAGCTTCGACGCCAAGATGTTCGACGACGATCTTCTTAACCCGATCGGCGGTATCGCTCATTTGTATAGACCCCTTCAAAACTATGCGGGTTTGAATCTCGACAGCCGCCCTAAAGACTGGTGGCGACGCTGGCAAGGGCCTTGACTGAAACGCAGCCCCCTTCCTCGCATCCCGTTATCCCCGATCTGGAGATTGCCTTCCGGGCGTCCCGCCCCGAGCCATCGGCGACGGCTCGGCTGCGCACCATCGGCCTTGAACGGGCACCGCCGCCGGATCAAGCCCCGGACGGCGGAACCCCGTGGATCATTCGGGCGCGACGACCTTCCCCTGCGCAGGAGCCGCCGGCTTCACCGGCTCCACTACACGCAGGTGCAGTTCGCGCAGTTGCTTGGCTTCGGCCGAGCTCGGCGCGTTCATCAGCAGGTCCTCAGCGCGCTGATTCATGGGGAACAGCGTGATTTCACGCAGGTTCTGCGCCCCACAAAGCAGCATGACGATGCGATCGACGCCGGCGGCCATGCCGCCGTGCGGCGGAGCGCCGTACTGGAAGGCGCGGTAGAGGCCGCCGAACCGCTCCTCGACGTCCGCCTTGGACAGTCCCACCTTCTCGAACGCCGCGACCATCAGCTCGGGCGACTGATTACGGATCGAACCCGAGGCAATCTCATAGCCGTTGCAGACAAGGTCGTACTGATAGGCCTTGATGGTGAGCGGATCCTGGTTTTCCAGCGCATCCATCCCGCCCTGAGGCATCGAGAACGGGTTATGGGCGAAGTCGACCTTCTTGTTGTCCTCGTCCCATTCAAAGAAGGGGAAGTCGACGATCCAGCACAGCTCAAAGCGGTCCCTGTCGATAAGGTCGAGCTGTTCCGCCACGCGGGTGCGCGCGAGACCGGCGAGCTTCGCTGCCTGCTCTTCCTTGCCCGCAGCGAAGAACACGCCGTCGTTGGGGCCAAGGCCCAGCGCCTCGACCAGCGCGGCCGTCTTTTCCTCGCCATGGTTCTTGGCGATGGGACCGCCCGGCACGCCCTCCTTGATATTGATGTAGCCAAGGCCCGAATAGCCTTCGCCGCGCGCCCACACGTTCATGTCGTCGAAGAACTTGCGGCTGCCCGCACCGGCGCCCGGCGCGGGGATCGCGCGAATCGTGCCGCCGTTGGCGACGATGCCAGCAAAGATGCCGAAGCCCGATTCAACGAAGTGCGCCGTCACGTCCTTGATGATGAGCGGATTGCGCAGGTCAGGCTTGTCCGAGCCGTAATCCAGCATCGCCTGCGCGTGCGGAATGCGGCGGAACTCACCGGCGGGCGTCACCGGCTTGTCGCCGGCGAACTCGGCAAACGTCGCGCGCAGCACCGGCTCCATCGTCTCCCAGACTTCTTCCTGAGTCACGAAGCTCATTTCGAGATCGAGCTGGTAGAATTCGCCCGGCAGGCGGTCTGCGCGCGGGTCTTCGTCGCGGAAGCAGGGCGCGATCTGGAAGTAGCGGTCGAACCCAGCGACCATAAGCAGTTGCTTATACTGCTGCGGCGCCTGCGGCAGGGCGTAGAACTTGCCCGCGTGGATGCGGCTGGGCACCAGGAAGTCGCGCGCGCCTTCCGGGCTGGAAGCCGTCAGGATCGGCGTCGAGTATTCGGTGAAGCCGGTGTCCTCCATGCGGCGGCGCATGTCGCGGATGATCTGCGTGCGCTTGACGATGTTGGCGTGCAGCGTCTCGCGGCGCAGGTCGAGGAAGCGGTACTTGAGGCGGATGTCCTCGGGATACTCCTGCTCGCCCGCGACGGGCATCGGCAGTTCCTCTGCCTTTGACAGCACCGTGGCCGAACGGGCGTAAACCTCGATCGCGCCGGTCGCCAGGTTGGCGTTGACCGTCCCTTCGGACCGCGCCTTCACGCTGCCCTCGATCGTGACGACGCTTTCGGCACGAAGCGAATCGAGCACGGCCAGCGCGGGACTGTCGACGTCGGCTACCACCTGGGTCATGCCGTAGTGATCGCGCAGGTCCACGAACAGAACGCCGCCGTGGTCGCGCTTGCGATGGACCCAGCCCGAGAGGCGGACGGTCTGGCCGACCTCGGCCGCGCTCAGGGCGCCGCAGGTATGGGAGCGGTAGGGATGGGTCATGATAGGCTCTTTTTATCGTATGGGATAATGCCGGCCCCACTAGTCGACTGCCGCCGTGATTTCCAGATGCGGATTCGCGCAAATCCGAAGCCCGCAGCCGGCACGGCCGATACGTCCCGCGGCTGAAGCCCGCCCGATCGGCTGTAAGCTAAGGTTAACCGCCAAGCTGGTATTGAGCGCGTTACGGGTGAACAGGCAAAAAGTAGGACAAGGTTGATGCGCGCGGAACGCAAGCGGGAAGAGGAGTTCCATCAGAGCGACGAAAGCTTCGCCTTTCCGGCGTGGGCCGACGCGCCGATCGCTGTCCGGGGCAGCTCACACCTGCCGTTGATGTCGCTCGTACCGCGCGCGGATCTGGCGCAGCAGCCGCCCGCCGGCGAGTCCGAGGCCGCCGACAGCGCTGGCGATGCGCAGATGTCGTACTCCCCGCAATCGCAGGATCACACCTCCGGTTCGCAGTTGCGCCGCCGGCTGGTTACGCCGGAAAGCCTCGCCGATTTTGCGCAGAACGACAAACCCGGCTTCTTCCGGAGAATGTTCGGTCGGAAATAAACTGCGACGAAAGCGCAACAGCAGGCGTTGATCCCCCGCGCCGTTAGGCGTAACGCCTCGCTTCAATGAAAATTCATCCGCTGATAACAAAGACCGACGAGCTCGCAGCGCTGTGCGAACGTCTTGCGAAGTCTGATTTCGTGAGCGTGGACACCGAGTTCATGCGCGAGAACACGTACTGGCCTGAACTGTGCCTCGTGCAGATCGCCAACACCGAAGAAGCGGCGGCGGTCGATCCATTGGCTGACGGTCTCGACATGACGCCGCTGCTGGACCTGCTCACGAAGAACGAGGATGTCCTCAAGGTCTTCCACGCGGGCGGGCAGGACGTGGAGATCATCTATAACGCCACCGGCCGCACTCCTCACCCGATCTTCGACACGCAGATCGCGATGATGGCCATCAGCCAGTCCGAGCAGATCGGGTATTCCAACCTCGTCGAATCCTGGCAGGGCGTCACGATCGACAAGGGGGCGCGGTTCACCGATTGGTCGCGCCGACCGCTGACGGACCGCCAGATCGAATACGCCATCGGGGACGTCACATATCTCTCAAAGATCTTCCCCAAGATTCTGAAACGGTTGGTGAAGACCGGACGCGGCGAATGGCTTGACCAGGAGATGGAAAAGCTGGCGGATCCGGAAAACTACCGTAACGAGCCCGCGGAAGCCTGGAAGCGCATCAAGGCGCCGGGTCGCAATCCGCAGGTGCTCGGGCGGCTTCGCGCGATCGCGGAATGGCGCGAACTCGAAGCGCAGAACAAGAACATCCCGCGTGGGCGCATCGCCCGCGACGAGACGCTGGCCGATATCGCCAGCCACCCACCCAAGCAGCAGGCCGATCTGGCGAAGGTGCGCGGGTTGTCCCAGGGCTGGAAAGACAACGAGATCGGCCGCAGGTTGATGAGCGCCATCGCCAAGGCCGAACCGCTTGCAGAGGATGAGCTGCCGCCTCGTGCACCGCGCGGCGCGCCGCTGGGCAAGGAAGGCGCCCTCGTCGCCGACCTACTGAAGCTCCTTCTCAAGATCCGCGCGCGTGAAATCGACGCCGCAGCCCGCCTGCTCGCCCGCAGCGACGAGCTGGAGATGCTGGCCGCGGGCGTTCGCAAGAACCTATCGGTTCTCGAAGGCTGGCGTTATGACGTGTTCGGCCATGACGCGCTTGATCTGGTCGAGGGCAAGCTTGCTTTCGCGGTGGAGAACGGCAAGCTGAAGATGACGCGGGTCGAAGTGGCTGCAGCGCCCGAAGCGGCAGGACAGGAAGCGACGGGATAGGACGTTTGACCTCCTGCCGCAGCGCACAATCAAATGTGCTGGCGACGGCGTGACACTCGTGCAATAGCGGTGTCATGACCGTCTACCAGCCGACGCTCAAGCAGCTGCAGTATCTCGTCTCCCTTCACGAGCATGGCCATTTCGGTCGCGCCGCGGAGGCCTGTTTTGTTTCCCAATCGACGCTCTCGGCAGGCCTGCGCGATCTTGAGACGCTGCTAGGCGTAACGCTGGTCGAGCGGACGAAGCGCGCGGTACGTTTTACGCCGCTGGGAAACGCAG
This sequence comes from Novosphingobium sp. HII-3, assembly GCF_002916655.1. Taxonomy (GTDB): domain Bacteria; phylum Pseudomonadota; class Alphaproteobacteria; order Sphingomonadales; family Sphingomonadaceae; genus Novosphingobium; species Novosphingobium panipatense. Next base: position 9,429 of record NZ_PPSM01000010.1, read on the forward strand.
TAGTCGAGAAGGCGCACCGGATCCTGCGGGAGACGGAAGAGCTTTCCGACCTCGTCCAGTCCAGCGGCAAGCCGCTTTCGGGCGAAATGCGCATGAGCGTGATTCCCACGATTGCGCCTTTCCTTCTCCCGCGCATGCTTCCTCGTCTGCGGCGCGAGCGACCGAACCTGAAGCTGTTCCTGCGCGAGGAGCCGAGCCAGCAGGCGATCGAATCGCTGCACCACGGCCGCGCGGATTGCGTGCTGCTGGCCCTTCCCTACGCCACTGGCGAAGTGGAAAAAGAAACGATTGAGTTGGACGCCTTCTTCGTGGCCTTTCCCCGGGACGATCCGCGCGATCCGCCTCCGGAGATCAGCCCGGACATCATCGATGAGAACCGGCTCCTCCTGCTCGAGGACGGTCATTGCCTGAAGGACCACGCACTTGCGGCGTGCAATCGGCCTGAACTCCGGGCCAGTGCGACGATGATCGGCACCAGCCTGCACACTCTTGTGCAGATGGTGGACAATGGCCTTGGCCTCACCATGCTGCCGGAAATGGCGCTGGATGCCGGCATTCTCAACGGCACCAATGTCGTGGCGCGCCCGCTTGTATCACCCAATGCCAACCGCGAGATCGCTCTGGTCTGGCGCAAGAATTCACCCCGTGCGGAGGAATTCCGCATGCTCGCCGACGAATTGCGCGCCGGCTGACGCTCGCACAGGGAGCGGTGGCTCAGCCGCGCCTGCGCATCTGGAGCATGACGCCAAGCGCTGAAAGGCCGATGCCGAGACCGGACACGCCGCTCCAGCCCCAGACATGCCAGATCGCCGTTGCCGCCCCGGAACAGGCGCTGCCGGCCAGGAACATGAGGCTCATGTACACGGTGTTGATCCGCGATCGCGCTTCCGGACGGAGGGCGTAGATGATGCTCTGATTGGAGATCTGACTGAGCTGCACGGCGATGTCGAGAACGAGAACGCCGATAACCAGACCCAGTATGGACGTCCAGAACGCGAAGATCAGCCAGGCGCCAAGTGTCAGGACGGTCGCGCTGGCGATGATCCGGTGCGGGCCGGTGCGGTCGGCCATACGCCCGGCGAGCGGAGCGACCAGAACCCCGGCGGCGCCGACGATTCCGAACAGGCCAGCCGCCTGCGGACCATAGCCGAAATGCTCCTGAAGGTGCAGCGCAAGGATCGTCCAGAACACGCTGAACACCCCGAACTGGCAGCACTGAGTGAACGATGCGAGCCGAAGAGCAGGAAATTCCCGCCACAGGTCGCGAAGGGAGACCAGAAGCGCCCCATACGTCATCTCCGTGGGAGCAGGCCGGCTGCGGGGCAGTTGCAGGGCCATAAGCCCCGCTGTGATCACGGCCAGCGGAACGGCCAGCCAGAACATTTCCCTCCAGCCGAACGCACCTCCCACGAAGCCGGACAGCGCGCGGCTGAGCAGTATCCCGCAGAGAAGCCCGGCCATCACGGTGCCGACTACCGCGCCGCGCTTCTCGTCGGGCGCGATGTTGGCGGCGAAGGGCACGATCTGTTGAGCGACGCAGGCGAGCAGACCCACCAGCAGCGAGCCTGCGAGCAGCAGCCCGGCCGTGGGCGCAAGGGCCACCAGCGCCAGCGCCACGCTGAGGGCGAGGCACTGCAGCACGATCAGCCGCTTGCGTTCGAGCAGGTCCCCCAGGGGAACGAGCGCGACGAGACCGACCGCGTAGCCAAGCTGTGTCACCGTGGGAACATAGGTCACGGTGCTCCCGCCGAGTTCGCGCTGCATGAGCCCGATCACCGGCTGGTTGTAGTAGATGTTGGCAACCGCCAGACCCGCTGCCGCAGCAAGCGAGAACACGACGGAGCGGCGCGGGTTCAGGTGGGATTGTGCATGCATGATTCGAGTGGAGGGCGTTGCCCCTCCCGGCCGCGTCCCGCTACCCCGCGACCGATCAATCCATGTGCCTGAGGCCGACGCGCAGGTAATCCCAGCCCGTCACCAGCGTCAGCACGGCCGCGGCCCACAGCGTCGTCAGGCCGACCGAATGCGGCACGTTCACTACCAGCGAGCCGAGGTCCAGATTCCACCAGGGCATGGCCGTACCAAGGATGAGGGCTCCAAGCGACACGAGCTGGAAGGTGGTCTTCCACTTCGCCAGGCGGCTGACCGGCATCGACACCTGCAGCCCGCCGAGGAACTCCCTCAGCCCGGAAACAGCGATTTCGCGCACGAGAATGACAAGCCCGGCGATGACGTGCATGTCCCCTACGTAGGGACCGCGCAGAATGCCCTGTGCCGTGAGGACCAGGATCACGGCCGCGACCATGATCTTGTCCGCAATGGGATCAAGGAAGACGCCCAGCCGCGAGACTGCGCCGCTCGACCGCGCGAGGTAACCGTCGAAGTAGTCGGTGATCCCCATCAGGCAGTAGAGCCCGAACGCCAGGCCGTAACCGAGTTCCCACGTGGGCCACCACAGAAGGAAAGCCAGCAACGGCACCGCGAGGATGCGGGAGAGCGTCAGAATGTTCGGCAGTGTCAGCATGATGCTACTGCCATAGCGCGCAAACGCTGCAGGAATAAAGTCTCGAACGGGGCTTGTGCGTCAGGCGCAGGCCATTAAGTGTCCCGCCCACCAGTGAGCAAGGCCGGCGGCATACCTGATATCATGACCACGACGACCCAACTCATCCGGACGAGGCGCTTTCTTCCGCTGTTTGTCACCCAGTTGCTGGGCGCGTTCAACGACAACCTGTTCAAGAACGCCATGGTGCTCTTCGTGGTTTACGAGGTGTACCGGTCGGAGGCGCAGGAGGCCCGGTTCAGCGCCCTTGCCTCCGCCGTATTCATCATCCCGTTCTTCCTGCTTTCGGCGCTCGCGGGGCAACTCGCGGACATGCGGGACAAGGCGCTGCTGATCCGGATCATAAAGGCCTGCGAGATCGCCATCATGCTGGTGGGCGGCGCTGGTCTGGCGCTCGCCTGGCAAGGCGTGGCGCTGGATGGCATCGCCATTCCGCTCATGCTGCTGGCGCTCTTTGCGATGGGTGTCCACTCGACCTTCTTCGGCCCTATCAAGTACGCGATCCTGCCTCAGCACCTCAAGGAAGGCGAAGTCCTTTCGGGGACCGGGCTGGTGGAAGCCGGCACGTATATCGCCGTTCTGGCGGGTACGATCGTCGCCGGCTGGATCAGTGTCGACGCGGCGGCCATCGGCGTGATCGCGATCGCCTGCATCGGCTGGCTCGCCGGCCGCCAGGTTCCTGCCGCTCCTCCGCTCGGGCAGGTCGAACCGCTGGACTACCACGTGATCCGGGCTTCGGTGCGCCTCGTGCGGACCACCATGCAGGACCGGCGCGTGTTCCTTGCCATCTGCGCCATCAGCTTCTTCTGGGCCATCGGCACGGTCCTGTTCGTCCAGTTCCCGCCGCTGGCGAAGAACATGCTCATGGCGAGCAAGGAAGTGGCGAGCCTCTTCCTCGTCATCTTCTCCGTTGGTGTGGCGCTCGGATCGATGGCCATCAATGCCTTGCTGAAGGGGACAGTGTCGGCCCGCTGGTCGCCAATCTCCGTCATCGGCATGGGCGTCTCGCTCATGGCATTCCAGCAGGTCTGCCGCCTGTGGCCCCCTCACAGCGGCGACGGCGCCCTGATGGATGTGGGCACCTTCGTGGTGCAGCCGCTTGCGGTGCCGCTTATGCTGACATTGCTGGGCATCGCCGTGTGCGGCGGCATCTTCGTGGTCCCGCTTTACGCGTTCCTGACCACCTTCGTCGAAAAATCCCAGACCGCACGCACCATCGCCGCGAACAACATCGTCAACTCGGGGGCCATGGTCCTGGGGTCGCTGCTGACCGGCCTGATGACCTTCCTGGGAATCGGCGTAGCGCAGCAGCTTCTGATCGTGTCGCTGTGCTGCGTCGCTTCAGCCTGGCTGGCTCACCTGCTGTTCAAGGCGGAGGTCGCGGCCGAAGCCGCCTGATACCCTGCACTGCGCTCCATCATGCGATGAACACGCCGATCGCTACGAAGCAGGAGCAGTAGGTCGACAGAAAACTGCGCCAGTCGCTACCGGAGGCGCGCCATGCGGTCGCCGCCGCCATGTTGGCTGCTGCCCGCCCGTCGCTCTCCGCCCAGGCAGGCACGCGAAACACATGAGGCGGCAGCGAGCGGCGAAACCAGTGGCTGGCCGATTCGTGCGTAAGGACAAGAGCGCGGCGTTTCATGAGCCGCATTGTGCACGTTAACTAAAAGTTTACCACCTGCCCCTCAGCCATGTCTCGGCGCCTTCCCGAAACGGGACAACTCGGCTGCGCGGCTTCTGCATGCAAAAAGGGCCGCCCTGCGGCGACCCTCTTCGGTGTAGAAAGAAGGATCGTCAGACGCGATCGCCCAGCGCGCCCTTCACTTTTCCGACGCCCTGCTGGAGTTCGCCCTTGCGCTCCTGCGCCTTGCCCTCAGCTTTCTGGGCCGGATCGTTGCGGGCTTCGCCTGCTGCCTGCTTGGCATTGCCAGCCACTTCGTTGCCGAGGCCCTTCATGGTGTCCTTGAGTTCACCCATGATGTATCTCCTTGTCTGTCCGGCGACATGTTCGCCATACAAAGGGACAACACCCGGAATGCGGCCACGTTGCGTCCCGCCCGTCAGAACGTGCTTCTCCAGAGACCGCGCGTTATCGGCGGTTCGCCGTGTCGCCGGCGAGCTGCAGGATGTGGTTCCATTCCTCCGCCGTGACGGAAGCTACTGACAGGCGCGACAGCTTCACTACCTCCATTTCAGCCAGGCGCGGATCGGCCTTGATGCGGCTGAGCGGGACCGCACGGGGTAACTTCCGAACCGGCTTCACCTTCACCGCGGCCCACTTGCCTTCGGGATCGGTAGGATCGGCAATTCCCGCCGCACTGATCCGGACGACGCCGACAATCTCCTTGCCGATGTTGGAATGATAGAAGAACGCTTCATCGCCCACCTGCATGGCCCGCAGGTTGTTGGCGGCACGATGGTTGCGCACACCGTCCCAGGTTCCCTCCCCCTCCCGGACGAGATCGGCCCAGCCATAGGCATCCGGTTCGGATTTCAGCAGCCAATACGCCATTTACGCGCCTTTCCGTTTAGACTGTTGAGATCGGTGGCAGTAAGGGGCGGCATACCGAATCGCATTGGATTGCACTACCATGGACCTCGCAGAAATCCCCGTCCTCAGCCTTGTGGCTGATCGCGCCGACCTTCCTGAGCGCGTCGGGCAAAGCTTCCGCACCTTCGGCTTCGCGATGATCCGCGACCACGGCATCGATCAGGCGCTGATCGACCAGGCCTGGGCCAAGACCGAAGAGTTCTTCACCCTGCCCGTCGAGGCCAAACTCAAGTACTTCGACCGCGAAATCCACGGCGCTCGTGGCTACACGCCCTTCCGGACCGAGGTGGCCAAGGGCGCGACGGAGAAGGACCTCAAGGAATTCTGGCACGTAGGCCGCGATCTCCCCGAAGGTTCGCCGCTCGCCTCCTCGATGCCGCCAAACGTATGGCCTGATGAAGTCGAAGGGTTCCGCGACACCTTTACCGAGCTTTACGCGCAGTTCGATGAAGCGGGTGCCAAGATCCTGTCGGCCATCGCCGTCCATCTGGGGCTTGACGCGAACTGGTTCGATCCTGCGATCGAGGACGGCAACTCCGTCATGCGGCTGCTGCACTATCCGCCCGTCGGAGATGGCGCAGGCGGTGCGATCCGTGCCGGCGCGCACGAAGACATCAACCTCATCACGCTCCTCCTCGGCGCGCAGGAAGCGGGCCTCGAACTCCTTGCAAAGGACGGCCGCTGGCTGTCGGTGGCACCACCGGAAGGCGCGATCGTCGTGAACATCGGCGACATGCTGCAGCGCTTGACCAATCATGTTCTGCCGTCGACCACGCACCGTGTGCGGAACCCCTCGGGGGAACGCGCGTCGCACAGCCGGTACTCGATGCCGTTCTTCCTGCACCTGCGCAGCGATTTCGATTTCGTCACCCTGCCCGAGTGCATCTCCGATGAAAATCCGGACCGCTATCCCGTCTCCATCACGGCCGACGATTACCTTCAGGAGCGTCTGCGGGAGATCGGCCTCAAAGGCTGAGACAGCCTATTAAAAGACTGTAATGCAAAAGTCCCGGCCCCTCTCAGGTGCCGGGACTTTTTCGTTAAGAGTTACTTCAGACCAGTTGCGTAACTTCCTTGGCTTGGAACGAAGTCCGGGGGGGCTTAATTCGTGCAGGCAACTCTTCTTAATTGGAGTGGATTGCATCGGCGCCGGTCATGGCGCGGTCGCAAGCCAGACTCCGCCACGCTCGTCATCGCGGGCGCGGCCGCAATCCTTTTCCTTGCTCTGACCAGTCAGATCGCGCCGGCCCTCGTGCGCCTCGCGGCAGGCCAGACCAAGGCGTTCGACACACTCGCCGTCAACGCCTTTCTGCTCAATCTGCTGTTTCTTGTCCTTGGCTGGCGGCGTTTCCGTGGTCTTCGTCAGGAGATATCGGAGCGCACCGCCTCCGAGCGGGAGGCGCGCCTGCTGGCGGAAACCGATCCGCTCACCGGTTTCCACAACCGCCGCAGCTTCAATCTGAACGCGGACGCCATGATCCGGGACATCATCCAGACAGGCGATGCGGTTGGTGTGCTGATGATCGACCTGGACAATTTCAAGCAGGTAAACGACTACAACGGCCACTCTGCGGGAGACCGCCTACTGCGGGAGTGCGCCCGGCGCATCCTGGCCGATCTGCCGGCCGAGGCCATAGCAGGGCGCATCGGCGGGGACGAGTTCGCCATCGCCCTGCCCTTCGACCCGGACCATCCCGAAGCCGTTGATGAACTTGCCTCCACGATCGCGCGCGCCGTCGCCGAGAGTTCCTGCATCAATTCGGTGACGGTGGAGGTCACCGCATCCATCGGCCTCGCCAAGGCGACCTCGGCTACAACCAGCGCTCAGGCTCTGCTGGAGATGGCTGATGTCGCGATGTATCACGCCAAGCGGCAGGGCCGGAACCAGTTCACCTGGTTCGAGCCCAGCATGGCCCATGAGATGCGCTTTCGTGCGGACCTTGAAGCTGGGATCCGCCAGGGTATCCCCCGGGGAGAGTTCGTGCCTTTCTACGACCAGCAGATCGATATCCGGACGGGCGAACTGGTCGGCTTCGCGGTGCTGTTCCGCTGGGATTCGCCGCAATTCGGCATCACCGCGGCCGACGTCTTCCTTCCTGTCGCCGAGGACATCGGCCTTATCGCCGAACTGTGCCGCAGCGTGATCGGCCAGGCCCTTGAAGATGCGAAAGGCTGGGATAGCGGACTGACCCTCTCGATCCGCCTCTTGCCAACACAGCTGCGCGATCCCGGGTTTGCCGGCAAGCTGCTTCACATGCTTGAGCAGGCGCAGTTCCCGGCACATCGGCTGGAGGTTGAAGTTCCCGACGCCCTTCTCCACAGCACGCCAGGCCTCGTGCATGCGCTTGCCATCGGCTTGAGGCAGAAGGGCGTCCGCATCAGCCTCGACGATTTCGGCACGAGCTACAGCGCGATCGACCAACTGGACAAGATTCCCTTCGACCGGATCAAGATCGACCGCAGCCTCGTGTCAAAGCTGCTGGAACAGAAGGACAGCGCGGCGATCGTCCAGGCTGTGGCCGCTCTTGGTGGCCGGCGGCGTGCCCGGGGAAATTGACCTGGAGCGTCCCACCACCTAAATCGCGCGCCATGCGCATCGACTTCACCAAAATGCACGGCCTTGGCAACGATTTCGTTGTTCTGGACGCGCGTGAGCGACCCTTGCCTCCTGTCGATGCCCCGCTGGCCGCAGCTCTTGCGGACCGACATACCGGCATCGGCTGCGATCAGCTCATTCTCCTCGAGCCCTCCCGCGCCGGCGACTTCAGGATGCGCATTTTCAACGCTGACGGAAGCGAGGTCGAGGCCTGCGGCAACGCCACGCGGGCGATAGGCCTGCTGCATGGCAGGCCGGCTGCTATCGAGACGCGCGGTGGTATTGTCCGGTCCACGCCAGCCGAGAGTGGCATCAGCGTCGAAATGGGCAAACCCCGCTTCGACTGGGAGGCGATCCCCCTCGGCTATGCCATGGATACGCATGCCATGCCCGTGGCCTGGGAAGAACTCGTCAACCCGATCGCCGTCAACGTCGGCAACCCGCACGTGATCTTCTTCGTCCCGGATCCCTATGCCATCGACATGGCCCGTATCGGGCCGATGATCGAAACGGATGCCCTTTTTCCCGCCCGCATCAACGTGAACGTGGCGGGCGTGACCGCGCGCGATGCGATAACGTTGCGCGTGTGGGAACGTGGCGCTGGCCTTACCCGCGCCTGCGGGACCGGAGCCTGCGCGACGGCTGTCGGAGCCATCAAACGGGGCCTTGTCGATCGGCGCGTCACGGTCACGCTTCCGGGGGGGCCACTGGTGATCGAATGGCGTGACGACGATGAAATCGTGATGACCGGGCCGGCGACCGAAGCGTTCCGGGGCTCCTTCGAAGCAGCGGACTACGGGATCGCTGTTTGACTCTCGAAGTTCACTCGCTGGGTTGCCGGCTGAACCTTGCCGAGAGCGAGGATCTGCGCGCGCTGCTGGCTGGCGCGGATGATCTTGTCGTCATCAACTCCTGTGCCGTCACCAGCGAAGCGGTGCGGCAGACACGGCAGGCGATTCGTCGTGCCCGCAAGGCCCGGCCCGACGCCCGTCTCCTGGTCACCGGATGCGCAGCGGAAGTCGAACGGGACGCTCTGGCCGCAATGCCGGAAGTCGATGGCCTCATCGCCAACACCGCCAAACTCGACCCCCGCGCCTGGAACGTGCCGGCAGCCGATCGTCCAGACACGCGGCGCGGGTATACGCGCGGGTTCGTGCAGGTGCAGAACGGCTGCGACCATGCCTGCACCTTCTGCGTCATTCCTCAAGGTCGGGGTCCCAGTCGCTCCCATCCGATCGCGCGTGTTCTCGACGATGTTGAGGTTCACCTCGAAGCGGGAGTCCAGGAGGTCGTCCTGACCGGGGTGGACCTTACCTCCTGGGGTGCGGACTTGCCCGGCGCACCACGTCTCGGTGCGCTTTGCGAAGCCATACTCGGACGCTTCAGCACCTTGAAGCGGCTGCGCCTCTCGTCGATCGACGGCGCGGAGATCGACGGCATCCTCTTCGATCTCGTCGCTGACGAAGCGCGCATGATGCCGCACGTCCATCTCTCCTTACAGCATGGCGCCGACCTGATCCTGAAGCGCATGAAGCGGCGCCACACCCGGGCCGACGCCCGGGATCTGGTCCAGCGGCTGCGGGAGCGACGGCCGGATATCGCCATCGGCGCGGACATCATCGCAGGCTTCCCAACCGAAGACGAAGAGGCGCACCGGGCCAATCTCTCCATCATCGAGGAACTCGGCGTGGTACACGGGCACGTCTTTCCCTATTCGCAGCGGCCAGGAACGCCCGCTGCGCGCATGCCGCAGGTTCCCCATGGGATCATCCGCGCCCGGGCCGCAGAATTGCGCGCAAAGGTGGCGCAGGTACGGGCATCGTGGCTTGCCGCGCATCTCGGCAAGCCGCTATGGGTGCTGACTGAACGCGGTGGAACCGGCCACGCGGCCGATTTCGCGCCTGTACGGCTCCCTCCCGGCACGCCACCCGGCGCGCTCGTGGAGATTGTCCCGGTCCGAATAGTCGAAGGAATGCTGGAAGCATGAGTACCCAAGACCAGAGCAGCAGCGACTGGTCCGACCGCCTGTTCGGAGGCTTTCGCAAGACCTCCGAGCGGCTCGCCGGCAATCTCGCGGGGATAGGTGGCGGCACGCGTCTCAGCGCCGCGCAGCTCGACGAGTTGGAAGACGCGCTGATCATGTCGGACCTGGGTCCACGTGCCGCGGCCCGCATTCGCGACCGGCTCGCTGACGAGCGGTTTGAACGCGATGCCGACGAACGCGCCATCATGGAGGTCGTCGCGCGGGAAATCGCCGAGATCCTGCGCCCCGTGGCCAAGCCGCTCGACATCATCGCCTTTCCCCGCCCACAGGTCATCCTGGTCATCGGCGTGAACGGTTCTGGCAAGACGACGACGATCGCGAAGCTGGCGCACCTGTTCCAGGAACAGGACTATTCGGTCATGCTGGCGGCCGGCGACACGTTCCGCGCTGCCGCCATCGGGCAGCTTGGCGTCTGGGCCGATCGGCTCGCCATTCCGATCGTCAAGGGGCCTGAAGGCGGTGATCCGGCTTCGGTGGTCTTCGATGCGGTCAAGGCCGCGACGGATCAGGGCATCGATGCACTTATCGTCGACACCGCCGGGCGGCTCCAGAACAAGCGCGAACTGATGGACGAACTGGCGAAGATCCGCCGCGTGCTGGGACGCCTCAATCCTGCCGCGCCGCACGACGTCGTGCTCGTCCTCGACGCGACGAACGGACAGAATGCCCTGTCGCAGATCGAGATATTCAAGGAAGTGGCGGGTGTGTCGGGCCTCATCATGACCAAGCTGGACGGCACCGCCCGCGGCGGCGTGCTGGTGGCCGCGGCTGAACAGTACGGCCTTCCCATTCATGCCATCGGTGTGGGCGAGAAGATCGACGATTTGCGTCCCTTCAACCCGGATCTGCTTGCCCGGGTCATCGCAGGGATCGCTTGATGGCCACGCCTGCCAAGAAGAAGAGTTCATGGCTCAATCTCCTCGTCGATTTCGGGCCCCTGCTCGTCTTTTTTCTTGCCTATCGGTACTGGTCGCCTTCCGGTGAAGCCGACCCGATCGGCACCGTCGCTGCGGTAATCAAGGGCACCGTCGCCTTCATGATCGCCACCGTAGCGGCGCTCGCCATCTCAAAATGGCGCCTCGGGCACATCTCACCGATGCTCTGGCTTACCACGGTGTTGGTCCTGGGCTTCGGCCTGCTGACCGTCGTATTCCGCAATGCGATCTTCATCCAGCTCAAGCCGACGGCCGTGTACCTGATGTTCTCCGTCGTCCTGTTCATCGGCCTGTGGAGGGGTAAGGCGCTGCTGAAGTACCTGCTGCAAGCCGCGTTCGAGGGGCTGAACGAGGAAGGCTGGCTGAAGCTTTCCCGCAACTGGGCCTGGTTCTTCCTGTTCCTCGGTGCGCTCAACACGACGCTCGTCTACACGGTTAGCTTCGATACCTGGCTGCAGGCGAAGCTCTGGGGCTTCACGGTGCTCTCGTTCCTCTTCACCTTCTCGCAGCTTCCCATGGTCCTCAGGCACGGCATGGGCGAAAGCGCGGCGAATGAAGTGGTCGAGAACCCGCCGCACGACTGACCGGGGCGCGCGAAGGGCGGTCTCCGGGCACTCATCCGGCGACGCCGCTGTTGATCTCCTTTCGCAAAGAGTTCTTATGATCAGGTCCATCAGTGCCGCAACCACACTCCTGCTGGCCCCGCTAGATGCCATGGCAGAGGACGCCGCTCCGCCGCTGCCGAGTCAACTCGCTGCCCTGGCAGGTTGCTGGCAGGGTGAGGGAACCGTGATGGGTAAGCCGGTGTCCATCGAGCTTACGGCGCGACCGGTCGCTATGAATGCCATCCTGTCGGTGGACGCGGAAAGCCGGGCAACCACCGACGCCACCGACCGGCATTCCGCACATCTAGTATTCGGGAGCGTTCCCGCATCCACGGGTGCGTCGGAACGGATCGTCGGCTATTGGGCCGACAGCTTCGGCGGCGCTTTCACCTCCACGGGAGAGGGTCAGACCCGTGCGACCGGCTTTGAGATCACTTACCCCTACAGCGACGCCGACTTCGTCAATCGCTGGCATGTGTCAGGACGGCAGATGACGTGGAACATAGTGGCACGGCAGAAGGACGGCGCGGAAACGCCCTTCGCGCACTACCTATTCGAACAGCACCCATGCCCATCATCGGCCGCTGAGAGGTAGTCCCTCACCTCAACCCATCGTTCCATGAAAAAAGCCCCCGTCCAGCGGACGGAGGCTTCAATCAAGCGCCTTAGAGGCAAATCGGATCAGATCCCGGCAATTGCCTGGTCGACCAGAGTGCGGTCGGCGGCTTCCGAGTGATTGGCGGCGATCAGGCGCCTGGCGGCAGCCGTAGCGGCCGTCGCAGCCTGGTTGCGAAGATCCGTCACAGCCGCGAGTTCGGCCGCTGCGATCTTGTCCTGAGCCATCTTTTCACGGCGCGCGATCGTCTCGGCCGTATCCTTTTCCGCCTTGGCGATCAGCGCCTGCGCCTCGTGACGGGCATGCTCAAGCATGGCCGCCGCGTCCTTCTCGGCGTTGGCAATCTTGTCCGCGTATTCCTTGCGCAGCGCTTCCGCTTCGGCGCGCAAGGACTTGGCTTCGGCAAGCTGCGCCTTGATCTCCGCGATCTTGGCATCGAGGCCGCCTGCGACCAGCTTGGGCACGCCCTTCCACGCCAGGATCGCGAGAAGCACGATCATGGACGCGCTGACAACAGCGACCGGCGGCGCGAAGCCGAGGAACATCGGTTCCGCGTGATGCTCGACCGCCGCGTGAGTATCGGCGCCGGTTACTTCAGCAGCCTCGGTGTCGAGATGCTGCTCAATGGCGACATTGGTTTCAGCCATGGACCAGGTTCTCCTTCACCGCACCGCGTACTGCAGTATCGTCGAGCGAGAGGCCGGCCACCCGGCTGACAATCTCGCGGGTTGCGTCGGCGGCGACGTCCTCGATCTCGGCAGCGGCCGAACGACGAGCCTCTGCGATGCGGACCTCGGCGGACGCGATTTCCGCATCGATACGGGCCTGGACGCCAGCCAGCTTTTCAGCGGTCACGGCAGCGGCCTTGCTGCGCGCGTCTGCGATAAGGCCCTGCGCTTCGGCGCGGTTGGCGTTTTCGCGCGTGCGCCAGGAAGCCTCCTCGGCATCGGCCTGAGCGCGAGCGGCTTCGGCGGCCTTGAGGTCGGCGGCGATCTGGTTGTCACGGCTGGCGACGGTTTCCATCACCTTCGGAACCATGCCCCGCCCGACGACGAAGAAGGTGATCCCGAAGAAGACCAGCAGCCAGAAGATCTGGCTGGAGTAGAACTCGCCTAGCTGAGCAATCTGAGGCATGGGTGCAGCCCTGTCTCGAGGAAGCCGGAAAAACGTGTGCCGGCTTGATTCATAAAAACCGGACTGCTCCGGCCGCCTCACCAAAGGGTTCAGGCAGCCGGAGCGATCCGGTCAACGCGTGCGATCAGGCGAAGATCAGCAGCGCGGCAATGACGAACGAGAGCAGGCCCAGAAGCTCGGCACCGGCGAAGCCGATGAACAGGCGGCCCTGCTGGGCGTCAGCGGCGCCCGGGTTGCGCAGTGCGCCTTCGAGGAACTTGGCGAAAACATTGCCCACGCCGATCGAAGCGAGGCCAGCGCCGATCGCGGCGAAACCAGCACCGAGCAGCTTTGCAGCTTCTGCGTCCATTTCAAAAACTCCCTTTGGTAAACCTGAGTGGCGGTAAAATCAGTGAAGGTTCTCGGCGTCGTTCAGATAGACGCAGGTGAGAAGAGCGAAAACGTAAGCCTGAATACCGGCGACGAGCAGTTCCAGCGCACAGATGCCGACCATCAGCAGGAAGCTGGGAAGACCGGCAATCAGGAACAGCGCGGGACCGGCATTGCCGCCCGAGATCACGAAGCTCGAAAGCACTTCAAGAAGAACGTGGCCGGCCATCATCGCGACGAAGAGACGCAGACCGAGGCTGAACGGGCGCACCAGGAACGAGATCAGTTCGACCACGAAAATGATCGGGATCATCGGAACCGGCGTACCGTGCGGCACGAACAGAGAGAAGAAGTGCAGCTTGTGCTTCGCGAAGCCGACGATCAGGACGATCGAGAACGAGAGAACCGCCAGAACACCCGTAGCCGAGAAGTGGCTGGTGAAGGTGAACGGGTGAACGCCCACGACGCCCAGAGGCATCAGGCCGAGGAAGTTCGCGAAGAGAATGAACATGAAGAGCGAGAAGATGTACGGAACATACTTCTTGCCGTTCTTGCCGACGTTCGCGGCAAGCATACCGTCGATGAAACCGGTGAAGGTTTCCACCGCCATCTGCCAACGGCCGGGAACAACCTGACGCTTCATACCGCCAGCGACAAACACGATCAGTGCGATGGTGGCGACAGCCATCCACAGCGCACTGTTGGTGAAAGCGATGTTGTAACCGGCAATGTTCCAGTCCGCGCCCGCCAGCTTCTCGAGCTGGAACTGGTGCATCGGATCGACCTTCGCTTCGGCTGCCACGCGATTACCCCTGTCGCCAATTGAACCAAGCCGCCCCACCCGATCCATGTCACTCGGGGCGGTGGTTCGAAATCCGTATTATGTTCCTGAAGGCGATACCTATTCCAACGAACAGCATCACCATCAGACCCCAGGGCGACGTCCCGGCGAAATGGTCGATCAACCACCCGAGGAACAGACCGCCCGCAAGACCTCCCAGCAGCTCCGAAAGAACGCGGTTCCCCATGCGATAGCTCGCATCGGTTTCCGCGCCGGCCTTCGGTCGGTTGCGTTCCTCTTCCCGCTCGCGAAGGGCCTTCAGCCGTTCGTCAAGCGAATCGATGCGCGCATCCTCGCCAACAGGATCTTGGGCAGGTTGCTCGTCGGTCATGTCACGTCCTCTCTCGATGACAGGAACGGTACACAAAACGACGGCTGCCCGCCAAGAGCGCCGCCCCCTTAAGGTGGGGCTTATCCCGAGTCAACCGGCGCGGCAGCCGCAGCGGTTGCGTTCTTGACGGATGAACAGGCGCGTGACGGCACGACGGCCCTGAGAGATCCGCCAAAGCACCGATACCGCAACGGCGATACGCCGCTTTGGTGGCAGGAGAAAGGCCGGAGAGCGTATCCGCCTCCGGCCTCAACATGATTCGCAATGTGCCTGTTTCCGCCGGCCGGAGGACGGCAAAAACGCGTGCCCTTCCCGCAGCGTGAGCCGCGGTCAGGGGCAGCGGGGATCCAGCTCCGGCGCACCGCTGCCGCGCGTCTTCCACGACCCGTCGAGCCCCTGGTACTTTTCACCGGGCTTGGTGTCGCGGATCAGCTTGCAGCCCGTTGTGAAGGCGTATTCCTCGATCGTGCTCTTGCCGGTCGCGGCCGTCGTGTAGACAGAGCGGCGCTTGTTGTTGATGTCGCGCACCATCGCACTGATCGCCGCGCCCTGGCTCCCGACGACCCCGAGGTAGCCGTCCCGCTGCTCGCCCACCTGGCCGGCTGCGCGCGCAGCAGCGTATTCGGGCGAGCGCTGGGCATGAGCCACCGATATCCCGGTGATCATCAGGATGGCGGCGGCGGAGGCGGCACCGAAATAGCGAACTTTCGTCATCAGAAAATGCCCTCGTTCTGCTCGACCGTCTTGGCCGCGTCGGCGGCGAGACGATAGACCACTTCCTGCCGGATGTTGATGTTCAATTCGATCACGATAGGCTTATCGGGAGCTGCAACCTGGATGCACCCTCCCATGCCTGCCGCGACCACGATCATCGTTGCGGCCGTAAGTGCGGCGCGGGCGGCGCGCCTGCCGGACCGTGTGCTTGCGTGCTGCTGATTGTAATACCCGTCGTTCATCGCCGGGCATTTTGCAGCCGAAAGCCTTGGGGTCAATTCGGGGGACGTCATGGCGTTTTCTCGCTGACTGGAGGCTGAATAGCGGCAGATGGCGGCGGCGGTGGATTGACGGTGGCATCCGGCGCTGTCGCCGAACGGGTTCCGTCCTGGGTCAGCAGCCCCAGCTCGCGAGGATCCCGCACGTAATTCGGATCGTAGAGCGAGCGCATGGACCCGAACAGGCTGAAAAAGGGCGCTCTTATGTTGACGATGAACCGGATCGGCAGCTTCGCGACCTGCTTCGTCAGGAAGTTCTTTTTCGCCCCTGCTCCCTGGCTCAGGCCGTCGAAGCTGATGCGCGTGAGGATTTCGCCGGACAGCGAGCCGCCAAGGCCGATCTCCATGTCTTTGTAATTGACGGACTTAAGGGCGTCGAACGCGAAATTGCCCATCGCGGACAAGTCCTTGTACGTCAGCGCCCCGATGTAGGAGAGGTGCCCGCCCGGAGCGCGCGATCGTAGATAGCCGTCTTCGATGCGCCCGCCGTTCTGGTCGAAGATCAGCGGCAATTCGCCGTCGAACACGCCGCTGGCGTTGATGTTCGTGAGTTCGAGATGCTGGACGAAGTCCCCTGCGTCCAAACCCGATACGCGGAGCGTATAGCGGCGGGTCTCCGCCACCCCAATCTGCATCTTCGCCGGATCCAGCGTGAGCGTCCCGCTCATGAACGGCCACTGGCCGCCGTTGACGATGAGGTTGTACCCCGGCCGCAACTCGAACGACAGCGTGCCGTCCTTCACCTCGACACCAGGATTCATCGACGCGATGCGGATGGTCTGGCGGGGCGCGGTCACCATGCCGAGGAGATCGGTGAACACCACTTCGCCCGAAAGGCCGCGCACGGGGCCGAGCGCCGCGGCGAAGTCGACGCCATCCGTGGCGAAACGGCCACGACTGGTAACGCGCGCGGCCTTCCAGTCTATCCGGCCCGAGCCACGCACGATCCCCTTGAGGTCCGAAACAACGCCGAGCGCGAGACGCGAGAGGGCATCGGGCTGAAGGTCCTTGTCAAAAACCGCCCCGCTCACGGCGAGGTCGGCATGACCGCTGGCGTTCGACAGGTCATGAACAATGTCCGCGCGCACCACACCGCGGTCGCTCTGCGGTTCGCGCAGCAGGGCCTTGGCCGTGATGCGGTTCCCCGCCAGCCGCAGCGTGGCGCCCCGCGCGATCATCGGCTGGAATCGCGCCACTGGCTGGCGATCGACGAGGGTGAACGACGCATCGTCGATCGCGGCGATCCCGCCTGCGTAGCTCCAGTTACCTGCCGCCTGCCGCATGTCCAGAGGAACGGCGGCAAGGCGGATGTCCGCTTCCTCGAACGTGCCCGAGACGTCCTTCCCAAGAGCGGCGTCGATGCGGCTTATCGCGAAACGCGATGCCGTGCTTTCCGGCCCAAGCGCCACGTCGACAGCGCGTGCGGTGACAACACCCGCCCTGCCGCCGCCGGCCGCCAGTCCGATCGGTCCGCTGGCGATCCGTATCGGCGTTTCTCCCAGGCGCCCCGAAAGGTTGAGGGAGCTTGCCCCCGCAGCCAGCCGGAGATTGTCCGGCTGCCCCTGCACGATGGCACCTCCGCGCGCGGGGCAAAGCGTCAACGTCCGCCTGTCGAGCGCAAGGTCAGCGACTTGCAGCGCGTCGAAGGCAACCCTAGTGCAACCACGCCAGAGCGCGAGCCGGCCAGTGCTGTCGCGGCGACCGTCCAGCGGCAGCAGGAGGTTGCGCGCCTTGCCGCCTGGCAGATCGCCGCTCATGAGGATTTGCCCCGCAAAGGACAGCGCTCCGTCCCGGTCCTGTTTGACGGCAAGACGGGGTATGCCGATCATGGCGGAACCGGCGCGGTAATCCGGCATGGAGCCGCGCAGGGCGAAGCGTCCGTGACCGTTCGTCTCTACGCGCCCCCACACCTGGGGCAGTCCCTTGCCGCCGGTGCTGAAGTTGCCGGTCAGGCGCGGCGGCGCGCCCTCGCCGCCTTCGGGCAGAAGCGCCTGGACGCGGGAAAGTGCGACGAGCGATGCACCGCTACGGCCACGCAGCGCGCCGCGTGTGACGACGAGGCTGAGACCATCCGCGCTCCTGCGGGCGATGAGGTTTGCGTCAAGCGCGCTGCCGGGCATCTCCCGGGCAAG
Organism: Novosphingobium sp. HII-3; assembly: GCF_002916655.1. GTDB lineage: Bacteria > Pseudomonadota > Alphaproteobacteria > Sphingomonadales > Sphingomonadaceae > Novosphingobium > Novosphingobium panipatense. Next base: position 27,138 of record NZ_PPSM01000010.1, read on the forward strand.
GCCGCTGCGCACCTGCGCCGCCAGCGGCGCGAGCAGCGTACCCTCGCCCGTGCGCTGCGCCGACATAAGCGCCCGATCGACGCTGGCGCCGATCCTCAGGTCGCGACCGGTAAGATCGCCTTCGACATCGAAGCGAGAAAAGCCATTCGCGGACCGGGCACGACCTTCGAAAGCCACGGCGGCGAGGCGCGCCTGCGGCGTATCAAGGCCCTTGCCTTCGATCCGATAGGTGGCACGCAGGGATTCTTCCCGGTAGCTGAACCGACCTGTACCTGACAGGGCGGTAAGCGATTGAACACCATAGCGCGACGCGCCAGCCGACACGCCCAGCTTGCCCTCTGCACCGTCGAGAGCCTCGTCCAGGGTAATGTCGACTTGCGCGGCTACGCGTGAAGCCCGAGCATCCTCCTGCTGGCAGCCGAGGCTTTCCAGCCGTACCGGGCCGGTGAAACGCGGTTTTGCGGCGGTCACGGCCAGCTTCCCATAAAGCGTGGCGCGCCCGGTGCGGCAACCACTCACATGCAGGGCCGGTGATATGGCCGCAATCTCGCCGGAGAAGCCACCGCGCAGCGCACCCTCGCCCGCGAGCTTCACGCCCAGGCGGCCGAAATCGCTCTCAATCAGCGCGCGCCCGTCGACGAGCTTGATGTCCAGATCCGGGATCTCGAACGGGCCGTCCTTGCCCGTGAACAGCGCCTTGTCGAGCGCGCCAAAGCTGACCCGTCCAGCCCTGTAGCTTCCGTAGAGCCGCGGCTCGATGACCGTGATGCGGCCAATGCCGGGCAGTCCCCAGGCGAGGCGGGTGGACACCCGCAATTCCTTCACCGTCAGATCGGGCCGCTGCGAATCTCCTACCACAAGATTGCGGATCACTTGTTCCGAAGGGCTGATTCGCACGATCTCGTAGCGGGCGGGCAGTCCAAGCGCCTCAAGTTCGCCACCGATCAGGTTGTTTGCGATGTCCTCCCGCGCGAGCCACGTCGCTCCGAGCGCGGCGACCAGCAAGCCTCCGACCACAAGCGCCGGTGTGCGCCAGCGCCGTCTGCGCGACGGAGCTTGCGGACTTTCCATCCAATCACTGGCGGGGAACTGGTCGTGATCCTGCGACATCCGATCGTTCACTTGCGCCCGGTGCGCGAGAAAGGCAATTGTTTGTACGCAGCATGACCGGACAACCGCCCCTCTTTGACGACAGCCTCGCGCCTGCGACGGCAGAGCCCGACGATGCCGGGAACGATCCGAGCGGCCATCGGGAAAGGCTGCGCAAGCGATTGCTCAATGGTGGGGCGGAAGCGCTGGCTGACCATGAGGTCATTGAACTCCTTCTGATGCAGGCCGTCCGGCGGCGAGACATGAAACCCCTGGCACGAACTTTGATCCAGCGGTTCGGTTCACTGGCCGGTGTGCTTCAGGCTGACCCGCGGACACTGGCCGGTCATCCCGGGATGGGCGAGGCCACGACTGCCGCCCTTCGCGTGGTGACGGTGGCCGCCACTCGAATGGCACGACAGAAAGTGCGCGAAGCGCCCGTGCTAAGTTCCTGGAATGCCTTGATCGACTATCTGACGATCGACATGGCCCATCTTACCGTCGAGCGTGTCCGGGTTCTTTATCTGAACACCCGCAACATGCTCATCCTCGACGATCTGGTCGGCGAAGGGTCCATAGACGAAGCTGCCATTCACCCGCGGGAGGTGATCCGGCGCGCCCTCGACCTCGGCGCCACGGCCGTGATCCTGGTGCACAACCATCCATCCGGCTCGCCGCAGCCCAGCCGCGCGGACATCGACATCACCAACCGCATAGCCGAAGCAGGCCGCCTGCTTGGCGTCACTGTGCACGATCATGTCATCATCGGACGCGAAGGGCATGTCTCGCTGCGCGCGAAGGGACTGATCTGAACCATGTGCGTGGCCGCCGTCGCCTGGGATGCCCATCCCGACTGGCTTCTCGTCTGCGCGGGAAACCGTGACGAATACCACGCCCGCCCTGCAGCGCCGCTGTCGCGCTGGCCCAACGGCATCATCGCAGGCACGGACCTCACCGGAGGCGGCACATGGCTTGGCGTGACCGGGACCGGGCGCATGACGCTGGTCACCAACTACCGCACGCCTGAAGGTGCGCAGCCGGGACGGCCCTCACGGGGCAGGCTTGTGACCGACCTGCTCTCCAACGGTCTGGCACATCAGGATCGCACCGGCGCGATGGCCGAGATGAATGCGTTCAACCTCATCCTCGTGGAAAAGGGACAGGCGCTGTTCGTGACCAACCATCCCGTGGTCGAGACGCGCCCCCTGATGCGCGGGATACATGGCCTGTCGAACGGCGGCTTCGATATTCCATGGCCCAAGACCTTGCTGGTGAACAGTGCGGTGGCCAGCTGGCTGGCCGCAGGCGACAGGGACACCGCCCCGCTCTTCGCGGCGCTGAGCGATGAGACCGTGCCGTCGCTCGCCACCCTCGAGCAGCCCGAAACCCGTTTCGCTCCCGTCTTCATCCGCGACAGTCTCTACGGCACTCGCTGCAGCACGGTCGTCGCCGTGAACCGCCAAGGGCATGGCACGATCGAGGAGTGCCGGTTCGACAGCCAAGGCCATCCCTGCGGACAGACGCGAATCGCCTTCACATGGCCGGTCTAGGCCTGCATCAGGCCGCGATGAGCTGGTTGCGGCCGCTGCGCTTTGCCTCGTAAAGCGCCTGGTCTGCTCGGTTGAGGAGTTCGACGCCGCTCTGCCCCGGCATCCGGTGAACAAGCCCGCAACTGATGCGAGCCTCCGCCAGCCCGCCGGTCGGCAGTTCGACCGGAGCCGCCGAAACGCTCTCCACGAGCCTCCGGCAGACATCGAGGGCGGCGGCCGCATCGAGCGAAAGGAGCAGCACCACGAATTCGTCGCCCCCTAGCCGGGCGACGAGATCGCCCGGGCGCAGCGCGTGCGAGAAGCGGCGCGCGAGCTCCACCAGCACCGCGTCCCCGGCAAGGTGGCCAAGTTCGTCGTTCAGCACCTTGAAGCGATCCACGTCGATAAAGGCCACGCTGAGGGGACCATCGGTCGCCAGAGCGGTTTCGAAGCGGTGCAGGAAACCTGCGCGGTTCGGCAGCCCGGTGAGATAGTCCGTCTCCGCACGCCGCGCGAGCTCCCCTTCGCGAGCCTTGCGAGCGGATACGTCCATAAGGGTGGCCACGGAGCCGGAGATCGCGCCATCCTGGTCGTGCTCGACCCGGAAGATCGCCTCGACCCACCGGCCGCCCGGCCGTTCGATCTCAGTCGTCACCGCCTTGCGCCCGTCGGCATCCTCACGGCAGACCTGCAGGTGCGCGGCGAACAGCGGCTCGCCGAGGGACGGCGCCAGCTCGCCCATATGGCTCCCCAGAAGCCGCTCCACGCTTTCTCCCAGCAGCGCCGCCGCGTCGCCCACGGCGCGGGTGCATACCCCTTCCCTGTCGAAGCGCAGAAGCACGATCGCGGAGCGACCGGCCAGCAGCATAAGGGCGTGCTCGCTTTCACGAAAGCGCTCGATGAGATCCCGCCGCGCGGCAAGGGCGGCAGACACCGGCATCATCAGGGCCAGCACGATCGCCAGGAAAAACTGCAGGAAGGCGAGTTGCCCTCCCATGTCGCGTCCGGACAGACTGACAGGCCCACGCCCCGCCAACGTCGCCAGAACGCCGATGGTGGCGAGCAGGATCATGGCGACGCTGACACCGCGCCAGCCGGTACGGAACGCCACCAGCATCAGGGGCACCAGCGTCAGGAACAGCAGCGGATGGCTGTTCTGTGAAAAAACCGCAAGGCACACCACCAGCATGGTGCCATGAAGCAATGCTCCGTCGCGCCGTTCACTTCCGGTGGCCGTCCGCAGGCTCTCCAGATAGTCACCGCTGAAGAGGCGGTAGAAGAATGGCGTGAAGATCAGCAGGCCCAGCGAATCGACGGTGAACTTCGTCAGCAGGGATGCACCGATGGGCGATCCCAGCGTCGCCATAGCGACGATAGCCTTGAGGAAGCCGCCACACGCCGGAGCGACGAAGCCGGCCGCGACGACAAACCGCACTACGGACTGGTCGCGGTGCAACAGCCTGCCCTGCGGATCCATGGCCCCGCGCAGGAGACTGGCCGCCACGAACGCCTCGATCATGTTGCTGATGCCAAAGGCGGTCGAACTCAGGACGACGCCTCGAATCAGGATGCCCCCGGCCGTGATGCCGATGAACCCGGCCAACAGGAAACGCGGCCACTGACGGCGCGGGGCAATGAGGATTTGTGCCAGAACAACTGCGTTGACCGGCCAGACGGAGGCCAGATTCTCGTCAAAACTGAGGTACTTGATCATCGTTGCTGAGAGCACGAAGCAAAGCAGCGCCGTCAGCACGGGGCGTGCGATGATCCGAACTGCATGCATCTCTACGTCGCTCTCCAAAGCCGGGGCAGTCGAGCCCCGCCCGCTTTGCTTGTGCAAGCGATTGAACGCTCAACAGTTAAAAAGTCTACACGTTGCAACGGCAAAGCGCATCGGCAGTGACCCGGGGCCGGCATCGCCACAGCGTGCCGGTCCGGTTTTCCACGCTCGTCCCTACCCTGCGCAGCTCCGTCCTGCGCCCTTGCCTTTCCGGCCCGCGCCGCCTAGCGGCCCCGTGAATTGGCCGAAATTACCTGCGTCAGCCCAAGGAGTCGAACATGGTCCCCCGCTACGCCCGCCCCGCGATGACCGCGATCTGGGAACCCGAAGCGCGTTATCGCATCTGGTTCGAGATCGAAGCGCACGCCGCCGTGAAGATGGGGGAAATGGGCACGGTGCCCGCATCCGCCGGACAGGCCCTGTGGGACTGGTGGGCGACCAACCCGAAGATCGACGTCGCCGCGATCGACGCGATCGAGGCCGTCACCAAGCACGATGTCATCGCCTTCCTTGACTGGGTCGCGCAGCAGGTCGGCCCCGAAGCACGTTTCATGCACCAGGGGATGACCAGCTCCGACGTGCTGGACACCACGCTCAATGTCCAGCTCGCGAAGGCGGCCGACATCCTGCTGGAGGATCTCGACGCCCTCTTGGCAGCGATCAAGCGCCGCGCGGAAGAGCACAAGTACACGCCGACCATCGGCCGCAGCCACGGCATTCACGCCGAGCCGGTCACCTTCGGCCTGAAGCTCGCCGAAGCCTACGCCGAGTTCAGCCGCTGCAGAAAGCGCCTGGTTGCCGCGCGCGAAGAGATCGCCACTTGTGCGATTTCCGGCGCTGTGGGCACTTTCGCCAACGTAGACCCGGCGGTCGAGCAATACGTCGCCGACAAACTGGGGCTCGCTGTCGAGCCCGTCTCCACCCAGGTCATCCCACGTGACCGCCACGCGATGTTCTTCGCCGTGCTGGGTGTGATCGCCAGCTCGATCGAACGGCTCGCCGTCGAAGTGCGCCACCTGCAGCGCACCGAAGTCCTCGAAGCCGAAGAATACTTCTCGCCCGGCCAGAAGGGTTCGTCGGCGATGCCGCACAAGCGCAACCCCGTCCTCACTGAGAACCTCACCGGACTTGCCCGCGTGGTGCGTTCGGCGGTGGTGCCGGCGATGGAGAATGTGGCGCTCTGGCATGAGCGCGACATCTCGCACTCGTCGGTGGAGCGGTTCATCGGCCCCGACGCGACGATCACTCTGGACTTTGCCCTCGGCCGCCTCACCGGCGTCATCGACAAGCTGCTCATCTACCCCGAGCGCATGCAGAAGAACCTGGATCGCATGGGCGGGCTCGTCCACTCGCAGCGCGTGCTGCTCGCGCTGACGCAGGCGGGCCTTACGCGCGATGAAAGCTACCGCCTCGTTCAGCGCAATGCGATGAAGGTGTGGGAATCAGACGGTCAGCTTTCGCTGCTCGAACTGCTCAAGGCGGACCCTGAAGTCGCCGCCGCGCTTCCGGCCGAAGTGATTGAGGAGAAGTTCAACCTCGACTACCACTTCAAGCACGTCGACACGATCTTCGCGCGCGTCTTCGGCTGATATCACTGGCTCCTGTGACGGGACGGCGGGCATCGAACCGACGCTCCATCGCAGGAACGGCGGGGAACCACTCCTTGAACGAAAGGAGCGGCGTGCCTGGCGCACGCCCTCCTCTCCCCGTCGCGGGCGAGGGCTTCCCTTGCGGAATATTCAAGCCTAGCATCCCGTGAGACGGGCGGGAAACAGGAGGAACAATGCAGGTGATACGCACAATCGCGTGGATCGTGCTCACGGCCTTGTTGGTTGCTTTCATCGCGATGAACTGGACCAAAGTGCCGGTGAACTTCTGGCCGATGCAGGATGGAAACTACATCCACTTCGAATGGCCCGTGGGAGTGCTTGCCCTGCTTTTCTTCGGGCTGGGCATGCTGCCGGTGTGGCTTTACCTGCGCGCCGTGCGCTGGAAGCTGAACCGCCGCATCGCCAGCCTCGAAAATTCCTTGCGGGCGACTTCGGCACCTTCCCTGACCAGCAGCCAGGCCGTATCCGCAGCGCCGCTCGAAGCGGCACCCATCGCAGAATCATCGTCGGAACCCGAGAAACCATGAACCACAATCCCGTCTATCTCGCCCTCGACCTTCCCCGCCTGGACGCCGCCGAGGCTCTGGCGCGAAAGGTTGCGGGCCATATCGGCGGGATCAAGCTGGGATTGGAGTTCTTCTGCGCCCACGGGCACCATGGCGTGCATGAACTCCACAAGGTCGGGCTGCCGATCTTCCTCGACCTCAAGCTCCATGACATACCGAACACGGTAGCGGGTGCGATGCAGGCAATCCACGTGCTTCGCCCGTCGATTGTCACTGTCCATGCCGCCGGCGGGCGAGCGATGATGGAAGATGCCAAGGCCGCTGCCGGGGAAAACTGCAAGGTCGTCGCAGTGACCGTTCTCACCAGCCTCGACGGCGAGGATCTCAGCGCCATCGGCGTCGATGCCAATCCTTACGATCAGGCGCTGCGCCTTGCCGACCTCGCGCACTCGGCAGGGCTGGACGGCATCGTCTGCTCCGGCCACGAAGTCGAGGCGGTCCACAAGCAGTGGAAGAACGGGTATTTCGTCGTCCCCGGCCTTCGCCCCTCGGACGGCAAGTCGGGCGACCAGAAGCGCACTGTCACGCCGCGTCAGGCCCGGGATGCCGGGGCAAGCGTTCTGGTGATCGGACGGCCGATCAGCCGCGCGGAAGATCCGCTCGCCGCCGCCCGCGCCATCGAAGCGACACTCTGAGAGAATAGCCGACGGATGCCTTCCGGGGCGTTCGTCGCACCGGCGCCACGCCACGCCGTTCACACGGCGGCAACCCGCGCGCGTCCAGACCGTTGCTCCCCTGGTCCAACTTCGGGAGAGCACTTTCTTATGACACGCCTGAGCCTGCTTGCCGCCACTGCCCTCGGAATGCTCGCGGCGGCATCCGCCCCCGCGCTCGCGCAGCAAGGCCCCGTGCCCTCCATCACGGCAGGCCACACCCTGCTCACCATCAATGCCAAGGGGTCTTCCACCCGCGAACCGGACCTTGCGAGCTACAACGCCGGCGTAACGACGCAGGGCTCCACCGCCAGCGCGGCGCTGACGGCCAATTCGGAGCAGATGACGAAGGTGATGGCCGCTTTGAAGCGCGCAGGCATCGCGGACAAGGACGTGCAGACGAGCAACCTCAACGTCAGCCCGATCTACGCCCAGCCCAAGCGCCTGCCCGACGGTTCGTACGAGGACAACGGCCAGCAGCGGATCGTTGGGTATCAGGCGAACAATTCGGTCACGGTTCGCCAGCGCAAGCTCGGCGACATGGGCAAGGTGATCGATGCGCTTGTCACGGCGGGCGCCAACCAGGTGAACGGGCCCGACTTCATGCTGTCCGAGCCAGAGGCGGCCATGGACGAGGCACGCATGGAAGCCATGAAGGTCGCCCGCAGCCGCGCGGAGCTTTACGCCCGGGCGGCGGGCCTGCGCGTGGCTCGAATCGTCTCGGTCAGCGAAAACGGCGGCTATGCGCCCCAACCTGTCATGTACGTTCGCAAGGAAGCACGGGATTCGATGGCCTCTGCGCCCGCACCGGTCGCGGCGGGAGAGCTGGAAATGACGGTCAACGTCAACGTGCAGTTTGAACTGGCGCCCTGAGCATTCCTCCGCAGGAGCCGAAGTGAGCAACCGGTGGGCACGCGCCGGCCGGTTGCCGACCCCTGCGAATTCCCTGCGCGGCCGATCACGTCTCGCCATTGCCGGAGCCGTCAGGGGCATTAGATAGCGCCTTGTCGATTCTCCCCGGGCCCGCACCTGCGCGGGTCGAAGCTTGAGCGAGACCATGCCAACAGCGGCCATCAAGATCTGCGGCATCAGCACCGGCGATTCGCTGGATGCGGCTATTCGCGCCCGCGCCGATCATGCCGGCTTCGTCTTCTTTCCCAAGAGCCCGCGCGCCGTCACCCCGGCCGAGGCGATGGGGCTTTCCGCCCGGGCCGAGGGCCGCATCGGCCGTGTGGGTCTCTTCGTGGACGCGGACGATACCCTGATCGGGGAGGCCGTCGGTGCCGCCCGTCTGGATGCGCTGCAGCTTCACGGGAGCGAGACACCAGAGCGCGCCGCGCAGTTGCGGTCGCGCTTTGGAATACCTGTCTGGAAGGCTCTTTCCGTCGCCAGCGCGCAGGACGTCTCGAAGGCGGCAGGCTATGCGGGCGCGGTTGATCTTGTGCTGTTCGATGCGAAGACGCCGGGCGGCGCCCTGCCAGGTGGAATGGGCCTGAGCTTCGACTGGGATCTGGTCGCGCACTGGAAGGGGCCGGTCGCCTGGGGCCTCGCAGGCGGCCTTGCGCCGAACAACGTCGCCGAAGCCGTGCGTCTCACAGGCACGCCGCTGGTGGATACGTCCTCGGGCGTGGAAAGCGCCCCGGGCATCAAGGATGCAGGACGGATCGCGGCCTTCTGTTCGGCCGTGCGCTCGGCGGCGTGAAGAAGCTGGCCGCATGAAGAAAGGGCGGCCCTTTCGGACCGCCCTTCCTGGCTTACACTGCTTTCGCAGCGATCAGATCTGAAGGATCAGAACTTGACGCCCACGCCCACGAGGCCACGGTCGGCGTCGGGAGTGTTGTCGCCGATCAGCAGGTGCTGGTATTCAGCCTTCAGGTAGTAGCGGGTGCCGATGTCCTGCTGAACGCCGCCGCCAACGCCAACGGCGCTGTTGCAGTACTTGCAGTTCTTCGACTGCCAGTCTGCCAGGGCATAGACCTTAGTGCCCGGAGCAGCGACGACACCGATGCGGCCGCCCACGCCCCACGAAACGCGGGTGTCGTCCGTCAGGATCTTGTCAGCCGAACCCTGGATGCCGATGAAGGCGGTCTCGCCGAGGTCGTAGTCGTAGCCCGCTGCGACGCCGAGCGTTGCTTCGCTGTTGCTGCCGTCCCAGATCACGCCGCCGCGTGCTTCGACGCGCGCTTCATTAGCCAGGGCGGGGGTGGCAGCAGCCACGGCAACAACCGCAGCGAGCGAAACAAGTGCAATACGCATATTATGTACTCCAATAATCTCCCGGCCCTCACCGGGAGGCGGCCCGCTGAGCCTTGTTTCCTTGCGGCCAGATGAACGGAAATTTCTTCAAACCGGCATAAGTGGCCGAAAAGCCCGGTTCCCGGGTACAATGTTGCTTTTACAGCAGATTGCTTGCGTTTTTCGCACTTGAAGCGGGTACCGAGCGTGCCCACGCGAGCCTGTGCAGACGCCGCGTATGCCCCGGTGCTTTGCTGCCTCGCCTTCATGCCGTCTGGACAAGATTACGGCCCTCTGCCATCGCCCGGCGCATGACTGCTCAACCGCCCGTGAATTCGCTGCGTTCCTACCCTGACGCGACCGGTCACTTCGGTCAGTTCGGCGGGCGCTACGTCGCTGAGACGCTGATGCCTCTCATCCTGGACCTGGAAAAGGAATACCGCGCCGCAAAGCAGGATCCGGCGTTTCAGGCGCAGTTCGACGATCTGCTCAAGACCTTCGTGGGACGGCCGAGCCCGCTGTACCCGGCCCCGCGCATCACCGAGCATTTCCGCGGCCTCGCCCCCGAGGGCAAAGGGCCGAAGATCTACTTCAAGCGGGAAGACCTGAATCACACGGGTGCCCACAAGATCAATAACTGCGTCGGTCAGATCCTGCTGGCCATCCGCATGGGCAAGACACGCATCATCGCCGAAACCGGTGCAGGCCAGCATGGCGTGGCGACCGCAACCGTTGCCGCGCGCTTCGGCCTGCCCTGCACGATCTTCATGGGTGCCAAGGACGTCGAGCGCCAAGCGCCTAACGTGTTCCGCATGAAGCTGCTCGGTGCCGAAGTCCGTCCCGTCACCAGCGGTGCCGAAACCCTGAAGGACGCGATGAACGAGGCCCTGCGTCACTGGGTCGCCAACGTGCACGACACCTTCTACATCATCGGCACGGCGGCCGGACCGCACCCCTATCCGGAACTCGTCCGCGACTTCCAGAGCGTCATCGGCAATGAAACGCGCGAGCAGATGCTGGAGGCCGAGGGTCGCCTGCCCGACATGCTCGTGGCGGCGGTCGGCGGCGGATCGAACGCGATCGGCATGTTCCACCCCTTCCTCGACGATCCGGACGTGGTAATGGTCGGCATCGAAGCGGGCGGGCACGGGATCGAGAGCGGCCAACATGCCGCTTCGCTGACGGGCGGTCGACCGGGCATCCTCCATGGCAACAAGACCTACCTGCTGCAGGACGACGACGGGCAGATCACCGAGGCTCATTCCATCAGCGCAGGCCTGGACTATCCCGGACTTGGCCCCGAGCATTCCTGGCTGCACGAAACCGGACGCGTGCGCTACGTTCCGATCACGGATAACCAGGCGCTTGAGGCTTTCCAGCTCTGCTGCGCGCTCGAAGGCATCATCCCCGCGCTTGAGAGCGCGCACGCCCTCGCCGCCCTGCCGCAGCTCACGGCGGAACTCGACAAGGAAAGGATCCTCGTCGTCAACGTGTCAGGACGCGGCGACAAGGACATCTTCACCGTCGCCGAGGCGCTGGGAGTGAAGCTTTGAGGAAGGGTGGGTGGCAGCGGTCGCTGATCGACGCCACCGTGCTCTGGATGGCCGTGTTCCCGGCGATCAAGGTTCTTGCGGATCTCGTCAGGGCACGATCTGTCGACCTTTCAGGCGCGGGCTATTTCTGGGCCTTCGCCTTCCGGGGTAGTTGGACCGACATCGGCATCAGCCTCGCCTATCTTGCCATCTACGTCGGCCTGACCGCTGCCGTTCTTCGTTATTCCGGAAAGACGCTGTTCTCCTGATGACCCGCTTCGAAACCGCTTTTGCCAAAGGCCCCGCGCTCGTCTGCTTCATCACCGGAGGCGATGGCGACACCGCAGCCAACCTCGATGCCCTCGTCGCCGGTGGCGCGGACGTGATCGAACTGGGCATGCCCTTCACGGATCCGATGGCGGACGGCCCCGCCATTCAGGAAGCGAACCTGCGCAGCCTCGCCAAGGGCACGACCACGGCGGACATCTTCCGCCTCGCAAGCGACTTCCGCAGCCGCCATCCCAACGTGCCGCTGGTCCTCATGGGCTATGCCAACCCCATGACTGTACGCGGGCCGGAGTGGTTCGCACGGGAATGCGCAAAAGCGGGCGTGGACGGCGTCATCTGCGTCGACATCCCCAGCGAGGAAGATGCCTCCCTCGGCCCGGCGCTGCGCGCGCAAGGCGTTTCGCTGATCCGCCTCGCCACACCGACGACGGACGCCAATCGCCTGCCCAAAGTTCTCGAGGGGTCCTCCGGCTTCCTCTACTACGTCTCGGTCGCCGGCATCACGGGCATGCAGCAGGCGGCACAAGGCGCCATCGAAGAGGCCGTGGCGCGTCTCAAGGCCTCGGCGGACATTCCGATTGCCGTGGGCTTCGGCGTGCGCACGCCCGATCAGGCTGCGGCCATCGCCCGTGTGGCGGATGGCGTCGTCGTCGGCTCCGCCTTCGTGGACATCATCAAGCAGCACGGCGACGCAGCGCCCGCTGCTCTGCAGGACTACACCGCCGCCCTGGCGCAGGCTGTTCACGCGGCCCGCTGACGATGCGTGACTTCGCCGTGTCCGACGCGCCCGCAGTCCAGGCGCAGCTGGACAGGCTCGCCGCGCTTTCGCTGCCGCAGGGGCGGATCGGGCTTGACGCCATCCGCCTCCTGCTGGCGCGGCTGGGCGATCCGCACCTTGCCATCCCACCGGCGTTCCACGTGGCCGGTACCAATGGCAAGGGATCGACCTGTGCCTTCCTGCGCGCCATCCTCGAAGCGCAAGGCTACACGGTCCACGCGATCACGAGCCCGCATCTCGTCCGTTACAACGAGCGCATTCGCATTGCAGGCGAACTCATCGGAGATGACGAACTGGCGAGCCTCCTTGGCGAAGTGCTTGATGCTGCCGGGGGGCTTGAGGTCAGCTTCTTCGAGACCACGATCGCCGCCAGCTTTCTTGCCTTCGCACGCCACCGGGCAGACGCCTGCGTGATTGAAGTGGGCCTAGGGGGCCGGTTCGACGCCACCAACGTCCTTCCGGCGCCGCTGGTCTGCGGCATGGCGACGCTCGGCATCGATCATGAGCGGTTCCTCCTCGCTCCCGAGGATGACACGCCTGCCGAACCGCTGACGCGCATCGCCTTTGAAAAAGCAGGCATCCGCCGTTCTCACGTACCGCTGGTGACGCAGGCCTACACGCCGGAGGTCGCCGCCTTCCTGCAATCGCTCGCCGCGTCCGAGGACGTGCCGCTCTTCGCCCGGGGCGAGACGTGGAAGGCGCAGGCAACAAGCGATGCGCTCTGGTTCGAGGACCGCGACGGATCGCTCACGCTGCCCCTGCCGGAGATGCCGGGCGCACACCAGGCCGACAACGCGGCCTTGGCCGTGGCGATGCTGCGGCGGCAGGACACTCTGCGGATCGACGCGGCGGCTTTCGCGGAGGGCATTCGCAATGCGCGCTGGCCGGCGCGGATGCAGCTTCTGGGTGACGGCCCCCTCACCGCGCTCGTCCCCGGCACCGCCGTCTGGCTCGACGGTGGGCACAACCGCGATGCCGGTCTGGCGCTGGAGGCGTTCCTGCGCGAGCGGGAGATCGCGCCTCATCTGATCCTCGGCATGATCGCGGGCAAGGACCCGGCCGCCCTGCTCGATCCACTGCACCGACTGGTGGAAAGCGTGACGATCGTACCGGTGCCCGGGCATGAATGCCATGCATCCGACGCGTTTGCGGACTGGCCGCTCGAGACATCGAGCGCGCCGGACGTGGAAACCGCGCTTCGCCGGCTTGAGACGCGCAACCCGCGATCGGTCCTAATCGCGGGCTCGCTTTATCTTGCCGGTGCCGTCCTGCGCGCCAATGGCGAGCTTCCGGTTTAGGCCGGCGGCTCGTCCGGCCCGACTTCTCCGGCAGTCCCCAGCGCCTCGTCGACAAGACCGCTGCGGCTGAGCCACCAGAACAGCACGATGCCGGGAAGCGCGGCCACGGTAGTCAGCAGGTAGAAGTTGACGTACCCCATGGCATCGATGAGGGCGCCGGCCGTGGTCCCGGTGACGAGCCGCCCCACCACGCTCGCCCCGGCGGAGATAAGGGCGTACTGGGCGGCGGTGTAGCGCAAGTCGCACAAGGCGGAGAAGTAGGCGATGACCACTACCCCGCCGTAGCCCGAAGCGATGTTCTCGAACCCGATGGCGCCAGCCATGCCCCAGTTGCTGTGTCCCGCCGCCGCAAGCGCCGCGAAGCTCAGGTTTGAGACGCCCATCAGAACCAGCGAAAGGAGCACCGATCGCTTCAGGCCGAGGCGGGCATAAGCGACGCCACCGATGAACACACCGATCATGTAGGCCCAGAAGCCAAGGCCGATATCATAGATGGCAATCTCGTCGTTCGTGAATCCAAGGTCATCAAACAGGAGACGGAACGTGAGATTGGCAAGCGTGTCGCCGATCTTGTGTACAAGGATGAACAGCAGCACCAGGAACGCACCATGGCGCTGGAAGAATTCGCGGAACGGCCCCGCGATGGAGGACCATACCTCGGCCATCCCCTTCTTCTCGACCACGACCTTGCGCCGCTCCGGCTCACCCAGGATAAGCGCGGTCAGCACGGCAGGCAGCGCGAAGAGCGCGCAAGCAGCGTACCCGACACTCCAGCCAAAGCGGGCGGACAGGACAAGCGCCAGGGCGCCGGCTCCGGCAGAGCCGATCCGCCAGCCGTACTGGCTCATGCCCGATCCGGTGCCGAGCTGGTACGGCTTCAGCGTCTCGATCCGATAGGCGTCGATCACGATGTCGAAGCTGGCGCCGGCCACGCCGACCAGCACCGCCGCCAGTACCGTAGCGCCCATATCCGACGATGGATCGACCAGCGCGAGGTTCAGCACGGCCGCCATCACGGCGAGGCCGCAGACCAGCATCCACGACACGCGCTGCCCCAGCCGGTGCAGGACCGGCAGGTGGACGCCGTCTATGATCCATGCCCAGAAGACTTTCAAATTGTAGACCAGGAACGCCAAGGTGAACGCCGTCACGGTCTTCTTGTCGATCCCGTCCTGCGCGAGCCGGGTCGTCAGCGTGGCGCCGATCATCGCATAAGGGAAGCCCGAGGACATCCCCAGCATGAAGGCTGCCAGCGATTCCCGCTCGAAATAGGGCTTGATGGAATTCCAGACGCTTCGACGCTCTGCACTGTTACTGGCGTCCACGCCGGTCTCCTTAAAGTCGGTTCGGGCCAACTTAACGGGCACGGACGCGAAGGGAAGGCTGGATGAAGCGGCGATCAACAGGTATGGGCGATCGAATGTCCAAACCTCCCAGCAGATCTGGCGGCTCCGGCCGCGATGGCTTTTCCCGTGGCCCGCGCGGCGGCAAAGGCGCTTCCGGCGGCGGCGCACCGCGTGGCGGCCGTGGCGAACGCGGCGCTTTCGGCAGCGCATCCCGCGACGGCGGACCACGCCGCGAGGATTCGGAACGGTCCGGGGCCGGAAGGGGCGAAGGCGGCGGACGCGGTTCGCGTGGTCCCGCCCGGCGCGAGGGTCCCCGCATCGGCAGCCGGGACGATTTTCGCGACGAGCTGCCCCGGCGTGGTCCGCGCGACGGCGGCACCCGTGACAGCTCTCGGGCCTCCGGGGTGCGCCATAAGGATGAGCGCGATGCTCGCCGGGCACCGGGCCGTAGCCCGGCCGCTCACTCCGAGGCGCCTCGCGGCGGTCCGCGCCGGGATGCACGGAGCAGCGGCTCCGACAGCTATCGCAGCGAAGGACGGAGCCGCGCGCCGGTTTCGGATCACCGTGGAGAGAGGACGAAGTTCCGCGCCGAACGTCGCCCGGGCACCTGGCAGGAATCCGGCCGCGACAGTTCGCGCGGCGGCCGGCAGCGCGATGGATACCGGGATGGCTCGCCGGGTGCGCCCGCCGGCCCTCGTCCGCGCAGCCGCCCCGGGCCTGCCCCTCGCGCCGCTGCCCCCACGCCCAAGGACCCCTCGCTTCCGTCCCGCGAAGGCGAACGCATTGCCAAGCTGCTCGCACGTGCAGGCATAGCCAGCCGCCGCGAAGTGGAGCGCATGATTGCGGAAGGCCGCGTGAAGCTGGGTGAAACGGTGATCGACACACCGGCTACCGTCCTCACCAGCCTTCAGGGCATCACGGTGGACGGCACCCCCGTCCGCGACCCGGAAAGCACGCGCCTCTTCCTGTTCCACAAGCCCGGCGGCCTTATCACCGCCGAGCGCGATCCTGCCGGGCGCCCGACGATCTACACCGCGCTGCGCAATGCCCTGCCGCCGGGCGCCGGCCGCGTAATGCCGATCGGCCGCCTCGACCTCAACACCGAAGGGTTGCTGCTGCTCACCAACGACGGCGAGTTCAAGCGCCAGCTCGAGCTGCCGGCGACCGGCGTGCCCCGCACGTACCGCGCCCGCACCTTCGGCGACATCACGCAGGCGCAGCTTGAGGATCTCATGGAAGGCATCGAGGTGGACGGCGTGATCTACGGCCGCATCGACGCCAATATGGAGCGCCGGACCGGCCGCAACCAGTGGATCGAGATGACGCTGACCGAAGGCAAGAACCGTGAGGTGCGCCGCGTTCTCGAAGCGCTCGGCCTTCAGGTCAGCCGGCTGATCCGCGTTGCCTACGGTCCCTTCCGTCTTGGCGATCTGCCAAAAGGCGCTGCGGGCGAAATCAGCCAGCGCGATCTGGAGAACTTCCGCCGTACCCTGCCGGAGAGCAAGGCGTGAGCGGCAACCTGCGCATCATCGCGGGTGAGTGGCGCGGACGCAAGCTGGCCGCGCCGGAGGGTGACACCACCCGCCCGACGGCCGATCGCACGCGTGAGACGCTCTTCTCGATGCTGGTGAGCCGCCTTGGCGACTTCGACGGACTCAAGGTGGCGGATCTCTTCGCCGGATCCGGAGCACTCGGCCTCGAGGCGCTTTCGCGCGGTGCCGCGCATTGCCTCTTCGTGGATCAGGACGCCGGGGCGATCCGTGCAATCCGCCGCAACATCTCCAACCTGCAGGCACAGGCGCGCAGTGATGTGCGCGCGTCGTCCGTGCTTTCGCTCGGGCCGGCGAAGGAGCCTCTGGACCTCGTGCTTCTGGACCCGCCCTACGACACCGGGGCGGGAAGCGTCGCCATAGACAAGCTCGCCCGGCTGGGCTGGATCGGTGAGAGCACCTGGGTCAGCCTGGAAACCGCGAAGGGAGAAAGCGTCTCCCTGCGCGGCTTCGAGGCGGATGCCACACGCGACGTCGGCAAGGCACGGCTGCACCTGCTTCGCCGCGTCGCCTGACCGGCTGGCCCGGCTGGCCCGGCTGGCCCGACCGCTTACTTGCCGCCGGGATTACGGCAGTTGTCCGTGACGGTTTTCGTGCAGCGTGGATATTCCTTGTCCATGGCGGTCGCGGGCGGCGGGGTCAGCGCACCTTTGTAGGGGCCGCCCTGGTACGATGGGTCCGCCGGCATCGCAGGAGGCGCTGCCTGGCCGGCGGCCCGGGGATCGGGCACACCCGTCGTCGGCATGCCCTGTCCCGGCGGGTTCGCTTGCCCCGGCGGGGTTGTGGGCGTTTCGCCGCGCAGCTGCTGGACAACCGAATTCCAGGCGGTTTGCCGCTGCTCGGGTGTCATTTGGTAGATCTGCCCGCGCTGGTCTGGCGTCAGCGCCCAGTAGCCTTTCTGCTGT
This sequence comes from Novosphingobium sp. HII-3, assembly GCF_002916655.1. Lineage (GTDB taxonomy): Bacteria > Pseudomonadota > Alphaproteobacteria > Sphingomonadales > Sphingomonadaceae > Novosphingobium > Novosphingobium panipatense. The sequence goes on from NZ_PPSM01000010.1 coordinate 44,297, forward strand.
TCGGCATTGAGCGTCCAGTAGTAGACCTTGTAATCGTTAGGCCAGCTTTCGTAATCGCTGCGTTGATCGGGCGTCCAGGCGTCGTAGAGGCCCCGCTGCTCCGTTGTCAGCGTCGGAGCAGGAGCGCCGGTAGTGGCGGACGTGATCGGCGGCGACGGCTTGGCCGGCGGACTCGCCGGCATGTCCATCGGCCGAGGCTGGGTTGCCCCGCTCTGCGCCTGAAGCATGGCCGGAGCCGCCAGAAGGCTGAGAGCACCACAACTTGCGAGCAAAACCTTGCGCATTCTCACTCTCCGTTATCATTACGCTGCCTCAATGACGAAAGGCACCGGCAATCGTTCCGGAGGCGCGACGAACCGGGCTTGCGCCGAGCCACTCCGTTCCCTAGTTGTTCACGGTGAACAATCCTTACTTCCCTCCTGCTAGCGATTCCGACGCGGATCAGAACGATCCGCTCATCAGCGGCCTGAACGCGCCGCAGCGCGACGCTGTTCTCACCACCGAAGGGCCTGTGCTGATGCTGGCCGGCGCGGGCACCGGGAAAACGGCCGCCCTCACCGCACGGCTTGCTCATCTTGTCCGCAGCCGCCTCGCTTGGCCCAGTGAAATCCTCTGCGTCACCTTCACGAACAAGGCCGCGCGCGAAATGCGCGAGCGTGTGGGACACCTGATCGGCCCGGCCGTCGAAGGCATGCCCTGGCTCGGCACCTTCCACTCCATCGCCGCCAAGATGCTGCGCCGCCATGCTGAGCTGGTGGGCCTGCAGTCGAACTATACGATCATCGACACGGACGATCAGCTGCGCCTGCTCAAGCAGTTGATCCAGGCCGAAGGCTTGGACGAGAAGCGCTGGCCCGCCCGGCAGCTCGCCGGATGCATCGATCGCTGGAAGAATCGCGGTCTCAACCCCGGCGATCTCGATGCCGGGGAAAGCGAAGCCTATGCAAACGGTAAAGGGCAGAAGTTCTATCAGCTTTACCAGGAGCGGCTGCGGGCGGTGAACGCCTGTGACTTCGGCGATCTCCTGCTGCACATGCTGAACATCCTGCGCATCAATCGCGATGTGCTGGAACAGTATCAACAGCGCTTCAAGTACGTCATGGTGGACGAATACCAGGACACCAACCAGGTGCAGTACCTATGGCTGCGTCTGATCGCGCAGGGCCGCCAGAACATCTGCGTCGTTGGGGACGACGACCAGTCCATCTATTCCTGGCGCGGCGCCGAAGTGGCGAACATCCTGCGTTTCGAAAAGGATTTCCCCGGCGCAAAGGTCATCCGGCTTGAACAAAATTACCGTTCTACGCCGCAGATCCTGGCCGCCGCCTCCGGACTCATCAACGAGAACAGCGAGCGCCTCGGCAAGACTCTCTGGACCGAGCGTCACGCCGGAGACAAGGTCCGCGTGATCGGTGTCTGGGATGGGCCGGAGGAGGCGCGCCGCGTCGGCGACGAGATCGAACGCCTTGAGCGCGAGGGCGCTCCGCTCGATCAGATCGCAATCCTCGTGCGCGCGCAATATCAGACCCGCGAGTTCGAAGACCGCTTCATCTCGATCGGTATGAAGTACCGGATCGTTGGCGGCTTCCGCTTCTATGAACGGGCCGAAATCCGCGATGCCCTCGCGTACTTGCGAGTCATTGCCCAATCGGCCGACGACTTGGCGTTCGAACGGATCTACAACGCGCCCAAGCGCGGGCTCGGGGCCAAGGCGCTGGAGGCCTTGCACACGCTGGCCCGCCGACGCGGCATCCCGCTCGCTCACGCCGCCATCGAAATCGCGGACACGGACGAGCTTCCGGCCCGCGCCCGCAACACCTTCCTTTCCCTGATGCGCGACTTCGCCCGCTGGCGAGACCTGTCCGCGACGGTCGGCCCGGCAGACCTCCTGCGCAGGGTCATGGACGAAAGCGGCTACACCGATGCCCTGCAGGCGGAAAAAACCGCCGAGGCCAACGGCCGCCTTGAAAACCTGGTCGAGCTTGCGCGGGCGATGGAGGAATACGACAGCCTTGGCGACTTCCTCGAGCACGTCAGCCTCGTCATGGACAACGAGAACGCGGCGGATGAGGAAAAGGTCACGATCATGACCATGCACGCCGCGAAGGGACTGGAATTCGACAACGTCTTTCTGCCCGGCTGGGAAGAGGGCGTGTTCCCCTCGCAACGCGCGCTCGATGAGGGAGGCCTTGCCAGCCTCGAGGAGGAGCGCCGGCTCGCCTACGTGGCGATCACGCGCGCACGGCGCAAGTGCACCATTCTCCATGCCGCCAACCGCCGCATATACGGCCAGTGGACAAGTTCGATCCCCTCGCGCTTCATCGCCGAACTGCCGGACGATCATGTCGAAAGCGAGACGACGCTTACCGGCGGCGCCTCGTTGTGGCGCGCGCAGTGGTCGGAGCACACCGATCCCTTCGCGGACGTGGCGCGCCTGCAGCCATCGCGCACGGTCACCCGGGGGCCGGGCTGGCAACGCGCCGCCAGCCGCGAGTACGACGCGACGCCGCGCCGGGTCGCGGAATCCACCCGCAGCGCCGCCAGCTTCGCCGCCAAGCCGCGCACCGACGTCGCCGTGGGCGATCGCGTTTTCCACGAGAAGTTCGGCTATGGCGCGGTGCTCGCCCAAGAAGGCAACAAGCTTGAAATCGCGTTCGAACAGGCCGGGACCAAGCGCGTGCTCGACAGCTTCGTAAAGCCGGCATGACCGGCGGCGGGCCTGATCCGGTGCCCGCCGCTTCCTCCTCGGTCAAGCCCAGTTACCGCGCGTGCGATCCCGCGCGGAACTGGCACGGATTGCCTCTGCAGCGTAGCCCTGTACACTGGTTCAACATAACCAGAGTCAGAGCGAGAGGTATTGGGAAGTGCTCAAATCAGCCGATGGCGGTCTGCGGCCGGTGCCGTTCCCGATCGACGATCCTGAGAGGATCCCGGTAAAGCGGTACTACGACGCGGAGTTCTACCAGGCGGAAGTAGATCATCTGTGGCCACACGTCTGGCAGATGGCCTGCCGGGAAGAGCAGATTCCCGAAATAGGCGACTGGATAGAGTACGAGAACGTCGGGAAGTCCGTCATCATCGTTCGCACGAAGACGGGCGTGAAGGCCTTCAACAACGCCTGCCGCCACCGGGGCGTCCCCTTTGCGGGCGGTTCGCCGCTCGGCTCCTCGCATGCCACGGCCCACGGCAATTGCGCGAAGAGCGGCTTTGTCTGCCCGTTTCACGGCTGGCGCTGGAACATGGATGGCGAGAACACGCTCGTCTACGGCAAGCACTTGTTCTCCGAACGCCAGATCGATGAGGATGATATCAACCTCATCCCCTGCCGCGCCGAGGTCTATGGCGGCTGCGTCTGGATCAACCACGACAACGATGCGCCCTCCGTTCGCGAAAGCCTTGGCCCCGTTGCCGACCGCCTCGAAGCGCACAACCTGCACAAGCTGCGCGCCGAATGGTGCTATGGCACCGTGCTGCCGGCCAACTGGAAGATCGCGATGGAAGCCTTCATGGAAGGCTACCACGTGATGCAGACGCACCCCCAGCTCCAGCTTGCCGTGCCAACCATGTACGACAGCATGTACGCGATGGCCGACAATCCGGAACGCCACCCGCAGATGGCGGATTCCAGCCTCACCATCGAGGAAAACATCGCGGCGCAGATCCGCAACATGGAACTGCTCAGCGAAGGCATGGCGGGAATGCTCCACAGCAAGGAAGTGGAAATCGCGCGATCGCTTCAGCACGCCACGCAGGGGCTGCCCGAGGACAAGGGCCAGGCCATGATGATGTGGCTGGGCATGGTCATGCACCAGGTCAGCGCCCAGTTGAAGGAGCGTGGGGAGCCGATCCCCGATCTTATCGCCGTGGCGCAGTCGGATCCGGTGAACGCCGTGGAGTTCCTCTTCCCGCATTACTTCCTGCTGCCCTACTTCAGTTCCATGTCGGCATACCGCATCCGACCGCTCGGGCCCGAAAGCTGCTTCTTCGAGATCTGGTCGCTTACGTTCTTCCCTGAGGGAGAGGAACCGGAGCCGGTCATGGAACCGATCGTGCTGCCGTTCGACAGCCCGGATTTTCCTCCGATCCCGCGTCAGGACTACTCGAACATCCCGCTGCAGCAGAAGGGCGTCCACGCCTCGGGCTTCGAATTCATGCGCCTCTCCAGCCGCGTCGAAGGGATGATCAGCAACTACCAACGCATCATCGATGGCTACATCGCCGGCCTGCCGGGAGAAAAGCTGGCCGCCGCCACGAACAAGCTGGGCGGCAATTTCGACGGCCCGATCGAAGATCTCGGCTTCTGACACAAATCTCGGGAAACGCGGGCTGATGCCGGCCCGCCTTTCTTCCTGTTGCACAAAGCCATAGGCGCAGGAAACCAAACCCCGGTCTCGCGCGCTTCATGGCATCATGGACGCGGTATCGACTTCAGATCCGAAGGATGCTCCTGACGGCCCCGCCTCTCGGCGCAGGACGCTGCGGCTGGTGCGAAACGTCCTGCTTGCGGTCGTAGGCGTCATCTTTGCTGCCTGGCTCATCCTCTTCATCACCAAGGGCCGCTTCCTCAAGCACCCCTTCGAGAGCGTCGCGAGCTCCCTTGCGGATCGGGAGGTGTCCGTCGGCGGTGACTTCCAGCTCTACTTCGCGCCGATCAGGATCAAGTTCCGCGCCGAAGAACTCAGCGCATCCAATCCGAAATGGGCCGAGCAACCCAGCCTCTTCACGGCCAGAAGCGTGGATGCCCGCATAGCGCCCCTTTCCATGCTGTTCGGCCGGCGCCGCTTCTACACCCTCGATATTGTCGAAGGACGTGCAAACCTCGAGTGGGATGCAAGAAGCGAGCGAAACACCTGGACCTTTGGCGATGGGAAGGGCGAACCGCTTGAACTGCCGCGTGTGGACCGGGCGACGATCACTGACATGCGGATTCGCTACGTCGATCCGAAGATGCCCCTGCTGGCCAACCTCGTGCTCGACCCGGTCGTTTCGAAGGATGCGCGGATCGGCAAGGCCGTGTCGGTTCGCGGTGACGGAAGGTTCCGGGACACGCCTTTCCGCGTGACCGCTCGGCTGCTTTCGCCCGATGAGACGATCAACCGTGGCGGCAACGCCATCGAACTGCGCGCGTGGGCCGCCAACAATGTTCTCGACGTAAAGGGCGAACTCCCCTCCCTTGCCGAATTCGAGGACGTGCCGCTGAAGGTACGCGCAGAAGGGCGCGACCTGTCCGAACTGCTCGCCATTATCGATGTCGCGATTCCACGCACGCGCCGTTACGCCCTGACGGCGCAGATGGTGAAAGACGACGAGACCTATCGTTTCACCGGCATGAAGGGTCGATTCGGGCAATCCGATCTGGCAGGCGGGTTCACGATCGCCAATGCCGAGCGCCTGCGCATCGATGCTAAGCTTGTGACGCGCCGGCTGGACATCATCGATGCCGCGCCGTTCATCGGTTACAACCCTGACATCGTCGCCTCGAAGGGCGCCGTCGCCGCCGCTGCGGCATCGGGCTCAGGGCCACGGCACGTCATACCGGACACTGAGTTGCCGGTGGCGATGATGAACCGCTTCGATGCCGGTCTCGATTGGAAGATCGGCGTGGTCCGCTCCAGGAACGTGCCGGTCCAGGACATATCGCTAAAGCTGGCGCTGGACCGCGGGCTGTTGAAACTTTCGCCGCTCACCTTTTCGATGGCGCGGGGCGATGTCGCCTCCGACTTCATCTTCGATACGCGCAAGCGACCGGCCGCGATCAGCTACGACATCCGGCTCGCGCCCACGCCGATGGGGCGCCTGCTGGCCGGGTATGGCGTCGCCGAGGCCGGCACGAGCGGCACGATTCATGGACGTATAAAGCTGGCCGGACGTGGCGACACCATCCACGATTCGCTGGCCACTTCCTCCGGGCGGATCGCTTTCATGATGCCCAAGGGCACGTTGTGGACTCGCAACGTGCAGCTGGCGGAACTCGATATAGGCACGTTCGCCTACAAGATGTTCCAGGGCAAGCTGAAGAAGCCGGTAGAAATAAATTGCGGTCTCGTTGCATTCACCGTCAACGGCGGACAGGCAGCAGCGGACCCGATCCTCATCGACACAAGCAAGAACGTTATCACCGGGCGCGGCGGCTTCAGCTTCGACACCGAAGCGCTGAGCCTCGCCTTTCGCGCCGACGGTAAGAAGTTCAGCCTCTTTTCCGGACAGTCCCCGGTCGGCATCGAGGGACGCTTTGCCGAGCCATCGCTTCAGGTCATCAGCCCCGAGCTGCTCGGCCGCGCCGGCGCCGGCCTAGGGCTGGCGGTGGCTGCCACTCCGGTCGCCGGCCTTCTTGCCTTCGTGGACATCGGCGATGCGAAATCCGCCGCCTGCGGGCCTGTCCTTTCCGGCGCCCGCGCAGCCGCCCAGCGCACGAGCAAGGGCAAGCCCCGCGACGACGTCGGCAAGGGCAAGCCGAAGAAGGACGACTGAGCACCTGATTTGGCCTGCCAGACCGTGCGGGCGACGCCCGCTCCCCCTGCCGTGCGATGCTAGCTCTTTCGTCAGGGGCCTGTCTAAACCTGCCTAACCCTGATGCCCACTTCGTTCGTGAAGCGCCCTGCCCTTACTTTCGGCAGCGAGCGCAGACATTCGCCTGCACTGTCACGGACTGGAGTTCTCGATGCCCGTCGTCCCGCATACCGGTTACCGGACGTACGATGGGGTGGAAGCTTTCGCCGTGACGCCATCCTACTCCACCAGCTCCGAGGCGCACCATGCTTGAACAACTCCATCGCGCAGAAGTCGACGGCAGCACCCTGCATACCTGCCGGGCCTGCAAGGCACCGGAACCGTACCTGTTCCTGCCGCTGGGTGACCACGCGCCGGGTCAGATGCTAATCCGCGCGGAAGATCTGGATAAGCCGCAGCCTGCCTTTCCGCTGAACACGCAAGTCTGCCTGGAATGCGGGCTCATCGAAATCGCGGACCAGGTCCCGGATGATTTCTTCCGTCACTACCTCTACGTCCCTTCGGGAGCGGCGCGGATGCACAGCCACTTCGCAGGGCTCGCCAAGGTGCTGGCGGAACGCGCCGACGGCGGCCTGATCGTCGACATCGGAAGCAACGACGGGCTGCTGCTCGCCGGGTGCAACGCTTTGGGATGCCGCACGCTGGGCTTCGACCCTGCGGAGAACATCGCCGCTCTTGCTGCCGAACGCGGTGTCGAAACCTTCATCGACTACTTCTACCCGAAGTCGGCGGCGACCGTGCTGGAAAGCCACGGACCGGCGAAGGTCATAGTAACGACCAACACCTTCAATCACATCGGCGACCTGCATCGCTTCATGGAAGCGATCTGCGTGCTCCTGGCGCCTGACGGCACGTTCGTCATCGAAGTGCCGCGCGCCAAGGAGTACATCGATCACACCGAATTCGACAACATCTACCATGAGCATGTGTCGGAGTTCAGCCTCCTTTCCATCGCCAAGCTCGCCGAGTTCTTCGACCTCGAAGTGACGGAGGCCACGTCGCTGCCCGATATTCACGGCGGCTCCATGCGTGTGTTCATCAACCGCAAGGACCTGGGCCTTGGGGCCAGCGATGGCGTGGAAGCGATGCTGGCGGAAGAACTCTCCGGCGGAATGCTCGTTCGAGAGACCTACGACGAACTCGCCAGCCGTATCGGCACGATGGGTGGCGAGGTCATCGCGATGCTGGACGAAATGAAGGCCAAGGGCCTGAAGATCGCGGGATACGGTGCTTCCGCAAGAGGCAACACGCTCATTACGCACTTCGGCATCGACCGGCGCTATCTGGATTTCCTCGTCGATCGCAATCCGCTCAAGCACGGCCTGTATTCACCCAACACCCGAATACCGATCCGCCCTGTCGAGGCGATCGAGGAGGAGCGACCGGACGTGCTCTTCGTGCTGGCGTGGAACTTCTTCGACGAGATCTATGAACAGCAGTCCGCCTTCCGCGCAGCGGGCGGCAAGTTCCTGGTGCCGCTGCCCGTTCCCAGGATCGTCTCCTGAGAACAGGTAGAACGAAGGCGTTCGACTGCACGAGACACGCTTGGCAAAGGGGGGCGCGGTGCGCGGGTCCGTTTCACTGGTGACAGGAGCAGCCGGCTTCATCGGCTCCCACCTGACCGCGCGACTTGTTGCCAGGGGGGACGATGTACACGTCGCCCTGCGCCCCGGCAGCAACCGCGCCCGCCTCCTGTCAGTGATGGAACGCGTCACCGTCCACGAACTCGACCTTGCGGATCGCTCCGCCGTCCGGGCGGCGATCAGGGCAGCCTGCCCGAACCGCGTGTTTCATCTCGGCGCCGAGACTCGCTTGTCCGATCAGCCTGCCTTCGACACGGCGCGCAAAGCCCTGCCACTCTATGTGGAACCCGCGTTCAACCTCGTCGAGGAGCTGGCGGCTCTACCTGATCCGCCCTTTATCGTCATCCGGGCAGGAACGATCGCCGAGTATGGCCAGGCCGAAACGCCATACCGCGAGACGGGACAGCCGCTGCCGCTGACGCCTTACGGCGCCGGGATGCTGGCGGCGACACACGGGCTGTCCATGCTCGCGCCGATCCTGCCCTTCCCCGTGATCACCGCAAGGCTTGCGCTGTGTTACGGCCCCGGCCAGTCGCGCAGCTTTTTCGTGCCTGCGCTGGTGGATGCCCTCCTTTCGCGACGCTCCATCACGGTGGCCCGGCCGGAGGACCGCCGCGATCTTATGCATGTCACCGACGCAGTCGAGGGGCTGCTGCGGCTTGCCGACTTCGCTCCGGCGGATTGCGAGCTGGTGAACCTCGCCACCGGCATGGCACCCACGATGCGGGAGGTCGCAGAACGCGTTATCGCGCAAATCGGCTGCCCAGCCTCGCTGGTCAGCTTCCGAACGCTGCCGCCGGGCGACGTCCCGACCCGGCTGCTCTCTTCCCCTGACCGTGCCAATCGTCGCTTCGGCTGGCGTGCGCGCATCGGCCTGGAGGACGGGCTTCGTGCCACCATCGAGGCCGAACAGGCAGCTCGTGAACTTCTGGGACATCTGCCGTGACCGCCGAACACAAGACCCTGGTGTCGATCCTCGTGCCCGCCTTCAACGAAGAACAGAACGTCGTGCGCTGCTACGAGGCGATCGTGCGGGTCTTTGAGCGGCTGCCCAAATACGCCTACGAAGTCATCGTCACGGATAACCACTCCACCGACCGCACGTTCGAACTGCTGGAGGATCTGGCGCGGCGTGATCCGGCGCTGAAGGTAATCCGGTTTTCCCGGAACTTCGGCTATCAGCGCTCGCTCCTTTGCGCGTACAAAGCTGCAAGCGGCGCCTGTTCGATCCAGATCGACTGCGACCTTCAGGATCCGCCGGAGATGATTCCCGAGATGCTCCGGCAGTGGCAGCTGGGACATAAGGTGGTCTACGGCATCCGTCGCAGTCTCCAGGACAGCTTCCTCGTCGCAATGGCGCGCCGCGCGTTCTACAGCCTCATAACCGCGATCAGCGATGATGAGCTTCCCCTCAACGCGGGCGAGTTCCGGCTGGTTGACCGGCGGATCCTGGTAGAGCTGCAGAAGGTGGACGACGTCTCCCCTTACCTGCGCGGCCTGATCAGCTCGATGGGATTTTCCCAGATCGGACTGGAGTATGACAGGGCCGATCGCACCGCGGGCGAGAGCAAGTTCCCGCTCAAGTCGATGATCTCGCTGGCCGTCGACGGCGTGCTGAACCACTCGCTGCTTCCCTTGCGGCTCGCCTCCATTGCGGGCGCTCTGGTGGGCGTGCTGACGCTGCTGCTGACGTTCGGCTATCTGGTTGGTCGCTTGCTGCTGGGACAGCAATGGCCCGCTGGCTTCGCGACGACGACGGTACTCCTGCTCATCTCCATCTCATTCAATGCGATCTTCATGGGCATACTTGGAGAGTACGTGGGTCGCCTTTTTCAGCAGTCCAAGGACGCCACCGGCCCCATAGTGGAAGCCAAGCTCAACTTTCCCGAAGTCGTCAGCCTGGCCGCTCGCGACAACCGCTGACGTTGCTTGGGGCGCAATGACCCCACGCCGGGGATCGCAACGCTGCGGTTCATCAACCAATCCGCGCACAAGCCATCCGTCACGCCAGCTGCGGGGCAGCGACCTCCTTCGCCCACCGCTCGGCACCAAGGATCTCGGCTCCGTATCGGCGAAACAGATCTTCATTGACGGCGGCTTCCCGGGCGCCATCGAAGGCTCCATCCGCCTTCGCATGCGTTTGAAGGGACGCAGAAAGGCTGGCGTCGCCAGCAAAGCCCTCCAGACCCAGCGCCGCAGCTGCCCGAGCGGCTGTCGTCTGCGGATCAGCGATCAACGCCGAAAAGTTGATGTGCAGCGCTTCGTCGAAACGGGGCGCGATTCCCGCAAAGGACAATTGCTGCGCCAGGAGCGACAAGGCTGAGAGGCGGAGCGCTTTCTCCAGGGAACTGCCGGTGACCGTCGCTTGCCGGATCAGGGAGTCCAGAGGCGACTGGCTGCGCGCGGCATGTACAGCGTAGCGGCTAAGATAGGCGATGCGATCGTTCCCGCCCCGCAACGCCGCGATCAGCAGTGTGCGCAAATCACTCGTCAGCCACACCGCGCGCTCAACGCCGGCATCGACCATCTCCGGAAGCATGGGATTGATCCAGTTGGTAGGCTTGATCGCGATCGCGGCTCCACCGAGGGATCGGCCAAGCTGGGCGAGTGCGAACCGCAGAGCGGGCACTGTCTGCTTTCGGCGCTCTACGGGCAATGCGGCATGCCACGCCGCAATATCGGCAAGGATCTGTGGCTCACGCAAGCAAACGACCCTTCCGGGCTGCGTCAGCATCCGTGCCAGCAGCGTCGATCCGCAAAAAGCCGTGTGCAGAATCAACGGCGGCCTCTGGTGGCACCCAGTGTCCGACCAGCAGCCAAGCGCGTCCTCAAGTTCGACAACATACTCCTCGCCCGTCACCGACAGGGCGGTCCTTCCATCAAGGAAGGCGCTACTTTCCAGAGTCCCGGCATCGACGCGAAGGTAGAGAAGCCGACCGCTGCGAAAATCCAGCCGGTGAGGGAAGTTGCGCCAATCAGCGAGAAACGTCGAGAGATTGGCTGGCGAGTGCATGACGATTCCGTTGTTTGCGCTATGGTGAGCGCGCGCAGCTATGCGCATGTCGCCAGCAGCCAGCAAGGACTCTCGCGTGGACCATTTCAGGATCGGACCCGATCTCAACATCGACTCGCTTCGGGCCGAATTCGCAAGTCAGGGCCGCGTTCGCATCCGCGGCTTCCTCGCCGAGGAAGCGGTACGGCAGCTTGCCAATCATCTCGCCGCGCGACCCGACTGGCGGCAGATGATAAACAGTGGTCCCAAGTTGTTCGAGCTGGATCGCGAGATCCGCAGCTCCATGACCCCCGCCCGCCTCAGCGCGCTCGACCAGGCGGTGCACGATGGCGCTCGTACGGGCTTTCAGCATCGCTACGAAGCCGTGCGTGTGCCGGACGAAATGGCCGCCCGGGAGGCGGCGGAAGACATGCTGAGCCGCTTCGTGCGCTTCATGGCGAGCAAGACAACCCTTGAACTCGTCGAGCAGGTCACGGGCATTTCCGATATCGATTTCGCGGACGGTCAGGCGACGGGCTACGCTTCCGGCGACTTCCTGACCGAGCACGACGACGCCGTCGCGGGCAAGAACCGCCGGGCCGCCTATGTGTTCGGTCTCACGCCCAAATGGCGGCCAAGCTGGGGCGGTCTTCTCCTTTTCCACCAAGGTGACAGGGTTTCGGGCTGGTCCCCAGGGTTCAACACGCTCGACCTGTTTGCAGTGCCGCAACCGCACAGCGTGACCATGGTGACACCCGCAGCCGCGGGCCGCCGCCATGCAGTCACAGGCTGGCTGCGCGCGATGAGCGGCAACTGACAGGCTTGCGCGCCCCCTATCCCTTCTTCAACATCACTTTATGCAAACGCCCTCACCCGCAGACCCACAGGTGCTGCTGCGCCAAGCGTACGACGCATTTGCCGCCGACAAGCTCGATCTCGCACGGCGACAGCTTCGTCCGCTGTGCCAGGCCTTTCCCGATGCTGCCCCGGTGCTGCATCTGCTGGCCTTGGTCGAGAAGAAGGCAGGACGAGCGGGCGACGCGACCCGCGCCTTCGAAGCAGCCTTGCGTGTGGCTCCGCGCGATCACGAGATACTGACCAACTTCGGCAATCTGCTTGCCGCGACAGGCGCGCATGAGGCTGCCGCCAAACGCTACCAGGAAGCGCTGCTTGCCCGGCCGGGCCATTTCGAAGCTCTGATCGGCCTCGCACTGGCGTTGCAGGACGCGGAACGGCTGGAGGAAGCCATGCAATTTGCCGAAGCGGCAACCGCGGCTCGCCCTCGGAGCGCACGCGCATGGTCTGTGCTGGGATTGATCCAGAAGGCTGCCGGAGACCGGGAGGCAGCCTGGCACAGCCTGTCTCATGCGGTCAGGATCGAGCCTGCACATTTACGCGCCCTTCATGGCTGCGCACAAATCGAACTGGAACGCGGGAATGAGGCAGCCGCGTTGGCCGCCTTTACGTTCGCGCGGCGGGCCGGGCCCGACGATCAAGAGCTACGTCTTGGCGAAGCCATCGCCCGGTACGAAACGGGTGAGCCACATGCCGCAATCCAGTCTCTTGAAGAGGCGCTGAAGATGCGGCCCGATTGGGTGAAAGGCCATCGCGCCCTGGCGGAAATGCGCTGGCAACAAGGCGATCATGCCAATTACGTGCGCAGCCTGGAAACCGCACTTCGCGCTCGTCCGCGCGATCCGGCGCTATGGACCGCTCGCCTTGCGACGCTGGCTAATGCCGGCGAAGTCGGGAGAGCGCTCGACCTCATCCCGCAGGCGCGGAAGGCCTTGGGGCGCTCCGAAACCCTGGATCTGCTGGAAGCCAGCCTGGCGAGCCAGACTGGCGAAGACGCCCGCGCGGACATGGCTTTCGATCGGCTCGCGAAGGTAAGTACCCGAAGCGCGTTGATCGCCCTCACCCGGCACCGGATCCGCCAGAAGCGGCCGGATGCCGCTCAGAAACTGGCTACGCAGATCACCCGGGACATGCCGCAGGACCAGATGGGTTGGGCGCTGCTTGGAACCGCCTGGCGAATGAACGGAGATCCGCGCGCGCAGTGGCTCTACGACGTGGCTGGCGCGATCGGCGCCATCGACATCGATCGGTCCGTCACCGACGCGGCCGCGGACAGGCTGCGCGAGCGGCACCGGAGCATCAGCCCGCCGCTCGATCAATCGCTTCGCGGCGGCACGCAGACGAGCGGTGATCTGTTTGCGCTCGCCTTCCCGGAAATAGTGGCTTTGAAGGAGGCGGTACTGAGCGCGCTTCAGGACCATCTCTCGATGCTGCCGAAGGGTGATCCGCTTCATCCCCTGCTACGAAGGATGGCGGCACCGCGCCTTGCCGGTTCCTGGTCTGTCCGGCTGCAAGGATCGGGCTTCCACATCAATCATGTGCATCCGCAAGGCTGGCTAAGTTCGGCCTGCTACATCGCCCTGCCGCCATCCGATCCGGAAAGACCGCGAGCCGGATGGCTGAAGTTGGGGGAGCCGCCTGAAGATCTGCGCACGGACTTGCCCCCGCTTGGCTGGATTGAGCCCGCGCCCGGGCGACTGGCCCTGTTTCCCGCCTATCTCTGGCACGGAACAGCCCCCTTCGAGGTTGGCGAGCGCCTGACCGTGGCCTTCGACGTGGTGCCTGCGAACTAAAAGCGGAGGGTGTGCAGCCACCGCAAGGCTTGCTGTCAATCCGGACAAAAAAAGGGCAGCGAGGATGCCCTCGCTGCCCCACTTCTTATCAGAGAAGGACGGTTAGAACTTCAGCGTCGCGTTGGTGAACCAACGGCGGCCGTACACGTCGTAGGTCGACGGGAAGGTGTTGGCCTGCTGGTTGTTGGCGTCACCGATCAGCGGCGGCTTGCTGTTGGCGATGTTGTCCACGCCGATCGTCAGGTTAAAGTTGTCGCTTGCTTCATACCCGATGGAGAGGTCGTAGTACTTGCGATCACCAAGCGCCGGCTTGAACAGCGCCGAATAGCCCGACTGACCGTCATCCGTCGCACGGCCAATGTAGCGCGCAAGAGCGGACAACGTAACCGGACCGGTTGCCCAGGTCACGCGGGCCGAACCGCGCCACTTGGAGAACGGATCGCCGCAGAACGCGCCGAACCGGCCTTCGCAATTCACCAGCAGGCTGGGGATGGCTGCGAGGTTGTTGTTCGCATACTTGATCAGACGCGTACCCGACACGCGCACCGACAGACGCGATTCATTGTCGAAGAAGCCGAAATCGAGGCGGCTGCTGTAGCGCAGTTCGAAGTCGACGCCTTCGGTCTTGATCGAGCCCGCGTTGAGTGCGGTGTTCAGGAGATCCTGAACCTCGTACGTCTGGGGGTTACGCGGGATCAGCGAACAGAACGACGTGTCGAACGGCGTGAAGCCGTTGTCGGGCGTACCGAAGCACGCATCACGCACCGAGGTTGCGCCCGGTCCGCTGACCAGGATCGCGTCCTTCAGCTTGATGTTGTAGTAGTCCACCGTCAGCGACAGGCCCGGTGCGAAGCTGGGCTGCAGCACGGCGCCGAACGTATAGGTGTCCGACGTTTCTTCCTTCAGATCGGGATTGCCGCCGTAGACCGCACGGATCTGGCTGCTACCGCCCTGAAGGTCGGTGCCGAGCAGAGCGGCCGGAACGCCATTGGCGATACAGCTTGCCCGCAGGTTGGCGTTGGTGACTGCTGCAGCGGTCGAGCAGTAGTCCTGGAACGCCGGGAAGCCGACCGATTGCCCGCCGAACAAGGCAGCCACGGTGGGTGCCCGGATGGCGCGCTGGAATTGGCCGCGGAAGGTAAGGTCCTCGATCGGAGCCCACTGGCCGCCGGCGGACCAACTCAGAGCATCGCCAACCGAGTTGTTGTAGTGCGAGTGACGGATTGCGCCGTTGAACTCAAGCCGGTGCATGAAGGGCTGGTCGGCCACGACAGGGACCGAAAGCTCACCGAAGAAGTCACGAACCTTGTAGCCGCCGACCGTCTGCTGACCGGCGTTGAAGCCGACCACGTCACCCGAAGCGAGATAGAAGTCAGGCGAGAACCGACCCTTCTCCGAACGCCACTCTGCACCAAGCACGACGCCGACCGGCGCTGCGCCGAGACCGAAGTCGAACAGATTGTTGTTCACAACGGTGAACTGAGCGACCTGCGATTCGATGACGGTGGTGTTCTGCGTCGGGATCGCGATGAAGTTCGCGGCCTCTGGGGAGAGGTTGCCGGCACCGAAGATGTTGGCCGGTACGCAGCCTTCAATGTCGCTTACGCAGACAAGATTGCCGTCCGCATCGAACTGCGTTTTTACAGCTGCCTGGAAGCGACTGATCGCGATGTTGCCGGACTGCTGTTCGTTGTTCTGGGTCCGAGCGTAGCTGTAGTAGCCCTCGTAGGTCCAGTTTCCAGCGATTTCGCCGCGTGAACCGAACAGAATGCGGTACGCGTTGCGGTCGTTGCGGGACGAACGGCTGCCGACTTCGAGGGGGCGCTTGGACGCATTCGCCGTAACGTAGCCGTCGCCGTCGATGTCGTACGGCGTCAGGAGCGCGCGGGTGGAGTCCGCCAGGAACGGTGAAGCCAGCTGGATTTCGATCGGGAAGCCCGAAGCCGGCGATGTCGCCAGTTCGGTGTTCACGCGGTTGTTGATGAAGGTCAACTCGGTGAAGAGATCGAAGTGTGGCGACACTTCGTAGTGCGCGGAAGCGTGAGCCATCCAGCGCTCCTGCGGAACCTGCAGATAGTTGGCGGGAGCGAAGTTGTAGGCATCGGCAGTCGTGATGGGACGGATCGAACCATCCGGATTGAACTGGCCCGAGACTGCGGGAAGATCCAGCGTACCATCGCCGTTGAGGTCGACGCCGCCGACCGACAGGCGACCATCGGGCGTGGTGCCCGAACCACCGTAGTAAAAGCCGCCTTCATCGTCGTCCGAGATGGTCTGCCTCGAGAACGAACGAGCGCCCTGGAAAATCGACTTGCGCTTCGTGTAGTCGGCGAAGACGGTTACGTTGCCACGGCCATCGGCGAAGTTGCCGCCAATTGCGACGTTGGTGTTGAAAGTACCACCGTCACCGGCTTCGGTGATGCGGTACTCGGAGCTGGCGACGACACCTTCAAAGTCCGTCTTGAGGCGGAAGTTGACGACGCCGGCGATGGCGTCTGCGCCGTAGACTGCCGAACGACCACCGGTAACCACATCGACGCTTTCGATCAGCGCGGACGGGATCGTGTTCAGGTCGACGACCTGCGACGTGTCGTACGGGATGTATCGGCGGCCATTGACGAGGACCAGCGTACGCGCGGCGCCCAGACCGCGAAGGTCGACCTGTGCCGAACCGTCACCCGGGTTGTTGGAGGCAGCCGAGAACGAAGGGATGACCTGCGGCAGATCGTACAGGACCTCCTCGACGTTCACCGCACCGGACTGGGCGAACTCCTCGGCAGTGATCACCTGGACGGGGCTTGCCGACAGCAGGTCGGTGCGCGTGATGCGCGAGCCCGTCACCACAATCGATTCACCGCCCTCCGCAGTACCGGCAGCTGCGTCCGCATCCTGTGCCATAGCAGGGCTGGCCGAAAAGAGACACAGCGCCAGCGGCGCCACACCCGCGCTCAGAAGTGCGCGGCTCACTACGATCTTCTTGGTTTTCAAAGTAAAACCCCCTTATTGCCCGAAAGCGCCAATTGGCAGCATTTCCACCTGAGCTAGCCTGACTGCGTCTAAAGCGAGGTTCATTCAGGTATGAGACAGGTGATGCATGAAGGAGCTTGCAACTGTAAAGTTGGCATCTTCTAGTGCCTGAAGTTGGCTCCGCCTTGTAGCTAAAATGCAACAGAACAGGCTAACGCTTTATCGGGCTTCCAAAAAAGGGGACACGGTCATGAAAATTGGGATGCAAATGAGCAAGAGCTCGATGGCTGCGATGACAAGCAGGTCGGCCAGATTTCCCGCCGCCCTTCTTGCCGCCGCCGCATTTTCTGTCGTTACTCTTCCCGTTCCAGCTTCCGCCGCCGGACCGGCACCGCGACCCGAAGTATTCAGGAAGTTGATCGACTGCCGCAAACTGGTCGATCCCCAGGCTCGGCTGACCTGTTTCGATACCAACGCGGCAGCGGTGGACGCGGCCGAGGCCAACAAGGAGATCGTGCTTTTCGATCGTCAGGCGGTCAGTAAGGCACGCAAGACATTGTTCGGTCTCACGCTCCCAACCTTCGACATGTTCGGCGACAAGAGCGAGGGCGCGAAGGAGGAGGAAGAAGGCTTTTCCAGCATCGAAAGCGTCGTGAAAGGGGTGCAGCGTAACGGCGACGGCAAGTATGTCCTCACTCTTGAGGACGGCGCCAAGTGGGTGCAGGTCGAGCGCAAGCAGCTCATTTCGGATCCAGCCCCCGGGTCGAAGATCAGGATAAGGCGGGCTGCGCTGGGGTCCTTCCTTGCCAACATCGATGGCCAGACGGCCATTCGTATGCGTCGCGAGAACTGACTCCTCCCCGCCGCCAGGAGCGCCGCGCAACGGCAACAAGCCAGTGCGGCCTCCGCTCCCGGGTACCAGAGCGCCCGCTCTCGGCGGCGCTCGGAAGAAGATCCTCGGCGCCGGCCGCTGTCGTTTCAGGCTTAGTGCTCGACCGTACCATCGAGCACGCAGGCTTCTCCAACGCACCGATACCGCGTCTTGCTGCAGACACGAAGGCCGCACCTGTCCGGCACGACCAGCGGTACATTGCCGACGCCCTGCGCCGTGGCTGGGCAACGCGCCGGATTTCACTCTTTCGGCGCTCTGTCCTTCCAGGTGCGGCCAAGGAATTGCGGAGCGCGCAACACTCTCTACCGCCGCGAGAGGGGAGGCGCAGGCAGGTCATCATGCTTGCGGAACCCTCCCCATCTGCGCGTCAGAAGGATGCGCTGAGCGAGGCGACGACAGTACTGTCAGCGATCGATCCGGTCCCATCCTGCCCCGTGCTGAAGTTCGGCTGCAGGCGCGCCGCTTCAGCCCGGGTGATATCGGTATCCACGTAGGAGACGTTGAAGGTCAGGTTCCTCCACGTCGCATCGAGCCCGAGCTACCAATCCCAGTACTTTCCCGTCGGAGCAACGCTCGTCCCGTTTGGGCCAAGGCCGGGATTGCCGCGGGAATAGCCGATGTGCGTACGCGCAGTCAGCGGCGTGCCGGCGATGGCGACAGCGCCGTCGCCCCACAGGTACAGATTGTCCTTCTTCTGCCCCCGGCTGCTCGTGGCGTTCGACACATTGGCCAAGGCGTACTGCCGGGGCGCGTAGGCCACGCCTGCCGTGAGGGTCGCCGGTCCGCTTGTGCCCGAGACCTTCACGTAAGGCTCGACAAAGTCGGTGTCGTCCGCGCCGCCGGGATACATGTACCAGACCAGACCCACGTCCAGCGTGGCGTTGTCGCTCAACCGGGCCTTGTACCCGCCGATCAGATCCAGTTCCATGTTGGCGCCGCCGAACGTTCCCCAGCCGGACAGGTTGGAAGCCCAGGCTCCGACGTAAAGGCCATCCTCATGGCTGACGGTGAAGCCGCCCTGTACCGCCATCTCCTTGTCCGACTGCGAGACACCCCGGAACCGATAGTCCGAAGCGATCGTGGCCGACCCGGAGACCGTGACCGCGGCCGAAGCTTTCTCGGAGGCCTGAGCGTAAGCCGCAAGGGGAGAAAGCCCCGCAATCAACGCGGCAATAGTGGCAGTGATCTTCATGATATCCTCTTGAGTAGCCCCGGTCACAAGTTGGTTCGGAGCGAGGACGGCCAGATAGATCACAAGAGCGTAGAATATCGAGAGCAGGACGAGCGCGGGAACATAGAGTTTTCATAGTTTTTCATGATGTTCGCGCGAGACGATGCAGGCGACATGCCGGAACGCAGGCGTTCGTCTGCGCTCGGCGGAGCGCCTCGGCCAAGCTCGTTTCACGTCCCGTCAGCGGCTCGAATACCGGCGGTTCGGTTCGCGCGGTCACCCTGCGGCCGGGCACCGGCACCACCTTCCACAATCCCGCTCCCGCGAAAAGAAGCGCGTTGCTCACGATCAGAAGCAGGACCAGCACCGTGCTAAGGCCCAGCTCTGCCAGGCTTGCCTGAGCCGGCGGATGGGAGTGGACGCGGGCATAGAGCGTACCGGCCACCCCCCAGGCGGCGCATAGCCCGGCAAGACCGGCAGCCCGCAAGCCAACGCGCGCGGCGAGTGTCTCGTGCCATCGAACCATGGTGATACCTCCACAAGGAGGCACACCAGTTACGCAGATGCGCGTAGCATTTCGAGAGCGAGCCGCTGCCGCCAGAGTTGTGTTTTCATAGGTTTTTCGAAATACCGCCACGACGGCAGCGGCAGCCGCTCGCGTGCGCAGCGCTGCGCACGTCTTCCGACATCTCTTGTGGGGAGAGTGGTGAGCCCTGCTGGGTTCGAACCAGCGACCTACTGATTAAAAGTCAGTTTTCATGTGACCTATTGTTAGGCGAAGTCAGTAAGAAAAATTTTCGCTACACCCTCGAAAACCGGGATTTTTCTAGGTATGTTAGGTATTGTTATCAACATACGGTAACGGCACCCAACAGCCTCTTTCTGTTACCGTGTCGTTACCGTAAAGGGCAGGTGCGACGGTGGCTCAAAAGACCAATTTCAACGCGGGCACTGTCCCGACTGTTCGGCAAGTTTCGAAAGGCGTGGCACCGTGGGAGCCTGGGGTACACCGGGAACTGCCATATGGGGCGCACAGCCTCTACCTAGTCATCTATCCATCAGGACGACGCGCTTTCGCGTTCCGCTATCGAAATTCGACGGGTGCTAGCCGCAAGATCACGCTCGGGTCCATTGAGACAATCACACTCAAGGACGCAATAGCTAAGGCGAAGCAATACGCCGGTCGCGTCACCAGCGGCGAAGACCCTGCCGCGCCATCTGTACCCAGCGACAACGCAAGCGGGATCACCGTCCGAGCCGCAGTCGCGCGATTTATCGACGATTACTGCATCGGGACGAACGCTGCCAAAGTCCGCGCGGGCGAAAAGGGACACGCACCCAAAAATCGATCGTGGCGGGAGACGGAAAGACAGTTTACAGCCTATGTATTGCCGACACTTGGCGACCGCGCGTTAGCCGATGTGACAGGCGACGAACTGCGCAAGCTGGTCCGTGATCTGGATAAGCAGACCATGGCAAACCGCCTGCACGCCACACTGTCCAAATGGACCACGTGGTGCGCTGATCGTGAACACAAGTTGATTCCCGCCAATCCATATAGCGGCTTCAAGAAACCTCACGGTGAGACTAGCCGGGATCGTGTGCTGTCCGACGAGGAACTTGCATCACTGTGGCGTGGCGTCACTCGCGCTGGCGGTCACTTCGGGTCAATCGTCCGCTTGCTGATCTTAACGGGGCAGCGCCGCGAGGAAGTAACGGGGCTGGTAAGGTCGGAACTAGACTACAAGCGCGCGGAATGGACTATCCCCGCAGAACGCGCCAAGAACAGCAAGCGAACCATCGTCCCTCTGTCCAGTGCTGCAATCGCTGAAGTTCTGAGATTCGAGAAGTTCAACCGCGACACGCTGTTGTTCAGCACAAACGGTAAGACACCGTTTAGCGGTCATCAAAAGCGCAAGGATCGATTGGACGAAACGCTACAGTTCGTCGAACCATGGCGCTTGCACGACATACGCCGCACCCTCGCAACGGGTCTCGCACGACTCCACGTTCCGCAGGAAGTAACAGAAGCGATCCTAAACCACACCAGCGGAAAAGTGTCCGGCATCGCGGGCGTCTACAACAGGCATGATTACGCCGATGAAAAGCGGGAAGCACTGATGTTGTGGTCGCGTCATGTCGCTTGGATTGCGCTGCCCGTCCGCACTGACGACGACAGCCAATGGTCCGCGCAGGCTGCATTCAATCACGTAGCGCGCACATCCAAAAAGCGCACCGTCAAACAACTCAATGAACAGCACGACACGGCATTGCGCGGTCCAGAGGGCGCATGGTCGCAACATCTGACAAAATGGCGACGCTTTGCGCGATTGATTGAGACGCATCTTACCTACACCACGTAACATATACCTAACAGAATGAATGAAGATAACTGATCTAGGGGTACATCTTCATTTTTTACTTGACGGTGTTACGTATTGTCAGGCTCCTGTTGCCTATATTTGGCAACATGGAGATTCCGGAATGTTTTCACGACTGACAATTAGGCTCGCGCGAGCCTATGCCAGCGCGCCCGCGATGCTGACGGCGAAGCAGGTGTGCGAGATTTGCGGCGGCGTCACCGATATGACCCTCCATCGCTGGCTCAAGGATGAGCGCCTGGGGTTCCCGCGCCCGTTCTACGTCCTAACGCGCCGTTACTTCGACGCGGCGGACGTGCGAGCATGGTGGGGCAGCCGGACCACGATCGCGCCCGAGCCGGTTGGCGCAGCGGCTCGCAATCGCGCAGCCTGATCCATCATTACGCAAAAAGGCCCGGAACGCGAAGCAGGCGCGAACCGGGCCGGGAGTATCAGCATGTCTACACTATATGAATCCGCGCCTGCGGGCAATCCTGCTGTCGAACCTATTGATATGGCGCGAGCCTATGTTAGCGCCATTACTGGATCAGCCGACACACCGATGCACTGGCGCGCCTGCCATGACACCGACAAGGGCGCACCTGCCAAATCTTTCTTCGGGACAGTGGATCACCTGTGGCGCGAACTGTTCGAGATGAATATGCGCGGTTACGGCATCTTCGCGGTCGTCTCGGCGCTGGACGGTAACGGACGCAAACTTGAAAATGTCACGTCCATTCGGGCCCACTTCATCGATCTGGACAAAGGCAGCGTGGAAGCCAATGCCGCACGTGCCGCAGCGTCTCATCCGGCCCCGTGCTTCAAGGTCAACAGCAGCCCCGGTAAGGTCCACGTGTATTGGTGCGTCGAGGCGTACAGCGGGAACGACCGCTTTCAAACGCTTCAGCGCAAGCTGGTCCAAACCTACGACAGCGACCCTCAGGTCATTGACGCAACCCGGCTCATGCGCGTGCCCGGAAGCTGGCACATGAAGGGCGACGTGCCCCATCCCGTTACATGCGAGTTGCTACCGGGTTACACAAACCCCCGAACCACAATCGAAGCCATGGAAGCTGCTTATGCGCACGTCCAAGTGATCCACGGCGGCGCAGGTGAGCGACATGAGTTGGGTGAGCCGGAACTGGCGGCTCCCTCACTCGAATGGCTCACTCACGCCCTTGCGCTGGTCGATCCGAACGATCTGGATCGCCTTGAGTGGATCAGCCTGACCGCTGCGGTGAAACAGGCAGGGTGGACGCTTACGGACCCCGATAGCCTGTATGCCATGTGGCTCGGTTGGTGTGCCAGATATGCGAATGACAACCCCGCTGAAAACGCTAAAAATTGGCACTCAATCCGCAATACGGAGTTGGGCTGGCACTCACTGGTTCGGCGCGTGCCATCGCTCAAGGCGTCCATGGCGTTCGGGGTGAACGGTGAGGGTGTGCCAACCGCGCCACCGATGCCGGGGCAGATGCCGTCCACTGCGCGCAACTTCGGTGAAATACTGGATGCCTCGGAGCAAGCCGCGTATTTCCAGGATTACACTTGGGTTACTGACCTTGGCCGGATCATCGCCAAGAACGGCACGGCCTACACCCGCGAAAAATTTAACGCTGCCCTCGGTGGCAAGCGGTTCATCATCGACCAGACGGGCAGGCTCACGGACGACGCATGGAAGGCCGCGACGTGCTCAACGCTGTGGACTATTCCGAAGGTGGAGGGGACGCGGTTCCTGCCGCATCTGGCCCCCGGAACGATCATCACGGACGAACTTGGACGGACGCA
>NZ_PPSM01000011.1 GCF_002916655.1 Novosphingobium sp. HII-3
ACACCTGACGGTGCGCGTCGTCGTCCGTGGGCCCCTCCTATCGACTACCGGGATAACCGCCAGACTACCGAAAGGTGGGGTCAATATTGGACGCCGATAGGGGGTCAGTTTTGCGCGCCGGTTGACACTCTTGACCGCATTTGTCAGCAGACCGATCGGCAGGACAGACGACACCGTCGCTAGCCCACCCGTTGTTTTCGACGCGCCTATCAGGGTCAGCTTCAAACGGATCGCATTCGCGGTCGGCCGGGTAATCAGCTGGAAGGACTTGCCCATCTGTTCCTGAAGAGCTTCGGTCATGATCACAGCATACTTTTCGCGATCTGCTTCCGATACGTCATGGAATTGCGCATCCGCACCGCGATAGACTGCGGTCGGTTCGATCTGCATTGCGGTAACACCAGCCAGATTCAAGCCCGGCTTGATGTAAGTCCAAGACTCCTTCTTGTCGTGCTTCAGTTCCGGAGCCGAGGAGAGAGCTTCCGGCGCATTGTCATTCGTCTGAGCCAGAGCCGGCGTACTTGCGAGCAGGCCAGCCAACCCGATTCCAGTCACGATACGGTTCATACAGCCTCCTATGACGGTTCCAGGCAGCAAGCCCATTCTCGGTAAGGTCTCGCTTCCGATTGCCGTGCGCCATCGGGGTTGTCCCGCATTACGCCTCGGATATCTCCGTGGCTCACGCACGATCCAGCTTCCGCTATGACTTAACTGGATGAAATCTATGCAGTGAATGCGGGGTATTCCCGATCAAATCCAACGTAGGAAAGCCCGATGATCGCGGTGGTAGAACGAGGAGCCATCCATGGAAATCGCCAAAACCATCATCCCCCTCTTGCTGACAGTAAGCCTTGGGCTTCTGGTCATTGCGGCTGGTATTGCCTCTTCGCGAGGCGATTTCGCCTATGTCATCAGTCGCCCCCGACTGCTTGCCAAAGCCCTCGTCGCGGTGATGATCGTGCCGACGATCGTCGCTCTGATAGTCATTTTGATCTTTCCGATGTCACACTCCGCCAAGGCAGGTATTTTCCTGATGGCAATTTCCCCCGTGCCTCCCCTCATGCCGGGCAGAGCGCTGAAGTTCGGGGGATCCGCAGGCTACGTCTACGGACTTCAGGGCGCTGGAGCGGTACTTGCGCTCGTGATGGTTCCCCTGCTGGGCCTGGTGGGGGCGTCCATATACGGGGTAGATGCTCACTTTCCCGTAAGTGTCGTTGCACGTAACATCTTTATTGGCCTCGTCGTGCCGCTTGCGATCGGTTTGATTGTCGGTCGTTGGGTACTTCCCGGCGTTTCACCGTCCGTTCCGCGCACCATCACTTTGATCGCCAACGTGCTTCTTGTGCTTGCTTTCATCCCATTGCTCGTCGCGGAGACCCCAGCGATAATGGCGCTTATCGGCAACGGGACCGTCGTTGCCATGGCGGCAGTCGTCGTGGCCGGCCTGCTTGGGGGACATATTCTCGGCGGCCCTGAACTGAGGGATCGGTCAACCCTCGCATTCACCGCTGCGATCCGCCATCCCGGCATAGCCCTGGCGCTGGCCGGTGCAAACCATGCGGCAAAACCAGTCACCGCAGCGGTATTGCTTTTCCTGCTGGTGGGACTGCTCGTGCTCGTGCCTTATCAGATGTTTCTGAACAGGCGCCTTAAGCGGCTCCCTGTCGGTACTCAGGGGTGATCGCCCCGCACCACGCAGCGGAATCCGATATGGGAAGTGGACGTATCGACCGGATGCGCGTGGCGCGCCGCCGGTCGATAACGCCGGCAGTAATTCGGCGCACACAAGTGCGACCCGCCTTTCAGGACGCGTCGCGGTATTCCTGCAGGGTCATTGCGATCGATGCTCGCTCTTTCATTCTTGCGCACGCCGGGCCGGGTTCCGCAGCATTTCCCTGCCAGCCCGGTGTCCCCGGCCGTTGCCCACCAGTCGGCGGTCCATTCCCAGACGTTGCCGATCATGTCATGGAGGCCAAAGCCGTTGGCCGGGTAATGACCGACGGGCGAAGTGCGAAGCCAGCCATCTTCCAGCGAGTTCGCGTAGGGAAACAACCCCTGCCAGGTGTTCGCCTGATGAATGCCGTCCGGAACAAGAGTGTCTCCCCAGGCGAATTCCGTTCCTTCGAGACCGCCGCGAGCTGCAAACTCCCACTCCGCTTCTGTGGGTAGCGCCGCATTCGCCCAGTCCGAGTAAGCTTCGACGTCGGCCAGGGCCACATGGACTACCGGATGGTCGCCGAGATGTTCGATGCCGCTCTCGGGCCCTTCGGGATGTCTCCAGTCGGCACCGGGCCGGTAGCACCACCACTGGGCGACTGATCCATTCGGATCGATGGCGCGCCTGGGCGCTTCAAACACCAACGATGCCGGAACGAGGGTTTGCGACAAGGCGCCAGGGTAAGCTGCCGGATCAGGGGCGATTTCGGCAACGGTCGTGTAACCCGTCTCCTCGACAAACTTTGCAAAATCATCATTCGTCACCGGGTAGCGGTCGATCCAGAAACCCTTCACCTCGACAGGGCGTTCCGGCCGCTCCTCGGGATAGTGGTTGTTCGAACCCATGGTGAATGACCCGCCGGGTATCCACACCATCGAGCGTTTTGCAGCCGTCAGGCTCTTCTGTGTCATCTTCAGCGTACCACCGAGAGATCGAAAGCGATGCCGGCGAAAGCCGCTACGCCCAGCAGGGTCAGGAGAGCGGCCACTATAAGCGGCATGGAGATCGGGAACCGGGTTTCGCCATGGACGAGCCCATCTTCCATCATGGCGTGGCGAGTAGCCCGCAGTTCAGATGCGAACTGCAAGTGCCTAAAAATGCCTCCTATGAGGAGGAGCACGCCCAATACGATCAAGACCATCCCGAAGTTTCGCGGGGCGCTGCTTTGATGAATTACATCCGCCTCATGAAGCTTTTCAAAGGCCTGGTAGATAGTGAATCCGAACCCGATCAGGGACAGCGAGGTCCGCATCTCCGACATCAGCGTACGGTCCGCGCTCATCCGCGTCCGGTGAAAGGACATGCCGGTTCGCCGCATCGACATTTCGGTCCTGTGATCAGACAGTTCCGTCCGATGTTGAGACAGATCGGTCCGGAACTCCGAAAGATCGGTGCGGTGTTCGGAAAGCCCTGTGCGGAGATGCGACAGCCGGCTGCGGTAGCGCGACAGTTCGACCGCAGGGTCGTCGGCGTCATGGGGCCCTTGAGAAGGAACTTCGGGCAGCTGCGGCAACGTGGCTCGATCCGGTCGCTGTCCCTTTGCAGCGCCTTCAGGGCGGTCGGTCGTCATTTCACAGGCGCTGGCGAAGGAGGAAAATGAGCTAGGACCGCGCTGACTGCGGCGTCAATCTTTTCCTGCTTGACGATATCCCCGGACACCTCCTGGGTGGCCATTCCGTGCCAGACAGGCCGTTTGCTCGCGGTGTCGTAGATATCTATTACAAGGGATCCGTCGGTGACGTTGCGAACGTCAATCTGGCCGTAGCCGCCCCACCCGCCCCATCCACCCCACGGTCGGTAATAGGGTCCGTATGTACCCAGTTGGGTCAACGTCACGCGATTGCGTGCCCCGAGCGTAAAGCCGACCGCAAAGTTTCCCGGTCTTGCTTGGGTATAGCCTCGCGACGCGAGATATCGATCAATCGACGCCCTGACCCGCTGTCGCAATAAAGGGTTGCTGCCTTGCGGCGCAGCATCATAGGCCCAGCTGTAAGTACGGTAGCGACTGAAATCTGCCTGCGGGTCTGCATCGAAACTCACCTTTGGAGTCGTTGTGCAAGCCGTCAGTAGCGCCAAGCAAGATATTGAAGCGGCGCGTAAGATCATCGGATTGCCTCCTGTTGCAAAACACCGCGACTATCCTCTCGCGCGAAGAGCCCATCTATTGGGATTCTCCCTAGGTGAACGCGATGCCGCTCCTGAGTTGCAGGGGCACTCCTGGCGGCAGTCACGAGCCGAGGAATCCAGCTTAGCTTGACAGTCAGGCTTCAGGCATTTCGCACAATGCCACGGTAGAACGGGCAAATCAGAGACCCTGCTCGCGGCAGCCGCTTGCGATGACGTTTTGAAGCACCGCAACATTCGCGGGGCCTGTGTCAAGATCATGGCAAATCCCCTTTGGCCAAAGGGTTTCTCCTGATTTCGCCTGCGCAGCCGGAGCCTGATGTTCATCGCGGTAAACACCCAGGAGGCACACCATGAATGTGCGAACGTCTCGACTGCTCTCAACCGCGGGCGCTGCGGTCATGATGGCACTTTGCGCGCAAACCCCGTCTGCTCTGGCTCAGGAATCTACATCCGCCACCGCGACTCCGCCGAGCGGAACGACTGTCAAAGGAACGGTCGATCCCTTGGCGCTGGAGGCGCTGAAATCTATGGGGAATTATCTAAACACGCTCCAAAATTTCGAACTCCACGCGACCGCCTCAGCTCAGACCGGGTTGGGAGACATGGATCTGCAGGTCCACATCGGCTATGAAAGCACCTATCGCGTCCAGCGCCCGAACAAGTTTTATGTAGAACTCAAGTCTGATCGAACTATCCGTCAGTATTTCTATGACGGTAAAACTTTCACGGTCAACGTACCGCGTCAAAACTACCATTCTACCGTCGCTGCGCCGTCAACGATCGCGCAAATGATCCGGGTAGCTGACGTCGATTACGGAATATCGCTCCCGTTGATCGACCTTTTCACTTGGGCAGAAGATCCCGGTCTTGACGGTATAGAGACAGCGATCCGGGTCGGCTTTGCAAAGATCAATGGACGCGAGACCGACCACTTCGCCTACCGCGGCCCAGACCTCGACTGGCAGTTGTGGATTGCGCGCGGAGAAGTGCCCGTCCCGCTGAAGATCGTCATCACGGACCGTACCGACACTTTGCGGCCGTCCTATCAAGCCGAACTGACCTGGAACACCTCGCCCCAGCTCACGGCCCGCGACTTCGCCTTCACGCCAGATGCTCAGTCGACACCGATCAAGATAGCCAAGAACACCGAGGAGAAGTGATATGAAGGGTTTTGGCGCCTGGGGCGTTCTAGGCGGAGCCACTGCGATGATCGTGGCTGGCACGATCGCGGCACCAGCCGAAGCGCAGCACCGGTTCGGAGGCGGTTTACACCTTGGTGGCGCCGGTGGCTTGCGCGCTCACGCACCGGTGAACATCCGCCCCCTGGGCGGCGGCGGTGCCGGAGTACACACGCGAACGATCAACGCCGGACCACCTCGAGCCGGAGGCGGGCCGCATCCGGGTCCAGGACCGTCCCCCCACCCCGGCCCCGCACCAGCGCCCCATCCAGGCCCTGGTCCATCTCCGCATCCTGGACCAGGGCCAGCCCCGCATCCCGGTCCGGGGTCAGCCCCTCACCCCGGTCCAGGACCTGGGCCCCGCCCGGGACCCCCACCGCCCCCTCCACCGCCCCCTCCACCGCCCGGCTATGCCTGGGGTTGGGGCTGGGATGATGATCCATTCTGGGATGCCGCCGCAATCGGCGTCGTCGCTGGTACCACCGCTTCCGTTGTTGCGAGCGCGACAAATCCGACAACCGTCTATGTAGACGGCACAGCAGTCGGAACCGTGGTCTACAGCCTCCCGGCGAGCTGCCCCAAAGTCATTCGGGGGTCGGTCACCTACTACAGTTGCAACAATGTATGGTATCTTCCGCAGTATCAGTCTTCAGGCGTGACCTATGTGATAGTTAATCCGCCGCGATAGACTTATCGCTCCACCCCGTCCGTCGCCGGAGCGTTCCTTTCCTATGGAACGCCCCGGCGACGACTGGTTCGAACCCTGTGGGATACAGGTTCTCGTGCCTGCACTGCGATGCGGCGACATCGCCATCATGAATAGTCTCTCGAGCGACAAACGGGCGACAGTGGAGAGGATCGAATTGGCCGGCGCACTCCTGCGCTTCCTCTCGCCATACAGCCTGCCGCCTAGCTTTCCGGTCCCCCGCTATCGCGGCTTGGTGCACCGATCTCCTCGATATCGCGCTCAAGGAAAAATCCAAGACCGGTGCGGATGGCGGCAATAGCTCCAAACTTGCCAATGTCATCCCATGTCGGCGCAATTGCTGTTCGGATGATATCGGCGCCAAGCGCGAACTCGAGCGAGAGGAGAATCCAGGAGGCGAAACGCATCCAGATTTCCCTGCGAGACCGCGTGCATGCATTTCCGCGAGCGAAGCGGACAATCACTCGAACGCAGGTTTCGCCACCTCCGATCAGTACCGTGAGCACGACGACCCCCTCCAGCGCAAGCGCGGAGAAGGCAGCGAAACTTTCCAGCCAATCTTCCATGCTTCATCTTGGCAGGAACAGTGCCCTTTTCGCATCAGTACAGACACCGATATTCAGATAGGAAGTAAGGTATTTGCAGAGGGAACCCGATATGCCAACTTCTTCACTAAAACGGATAGAATCACCTCCCTCAAAAGAATGTGGCCGACGCGCAAACACTACGACGAATGCGCTCGGTAAAGCTGCCTCAATGCACCGTGGAATGGGGAAAATCCTGATTGAATGAAGCAGAACTACCGCGATGATGCGTGTCTACGGACCCCGAAGATCTTATCAAGAAGAGCTGAAATGGATCGCACGCCGCCATTGAAAAGCAAGATACTGATAGCTGACGATCATCACGCGATACGCCAGGGCGTGCGAGGCTTGCTGGAAGCGCACCCGGGCTACGATATTGTGGCAGAGGCCAGTGACGGCCGCGCGGCCTTGCGACTTGCGCTTGAAAACAAGCCCGACATCGCAATACTCGATTACTCGTTGCCGCTGATGAATGGTCTTGAGCTTACGCGGTCAATTAAGCACGAACTGCCTCGGACAGAAATATTGATTTACACGATGCATGATCGCGAAAGCGTCCTGGTCGATGTGCTCCGGGCAGGCGCGCGTGGCTACGTCTTGAAGTCAGACAGCGGAGCTCACCTCGTTGCGGCTGCCTCTGCCCTTGCCAAGCATAAACCTTACTTTTCAGGTGCGATTTCTGAGACGCTGCTCGAGCATTTCATCGATAGCGACCATAGCGCAGACGGACGGATCGTTCTGACGGCAAGGGAGCGCGAAATCGTCCAGCTCATCGCGGAGGGTAAACTCAACAAACAGATTGCACATCTGCTTTCCATCAGCGTGAAGACCGTGGAAACGCACCGCTCCGCAGCCATGCACAAGCTCAAGATCAAGTCCACTGCCGAGCTTGTACTCTATGCAGTGCGAAACAATATCGTGGAGCCCTGAAAGTCCGTTCGAGAAAGCGTCAGGCGTACCGGCTCGACTGTGGATGGCCGTTCGGTTGATCGAAAGGTGGAAGAAGGACCGCCTCGCGCCAGTTCCGGTTGGGGCAATTGCTGCCTCGCCAATCGCGTTTCGGGATCAGGGTAGGCGGAAAAAAGCCGCGGCGACCGGGGCGGGGCCGCCGCGACCACTGCCGTTGACAGGGGGTTGGCACATGGCTGACCCTTCGGCAGCGGCACGCTTTTGCTTGAATAGCCTTGCGCTTCCAATCCGGATTTCTTCCTGCGGAAATCGCCCTCCCGGAAGGAGTAGCACCTTGCATGCGGCCTCACTGGAACATATAAAGAACGAATGTCTCATCCCCCGGTTTTGGAACGTTTGAAAATACTGGCTGATGCGGCCAAGTACGATGCGTCATGTGCCTCATCGGGAACGGCAAAGCGCAACAGTCGCGATGGCAAGGGGCTGGGTTCGACGGAGGGGATGGGAATTTGCCACGCCTATGCCCCTGACGGTCGATGCATTTCGCTGTTGAAGCTGCTGCTGACCAATCACTGCATTTTTGATTGCCATTACTGCATCAACCGGAAAAGCTCCAATGTCCGCCGGGCCCGATTCACGCCGCAGGAGGTTGTCGATCTCACTCTGTCCTTCTACCGGCGCAACTATATCGAAGGATTGTTTCTTTCATCCGGTATTGTGAAATCGTCCAACCACACGATGGAACAACTGATAGAAGTTGCGCGAATCCTGAGGGAAGAGCACGAGTTTCGTGGTTACATCCACTTGAAGACAATTCCGGAAGCCGATCCCGAACTGGTGGAACAGGCCGGGCTTTGGGCCGATCGCGTGTCAATCAATGTGGAACTTCCGACAGACACCGGTCTTGCGCGCCTCGCACCTGACAAGAATGGCGCCACCATCGAAGGCGCTATGGGAAAGCTGTCCAGCGCCATCACTGAAGCGCATGATGCGCGGAAGCGTTTTCGAAAGGCGCCCTCCTTTGCGCCGGCCGGCCAATCAACGCAGATGATCGTCGGGGCCGATGGTGCGAGCGACGCGCAGATCGTCGGCAAGGCCAGCACGCTGTATGATCGATTTGCGCTGAAGCGGGTTTATTACTCCGCGTTCAGCCCGATCCCCGAAGCCAGCGCGGTCCTTCCGCTGAAGCGTCCGCCGCTGCTGCGCGAGCACCGCCTCTACCAGTCCGACTGGCTGATGCGCTTCTACGGTTTCGCACCGCAAGAAGTTCAGCAGGCGACTGAAGAGGACGGAATGCTGCCTCTGGACATTGATCCGAAACTGGCGTGGGCGTTGAAATTTCGGGATCGCTTCCCCGTGGACCTGAACCGGGCGCCCCGTGAAGCCATGCTGCGCGTGCCCGGACTGGGGGTGAAGGCGGTTGATGCCATCATCATGGGCCGCCGACATCGGACCATCCGGCTGGATGACGTGGCACGGCTGACGGTGTCCGTTCGCAAATTGCGCCCCTTCATCGTCACGGCGGACTGGCGCCCGACGCTCCTCACCGACCGTGCAGATCTGCGGGCGCGTCTTGCACCGCCGGCGCAGCAGATGGAATTATTCGGGTGATCGCGATCACCCTCGCGGTCCCGGACGACTTCGAGGAATGGCGGGACGCTGCGCGAAGGCTCGCCGGACGAGGCGTTTCTCCGAAGGCGGTTATGTGGAGCGACGGCAGCGGAGTGGGCGATCTGTTCGCCTCTGCGCCGTTCTCCAACGACAGGGGAACAGCGCCGGTAGAGGTGCGGGCGAGCCGTAAGTTCATCGACATTGCGCGCAGCGTCATCCTGCATTCCGACGCGGAGCGGCTGAACTTGCTCTACCGCGCGCTCTGGAGGCTCCAGAAGCACCCGCGCCTGCTGGACGACGCCGCCGATCCGGACGTCGCTGCCCTGGAACGGATGGCGAAGCAGGTGCGACGGGACATCCACAAGATGCGGGCCTTCGTACGCTTTCGGTCGGTGATCGATGAGGTCGGGGATGAACGGTACGTGGCCTGGTTCGAACCGGAGCACCGCATCGAGCGCGCCAATGCCGACTTCTTCGTGAACCGTTTCGCGAGTCAGAGATGGTCGATCCTGACGCCCCGCCTCTCGCTCCATTGGGACGGGGACTCGCTCATGGAAGGGCCGCCCGCATCGCGAGGGGATGCTCCCGCCGAAGACGCTACGGAGGAACTGTGGCTCGGATATTATCGTTCGATCTTCAACCCGGCGCGGCTGAAAGTAGGCATGATGCTGAAGGAGATGCCGCGTCGGTACTGGAAGAACCTGCCTGAAGCGCGCGAGATTTCGGATCTCGTCGCCGGGGCACACAAGCGAGAGGCCGCCATGATCGCGACGGGAACCAGTCTTTTCGAGCAGGAGAACGCACCTTCAAGCCTCGAAGCCATCGCCGAAGGGATCGTACAGTGCCGTCGCTGCCCGATCGGCTGCAACGGCACGCGGGCGGTAATGGGCGAAGGTCCGCCCGATGCGCGCCTGATGATCGTCGGGGAGCAGCCGGGCGATACGGAGGAGCGTGAAAGCCGGCCGTTCGTCGGGCCGGCGGGGCAACTGCTTGACAAGGCCATGCAGGAAGCGGGGGTTGAGCGTCAAAGCGCCTACGTCACCAATGCCGTGAAGCACTTCAAGTTCACGCCTCGTGGCAAGCGGCGACTGCATCAGAATCCCACCGCCGGCGAGATCGACATCTGCCGCTGGTGGCTCGACGGAGAACGGACTCTCATCAAGCCGAAGGTGATCCTGGCCCTGGGAGCGAGCGGAGCACGGGGGCTTCTCGGCCGCACACCTTCCATCGGCAAGGAACGCGGCCGTGCCATCACGCAACCCGATGGCACCCTGGTCTGGCTGACGGCGCACCCCAGCTATCTGCTGCGCCTGGACGGCGAAGCGCGCGAGCGCGAGCATGGCCGCTTCGCCGATGACCTTGCCGGCCTCGCCCGGGTGCTCGCAACAGAACATCGCACCTGATCGGCAAAGCCGCTTCTCAAAGAGCCTGATGAAGGCGGACGCCCTCGCCTCGATCGGGAACCACCCTGCCCTTCCGCCGCTTTCCTGAGCAAGGAAGGAGCCGTTCATGCCTGCACGCGCCTACTGGAAGGGTCAGATCCGGCTTGCCCTCGTCTCGATCCCGATCGAGGTCTACCCTGCCACGCGATCGGGCGCCGCGATTTCCTTCCACCAGATCCACGAACCGAGCGGCAAGCGGATCCGCTATGAGAAGGTGGCGCCCGGCGTGGGCCCGGTCGATCGGGACGAGATCATCAAGGGCTACGAGGTGTCCAAGGGCAACTACGTACTGCTTGACGAGGAAGAGATCGAAGCGGTCAAGATCGAGAGCCGCAAGACGCTCGAACTGGTGCAGTTCGTTGAGTCCGACGAGATCGACGTGCTCTACTACGAGAAGCCCTACTTCGTGGTCCCGGCGGACGATCTGGCGGAGGAAGCCTACACCGTCCTGCGCGAGGCTCTTCGCAAAACCCGCAAGGTGGGCCTCGGCCAGCTGGCGGTGCGCGGACGGGAGCAACTCGTCTCCATCAAGCCGTGTGGCCGCGGATTGATAATGGAAGTGCTCCGTTATGCCGACGAGGTTCACAAGGCGCAGGGCTACTTCCGGGACATCGAGGACACGAAGCCAGATGCCGACCTGCTCGATCTGGCGACTACCCTGATCGACAAGAAGACGGCCCCCTTCAACCCAGCTGAGTTCCACGACCGCTACGTCGATGCCCTTCACCGCCTGATCGACAAGAAGGCCAAAGCGAGAAGCAACAAGCGGATCATCGAAGACGCGGACGAACCGGCGAGCGGCAAGAGCAACGTCATCGACCTCATGGCGGCGTTGAAGAAGTCCCTCGGGGAAAATGGCAAGTCTGCGACAAAGGCTTCGGCCAAGGCACCGGCGAAGTCGTCCGAAAAGGCGGAGACCAGCGGCAAAACCGGGCGCAAGACCGCCGCGAGCACCACCTCCTCCGGCACCCGCGGCCGCAAACGTGCCTGAACAATGAATTTCGTCGCCTTCGCGTCCATCGCCCGGCTCATCTGCGACAGGCCGTTCGGCCCGGCGCAGGCGGCCCCCCGACAAGACACCGGCCAACCCGAACGCTCCTCGGCCTTCGACCATCGGAGCTGCACGAAGGAGTATGACGGGGCGTGAGCAAGAGCAAGGCAGATCCGGCCGCTGACCTGCTGGCCGAGTACAACCGCAAGCGGGACTTTACGAAGACGGCAGAACCTTCCGGCAAACGGCGCAGCAGCAAGAGCGGCAACAGCTTCGTCGTGCAGAAACACGCTGCGACCCGCCTGCACTGGGATTTCCGCATCGAAGTGGACGGCGTGCTGAAATCCTGGGCCGTCACGAAGGGCCCCAGCCCCGATCCTGCGGACAAGCGCCTCGCGGTTCGCACAGAGGATCATCCTCTTTCCTACGGAGAGTTCGAAGGGATCATCCCCAAGGGAGAGTATGGCGGCGGCACCGTGATGCTGTGGGATCGCGGCACCTGGGCGCCGATTGAAGGGAAAAGCGCCAGCGATCTCGACGAGGGCCATCTGCATTTCACGTTGGACGGCGAGCGCATGAAGGGCGAATGGCTCTTGGTGCGGATGAAGGGCCGGCCCGGCGAGAAGCGGGAGAACTGGCTGCTGCGGAAGGTGCAGGACGAGTTCGCCGAGAGAGGCGACACTCTGGTCGAGCAAGGGCTGACCAGTGTCCTCACCGGCCGCACCATGGCTGAGATCGAAACTGACCGGGCCGGCGCCGTGTCCCTCAAGGGCAAGGAGGGCGATGTCTTCACCAAGGCCATGCAACAGAACGCCACGCGCAACGCGGCAAAGGCACAACCGAAGCGCAAGAGCTCAGGGGCGCCGCCCAAGTTCCGCCCGGTGCAGTTGGCCACCCTTGTGGACACCGTCCCCACGGGCAACCTGTGGATGCACGAAATCAAGTTCGACGGATACCGCGCGCTGGTGGCCGCAGCGGGAGACAAGGTCGTCGTTCACACCCGCAGCGG
The DNA here is from genome assembly GCF_002916655.1 of Novosphingobium sp. HII-3. Classification (GTDB taxonomy): domain Bacteria; phylum Pseudomonadota; class Alphaproteobacteria; order Sphingomonadales; family Sphingomonadaceae; genus Novosphingobium; species Novosphingobium panipatense. Next base: position 12,275 of record NZ_PPSM01000011.1, read on the forward strand.
TCTTGACTGGACCGACAAGTTCGGTCCGCTCGCGGCTCACCTCGCAGCGCTGCAACTGCCGCCATGCCTGATCGATGGGGAGGTCATCGCCCGCGATAAGGCGGGCAATCCTGACTTTTCCACGCTGCAGAACGTGCTGAAGCGGGGGCACGGCAGCCAGAGTGAAAAGGACGCGCTCGAATTCCATGCCTTTGACCTGCTGGAACTCGACGGTGAAGACCTGGCGTCCCTGCCCAACATCGAGCGCAAGGAACGGCTGGAAGCCCTGCTCTCTCAAGCCACTTCCCCGATCTTTGTGGCCGACCACGTGATCGGAGCAGGCGAGCCCCTGTACGAAGCCATGTGCGCGGCCGGGCAGGAAGGGGTGATCGCCAAGCGAATCGATGCTTCCTATGCCGGGCGACGAACGAAGAACTGGCTCAAGATAAAATGCACCCGTCGACAGGAATTCGTGATCGTGGGCTGGACGAAATCGCGTGCGAAGGCCCGACCTTTTTCCTCCCTTCTCCTCGCCCAGTACGAAGGCGATACGCTCGTCTATCGCGGCAAGGTCGGCACGGGATTTAACGCGCAAACTCTTGCCGACATGGCCACGAAACTTGATAAACTCTCACGCAAGTCGCCGGCGCTCGAGGTCGAGCGCACTGAAGCGCGGGGCGCGAGTTGGGTCACGCCCAAGCTCGTCGCCGAGGTGGCGTTCGCCGAGCTGACGGCAGAAGGCCGCGTTCGGCACGGAAGTTTTCTCGGGCTGCGTGGCGACAAGGCGGCGAAGACCGTCACGGCCGAGACGCCTCAGAAAACCCCGGAAGCGACCATCGACATCAGGATTTCCAATCCGGAACGAGTCATCTTCCCCGAAAGCGGCGAGACGAAAGGCGACCTCGCGAGCTATTACGCCGCCGTCGCCCCGCTCATGCTGCCGTTTACCGGCAATCGGCCGATAAGCCTGGTCCGCTGTCCGCAGGGCCGGTCCAAGAAGTGCTTCTTCCAGAAGCACGATAGCGGGACTTTCGGGCCTCACGTCCACCGCATCCCCATAAAGGAAAAGGATGGCGGGACCGAGGAATACCTCTTCGTCGAGAATGCGGAAGGGCTGATCGCCTGCGTCCAGATGGGCACGATAGAATTCCACGGCTGGGCCAGCCGCGCCGATGCTGTCGAGCAGCCAGACCGCATGATTTTTGACCTTGACCCGGACGAGGGGCTGGATTTTCGCCAGTGTGCCAGAGCGGCGCTGGACCTCCGGGCTAGGCTTGCCGATCTTGGTCTGGTGACTTTCGCGATGCTTTCCGGCGGCAAGGGCGTTCACGTAGTGGTGCCGCTCAAGCGTGGGCACGATTGGGAAACGCACAAGAACTTTGCGCACCGCTTTGCGGAAGCCATGAGCATAGCGGAGCCGGAACGCTTCGTGGCAACGATGAGCAAAGCCAAGAGAAAGGGGCGAATCTTCATAGACTGGCTTCGAAACCAGCGCGGCGCGACGGCCGTTCTGCCCTACTCCGCCCGCGCCCGGGAAGGCGCGCCGGTGGCCGTTCCAATCGCGTGGGATGAACTTGAGGGTCTGGAAACGGCGAAGCTTTACTCGATCAACGATGCGGACGCGCTGGTGCAAAGGGCCAGCCATCTGCGTGGATGGGGTTTCGCCGATCAGTGTTTGCCGCGGTTTTAGCTGTCCTTGCAACCCAAGCGGCTTCGAAGCATTTTCCATATACTATCCTTAAAGGGGAATGCACATGGCCAGCGAATGCACCGCCTTCCGCGATTCCAAAGGCGGACTTCACAGCAGCCCCGAGCGTGCGACGCTTGAAGACCTGGCCGGCGTTCTCGGGCGCGTCGGCGATGAAGGCGGTATGACCTCGGGGGTCGCGCGGATGATCTTCGACAAGCGCTCGGAGATCGAGCGGGTCTTTGCCGAACACGACGCGATGGTGGCGACTCCGGCACCCGTCCTGCTGGGCGACGATACGAACGGACGCATCCGCGCCATCAACTGACGCCATCAAGGGAGTCGACGTCCCGCAACGTGACTCTGGCGGGCTAACCCTTTCCCAAAGGACGCCGAACGTCTATCAGGCGGCTCACAAAGGCAGCCGCATTTCTTCGTGACCGCAGAACCCTCACCTCCCGCTGGCCTGGAAGCGGCTTTTCTCGAACATCGGGAGAAGCTTCTTCGTTTTCTGCGGGCGCGCGGTGCCGGCGATGCGGCCGAGGATCTCGTTCAGGAAATCTGGCTCAAGATCTCGACCAGTCGCCGTGGTCCGGTGGCGTCTCCTCTCTCGTATCTCTTCCGCACAGCCGACCTGCTGATGATCGATCGCTTCCGATCGAGTCGGCAGGCGAGTGCCCGCGATCGCGACTGGACACAGCTCCACGCCGGCGATCCTCCCGGCGTGTCTTCGGAGCCCTCGGCCGAACGCCGGCTTGCCGCCGCGCAGGAAGCGGCCAGTCTGCTGGCACTGCTCGATAAACTGGGCCCACGGACCTCGCTCATCTTCCGCAAGCATCGCGTGGAAGGCACGCCCCAGAAGGCCGTTGCCGCTGAACTGGGCATCAGCATCAGCACGGTGGAAAGCGATCTGCGCGCCGCGTATCGCGCGCTGGCCGAGTGGAAGGAGAAATCAAGATGAGCCCGCGTATGAGGCTGCACGCGGTTGACTTCGTCTTCGTGCCGGAAGGAGCGCCCGATGGCGGATGACATGACGACCGAGGGCATCATACGGGAGCAGGCCCTGCAATGGGCCGTGCGCCTTGGCGATCCTGCGTTCGACGACTGGGACGGCTTCACACTCTGGCTGGAGGCCGATCCCCGGCACCCCCTCGCGTACGACCACATCGCCGCCGCTGTGGGCGAAGCGAGCGAAGACCTTGCCACGGCTACCCCGGCGAACGAAAATCCGGAGGAGCACCACGATGTACCTGCGGTTCGATCCGGTCGCAGGCCCGTCTGGCTCGCCGGAGCCATTGCCGCCAGTCTCGCTGCCGTCGCTGCGATCTGGGTGGTTCAAGGCTCCGGCCGGGATCTTTACACCGTGGAAACCGCGTTTGGACAGACCGAGGTGGTGACGCTCGAACCCGGTACCCATGTCGAACTTGCCGGGGGCACTGCCGTCCAATTTGACCGCAAGGACGAACGCTACGCCCGACTGCAACGTGGCCAGGCCCTGTTCACCGTCAAACATAATCCGGCCGCTCCGTTCAAAGTCGACGTTGCCGACGAACGGCTGGTGGACCTCGGCACGGTTTTCGACGTGCGTCATGACGATGAAGGCCTGAGCGTGGCTGTGTCCGAGGGCACCGTCCAATATGACCCCGAAGGCGTCGCGGTGCGCATTTCGCCGGGCGAGATCCTGCGCCGTGAGGCCAACGGCTCGGCCTATACCCTCACCCGCATTCCCGAGGAACAGGTCGGCGAATGGCGCGAAGGACGCCTGACGTTTGACGCCGCTTCGCTAAGCGAAGTTGCGGCGCAACTGCGGCGCGCCACTGGTCTCGACTACGTGGCAGCCCCCGGCAGCGCCGGCGCGGTGTCTGGATCGATTCTCGTCGGCGCCCTGCGCGATGACCCGGCGACCGTGGGCCCGCTTCTCGGCGTGACCGTCCGCTCTGAGGGCCGCCGCTGGATCATAGGTTCACGCTGATCCGATGCGCCGCGCCGTCCTGATGCTTGCGTGCGCGGCGGCCTTGCCGACCGCAGCCCTGGCTCGGGAAGCCATGGTGCGGACGAGCGCCGGTTCTGCAGGACAGATCGCCATCGACCTTGCCCGGCAGACACGCTCCAGCATCGTCGTTGCGGACCCGGTTATCGCGAACAGGATGGTGTCCGCGATCAAGGGTCGGATGAACGCTGCGGAAGCGGTCCGGGTGCTCGCTCGAAAAGCGGGCGGGCACGCGCTGGCTGTCGGCGCGGCGGGCTGGCGCATCGAAGCGGCGGCGCCCACGCGCCACGCTGCGCCGCCCCCCGCAGCCGCTTACAGCAGCAAACCGCTCCCCTTGCCGGAAACGCCGTCCGCCCCCATCATCGTCGTGGCATCGAAGCGGGATCTTACCATCCGGCAAATTCCCGCCCAGATCACCGTCCTCCAGCAGGCGAGCCTGGAAGCCGGCGGCATCGGCGGTACCGAGAAGATCATTCAGCGCGTCTCTACCGTCACGTCCACGCACCTGGGGAGCGGCAGGAACAAGCTGTTCATCCGCGGCATCGCGGACTCCAGCTTCACCGGACCCACTCAGGCGACGGTGGGCCAGTACCTCGGCGATCTCCGCCTGAGCTACAACGCACCGGACCCGGACCTGCGGCTTTCCGACATGGCGCAGGTAGAAGTTCTGGAAGGACCGCAGGGCACGCTCTACGGTGCCGGATCGCTGGGCGGCATCATCCGGCTGGTGCCCAATCCCCCGATCCTTGAGGAAGCAAGCGGGTCCCTCGCCCTGGGCGGCTCACTGACGCAGGAGGGCGCGCCCGGCGGTGACGCCGCTGCCACCGTGAACCTGCCTCTGGGGCAGAGCGCCGCTCTCAGGGCCAATCTCGATGCTGCGACACTGGGCGGCTACATCGACAAGCCCCTGCTCGACCGCCGGGACGTGAATCGCACCCACCTTCTTGGTGGCCGCGCCACCCTTCGTGTGCAGATCGCACCCGACTGGACGACGGACGTCATGGGCCTTGGCCAGTCCATCGACGCGCGCGACAGCCAGTACGCCGGCCGCAACGCGCAACCCCCGCTCACCAGCAACGCCGAAGTGCAGGAAGGTGCGACCTCGGATTACCTGATGGGCCAGCTGGTCCTGTCAGGCCGGATCGGCCCCGCTCGCCTGCGCTCCACCACGGGGTTCGTACGGCAGGAACTGGAAGAGCTCTACGATGCCACGGTCGATCCAGAGGCGCCGCGCCGCTTCTCGCAGGAAAACCATACCGAGATGATCGCGCATGAGACATGCGTCTGGCAGCCGGTCACGAACGGCTTCGGCTGGCTGGTTGGCGCAAGCTACACGCACAACCACACGGTCCTGCGGCGAAGCTTCGAGGACAACCTGCTGCGCAAGGCAACGACCGGTGTGCGCAACACCATCGACGAAATGACACTCTATTCCGAAGTCAGCCTGCGGCTGCGCCGGGGACTGACGGCCACCGCCGGGGGCCGCTTCACCTACTCCCGCCTGAGCGGATCGGGACAGGACGTCATGCCTGCGGCTTCACCCGCGATGGCCTCGCTGCGGGCGCAGATGACGGCAGACCGGGACACGTCGACGGTTCTCCCCTCCCTCGCCCTGACGGTCGAGGTATCCGACGCGACTGTCCTTTACGCGCGCTATCAGGAAGGCTTCCGACCCGGCGGCTTTGCCATCGAGAGCGACTTCGTTCGTCGCTTCAAGAGCGATCATACACAGACGTGGGAATTGGGCCTAAGGCACGGAACACCCGGCGAGAGCACGTTCGATGTTTCTGCCAATATGTCCTACACCCGATGGACCGACATCCAGGCCGACTTCATCGACAACGCCGGGCTGCCCAGCACCGCCAACATCGGCGACGGACAGGTGTGGTCCGCGAGCGTTTCGGGCGCGGTCACCATCATGCCTGGTGTGCGCTTCGAAGCGGGTGCGACATGGAACAAGAGCACGGTCGATCAGCCGCCTGTCGATCTGCTCGCCCTCGTGGCCCGCGCCTATGACCAGCGCGCTTATGCCTCGCTCCTTCAGGAAACGCTGGCGCGCTCCATGCAGGTCCCCAACATCGCCGGTTTTTCCGGCCGCGTCGGCCTTGAATGGCAGCGGGAACTAACCACCGACCTGCGCCTCTCCGCCAATGCCTGGGCCAGCTACGTCGGCAAATCTCGGCTCGGCATCGGTCCGGAACTGGGGGAACTTCAAGGCGACTACCTGGACAGCGGAGCAAACCTGCGCGTCGGTACGGACCGGCATGGCGTGACAGTAGCCCTCTCGAACCTCGCCAACTCGCGAGGCAACCGCTTTTCGCTCGGCACACCCTTCGGGTCGGGTCGCGATCAGACCACGCCGCTTCGGCCCCGAACCCTTCGCATCGGGCTGGACGCGCGCTTTTAATTTCGAGCGGCGGGAACTTTTTTCAAGGTCGCGCCCGAAGGTCTCCGTCTCGAGGTTCAACTGCTGACCTCAAAGGGACGATGATGCCTTCCCACATGACTGCCAAGACCCTCCTTGTCACCACGGCGGCGTTTGCGATCGCCACGGCGGCGCATGCCGAAGACGTGAAGACCAAGTTGACCGCGCACATCCGCACGTCGACGATCAAGAACGGCACCGCCGACGCCATTTCCATCACCAAGGAGGGATCCGTCGTCCTCACTACGGGAACGGCCGTGACGCAGGACAGTAGCCACGCTGTCTCCACTGCAGGCGCAATCACCATCACGAACGCCGATGGTGCCACCGGCATCCTGTCGCATGCCGGCGCCAACGGCGACATCACGAACACCGGTACCATCACCATCGACGAGACCTACACCGCGACGGATACGGACAAGGATGGCGACCTCGATGGTCCGCTCGCGCTTGGCTCGGGTCGCACCGGCATCCGCACCGAGGGTAACCACTCCGGCAAGCTCGTCCAGAGCGGAACGATCAAAGTCGAGGGCAACGATTCAGCAGGCGTCGTGCTGGGCGGCACTCTGACCGGGGCCTTCACTCATGACGGCACCACCACCGTGGTCGGCGATCGGGCGATCGGCGTGTCCGCGCAGGGGATAAACGGATCGGTCCGCCTCGCCGGATCGGTGTCGGCGCAGGGCCTGAACGCCATCGGCGCCCGTTTCGCAGGCGATGTGAACGGCGCCATGGTCGTGCAGGGCACCGTGGCTTCCACGGGCTACCGCTACACCGCGCCGCCCTCCGACCCGTCCAAGCTCGACGCCGACGACCTGCTGCAAGGCGGCTCCGCCCTGCTCGTGGAGGGCAACGTCACGGGTGGCATCATCCTGGCCGCTGCCCCCAAGGACGCCGATACCGCGAAGCCGGATGAAGACGGCGATGGACTCGAGGATGCCAAGGAAGGCACGGCCAAAGTCGTATCCTACGGCAGCGCAGCGGCGATGCAGATCGGTTCCGCCGATCGCGACATCAGCATCGGGGAAGTGACGGGCACGGCCAGCAAGTTCGGCCTCATCATTGAAGGGTCCGTCGAGGGCAACGGCCTCTACTCGGGTGTTGCCGCCAACGGTCTGGTCATCGGCGGTCGCGGTGGCGCCGTGTCCATCGTCAACGGCATCGGGGTGTCGGGTTCGGTACTCGCGGCCTCGAACGGCGCGAGCGCGACGGCCTATCGGCTCGCGTCAGGTGCAACGACGCCGCTGCTCCAGAACACAGGCACCATCGGAGCCACCGCCGGGAATGCGGACACCGCCCTCGCCACGGCCGTCCAGATTGACGTCGGTGCTTCGCTGCCGACGCTCAAAAACAGCGGCACGATCAAGGCGGTCGCCGGCGAAAAAGGCGCTTCCGCCGCCATCAGGGACGCCAGCGGCACCCTCGCCCTTGTGGAGAACGCCGGCACCATCTCGGCCACCGGAGCCAAGGAAGGCGGCCGAAACGTCGCGATTGATCTCTCCCGCGCGACCGGCGACAGCGTGATCCGGCAGACCCAGGTTGCCACCGGCAACACGGCTCCTTCGATAACGGGCGACGTTCGCTTCGCGGCCGGCAACGACACTCTCGACCTTGCCGACGGCACCCTTGCGGGCAACGTGTCGTTCGGCGACGGAAACAACAGGCTGGCCCTTTCGGGGGACGCGGCGCAATCCGGTTCCGTCAGCTTCGGAGGCGGCGTGGATACCGTGGCCCTTGCCGGTACGGGCACCCTCAAGGGGGCTGTCGATTTCGGTGGCGGTGGGGACGTGCTGACCCTTGCCGGCAGCTCCCTCTTCGCAGGCTCGATCAGCAACTCGGCAAACCTTGCAGTCTCGGTGGCGGGCGGTACGCTCGACCTCGGCAAGCCGGCCGCTATGGCCTCTCTCGACGTGGGTGCCGCAGGCGTTCTCGTCGTCACTCTCGACAAGGCTGCCGGAGCCGGTTCGGCATATAACGTGAGCGGCGATGCCACGTTTGCCGAGGGCGCCAAGCTCGCGATCCGGTTGGCGGACGTGTCCACGGCAGAAGGCAGCTACCAGGTCCTGACGGCCGGATCCCTTTCGGGCCGCGACAAGCTGGTCGCCAGCACCGATCTCGTGCCGTTCATGTTCAAGGCGGAACTCGACAAGGACTCCGCCGCCAACGCGATCGTCGTCGACGTCTCCCGCCGTACCGTGGACGAACTCGGCCTCAATCGCTCGGGCGCGGCCGCATATGACGCAGTCTTCCAGCAGCTCGGCCAGGACGACAAGATCGAGGATGTCTTCCTTGGCATCACCAACGGCGATGCCTTCCGCGCCGCCGTCGGGCAGATGCTGCCGGATCACGCCGGTGGCGCGTTCGAGGGCATCAGTCTCGGAACACGGGCGCTGGCCCGTCAGATGCAAGATCCCCAGGGCCCGATCACCTCGTCCGGCCGGTTCAGCACCACGCTCAACATGGCGATCTGGGGCAGCGACCGCAAAACGGGCCAAAGCGCCGCTTACAAACTCAATGGCTACGCATGGTCGGCTACGGGCGAGTACCAGACCGGCGCCGGCCGCTTCGGCGCCACGCTGTCGTACATCGACAACAACCACAAGAACGGCACCGTCTCCGAGGTGAAGTCGACCGGCTTTGAGCTGGCCGGCCATTGGCGCGGCAAGTTCGGGCCGGTCAGCGGGTTCGCCCGCGGCTCCATCGGCAAGGCCGACTTCGACGGTGAGCGCAGCTTCTTCGGCACAACCGGGTCAACCACGGCGAGCCGGACGATGAACGCGGACTGGGACGGCAACTTCGTTACGGCCGCCGGCGGCCTTTCGATCGAGGGCGGATCGCAGTTCTTCTTCTTCCGCCCGGGCGTGACGGTCGATTACGTGCGCCTCAAGGAAGATGGCTACACCGAAACGGGCGGCGAGACATTGAACCTGACAGTCGCCTCGCGCACGAGCGATGAGCTTGCGGTCAACCCCAGCCTGACCGTCGGCGTCGACTTTCTCGGCATGAAGGCGCGTGACGAAAACTGGTTCCGCGTGGAAACCGAAGGCGGCTGGCGCGAAATCGTAAGTGGCGGCATCGGCTCCACCACTGCGCATTTCCGGGACGGTGAGAATTTCACGCTTGAGGGCGACAGCGCAACGAGCGGCTGGTTCGCTCGCCTGCGCGCCATTGGCGGGGCCGCCGGCTTCACCATGGGTGGCGAACTTTCCGCCGAGGACCGCCACGGCCGCGTCGACCTCGCGATGCGCGCCTCGATCACCGTCGGCTGGTAACTTTCGGGCGAGGCGAAAGCCCCCCGCTGCGCCTCGTTCCAGTGCCCGGCTGCCTCGTGCAGCCGGGCACGTCCATTTCAGGCGTCCAGCTTTCGGCCTCATCCCCGCTCGACAGGACGCCCGTCCAACTTCATCACTCTTCCGTACGTATCAAATGATTGCTGCCGCGATCATGCGGTTGACGTGGACGACGCACGGTGTGAGCGAACCCTCACAGACAAAGGGGCGTCGTCGCCAAGCCGCTGCGTCATAGGAGAGGATCAAGAGGTGGCACGACCCTTCGCGCCGCGCTTCGCGGTCTATGTTGCAGTGGTTTTCCTGGTGCTGGGCGTAATGGAACTCGCCGCCAGTCTCCTGTTCTATCAGGCCATAGACCGCCAGACGCTTGACGAAGACCATGCCCGCCGGATCGCCGAACTTCTCGTCGTAAGCGACCGCATCCACGCCGCCGACCCGGAATTGACGGCGCCCACCATGACCACGGGTCATCTCGCCGCCGCCGTGGCTCGCGTTCCCGCCGTCACCTCTCCCACCTCGGGCCAGTCGCTAACTCACATCGAACAGCGAATCGTCGAATGGGAACCCACCCTGGCCGGCCGTAGCCTGCGGCTTGCGATGGACGATGCCGGGAATGGCAGCCGCGATCTTGTCGGCTCCATCCGCCTCACGCACGGGGATTGGCTGAACTTCCGCTCACGCGACATCAACGCGATGTGGCCGGTCGCGCTGCGAGCCTCCGTTCTCACACTTGCGACGACGCTTGGCTTCCTCGCTCTCGGCCTTGCGGTGCTCCACGTCCTGACACGGCCGCTGCGGCGCATGAGCGATGCGGCGGATGCGATCGGTCGGGGTCGTCACGTCACCATCCGCGAGACGGGTCCGCCGGATCTGCGCAAGCTCGCTCACTCCATGAATATCATGCAGGAACGCATAGCGCGGCTGCTGCAGGATCAGGCCCGTTCGTTCGAGGCGATCAGCCACGACCTTCGCACGCCCCTGTCGCGCCAGAAGGTCGCTGGCGAACTGCTTGAAGATCGTGAGCTGGGCGATGTGATCGTGGCCAGCGCAGAGGAGATGGAAGCCCTTCTCGCCTCGCTCCAGCGCTTCCTGCGGGCGCAGCACCTGACAGCCGAGCCGGAGATGCTTGATCTGCGGGAACTCACCGAACAGGTCGTCCACCCCTTCAATCAGAATGCGAAGGTGCTCGGTCCTGCATCGGCCATGGCCAACACCTTTCGCGAGCCGCTGGTTCTGGCGCTTCAGGCGCTGGTGGAAAACGCCGTCCAGTTCGGCGGAGAGGCTCGCGTCACGATCCGCCGTCACGACGGCAAGTGGCGGATCGAGATTGCGGACCCCGGCCCCGGCATCCCTTCTGCGTATTTCGACGCCGTGCTCGACCCCTTCTTCCGCCTGGACGAAGCCCGCGCGCGGGACACCAAGGGCTTCGGCCTCGGCATACCCACCGCTCACCGCCTGATGGCGCGTTTCGACGGGCAGCTGTCCTTCGGCACTTCGCCGGAGGGCGGCCTCATCGCCTGCCTGGACGTTCCGGAACCCGTCACTGCCTGACCATCGGACTTCGCTTGCTCCGCCACCGCGAATATCGCAAAGCGGGCGTCAGGCTGCCCGCCGGAGTGGCCATGCTGGAGAAGGAACGCGACACGTGAACTGGTGGACCATCGACGAAACCCATGACGCGACCCGCATGAGTTGGGTGGAAAGCGCAAGGGATCATACCGAATTCCCGGTCCAGAACCTTCCCTTCGGCCTTTTCTCTCCGGCAGGAGCCACTCCGCGGGTCGGCGTCGCCATCGGCGACAGGATACTCGATCTTCGTGCTCTCGCCCAAGCAGGGCTTGTGCCGCAGTCCCTGGCCGCCGCCTGCGGCGAAGATACCGTTGCAGGTATCCTCGCTCTGCCGGCGCCGGACCGCCGCACCCTGCGCCGCGTGCTTTCGGACCTTCTCTGCGCGCACGATCGTCGCCCGGAGGTGGAGCCAATGCTGCACGCTGCCGACGCCTGCGCCCTGCATCTGCCGGCGCGGATCGGCGACTACACCGACTTCTATGTCGGCATACATCATGCGAACAACATCGGCCGCCAGTTCAGGCCGGATAATCCGCTGCTTCCCAATTACAAGCACGTGCCCATCGGCTACCACGGGCGCTCCTCCTCCATTCGGCCCTCCGACGTCCCCGTCCTACGTCCGCGTGGGCAGCGAAAGCCTCCCGAAGCCGACACGCCCGTCTTCGCGCCGAGCGCGCGGCTCGACTACGAACTGGAGATGGGCGTCTGGATCGGCCCGGGCAACGAACTGGGAGCGCCTGTGCCCATTGCCCAGGCGGCAGACCATATCGCCGGCTTCTGCCTCCTCAACGACTGGTCCGCACGTGACCTTCAGGCATGGGAATACCAGCCCCTCGGCCCCTTCCTCGCGAAGAACTTCCATTCCACCATCTCACCCTGGATCGTGACGCCGGAAGCGCTCGCTCCTTTCCGCGTCGCCCAGCCGCCTCGTCCCGAAGGTGATCCGCAGCCCCTCCCCTACCTGTTCGATGCCGATGATCAGGCGCACGGCGCCCTTGCGGTGACGCTCGAGGTTCACCTCAGCACGCAGGCAATGCGCGAGGCAGGCCTGCCGCCCCATCGGCTAAGCCATGGCCCCGCGACGAACATGTACTGGACCGTCAACCAGATGGTCGCTCACCATGCCTCGAACGGCTGCAACCTCACCACAGGCGACCTTCTCGGCACCGGCACCATTTCGGCACCTGAGCGTTCGGGCTTCGGCAGCCTCATGGAACTTTCTCAAGGGGGCAAGACGCCGCTGGACCTCCCCACCGGAGAGACGCGCGCGTTCCTGGAGGACGGTGACGAGGTCATCATCACCGCCTCTGCCTCGGCGGAAGGGCGTGTAACGATTGGCTTCGGCGAATGCCGGGCGCGGATCAGCCCCGCTCGCTGAGCGGGGCCGAGGCCTTCAGCGTGCGAAGGCCTTGACCTCCGCCAGACGAATGGCTCTTCCCTTCGTCGAGACCATCGTCACGCGGATCCTCTGCGTCTTCAGCGCAGGCCAGCTCACCCGCGTCACCCCGTTGGCCGAAGGACGGCCTGTCGGTGACGCCACGGGCTGCCATCGGCCATCGCGCCATGCCTGGACTGCGAACTGTCGGGGTGCGGCGAAGCGCTTGCCGTCTTCAAAGAAGGCAAGCTCGGCGCTCCCGAGGGTGACTTCGCGCCCGAAGTCGAGCGCATACCACTGCGTCTTCGCGGAGCTGTCGGAATCCCAGCCATTGGGCAGCTCCGGATAGAACCAGGTACGCCCATCCACTGCATCGTGCAGCTTCTCGGTATCGGTTCCCGACGACGCACTGGGCCGGGGAAAGTTCCCGCGGACGAGTTGCACCGCGAGGTTGGCTTCGCGCGTGATCGGCGCGTTTGCCTTGCGCGCGACGGGAATCTGAAGCCGCCCCAAGTCGGCACGGCGGGCCACTTCCGCGCCGTCCACCTCCACAGACAGGCCCTTACCGCGCCCGTAACGGCTGCCGTCTGCGTCCCACGTCACCGTCACCTGCCGGCCGTGATAGGGGACGCGCTCCACCCGGAACCAGTCCACCCCGCCGTCGGAGGGCAGCAGTGGATTGAGTTCCAGGACGTCATCTTCACGCGGTCGTATGCCGACAAGGCCGGTGAGGATCAGGTCGATATAACCAGAGTGGAAATAATGATGGCTGCGATCCAACCCCACGATGGGCGCACCGGTTTCCGGGTGATAGTCTTCTTCCAGATCGATCTTGTCGCCCTGGTAATGAAGCTGCGTGTACTGGCGCAGCATGCGCATCCAGTCCGCGCGCGTGACGGGCCCGTGCTGGTCGTAATGATCGAGCAGGTTGGCCATCGCGGTCAGTACCTGCGTCGTCTGGTAGGGCCAGATAGGTCCGTTCCACTGGCACTCCGGAGCCGGGCCGAGGTAGCGGTACTGGCGCATGTAGTATTCGTAGTTCTGTTCGACCGTCCGCATTCCGGCCTTCCCGGCAAGCGACTGCGGATCCAGGAGGTGCGCCCAGGCTTTCGCGAACCCGGGGTCGTCCGGCACAAGTTCGAACATCCAGGGCAGATAGCCCACGAGCTCGCGGTTGCGAATCGGATCCCAGTATTTCACGTGCTCGTTGGTGATCTGGTGCCGATCCGTGAAATGCTCGAGACGCGGATTCCACAGGTCCGCCAGCACGCGCTCGCGCAGGGCTTCGGCTCGCTGGGCGTACTCGTCTGCCATCGCCATGTCGCCGGCCATCGCCGCCATTTTCGACAGCGCGCGCGCATTCGCGAACATGTAGCTGTTGACCGAAGGACGAAACGCATCCCCTCCCCGGAAGCCGTCCTTGCCGCCAGACGCATCGATGGAGGAAACCGTATATTCGGTTGCATCCAGAAGCGGCTCTACGAAGTAGAGGCCTTTGGTGAAATCGAACTTCTCGTCCCAGAGGCGATAGATGTGCCGCATCACCTTCAGGTGCCGCAGCAGCGCTTCGCGATCGCCATCCACGAGGTACCGGCCCCAGACGGAATCGGCCATGTGGTCCGTGAAATGACGGTCGTTTCCGCCTTCGTACATGAAATTGATGTAATCGTCCGTGAAGCGGCGATCGTTCAGCCAGCGACCTTCGGCGATATGGAAGCCGCTTGCGTCATTAAGGCTCGCGTACGGCTCCCGCTGCCAGCCCACGTCGTCCGCGAACTCCGTCGTGATGTAGCCATGCGCGCCGAGATCCCGCTGATGGGCACGAAAAAGCCCCCAGCGATAGTAGTAGACGGCATCGATCCTGGAATCAGAGGACTCGAAGAACGGTATGCGGTCTTCAAACCACTCTGCGTCATTTCCGAAGTGCGCCTTGGCAATCGCCACCCGGTCGAGATCGCGGGAAGCGGCCGCTGTCGACACTTCGCCCTGCGGCGGGCTGTAGGGTCCGGCGGCTGCCAGCATCAGCGCCGCGAGGGGGAGCGCGGCCAGCGCATGGATCTTCCGCAATGTCGTCCCCTTCAGGCTATTCCGTAGAAGAAGGCGGCCGTTTGCTCCGAATGTTGGGAGGAGCACGGAAGACAAACGGCCGCCCTGTGCCAGCTGCGACGGAATGGCGATACCGTCACAGCTGGTCGGACAGTTCAGGTCAGTCGAACTTGAAGCGCACGCCGAGGGCGAACGTCCGGTCGAGGAGGAGCGTGCTCGAGTTCATCAGGTCGGCACCGCCGGCATCACCGTACTTGTAGTAGTTCTGCTGCTTCGACTTGGTGAGGTTCACCGCGTCGAAGGTGACGGCGATGTCTTCGTTGACGTTCAGCGTCAGCTGAAGGTCGAGGCTGTCCTCAGGCTGGCGCCACATGCCGATCGGGTTGGCGAAGGCACGGGCCTCGTTGTTGTTAAGGAAGCCCTTGCGCCAGACGTACGAGAGGCGGGCTCCGATCGGACCGCGCTCGTAGGCAAGCGTGGCGTTGTACGAGAACTTCGACACCGCAAAGAACGCCGAGCGGGTCAGCACGGTGTTACCTGCCGCGTCCGTCTCCGGGATCGTCTGCTCGGAGTCCAGGATCGTCGCGCTGCCCTGGAAGCCGAGGCCGTCGAGGATGCTTGGCAGGTACGTCGGGAAATAGGTCAGACCGATTTCCACGCCCTTGAGAACGCCGTCGGACGCGTTGGTCGGACGAGTGACCTGGAAGTAGTCGGTTGCCGTGCCGCCCACGATCGGGTTGTCCGGGATGTACTCAAGCGTGGTGAGCGGAACCACCAAACCTTCGATCTCGCGGCGGAAGGCCGTCACGTAGATCGCGCTGTTGCGCTCGAAATACCACTCGAACGCCAGGTCGTAGTTCTTCGACTCAGTCGCGCGCAGGTTCGCATTGCCTGCAGCGCCGGTGCCGAAGCCCACGCCCGAGAGGTCGCCGGTCAGGCTCACGTTCGGGTTGAGGTCAGCGAAGGCGGGACGACGCAGCGTCTGGCCGTAGTTGAAGCGCACGCGCAGGTTCGGCGTGATTTCGTAGCGGGCGGTGAAGCTGGGAAGCAGCTTGACCTGGCCGGTCGAGACGCTGGTGCGCGCCATGTCGTTGTAGCGGTCGAAGTAGTTATAGTCGGTATCGATCGCCACGAGGCGGGCGCCGCCTTCGACCAGCAGGGGACGACCGAAGACCTCGACCTCGCCATCAGCCAGCAGGTAGGCCGACATGGTAACTTCGTTGATGTCGAAGACCCTGTCGAAGGACATCTGGTCCGACAGCAGCAGGGCCGGATTCACCGTCTGGTACAGCGAGCGGATGGCGTCCGCGTTCTTGTAGAGCGCCGGGCCGTTCGCCAGCACCCAGCTGGTCGGCACGTCCGCGCGGCCGTCGAAGAAGCCGCTGTTGGTGAAGGCATACTGGCTGCCGAGCGAGGCCAGGGTGCCGCCGAGCGCGCCAGCGCTCTGCTCACGCACGAAGGTGCTGGCCTTGCGGTTGTCATAGCGGAAGCCCGCCTTTACGCGGCGCAGGAAGCCCTCGTCCCAGTCGTAGTGACCGTCGAGCATGAACGTCCAGGCGCTACCCTTGGCCTTGTTGCCGTTGTCGAACAGGTCGCCCACGGTCCAGGCGTTGGGGTCGGTCAGCACTTCGGGCGTACCGAAGCTGTAGGACGGGATGCCGCCGCCGGCGTTGAAGTCGACGTCGAGGTCCAGCGGTCCACGGTTGGTGCGCATCGCGAAGAACGAGGTCTCGTTCTTGCTGTCCTGGTAAGTCAGGTCGGCGGTGATCTTGCCGCGCTCGCCCACATCCCAATCCGCGTTCAGCGCATAGACGTAGCTGTCCGTCCGGTTGGTCGCGTAATCGCCGCTGTTGAAGCCGGCAACGTCGCCCATGCGACGCGACTTGATGATGTTGGTGCCGTCGTAGAGCTCGAAGGTGTCACCCGGGTTGTCGCCCAGGCTGCCCCACCAGTCGGCATAGCTGAACATCAGCGAGTTGAAAGTGCTGCCGCGGAAGCCGGTGTAGTAGAACTCGGCGGTGTAAGTGGAGCTCTCGTTCGGCGCCCACTGCAGCGCCGCGTTGACCGAAGGACGCTCGCGCTTGCCGTAGAGGTCGGAGCTGATGACCGCGTCGCGCGAGAGGTAGTACGGCACCTGGACGCCGTCGATGTTCAGCGTCGAGCCCGGCGTGGTCGGCAGGCCGGCGTTGAGTCCGGGTGTCCAGTACGGGTTGTTCGGGTCCGTGTTCGGGAAGATGCGCTGGAGCGGCGTGAGCCAGGTCCCCTCCGGCGGGTTCTCGGTGGCGAAGGGCACGAGAGCGCCCGCCTGCACGTTCTGGTTGCGGTACTTGTAGCGGGTGTAGCTGGCGTTCACCAGCAGGCCGATCTCACCGATGCCGGTCTCCCAGCGATCGCTGACGAGCAGCGCGGCGTTGGGGTTCACCTCGTCCGCGAGCTCGCTGTAGATGCCGCGCGCGAGACCCGAAACGGTAAGGCCGTCGAAATCGAAGGGGCGGCGGGTCTGGACGTCGATCTGGCCGGCGAGGCCGAACTCGAGCTGGTCGGCCGAGCGCGTCTTGTAGACGTCGATCTTCTTGACGAGGTTCGCCGAGACGTCTTGCAGGGCAAAGGAGGTGCCTGCCGCCGTGAAGATGTTGCGACCATTCCAGGTGGTGACCGGATCGGGCAGGCCGCGGATCGTGATGACGGCGGCTTCACCGCCCGCACGGTCGGTCACCTGGATGCCGGTGACACGCTGCAGCGCTTCAACGACGTTATTGTCAGGCAACTTGCCCACGTCCTCGGCAACGATCGAGTCGACGATCTGGACGTTTTCCCTGCGGCTGTTGATGGCGCCGACGATCGAGGCACGCACACCCGTCACGATGATGTCTTCGGCGCTGGCTTCGGCATCGGCAGTCGCCTGCGGCGCTGCGTCCTGAGCCTGAGCAACCGAGGCAAAGCTCAGTGCGAATACAGATGCGGTGCAGAAAACGAATGGCTTGAATGCCATGGATCATCCCTCCCATGGGGGCTGGCCCATTACCATGCCCCGACACTACGCGTGCTGATTATTAGTCAGACAATTGAGGTGCAAGCGGAAATAGATGCCACCGTGAAAAAAGATGCTGCAGTGTGGCCTAGATGACGCGTAAGGTGCGGAAAACCGCGGTTTTCCGCACCTTAAGTGACCTTCTAAGTTAGTCCAGAAGCCAGACTGCGGCCGGGTCCGAGGCAGCGGCAAGCGTGACCTTGTCTGACGAATGCGCCAGAGCACGACCGCTAAACGCCTGGCACATAAAGCGAACCGTTCCACCCGCGCTTCCCTCCTCGCGCCGGAACCGGTCGGAACCGCCGCTCGTCGCTACGGCCGATTGCGCCATGAGGCTGACCGTTCCGTCCGCTTTAGCGACCAGGCAGTGATCCGGCTTGAGGATCGGCGAAAGCCGAACGCTGCCGTCTCCCGTGGGGACGGAACGGAACTGCGTCTGCGCCAGCGGTGCACTGCCCACCATCAGGCGCTCGCCCGCGTGGGCCAGGAAGGCGGCGCGGCGCACCGCTGGAGAAAAGCGCTCCGGCAGCGGACCGTTCCCGACCGGTACGCCGAAATCCGGGCTCCCGTCGGCGCCGAAATAAAGGCGCTGGATGCGCGTGTGCCGATCCGGGTTGAACAGCGGATCGCCCTGGATCGCTTCGTAGTCACGGCCGTGATAGACAAGTATGTCCCTGCCCTGCTCGTCGACGGTGAAGCTGTTGTGCCCCGGACCGTAGACCGAGGTTTCCCGGCAGGTCTCGAACACCGGCTCCTGCGACTTCGTCCAGGCGCGCGCATCGAGGAGGTCCGCGCCTTCATCGACCGTCAGAAGGCCCATGCAGTAGCGGGCATCGGTGGCGCTGGCCGAATAGGTCATGAAGATGCGCCCGTTCTTGACGATAAACGCCGAACCCTCGTTCACCTTGAAGCCGCGGATCTCCCAGTCGAGCGTCGGAACCGTCAGCCGCGTCGGGGCGGAGCCCAGGGTCAGCGCATCCTTCATGCGCGCGATGTAGACGTTCGAATTGGTGTCGATGCCGGGCTCCCGCTGGGCCCAGGAGAAGTAGCGCACGCCGCGATGGGTGAAGATCGTGGAATCGAGGTTGAAGCTGTCCCAGGGCGCCTTGAACTCTCCGAGGACGGACCAGTTGCCGGTCATCGGATCCTGGCTGTCGCAGACAACCGCGAACGTGCGGATACGGAACACGTCCTCGCCCCCACCGCTGGGCCCGGCCGCGAAGTAGACGATCCAGCGGCCGTCCACATAGTGCAGTTCCGGCGCCCAGAGGAAACCGGACATCGGGCCGCTCGCCTCATGCCGCCACAGCACGCGCTCTTCCGCATCGGCCAGTCCGGCGAGCGTCCGCGAGCGACGAAGGGCAAGTCGATCGTACTCGGGTACCGAGCCGATCAGATAGTACCAGCCGTCATCGTGGCGGAAGATCTGAGTGTCGGCGCGCTGCCGCACGAGCGGGTTCGAGGCGAGCCGCAGGCTCGACGTCGCCGCGCCCGGGCCGGGAGGGCTCGTGAAACCGGCCCGCGCATTGGGCGAACAGGCGATCGGAAGCATGGCGGCGCCAGCGGCGAAGGCGCGGCGCGAAAGCGGAAAGTTCATGGCGGTCCTCTTCCGGTTTATGGAAAAAAGGCGCCCCGGCTCAGCACCGGGGCGCCAGGGTGGGTGTCAGTATTCGGCGATGGGCCAGCCATCCGCATCCCAGCGCAAAGGGGCGATGCGCAGGGTCGGCCGTCCATCGGCCTGCTTGTCGTATGCGTGGTAAGCCAGGTAGGTGGTGCCATCCTTGTCGGTAAAGGCGCCTGCATGCCCCGGACCACGGAAACGCTGCTGTTCCTGCAGATCCGAGCGCAGCAGGATCGAGCCTCCGCCCATCATCATGTCGCTGCCATCCTTGCCACAGTACGGCCCCGTGATCTTCTTGGCGCGGCCCACGACCGTGTAGTAGGTGCTGTTCACGCCCTTGCAGCAGTAGTCATAGGACGCGATCAGGTAATACCAGCCACCGTGCGGTATGATGAACGGCGCTTCCACCGGCGCAGGTCCGCCCGCAGGCGCCAGGCGACGGGCGATGGAGTAAGGCTCCGCACCTTGTGCGACCTTACCGGTCTTCGGGTCCAGCGGAAACAGCTTGAGGCCACTCCAGAAGCTGCCCAGCGACAGCCAGTGTCGCCCCTCGGCGTCGACCACGAAATTAGGATCGATCGCGTTGAAGTCGTCTTCCTTGGTCGACATCACCACGAGGCCACGGTCCTTCCACTTCGCCTTCGCGCCAAGCACGGGGCTCGTCGCAAGTCCGATGGCGGAGCGGTTGGATCCGAAGGTGGAAACGGAGTAGTACAGGCGGTACTCGCCGTTCACATAGGAGATGTCGGGCGCCCATAAGCCGTCAGTGCCCGGGATGGCCTGCTTCGCCCATGCCGGGATCTGGGAGAACACCGCACCGGCATCCTTCCAGCTCTTCAGGTCCGTGGACGTCTTGATACCGATGTACTTTCCCACGGTGCTGAACACGTAATACGTGTCATCGGCGCGAATGATAACCGGGTCGTGGACCGTCAGATCACCGGAAAGCTGGGCATTCAGCGTCCCGGCGCCCTTTTCGCCTACCTGCTGGGCCTGTGCAGCGCCGGCGAAAGCCAGCGCTGCGAGACCTGTGAGAAGCAGCCCCCTCATTGCAGTTCGAGCACGACGACCGACTTGGCCGGCAACGTGACGGACAGCTGCCCGCCCTGCACCGTCGCACCCGAGAACACCGCAGGCTTGACCACCTCGGGAGCGTCGAAGGTGTTGTGCGAGTTGATTGCCGATGCCGTCAGGATGCGGCCGGTCACGCCCGAGGCACTGACGCCGTCCAGATTGATCGTCACGCTGTTCGCTGTGTTCGGGTCCAGGTTGGACAACGCAACATGTACCTTGCCATCCTTGCCACGGACAGCCGAGCCACTCACCGCCGGCATCGTGAACTGGTCCTTCGAGTACCAGGGCGACTTGATGGTGATCGGCAGCACGGTCGCGTCCTGCCAGGGCTTGTACATCTCGAAGACGTGATAGGTGGGCGTCAGCACCATCTTATTGCCTTCGGTGAAGATCATCGCCTGCAGCACGTTCACCATCTGCGCGATGGCGGTCATGCGGACGCGATCGGCATGCTTGGCGAAGATGTCGAGATGCACCGACGCAATCAAGGCGTCACGCAGGGTGTTCTGCTGGCGCAGGAATCCCGGGTGCGTGCCTGGATCCTGAGCGTACCACGAACCCCACTCGTCCACGGCAAGGAAGACGCGCTTCTCGGGATCGTACTTGTCCATGATGGCCGAATGTTTGGTGATCAGTTCGTCCATCTTGCGGGCGCCGTTCAGCGCATCGGCCCAGCCGTTCTCGTCGAAGTCCACGGCGGGTGCACGCGGGGGCCAGCCACCGGCGGGGTGCACGTAGTAGTGGAGTGAGACGCCGTCGAGCTGCGGCGCCGCGACGCGCATCATCGTCTCCGTCCAATTGTAGTCATCGACGTTGGCGCCAGCGGCGATCTTCAGAATCTTGGTGCCCGCCGGAGCCTTGATGAAGGTCGCGTAACGGCGCGTCTCGTCCGCAGCGAACTCCGGACGCATGTTGCCGCCGCAGCCCCACAGTTCGTTGCCGACACCGAAGTACTTGACCTTCCAGGGTTCCTTGTGGCCATTCCTGGCGCGCTCATCCGCGAGCGAACCGGCCGGAGAGGTCATGTACTCGACCCACTCGGCCATCTCTCGCGGAGTTCCGTTGCCGACGTTACCGGCGACGTAGGCTTCCGCGCCCACCTGGCGGATGAGCTCGAAGAACTCGTGCGTACCCACGGTGTTCGGCTCGGTCACGCCGCCCCAGTGCGTGTTGATCTTGACCGGCCGCTTCGACTGCGCGCCGATGCCTTCGCGCCAGTTGTACTCGTCCGCAAAGCAGCCGCCGGGCCAGCGAATAACGGGAACCGACAGGTCCCGAAGCGCGCTTACGACGTCGTTGCGGAAGCCGTTCGTGTTCGGGATCTTGCTGTTCTTGCCGACCCAGAGGCCGCCATAGATCCCGGTGCCGAGGTGCTCGGCGAACTGAGTGAAGATTTCCTTCTGGTAGACCGGACCCGGCTTGGAAGCCTCGATCGTGGCTGTGGTCGGCTGACCGTTGGTGTCCGCCTGGGCCGGCACCGAGAGAGCCGTCGCCGCCATCAGCATGGCGAGCGACGTGCGACGGATAGTTTTCATCATTTCATACCCCTCCCTAGGGATGATCAATCGTGGAATTCGTCGACGACCTTGCGGTGTCCGCGCAGGAACGCGTCGGCCACCAGCCGAAGCGGGGAAACGTCCACATCGCTGCGGCCACCCCGGATGAGATTGGCAAACCGCGCGTAGAGGCCCGGATACTCCATGTCCTCGTTATGCTCGGTTCCGCTCGGCAGCGTCAGCACCGCGCCCCCGTTTGACAGCTTCAGCGTGCCCGCGTCGGTTTCGACCACGATGTCCCACGATTGCGGGCCCGTTTGGCGCCAGTCGAGGTCCATGTGGATGGGCGCACCGGCCGTGTCGCAGAACTGAATATCCGCAGCGATCGGCGCCGCCCGGTTCGCGGGGATCTCCAGCGTTGCCGTCTTCAGGAACATCGGACGCGGCAGGATGTGCGTGACGATCGAAAGGGCGTTGATGCCCGGATCGAAGACGCCGAGACCACCGGGCTGCCAGATCCAGGCCTGACCCGGGTGCCATACGCGCACGTCTTCGCGCCAGACGATGGAGACCTTCTCGATTCGCCGTTCGGCCAGCCACGCCCGGGCCGGGGCAACCCCTGCGGCAAAGCGCGAGTGCCAGGCCGCGAACAGCGTCACCCCGACATTCTCGGCCCGGCTCGACAGCGCGGCGACTTCGGCCAGCGTGGCGCCCGGGGGCTTTTCCAGGAACACATGCATGCCCTTGCGAAGAGCCTGCACCGCCAGATCGTAGCGCACCTGCGGCGGCGTGCAGAGAGCCACCGCGTCGATAGCGGGGCCGTTCTCGATCAGCTCTTCCAGGCTCTTCGCGTGGGGAATACCCTCGACACCCGGATCATGCGGGCTGACCGTGGCAGCCAGGCTGAACGCCTTGTTGCCGGCTATGGCCGGCAGGTGCTGGTCGCGGGCGATCTTGCCCACGCCCACCACGGCAATACGGATCGGATCCATCGCTCAGAGCGCCTTGACCGAGACCGCACGTTCCTGCGCGCGCACCAGCCTGTTGGCGACGGGCAGCGTGAACGGAGCGGCCGAGATCTCGAACACGTCGCCTTCCTCGGTCTGCACGCCATCCGCGAAGGACAGCGTCGCTGTGCCGAAGAAGTGCACGTGCACGTCACCGGGGCGGCGGAACAGGTCGTACTTGAAGTGATGATGCTCGAGGTTGTCGAAGCTGTGGGACATGTTGCCTTCGCCGGAGAGGAAAGGCTTCTCCCAGATCGTTTCGCCGCCACGCAGGATCTTGCAGGTACCTTCGATGTGCGAGGGCGGCGTGCCCAGCAGCAGTTCCGCCCCGAGAGCCGCCTGCCGCAGCTTGGAATGAGCGAGCCACAGATAGTTGTGGCGCTCGGTCACGTGGTCCGAGAACTCGTTCGCAAGAGCAAGGCCGAGGCGGTAAGGGATGCCGTCTTCACCGATGAGGTAGATACCGGCCAGTTCCGGCTCTTCCCCGCCGTCCTTGGCGAAGCTGGGCATCGCAAGGTCGTCGGTCGGTCCGACGAGCTGCGAACCGTCGCCCTTGTAGAACCACTCCGGCTGCTGGCCGATTTCACCCGCCGCCGGCTTGCCGCCCTCAAGGCCTTCGAGGAACATGCGCATGGAATCGGTCACATGCTCACCCGCTTCCGCGGCCTTGTGCATCTTGTCGCGCCCTTCGGCGGAGCCGAGGTGCGTGAGGCCGGTGCCGGCAAGCAGGAGGTGTGCGCCATCCTCGTGATCGATCGGGGCAAGCAGACGCCCGGCCGCGAATTCGGCAGCGATGTCCACCGCCTCGCCCTGCCCCGCCGCCTTCGCGGCTTCGGCAAGGGTGTGGCCCGAAGCAATCGCGCCCAGCGCGAGTTCGCGAACGCTGGCAACGCCGGGAAGGAAATGAGCGGCCTCGCCTTCGGCAAGGATGACCGAACGCACGCCATCGGCGCTCAGATGCTGGAGCAGTCGAAGATAAGACATGTAACTCTCCCAACGCGGCGCGCCTTCTTCAGGACGCGCCGCGAGGTTGGCTGGATCAGTTGAGGGTAAGCTTGCCGTCGATCAGGCGCGGAGCGCCGTCGCCGAAGGCATCGTCACGCAGTTCTGCGGGCAGCAGGCCCTGCGCAAGATTCTGGTAGCTGACGGGACGCAGGAAGCGGTCGATCGCCAGGCTGCCGACCGACGTGGTACGCGGGTCGGAGGTCGAGGGGAACGGGCCGCCATGCACCATGGCATGCGATACTTCGACACCGGTCGGCCAGCCGTTGGCGAGGATACGACCGACCTTGCGCTCAAGCACCGGAAGCAGGCGCGAAGCCGTGCCTTCGTCGGCGTCGTCCATGTGCAGCGTTGCGGTGAGCTGCCCTTCGAGACCTTCGAGAACCGCAAGCAGTTCGCCCTCGTCCTTGCAGCGCACGATCACCGAGGACGCGCCGAATACTTCATCGCCCATGGCCTTGTCGGCAAGGAACTTCTCGGCCGTCGTCTGGAACAGGACGGCGCCGCCGCAGGTGGTGGAGCCCAGTTCGCCTTCGGCCAGCTTCTCGACGCCCGGAAGCGCCGACAGGGTCTGCACGCCCTTGGCATAGGCCGAAGCGATGCCGGTGGTCAGCATCGTCTGGCGCTTGGCACCCGAGACGCCCGCCGAGGCTGCGGAGACGAACGCGTCCAGGCCGTCGCCTTCGACGGCGAGGATCAGGCCCGGGTTGGTGCAGAACTGCCCGGCGCCCATCGTGAGCGAGCCCACGAATGCCGTACCAAGCTCCTCGCCGCGTGCCTTCAGCGCTTCGGGAAGGAGCACGACAGGGTTGATGCTCGACATTTCGGCATAGACCGGGATCGGCACTTCACGTGCCTGAGCAAGCTTGACGAGAGCCAGACCGCCCGCACGCGAACCGGTGAAGCCAACCGCCATGATCCGCGGATCCTGGACAAGTGCGGCGCCGAGTTCGTTGGACGGACCGACGAGGTGCTGGAACACGCCTTCGGGCAGGCCCGCATCCCTGACGGCCTTGGTGATGGCGGCGGCGATGAGGCTGCCGGTGATCGGATGAGCCGGATGGCCCTTCACCACCACCGGGCAACCGGCGGCCAGCGCCGATGCCGTATCACCCCCCGCAGTCGAGAACGCGAGCGGGAAGTTCGAAGCACCGAACACCGCGACGGGGCCGACCGCGATCATGCGCAGACGCAGGTCAGGACGCGGCAGGGGCGCGCGATCGGGCATGGCGGGATCAATGCGGATCTGCTGCCACTGGCCCTTGCGAACAACATCGGCGAACAGACGAAGCTGGCCCACGGTGCGACCCCGCTCACCTTCACCGCGTGCGCGCGGCAGGCCGCTTTCGGCGGTGTAGGCTTCGATCAGCGGCTCACCAATGGCAAGGATTTCCTCAGCGATTCGCTCAAGGAACGCCGCGCGCGTCTCGCGGTCGGTCGCGCGGTACGTGTCGAAGGCAGCAGCCGCTGCTTCGCAGGCAGCCGCCACGTCTGCCGGAGTGCTGATGGCGATGGGATCGCCGTGAGCTTCGCCGGTGGCAGCGTTGATGGATCGGAATTCGGTCATTTGCAGGCTCCCTATTTACTCCGACATATTCTGTGTAGGACAGAAAGGCAATGTTTGTCGTTCCTTCGAATGGCAACCACTGTTAGTTTCCCTGCAGGAGGAGTTGCCGACAGTGCCAGATGTTGAATTTTCAAACAGCGAAGCGAACATGAAACCAGGTGAAGAGGCTCGGGGGCCGGGGCGACGCCTGCACGGAGCGATCGCGCACAAGCTGGGGACGGCCATCTTGTCAGGCAAATATGCTCCTGGCGACATCCTTTCCGGCGAAGTGGCCTTTTCGGAGGAGCTACAGGTGTCGCGCAGCGCCTACCGGGAGGCGATACAGGTCCTCTCCGCGAAGGGCCTTGTGGCGAGCAGACCCAAGGCGGGCACCCGCGTCCTGCCTCGCGACCGGTGGAACCTGCTCGACCCGGAAGTACTCGGCTGGGCCTTTGCGGCCGAGCCTGACATCGAATTTGTCCGCAGCCTTTTCGAACTGCGCGCCATTGTCGAACCGGCAGCCGCCCGCCTCGCCGCCCAGCGCCGCGACAAGGCGGATCTCAAGGCGATGAAGGACGCACTCACCGCGATGCGCCGCCACACCCTGACGACAGAGGCCGGGCGCGCCGCCGACCGGGATTTCCACAAGGCCATCCTTCAAGCGACCCGCAACGACGCCCTGCTCGTTCTCAGTGCATCGATCGGCGCGGCCGTGAACTGGACGACGCAGTTCAAGCAGCGCGCCCGCGCCCTGCCCCGCAACCCGATCCCCGACCACGTCCGCGTCTACGACGCCATCGCCGCGGGTGACAGTGCCGCAGCCGCGGAGGCTATGAACGCGCTCGTGGATCTCGCGCTCGAGGACACGAGGAGTTCGATGGAGGACTGACGCCAAGGCGCTCAACTCACCAGGCACCACTTCCGCAGGCAACGAAAAAGGCCCCGGCAAAAGTCTCGCCGGGGCCTTTTTCCGTGCACTGCCGAGGCAGGCCGCTTATTCGGCGGCTTGCAGTTCAGGCAGGGCGTTTGTCGGCTTGCTGCCCCACAGGGCGTAGAATAGGACGTAGAGTTCGCAGGCCGCCGTGAGGAGGAACGACGTCTGCAGCCCATAGCTGTCGGCAAGCCAGCCCTGCACCACGACCAGCGCACCGCCGGCGATCGCCATGACCAGCAGGCCCGAACCTTCTTCCGTCAGCGGACCCAGGCCCTTGATGCCAAGGGTGAAGATGGTGGGGAACATGATCGAGTGGAACAGGCCCACCAGGATCAGCGCCCACATCGCGACGGGACCGGTCGTGAAGACAGTGACCAGCATGACGACGAACGCGCCGATCGAGAAGCAGGCCAGGACCTTGGCTGCGTCGAAGCGCTGCATGATCGCTGACCCGGCAAAGCGGCCAACCATCATTCCGCCCCACAGGAACGTCAGGTACTTGCCGGCCTGCTCATGCGTGAGGTTGGCGATCTCGGGCTGGCTGACGAAGTTCACGAAGAGGTTGGCAACGCCGATCTCAGCGATCAGGTAAATGAAGATCGCAGGAACGCCCCACACGAGGTTGCGGTGATTCCACAAGGAATGCTTCTTGCGCTCCTCCTTCGCGAGGCGCGAGTTTGCCGAACCCATCGCCGGAAGCGGGAACTTTGCGATGACCACGGCCAGCACCACCAGCGCTGCTGCCACGAGCCCATAAGGCAGGATGACCGACTGCGCGTCAGCGAGGCGCTCGGCTTCGGTCAGCACGGTTCCCGCCGTCGACGTGCCACCTTTCGAGCGGCCGAGGATGAGATAGGCGCCAAACAGCGGAGCCAGCATCGTACCGGCCGAGTTCAGGGCCTGCACGAGGTTGAGGCGAGACGACGCCGTCTCCGGCTTGCCGACCACCGCGACATAGGGGTTGGCCGCCACCTGCAGCAGCGTGATGCCGCTTGCGATGACGAAAAGCATCAGCAGCGTCACGCCATAGGACGGAATGCTTGCTGCGAGCATCATGCCCAGCGCGCCGGCAGCCATGACCAGAAGGCCGGTGACCAGCGACTTCTGATACCCGATGCGCTCGATCAGCTTGGCGGAAGGAATGGAAGCAACGAAGTACGCGATGAACCACACCGACTCGATCAGCGTGGTTTGCGTGTAGGTCAGCTCGAACACGCTGCGCAGATGCGGCAGTAGCGTGTTGTTGATGACGGTTATGAAGCCCCACATGAAGAACAGGCTGGCGAGCAGCGCAAGCGCCGGCCCATAGCGGACGCCTGCCGCAGGAGTGTAGACGACGGGGGCGTCTCCGGACGAGACCACTGGCGGCATGTTATTCCTCTCGTAAACCGAGCCGATCTGACGGCGTGCCAGCCACACTTCAGCAAACCGGCTTGCGCTCTTTCTATTTGTCGGACTATATGCCGAGCAGCACGCCGTCAATGGCTACGGCGCGAACACTATTCAGAAAACGTGAATCACGCAGAAGCAAGCGGGAGCTAAGGGAATGAGGAATACGGTCAAGGGCATCGTATTGACAGCGGCGTCGTCGCTGACGCTTGCAGTGGCAGCGAACCCGGCACTCGCAGTCGAGGCGACCCAGGCTCCTGCAGGCGCGCTCTCGGACGGAAAGGCGGTGACGGCGGTCACTCTCAAGGCGGAAAACGGCGTCTCCGCCACGATCCTGACGTTCGGCGCCACCCTGTGGAAGCTCGACGTGCCGGACCGCAACGGCAAGGTGGCCGACGTGCTGCTTGCCTACGACAAGATCAGCGATTTCGAGACGCGTCCCAACTATTGGGGTGCAACCATCGGCCGGTACGGCAATCGCATCGCCGAAGGTCGGTTCACGCTGGACGGCAAGACCTACCAGCTCCCGGGCAATGACAACGGGCAGTCGCTGCACGGCGGCGGCAAGGGCTTCGATGTCCAGAACTGGAAGCTGGAATCGGTGAAGTCCGGTAAGGTCGCAACTGCGGTCTTCTCGCTGGTCAGCCCCGATGGCGACTCGGGTTATCCGGGCACCATCAGGACCAAGGTCACTTATTCGCTGGACGAGGCGGGCAACCTCAAGATCGTCTTCGATGCAACGACCGACAAGCCGACCGTGCTTAACATGACCAACCACGCCATCTTCAACATGGCGGGTGAGGGTTCGGAGCGCGATGCGATGACCAACGTGCTGACGATCCCGGCAAGCGCGTACACGCCGGTTACCGAAAAGCTGATCCCGACCGGCGAACTGCGCCGCGTCGAGGGCACTCCCTTCGATTTCCGTAAGGGCAAGCCGGTGGCGATGGGTCTTCGTGACGGCACGGACCAGCAAATCGTCTATGGGCGGGGCTTCGACCACAACTTCGCGCTCGACAAGGGCGTGACGAAGACGCCTGAACTGGCCGCCCGCCTGGAAGATCCCGCCTCGGGACGCGTTCTCGAAGTGCTGACGACCGAGCCCGGCATCCAGTTCTATTCGGGCAACTTCCTTGATGGCACGTACATCGGCAAGCAGGGCCACCTCTACCGTATGGGCGACGGCATCGCGCTCGAGCCGCAGCGGTTCCCTGACTCGCCCAATCACCCGAACTTCCCTTCCACGCGCGTCGATCCCGACAAGCCGTACCGGCACGTCATGATCTACCGCGTCACCACCAACCCGCGTTGAACCAGAGCGAAACGAACACTCCATGACCGACACGAAACCTGAAGCCTCTGGTCGCAAGCTGCGTTCCCGCGCGTGGTTTGACAATCCCGACAACATCGACATGACCTCGCTCTACCTGGAGCGTTACCTGAACTTCGGCCTCAGCCTTGAGGAACTGCGTTCGGGCAAGCCGATCATCGGCATCGCCCAGTCGGGCAGCGATCTGTCGCCCTGCAACCGCCATCACCTGGTGCTGGCCGAGCGTATCCGTGAAGGCATTCGCGAAGCGGGCGGCATCGCGCTGGAATTCCCGGTTCACCCGATCCAGGAAACCGGCAAGCGCCCGACCGCCGGTCTGGACCGCAACCTGTCGTACCTCGGTCTCGTCGAGGCGATGTACGGCTACCCGCTCGATGGCGTCGTGCTGACGACCGGCTGCGACAAGACCACGCCGGCAATGCTGATGGCAGCCGCGACGGTGAACATCCCGGCGATCGCCCTGTCCGTGGGCCCGATGCTGAACGGCTGGCACAAGGGCGAACGTACCGGTTCGGGCACCATCGTGTGGAAGGGTCGCCAGATGATGGCGGCGGGCGAACTGGATGCGGACGGCTTCATCAAGCTCGTCGCCTCGTCGGCACCCTCGACCGGCTACTGCAACACGATGGGCACGGCGACGACGATGAACTCGCTTGCCGAAGCGCTTGGCATGATGCTGCCCGGCTCGGCGGCGATTCCGGCACCCTACCGCGACCGTCAGGAATGCGCCTATCACACCGGCAAGCGCATCGTCGACATGGTGCACGAAGACCTGAAGCCTTCGGACGTCCTGACGCTCGAGGCGTTCCACAACGCCATCGTGGTGAACGCCGCCATCGGCGGGTCGACCAACGCGCCGATCCACCTGGCCGCCATCGCCCGCCATATCGGCGTGGACCTCCCGCTCAAGGATTGGGAAACCTACGGCCACAAGATCCCGCTGCTGGTGAACCTGCAGCCGGCGGGCGAGTATTTGGGCGAGGATTACTACCGGGCCGGGGGCGTACCGGCCGTTGTGGCGCAGCTGATCGGCCAGGGCCTGATCAAGGAAGGCGCCATGACCGTCAACGGCAAGACGATCGGCGATAACTGCCGCGATGCCACGATCGAGGACGACAAGGTCATCAAGACCTTCGACACGCCTCTGGTCGAGGAGGCCGGCTTCCTGGTGCTCTCGGGCAACCTGTTCGACGCCGCGATCATGAAGACCAGCGTGATCTCGGATGAGTTCCGCACGCGCTATCTGTCGAACCCGGAAGATCCGGACGCATTCGAAGGCCCCGCCGTCGTGTTCGACGGGCCGGAGGACTACCATCACCGCATCGATGATCCCGCGCTCGGCATCACGCCCGAAACGTTGCTCTTCATGCGCGGCGCCGGCCCGATCGGTTATCCGGGCGCGGCGGAAGTGGTGAACATGCGTCCGCCAGCTTACCTCATCACCGAAGGCGTCAGCGCCCTGCCCTGTATCGGCGATGGTCGCCAGTCCGGTACTTCGGGCAGCCCGTCCATCCTCAATGCCTCGCCAGAGGCGGCGGCGATGGGTGGCTTGGCACTTCTCGAAACCGGCGACCGGGTACGCATGGACCTCAAGAAGGGCCGCGTGGACGTGCTCATCTCGGATGAGGAACTGGCCGCGCGCCGTGCCGCTCTGGAGGCCGCTGGCGGCTACAAGTACCCCGCCTCGCAGACGCCGTGGCAGGAAATCCAGCGTGCGCTCGTTGGCCAGATGGACACCGGGGCCATTCTGGAAGGCTCGGAAAAGTACCAGCGGATCGCGCAGACCATGGGTCTGCCCCGCGACAACCACTAAGCCTGCGAGTACCCCTCCTCTGCGGCCCGGAGCCGGCCGACGGGGGGGGGGGCTTTCACAAGACGACACGGGACGGGACGAGACAATGACCCTTTGGCGCAAGATCGAGCGCGACGTGCGCGACACGCTGGGCGAAGGCGCAATGTGGAGCGTGCGCGACGGCGCCTTCTACTGGGTCGACATTCTCGCTCCCGCTCTCAATCGGCTGATCCTGGCAGACGGATCGATCCAGCGCTGGGACATGCCCGCACCGCTCGGCTGGGTAGCGGCCCGGGCGTCCGGCGGGCTCATCGGTGGCTTCCGCGATGGCGTCGCGGCCATCGCCCTCGACCCGTTCCATGTGGACGAGCGTACCGATCCCGAGCCGCATCTCCCGGGCAACCGCATGAACGACGGCAAGGCCGATCGGCACGGCGCTATCTGGTGCGGCACCATGGACATGGCCGAGGAAGAGGCGAACGGGTCACTGTACCGGCTGTCTCCCACCGGCGAATGGCAGGTGATCGACAGCGGCTACATGGTGCCTAACGGGCCCGCTTTCTCCCCTTGCGGTGGCTGGCTCTATCACGCGGACACCGGCCGGCGCGTGATCTACCGCTTTACGCTCGACGAGAACGGCGCGCAGGAGAGACGGGAGTTCATCCGCTTCGCCGAGGAGGATGGCTACCCGGATGGCATGACCACCGACGCCGAAGGCTTCCTCTGGGTCGCCCACTGGGATGGCGGCCGGATTACCCGCTTCGCTCCCGACGGCACGCGCGACCGGTCGATCGAACTGCCCGCCCGCCGCATCACCAACATTGCTTTCGCGGGTGAGAACCTCGACCGCATGTTCGTGACCTCCGCCGCGACGGGCCTGCCGCCATCGGACTACGATGGCGCGCTGTTCGAGGTCGAGGCCGGCGTGACTGGCAACCCGGCCGGAACGTATCACGGCTGAGGCGCGCGCGTCAGTCGAACGTTTCGGCGTCAGTTTGCAGCCGGAACGGCGGCCTCCCGGCGGTTCACCAGCGGCCTCTGGTACGACGGGTCGTCTAGGCTGCGTGAGGAGACGCCGTTCAGGGCGATGTCGGCCACGTCGGCGAAAGGCACCGGCATCGGAGGGGGCAGGCAGCTCCATTCGATCACGTTCGTCCGCAGCGCGATTTTCCAGATGTCTTCGCGGCGTTCCAGCCGATCGATATAGCGACCTCCCGCCATCCAGAGGCTCTCGTCGCGGTTGCGGCCGATGAACTGGTAGTACGTTTCCGCATGCGCGGTGTCGCCCTCGACATCGATGTTCGACTGCAACAGCGCGTGGTGCGTCAGTATCTGGCCCGCCTCGTGCATCGGGACAGCCCAGTCCCAGCACGCGGCAGGGCTGCCCACGAAGGGGCCGGCGGCCATGACTCCGTCCTCCCAAAAGGCCGACAGATAGGTTGCGCGATCAAACCGATCCATCCCGCGCGAGAAAGCTTCAAGGCACTCGCGGATCTCGTGCTTGTCTAGCATCGCCTCGAGGCGAGCGGCGCGATCACTTGCCACGGTAGTCCACCTCGCAGATCGGCTTCCAGATGGGCGAGCCTCGCCGTTCGCGGGCCGAGGCGATGATGCTGCCGTCAAGGTCGGTGATGCCGTATTCCTGAGCAAGCTCCGCCGTGATGAATTGCCCGCCCGACCGCTTCATCACGGCAGGATCGGCGGCAAGCGCCGCGATGACGCGCCCGGGATGCTCCACGCTGCTGCCCTGCATGGAGGTGATCGTGGTGGTCATCTTGTCACCCATACGGGCGAGATTGTCGCGAGCCTTCTCGGTAAGAGTCAGCCCTTGCCAGAGCGTGAGCGAGGCCACCCCGTGCGGCTCCAGTTCGATGGCCATGTCACGGGCCATGCGGTCCGCCGCCGACTTCGAAGTACCAAACACCACCCCGTAGGTATACGTCACCGCCGCATAGCCCGAGATCGCGACCATGAGGCCCGACTTCTGCGGGACCATGATTTGCGCGGCATGCCAGGCCGCAATGTAGTTCGACCTGACCCCCACGTCCCACATCTCGAGGTTGGACAGCGGCTTTTCCCAGAAACCCTTCGGCTCCAGCAGGTCTTCCGAAATGGTGAAGGCGTTGTTGACGAGAACGTCGAGGCGACCCTGTTCCGAGGCGATGCGCCCGAACAAGGCGGCAACGGCTTCGTCATCATTGTGGTCGCACGCCACCGCGATACCCCGCCCTCCGGCCTCGCGACCCCGTTCGTCGCACTCCGCAGCGGTGCCGCCGACCGTGCCGGGAAGATAGTAGTCGCCTTCCTTCACCGTGCGCCCGGTGATGTACACCGTGGCCCCCTGCTCAGCCAGGGCCAGGGCGATGCCCTTCCCGATACCTCGGCTGGCGCCGGTGACGAGTGCCACCTTCCCTGCAAGCGGTGCACTCATTTCAACTCTCCCGAAAACCAGCCTTCGCTGAAGTCGTTCTTTGCTCGTCCCGGGAAATGGTCGGCGGTGAAAGGGTAGCCCATCACGCCCTTCGACCAGTCCGCGGCCGCTCCCCAGTCCTGCTCCCAGTCGTAGAGCATGATCCTGCCAACGATGCGCCATTCGCCGTTCCGCTTCTCGAAGGTGTCGAGATAGCGGCCGCCGATGCAGGTATCCCTGTCCCCCGCGCCCATGTCGACGCGGTGGTAGGAGAAGACATGCGTTTCGGCGCGCGCGCGATCGCGGCTTGCCAGTTCGATGTAAGTCTGCCCCAGCAGATGCTGTGTGTTCTTGATCGCGTCCGCGCCGGGAACGACCCATGCGAGATAGGCGTCGAAGTCTCCGCCGTGAACGCCGTAGTCGAACCGTGCGTCCGGCCACCAGCAGGCGCGTATGAGAGCGGCGCTGCGCCTGTCCTCTCCCCGCGCGAGCCGCGCGACGCAGTTTCGTATCGCCTCGCGATCGATCATCGCCTGCAGATCGTGATCCACCGGTGCTCTCCTCCATGGCCTGCCGTCGGAGAGGTTAAGCCAGTTGAAGGGCGGAGGCGTCCACACCCTTGCGACTTCCCAAGGCCACTCATCGCCCGCGCGTGGTGTGGCCTGCGCGCTTCCGCACCGGTCGCCGCCAAGGCTCATCTCCGCCCGATACGCCCGGTTGGACGGAGCCTCTCCGGCACTGGGGCGTTGCTGTTTCGGAAACTAGGAGCCTGAACACGATGTCGCTCGCCGCCACCGCCCGTAGCCAGATACTCACCCGCCCGGTCCTGTCGATGGTACGTTCGGCCTTGCCAGCCCTGTCGGCCACTGAGAACGAGGCGATCGATGCGGGCGATACATGGTGGGAGGCCGCGTTGTTCACCGGCAACCCCGACTGGGACGCCCTGCTGGCGGTTCCTCCCGCCAGGCTGACTGCGGAAGAGCAGGCCTTCCTTTCGGGCCCGGTGGAAACGCTTTGCGCCATGATCGACGATTGGCGCATGACCTGGGAAACCCGCGACCTGTCGCCGCAAGTCTGGGATTACCTCAAGCGGGAGAGATTCTTCGGGATCATCATTCCCCCGAAGTACGGCGGCCTTGGCTTCTCCAACTTCGCGCACAGCGAGATTGTCCGAAAGATCGCCACGCGGTCTGTCTCGGCAGCGGTGACCGCCATGGTGCCCAATTCTCTTGGCCCCGGCGAACTGATCCTGCGCTTCGGGACGCCGGCACAGCAAGAACACTGGCTGCCGCGGCTGGCGGACGGGCGGGAGATTCCCGCCTTCGGCCTCACCAGCCCGGAAGCCGGTTCCGACGCCGCGGCGATGGTGGACGAAGGGGTGATCTGCAAGGGGCAGTGGCAGGGTCAGGAGGTGCTCGGCATCCGCCTGAACTGGCGCAAGCGCTACATCACCCTTGGCCCCGTCGCGACCATTCTCGGCCTTGCCTTCAAGCTGCGCGATCCGGAACGGCTTCTGGGCGAGCGGGAGGACATCGGCATCACGGTCGCCCTCGTGCCGGCCGACCTGCCGGGCGTGACGATCGGTCGCCGCCACGTGCCGTCGATGCACGCATTCCAGAACGGGCCGAACGAAGGCCATGATGTCTTCATACCTCTCGACAACGTGATTGGTGGCCCGGACCGCGTGGGACAGGGCTGGAAGATGCTGATGAGCGCGCTTGCCGCAGGCCGGGGCATATCCCTGCCCTCGCTTTCCGCAGCCGCAGGTGCCTTCGCCGCGCACACGACGGGCGCCTACGCGCGCGTTCGTTCTCAGTTCAACCTGCCGATCGGACGCTTCGAAGGCATTCAGGAACGGCTCGCGCGGATTGCCGGCAACGCCTACCTTCTCGACGGTGCGCGGCGACTGACCTGTGCCGGGTTGGACCAGGGCCATCACCCCGCCGTCATTTCCTCCATCCTCAAGCTGCACGCCACCGAACGGATGCGGATCGTCGTCAACGATGCGATGGACGTGCATGGCGGCAAGGGCGTCATCGAAGGTCCGCGCAACTATCTGGCCAACCATTACCGGGCCATCCCGGTCGGCATTACCGTCGAAGGTGCGAACATCCTTACCCGCAGCCTGATGGTCTTCGGGCAAGGTGCGATCCGATCCCATCCCTACCTGCTGCGAGAGATCCGCGCCGTCGGTGAGGACGACACCAAGGTTTCCCTCGCGGAATTCGACCGCGTGCTCTGGAAGCATGTGGGCCACGCGCTGAAGACAGCGATCCGCGCCTTCGCCCGCAGCTGGACCGGCGGCCTGTTCGCGCCCGCACCGAACGCCGGAAAGGCACGCCGCCACTACCGCCAGATGAGCCGTTATGCGGCCGCTTTCGCCTTCTGCTCGGACATCGCCTTCCTCACGCTGGGCGGCGAGCTCAAGCGGCGCGAGCTTCTTTCGGCGCGGCTGGGCGACATCCTGTCCGAGCTCTACATGCTGTCGGGGGCCTTGAAACGCTGGGAGGACGAAGGCCGGCAGGACGCCGACCTGCCGCTGCTCGACTGGTGCATGGAATCCGGCTTTGCCACGATCGAGCAGCGCTTCGCCGAACTCATCGCCAACTTCCCCGCACGTCCTGTCGGGTGGATGCTGCGCCTGTTCATCATGCCATACGGTCGGCGACGCACAGGCCCTTCCGACCGCACGATCCGCAAATGCGCGGATATCCTCCTGGAGCCCTGCCCTTCGCGCGATCGCCTGATCGAAAACGTCTACATTGGGGGCGAGGATGAGGCTGTGGCGCGGCTGACGGACGCCTTTCGCAAGACCATCGATACGCAGCCCATCCACGACAGGATGAAGCGAGCCCGCGTCCGGGACCCTCAGGTCGCCCGCGAACGGGGCCTGATAACAGACGAGGAACTGAAGCGCTTGCGCGGAGCGGACGAGGCCGTGGCCGAAGTTATCGCCGTCGATGACTTTGCTCCGGAGGAACTGGTGCATCGCACCAGCACGACCTCATCGGCGCCAGGATCGGACAGCAACGGTTTGTAACGGAACTTCAGCCAGAACTCTTCCGCGTCTGATGCGTTTGCTCGGGCATGGCAGGGGCAAGCCGGTGGCGGCACATCTCGATTCTGGCGACAGCGGCACTCGCCGGTTGCAACGCGCGGCAGTCAACTCTGGCACCGTTCGGGGTCGAGGCGCGTTCGACGATGCACCTCACGTCGGTACTGGTCATCGGTGCGACAGTCATCGCCCTGCTGGTGCTTGCCGTCTACGTGATCGCCGTCCGCACGCCGGAGGGCAAGCTCGACCACGTCGGAGGCATGCGCCTCGTCCTGTGGCTCGGAGCGATCTTCCCGACAGTCGTGCTGACAGCTCTGCTCCTGTGGGCGCTTCCGGCCATGCGGCCGCTGCCTCACCAATCGGGCGACCTGCGCATCCAAGTGCAGGGCGAACAATTCTGGTGGCGACTGCGCTATGAGGATGGAAACGGACCCGGAGTAATCTCCGCCAACGAAGTGCGGGTGCCGGTAGGCAGAACGGTGGTCTTCGACGTCACCGCGACGGACGTGGTCCACAGCTTCTGGATACCAGGCCTTGGCGGCAAGATGGACATGATCCCGGGCCGCATCAACCGCCTCGTCGTCAAGGCGGACAAGCCCGGTATCTTCCGCGGCGTCTGCGCCGAGTTCTGCGGCCTCAGCCACGCCCTCATGGCGTTCGACGTCATCGCGATGGAGCCGTCTGCCTTCGATGCGTGGCTTGCGTCGGCACGCGGCGTTCCGGCTCGAGCAGACGGTCGCGGCGCCGAGTTGTTCAGTGCGAACGGCTGCGGAGCATGTCACACCGTCAAGGGAACACCCCACACCGCGATGATCGGGCCCGATCTCACCCGTCTGGGCGAAAGGCGCAGCCTCGCCGCCGGCACCCTGCCGCCAACACTCGAAAGCACCGCCGCGTTCATTCGCAACGCCAGCCGCTTCAAACCGGGAGCACGAATGCCCGCCTACTCCGCCATGCCGATCGAGGACGCCACGGAAATCGCTCGCTGGCTCAGATCCGCGGACGGGGAGGCCGGCCGATGAGCCTTCACGATCAGGACGACCCAGCCCTGCGCGCCGCGCAGGAGAAACGCCTCCGCGCCGTATGGGAGCCGCCCAAGGGCCTGTTCCTGAGATGGACGGACACGAACAACAACCAGGTCGGTGTCTGGTACGTCCTCACGGCCTTCGGCTTCATGCTGTTCGCAGGCGTACTGGCGCTCATCATGCGCACGCAGCTCGCGGTGCCGGAAAACGACCTCGTGACGCCGGGCACATTCAACCAGCTGTTCACGCTGCACGGCTCGGTGATGATGTTCCTTTTCGCGGTGCCGATGTTCGAGGCCGTGTCGATCATCCTGCTGCCGCAGCTGCTCGGCGCGCGCGACCTGCCCTTCCCGCGCCTCTCCGCCTTCGGGTACTGGTCGTTCCTGCTGGGCGGGCTCTTCGTTTCGGGATCGATCTTCTTTGACGCTGCGCCGGATGGCGGCTGGTTCATGTATCCGCCGCTGACCACCCGCACCGATCTTTCCGGCCTCGGCGCGGACATCTGGATGCTGGGCCTTTCCTTCATCGAAGTGTCATCGGTTGCGGCCGCGGTGGAACTGATCGTCGGCGTGCTGAAGTGCCGCCCGCCCGGCATGCGCCTGAACCTCATGCCGCTCTACGCCTGGTACATCCTTGTCGTCGCGGTGATGATCCTGTTCGCCTTCCCGCCCCTGATCGCGGGCGACATCCTTTTCGAAATGGAGCGGCTGCTGGACTGGCCGTTCTTCGACGCATCGCGCGGAGGCGACCCGCTGCTGTGGCAGCACCTGTTCTGGATTTTCGGGCACCCGGAAGTCTATATCGTCTTCCTGCCGTCCATAGCGCTTTTCGCCATGCTCGTACCCACCTTCGCGCGGCGCCACCTGCTGGGCTATCCCTGGATCGTGCTGGCGGCGGTAGGAACGGCTTTCCTGTCCTTCGGCCTGTGGGTGCACCACATGTTCACCACGGGCCTGCCCAAGATCAGCCTCGCCTTCTTCTCCGCCGCATCCGAAGCCGTAGCCATTCCGACAGCCGTCCAGATCTTCGTCTTCATCATCACGCTCTGGGCAGGCCGGGTCGTATGGTCCACCCCACTGCTATATGCGACGGGCAGCCTGGCGATCTTCGTGATAGGCGGTCTTACCGGCGTCATGGTCGCCGTCGCGCCGTTCGACTGGCAGGCCCACGACACCTACTTCGTCGTCGCGCATCTGCACTATGTGCTGATCGGCGGAACGCTCATGCCGCTGTTCGCGGGCCTGTATTACTACTGGCCGCTGGTGACGGGCAAGAAGCTGTCGGACAGGCTCGGCCGCACGGCCTTCTGGCTCCTTTTCGTCGGCGCCAACCTGTGCTTCTTCCCGATGCACCTGTCGGGGCTTGAGGGAATGCCGCGACGGGTATTCACGTACCCGGAAGAGCTGGGCCTGGGCGGACTTAACCTTGCTTCCACCATCGGCTCCTTCATCATAGCCTCCGGCGTCGCCGTGATCGTGCTGGACCTCTGCCGGTCTCCCTGGCGCCCCAAGGCAGCGCGCAACCCGTGGCAGGCGGGAACGCTGGAATGGCTGGCCAAGCCGGAGGACGAGAACTGGGGCGTACGTTCCATTCCCCTCATCGAGAGCCGCTATCCAATCTGGGATCAGGAGGATTTCGTCCGAAAGGTGGACGAAGGGCGCTTCTTCCTTCCGGATGCGGAGGAAGGACGGCGCGAGACCATCGTCACCTCCGTGCTGGACGCCCGCCCCGTCGCCGTGATCCGCCTCGGCAGTCCCAGCTGGCTGCCGATGCTCACGGCCCTCGCGCTCGGCGGCGTCTTTATCCTGACGACCTATCACTTCTACTGGCTGGCGCTGGTCTCCAGTTTCGCGACGCTGGGACTCGTGCTGACATGGCTGTGGGTCGGCACCGCCGAAACGCCGGAAAAGCCCTGCAAGCCGATTGGACACGGCCTTGAACTGCCCCTCTACATCTCCGGCAGCGCGGCACCGGGTTGGTGGGCGATGTTCATCACAATGATGGCGGACGCGACAGCGTTCTCGGGGCTTGTCTTCGGCTACTACTTCTTCTGGACGCGCCACGAGGATTTCCCGCCCGAAGGAATGGACTTCGCACCTGGTCTGTTCTGGCCGATGGCCGCGCTCGCGCTCGGCGTGGCGACCTGGGTAGCGACGGTGGCGGCACGCGAAGTCCATGCCCGGGGCGGCGTGAACCTCGCCCGCACCCTTGTGGCAGGGGCGATAGTCCTGGCGATGGCAGGGATTTTCGCGGGGCTGGCCGGCCCCTGGCTGTCAGGGATGGACCCTGCGGCTCACAGCTACCCCGCCATCGTCTGGGTCCTCGCCCTCTGGACTTCGATCCACTCCGGCATCGCCGCCATCATGCTGGCCTATGTGCTGGCCCGCAGCCTCGCCGGCCGGATGACGCCGCGCCACGATGCGGAGATCCGCAACGTCACCGTATACGCCCACTTCTTGGCATTGACCGCCGTCGTCACCTACCTGACCATCGGCCTGTTCCCGGAGGTGGCATGAACCGCGATCCCCTCAAGTGGCACGAGCGGCTTCGCGTCAGCTTGTGGACGCTCATCGTTCCGCCGGCGGTGTGGGCCGGACACTTCCTGTTCTCCTATCTCTGGGCGTCGATATCGTGTGCCAAGGTGGGCTCCTTCGCCCGTTTCCCGACCCTGTTCGTGGCAGGCACCGTTGTGGCGCTTGCCATCATCCTCGTATCCGGCTGGATCGCCTGGAAGCAGCAGCGGATGACCGGCGATCCGCCCCCGCACGAGAGCGGCACGCAGATCGACCGCCTGCGCTTCATCGCCAAGTCGACATTGCTTCTGGCAGGCTTGAGCTTCGTTGCGGTGCTGTTCAGCGCCCTGCCCGTCGCTTTCCTGAGTGACTGCCGGTGAAGCGCGCGGCACTGCTTGCAGGATTGGTTCTGCTGCCGATCGGTTGGGGCCTCTCCGGTATCGGCATGACAGGCCACATGGCGGGCCATATGATCGCCGTCGCGGTCAGCGCGCCGCTTCTTGCCTACGGACTTTCGGGCAGCTCCATGGATCCTGCCCATCGCTGGCCCCTCCTGGCCAGCCCGATGACGGCGATGCTGCTTGAGCTCGTGACCGTGTGGACCTGGCATCTCCCCGCCTTGCGTGCGGCGGCCCATGGATCGATCCTCGTGAGCGGGCTTGAACACGCCTGCTTCCTTGCGGCCGGGCTGTTCCTGTGGACTGCCGCAATCCACGCTCCGAATCGGGCGAGCGGCATCGGCGCGTTGTTGCTGACGTCCATGCACATGACGCTTCTGGGCGTACTGATTGGGCTGGCGCCAAGGCCCTTGTACGCGGGGATGCACCATGCGCCCGGGCTGGATTACCTCTCCGACCAGCAACTCGGCGGTGTTGTCATGCTGATCGTCGGCGGCGTCAGCTATCTGGCAGGCGGACTGGTGCTTCTTGGCGCCCTCCTGAAAGAAGATCGGAGCGAAGCCGCATGATGGTGAAGATCACCTGGCGGCGCGTCGTATTCGCGCTTTGCGCCGTCGCAGCCCTTGGTATGGCCGTCGCATGGCTCGGGCTCGTGCCGATCGCCGCATCGTCCGGTCACTGGAGGATCACTACCTGGTTCCTGCACTGGACCATGCAGAATTCCGCACGCACCTACAGCGCGATTAACACACCCGAGAAGGTGCGCGATGACGACGGGCTCATCAGTGCGGCAGGACACTTCCGTCAAGCCTGCCAGGTATGCCACGGGGCGCCCGGCGTGCCCCCCTCGCCGGTGATGCACGCAGCCACACCTCACGCCCCGGATCTGGCAGGGACAGCGGCTGAG
Source organism: Novosphingobium sp. HII-3 (assembly GCF_002916655.1). Taxonomy (GTDB): domain Bacteria; phylum Pseudomonadota; class Alphaproteobacteria; order Sphingomonadales; family Sphingomonadaceae; genus Novosphingobium; species Novosphingobium panipatense. The sequence continues at coordinate 53,166 of NZ_PPSM01000011.1, forward strand.
TACACCGACCGCGAACTGTTCTGGATCATCCGGCACGGCATCAAATACACCGGCATGCCCGCATGGCCGGAGACCGGACGCGACGACGAGGTGCGCCGGATGGTGAGCTTCGTCCGGCAGCTGCCTACGATGAGTCCGCAGCAGTACCGCGCCCTGACACAGGCGACGGAACCCGGTCCTTTCGCCCGTTGCACCGGGTGTCACGGCACCGATGGCCTCGGCCGCGGACAGCAGGACGTGCCGGTGATCGCGGGCCAGAAGCGCGACTACCTTCTTCATGCCCTGCGCCTGCACGCGGCGCGCAAGAGCTTCAGCGCGATCATGCAGACCGCCGTTTCCGGCATGTCGGACCCGCAGTTGCAAGCCGCAGCCGATCATTTCGCCGCGATGCCGGGGCTTAAGGATGCCCCGCCGGTCGCTCCGCATCCGATCGTGCAGAACGGCCTGCCCGGCGACCAACTTCCCGCCTGTCGCAACTGCCACACACCAGGCCGGCCGGGACCGCTCCTCGAGGGGCAGCGCGCGGGCTACCTTGCCGAGCGGCTGCGCGCCTGGCGGGGAGATGAGACCGTCGTCGACGTGCGCAAACCTCAGGATCCCATGGCCGTGATTGCCCGTCGGATTCCCGAAGACGAGATCGACGCCATAGCGACATCGCTGGCGCAGGGCGGATCTGCGCCGGTCAAGGCACCCTGACCGGGAGCCTTCCCCGCGGGCTAGCGGGGCTTTCGGCGGATCACAGCAGCCAGCCGATCGGCAGGCGGGACGCAAGGCCGATCATCAGGCGATCGAACAAACTCATGCCCGGCTCCCGGGCCAGCGGCGCCTCCGAACCAGGCGGGCCCGCCAGCCAGCGCAGTTCCTCACCCTCGAGCACGACCTCGTAGGCTGCTGCGGGAATGATCGTCTCGAACGCCTCTGCGACCTGTCGCGCCAGACGGGGGCTGAAGATCACGAAGCCCAGTTCCGTATTCAGACGGAGCGAGCGCGGGTCGAAGTTAAAGGAGCCGACGAACAGCCGCTCCCTATCGGCGGTGATCGTCTTGGCGTGAATGGTCGAGGCGCCCGAGCGCAGGGCGGCGAAGGACCCGCTCCCCGTTGCCCGCAGCCGGCTGCCGATGCCGAGCTTCGCGCCTTCCCGCCGCTGCTTCTTCGAAGGCACGTCGCGCACCTGTGCTGCGGTTTCGTAAAGTCGCACCCCCGCCTTCAGCAGCCGCTTGCGCCAGGGCACATAGCCCGCGTGGACGAGAGCGACGTCCGTGGCGGAATAGCCGTTAGTCAGGACGGCCACGCGCACGCCGGAACGCGCATAATTTCCCAGTTGGCGGCAACCCTCCTCGCCCGGCACAAAGTAGCCGGACACCACCGTCATCTCCCGCTTCGGCTTGCCGATAGCACCGTCCAACTTGCCGGCGAGGAGGTTCTCGTATTCCATGTCGCGCACGATCTTGGCGGGATCGTCGCTGATCATGCGTACCTGCGCCCATTCGAAACTCATGCGGCCTTCCATGAGCTGGCGCAGCAGCGGCAGGTTCTGGAGGCGCCGGACATAGCGCTGGGCCGATGCGTCCCTTTGCACCACCGACGCGCGCGAGCGCAGTTTCGCTCTCTTCCGGCGACCGAGCAGCGGTAGTATCTGCCGGGCCGGATAAGCTGAATCGCAGGTCCAGTAGCGTTCGAAATCGGCCTCTACCTCGCGTGCGACCGGCCCGATCGCCAGGACATCAAGGTCAGAGAAGAGCGCACCGTCGCCTGCCCCGAAGTATTCGTCGCCAATGTTCCGGCCGCCGACGATGGTAAGCGCCCCATCGACGGTGAAGCTCTTGTTGTGCATGCGACGATTGAGACGGCCGAAATCGAGCAGGAAGCCGATCGACTTCGGGTAGCGGATCCGGAACGGGTTGAAGAGACGCACCTCAATGTTCGCATGTGCGTTCAAGGCCGCCAGCACACCGTCCAGACCGGCGATACCGTTGTCATCCAGCAGGAGCCGGACCCGCACCCCTCGCTCGGCCGCCTCATGGACGGCTTCCAGCAAGAGAGTGCCCGTGCGGTCGCCGTGCCAAATGTAGTACTGCAGGTCGATCGTGCACTCCGCGGCCTGCACCAGCAGCAGCCGGGCTGCAAACGCGTCGACCGCATCGGCAAGAAGGTGGACACCCGAGAGACCGGGATGAAGCGCCGCACGGTCCGCCACGACCCGCGACAGAGTCGTGTCACCACAAGCCGGTGGAGGCGTGGCTGGCCCCTCCTTCCGACGCGGCAGCCGATTTGCCCGCATGAGACCATAAGCGGCGCCAATTACGCCCCCGCATCCGAGCAGCGTCATCTGCCATCGCCGCAGTCCTGGCATCCTCACTCCCGTAGACGTGTCACACGCCTGGACGGCGGTAAGCGAACGAATGAAGGAAGTGGTGATCGGTCACCCTGCCCCCTCGACCACGGTCAATTGGATCGTGAAGAGCGTGCGTCTCGATCCCTCGGTCACCTGGACGCGAAGATCATCGCATTCCGGGTCATGTCGGACCAATCCGGTTACCTCCCCCGCGAAGTAGCGCAGGGCGACGGCGCGCGCCTGAGAGGCATCCTCAAGTTCCAGGGCGCGGGTGTCGGCTCTGCCGTCGGCGCTCAAGCGCTTGAACTGGTAAACGGGCATCCTGACTCCATGCCACAGCCTTGCGATACTGCGCTACTATCAGGGCGGTAAGCCTTTCTCCACCACCAGCGGCTTCGCAGGTGGAAAAAGAAAATGTTTCTACGCCCCTTCCTCAGCAAGAGGCTGAGCAGCGCACGGCGAAAGCCCCGGAGCCCCGAATCCGGCGCCCCCCCCTGATGTCGGCGGCGACAGCGCCACGCCAGACCGCAGGAAAACCCGAAGAGAATGCCACATCACCCAGCGCCCAAGCACCAGTAAGCGGCCATCCCTATTCTGCAGATTACTTGAAAGGTGGTAGCGGAGGAGGGATCTTTCCTGAACATCCTTCGCTTTGTTTTTAAAGTAAAAACTTTTTTGCAGAATAAGAAATACCACCAGCAATACCCCCTGCTCCGCAGGAATGCGGCGAAACGCCCCAAACTTGCGTCGATAGGAGAAATCTACGGATTCAACTGATTAGTGGTGACCGCGCATTAGGGAGCCAGGGGTTCCGGATGGACAATTATCCGGGCGTCCAAGGCGATCACGCCCTCAGCGTCTGCCAGCAGAGGGTTGATGTCGAGCTCACTGATGTCGGGCAGTAGGTGAACCAGTGACCTGCCCCATTAGGGTGGTCCACCGGTTAAGTTAGAGTTCCGGCGGTTTGAAGCGCTTGGGATTGGTGGTCCAGATCCACGGTTAGTTTCCGGCTTGTCCGGCCCCTGGTGTGGTCGGACAATATCCTGATCCGGCTAGATATTCCGCCGGCGTCAGATTGCCAAGACCCATGTGAGGGCGACTAACGTTGTAGTCCTGCCTCCAGGCCTCGATCAGTCGCTTCGCCTCGGAGAGCGAGGCGAACCAGTGGACGTTGCGGCACTCATCCCTCAGCGACCGTTGAACGTCTCGATATGCGCATTGTCGGTCGGTTTGCCGGGGCGGCTGAAGTCGATCCGGACACCATGGTGGTACGCCCACAGATCGACCAGGTGCCCGGTAAACTCCGAGCCGTTGTCCGCAAAAAGATACTTCGGTGGTCCGCGACGACAGGCCAGGCGGTTGAGAACCTCCACGACGTGTTCGCCGCGAAGGCGCTGGCCCACCTCGATCGCCAGCGCTTCGCGGCTGAACACGTCAACTACCGTCAGCATGCGGAACTTCTGCCCGATGCTCAGCTGGTCATGGACAAAATCCAGACTCCAGGCCTCGTTAGGTGCCTGTGGCTGACACCGGACCTGGCGGTGCACCACCATCTTGCGCCGCCTCGGCTGCTTCGTGCGCAGCGCAAGGCCTTCCTCGCGGTACAGTCGGTAGACGACATTGCGGCCGACCTGCCAGCCTTCGCGCCTGAGCAGGATGTGGACCCGTCGATAGCCGTAGCGGATCCGCGTCGCCACGATCTCGTGCATGCGTTGGCGCAGCTCGGTCCTTGGATCTCGCGTACTCGGCTTGCGCTGGGTCGAGCGATGTTGCCGCGTCACCTGACAGGCCCGGCGCTCGCTGTAGCCGTGTGATGACACGACGTAGGCTACAACATCCTTCATGAGCGCTGGCCGGGGAACTTTTTTGACAATACATCCTGCAAAACGGCCTTGTCGAGGCTCAGCTCGGCGACCAGTCTCTTGAGCCGGGTATTCTCCTCGGTCACCTGCTTCAGTTCGCGGACCTGATCCGATTCCAGACCGCCATACTGCCGCTTCCACCTGTAGAATGTCTGTTCGGTGATCCCGACCTGGCGGATCAGATCCGCCACCGGCAGCCCCAGTTCCGCCTGCTTCAACACCGCCACAATCTGCTCTGTAGAAAACCGTTTTCTCTTCATCGACGTATCTCCTTTCATTCGGAAATTCGCCGGACATACTAACTTTGCAACCGGACCACTTTCACAATGTCACCTCAGCTTTTACACGGCTGGCGGCGCGGATATCCGCAAAAGCAACCGGCTAATGCTGGCCCATCTATCGGCTAATCGGGACGAAAGCGGCTGCCGATCTTCCTTTACGACAAGGAGGAAGCTGGGAGAAGGACGCACTCCCACCAATTGCTTAAGCGGAACCATGCCGGGTGCACAACCACACCCGGCATGATCACATCAAAGCTTAGAAATTGGCGCCGATCTCGATACCATAGGTGCGCGGCGGGGCGAAGGATCCGTTCGCGCCGCCGAAGCCGAGCACGCCACCCAGAATTGCCTTGTCGGCGATGTTCTTGATCCAGCCGCGAACGAACAGCGTTTCGCTGTTATCACGCCAGGTGACATAGGCATTGCCGTTCACGTAGCCATCCTGGATAGTCCATGGGTAATTCACTTCGCGCAAGTTGTAATCCGACGTCGCCGTCATCTCCCCGCGCGGCGTCAGCGTGCCGGCTCTCCCCAAGCCGATCTCATATTCTATGCCGAGATAGCCGGACACGTCGGGCGCGTTGTTGAGGCGGTGCCCCTTGATGTCCTGCGGCGTAAGGGCTGGATCGAGCAACGGGTCGCCAAGAAATGACTCGGTATAACGCGCATGAAGCAGCGACAGGTTCGCATCGATGCGCAAGGCATCGACCGGGTTCACGGCAAGCTGGAATTCCGCACCATATATTTCCGCCTTGGGGACGTTGACGACCGGTACGCCAAGCGGCGAGACGATTTCTAGGGCGTAGACTCATTACGCGTTGCACCAGAGGCGTGTGCAGACGAGCTTGATGGCTGCGAGATAATTGGCAGCATGCTGACCGGCCCCCACCGAGTGGTCCGGGTTGACTGTTAGTGCATCGTCGCCTCCTGCGCCATTGCCGGCTGGAGGTGGAGCGAAGCGGAACCGGAAGGCGGCAATGGCGATCTTGCCGTTTCCGGCGC
>NZ_PPSM01000012.1 GCF_002916655.1 Novosphingobium sp. HII-3
TTCTGATAAAGCTCCACTCTCTTCATCCTTCCACCTCCGCACAAAAGCGAAGGTCTAACAGGACTGGCCCTTTTTTATCCCGGTGCTCCGGTCCGGTCCGTGGCCCCTTTTATTCCCGGTGTTCTCAGCAGGCGTTCAGCCGACTCGGCAGTCTCTCAACGAGGATCGTCTGGGACGCCGCGCCCGTTTGGGCAATCCGATCTCTCCTGATGCCTCGCCTCGCGGTGAACGATTTCGGCTAAGGTGTTCGCCCAAGCTTGCGACGGAAAGCACGAACAGCGCAATACCGGATGCAAGCACGAGCAGGCGATCTGGCCGGGGCCGGCCGTAATGGCGGCATTGCGCTCGAACGCGTGGTCTTGCGCGATCAACAAGGCCGAGATTGTACTGGCGGCTGAACTTAGGGCAACCAGCGCGTGCGTGCTCAGCCCCGCATGATGCCCCCCGGCACTCGCGTTCGAAACTCAGCAAATCCGAGGCATGCGGCAATCGCGTACCAGTCTCCTGCCGTGAGTTCCGGCACGCTCATTGCCCGAAGGGATAGGTCTCGGGCACACCGCGGTGATGCTCCGGGCCGAGTGGCGTCACTGCCTCAGTCTCGTCGAACCACACGTAGGCATCGAGCTGCTCAGGCAGGATCGCTTCGCTGTAGTGGCTCCAGCGCTCTGTTTCTGGACGATAAATCACGCCGATGAACCGCTCCAGCCGCGGCTCCATCAGTGCGCGACGCAGCGCCTCGTGCTTGCCCGGCCCAAGATCGAGCAGGAAGTGCTCGACGCCGCTGTCGTGGCAAAGTCGCTCATAGCTGTCGCGCCGTGACGGATTGACTCGCTTCACTTCCATGTCGCCATCCCAATCGGTGGCGGCCGCGACCGTCCCGGTGTGGGTACCAAATCCGATCAGGGCCGCTTGATCGCCGAACGTCTCGCGGCAGAGCTGGCCGATATTCAGTTCGTCGCGGGTTTGCCCCATGTCTGTCGCGCGCGCATCGCCGATGTGGCTGTTGTGCGCCCAGACGATCGCTTTGGCGTTTGGTCCCATAGCGTCAAGCAGATGCTGAAGGGTCTCGAACATGTGCGTATCGCGCAGATTCCAGCTCTCCGCGCCGCCGTAATACATGATCCGGTAATAGCGCTCGGCCGACGCGATCAGCCGGGCGTTTTGCGCCGCGTCGAGGAAGGCCTCGCCGTCGCGCTCTGCATATTCGAGCCGCTTCTGAAGCAGCGCCTGGCATTGCTCGATCACCGCTTGCTCGCACTCGGCATAGCCTCGGTTCAGTGCGGAGCGACCGTAAGTGGCGGGGTTCTTTTGCCACGGGGTCAGACAGCCGTAGCGCTCACGGGCGACCTTTGCCGCTTCCGGATCGACCCGGTCGAGATAGTCGAGCACGGCACCAATCGACGCCGACATGTTGTAGATGTCGAGCCCGTAGAAGCCGACGCGGCGGCTCATTTCGGCGACGCCCGCGTTGTGCTCGTGCATCCAGTGGATCAGTGCCTGAACATCGGTGTTGCGCCACATCCAGGTCGGAAATCGCTCGAACGGCTTCTCGGCGCCCGCGCGCGGCTCGCGGTGGCGGACATAGCGGTCCACCGTCGCCGCATCGGGCCAATCCGCTTCAACCGCCACGATGGTAAAGCCATGATGCGCGACGAGATGGCGGGTGATCGCCGCGCGCGCCCGGTAGAACTCGCTCGTCCCGTGACTCGCCTCACCAAGCAGCACGACGCGCCGATCGGCGTAGCGGTCGAACAGGCGACCGAAGGCAGGATCGTCGAAGTCGGGCAGAGGCTCCGCCGCCTCGCCGATCATCTCCGGCAACGTGAGCTTGCGCGATGCGCCGGGACGGTGGTCGCTCGCCGTGCGGCGGCCGTCTTCGGGCCAACCCTGCGCGCCGATCAGCGGCACGAATTTGACTGCACCCAGGCTCTCCTGCTCAAAGCGATCTTTCGCCACGCGCGTCACCTTGCAAAGCGTCTGAACGTCCGGCCCTCCGACCGGCATGACAAGCCGCCCGCCGATCTTAAGCTGCCGCTGAAGCGCGTCCGGCACTTCCAATCCGCCGGCCGCGACAAGAATCGCGTCGAACGGTGCCTCTTCCGGCAGCCCGAGCGTCCCGTCCCCCTCGCGCACATCGACATTGTCATAGCCGAGATCGGACATCCGCGCACACGCGGATCGCGCCAACTCTCGGTGTCGCTCAATCGCGACGACACGACCGGCCACCTGCCCCAGCACCGCTGCCGCGTAACCGGACCCGGCGCCGACCTCGAGCACATGGCTTCCCGGTTCGATCTCGGCAGCCTCGACCATGGCAGCAACGATATAGGGTTGGGAGATGGTCTGCCCCGCCTCGATCGGCAGCGGGCCATCCTCATACGCGAACTCTGCGAGCCCATCGGGCACAAACCGCTCTCGCGGCACGGTGCGCATTGCATCGAGCAACGCGGCGTCGCGGACGCCGCGTCGGGCGATCTGGACGTCGACCATCCGTCGTCGCGTCTCCTGATAGTCGGTCACGACGCTAACTCTTCGACTTGTGCTCCGGCTTGTCCTTGCGCTTGGTGTGAGCAAGCTCCTCGAGCTGCTTCTCGCTCATGGATTTCTCCATGCTCTTGGACGCGCCCTTGAGCTTTGCCTTGGGTTGATCGCCACGCTTCGCGCTGAGCGCGGCGCCGGCGGCCTTCTGTTGCGCGGCGGATTTGGCAGGCATCTTGGCTTCTCCTCTTCTTAAAGGCAACGCGTCAGTGGCAAGGCGGTGCCCGGGGCTGATCCAGGTAGGTCAACTCGCGAAAGCTTCGGAGATCCGTCCAGCCGTCCGGACAACGGATTTGCCGGGTGCTGCCTAGGAGCGATCGACGCCGCGCAAAGTGCCACCTCGGATCCGGGAACGAGCAGGTATGACCGACATGATCGCCCTGCCGCGCCGGGCAAGCTGGACTTCGACCTCCCGACCCACTGTTCCGCAAAATCAGCCATGGGTCGCCTCCTCCGGTGGAACCCTCACCGGCACGCCGAGCGCGCTCAGTTCGAAGAGGGTCTGCTCGGCGCTGCGGTGATGAACGAAAGTACCGCCCGCGCCCTGCCAGAGATGGGCGTGCTTCAGTTGATCGTCGACCAGGATGTCGCCGGACTGGCAGTGGTTGCGCTTGTCGACCGCCATTACCGTCAGGATGCGGGTGCCCGGAAAATGCTCGGCCGCCCAGCGCACCTTCTGCGGGGCGGCCCATTGGCCTCGCGGCAAGCCAGTCAAAATGATGGGATCGAGGTGCCGCACCGCCTCGAACAGGACCATCGCGTCATCCATCAGCGGCAGGGTACCGTAGAAGTCAGGATGGCGGGCGATCTCCCGCCAAAAGGCCGGGAGGCCACGCCGTTTCTCGAAGACACGCGGCGGCATGCCGAGCAGCTCGGTTGCGCCGTGATCGAAGTCGGCCAGTACGCCGTCGCAGTCGAGATAGAGCTGCATCGGCTAGAACCTTGCCGGCTCGATTTCGACCTGGACCGGCACAGGCAATGGCTCCCAACCCCGTTCAGCTATCACGTCATTGCTTTGAACAGCCTTGCGGCCGCGGCTTCGGTCAAGCGACCAGGTGATGTGGTAGGTGCTGCCATCGGGCCGGTCCGTGCTGCCGCCGATTGAGACGATCAACGCCTGCAGACCTTCGCCGTCGTCGACGCTCCCGACGATTTCGGCAGCCTTCTGCAGGGGCAGCGGCTCTTTGGACGAAGCATGTGCCTTGAGCGTGACATGATCGGCGATTACGTCAGGCCAGGTCGGCGGAAATTGGTCGAGCAACTGCGCCCGCTCATCGGGCTTCAGTTTCCATCCTATCACAGGCATCATTCAGACCTTCAAGCAAGGAGACAAGGGCCGCAAGTCGTCTCCCTTGTTCTGTCACTGCACGGTGGGAAGAGCCTTCCGGCAATCGCTGGCGCATTCGCGGCACATCTCAGCGCAGAGCCGGCAATGCTCGTGCTCGTGGCGTGCGCATTCTTCCGCGCACAGTTCGCATGCCCTGGCGCAAGTCTCGAGCATCAGCCGCAACATCTCGACATTTTGCGCGGTGCGCCGGATCGCCAGCCGACCCGTCGCCGCACACACATCTGCGCAATCGAGGCATGAGCGGATGCACTGCGCCATGTCCATCTTCTCGGCAACGCAAGCGTCGGCACAGTAGGTGCACATCTCCGCGCAGAACATCGCGTGACGCGCCGCAGTCGCGAGCGCTTCGTTGAAGTCGTCGCCCACATCGGGATGAAGAGAGATCATTTTGTGAATGGACATGGCAACCTCCTAGATGATCGGCTTTGCCGCCGCAGGCTCCTTGGGCTGCCCTGGCCGCCCGAACGGCGCGTTTTTTTCCGAACTCCTCCACCTGGTCTGGTGACAGGGGGGGCGGAAGCAGCGGGGTCCAGACCAGCCGCGGGGCGCCGCAGTTGACGCGGATCTTCTTCTCGCCGAGCAGCTGCGCCAAGCCGCCGATGAAGTTCTGCATCGCGCTTTGCCCACAATCCGCTGTTGCTGCTCCAGAAGAGGAGATTCTACCGCTTTGCGGGCTTCATCGCTCATGGCCAGGATACTCCTTGGACGCTCTGCGAAGAAGCGGCTTTCGAGCGGCTCAGTTCCCTCGCAAGGAGCTCAGACAGATTGATTGCAGCCGAACCGTGCCCCTTACGTGATCATTGACGCTACTGGATCACATGGATCAGTAGAACGCTCGTCTGGCGACCTTGCTCCGTAATTGTCACCGGCCGGAAGTGGACTTCCGGCCATGAAGCAAGTTCGTCCGGTGTCATGACCCTGGAGATGTGTGAAGTCGGGCCTTGTTGAAGTCCGTCCGCCACGCCTTGATCTTGCTCCTGGCGTCATCTGAAGACAAGAACCAGTGCGTGTTCAGGCATTCATCGCGCGGCCGTCCGTTGAAGCTTTCACATAAGCATTGTCCGTCGACTTCCGAGCCAATCCACGACATCAACCACCTGTTCGCCTTTGATCCCCTGAGCGATGCGGATCGCCAGGCACTGGCGCGTATATGCATCGACGTCAGGGCGCGGAATCGCTTGCCGTTGAACAGGGCATCGGACACAGAGTCCATCGCCCAGATCTTATCCCTGCGCGAAGGCAGCGGCCGCTCCACCGGCCATTGAGTGGTTTTCGTCTTTACAAGCTGGCTGAACGATCGGCTACTTCGACACCCCAGTCGAAAACCTGCCAATCGGCTCCCGACCCGCCTTCTGTCATTCTGCGATGACGGTCAGGCCACCATCGAATGCCAGCTATCGACAGAAGCTGCCGTTCGACCGTCCGCTTCTCTAATCTGCATGAAATCTTTGACAAGCGTAAGCCTGCGGAAACGTGCAACTGTTGCTGGTGTGAGAACCCTTAGGTCATGCCCAGGAGGACGACCGGCTTCCAAGAATTTCGCTCGCCCGGTCGAGGTCCAAAACGCTGTCGAGGTGATTTGCATCAATCATCAGACGTCGCGGGAACAGCATTGCGCCTGCAAACATTATGAACTGTCCGCTTGTGACCCACGGGCCGGCTTGCAGCCTTTTCAGGGTTCATCACCTTTCGGGAGAAATTCATGCCAGCACCACCGTGCGCAATAGCGATACTATCGAAAAGCCGATCAAAAATGAGGAGCAGGTCCACTGTGATCTGATCGACACGTTGCGCTGATCGCCGAGACGACGTCGAAGGACTAATGTTCACGCGGTCCGCAGCGTTCACGCCAAGGCACCGGTTATTGCCTGCCTCGGCAGACGAGTGAAGCGCTCGCGATCCATCTGCGCGCCCTTCTGGAGGGAGAATGCTCGTGAAGATCACCGCCGCCGTGATGGAAAAGGCAGACGGACTGGTAACCCGCCGCTCGATCGCGCTCGAAGAGGTCGAACTCGAGGGACCGCGCGAGGACGAGGTGCTGGTGCGCGTCACCAGCTGCGGGGTATGCGGCACCGACCGCGGCTGCCTGCACGGGCAGGAGCCATATCCCACACCCGGCGTGCTCGGCCACGAGGGCGCCGGCACCATCGAGGCAGTTGGCAGGCTGGTCGACAATGTTCGCGTCGGCGATCGCGTGATGATGGGCTTTCCTTTCTGCGGAACCTGCAGGAGCTGTCGCCGCGGCCAGCAGCGTTATTGCATACATGGCGGGGCGCTGATGTTCTCCGGCCACCGGCTCGATGGCTCCTCGCCAATGCAGAAAGCGGACGGCACGCCGCTCGCCGGACGGTTCTTCCAGCAATCTTCCTGGGCTACCCATACCATCGCGCTTGCGCGTCAGGTGGTGAAGGTGCCGGACGGCATCGACGCCGACCTGATGGGGCCGCTCGGTTGTTCGATCACGACCGGCGCGGGAACGGTGTTCAACGAGTTGAAGCCTCGGCCGGACAGCTCCATCGCGGTGTTCGGCGCAGGCAATGTCGGGCTGGCGGCGATCATGGCGGCGAAGCTCTCCCCGGCGACCCGCATCATCGCCATCGACACCGAACAGAGCCGGCTCGCTCTGGCGCGTGAACTCGGCGCGACCGACGTGATCGAACATGGGCGCGACACGGTACAGGCCGTGCGGGATCTCACCGACGGCGCGCTCGACTACGCAATCGAGGCGACCGACGGCTCCAACCTCGTGTCCGAGGCGGTTGAGAGCCTGGGCCAGCTCGGTGTCTGCGCGATGGTCGGCGGCGCGAAGGCGAGCGCGTCGGTGTCGTTCAACCACACCGGCGTCCTTACCACCGGAAAGACGATTAAGGGCGTGCTGGGCGGCGGCGGCACTACGCCCGACTTCCACCTGGCGCTCATGCGTCTTCACGCAAACGGCCGTTTCCCGCTCGACCGGCTCGTCCGCCGCTATCCCTTCGCCGAGATCAACCAGGCGATCGACGACAGCGATGCGGGCACCACGATCAAGCCCATCCTGATGATGTGAGAGGATCCATGAGGAAAAACCCCTTTTTGCTCGGAATTGGCGCCGTGACGGCGGTCGCCGCATTGGCAGGTACCGCGGCGCTCGCGCAGCGTGCCGGATCGGCCCTCACGCAGGTCGCTCAGTTCGACCATCAGGTCACCGGAGTTGCCGTGACGCCAGACGGACGGCGCTTCGTCAACTTCCCTCGCTGGACTGACGATGCGCCGATATCTGTGGCAGAGGTGATGAAGGACGGCTCGCTGCGGCCCTATCCCGATGCCAGGTGGAACGAATGGCGCAACGCGCGGGCGAACGAATTGTCAGTCGCTGACCATTTCGTCTGCGTCCAGTCCGTCGTCGCCGATGGCCGCGGGAATCTCTGGGTGCTGGATCCCGGCGCGCCGGGAAACGAGAAGATCCTGCCGGGCGCACCAAAGCTTGTGAAGATCGATCTGAAGACCAATGCCGTCGCCAAGATCATCCCCGTGCCTGAGGATGTCGCGCTACAGGGTACCTATCTCAACGACATCCGCTTCTCGCCCGATGGGAACCTCGGTTACATCACCGACAGCGGCACGCGCGGCGCGATCATCGTCGTCGATCTGGAAAGCGGCAAGAGCTGGCGGACGCTTGATGGCCATCCCTCGACGCAGGTCGACAAGACTGTCAACGTTATGCTGGATGGCAAGCCGCTGCGCCGCCCCGATGGCCGACAGCCGATGTTCGCATCCGACGGCATCGCCATTTCGCAGGACGGTAAGACGCTCTTCTACCAGGCGCTGACCGGAAAGACGCTGTACTCGATCAATACCGACCTGCTGCGACCGGACGTGCCGGAGAACCAGCGCGCCGCAGCCGTGAAGACAGTCGCGCAGACGCATGTCGCGGATGGCTTGTGGATGAGCAGGACGGGCGTGCTCTATCTCACCTCGCCCACGGATTACTCGATCAAGCGGCTGAACGGCGCGGCGATCGAGACCGTGCTGACTGATCGTCGCCTGCGCTGGCCCGACACCTTCAGCGAAGGGCCGGATGGCCGGATGTATGTCACCGCCAGCCACATTCAGGATACGCAATGGTTCACGCCAGGCGCGCCGCCCTCGATCAAGACACAGCTCTTCTCCTTCCCGCCCGTTCGCTGACCGGCACGACAAGGATCATCCCATGACCGACCCTATTCATCGCCCCTTCGCCGTCATCACCGGCGGCTCCAACGGCATCGGGCTCGAGCTTGCCCGACAATTCGCCGATCACGGCTATGACCTCCTTATTGCTGCCCAGGACGAGCAGCACCTGCGCGATGCAGCGCTGACGCTTGGCGCCGGCGGCGTGCAGGTGGACACCTATGCCGCCGACCTCGGCCAGGCGGAGGGCGTGGACGGGCTCTACCGCGCCATCGCGGGGCGACCGGTCGATGCTTTGTGCGTCAACGCCGGGATTGGTCTTGGCGGACCTTTCGTCGAGACCGATCTCGCGACCGAACTCCAGATGATCGATCTTAATGTCCGCGGCGCGGTGCAGCTGACCAAGCTGGTGCTCAAGGACATGGTCGCGCGCGACAGCGGCAAGATCCTCTTCACCTCTTCGATTTCCGCGACCATGCCCGACCCTTTTGAAGCGGTCTATGGCGGCACCAAGGTATTCCTGCGCTGGTTCGGCGAAGCGCTGCGAAACGAGCTGAAGGACACCGGCGTGACCGTCACCGTGCTGATGCCGAGCATGACCGAGACCAACTTCTTCCACCGAGCCGACATGGACGACACCCGCGCCGGTCAGGCGAACAAGGACGATCCGGCCGTCGTCGCCAAGGCGGGGTTCGATGCCTTGATGGCCGGCGACGACAAGGTCGTGCCCACGTTCAAGAACAAGGTGATGGGAGCAATCGCCGACGCGCTGCCCGACAAGGTGGCCGCGCAGGTTCATCGCGGCCTGTCAGAGCCGGGTTCCGGCCAATGACTTATCTGCGCTACAATCCCGGCGTCGAGCAGCCGGAGGCCGACGAGCAAGCCACGATCGACAATATCATTCAAGCCATGACCCGCCAGAGCGAGACGGTCGAAACGCGCGAGCAGCATGCGGTCCGCGCCAGCCACGCCAAGAGCACGGCCTGCGCGACCGGCGAATTGGTCATCCCCGATGATCTGCCGGAAGAGCTCGCCCAGGGGCTGTTCGCCAGGTCCGGCACTTATCCGGTCGCGGTCCGCTTCGCGCAAGGCCCCGGTGAGACGCTCGGCGACCGCGTTTCGACCCATCGCGGCATGTCGATCAAGGTCTTCGGCGTGGAGGGGGAGAAGCTGCCGGGGCATCATGCGCCCACGCAGGACTTCGTGCTGGCGACCGGGCCGACCTTCCCCTCCGGCACGGCCAAGGGCTTTTTACGGGACGGAAGCCTGATCGGCAAGTCGGCGGGCTTGCCGGAAAGGGCCAAGAGCGCAGTCTCCAGCCTGGCCCGCAACCTCAACAAGGTGCTGAACACCGTCGGCAAGCCGAGCGCCGTGGCCGACTTCTTCGGTCATCCGTTCAGCCATCCGCTCGGCGACAGCTATTTCAGCCAGGCGCCGATGCGCTGGGGCGATTACATCGCCAAGGTCGCGGCCTTTCCCTCCTCGGTCTACCAGGACCAGCTTCGCGACTGGCAGCTCGATCCCCATGCCGATGAGGACGGCTTCCGACACGCAGCCGTCGCCTTCTTCGACGAGCACGACGTGCTGTTCGACCTCAAGGTGCAGCTCCGCGCCAATGCCGAAACCCAACCCATCGAGGATGCCTCCGTCGAATGGCCGGCGCAGGACAGCCAGTACCGCACCGTCGCCACGCTCCGCCTGCCGCGCCAGCGGGCCTATTCGCCCGAGCGAGTGCGCTATTTCGACGAGGTGATGACCTTCCGGCCGGCACACAGCCTCGCTGCGCATCGTCCACTCGGATCGGTGATGCGGGCGCGGCTGCAGGTCTATCAGGCGCTCAGCGCATTTCGGCATCGCGAGAACGGTGTCGCCGAAGCCAACCCCGTCAGCATTGAGGAGATACCGGCATGAACCCTGCCGTCACGCTCGACCGCACCTCCGGCCGCCGGGTCGCCGCCGAGCCCATCGCCTCGCTCACGCTGCGGCTCACGGTGAACGGCGAGGAGCGGGTGCTTCAGGTGGAGCCCTGGACCACATTGCTCGACCTTTTGCGCGACAAGCTCGACCTGACCGGCACGAAAAAGGGTTGCGATCATGGCCAATGCGGCGCCTGCACCGTACTAATAGACGGCAGGCGGATTAACGCCTGCCTGAAGCTCGCAGTGACGCTGGAGGGCCAGGAGGTCACGACGATCGAGGGGCTGGGGCAGCCGGGGAACCTCCATCCGCTCCAAGCGGCGTTCATCGAACACGATGCGTTCCAGTGCGGCTATTGCACGCCGGGACAGATCTGCTCGGCACAGGGGCTGATCAACGAGGGGCACGCCCGTAACCGCGCCGATGTGCGTGAACAGATGAGCGGCAATATCTGCCGTTGCGGCGCTTATACCAACATCGCCGACGCCGTGCTTGAGGTGCTCGAACAGGGGAAACAGCCATGATCCGCTTCGACTATGCCCGGCCGGCAGATGTAAGCGAGGCGGTTCGCGCCGGCAGCGGCGAGCACGCCGCCTTTCTTGCCGGCGGTACGAACCTTGTCGATGTGATGAAGGAAAACGTGGCGCGGCCGCTGCAGGTCGTCGACATCAATCGCCTCCCGCTCACGGACATCGAGGCCCGGGAGGACGGCGGCCTTCGGCTTGGCGCACTCGTGACCAATGCCGCCACTGCCTATGACCCGCGGGTCCAGCAACGCTACCCGCTGCTCGCCTCGGCGATCCTCGCCGGCGCCTCACCGCAACTGCGCAATGCCGCGACCAACGGTGGCAACCTCAACCAGCGGACCCGCTGTTACTATTTCTATGACGTCGACACGCCGTGCAATAAGCGGAACCCAGGTGAGGGCTGCGGCGCGATCGGTGGGGTCAATCGCATCCACGCGATCCTCGGCGCGAGCGACCAGTGCATCGCGACGCATCCGTCGGATATGTGCGTGGCGCTCGCGGCCCTCGAGGCGCATGTGCAAGTGACAGGGCCGGACGGCGATCGCGCGATCGCCTTTTCCGACTACCACCGGCTACCCGGCGACGAGCCCTGGCGCGACAACACGCTGCGCTCCGGCGAGCTCGTCACCGCGATCGATCTGCCGGCGGAGAATTTCTCCACGCACTACACTTATCTCAAGCTCCGGGACCGTCTTTCCTACGCCTTTGCACTGGTCTCGGTCGCGGTCGCCCTGCGCCTGAGCGAGGACGGGCGGATCGAGGTGGCTCGCATCGCTTTAGGCGGCGTGGCGCACAAGCCGTGGCGCGTGCCGGCTGCTGAAAGCCTGCTGCAGGGCGAACAGCCGGGCGAGCGCGTCTTCCAGGCCGCAGCCCATGCCATCACCGAAGGCGCCGTCGGCCAAGGCCAGAACAGTTTCAAGATCGAGCTCGCCCGTCGGGCTGTCGTGCGGGCGCTTGGACAGGCTGCCGCCGGCACGCCGCAGTCCCAGACCGACAAGCGCATCGCCTGAGGAGCCATACCATGACCGCAACCACGAAGATCGGCATCGGCACGTCCCTCTCCCGCGTCGACGGCGCCGAGAAGGTGACCGGCAAGGCGAAATATGCTGCCGAGTACAATGTCCCTGGCCTGCTTTACGGCGTGACGGTGTCTGCTCGGATCGCCAAGGGGCGCATCACGCAACTCGAAGAGAACGCCGCGCGCGCCGTGCCGGGCGTGGTCGACATTGTCAGCCACCTGAACCGGCCGAAGCAGGCGTGGCTCGACCACAGCTGGAAGGACGAGCTCGGCATTCCCGGCGAACCGTTCAAGGCATTCCACGACGATCGTATCCTGTTCGCAGGGCAACCGATCGCCGTTGTCATCGCCGAGACGTTCGAGGCCGCCCGCTTCGCCGCCAGCTTGGTTGAGGTGGCTTACGAGGAGGAGCCGCATAACATCGATTTCACCGCCTCGCTGGCCGAGAAATTCACGCCGTCCTATTTCAAGCGCCGCAACACCTACCATCCGCCAAAGAAGCGCGGCGATCCCGACACTGCCTTTGCCAATGCCACCCTCAAGCTTGAGGCCGAGTATCATCTCGCCACCGAGCACCACAACCCGATGGAAATGCATGCCTCCACCGTCGAGTGGCACGGCGACGGCAGCATCACCGTCTATGACAAGATCCAGGGCTCGCAGGGCGACCAGGCCTATCTCGCCAGCGCGTTCGGGCTCGGCAAGAAGAACGTCCGCGTGGTCAACGCCTACGTGGGCGGCGGCTTCGGATCGGGTCTCAGGCCGCAGTGGCAGGTGCAGGTCGCGGTGATGGCCGCGATCCACCTCGAGCGCTCGGTGCGTGTGGTCATGACCCGTGCGCAGATGTTCACTCACGTGCACCGCCCGGAATGCACCTATTCGATCAGGCTGGGCGCCGAGCACACCGGCAAGCTCAGCGCGATGATCAACGATGCCACGACCTCCACGTCACGCTTCGAGAACAACATGGAGGACATCGTCGTCTGGGGCATGATGAATTACGATTGCCCCAACGCCTCGGGCGAGTACACGATCGCCCCGCGCGATACCTACACGTCCGCAGACATGCGCGCGCCGGGCGCCGCCACCGGCATGACCCTGTTCGAAATCGCCATCGACGAGATGGCGTACAAGGCCAAGGTCGATCCGCTCGAATTCCGCCTCATCAACTATTCGGAAGTGGACGCGATGAACGAGACGCCGTTCACCTCCAAGGCTCTGCGCGAAGCGTATCGGGAAGGCGCCGACCGCTTCGGCTGGGAAAAACGTTCCCCCCAGCCGCGCTCCATGCGGGAAGGACGCGAGCTGATCGGCTGGGGTGTCGCCACCGGCATGTGGGACGCGCAATTCTCCAAGACGGCGGCCCGCGCGGTGCTCACCGCGGACGGCAGGCTGGAAGTGGCATCGGCCACATCCGACATCGGCACGGGCACCTACACGGTGATGACGCTGGTCGCCGCTGACACGCTCGGGCTTGCGCCCGAGCAGATCACGGCCCGGCTTGGCGACAGCGATCTGCCAACCGCTCCCGTGGAGGGCGGATCCTGGGCAGCAGCGTCGACCGGCGCGGCGGTGCAGCTCGCCTGCCAATCGATCGCGAAGCGGCTGCTGAAGGCGGCCGAGAAGATGGAGGACAAGCCGCTCCACGGCGCCAAATCGATCGACGATCTCGTGTTCGCCGATGGTGCCATGGCACTGAAGAGCGATCCTTCACGCCGCGTAGCGATCACCGAGGTTATGACCGCAGCCGGGCTCGACCGGATCGAGGTAGAGGAAACCGCCTCCCCCGGAATCGGCGGCATGATCTCCATGGCACAAAAATCGCGCAACACTCACAGCGCGATCTTCTGCGAGGTGCGGGTCGACGAAGAGCTCAACCAGGTCCGCGTCACTCGCGTGGTCAGCGCCGTTGCAGCCGGCCGTATCATCAATCCCAAGACGGCGCGCAGCCAGATACTGGGCGGCGTGGTAATGGGGATCGGGATGGCGCTGCACGAGGAGACCTTCGCGGACAAAGCGCTGGGCCGCTGGATGAACCACAACTATGCCGAATATCACGTGCCTGCGCACGCCGATATCGAGGATATCGACGTCATCTTCGTCGACGAGCCTGATCCCGAGGTTACGCCGCTGGGTGTTAAGGGGCTGGGCGAGATCGGCATCGTCGGCACTGCCGCCGCCGTCGCCAACGCAATCTATCATGCGACGGGTAAGCGTGTCCGCCAGCTGCCTGTCACCATCGACAAACTGTTGCATCCCTGATGCTGCCCCGATCACAAGTGAGGCCCCTAATCACCCGCCCTCCAAAATGCCTGCAGATGACCGTCAAGGCGCTCTCGGGAGCAGCCATTTTTTCCGCAAACGAAGATATCAACTGCCGCGAACCTCTGTTCGGGCCAGGTATGGATCGAAATATGCGTTTCCGCCAACGGCGCGGCGCCGGCTGTGCCCTTGCCGGGGGCCGAAGTGGTGGAGCCGAACGTCCAGCACCGTCAGCCGCGCCTCTACGAGCGGCAGGTCGTCCAGCCCCAACTCGGCAAGATCCGCTAGGAGGTCAATGCTTGTTCCGGCGTTATGAGGCATGGCGCGGCCGGGCTGTCATGTGTGCATGGCGCAGATGCGCCAGTGCCGTCTCCGCCGCGATCATACCGTGATAATGCGGTTCTACGAACAGCGACAGGCCCGACAGCTCAGAGTGGGAGAACAGAACTGGCGTCGCCGAGGCGCGCGCCCAGCCGCGCAGGATCGCCGGAAAATGGGGTGTCGGCCGAACCATGGCATGCCTCCACCGCCGCACGTCTAGCTGCTTGATACCACAAGCGCGACGACAACTTCCTCGCATCAGCCCAACTCGCCAGCATTTGCATCTGACTCCGACATTGACAACGCTGTTGCCGCGAGCTTCTTCTCGTCGCTCAAGGCGCGAGGACCGCACCCACACATCCCCCCGGGAAGCTAGCGGCTACTCAGAACGGCCACAGTCCACGCCGTGCGGTTTTCAACGAGGCTCCGGATGGGACGGGCCACAAAGAACTTTGGCAGCACCCTTCAAGCGCTGCAAGGCCGACGGTCTTCGCCCCTCCCACAGGTCTTCTATATCTCTTTCCGCTGGGCCTGCCACTTCGAAGAAGCGTTGTATCTCCGACAAGAGGATGGAAAGACGGCCTGTCACTTGTTGAGTGGTGTAGGGGTGAAACAAACTATCCGGCGAACATGGGCCGCCGTTTCGGATCGCATCTAGTATCGCAGCGACGTCCCATTGAAGGGAGTGCACCCGAAGTTTGCGGCAGTTGAAGCCCGGGTCGAGGTAGTCCGCAAGCGCATCGTTAACACCGGAAAACACCATACAGCCGTTAGCAAGCGCTTCCAGAGGCGGGAGCCCGAAACCTTCGGTCGCGCCCACGTCAATCCAATGCTCAAGTGAGTCGTAGAGATAAACCTTGGAACGCTGAAACCAGGTTGTCAGGTCATCAACCCAGCCGTCGATCACCGTGACACGGCAACGGTCCTGAAGAGCCGGAACCAACTGCTCAAGAAGATAATGGGACGACTTACGAACCTGAACCAGAACATCGATATCCCGCGCCGATGCTGTGGAAACTTTTTCAACTTCGACTATGTTCGGAACATGGGCAATGTAGGAGTTCGGGGCGTAACGCCCCCAATACGCCATTGTGTGTCGACTTACGCAAAGGATGGGAACGTAGGACGGAAGCCGCATACGCCAGCCCGTGCTGTGCGCAAAGTAGATGACGTCCTTGCCATTCAGCGCCGCCAAGAGTTGCGGTACGTCCGGCCCCCAGTGAATGACGTAGATTGGTTCACTCCCATTGGAACGGACGAAATCCTGAGAGTTGATCTTGCCGCGGCGATCGACGCTGTACTGTACGGCTGTAACGGCACGGGAATGGCCACATGCTTCCATGAAGCGCATTTGAGCAGAATTGCCACCAATGTCCATGCGGTTGTTCGGAAATAGGAATACCAAAGGTCGCTTCATCAGCTAATCTCGGGACTGCGCTTTGACGCGGCAAGATCTTCGGCCAGTTGCCGTAGCTGGAGGGCATTGAATAGACTTTTCCGGCGTTTGCCGCCGACCGGCTCTAGCTCTCGTCTAGAGGGAAGGCCAGTACGTTTGCGCATACTCTCGTGCAGGCTCGACATCAGGAGCCTGATCGCTTCCGGATGAGGAGCAATCAGTTTGAAGGCTTCCAAGACACGGTGACGCCTTAGGGCCTCCAGCGCCAGAACCTGGCGCCGTGCTCCTTCAAGATTGCGCAACCTTCTTGCAAATAGATTGTCCAAGGCTGTACCACTTGTACAATAATCCCGGGTAGCTTGAGCGAGGCCTTCAAGATCCGAGGCGGCTAGTCGATACGAGGTCGAAAAATCATGGCGTCGGTAGTAGTAACTTGGTTCTGGAGTGAAATGTAGCCGGGCACCAGCCAGCATCGCCCGCATGACAAGATCGAAGTCTTCACCGATACGAAGGCGTGGATCATAGGCTATGCATTTCCGACGCAGAAAATCGACCTCAAAGAGAGGCTTGAAATAGCCCAAAGAGACATTCTTTCCCCCGATCATACCGCCGCGGACGAAATCCTCCACCGTGATATAGCGAGCCTTACGCCACTCCCTTCCAGACGCGAACAGACGGACCTGAAGGCCTTGATCATCACTGAACATGATTATGTTGGAAGAGCAGATTTCTGCACCGCTTCGCTGCTGAGAAGCCAGTAACCTCTCCAGATGATCGGCTTGCAGCAAATCGTCGCTATCAAGTATCGCCACGAAGCGGCCCCGCGCCTCAGCGAGGCTGACATTGCGGACGGCGGCCAGTCCTCGCCGGGGTCCAGGGAGCACCCGCACCCTGCTGTCTGCAATGGCGTGCTCTTGGGCTATTCTGGCCGTCCCGTCCGTCGATCCGTCGTCGACAATCAGAATTTCGATATCCTCCACTGTCTGCCTGCGTGCAGAAAGCAAGGCTGAGTGAATGAAGGAGGCGCTGTTTTGGGCCACCATCAGGACGGAGACGAGCGGTTGCGGCCGCTGGTTCGTAGACACACACATGCAGATATCAGGTCCATCGAAGATGCGCATGCACCCTTAGCTGCTTGAGGTAAGCCGACGAAACTCAATGATCTCCATTCTGGAGGTGAAACTTGCCGCGTCTCTTCCAGGTCCTTGAGCCTGGTTTTTCCACAGCGGCCGCAGTTCTACGTAGTCTCCACTTGAGCTCTCGGCGGGAATGCGCTGCAATACGGGAAATTTGCCGGATGCATGCGCTTGCGAAATAAGTCCGGCAGTGAAGGGATTGAGAGATGCAGCACGAGGAAGCAGCCAATCTGCCTTACCTGCGCAAGGTCGTAGGCGCTTCGATGGCGGGAACGGTGGTGGAATGGTACGAGTTTTTCCTGTACGGAACGGCAGCCACGCTTATATTCGGCAAGCTGTTTTTCCCCGCCACCGGCAATGAACTGGATGGGGTGATCGCTGCCTTTGCGACGTACGCGGTCGGTTTCATCGCGCGGCCGTTGGGCGGGATTATTTTCGGCCACATCGGTGACAAGGTGGGCCGCAAGTCTCTGCTGCAGTTCAGCCTTGTGCTCATCGGCGCATCCACGTTCCTCATGGGCTGTCTTCCGGATTTTCGTTCCATTGGATATTGGGCTCCGGTTCTTCTGGTACTGCTGCGGTTTATCCAAGGTTTTGCATTGGGTGGCGAGTGGGGGGGCGCGGTGTTGCTCGTGGCCGAACATAGCCCCAACAGAAGCCGGGCGTTCTGGGGGAGCTTCCCTCAAGCGGGTGTCCCGCTGGGCAATCTGCTGGCGACCGTCGTCCTGCTTATCCTCTCCGCCATTCTGTCGGAGATTGAATTCCTGGCGTGGGGCTGGCGAATCGGCTTCTGGCTCTCTGCAGTGATCGTAGGCATCGGGTACTACATACGCACTCAAATCGCGGACTCGCCCATTTTCGAGGCAGCTAAAGCTGAGGCGGAGCAGCGGGCCGACGACAGTTACGGCCTCGTCGAGGTGTTCCGTCGCTATCCGCGCAGCGTGTTTAGCGCAATGGGCCTGAGGGTGGGCGAAAACATCCTGTATTACATGGTGGTCACGTTCTCGATCACATACCTCGCCCACATCGGTGTGGACACCACTCGTATTCTGACACTGCTGTTCTGCGCCCATATTCTGCAGGCAGCGCTTATTCCGCTGTTTGGAGCGGCAGCTGATAGGGTTGGGCGAAAGCCGGTCTATATCCTTGGTGCAGCGCTGGCGATGGTCTGGCCTTTTGCAGCCTTCCCCATGTTCGGTAGTGCGCATACGGAGGTCGTACTTGGGGGAATTTTGATCGGGATGTTCGTACATGCCCTGATGTATGCGTCACAGCCGGCAATCATGGCTGAAATGTTTCCCACCAGAATGCGCTATTCGGGTGTTTCGCTTGGCTACCAGGTCACGGCAATCGTTGCGGGATCTTGGGCGCCTCTGATTGGAACGAGCTTGCTGCGCGAGTACAACGACTGGCGACCGATTGCATATTATGTGATGGCGGCGGGTGCAATAAGCCTGATTTCCGCCTTGGCCATGAGAGAGACGAAGGGCGTTTCCCTGATTGCCATCGACCGTGAGGATGAGCGCCGGTTGGGTTCATCCTCTTGAGAGGCGCTGCCCAACTACAGGAAAGCCCGCAAACCCCAATCCGGTGAACAGCATGATGGTTGTTGGGACAAGCGCTGCAGGACGAACGAGTTCCACCGGAGACTTGCTCAACTGAAGGGCAAGATAGGAAAGCCAAAAGCAAGTCGGCAAGGACGGCGTCAGGACGAAGCGCCGCAGCAGACCGATGATTCCCACGCCCCAACTCATCACAAGAACCGCCAGGCCCAGATATCCGGTTTCAACGATGGTTTGTATGTAGCTGTTGTGGAACGAGAAGGCGGTGCCTTCCTGGCGGATATGAAAGTACCGCCAGAACCCGACGGCATCAGGATTTTCGGGTATCCAGAAGCCGAAATATCCGGTTCCAAGCCATGGGCTCTCCTCGATGATGAAGGCAGCGCGATACCACAGATAGCCCCTCCCCGTCAGGCCTGCATCCTTGGCGGAGAGTTCTTGTACAAGGGTCAGGAGAGGCTGGAAAAAGGCCGCACCGAGGATCAGCACAATGAGCATGGCTATGGTGAGCCCTGCCTTCAAGCCTGGCGTTCGCCTGCGTAAGGCCAGAAGGGGCAGAAGCAGCGCCACTGCGAGCGCAAGGGAAGCCACAGCCCCGGCAGAGTGCGCCCGGACTGTCGCGACGAGGCAGGCGCTCGCTATGGAGAGGGAGACAAGAGCTAGTCCTCTGGCCCGCTTTTCAAGGCAGGCAACTGCCATGATAAGGGCCAGTAGCACGCCCGTGGCAGCACTATTCGAGAAGTAGTTTTTGGCCTCCCCGCCGATTCCAACCAGCGCCGGTATGCCTTCGATGCCATCAAGCTGTGTGTTGCCCACCATGAGTGAAAGCACTGTGTAGCCACTGTAGACAATAAAGAGAGCCACCAGCACCGCTCTGGGTCGATCCGCTTGAGAAAAGACCAGCCCGGTAAACGCTGTCAGTATCATCTGTACCGCGGCGCGGGAGGTGACTTCCGGATGGATTGCCCAGATAGTGGAAAGCAGCGCGAACAATGGATATGCAAGCTGTGGGCGGCACCGCTGGAACACGTCCCTGCATTGATCAAGGCGCAGGCCGAGGTAGAGACACATCAGTGCCACCCCGATAGTTGCTCCCGCAGTCCCGGCGTTAGCGGGGATACGCGCCATCAGGATCAACGCGACGAAGCCGCCGTCCTGCACATCGCGACGCTGGAACAATGCGCCCAGGCGACTGGAGCCGGGCGACGTCGTGCCCGTGGCAGCCGAATTCATCCCCGTTCCTCCTTCAAGGACACGGGTTCCGCCGAAGAACATACGCCTTCTGAAAGCCACAATGTGTCATGCTCCATCGTTCCGAGTGGCTTTTCGACCCAGGAATAGACGAGCCAGGCCGCCGCAATGAAACCGCCGATCACATCAATTCCCACAGCTGCCGCACTGCAGAGGTCAGTCAGGTCCAGTTCGATCGAATTCAAGATCGCGGCCTGCGTAACGAAGGGATGTAGGAGGTAACGCGCGTAGCTGGCGTCACCCAGAACGAACACCGGCGAGCGTTTCAGCGGCAGGCCGCCTTTCTCTGCCACTAAAGATGCACCCACCGCTATGGTAGCCGTGAACATCGACAGCGACCAGCCACCCGGCATTGCCCGTTGATGGACGGCAATCATAAGTGGCAACGCAAGAGCGAAAGGAGCGGCCCGGGTGCGACACGAAGCACCTGAAGACGGGCAAACGCCACCAGCAAGGCTGCTACTGCACGCAGAGCCTGTATGTTGAGCGGCATGCAGTGGCCTCTAGATCGAAGATCGGATTGAACCTGTTCCGAATACACGTCAGGCTCTCGGAGGTCGATGCCGGCGCACTCCTGACAAACTCTGATATGGAGCAATCTTTCGCAGCGATTGCTGCCGCCGCACAACCGCACCGCCACCGCTCGTCTCGGCGGCAACGATCTATGCGGTTATTCGTTTTCCACCTGAGGGCGGCTCTGTTCTGGCCGTCGTATGTTGAATGGAAGGCTTGTTGTTTGTCGCGCTTGCTTGATGAGGGTCTGAACCGCTTCCTTGCCAGGTTGCTCCTGCGTTCGGAACTGTCGGTGGCGGAGCGCGACGCCATCCTTCGTCTGCGCGGGCGGGTCGCGGAAGTGCCGCGCGGGCGCGAACTGGTCCTGCCGGAGCGGCCGGTGGAGCAGGCAATCCTTGTGATCGAGGGCCTGATTGCCCGCTTTGACCAGATGAATGACGGCCGCCGGCAAATAACCGCGCTCCACATCGCGGGCGATGTGTCAGATCTTCATTCCGTACCGGTCCCGGTTCCCGCGTGGGGTATAGAAGCTGCAGCCAATTCCACTATCGCCCTGATAAGCCATGACGATATACGTGCGGCCGCCGTGAAGTTTCCAGCGCTGGCATTCGCCTTCTGGCGCGATACGGTTGTTGATGCCTCCATTCTCGCCAAGTGGACCGCCAATCTGGGCCGGGCTGACGCCGCCACGCGTCTGGCCCATCTTCTGTGCGAGATCGGAACGCGAATGGAAGTTGCCGGCGTAGGCGGACGGGATGATTTCTCCCTCGGCCTAACCCAGGCGCAACTCGCTGACACGCTTGGGCTTACCACGGTGCATGTGAACCGTACGGTTATGGCGCTGAGAAATCTTGTCGGCCTGTCGTTTGCCGGCGGCAGGGTCCAGGTCGACAATTGGCCCGCACTGGCTCATATTGGTGCTTACGATGATGGCTATCTTATGCTCGACAAGGATGCCGCTGCGCAGGAGTGGGCTTCCATCAGCTGACGCGCCGATCCTCCACGGCCAAGGTCACGGAAAAGAGTAGCTGCCGATCCTCCCTGCTGACTTCGACGCGCCAGCATGAGTTGCGCTCGATGACGTCCGCCTTCTCCAGCAGGACCTGCCCCAGGAAGCGAACCGCCATCACCCTGGCTTCTTGAACGTTGCCCAGTTCAGTGCCCGTGAGATCGGGAGCAGCCTCGCCATTGTAGATATCGAAATAGTAGGTTGGCATAGCTGCCCTCCATACCTGCCCGATTAGGGGAACCAGAAATCACCGATGATTCAATGCGTAACGCGCGCTTGAGGTTCCGCCGAACGGCTGACGCATGATCTGGGTTCCGAACGTCTGCACTCCCCGTTGCGCGAGGGAAATGGTTCTCCATGAATTTTCCGGCTTCCACTTCGGTCCCTGACGAGCCACAGCGGCGCCGATGAGCGCGCCCGCTATGCCTGCCCGCGCTGCCCCCAGGCGGCAGCTGTCTCTTGCGCCGCGCGCCAAGGATCTGCCACTGCTGCTCGTCTACGGGTTCGCCTTCGGATTGCTCAACTGGGCGGCTCATCTTTGGGGCGGACCCGGGTTCTTTTCGCTTTGGTATCCCGCAGCCGGTCTGCGCTTGGCAGTACTGTGGCACTGCGGGTTACGCCTCACCCCGTGGCTGATCGTCACCGAACTGGTTACAGACTGTGTCACCGGTGCCATCCCCCTGACGGGGTCAGCGACCCTGTCAAGCGTCATAGGTGCAGCGCGTCCCGGAGTGACATGCGGCGTGGCCCTTGCGGCCACTGGCGCCCTCCTGCGCGGAAAGGCCGGTGTTCTGACACAACCCCCTATGCCGCTGGGGCTTGCCGCCATTGCCGCTCCCATATTCAACGCGCTGGCGGTGCCGCCACTCGAATTTCTCTTTTGGAAAACATCGTCGTATCGCAGCGGGGTCGATGTTGTCATCTCTCTCACGGGGCTGGCGGTGGGCGACGTCCTGGGCATCCTGATCCTCGCGCCGCCGATCCTCTGGCTTGCAGGAGCGATCGACGGTGGCACGCTCACGAAGCCCAGGCTACCCCGCGGCCGTCTGCTGGCCGATGCCCTGCCGCTGGTCGCAAGCCTTCTTCTTACCGCCGCACTCGCGCGCGCGGGGCTTGGAGTTCAGGCCGCGCCTTCCCTTCTCGGAGGGGCATGGATCGGTCTGCGTCACGGCCGGGCAGCGGCATGGCTTGCCATTTCGGCACAGGCCTTCGTGTTTCTCACCTACTCCGCTTCCGCCGGTTCCATGACTGCAGCGGATCGTCTCGAATTGCACATCGGACTTGCAGCCGTGGTGCTGGTCACATGGCTGGCGGGCAGCTTCGCCGACACACAGACCGCCTCGCAGGCCCTGCTGGACAGGCGCAACCGCCTTCTTTTCCAAGCTGAACGCCTGAAAACCCTGCGGGCAATGTCCGTGGCCGTGATCCATGAGGTCAGCCAGCCCCTTTCAACGCTTGCCATCGAGGCGGCACACCTGCGAAAGCTGACGGAGGGGCAGGATACAGATCTCGCAGAAAGCGCGGCACTGATCGATCGGAAGGCACAGGCTTTGTCCGAAATGGTGCGCCGGCTTCGTCGGTTCGGAGGGCGGGACGTCGACGAGCCATCCCTTGTTCCCCTGGCGATGCTGGTAAAGACTGCCTGCCAGATCGTGGCCGCGGAAGCCGGCAGTCAGGGCCGAACAGTTGACCTTGCTGCTCTTCCGCCTGATCTTGTTGTACAGGTTCAGGAAATTGAACTCGTCCAGGCGCTCGTAAATCTCCTGCGCAATGCCCTTGCCGCAAGCCCGCAGGGAACCGCCAGCGTGGCGGCTGCAACAGCAGGCGAGTTCGTCAAGATCATCATCGCAAATCCGCGTCCTGTCAGACGAACGCAAGGTGCTGGCATGGGCGTCGGCCTCATCATCGCTCGAACCATCGTCGAGGCGCACGGAGGGACCATCGTGAGGGACGATGACGCAGCAGAGACCCGCTTCGTTCTGTCCCTGCCACTTTCCGGAGTGCTGCCATGACCACCGAGAAGCCTGTCGTAGGCGTTCTTGACGACGACGGGGACCTCGCGGCGACCGTCGCGCGGCTGCTGCGACGCCATGGCCTTGAAGCCCGCCCGTTCGATAGCCCGGCAGCCTTGCTGAACGATCTGGCGTCATGCTCCTTCGGATGCGTCATCAGTGACATCCAGATGGGGGAGATGGATGGTTTCGCGTTTGCCGATGCATTGCGCAGCAGGGATCCAGGTGTTGCTCTGGTCTTCATGACGGCTTGGCCGACCACGGCTCACGCCGTAGATGCCGTTCGGCGGCACGGCGGGCTAGACTACCTGGAGAAGCCGATCGACGAGCAGCGGCTGCTCGCAGCCGTCGAGGAAGGCGTGGCGTGGTCCGTGCGGGAACGGCGTATCGCCAGCGTCACCGCCTCCTTCACCCGACGAGAACGACATGTGTTCGACCTGCTCGTCCGTGGTCACTCGAACAAGGAGATCGCCGAGAGGCTGGCGATTTCGGCCCGCACTGTGGAGGATCACAGGGCCTCGATCGTAACCAAGACTCGCACGAATGGATTGGCACAGCTTGTCGCCCTCAGCCGGGGTGAGCCATAGTGACCGTCAATACCGGGAATTACCCGGATGGACTAGCTCGTCCCTCAGCACCATAAAGCGCGAAAATTTGCGCCGCTTCACGAGTTTCCGGAGCCATGGCTCCATCGATCTTCACCAGGCGACCCGAAGGGCTGTCCGCATTTCTGGACATGTCCTGAGACCTGCCGGCGGGAGCTACGTTCTCCCGCCGGCTCCTTTTCCCTCTCGGTTCGCCTGGCCCCCGAAGCATCGTTCACGGCGCCCGCCTGAGCGCAAACGTGCTAACCTAGCTTGAGGCGCGGAACTTGAGCCCCTGCTCGTCGCCTAATGATCGTCGTCCTTGCACAAAGGATTGCTCAAGGAGAGGAACATGCGAAAATTCAAGATCATCATGGCGATATCGGCATTGACCCTGCCATTAGCGGCTCAGGCGCAGGTAGGGACAGGAACTGCCGGATCGGGCACCACTTCGGGCTCGACCACCGGGACCGATACAACCACTCGCGGCTCCCGTACAGGCGGTCAGAACGACGGCACGGCGGCGCAGCGTGGCAGTACTGAGCGCTCCACCACCAGCACGCGCTCGCGCAATCAGAACACAACAACGTCTCCTCGCCGGACCGGTCCGCAAACCGACAGCAGCACCACGACCACCGGCCGGTCAGGTTCCGACAGCCGCACTGGCATGGGCACCGGGGCTGAGGGCGGTATCGGAAGCGGCACCACTGGCGCAGGCACGGACACCGGGACCTGGGGCACGGGCGATACGCCCCCGGGAACGGCAGGTTCGACCGGCTCTTCCTCGACCTCCGGCGGCACCAGCGGCGGCGGAACGGGCATGAGCGGGTCGGGCACCGGGTCCGGGACAGGCATGTCCGACGGTACAACGCCCTGACGTGCTACTATGGCCGGCCCTCCAGGAGCGCCGGCCATAGATAAACGTAACGATTGAGCGGGCGCGCGTAGTCCGGTTCCTCACTTGCCAACCTCCACTTGAGGTCCGCGTCAGGTCGATGCCGAGAACTGCTCTGGTCCGCGCGTCGCTTCGATTGTGTCCTCGCCGGAGAGTGTCTTCCTGAAAAGCGACTTTACCAGTCTCTCTTCAAGTATTCTTCCGGCCACGTAGAGAGCGGCGAAGATGCCGGCAAAGACATAGCCCGGCTTCGGCGATGGCCCCTTGCTTTCGCTCTTGTCCTTGGCATCCTTTTTCTTCTCCGGCTCGGGCGCACCAAGAGCCTTGTCTATCCAGTGCATTGGCACATCGGCCGACTTCTTGGCGTCCTCGCCCTTCGACTTCGCAGCTTCTTTCGCCGCGCTGGCCGAGGACTTTTCCCATTGCCCGAGCATGACGCTGAGTTGCGCGAAGCCGAGGAACAGCAGCGGTGCAAGGAAGCAATACAAGAGGGCGCGACTTACAAGATGATAGCGGAGCACCAGTCCGCCCGTCCCCCGTTCGATTTCCAGAACGCCGCCGTCGAAGATCGACATCTTGTCCTGCGCGACCGGATCCTTCTTGCGAAATGTCAGTGTACCGTGACCACGCTCATGACTGGTGCCGGTCTGACGAAACAAGGGGGCGAGCCTGTCGAGAGCCTCCTCGCTCGTTTGACCGGGAGAAAGCGTCAGGCTTCCCTTGATGTGCCAGATCCACTCGAAAAGACGCGAGTTCATAAGATCTCCTGTCCGACGCAGCTTGCCGGAGGCAATGCTGCCTCGGGTCACCCGGACGAAGTCGCCCGGGCTTGGGGAATGTAGCGGTTCAGGCCGCCTCGATCACTCGGCCGGCACCGGCATCGCTCGACCGAAGCGCTCCTTGAGAGTCTTCCAGCCTTCGGTGAAGGGGAATGTCATCTGCTCGGAGATGGACATGCGCCGACCACCTTCCATACCGAGCAACTCCGCCTCACCATCGACGCACGTACCGAACATGCGGTCGATGAAGATGTAAGTTCCGGAATAGTTGCTCCGGCTCGCCTCGAAGTCCTGGGAATGATGCACGCTGTGGTGTTCCGTCGTGTTGAACACATAGCGCCACCAGCGCGGCGTGTTGAAGCGCACGTTGATGTGCTGATACGTTCCGACCGCCATGCCGATTGCGCCTGCAAGAAGAGCCGCGCGGGGCAGGAAGTCGAAGAAGCCACCGATGCCGAGCCCAATCAGGAAAAGTTCGACCGGATTACCGACAGCGCCCTTGTTGATGTTCAACTGCGTGATGTAGTGGTGAACCGAATGCGTGAGCCACAGCGGGTACCAGTTGTGCATCCCGCGATGCATCCAGTACTGACCGAAATCGAAGATGAACGAGATCAGGAAAGCCTGCAGCAGTAAGGGCATGCTCAGGAACCAGGTGAACTTGTCCAGATCGAAGTAACCCTGGATCGCCTCGATCATGGCGCCGTCGCCGATGTAATGCTCGACGGCGCGAAGGATCGTGTAGCCTAGCCCGACATAGAAGAGGTCCGTCGTCAGCTCCTTCCAGGTCAGACGCCAGCTCTCATGGCGCGGAAAGAACCACTCAAGCGCCAGCAGGAAGACCTTGAAGGCGATGCCGATCCCGATCGCCGTCGAAGCCTTCGCGATGGAATCCGGCGCGTAGTACCAGAACGCAATCAGCGCAAAGAGCACCGTCGGCTGAAACCAGGTGAAGATGAACTGCTTAACCGGACCGCCTTCGACGCGCGGTATGTTCTCCCACCCCACCGTTACGGGTGATTGAGACCCGATTATCCTGTTACCGACCCGCACTCCGTTCATACGACTGCCCTCGTAATATCTGACCCGTAGTCTAAGTGATACGCATGTTCTGCGACGCGATAGGACTTTAACGTGGCGCCTTCGGCCACTTGCGGCCGCATCCATAAGATGTCCGGCGCGCCCCGCGACATCCGCTGTTCCTGCGGAGTTCCGCGTACTGTCGTGTAATGGGAAGCATCGTCCGCTTGCCGGAGACCCCGTCCGGCTGCGCCTATGGCGGTTCGCGGAATCGCGATCGACGCGATACGAAGCGCAGCGACGGCGCCAGCGAGCATCATCGTGGCAAAATCACGTCGCCAGCCGGGACGGCCGCTTTCGACGACCCTTGCAAAGGAGGGAAATGTTGGCCTGGCAGGCCAAGCCGGTCCATGGAACCGGGAAGACGGCACGGCCGCCGTCGAAGTAGCCTTTCGGCGGCACCGCCGTTCGGACAGGAACGACGGCGCCGCGAGGCATGTAACCGCAGCTAGCTTAGCGCGCGAGCGCCAACTGTACCGTCGAAGAGCGTGTCGCGTCAGCCCGCCGGGTTTCGATCTGGCTTCGGATGTCGGCAAGCACAGCGGTGCGACAATCCTGCGCCTTGCGTTCGGCGGCAAGGTGCAGGCTCGCCACCCGATCGCCACAGACTGAGCGCGCCGCCCGGTCCATGCGAATGGCAAGCCGCTGCTGTCCCTCCGCTGTTGCAAGATCAAGCCCCTTTAATTGCAGGACGGCCTTGTCCTGCGCGAACGGGTTATCGCCGGTGGCTGCAGTGGCGGACGTGGCAAAAGCCAGCGACGCCAGTGCAAGGACGCCAATCTTCATCATCGTCTCCTAAGCGCAAGTAGAGCCGCCACTCTAAGGTGACTGCCACTCATATAGCGCTTACGTGGAGAATTGACAATCGATCACGTCATGAGAAAATCCTCTATCGCGCTAGTATTACCAGGGATGCCAGCTCTGTAATACTTCCCAACATGCCGACGGGAAGTTTCAGTGCGCTAGTCACCGAATTTCCGGCAACTTCAGCCGACGTCGTGACGTCGATACTCCGGGCTCCGGGCATCGACCATGCGCGCACAGTCTCGACCGGGAGAAGAACCTTCCAATGCCGCCCGCCCTGCGCCTGCACGAGATGTCCGTTGATGAACACCGGCAGGTCCGCATCAGCACGGCGCCCGGAAACGAGGAGGCAGTCGGTCGGTGCGCAAGACACCAGCCGTGCGTTCTGGCGAGGCGCAGCGACTGCCCCCGTCGCGGAAAAGGCTACGACGGCGCTCGCTGCAACGAGGACGCGTGCGAAGCCGTTCCAGCGCCTCGAGCCAGAGCGCATTACCGCCCCCTCGCGCCGTTTGCGCTGACGCTGCGGATTGCTTCTGCGCGAACTTCCAAGCCCGCACGGAGCACCTGCAGCATCATCGTTGCAAGCCGCCTGGCTAAGCCGTGACGTCCGGACGATGTGTTGGGAAAAACAGTCCTGACACTCATTGCGGCCCTCACCTTGCGTCTTGATGAGGAGACTGAACCCTGGAGGGTCATCAAGGCAGAGGCAAAATGTCGATGCCGCCCATAGCTGCGGTCTATGATCTGGGCTGTGCCCGGATACGCCGGAAGACTTCATCGATGAACAGCTGGGTTGCCG
Organism: Novosphingobium sp. HII-3; assembly: GCF_002916655.1. Taxonomy (GTDB): domain Bacteria; phylum Pseudomonadota; class Alphaproteobacteria; order Sphingomonadales; family Sphingomonadaceae; genus Novosphingobium; species Novosphingobium panipatense. The sequence continues at coordinate 27,901 of NZ_PPSM01000012.1, forward strand.
TATTCCGCTCGGGCTCCGCACGAGCCAGAAGGAAGATGTCGTAGGACGGCTCAAAGTCGGTGTGCAGCAGCGGCCAGAGAGCGCCACGCTCGATCTCGGCGCTTACGACCGGCGTGGGCAGGAAACCCATGCCGACACCGCACAGGATAAGCCGCCGCGCCTCGTTCATGTCTCCGGCCAAGCCAGCCACGCGAGTGCCGAGTCGGTATCTTCGACGCAACTGCGTCACGGCTTCTATTTCATCGTCGCCCATGAGAACGAAAGGCTCGTCGGCCAGTTCTTTGGGCTGCGTGATGCGATACCCGAACAGCGGGTGGCTGCGCGCGCAGTAGAGCTGCTGACGTTCCACGAAAAGAGGCTCGTAGACGAGACTTCCGCGCACGCTGTTGTCATAGCCGATCCCGACTTCGACCTCGCCCGCTTCGAGCGCCTCCAGCACCTGGCGCCATGCGGACACGCGAATTTCGATCTGAATGTCCGGATTGCGCCGATGAAAGCTCGCTATCGCCTCGTCGAACTCGGGGGAAACTATCGCGGAGACGATCTGGATGCGGACCAGTCCCTCCACCCGCTTGATGGCCTGGGCCACCTGATGAGGCATCAGGCGCGCGGATTCGAGCATATCCTCGCACAGAGCCATCATGGCCTTGCCGGCGGCCGTCATCTCGACACCGCTCGCCGAGCGATGGAGCAGGGTGGCCCCGACATGGTCCTCAAGCCGCTTGAGCGCGGCGCTGATGCTTGGCTGCTGCTTGTTGAGCTGCCGCGCAGCCGCGCCGATGCCCCCTGCCCGCACGATATCGACGAACGTGCGCATCAGGTTCCAGTCCACCCGGCTTGCGAATTTCCGGTCGGTCGGCGGTGTGCGGTCGCTCATTCGTCTTCTGTCCATCGGCTTCGCCGGCGTGATAGAACAGAGTGCTGCCGCATAGCGAGAGAGTATCACCTCATTGCGATGCGGCGATGCACCTGCTTTTCGAGTCAGGGGTTTGGCTGCCCTGCCTTCTTCAGTTCGCCCTGCGGCCACCAGGTAAGCCTGTGGGCATCATGCGCCGTAGTCCACACGCCAGCTGGCGTGTATCGCAGGGCGCCGCTGCCTGCGGCCTTGCCGAAGCGCCCCTCTACTGCAGAGGTCCGGGCATCGATGACGGCGAATTCCTGGTCGTCCGTGGTTCGTAACCAGACCTTGCCATCACCGGTATCGATGTCCCCCCACTTCAGGTTCGCACCGACCTTCACGCGTCCCACGATCGCGAGCGTTTTCGGATCCACCCGGGCCACGGTGCCGTCACCCTGCTCCTGGACCCAGACCGCTCCCTCGCCAGCGGCAAGGAAGCCGGGCTGCGCACCCAGCGCCACGCGGCCAACGACGCGGTTGCTTCCGGGGTCAATACGCTGGAGCGACTGCCTCTCAGAACTCACCGCCCACAACGCTCCCTGGCCGAAGGCAAGGTACCAGGTGCCCGGATCCACCGCGACCTTGGCGATCACCTTGTTGGTTGCCGGGTCGATACGCGAGACCACGCCCTTGTCATCGCTGGCCACCCAGACCGAACCGGCCCCCGCCACTACGTTGAGCTCACCTTGCGGGTTGGCGATCCCGGTAGGAACAGCGGCGATGACTTTCGCGGAGCGGGTATCGACGCGCTTGACGGCCCCTTCCTTGCAGTCCGCCACCCAGAGAGACCCATCCGCAAGCGCCATGACGCCACAAGGCCGCGCCATCGGCACCTCCGCCAGCTTGCCATCGCGAGACCACCGCTCGACCCGACCTTGGTTCGTGGACCAGACGGTTTCGCCGTCTACCGCGAGAAAGTCGGCATATCCGGGCACATCGATGACCTGCTCGGCGTGAGCGGCGACAGCTCCCGTCGCTGCTGAACCGGCCAAGGCTGCAATCACCATCCACTTGCGCATGATTTCCCCCTTTGCGAGATGTCGAGCTGCTCCTCAGGCCGCACGTGCCATGAAGGCCCGCCAGCCACCCAGGCTGGTGATGTCCTCCGCCCCGTTCACAGCGCGCGGTTCGGCCACGAAGCCTTTCACGCTGCTGCCGTCTGCCAGAGTGACCGTACCGATTGCCAGGGGCGCCGGTACTTCGGCGACGAAGCTGCCGAATTCCGCCACGCCCAGTTCATAGACCTCGACCGCGATAGCGGCGCCGTCCTCACTGTGGACGAGCGCCGGCTTCGCCGGCACGCTATCCGCCATCGCGTAGAGGCGGTAAGTCGGCGCTGTTTCGAAGGCACCGACGAATTCGGCGTCGCGCGAGGTCAGCTGCCAGTGAAGCGGCATGTCCTTGAGATGGGCGCCGACGACGGCGAGCTTAACGGTCTGCATCTTTCCCTCCAGGTCGAGTGGCGGCGCCGCGGGTAGATCCGCAACCCCAAGGTAAGCGTCGGCTGCGTTTAGCAGCGCGCGGTCGGTATCCGCTGGCCCGATCAAGGTGATCCCGAAGCCGGTGCCGTTGCTGCGAACGCCCGCAGGAACGGCAAGAGCCGCCATGTCCAGCAGATTGACGAAATTGGTGTAGAGCCCGAGATTGCTGTTCAGCGCCACAGGAGCCGCCAGCATCTCGGTGACCCGGTACGTCGTACCGGTCGTGGGGAATGCGAGAATGTCGACGGAGTGCCACATCAGGTCCGCATGGCGTTTCAGTTCGGCCATGCGGTAAATGCCGTTGAAGAGATCCACTGCGCTCATGTCGGCACCCGGTTCGACGACGGCCCGGACCGTGGGATCAACCGCGAGAGGGTTGGTCGCAAGGATTTCGGCCATGGCTGCTGTCCGCTCGGCCACCCACGGCCCGCCGTAGAGCAGTTGAGCGGCTTCCAGCAGCGGCGCCAGATCGATCTCGACGATCTCTCCCAGCGTCGCGAGATTTCGTAGAGCTTCGTCGTAGAGAAACTCGGATTCCGGATCGCCGAACCACACCCGCTGATCCCGCCGGGGCACGCCGATGCGTTTCGCCGTGACGGGACGGTCCGCCAGGGCCTTGGAATAGGGGTCCGCGACATCGAAGGCTGCCACCACCTGATCCACCAGACGAGCATCGGCGGTGTCGTCGGTGAACACAGTGATGCAGTCGATGGTGCGGCATGCCGGGACGAGGCCCCGCGTGCTCCAGCGTCCCTTCGTGGGCTTGAACCCCACAAGATGGTTGAATGCCGCCGGCACCCGGCCGGAACCCGCCGTGTCCGTTCCGAGCGCGAAAGCCACGAGACCCGCCGCCACCGCGACCGAGGAGCCCGAGCTTGATCCCCCGCTGACGTACGCCAGGTTCGACGTATTGCGGGGAATGCCGTAGGGGCTGCGCGAGCCGTTCAGCCCGGTGGCAAACTGGTCGAGGTTGGTCTTGCCGACACACACGGCGCCTGCCGCGAGCAGGCGTTCGATCACCCCGGCGTCGGCTTCGGGCTCATAGGCGAACGCGGGACAGGCCGCCGTTGTCTCGAACCCGGCCACGTCGATGTTGTCCTTCACTGCGAAGGGAACACCCGCCAGCGGCAAGGTCTCCCCGGCTGCGAGGCGCGCATCGACCGCGCGAGCCGCGGCGAGAAGCGTTTCCCTGTCCGCGCGGCTGATCCAGATCTGAGGCTGGACGGCGTCGTACGCCTCGATCCGGGCGAGCGTCTCCGTGGCGACGGCCACGGCCGTCGTGTCACCCGCGTTCACCGCAGCGGCGATGCCCTTCGCGCTCAGGCGCATGGGGAATGCAACGGCCGCACTCATGCGTTCCGCCTCAGGGCCAGCATGGGGGCGCCGGGGTGTAAAGCCTGGCCTTCCCTGATGTAGAGCGCCTCAACGGTGCCCGCCCCCGGGCTTTCCACCGAACATTCCATTTTCATTGCCTCTATGACGGCGATCCTGTCGCCGGCTTCTACAAGGTCTCCGGCGCCGACCAGCAGCCGGGTCACGCTTCCACCGTATGGCGCTTCCACCAGGTCGGAGCCCTCCGGCAGGAGGATTGCGTCGTCGGCAGGAATGTCGGCCTGCCCCGCAGCCTCCGCCTGGTCGAACTCGCCCCGGCGCTGCCAGTCGGCGCGCTCCTCGTCGAATGCCGTTTGTCGGCGCGCCTCGAACTCGGCAATTTCCTGCGCATTTTCAGCAAGGAACGCGCGGTAGTCCGCGAGCCGGAACTCCGAAGGCTCGATACGCAGCGCTCGCCGACCCGCCGGAAACTCCCTCCGCCAGTCCGCCAGTTCATCCGCACTGACCGGATAGAAGCGGATCTGGTCGAAGAAGCGCAGCAGCCAGGGCTTGCCCTCGGTGAAGGCCTCGGTCTGCCGATAGGTGTTCCAAACCTGCACGGTACGCCCGAACAACTGGTAACCGCCCGGCCCTTCCATGCCGTAGATGCACATGTAAGCCCCGCCGATGCCCACCACGTTAGGCGGCGTCCAGGTTCTTGCGGGGTTGTACTTGGTGGTGACCAGACGATGGCGCGGATCTACCGGTGTCGCCACCGGGGCGCCCAGATAGACGTCGCCAAGCCCCATGACGAGGTAGTTAGCCTCGAAAATCAGGTTTTCGACAGCGGCCTGGTCGGGCATGCCGTTGATGCGGCGAATGAACTCGATGTTGTCGGGGCACCAGGGCGCGTCGTCGCGCACGGTCGCCATGTACTTCTCGATCGTCTCGATCGTCGCGGGATCCCGCCAACTGAGAGGCAGGTGGACGATACGCGAGGGGATCGTGAAATCCTCCAGATCCCCCAGCCGCTCCTCGGCGGCGACCAGCACGGCGAGGGCCGCCTCCTGGTCCATCGCCACACCGTCGAAGTGCAACTGGAGCGACCGGATGCCGGGTACGATATCGACGATGCCCGACAAGTTCTGTCGCTCGAGTTCGGTCATCAGCGCGTGAACGCGGATGCGAAGCTCGATATCGAGGACGATCGGGCCATACTCGACCAGGATGTTGCGATCGCCCTGCTGCCGGTAGACCGTGCGGGGACGACCGGGCGTTTCCGCGATCTCAGCCAGTACCGGCGACAACGTCGTCAGCGCCCGTTCCGGTGTGGGCGGCGGTAGTGTGCCGTCCGCCACGAGACGGCGCTGCATTGCGTCGGCCGTTGCCGCGTCCGCGATGGTCACGGGCGCGAAGCGCAAGGTATCCCCGGGCGCGAGTTGGCCGATCTTCCAGCGATCCGCCGCAATCACCACGAAGGGGCATACAAAGCCGCCAAGTGACGGCCCGTCCGGACCGAGGATAATCGGCATGTCGCCTGTGAAGTCGACGGCCCCGATGGCATACGGATTGTCATGGATGTTCGACGGGTGAAGCCCTGCCTCACCGCCGTCGGTGCGCGCCCATCGCGGCTTGGGGCCGACGAGACGCACGCCGGTGCGGTTGGAATTGTAATGGACCTTCCATTCCGCCCCCAAGAATGTCTCCACGTCGTCGGGAGTGAAGAAGTCGGGCGCGCCGTGCGGGCCGTAGAGCACGCGCAGTGTCCAGTCGTTACTGACCGGAGGCAGCGCGACCGGGGGCAGCTCCGAACCCACCGGCTGACTGCCGAGATGCACCGTATCCCCTGCAAGCAGCCGCCGCGCTGCGTGTCCGCCGAACTGACCCAGCTCGAAGGTGCTGCAACTGTCCAGATACGGTGCGATATCGAGACCGCCGGCGAACAGGATATAGCCCCGCATCCCGCCTCGGGACGCACGCCCGAGAGCCAGCGTCTGACCCGAACCGATGTCAAAGGGCACGCCGCGTTCGACGGGAACGCCGTCAAGCGTCGCCTCAAAGTCGGCGCCCATCAGGCACACCCGAGCCGGGGCGATGAATGCCAGTGTGGGCCCGGTGACGGTGACCTCAAGACCCGCCAGCCCTTCCGGGTTGCCGAGCAGGCGATTGCCTAATCGGAAAGACTGGTCATCCATCGGCCCGGACGGAGGGACTCCGACGGCCCAGAGCTTCTGGCGCCCAGGCCAGTCCTGCACGGTCGTCGAAGTGCCGCCGCTCACTACACGGAAGGCCCGGGGCTCGTACAAAATCGTGTCCAGCACGCGTGTGGACACCTCACCGCTCACGAAGGCGGGCGAACGCACCACCTCGCGCAGCCAGCGCAGGTTGGTCTCCATCCCGTCGGCACGACTGGCGTCAAGTGCGCGCTGCGCCGCCTCCACCGCTTCGGCCCGGGTAGGGGCATGAACGATCAGCTTGGCCAGCATCGGATCGTACCAGGCGCTGACGGTGGTACCGGCCGTGCACCAGGTTTCCACACGAATGTCGGCCGGAAACTCAAGGCAGGTCAGTGTTCCCGAGGTGGGACGGTAATCCAGCGACGGGTCTTCGGCATAGAGCCGCATCTGGACCGAATGGCCCTGCGGTTCGGGCGTACCGACATCGAGGAAGCCATAGTCTCCCGCCGCTCCACGCACCATCCATTCGACCAAGTCGATGCCCATCACCGCTTCGGTGACGCCGTGCTCCACCTGGAGGCGCGTGTTCATCTCAAGGAAGAAGAATTCCTCGCGGTCGGCGTCGTAGAGGTACTCGACCGTGCCGGCGGAACGATACTGCGCCGCTTCACCCAGGCGGATGGCAGAGGCAATCAGCTCTGCGCGGACGCTGGCGGGCAGCGACGGTGCAGGTGCCTCCTCGACCACTTTCTGGTTTCGTCGCTGCAACGAGCAGTCCCGCTCTCCCAGCGCCATGACCCGGCCCTGCCCGTCGCCGAACAGTTGCACCTCGATATGGCGGGCCCTGCGGATGTAGCGTTCAAGGAAGACGCTGGCGTCGCCGAAGTTGCTGAGGCCCTGGCGCGCCACGGCTTCGAAGGCATCGCGCAGCGCCACCTCGTCCTCGCAGACCCGCATGCCGATGCCGCCGCCACCTGCAGTGGCCTTCAGCATGACCGGGTATCCCACTTCCCCGGCTGCGCGAACCGCTGCCTCCTCGTCGCTGAGAAGGCCGGTGCCCGGCGCGAGGGGAACGTCATGGGCCGCCGCCAGCGCTCTGGCGCTGTGCTTCAGCCCGAATGTGCGGATGTTCTGCGTCGTGGGTCCGATAAAGACGATGCCGGCTTCGGCGCAGGCTTCGGCGAACTCCACGTTTTCTGCCAGGAACCCGTAGCCCGGGTGGATTGCTCCTGCGCCGGTCCGGCGTGCAGCATCGAGGATCGCCGCGATGTTGAGATAGCTGTCGGACGCCTTGGCCCCGCCGATGCATACCGCCTCATCGGCAAGCGTCACATGGCTCGATCCTTCATCGGCCTCCGAATAGACGGCGACAGAGCGCAGCCCCATGGTGCGCAACGTGCGGATGATACGGGTGGCGATCGCGCCGCGGTTCGCGATGAGGACGGTGTCGAAGCTCATGCGGCAACGATCATGCGCACGGGGGTCGGGTTGAAGCCGTTGCATGGATTGTTCACCTGCGGGCAGTTGGAAACGACAACGATCACGTCCATCTCGGCGCGAAGATCGACCGTGAGGCCCGGCGCGGAAATCCCGTCCACGATGCCAAGCGAGCCATCCGGCTCGACCGGCACGTTCATGAAGAAGTTGATGTTGGAGACGATGTCGCGCTTGCCCCGTCCTTCCATGAGATTGGCCTCCAGGAAGTTCTCGACGCAGGCGTGCTCGGCCTTGGTGTGATGGCCGTAGCGCAAGGTGTTGGACTCGCACGAGCAGGCGCCGCCGATCGTGTCGTGGTAATCCACGGACGTGGCGGCGATTGTCATCATCGGACGCCCTTCGTTCGACAGCAGTGTGGTGCCTTCCCGAAGAAACAGATTGCCCTGAGCCGCCACGGTGTCTTGCGCGCTATAGCGCTCCGCGTCGTCCGCCGCCGCATAGAGCAGGAAGTCGACGGCCTGGTTACCTTCCAGGTCGACGATACGCAGCGTCTGCCCTGCGTCGATGTGATGCAGCCAGGGCGCGCGCGCGGGGACGACAGCATCGTGGATCACGGTGCCGGTGAGACCGGAAAGGTGGGAATCGGTGCTCATAGCCTTGGCCCTTTCAGCGGCGGAAATAGTCTTCGACGTTCTTGAAGGCGCGCAGGCCCTCTGGCGTGGCGGTGCGAACGGGATCATCCTCGCGCGTCACCGGTCCACGCCAGGCGGTGACGCGCAGGGGCGTGACCGAATAGCTCTCCCGCGGATCGAGGACGTGAGGTACGTTGGCAAGGACGACGATCACGTCCATCTCGGCGCGCAGCAGAACCGTACGACCAGCCTCGAACGGGCCGACTTCAACCGCTATGGCGCCATCCGCCGCGATCCGTGTGCCCTTGAACAGGTTTATGCAGGGGTGGACGTCGCGCCGCCCCAGACCATGCTTCGCCGCGCCGAGGAGGAAGCGGTCACGCCCGTTCGGAAAGGCGCCGCTGTTGCGACCCTCACCATACTTGGCGGTGTTGGTTCCGGCGTTCGATGTCCCGCAGAACGTGTCGTGCGTACCCGCATCGTCCTGCAGGATACTGAACAGCACTCGCCCCATGTCCGAAAGCAGCAGCTTGCCTTGTCCAAGGTACGCGTTCCATTGCACCTTTACCGTGTCGGCGACGTTGAGCCGCTCTGCAGGCGCTTCGGCATTGAACACCAGAAGCGATGCGCAGGCGTCACCCTTCAGATCGACGAGGCGCAGGCGGGTGCCACGCGACAGCCGACGTGTGGCGTATCCACCGGCGGCCACGGTTTCCTCCCAGAGCAGGTCCTGCTCAGTCACATCACGCGGCAGATCGTCGGCATGGGGAGGCAGCACCGGCATGGCTTCGACCACGGTGCCTTCCATTGCGCGCGCATGATCACGCGCGGCAAGCGGGTTCGCTAGAATTGCGGTCATGAATTGGCTCCGATGGAGGGAAAGGGAGTGACGCCCTGGTCGTGCAGCGGCGGTAGCAGCGATGTCGTGGTCACGAGTTCCAGCTGCTGCACACCGCGCACACGGCGGATGGCATCGCAAAGTTCCTTCAGCCGTATAGCCGGGCCCTGCACGAGAAGAACTTCGAGTGACTGGTCATCTTCGAGCACGACATGCTGAGAAGAGATGACTTCCTTCAAGTAGTTCGCCTGGGTCTGCGACAGCTGGTGGCGCACGCGCCCCCTTTCGCCCCTGTAAACGAGCGTGATCGTGCCGGCGAGCATCTCATCCGGGCGGATGAGGGATTCATGTTCGGCCAGCGCGTGCCGGATCAGCTCGGCGATCAGCTGCGAGCGTGACGGGAGGCCGCGTTCCGCAACCATCAGGTCCAACTGTCTGAAAAGGCCGGCGGGGAGGCTCATGCTCAGCCGTGCCAGGCCTGCGGATTCGGAGCTCATGGAAACCTCTTCTCAGTTATTACCTATTGCGTCAATAGTAATACTTGGAGGGGTGGGCTCGGTTCGGTTGCGCAGCGGAAGGTCGTAGATCGCCGTAGCGCCGAAGCGGTGCGGCGCGTGCGGATCGTGGCGGCGCTTGTCGAGCGCGAGGACGCGTGTCCCCAGCGTGAAGGCCTCCCGGATGTCGTGCGTCACCATTACGATGGTCAGCGCATACTCCTGCCACAGACCGCGTATGAGCGCGTGCATGTCAGCCCGGATGCCGGGATCGAGCGCGCCGAACGGCTCGTCCAGCAGCAGGATGCGCGGCCGCTTCACGAGAGCCTGCGCGATCGCCAGTCGTTGCTGCATTCCGCCTGACATCTGGGCGGGGTAGAGATGGAGGCTGTGCCCCAGCCCCACTGCCTCGAGCATGGCGGTTGCCTCTTCCTCGGCCTTGCGCCGCGACTCGCCGAACAGACGCGCGGTGAACGGTGACTGCGCGCATTCGAGGCCCAGCATGGTGTTGCGCAGCGCAGAGAGATGAGGGAACACGGAATAGCGTTGGAACACCACCCCGCGGTCGGGTCCGCACTCCGGCTTCAACGGAACACCATCGAGCAGGATGCTGCCTCGGGTGGGGGCTTCCTGGCCCAGGATCAGGCGCAGGAAACTGCTCTTGCCCGCTCCCGAGGGGCCGACCACCGATACGAAGGAGCCTGCGGCTATGTCGAGGTCGAGTTTTTCGATGATGATCCGGTCGCCATATTCGACCCAGACGTCGCGGAAGCTGAGGAGCGTGCTCAATGGCGTTCTCCATGTGCCCAGGGGAACAGTCGCCGGCTCAGCACGGTGAGCGCGACATCCATGAGGATCGCAAGAAGTGCGATCCATGCGACATAAGGGATGATGACATCCATCGAGAGATAGCGTCGCACCAGAAAGATGCGGTAGCCGAGCCCTACATCCGAGGCGATCGCTTCGGCCGAGATCAGGAACACCCATGCCGGTCCCAGCGCCAGGCGAATGGCGTGGATCAGGCGCGGCATGGCCTGCGGCAGTGCAACGCGGATGATGACCTGCCAGCTGCTGGCGCCAAGCGTCTGCGCCTTAATGATCTGCTCACGCGGCAGCGAAGCGACATGGGCCGCTATGTCCCGGATCATCACCGGAGCAACGCCGATGACGATAAGGGCAACCTTGGCGGTCTCGCCCAGGCCCAGGGCGATGAAGAGGATGGGCAGCAAGGCGATCGGCGGAATGACGGCGATGCCCGTGACCAGCGGCCCGAGTGTCGCGCGCACCGGCGGCAGGGCGCCAAGAGCGATCCCGACGACTAGTGTGCAGAGCGTGGAAATGCCCAGCCCGATGCCAAGCCGCTGCAGGCTGGCGAGCGTGTCCGCCCAGAAGACCAGCTGGCCGGAGAGAGGATCCGGCTGAAACAGCAGGACGGACATACTCTCCACCATGCTGCCGGGCAGCGGCAGGATCTTGTCCAGAGGATTGGCCGCGTGGCGATTGGCTGCCATCACGAGGTAGACCAGGGCCAGGACCACGATCGGGGCGGCGCCGAGGAGCAGCCGGTCCCCTCGCCGAACTTGACGATTTACCCAACGCATTGTCATGTATCCCCTATCGGGTGGAGCCGCAGTAGCGGAGTCAGAGCTTGCCTTCGGCTGCCATCTTCATGAAGCTTTCGTCGAAGCGCAGTGTGACGCGCGCAGGGTCGCCAAGCGTTTTGCCGCCCGGGAACGCGATGCCCACTGCGTCTGCGGTTGCGGCCCCCTTGAACAAGCCCTTCGAAAAGCTGAAGTCACGGACGCGCGTCATCGTGGTCACCAGCGCGGGGGAAGCGGTGGCCGTCACGGCTGCCTTTGGATCCGCGTAGAGGTGCGTGGTGCTCAGCTGCCGGTCGAAAGCCTCCGGTGTAGCGCCCGCAAGCTTTGCCATCGCCGCCCGCGCCTGCCGGCCCTGTTCGTCCTGTCGCGTCATCAGGGCCGTAGTCTCGTACCATATGCCCGCAAGCGCCTTGCCCAGCTTCGGGTTGGTCTTGAGAGTGGCGGTGTCGACGCAAAGAAGATCCAGGATCTCACCGGGGATATCGGCGGAACTGAAGACCTGCTTGGCCCCTGGCTGGCCCTTTATGGCGGTAAGCTGCGGATTCCAAGCAACGGCGACCTTCACGTCCGGGCTTGCGAATGCTCCCACGATGTCCGCATCTGCGGTGTTTACCGTCTTCACGTCATTAGGCGCGAGGTGAACCGTATCCAGCGCCCGCGCCAGCAGGTAGTGCGACACCGAAAGCTCGACGAGGTTGACTGGCTGTCCCTTGATGGACCCAAGGTCGCCCGCCCCCTTCATCACGATGCCGTCGTTGCCGTTGGAGTAATCGCCGACGATGATCGCACTGGTGTCTTTGCCGCCGGCTGCGGGAATGGTCAGCGCGTCCATGTTGGCGACCGTCACGCCGTCCAGCTTGCCTGCGGTGAACTGATTCACTGACTCGACATAGTCATTGACCTGAACGATGTTGATCTTGAGGCCGTACTTGTCGCCCCACTTCTTCACGATACCCGCCTGCTGAGCGTAGGGCCAGGGCATCCAGCCCGCGTAGATCGACCAACCGATGTTGAACTCGGTGCGCGGCTGCGGCGCTTGTGCGGTCTGCGAGCAGGCGGTCGTGAGCAGCGCCCCCGCAACCAGTGCTACCCCGGCCATCCGACGGATAGGTGCGATCATGAATCAGTCCCCTTTCGCACTGCAGCATTGCTGCGAAAGGGAGCCTTGTCCATCACAAAAATATTACTCGATCCAAATTTTGTAATACCATGCGATGCGTCGGGCCGCGCAGTTCAGGAGCCGGGCGATTCTCTCGCCGGTTACCGCGCCCGGCCCGCCTGCTTGCGCGACCGCACACGACCACGTGTTCCGGGGACGGCATGGTCGTGCAAAGGAGGCAGGAGCGCGGTCGTCGTGACCAGCTTGAGCTGGTGCACGCCTCGAATGGCTCTGAGGGCGTCGCACAGCGCCTTCAATCGCCCTGCGGGCCCTTGGACGAGCAGCACTTCCAGAGACTGATCATCCTCGAGGAAGACGTGCTGGGAGGAAATCACTTCCTTCAGATAATCAGCCTGGCTTTCCGCAAGCTGTTGGCGCACGCGCCCGCGATCACCACGATAGACAAGGGTGATGGTGCCCGCGAGCATCTCCTCCGGCCGGGTGAGCGCCTCATGTTCAGCCAGCGCATGGCGGATCAGCTCGGCCATGAGCTGCGATCGGGAAGGCAGGCCCCGCTCCTCAACCATCATATCCAGTTGCCGGAACAATTCGGCAGGAAGGCTCATGCTGAGACGCGCCAGACTGGCGGAATCCGCGCTCACGCTGTGTTCCCTCTGGCCACGGTCACACTCCTCACGTCCGGCATCTCCATTCACCGGCAGGCAATCGCCGGGTGACCTGTCCGGATGACGCTGGGAGGAGAGGGGTACAGAAGTCAAGGCCGTGGACGCTTCCATGCCCGGCGATCATGCGCCATCCCACGCCAACATGACGCCGAAGCCCTCCTGGCGCCGCTCCAGCTTCGCCCGCAAACCTTGTCGTCATCGACGAATCAGCAGGCCTACTGCCATCGCCGGCGCCTGCGTGCCGTACCTGCGGGTGTTACCAATGGATCCGCTGAATGGCCGTTTTCCGCAACTTCCGCTTACAAGCCAGCAAAACGAAAGAGCTCACGATTAATACGCTTGACGAGAAACGTAATATCCATAGCGTGTACATAGTCGCCTGGCAGAGCGACGACATCGGGAGGGCATCTGCAAACAACAGGCTGGCGCGCCAGCCTGAATGGGGGTTTCGATGGAACAACTGCCACTCTCCTGTACAGCCATTCCCGAGACCGGGCGGACGGGCGAGCATGACCGCACCGTCAGCCGTGTGAAGCAGACCGTGTTCGACCTGCTGCCGCCCGCTTACCTGGTGCTGATCACCTGCTTCTGGGCCCTCGCGCCGGCCTGGTTGACCGGCGCCGCATGGACTCTCCCGGTGACCTCGCTGGTGATCACACTCAGCGTGCTGGGGCTGGAGTGGGTGAACGAACGGCATGCCGGCTGGCGCCTGAACACCCGCGAATTTCTGACTGACATGTTTTACGTAGCGCTGGGGGCTACGGCGATCGCCTGGGCCAACGCCGAACTGGCAGAAGGCCCGCTGAAGGCGCTGAAGGAGACGCTTGGCCTGACGACACCCTGGGCGATGCAACTGCCCTTCCTGGTCCAGGTCGCCATGGTGGTCCTGGTCATCGAGTTTGGCCAGTACTGGATGCACAGGCTGATGCACAACGTCACACCGCTTTGGCTGACCCATGCGCCGCATCACCACCTGACGCAGCTCAATGCGGCGAAGGGCTATGTCGGAAACCCTATCGAGTTGTTCCTGATCAGCCTCAGCGTACTGGCCCTGTTCGATCTACCCGCGACTGCAATCTTCTGCGGCATCAACATTCTTGGCGCGATCTCCACCTTCGCACATGCCAATGTTCGTGCCGACCCGCCGCCGTTCTATTCGTTCTTCTTCACGACGATACGGCATCACAGCCTTCATCACTCCACCGACTACGAAAGCACCCGCTGCAATTACGCCAATTCGCTGATCCTCTTGGACCGCCTGTTCGACACATACCGCGAGGGTGAAGCGAGCGTCGTGGGCCAGGACGATCTCCGGCGCCTTTCCATCCGGGAGCAGTTCGTGTTTCCATTCCAGCCCGTCATCGCCTGGATCAGGGCGAGGCGCGTCGAAAAGGTGCCCATGGTGCGCTGAACCGGCACGATCAGCCTCATAGCACTCAACCAGAACTCAACCCCGCCCAGAAGTCGGGACGAGAGGCGAACCGGCGCAACATCCGCGAAGATGGCCGGGGCGTCATGCCAGGAAAGCGGTAGCCGCGAGCATTGGCGCAGGCAGGCCAAGGCAACCGGAACCTCAATCAAGGACAGGGAAGCACATGAGACATCGCGCGAAATTGAGGGCGGCGCTGCTGTCAGCGACGGTATTCACAGGCACCGTCAACGCACTGCCGGCAGTGGCACAGGACGGCGCCGACGCCATCGCTGCGGAGGGCGACGCCATCGTGGTCACGGGCACACGCCGCGCCACGACCATCATGGACACGCCCATCAACATCTCCGCGATCGGCGCCGACGAGCTCGCGCGGCAGCGGATCGACGATGTTCGTGATCTGGCCGACTTTACACCCGGCCTGACCATCTCGGACACGGGACCCGGATCGACCGGGTCCATCGTACTACGCGGTCTCAATGCATCCGACACCGGTTCGGACGGAGCGAACTACGACGACTCGCTGGGCATCTACCTTGGCGAAGTGCCGCTCTATTATGATTTCAAGCTGCTTGACATCGCACGCGTGGAAACGCTGCTCGGCCCGCAAGGGACCCTCTACGGTCTCGGCACGCTGGCCGGAGCCATCCGCTACATCCCGAACCGACCGAATGTGGGCGCCTTCGAAGCGGACGCACATGGTCGCCTCTACGCCAAGAGCCATTCGGACAACTTCGGCTACCAGGCCGACGGCATGATCAACATTCCCATCGTACGCGATCATGTCGCCTTCCGCTCCGCAACCGGCTACTACTACGATCCGGGATTCATCGATTACCCCCTGCTCTTGCAGACGCCGGGCGTTTCGCTGCCCCAACCGGGCGGCCTCGACGGCCCAACCCCGTCGGAATATGCCGCGAATTTGCGGCGCCGGGAGGATCTCAACTTCGAGAGGACGTTCACCACCCGCAACCAGCTGATGGCGCAGACGAGCGAGGATCTGAAGGTCATCTTCACCTACGCTTTCCAGCGCACAAAGACGGACGGCGCACAGTCCAACAGCTACGGCGTGCTCGGAACCGGCCGCTACCAGAACGCCAGCCGCTACGAGGAGCCGGTCAACCGTCGCGCGCACCTGGCGAGCATGGAGATCAACGCGAACATCGCCGACATCGTCGATCTCGTCTCCACGAGCGCATACACCGATGTCCGCAGCCGTTCGCAGAGCGACAACACGGACCTGCTCCTCGACCTCGACTACGACTACGAGCTTTTCCCCGCCTTCTCGAGCTGGAACGAAAGCGATACCCGGCGCAAGCAGTTCAACCAGGAGGTGCGGCTCGTATCGCGGCATGGCGGCCCGTTCAGCTGGGTGCTCGGCGGCTTCTACAATGAGCAGAAGTACAAGAGCGATTATGCCGAACACACGCCCGGCCTTTCGGCGGAACTCGGCGTTCCAGATAATCCGGATGACCTTGAATACGTCAGCTACACCCGCTCCAAGATCACGGAGAAGGCGCTCTTCGGCGAAGGCACCCTGAAGGTCACGCCCGAATGGCAGGTCACTGGCGGAGCGCGCTACTTCAAGTATACCTCCAACATCGAAGGCGCCCTGGTGCTGCCTCTGCTCGGCGATCCTCTCAGCCCGTACGATGTGGAACCGGGCGGTGGCAGAGCCAAGCAGGATGGATGGGTCTGGAAGTTCAACACCTCCTATAACTTCACTCCCGACCTGATGGTATATGGTACCTACAGCAAGGGCTATCGCATCGGCGGCCCCAACAGAGTCGCGCCTTGTCCGGAACCACTTGGAGATACGCAGAACGCCTGTGCCCTGCCGAACGAACTGATGTATGGGCCGGATAAGACCCGCAACGCTGAAATCGGCGTTCGCATGCAGCTATTCGAGCGCAGGGTCTCGTTCAATTTCAACGTCTTCCACATTAAATGGGACGGGATCCAGGTGGATTCCGCCACCATCAATGGTGCGACCGGCATCACCGTGAACGGAGGATCGGCGAAATCGCAGGGCTTCGAAACGTCCTTCCAGCTGCGTCCGATACCGGAGCTGACCATCCAGGGGAGCTACTCCTACACGGATGCGAAGCTCACCGAAGACGTACCCGGCATCATCACCATCCGAACGACGCCGAACAATTACGATGGACGTCCCAAGTTCACGCAGCTCGATGCCCTTGACGGTGACCGGCTGCCAGGATCGGCGAAGAACTCGGGCAGTCTGGGCGCGACGTACACCGTCCCGATGGGCGAAGGCAGCCTGAGCGCGAACTGGACGGCGACATATCGCGGAAACGTGTTGTCCCGTATCGGTTGGGATCGGGGCTACGGGGACAAGATCCCAAGCTACGTGCTGCACCGCGCAACGCTGGCTTATGAGACGGACCGGTACACGGTCAGCCTCTTCGCCAACAACATCTTTGACAAGTACGCGGTCGTCTCCATCGGGCAGGATCGCTCGCGCATCGGCGTGAACGATGGAGTGGCGGTCCGGTTCTACCGTCAGACGGTGGTCAATCCACGCACCGTCGGCGTGGAGGCACGCATCAAGTACTGAAGGCAGCGCCGCCGCCCCGGGTGGGCGGCGGCGCTTGCTAACCGCTTATGCCTTGACCCGCCAGCCACGAACGCGCTGGCTCCAGGGCGGCTTCGTAAGCGCGCCATTTCTCCAGGCCATCCCTGTTCATCGGCCGCCGCACCTGCGCCGCGCTCGGTGTGGCAACGGCCGTGCGGTTCTCATGAAACGAGAGGCATGCCTCATTCCAGTCGAGGCCGCAGTGGGCCAGCAGCCTGCGGGTTTCCCTCTCCTGATCGGCGACAAGACTCTCGTAGGACAACTGAAGCACCCGCCCGGGCCAGAGACGTTCCCACATGGCCATCAACCGATCGAAGCGCGCGAAGTAGCGGGCAGTGTCCATCAGGTCGTAAGAGTAGGCGTAGTAGGCCGACTGGCTGGCGAACAGGTTTTTGTAGTTGCTCCAGATCGTGTCCATCGGATTGCGGCGCAGGCAGACTATCCGCGCTTCAGGCAGAGCCTGGGCGATGTAGCCGATGTAGAGGAAGTTTGCCGGTAGCTTGTCCGTGAAGCGCGGCCTGGTGTGTCGGCGATGGGCATCCGCGCGCACCAGGTACGCCTCGCCAAGACGGCGGTGATCGATGGCGCGGCTTGCTGCGACCGTCGCGGCATCGAGAACCCGGCGCGAAGAGGCGCCGTCGCTGTGGCGGGCGGCCAGTTCCTTGACCGCAAGAGGCATCGCCTGCAACTCACCGGCGGCCTCGACCTCCGGATGGGAGGACAGGATGCGGTCGACCAGGGTCGTCCCTGTCCGCGGCATTCCCACGATGAAGATCGCGTTCGCACCGTCGGCTCCATCAGCGGCGACCGGGGGCGATCGACTGCCGGCGAACGCTGCTTCGATGGCGTCGAAAATCGACTTATCCTGTTCGAAGTCATAGCCTAGGGCCGATTTCTGCGCCGCATTCGCCACAGACAGGTGCCGGAAGGAGGCTGCCGTATCTCCTACATCCTCCAGTTCCTTAGCCAGCGCATAACGAATACGCAGGGCGTCGTCCGGGGCGACCGCCGCCTCGAGGGCCGAGCCCAGCCTCGCCACGTGATTGCGGTCAGCCGATTGGCGAGACAGGATGGCGAGCGCGTAATGCGCGCGCCCGTTAATCGGATCCTTGGTCAGAATGGTTTCGTAGTGGCTGCGCGCCTCGTCCACCCTTCCGGTAAACCCGCAGGCAGCGGCCAGGTTGTAGCGAAAGCTCACGTTGTGCGGATCACCCGACACCGCCGCCCGAAAGGCAGTCAGTGACGCTTCATGGTCGCCGATCCGCGCCAGGACGCAGCCAATCGTGTCACAGGTCAGCGGATCCGTCGGCAGGTTGGCCAGGGCACGGTGCGCCGCCGCAGCGGCTTCACCGTCCCGGCGCGCTAGCGAAAGCAGTTTCGCAAGCTGGGCAAGATGCTCTGATTCACCGCCCCGCTCGACGGCCGCTTGCACCAGCGGAATGGCTCTGGTGATATGGCCTGCCTCCGCCGCAGCCATGCCGAGCAGGAAGAAGCCCTCCGCGTGATCGGGGCTGGCCTCCACCAGACGTCCCGCCGCTTCGACAGCGGCCTGAAGATCGCCTTGGGCAAGCGCGGCGCGCGCATCCTGTACAGGCATCAGCGGAAAGGGTGCACCAAGGGCGCCACAGCAGCTACCATCGTTCCGTCATCACTCCAGAGGCTTGGCCAAAGAAGATCACAGGCATAGCCATGTGTCCAGCCTGTCAGCCCACGCAGAAGGCGCCGCCGGGCAGCACAGGTGCAGCGGGGCAGCGTTGTCATGACCAAAGGCGCATCTCTTATCCGCCGGCATGGCACACTGTGGAGCCAAACCCTGTCCCGTAAGTTGGCTAAGTCATGAATGTCGATCTGCTTCCTCATATGTTCGCGCTCGCAGCGGCCTATGGGCTTGCGCTTCCGATTGGATGGAATCGCGAGAAGGAAGAACGAAGTGCGGGAATCCGGACCTTCCCGCTTGTCGCTCTGGCCAGTTGCGGCCTTATTCAGGCGACGGAGCGGCTGACGGCCGACGATCCGGAAGCGATGGCGCGCATCATCGAAGGCCTCATAACCGGCATGGGCTTCATCGGTGGTGGTGCGATCCTCCGGCTCAAGGATTCTGTCAGGGGGACGGCGACAGCGGCCAGCCTCTGGGTCACAGGCGCGATCGGCGTCGCTGCGGGCGTGGGATCGTTCGACGTGGCGCTGGTTCTCAGCGCGACGACGGTGATGACCTTGTGGCTCCTGACGCCCTTGAAGAAACTGACGAACGCCGATCCGAAGGACGAATGACCGCCGCTCCCGAGACCTCGACGAGAGCGACTGTCGGGGCGCGTGATCGCCAGAGCGTTGGCGTCGCCGTGCCGGCTACGCCGCCACCGGCCCCGCCGCCTGCTTCGCCTCGAAAGTGAGCGACCGCGACGGTTTGCCCCACAGGAAGCCTTGAGCTTCATTGCACCCTTCGCTGCGCAGGAGCCGCAGTTGGTCCTCGCTTTCCAGACCCTCTGCAAGAACGGGAACCTTGAGGCTCCGACCGAGAGCCAGCACTGCCTTGATGATGGCGCGTGCCTGGTGGCTCGTGTCGGATTCCATGAGGAACGACCTGTCGATCTTGATCTTGTCGAAGGGGAAGGAGTTCAAGGTATCAAGCGAGGAATACCCCGTCCCGAAGTCGTCGATGGCGATCGAGACGCCAAGGTTCTTGATCTGGCGCAGTACATGCAGGGCGCGGGACTTATCCGAGATAAACGCCGTTTCGGTGATCTCGAGTTCCAGCCGGCTCGCGGGCAGGCCCGAATTCTCGAGTGAACTTTCAACGATGTCTAGCAGATCGGCCTGCATCAACTGGATCGGCGAGAGGTTGATGGCGACGCGGCATTGCTCGGGCCAGCGTGCTGCTTCCATGCATGCGGTCCTCAGCACCCATTCGCCGATGCGAACGATTTCTCCGCTTTCTTCAGCAATTGGAATGAAGTCTGCCGGAGAGATCCAGCCGTTGCGCGGGTGGTGCCAGCGCAGCAGGGCTTCGTAGCCGACCACCGCCTCGGTCCGAACATCCTTCTGTACCTGAAACGCCAGGCTCAACTCGTTGCGATTGATGGCGTCCCGCAGATCGTTGGCAATGATCCGTCGGGTGCGGGCAAGTTCGTCCATGCCCTGCTCATAATAGCAGACTTGTCTGCCGACCCTTTCCTTGGCGCGGTACATCGCAAGATCGGCATTGTTGACGATCTGCTCCCGCGTCTCTCCATCCATCGGGTAGATGGCGACGCCGAGGCTGGCTCCGGGAAAGATGGTGGCGTCATCGAATTCCAGTGGTTCAGCCAGCGCCTTTTCCAGCCGCGCAACGAATTCGGAAAGCTCGCTCTCCTCAGTGTAGAACTTCAAGGCTGCGAATTCGTCGCCTCCGAAGCGGGCGACAAGCTCACCGGACTCCAGGGAATGGCTCATGCGCGTCGCCAGGGACGTCAGCACGGCATCACCCATCGCGTGGCCGTGGAGGTCATTGATTTCCTTGAAGCGGTCCAGATCGATGCCGATCACCGCCACCCGCGCGTTGTTCCGCATGGCGCGCGTCAGTTCCTGGTCGAGCCGCTCTGTGTAGCTGATCCGGTTGGGCAGGCCGGTAAGGGCATCATGAAGAGCCATGTGCGCGATGCGCTGCTCGGCTTCGCGGCGCTCCGTTATGTCGTCCAGGGTCGTGACCCAGCCGCCGCCGGGCATCGGACTGTGGGCGATCGCCAGAGTGCAGCCATCAGCCATCATCGCGATCAGCATGCCTCCGTCTGGTTCCGCGATGCACGCCCGATGACGCTCCAGAGCCCCGTCGACGGCGTCGTCCGACGGCTCCTGTGCTGTGCTGCGCTGCACGCCGCGACGAACCCACTCATCGAAGGAGAGCCCGAGCAGGTCCTCCTCCGTCGCGAAATCGAAGGCCGATGCGGCCCTTGCGTTGGCAAGGATAAGGCGCTCGTCCGCGTCGAACATGCACAGGCCCTGATGCATGTTCGACAGCGCTGCGTTCAGCTTGCGGGACATCGCCTCGAGCGACTCCTGATGCTCTTTCATCCGCGTCATGTCGCGCGTGATCTTGGCAAACCCCTGCAACCCGCCCTGCTCGTCGAATATGGCCTCGACAGTGACGTGAGCCCAGAATCGGGTGCCGTCCTTGCGGTGACGCCACCCCTCGACGTTGAACTTGCCTTCCCGCCGCGCCATTTCGATCGCCTTGGCTGGCACGCCGGCTTCGCGCTCCTCCGCTGAGTAGAAGCAGGCGACATCAAGGCCGATCGCTTCATCGCGCGAGTAGCCTTTCAGACGGGCGGCACCGGCATTCCAGGTGACCACCTTCCCGTCCTGGCTCAACATGTAGATGGCACAGTCGCTGATGCCTTCGACGAGCGCCTTGAACTCGCGCTCGCTGGCGTCGATGACGGCGCGCGTGCGCTGGCTCATCCACGCCGTGACGAGACAGAGCGTCATGATGCTGAAGGCCATGCTGGCGACCGTGACGCCAAGTTGAATCGAAGAAAGGATCGCCGTTGCCGAGGCGTCGGCCTGCTGCGGGACGACGCTCATGCCGGCCATTCCGGTGAAGTGCGTCAGCACAATAGCCGTGACGATCAGAACGGCGCCCGCAATGGCGCTGCGTGTCGTCCGCCCGTCGACAATGAGGTAAAGCGCCGGCACGATCGGCAGCACCGCGAAGAGCATCGACGCAAGGACGAACGTGCGCGACCAGATCAGGTGCACGTTAAACTCGACGGCCAGCATTCCCATATAGTGCATGCAGACCACGCCGATGCCGAAGACGGCTGCGGCGACAAGACGGTGCTTGAGAGCGCTTTTCCGGAGCGCCAGCGAAAAGCCCAACATGGTCGAGAGGATGGCAGTGGCCAGCGAAAGAAGCGTCGGCGCCGCCTGATAGCCAAGGGTGTAGCCGGGGTCATACCCCATCATGGCGGTGAAATGAGTTGCCCAGATACCAAAGCCGCTTGAGAAACCCGCCGCGACCAGCCAGCGGTGGCGTTCGCCTCCTTCAGCGTCGCGTGCGCGACGGAGCATGGCGACTACGGTCATTGCAGCGGCGATACAGATGAACGCCGCCAACAGGACCAGCCAGTGATCATGCTCGTTCCGGACGCAGCGATAGAGCTCAAACACGTGCCATACTCCCTGAGGATGGCACGTGTTTAGCTGCAATCATTTAACAGGTTCTAACTCGCTCATGCTTCGGCACCCCGGAACGACAGCCGCTTCGGCACCGATCAGGGCCCGACCGGATGGAGCGGACGGCCCTCCCTCTCGAAAGCCGTCAGGTTCGCCATCGTCGTGCTTGCGATGGCGCTTAACGCTTCCACGGTAAAGAACGCCTGATGCCCGGTGATCAGGACGTTAGGGAACGTCAGTAGACGCGCGAAGACATCGTCGTGCAGGATCCGGTCGGAATGGTTCTCGAAAAAGAGGTCGCCCTCCTCCTCGTAGACATCAAGGCCGAGATACCCGACCCTCCCGAACTTGAGCCCCTCAATCAGGGCGCGGGTGTCGACCAGGGCACCGCGCCCCGTGTTGATGAGCATGACGCCCTTCTTCATCTGCTCCAGGGCGGCTTCGTCGATCAGGTGATACGTTGCGGCGGTAAGAGGGCAATGGAGGGAGATGATGTCCGACTCGCGGAAAAGCTGTTCCAGCGGACAGGGCTCCGCGCCGATCATCGCCAGTTCGGGTGGGGGCGCCGGGTCGTGGGCAAGGATACGACAGCCGAACCCCGAAAGGATGCCGGCGACGGCGACCCCGATCTTTCCGGTCCCGACGATCCCCACGGTACGCCCCTTGAGGTCGAAACCCAGCAGGCCGTCGAGCGCGAAGTTGCCCTCGCGCACACGGACATACGCCTTGTGGATCTTGCGGCTGAGTGCGAGTATCAGCCCGACGGTATGTTCGGCCACCGAGACCGGCGAATAGGCCGGGACCCTGCCCACAACCATGCCGAATTCTGCCGCGGCCTTCAGATCCACGTTGTTGTACCCAGCGCTGCGCAGCGCGATCATCCGGGTATTGCCGCCGGCAAGCTCCTGCAGGACAGGGCGGTCCAGCACGTCGTTGACGAACGCACATATGGCCGGTGCATCCCGGGCCAGCATCGCGCTTTGGGCGGTGAGCCGCGCCTCTATGTAACGCAGGGTGTGCGGCGTACCCGCCCGTACGTTGGCTTCGCCCAGGAACTGACGATCGTAACCCTTCGTGCTGAATACCGCGACATCCATAGTTCACTCCCTGCTCGGGCATGTCCGCGATCGCCACGCGCTATAGCGCCCAAGTTTCGGCTGCACCATCAGAGCTGCTCTTCCCGCCGCCGGGGCAGCCGGGCAGTCGGCGTCAGAAGGGCGAACGTACGGTGAGCACACGATACCGTGCCTCGACGAGGCTGAAGGCACCGAACAGCCCCAGACCGACACCCATCAGGGCGAGCAGCAACGCTCCTCCCGGCTGGCTGCCCAGCCTGTCGAGCGCCTCACCGAGACCACCGGCACGGCTTCCATCATGTGCCAGGGCCGCCGAGATGATCAGCCACCCCGTGATCGCAAAGACCACGGCGCGAGCGGCATAGCCGGCCCGTCCCAGCCACTGCACATAATCTGGCGCGGGCACGTCGCCACCCAGATCGTCGAAGTCCGCCTTGTAGGCCTTCAGTCCCTGAGCGATTGCCACGCCAAACAGGCCGATGCCCACCGCAATCAGGAGAGCGACGCCCCCCGGCTGCTCCATCAGCCACGCCGACCAGCTCTGCGCGCTTTCATCCCCGGGGCTGCCTTCGCGGGCGGGTGCCTGCCCCAGTGCTATTCGTGCTGCGGAAAACGCGAGCACGGCGTGAGCGATCGCACTCAGAGCATAACCGGCACGCTCCACCCGGCCCTTCAGGCTTTCGCTCCTGCGTTCAGGGTCGAGAGCGGCCTCCGTGAACCGCCAGATCGCGTAACCGGCGAAACCGGCCGCGCACACCGCTAGAAGGAAGCGGCCGAACGGCGCGTCCGCGATCGTCCCGAGCGCACCCTGGTTGTCAGTGGGGTTCCCGCCCTTCCACGCCGCATTCACCGCCAGCGCACCGATCAGGATGTAAACGATGCCTCGGGCGGCGAAGCCGAGCCGTGCCAGAAGCGTCAATCGATCACTTGCGATCATGCCAATTCCTTCCAGTGCCCCAACCCGCGTATTTCGCGAGTGTTCCTGTTGCTTGCTCAACCTCCGGTGAGTGAAGCCTGCGTATTCCGCTGGCGGTCCTGCCATCCTGTATCGCGCCCGTTCTGCCGGCCGCCTGTGCGATTTCGGGAACGCCGCGCGCGCCTTCGCAATCTTCAGGGACAACTTGAGGAGTTCTGCATGGAAGACGAACGAATCTGGGACTTCGAGCGGAGTCTCTGGTTGGGAGGCGAAACTCACTATCGCGACCTCGTTGACGAGGGCTGCGTCATGGTCCTGCCGCAGCCCCCCTATGTATTTTCCGGCAGCGGAGCGAAGGAGCGGTTGAGCGACACGCCACGCTGGCAGAAGGTCGCCTTCTCCGACCAGACGGTAAGCCGACCGCAGGGCGGCCTGATCGTCATCGGGTACACTGCGCGCGCGCAGCATAGCGACCGCGCAGGCTACGTTGCGCACTGCACCTCCACACTGAGGCGGCTGGCGCACGAGGAGTGGAGGGTCATTCAGCATCAACAGACCCTGACCCCCACTGCCCGGTAAGCGCTTTCCGAGCCACGATGGCGCGAATGGGCCCCCCCGCGTGCCGCACACAAGTCGAACGGCACGATCGTGGTTCCGGGAGGTGCGGCACATCGAAGTGGAACCATCCCGGCGGTGTGCCCTTGTTAAGGGTACAAGGAGAATTCAAAATGATTGGCAAGATTATCGGAGCTGTCGCTGGAAGCCACGCCGCCAAACACGTGCGCGGCATCGACGGACCAGGCGGCGCGCTGCTGGGAATGGCGGCACCGGCGCTGCTGCGTCGGCTTGGCCCGGCGACCCTGATCGCAGCAGCCGCTGGCGGCTATGCCTACAAGACGTACAAGGATCGCAAGGAGGCCGAAAGGCTGAGAGCGTCTGCAGCACGCAGGCCCTCCGAACCGACCCGCACGCAAGCCTGACGAAGGAGCGCCCTTCGGGAGAAGGTGCAACCAGGTATCCCGATGTCCTCCAGCCAGGACTTCGCATGACCCCGTCGGCGGCAAGGTCTCCGGCGGGGTTGGCGTGAGGCAGCGCTCCGCATGCTTCGGTGCCGGCTCCATGACAGCCGCGTCACACTGGACTCTGCACGCGCGCGCACCTATCTACCGCCTGGTATGAAATGCTCCGCTTCCACTGCGGCACCCCCTTCCGTCCGGGGCCGTCCCCGCGAGTTCGATCCTGACGAGGCTCTTGCAGCCGCGCTGCGGGTCTTCTGGGCGCGCGGCTACGAAGGCGCGTCCATGGCGGAACTGACGGAGGCCATGGGCATCACGAAGCCCAGCCTCTATGCCTGCTTCGGCAACAAGGAGGCTCTCTTCAAGAAAGCGCTCGACCTCTACGAGCGGGACAAGCTGGCCTACATCGGCAAGGCCCTTGAGGCTCCGACCGCCCGCGGCGTGGCCGAACGCCTGCTCAACGGGGCGGTGGCGACACACTGCGGGGACAGCGATCCCCACGGTTGCCTCGGCGTCATCAGCACCGTCGTCTGCGCGGCCGAAGCCGACCCGATCCGCGCAGACGTGATCAAGCGCCGTGCGTCCTCCGAGGCCGCCGTCGTGAAGCGCTTCGAGCAGGCGCGGCGGGATGGCGATCTTCCCGACAGCGTCTGTCCCACAAAGTTGGCAAGCTGCCTCACCACGCTCCTGCAGGGACTCGCGGTCAAGGCACAGGGCGGTGCGCAACCGGAAGAGCTGCAAGGCAGCATCGACACATTCCTCGCCATGTGGCCGGGGCGCTGAACGGCACCTGATCCCGGCTATCCTGCCGGGCGCTGCCCTTCGACCGTGTAATTTACCAGGCGGTACAGAAAACCTGCTTGACGCCTCGTGCGGCCGAATATATACCGGTCAGTACAGAACATCTTCCACCTGTCCGGCTTTCATCGGCCGCCGCCGCTCTACGGCTGCGAACCCGCCCGGGTCGTGGCGTGATGCACACATCCGGCTCCTGCCGCCGATAGGACATTCCTGTGTCCGGTACGCGCCAGAGCCCTGACCATTCGCCTTCCGGCTACCCCTAGCCGGAAGGCCGCCCCGGCGCGCGCCCTTCCCCCTTCCCGGGTCGCGCGCCGGGGCATGCCTAACGCAAAGGACGCAGGAGCAACGTACATGGCCTTCATCGACTTCTCCGATGCCGCGCTCCAGGTGCTGCCGAATCCGGTCGATTACCCCTTGTCTTCGCTCACCGAGATGGAGCAGCGGATCGTTGCCCTGGCGCGCGCAGATGGCCTGCAATCGCTGAAGCCGGTGCGCAAGCGTGGCTGGCTCGCCCGCCTCATCCTGGGGCCGACGCCGCCATCCCCCATGCTGGCGAACGAGCAGATGGAGGCGCTGCGCCGGCTCGCCGTACGCGCCTGGCATCACGGCTACACCCTCCCCGCCTCCGCGCTGGCAGAGGCTCGCGAGGCCGGCTACTCCGATGCCAAGATAGGCGCCGTCATCGACGCGATCGGGCGCAGCCGCGAACCCTTTCGGAGCATCGCCGCCTGAGCGTCAGGATCGGAGCCCTTGCCCCGATAGATTGTACCTCTTTCGCGCCTGAGGGCCGCGTCTCAGGCGACACCGGCCTTCCGTAGAGTCCGGCCTGTCGCGCCTGTCATCCAGGCGCGGGACCACGCCTTGCCGCCACGATGGAACTGCGCCAAGAGCGCCGAGTTGAGTCCGGACAGCCCCGGCCGCTCGGCTCGAAGAGGGCCGCCACGGTTACCGGCCCGCCGCTCCGCTCCCGCAGCTGCGCATGAGGACAGGTTTTGCACCCAAGGCTTCTAACTCACTGGATGGCATTCTTTGCCGCGCTGTTCCTTGCCGTGTCTCCGGCCCGTGCACAGCTCGTCCCCGAGCCGGCAGCCTCGGCCTCAGCAGTCCCTGTCGATCCCTTTGGCCGTGGAACCCCGCGTTCGACTATTACGGGTCTGATCAACGCGCTGGCGCAGCAGGATTACGACCGCGCGGCCTTCTACTTCGACCTGCCGGTCGAGACCAATCCGCATGCGCAACGAAGCGCTGCCGAGTTCGCCCGGCGGTTGCAGGCGCTGCTTGATTCAGGCGGATCACTGACGCCCTTCAGCGGATTGTCGAACGACACGCCGGGCAGCCTCGACGATGATCTGCCGCTCAACCGGGAGCGGGTCGGGACGATCACGGTCAACGGCAAGCCCAATCCTGTGCTTCTCGGCAGGAAGGAAGTGGACGGGCACACTGTGTGGCGTGTTCCTGTCGAGACCATGCGCGTGCTCGCAGTTGCGAAAGTGCCCCAGCCCGGCACCCAGGCCACGGAGGGGGCGGAAGCAATAGCCGTTGCGGGTGCCCCGGTTCAGGACTGGATGGTGCTGGCCGGTCTTGCCATCCTGAGCTTCGGCGGCCTCTGGATACTGTCGGCCGTCATCCTCGCGGGGGGGCGGCGCTTCGTCCCTAAGGCCGACAGCAACGGCTGGTATCGGTTCCTGTCCGCCGCCCTGCCTCCACTGAACCTGATCATCGCCGTGGCAGCGTTCTATATCTGGGCGGAGAAACTTCCCGTGGCGATCGTCGCGCGGCAGACCCTGCTGCGCTACATCGGCATCTTCGCCGTGGTCGGCTTCGTATGGCTCGGCTTGCGACTGGTTGACGCGATTTCCGACATCGCCATCGCTCGCATGCGCCGACAGGCGCGCCGGCAGGTAGTTTCCGTCGTCACGCTGATCCGACGCGGGGCCAAGATCCTGCTGCTTGCCTTCTCGGCCATTGGCATCCTGGACACCTTTGGCATCGACGTCACAACAGGTATCGCCGCGCTGGGTATCGGTGGTATCGCGCTGGCTCTTGGCGCTCAGAAGACCGTGGAGAACCTCGTCGGCAGCGTCACCGTCATCGCCGACCGGCCGGCACAGGTGGGCGACTTCGTCCGCGTGGGCGACGTCGTCGGCACGGTGGAGGACGTCGGGATACGCTCCACCCGTATCCGGACCAACGACCGCACGATCGTCACCATACCCAACGGCGACTTCTCGGCCCGACAGATCGAGAATTTTTCAAGCCGCGACCGCTTCCTGTTCAATCCGGTCATTCACCTCGACCTGGGCTTGCCGTCGGCGAAGCTGAAGGAGGCGATTACCATCGTTCAGACCGTCCTCGCGGAAAATGCCCATATTGCCGAAGGCGCGCGCGCACGGCTGGCGACCCTTGGCGAGGCTTCGCTCCAGATCGAGGTTTTCAGCTACATCGCGGTGAGTGACTTCGATCACAGTGTCATCATCCGGGAAGAACTGCTTCTGGCGATCGTCGAACGCTTCGAGGCCGCGGCAATCAGCCTCGTCACTCCTGTGCGCAACGTCCTGCTGTCTTCGGACGCCAGGGAACCGGAAAACGCAACCGAACCGTCCTGACGGGTATACGGCGCTGTCTGGCTATTGCCGGGACATGGCAAGTGAGGCATCTGGGCGCGTCAACGGTCAAGGGTCGATATGAGCTGGTTTGCGCGACGGGAGGGGTGGTCCGCCCAGGCGGAAGATGCCCGGGAGGACGGCGACGTCGATTACGCCCGCGTCATTCACTCCGCCTCCTTTCGACAGTTGCAGGGCAAGACGCAGATCCTCAGCCTGGGCGACAGCGACTTCTATCGCACGAGGCTGACTCACTCCCTGGAAGTTGCGCAGATCGCAGGCGGTCTGGCCCGGCAGCTGGCGAAGCTGTTTCCGGGCCATCCCGCCACGCGGCATCTCCCGGACCGGGGAATGATCCAGGCGATCGGCTGCACGCACGACCTCGGGCACCCGCCCTTCGGGCATGGCGGGGAAGTCGCCCTCAACTACTGCATGTGTGGAGCGGCGTGCAAAATTGACCCCCTTAGCGGGGTGATCGGCGTCTAAAATTGACCCCCTTCATCTCATCATGAGAAGCGCCGCCGTTTGGGTTCCGGACGGCGGGTACAGGGATGTTGGTTG
>NZ_PPSM01000013.1 GCF_002916655.1 Novosphingobium sp. HII-3
CTTCCGCTCCGCTACAGCCGCTTCCCCGCTGCCGAGAGCGTCCAGCCTCAACCATGAGGCTTTTTATTCAAACCAACTGGCCCCTTTTTAAACCGGTGCCTGGCCCAATTTTATCCCGGCGTTGACACGGCATGTCGATGCATACGGACAAGCAGATTTTCGCCAGAGATACCGTCTGGAAAACCGAGGAGGTTATGTGTCGTCGGGATGCGGGTCGCGCGGCCATCGCCAGCATCGATGACCAGCGTAGAACGCAGAAACCGGGCTAGATAGGTGGCTGCTGTCAGCCCTGCGGGGCCGCCGCCGATGATGACGCAGTCGTACATGCGTGCCTTTCACTGAGCTCGGTCTTCACTGGTATTACGCGGAATGAGGCTTCTTCCCTCAAACGAGTGCGCGTTCTTCGAAAAAAAGGTCGGGTCGTGAGGGGTAAACCCCGTCGCTGCGTAAAATCAGATGAAGCCCATCGCCTAGCAGGATGGACAGCCGAGGTGCCCACGGGTCGCAGCGTGGCGCGGGGGCGAGCGGATGTGGGGAAGACGGATTGGAATAAACCGATCGCGCTCCATGTCGCTCGCCCCGCAACAACCACAGGCCGCAACGTCAGGGGGCGACGAAACCATCATCGTCGGGGGAGAGATGGAGACCTACAGCCCTTTTTCGGTTTCGATGGGCCAGGCGCTTTGGGTGATAATGGTTGTCGCTGGACCCCCGCTGATAATCATGCTGGTGGTCGGGCTCATTATCTCCATGATCCAGGCTGCGACTTCGATCAACGAACAGACTGTGAGCTTCGTCCCCAAGCTCCTGGCGTTCATTTTGTTCCTCGCGCTTTACGGGGCAACCGTTGGCGATCTCCTGATCGGCTACACCCGTGACCTGCTGACGCATATTCAGGACGATATCAGATGACGCGGGTCGCTTTTCGTCCTGGGCGGCCGCGCAAAAACTGTTCGTATACGGGGCGGAGTGTTAGCGTTGGAGAAGATCGACGCGAATGGGGGAACGGGGTTTGGCGGAATTTGAATTGCTGGCGCGGCAACTGATCCAACGATGGAGGGAAGATCCGAACGCGACGTATCAGAGCTGGTTTCTATGGGACGAGCGCATCAAGAATTTTCGTTCGATACGGCGTGGTCTCGCCCAGGTGGTCGCTGAAATCGAAGCCGGAAGGTTCGGCGTCGCCTATCGCGGATCTTCGCTGGAAACGGTCGTTCATTCAGTCGCAGAACAGAGGCAGATCTTCAAAGGCGCGGACCATGCGTTTCTCTGGAAGCCCAAATTGCGGATCCCCGACATCTATGAAAACCCGGCGAACCAGCGCGCCTTTGGCCGATTGCTCGATCACTGCGCCTGTTGCGACACCGCGGAAGAGATTATCGCAGGTATCCACACGATTGATCGCCTGAACATCAAGGGGCTGGGGCCTGCGGTCGCCAATCTCCTCTATTTCCTGCATCCGACCCTCGTGCCGCCGTTCAACACCGCGATCGTCAACGGCTATAACAAGCTGACCGGCGGCAAGGTGAAGCTCGGAAGCTGGCACCATTTTCTCGCCATGCGCTCGGGTGTGCTCGACCTGAACGAGCGGTTTCGCGATCTTCTGTCAAACGATCTGGGCGCTATTGGCGGCCTCCTGTTCGATATCGGCTCTGGCCGTTATCCGGCGCCGCCCCGCGACGAGGAAGACCAGACCCTGGGATCCTGGACCGCACGCCTCGAACAAGCTCGGGCGGAAGCACAAACGCTCAACAAAGCGCTGCAGAAGCAGGGCGAGAGTGATCGAACCCATTCGGAAATCCAGGCATGGCTGCGCGATATCGGTCTGGCCCTGGGGTATGACGTCTGGATCGCATCCAATGATCGGGGGCGACTGCATGACGGTGTGCGTTTGGGGGAGGGGTGCCTCGAGAGCTTGCCGGCTTCAATTTCGACGTCGACCGGAGCGGATGCTATCCGCCTCATTGATGTTTTGTGGCTGGAGCGGGGTGGTGACCGGGTCGCGGCAGCCTTCGAAGTCGAACATTCGACTTCCATCTATTCGGGGATCGTCCGGATGCTCGATCTTGCCCTGAGCGGCAGCGACCTGCATGCCACAGCCGGATTGTTCCTTGTCGCTCCAGATGCTCGCGAAAGCGAAGTGCGCGCGCAAATCGCAAGGCCGGCGTTCAGCCGGATCGCGGACCTGGAGATCGCCTATCTCCCTTATGGTGAGCTAGAACGGAACAAGGACGCGATTTCCCGGTTTGGCTCGGGCCTTAAAGCGATCAAAGCTATTTCGCGCGCGCTTCCATGAAGGCGGATTACATCCCCGATGCAGGTGGGGCCAGCAGTCCTAACCATGCAACGAGGGCTAGAATGACAAGAGCGCATCCGGTTTCAATGGCGAGGCTGCGACGAAGTGTTCCTATCGCCGAGGATGTATTGCCCGTTTCAATGGCTGCAGCGAGGGAGGGGGTCAGGAAGAAGCGATTGGCGGCGGCCAGCGTCAGCATGACGCCGAACAGTATCAGCTTTGCCCCCAGCAGAAGGCCGTAGAGACTGGCAAAAAGGGAACCGAGCCGGGATGGTCCGATCAGGATCCAACTGTTGATGAATCCCGACAGGATAAGCAGCCCTACGACTACCGATCCGACCTTTGCAAAGCCATCCAGCGCGCGGTGAGAAAGGTGGATATGATCGATCGCCATGCGAGCTGCAGGGCGGAAAATGAGAAGGCAAAGGGCGAATAATGCGCCTACCCAAATCCCCGCCGCCCAAAGATGGGTGATGTCGGCCCCAAGATGGACCCATCCCCGCAAGCCTTCGTCGGCAGCGCCATGCCCCGTCCAGGCCAAGGTCGCCAGAGCGACAGCGGCGGTCGCTGACAGCGACCACAGGGCGAAAGCGGGACGCCGCCAACCGACGATGGAAAAATAGAGCACGAGCAGGAGGGCCGCGACCCGTACCTGCCAGACCGTCCCGATCGCAGTGCCCGATATGAGAAGATTGACCGTGGCGCGGTCTACCTGATCGAGTGGCACGCCCCCCATCGAGGCCGCCAGGACCATCATGCCCAGGATAGATAATACGATACCGGCCAGCGCGATTGTCGCCAACACCGACCGGAAACGCAGGACCGAGCCGGATGCCCGCTCAGTCCCGCGCAACGTGTAGAGGCCGAACATCGGCAACCCGAAGAGGAGCATGAGATCGAGGAAAAGTCCCAGCCTCACTGCGATCGCTATGATGTCCGGCACGGTCTTACTGGACCTTGAAGGTGTAGCTGCCCTGGATGCGATGGGTGTCAGCAGAGACGACGTGATAGTCGACCTTGTAGGTTCCAACCGGCAACGGCTTGGCAAGCGTCGCGACGAGCGTCTTGCCATCGGCGCCCACGGTGGCCTTGACGCCGTTCATCTTCATCGGCGCCATCTTCATGCCTGGCATTTCGGTCATCGTCAGGTCGAGCCCGGAAAATTGTGCGACGAGCGCTTCAGAAAAGACGAGCTGAATTCTGGTCGGGGCGGCGACCACGGCATTTGCGGCAGGGGTGGCGGCATTGAGCTTAGGGTGAGCCTGCGCAGCGGTAGCGGTGAGGACAGACGCCGCCATGGCGACGGCAAAGATTGTTTTACGAAACATCGATTTCTCCATGGGCGGCGAGACTGCCGACACATCGAATTACGCACCACGCGGCGCCACCCCTCATCAGGCGCGCAAGAATTCTGCAAATCAGAACCCCGGCGGGATTTGCGAATGAGATCTGCGCGACAGATGAGGGATCGAAGCTTGCAGTGCGTATGGACAATTGGATGGGTGTGAGAACCACCCGGATCCAAGGGACGCTGCCGCTCGGGAGGAAGCTATGGAGAATGCTAGGACGACTTGGCTGCGCAGGCACTTTCCAAGTGTAGGTTTTATCGCTGCGACAGCGCTGGTCGGCGGCGCGCTAGCGGGGATCGTCGTCTATGTGGGTGCCTATGACATCGGGGCGGATTCGCCGCACACCAAACCGGTCTATTGGCTGATCGAGCAGCTCCGAGATCGTTCCATCGCCGTGCGATCTCGTGATGTGAATGTCCCGGCCAACCTTGGGGACGTGAAGCGGCTGCAGAGCGGGGCGGGGCTCTACACCGAGATGTGCAGCGGCTGCCATCTCGGGCCAGGACTGGAAAAGTCCGAAATCAGCCAGGGACTCTATCCGAGGGCGCCGGAGCTTTCCCGCGAGGAGCAAAGATCGCCAAAGGAGCAATTCTGGATCATCAAGCATGGGGTCAAGCTGACCGCGATGCCAGCTTGGGGTAAGACCCATAGCGACGAACTGATCTGGGATATGGTGGCTTTCGTAAGGCAACTTCCGCGTATGTCACCCGCCCAATATCAGGCGGCAATAGCCAGTGCGCCCGAAGACCATGACGCGATGATGAAGGATATGCCCGGCATGACGAAGACGGCGCCATAGCGTTGCGGCTGCTCCGTCGCTGTTGCTCAGATCTGCCCGCTATGTGCGATGCTTTGACGGACAGGCTGATAGAGGGGAAAGTAAAGAACACGTCCTGGGCCGTTGCCCCGGATTGATTGAGGATTGGACTTTTCGATGGATACCGACCTGGACCGGCTGCTGAGCCGCTTACGCAACGAACCGACGCATCCGGGGCTGATTGGTCTGGAGGATGCTGTGTTCCGACGCATAGCGGCATTGCCGCAGGTTTCGACCGCGTCTCAATTCCGCCTCGGTGCGGTCGCGGCTTTCGGAGCGGTACTGCTGGGTATCGCCAGCAATGGCTTTACGCCGCGTGCCGAGGCGTCGGTCACGCTATCGCCTTTCGGGCCATCAAATCCGCTTGCCCCTTCGACGCTGCTGGTAGGTTCTCAATGAAGCCCAAATTGCTCCTCCTCGTCGCCATCGTCGCCTTTGCATCGGCGGTTGCGGGCGTGTTCCTGGGCCGCTACTTTTTCCCGCGGCCCAAGGCAGCCGGCGTCGAGCTCCACGATGTCTTGCACAGCAAGCTCGATCTGGATGATCGTCAGAAGGCCAAGATCGAGCTGCTAGAGCAGGGTTTCGCCGTGCGTCGGCGCGCGCTGGAGCTTGAACTGCGATCGGACAATGCGCGTCTCGCAGCCGCGATCGAGGTCGAACATGGCGAAGGGCCGCGTGTGACCGCGGCCGTCGATCAGTCGCATCAGGCAATGGGCGAACTGCAAAAGGAAACGCTCGGGCACATCTTCGCCATGCGGCAAATCCTTCGCCCCGATCAGGCCAAGACCTTCGATCAGGCGGTGGTTCATGCGCTCACCGACGATGCACGGTGAGTCTGGATCTCCAGGCGTGTTCGGACGGTGAACTAGCGGCACTGACGCTTGCCGGTCGGCAGTCGGCTTTCGCCGAGATTATGCGTCGGCACCAGACAGCGATATTTCGACTGGTGCGCGGCCTGGTCGGGAATGCCGAGGAAGCACTTGATCTCACGCAGGACTGCTTTGTATCCGCGTTCAGCCATCTGCGGAAATATGATGGTGCGCGTCCGTTGCGCGCCTGGCTATCCCGGATCGCGATTAACAAATGTCGCGATTGGCGCCGCCGCCAGAGGGTGCGGCAGCTCTTCACATTTGGCTCCGCGCCGTCGGATGATGAGATTGAGCAAGTGCCGGATGACGCACCCTCCGCACATGCCAGTGCTGAATCGAAAATAGAGGTGGAGCGACTGTCGGCGGCGATCAGCGCATTGCCCTGCCACGTTGCGTGAAGTCCTGATGCTCAGGACCGTCGAAGGGCTCAGTCAATCAGAGGCCGCCAAAGCGCTTTCCGTCAGTAGCAAGGCTGTGGAGACGCGCCTGTATCGCGCGCGCGCGCGCCTCGCAGAAATACTCGCTGAGGAATGAGGGGTGCGCGCTGCTCGCGCGTAAGGATAAAGAGATACCGCGCTTAAGCGTCTTTTCAGACCCAAAGTGCTGCACGTTGAACAAGGAGATATTATGTCCCCCGGATTGAACCGCCGCGACCTTTTCCGCGGCGCTGCGCTGGCCGGCGGTGGCCTCGCATTGTCGGCATGGCTGCCGGCATGGGCTCAACCCATTTCG
Organism: Novosphingobium sp. HII-3; assembly: GCF_002916655.1. Lineage (GTDB taxonomy): Bacteria > Pseudomonadota > Alphaproteobacteria > Sphingomonadales > Sphingomonadaceae > Novosphingobium > Novosphingobium panipatense. The sequence goes on from NZ_PPSM01000013.1 coordinate 6,064, forward strand.
TCCGGGATTGCCAAGCCACTGCCAACGGTCAGCGGGAACGATATCACGCTCAAGATCGCGCATCAGATGATGATGATCGACGGCCGACAAAGCCATGCCATCGGCATCAATGGCACTGTGCCTGCGCCCCTCATCCGTCTGCGTCAGGGCCAAAACGTCCGCCTGTCGGTGATCAACGATCTCGAGGAAGACAGCTCGATCCACTGGCACGGCCTGCTTTTGCCGTTCCAGTTCGACGGCGTGCCCGGCATCAGCTTCCCCGGCATCAAGCCCAAGTCGACCTTTGTCTATGAGTTCCCCATCGTCCAGGCTGGCACCTATTGGTATCATAGCCATTCGGGGCTGCAGGAGCAGTTAGGTCATTACGGACCGATTGTCATCGACCCGGAAGGCGAGGATCCGATTCAGTCGGATCGAGAGCATGTCATCGTGCTCTCCGACCATAGCCAGATGCATCCGCACGCAATTTTCCGGAAGCTCAAGCAGGTCGGCGGTGGCTATTTCAATTATCAGCGGCAAACGCTGGCCGGTTTGCTGGCCAAGGAAGACCAACCCCTCAAGGACCGACTTGACTGGGGCAATATGCGGATGGATCCGACCGACGTGTCCGATGTCACGGGCTCGACCTATACCTATCTCGTGAATGGGCATGGCCCACGGGACAACTGGACCGCGCTTTTCAAGCCAGGTGAGCGCGTTCGCCTGCGTTTCGTCAATGCCTCCGCGATGACGACGTTCAATGTCCGGATTCCCAGTCTCAAACTTACGGTTGTTCAGGCCGACGGGCTCAATGTCAGGCCGGTCGAGGTCGACGAGTTTCAGATCGCGGTTGCCGAGACCTATGATGTCATCGTTACTCCGACCGATGATCGCGCCTACACGCTGGTCGGTGAATCCGTTGATCGTTCGGGCATGGCACGCGCCACACTGGCTCCGCGTGAAGGCATGACGGCCGAAGTTCCGCCGCTCCGCAAGCGGCCCCTTGCCGATATGAAGGACATGGGCATGGGGGACATGGATATGAGCGGCATGTCCGGCATGGACCACGCAGCAATGGGGCATGACATGTCTGCCGGCGGAGCTGCCGCGGGCGGGATGGCAGGCATGGATATGGGGGCCGGCGCGTCGATGCCAAGCATGCAAAAACCGGCGGATAGTTCCATGGCCAACATGCCCGGAATGGGCAGCGGGTCCGGTGATACAATGGGCGGCATGGCGACGGGCGGAATGGGCGGCATGAACATGCGCGACGCCAGCAAAGCGCCGCAGGTTAAGATGGGACCGGGTGTCCAGACGATCTCGCCCATGCCGATGGATCGCACGGGAGAACCGGGACAGGGTCTCGAAGACGTTGGCCACCGGGTTCTTGTCTATCGCGATCTCATGGCGGTGGAGCGCAACCCCGATGTTCGCGCGCCAGACCGCGCGATGGAAATCCACCTGACCGGGAATATGGAACGCTATATGTGGTCGTTCGATGGGGTGAAGCTCAGTGACAAGCGCGAGCCCATTCCCTTTATCGAAAACGAAAGGGTCCGCGTCACGCTCGTCAATGACACGATGATGTCGCACCCGATCCATCTTCATGGGCATTTCTTCGAGCTGGTGACCGGGCATGGCGAGTATTCGCCGCGCAAACACACCGTCAATGTCGCACCAGGAGGCAAGGTAAGTTTCGACGTCACCGCAGACGCAGTCGGCGACTGGGCGTTTCACTGCCATATGCTCTATCACATGCATGCCGGGATGATGCGCGTCGTCTCCGTCCGTCCCCGGGGAGATGCCGCATGAAGTCGCTTCTCCTTCTGATCGGCGCGGCCCCGCTCGCCTTGGCGACCCCAGTCAGCGCGCAGTCGATGCAGAATATGCCGGGCATGAACATGCCTGCTGCTCAGCCAGCGGCGAAGAAAAAGCCGGTGGCCAAGCCAGCAAGCCAGCCCAGGCGCGCCGCTGCGCCCACGGCTAAGGGCAAGCCTGCCACCCCGAAGCGCCGGGCACCGGCAGCAAAACCCAAGTCGGCGCCGCACGACATGTCGGGCATGGGGGCTATGTCCGGCATGGAGATGCCCGGTGACAAGACGCCTCCAACGGCTGACCCGCATGCCGGCCACGACATGTCCGGCATGCCTGGCATGACCATGCCCGATGGGGCGGGCGGTACGATGAAACACGACATGCCCGGCATGGACATGCAGGCGGCACCCGGCGGTCAGCCGATGCAGCACGATATGTCGTCGATGCCCGGCATGGCGATGGATGGGCCGATGGCAGCCCATGGCGCTGGTGGCACCAGTCTCATGCCCGGCAACGCCCCTGCACCCCAACCTCCTACCGACAACTATGCCGACCGCGTCTACAAAAACGGCGAGATGGCGGCTTCGCGTACCATGCTGCATAAGGAACATGGCGGCTCATCCAGCTCGATGATCCTGTTCAATCTGGCGGAATATCAGGTCCGTAACGGCCGCGACGGCTATCGGTGGGACGGGGAGGCGTGGTTCGGCAAGGATCTCGATCGGCTGGTGGTCAAGACAGAGGGTGAGGGCGTTCTTGCTGGCAGAAGCGGCACCTACATGGAGACCGCAGAAGTTCAGGCGCTCTACAGTCGTGCACTCGACCCTTATTGGAACCTCCAGGCGGGTGTCCGTTACGATTTCAAAGCCAACCCATCCCGTACTTATGCGACGATCGGTATTGAGGGGGTGGCGCCTTACTGGTTTGAGACCGAGGCTGCCCTGTTTCTGTCGAACAAAGGCGAGGTGTTGGGGCGGATCGAGGGCTATTATGATCAGCGTATCACGCAACGCCTCATTCTCCAGCCGCGCCTGGAAGTGAACCTTTCAGCACAAAATGTCCCGGAGACGCGGATTGGAGCGGGCATCACGAACGCCGAATTGGGACTGCGTTTGCGTTACGAACTGCGCCGCGAATTTGCCCCCTACATCGGCGTTTCTTACGACCGAAAGTTCGGGCGGACGGCGGACTATGCACGCTCAGACGGAGGGGACGTGAAGGCGGCCAGCTTTGTAATCGGTGTTCGGACCTGGTTCTGAGAAGCGCCAAACTCCGCTTCCACATCGGGGCTAGCCGCGTTCATCGCTGGTTAGCCCTGGTTATCGGCGTCCAGCTGCTGCTTTGGTTTGCGAGCGGTCTTGTCATGAGCCTGTTGCCGATCGAGCGAGTCCGCGGTGAACATCTCGTCGAGCGATCGTCGCCGGCGATATTGGAACAGTCGAGATCGCGCGCGCCGTTGGACCTAGTGTTGCGCGCGGCGACCAGACCCGTGCGTGAAGTCCGATATCGCGCGCTGCTCGGCCGCGAGATTGCGGAGGTCGAGTCTATCGATGGGACGATCTCACTCCACGATGCAGAAACAGGTCGTCGACTTGGTCCCGTGAACGCTGCGATGGCTCGCGCGGTGGCGATACAGGCCTACCGTGGTACGTCGGAGCCGCCGAGCGTGCGCCTGGTTGTGGCGTCGACCCCAGAATTCAAGGGCGTCCTGCCGGCCTGGCGGGTGGACTTCCCTGACCGCGAAGCGACCCGCGTCTATGTTGCCCAGAATAGTGGTCGGATCGTCGCTGTGAGAAATGGAACGTGGCGCCTGTACGATTTCTTCTGGGCGCTCCACATCATGGATTGGAAAAACCACGAAAATTTCAACACGCCGTGGTTGATGGCGTTTGCCGCAGGTGGTCTCGCATTGGCGATCGCGGGTTCGGCACTTTTGTATCTTCGGTGGCCGCGAAAGCGACGCCGCACGGGTTGAATAGTCAAGCAGGATCGGGGCGGGGGCCAAAGGAGACGACCAATGATGAAAAATGCCTATGCGAGCCTCGCCCTGCAGACCTTGGTTGGCGGCGTCATCATGTATCTGGTGATGTTCGTCATGATCGACAGCTTGGGGAGCTTCTACAACAACCTGAATATGCTCTACATGACGCTAATGATGGTGGCGCCCATGGTGGTGCTGATGGTCCTCGCGATGGGCCATATGTTCCCGTCGAAAAAGGCAAACGCGGCCCTTATATTAGGGTCAGTTGCGATATTCGCCGGATCATTTGCCCTCATCCGCACGCAAACAACGATCGGCGATACAGCATTCCTCCGATCGATGATCCCGCATCATTCGGGCGCGATCCTGATGTGCCGCGAGGCCTCCTTGAAGGATCCGGAAATCGTTCGTCTGTGCAGCGGCATCGAGGAATCTCAGCGCCGCGAAATCGATGAAATGAAGGCTATTCTAGCCCGCAAGTAGGCTTCGCGCTCCCGTTCCCGTAAATTTTGTGCCGCCTCACGAGGGAAATGGCGCGCCCATGCGTATTATCAATGCGGGGCGCTGAGGAGAGAATTGTGAAGAAAATAGTCCCCATCATCATCGCTGGACTGGTGGCCGCGCCGGCGATCGCCCAAATGCAGGGCATGGACCATAGCAAGATGGACATGCGCCAGACCATGAACCCCACGCCAGCCAATCCTTACCCGCCTGCAGAAATGGAGATGCATCAGAAGATGATGTCCGCCACGGGCAGCGATGCAACGGAGACCTGGGTGCGCAAGATGATCGAGCATCATCGCGGTGCGATTGCGATGTCACGCATCGTTTTGCGCGACACCAAGGACGCGCAGGTCCGAATGATGGCGAACAAGTCAATCACCGAGCAAACGCGAGAAGTGGGCGAGCTTCAAGGCTGGCTGAGAGCCCACAACAAGCGCGCCCAATAGACCTTTCCTCCCCCGCCCAGGGGCGGGGGAACCAATAAGGGATCGTATGACACTCAAATTTGCCCTCGCTGCGTTCATAGCAGCCTTCTCCGTCGCCAGCGCCGAAGCTGCCCCGATCATCATGCATCGTGACCCTGGTTGCGGTTGCTGCGAACAGTGGGCGGCCCAGGTGCGCAGACAATTTGGACAAAGCGTCAATATCGTCGACGACCAGCAACGCGGCCGCTTTCAACGCGCTCAAGGCGTGCCCGCTGCGCTGGCATCATGCCATACTGCAATTGTCGATGGCATGGTTTTCGAGGGCCACGTTCCCATTGCCGACATGAAGCGCGCGATCGCGAAGCGCCCGAAGGGCGTAAAGGGATTGGCCGTAGCGGGCATGCCGCTGGGTTCTCCGGGGATGGAAGTCCCCGGCCAAAAACCACAACCCTACTCTGTCATCGCCTTCGGATCGGCGGGTCAGACGGTATTTGCCCGACACGGCGGGTGACCATCTCGTTGATCTTTGATGCTACGAGGCGTAATAAATAACGGCTGTGAAACGCGTTTTGCAACTTCTTCTCCTTCTGGGAGCCATGGTTGGCTTGATTGGCCAAGCGGCGGCCTTTGCGTCCGCTCCGCCTGCGATGTCCGCCCCAATGGCCACGTCTGTGCAGGCCGTGGCTGGGATGTCGGAAGACTGCATGAAGATAATGGCACAGCAGCAACAACCTGCTCAGAAGCCTTGCAAGGGCATGACCCTGGAATGCATCGCGGCCATGGGCTGCGTCGTTCCGCTGGCCGTTCGTAATGACGCGCCTATGCTGGAAGCACGCGAAGCCAGTCCAGCTCTGCCCTTCTGGGCAACCATCACTGTCCTGCACGGCAGTGACCTCACTCCCGAACCGGAACCACCGACTCTCCTTGGCTGATCGACACCGGCTGCCAGGCTGACAGGATTCTTGCGTCTATCGCGCATCTGAAAATCCTGTCTGACCCGCGGCTACCACGATATTTTGCCCAAGGATTACAGTCATGAAGAACCGTGTTTTCTATGCCCTGCTGGGCATTGCGCTTGCCGCTCCCGTTGCCGCTTTCGCCGGCGAACCCAACACAAACTCGCAGTCTGGCCATTATGAATGGCGTTAATCGCCAAACTATGGCCCGCGTGCGCCATCTATGAGCCCCCGTCGCGTCTGGGTGCCCGATGCTCCGCAGATGGCGAACTGCAACTGCGACATGATGAAGATGAGCGCGGCGGACTGCATGAAGGAGATGCATAGCATGGCATCGCCTTCGTCGGCTCCCTCGGCCGGCTAGGCACAGCCTCTGGCCGTGTAAGGTCGCATAGACGGCCAGGCCAGCAGTGGCGGCGGGATTGCCCCCATCCCGCCGCCACTGACATGCCTGCCAGAGTGCGCGACGCCGGCCTGATCCTCCGATCAGGAGTTTTCCATGCGATTGTTTGTTTGTCTGCCGCTGCTCGCGGCGATCCCCGGCGTTGCATTCGCTGGTCCCCTCACTTTCGACGCTGCGCTCCAGCGCGCGCGGCAGGAAGCGCCGTCGATCAAGGCCAAGGCGCTCGCCGCCGAGGCCGCTCGTTCCGCTCGTGGCGGCGCCGGATCGCTACCTGATCCGACTCTGGCCGTTGGGCTCGACAGTTTCCCGATCTCGGGGCCATTGGCGTTTGCTCCCGGGCAGGACAATTTCACGATGGCGCGGGTGGGCGTGTCCCAGGATATTCCCAACCTCGCCAAGCGCCGTGCGCAACGCGCCCGCGCTGACAGCGATATCAAGGCTGCAGATGCCGACACCGCATTTGAGGCGCGTTCGGTTGAGGTCGGCACTGCGCTTGCCTGGATCAACCTTGCCTATGCCGAGCGCCGGCTGACCGCGCTTGATGATCTTCTAGCCCGTCTGGAGCGCGTGGTGCGGACAACGCCCAGTGCCGTCGCGTCGGGCAATGCCCGGCCTGCGCAGACTCTTGCCGGCCGACAGGCTATCGCCTCATTAGAAGATCGTCGCAGCGAACTGGTCTCAAACATAGCGCGGGCACGGGCTGCTCTGACGCGATGGACGGGTGACCCGGCGCCTGAAATTGCCGGATCTATTCCCGACTTCCCTGTCGATGGGGCCGAACTGCGCGCTGGCCTGGATCGCCTTCCCACCATGGCAATGATCGACGCCCAGTCCGGTCAGGCAATGGCCGATGTGCGTATGGCCGATGCCAACCGCCGTTCCGACTTCGGGGTGAACCTTGCCTATCAACGCCGCGACCCTCGTTTTGGAGATTATGTGTCAGCCGGTGTGACGGTCAGTCTGCCCTTCTTTACCCGCAGTCGACAGAATGCGGGCATTGCGGCGGCCCAGGAGAATGCCGGACGCATCCTGGCCGAACGCGACGCGGCCCTGCGGGCGCTGGCCGCTGATCTCGAAACCGATCTTGCGGACCATATCATGCATCATGAACAGTGGCTGCGCGCGCGGGACACATTGCTGCCACTCGCCGAGCAGCGGGTGACGTTGGAGACGGCAAGCTACGGGGCAGGTCGCGCCAATCTTGTCGATATCGCGGATGCCTATGCGGCCCTTGCCGACGTCACCCTCAACACTCTCGACCGTGAAGCCCTTGTCGCTGCTGACGGTGTTCGACTGAACCTTACGTATCGGAGCGAATCGCAATGAGCCATTTCACAATCCCTCGGGGCGGCCTTTTCGGTGCCGCGGCGCTGCTCGCGGTCGCCGCTGGCGGGGTCGGTTTCACCATCTCTGAATGGAGAGGAGGATCACCCGACGCTACGGCCGCCAAACCGCCGGCACGCAAGATCCTCTATTGGTATGACCCGATGATCCCCGCTGAGCATCATGACGGTCCAGGCCTGTCGTCGATGGGAATGCAAACAATCCCGCGCTATGCGGATGAGGTGGGGGCAAGCGCGGCACAGCCGGGAATATCGATCGACCCGTCCGCCTCCCAGGCGCTCGGGATGCGAACGGTGGCTGTGCGGCGCGGCGAATTGGCGAGCAGTCTCACCGCCACCGGCACGATCGACTTCAACCAGCGCGACGTTGCGATCGTTCAGGCGCGTGCAGGCGGCTTCGTTTCCCGTGTCTATGGCCGCGCACCTGGTGATGTGATCGGTGCAGGCGCGCCGCTTGCCGATGTTCTGGTGCCGGAATGGGGCGGCGCACAGACCGAGTTTCTGGCGGTCCGCCGCACCGGCAACGCCGCTCTGATCCAGGCCGCGCGTCAACGGCTCATGCTGCTCGGCATGCCCTCCGGCACGATCGCATCGGTCGAGCAAACCGGACGACCGCATAATGTGATCACCATCTCCACGCCCACGGGCGGCGTGATCAAGACGTTGAACGTGCGGGGCGGCATGACCTTGATGGCAGGCCAGACGCTTGCCGAGGTCAACGGGCTCGGCACGGTCTGGTTGAATGCCGCCGTGCCGGAAGCGGTCGCCGGTCCCTTGAAGCCTGGACAAGCGGTGCGAGCCGCGCTTGCAGCCTTCCCCGGCGAAACCATCTCCGGGCGCGTTTCGGCGATCCTCCCCGAGACACAGGCCGACAGCCGCACACTCACCGTTCGGATCGAGCTGCCCAATCGCGGCGGGCGACTGCGTCCCGGCATGTTTGCGACCGTCTCGTTTGGCGGGAGCGCGCAGCCGGCGTTGCTGGTGCCGTCCGAAGCCCTGATCCGCACTGGCAAGCGCACGTTGGTCATGCTCGCGCTCGACAAGGGGCGCTACCGCCCTGCCGAGGTGCAAACTGGGAGGGAAGCTGGCGATGATACGGAGATTCTGGCGGGCCTGAGCGAAGGCGAAAAGATCGTCGCTTCGGGTCAGTTCCTGATCGATTCCGAAGCAAGCCTCTCGGGCGTGGAAGCACGGCCGATCGGTGCTGACATGCCAAAGAGTCCTGCCAAACCTATGCCGACCGGCGCAGTCTATGAGACCGTCGGTACGATCGAAAAGATCACCGCCCAGTCGGTGACGCTGAGCCATCAAGCCGTGCCAGCCATTGGCTGGCCAGCGATGACGATGACGTTTCAGCTCACAGACCCGAAAGTCGCGCGCGGCTTAAAGACGGGCGACCGGGTCCGGTTCGGGTTCGATCAACCACCGAGTGGACCAACCGTGCGACGCATGGCGAAGGTAATGGGCCAGTGATCGCCCATCTCATCCGCTGGTCAGTCAGAAACCGCTTCTTCGTCATGATCGGGGTGCTGACGCTGATCGGCGTGGGCGTCTGGGCGGTGCGATCGACCGCGATCGATGCGTTGCCCGATCTCTCGGACACGCAGGTGATCATCCGCACCTCCTATCCCGGGCAGGCGCCGCAGATCGTCGAGAACCAAGTCACTTATCCGCTCACCACCACAATGCTCTCTGTGCCCGGCGCAAAGACCGTCCGCGGCTATTCCTTCTTCGGCGACAGCTTTGTCTATGTGATCTTCGAGGACGGCACCGATCTCTATTGGGCGCGCAGCCGCGTGCTCGAATATCTCAACCAGGTACAAGGCCGGCTGCCGGCCAGCGCCCGCAGCGCGCTGGGGCCGGATGCGACCGGGGTGGGCTGGGTCTATGAATATGCGCTGGTCGATCGCACTGGCCGCCACGATCTCTCGCAGCTTCGCGGGCTTCAGGACTGGTTCCTGCGCTACGAGCTGAAAACGGTAACGGGGGTCGCAGAGGTCGCCAGCATTGGCGGCATGGTGAAGCAATATCAGGTGCTGCTCGATCCGGTGAAGCTCGCCGCCTACGGCGTGACCCACGCCCAGACGGTCGATGCCATTCAGAAGGCCAATCAGGAGAGCGGCGGCTCGGTACTGGAGATGGCCGAGGCCGAATATATGGTCCGTGTCTCCGGCTATCTGAAGACGCTCGACGATTTCCGCGCCATTCCCTTAAGGACCGCAGCCGGCGGTGTGCCGGTGCGACTGGGCGACGTTGCCACGATCCAGGCCGGCCCCGAGATGCGGCGCGGGATTGCCGAACTGAACGGTGAGGGCGAGGTCGCGGGCGGCGTTGTGATCCTGCGCTCGGGCAAGAATGCGCGCGAGACAATCGCGGCGGTCAAGGACAAGCTCGCAGAGCTCAAGAAGGGCCTGCCACCCGGCGTCGATGTGGTTACGGTCTATGATCGCTCGCAGCTCATCGACCGCGCCGTTGAGAATCTGACCCACAAGCTGGTCGAGGAATTCATAGTCGTTGCGATCGTCTGCGGGCTCTTCCTTTGGCATGTCCGTTCGGCGCTCGTTGCAATTCTCACGCTTCCGCTTGGTGTGCTGGCAGCCTTCGTCGTCATGCGTTTCCAGGGGGTCAATGCCAACATCATGTCGTTGGGCGGCATCGCGATCGCCATCGGCGCGATGGTCGATGCCGCGGTCGTCATGATCGAGAATGCCCATAAGAAAATCGAGCGATGGGAGGAGGATCACCCGGACGAACATCTCGAGGGGGATACCCGATGGACCGTCATCACCGAAGCGGCAGCCGAAGTTGGGCCAGCGCTGTTCTTCAGCCTTCTGATCATCACCCTGTCGTTCATTCCGGTGTTCACGCTGGAAGGACAGGAAGGACGGCTGTTCGCACCGCTCGCTTTCACCAAGACCTATGCGATGGCGTCGGCGGCGATCCTGTCGGTGACCCTGGTGCCGGTGCTCATGGGTTTGCTGATCCGGGGCAAGATTCCGCCCGAGCAGTCCAACCCGGTCAATCGCTGGCTGACGAACATCTACCGGCCCGCGCTCGACTGGACGATGCGGCGGCCAAGGACCGTACTGCTGATCGCGGCGCTCGCTTTTGCAACAACCGCCTGGCCGCTCACCCAGCTTGGCGGCGAGTTCATGCCGAAGATGGAGGAGGGTGATCTGCTCTACATGCCCTCGGCGCTGCCGGGTCTCTCGGCGGCGAAGGCGTCGGACCTGCTCCAGCAGACCGACCGCCTGATCAAGACCGTGCCCGAGGTCGAGAGCGTGTTCGGCAAGGCCGGCCGCGCCGAGACTGCCACCGATCCTGCGCCGCTTGAGATGTTCGAGACGACGATCCAGTTCAAACCTCGCGACCAATGGCGACCGGGCATGACTCCGGACAAGCTGGTCGAGGAGCTTGATCGAACGGTAAAACTGCCCGGCCTCGCCAATGTGTGGGTGCCGCCCATTCGCAACCGGATCGACATGCTGGCGACCGGCATCAAGAGCCCGATCGGGGTCAAGGTGTCGGGTGCTGACCTCGCTGAGCTCGACCGCATCGCGCACGATGTCGAGACAGTTGCGAAAACCGTGCCCGGGGTCAGTTCGGCGCTCGCAGAGCGCTTGACGGGCGGGCGCTATGTCGATGTCGATGTCGATCGGGCCGCTGCCGCCCGATTTGGGCTCAATATTACGGACGTGCAGCGGATCGTCTCTGGCGCGATCGGCGGCGAGACGATCGGCGAGACGGTCGAGGGGCTGGCACGGTATCCGATCAGCGTCCGCTATCCGCGGGAGCTACGCGACAGTCTTGACGGAATACGGATGCTGCCGGTCCTGACCCCGTCCGGACAGCAGATCACGCTCGGCACCATTGCGCGCGTCTCGATCGCTGAGGGGCCCCCGATGCTCAAGACCGAAAACGCCCGCCCATCGACCTGGGTCTATGTCGACGTGCGCGGACGCGACCTTGCGTCGGTCGTGAGTGACCTGCAGCATGCGATCGCAAGACAGGTGACGCTCTCGCCAGGGGTTAGCGTCGCCTATTCGGGACAGTTCGAATATCTCCAGCGTGCCGTTGCCAAATTGAAGCTCGTCGTGCCGGCGACGCTGCTGATCATCTTCGTGCTGCTCTACATGATCTTCGGGCGGTTCGATGAAGCAGCTTTGATCATGGGGACGTTGCCGTTCGCGCTCACCGGCGGCATCTGGATCCTCTATCTGCTCGGCTTCAACCAGTCGGTCGCCACCGGGGTAGGTTTCATCGCGCTCGCTGGCGTCTCCGCCGAATTCGGCGTCGTGATGCTGATCTACCTGAAGAACGCCTTGGAAGAGCGCACCGATCCGGATGTCGCCGAGGTCGAGACGGCAGTGCGCGAAGGCGCACTGCTCCGCGTTCGGCCCAAGGCGATGACGGTCGCCGTGATCCTCGCTGCCCTCTTGCCGATCCTGCTGGGATCGGGCGCCGGATCCGAAGTCATGAGCCGGATCGCCGCGCCGATGATAGGCGGCATGCTGACCGCGCCGCTGTTGTCGATGTTCGTCCTGCCTGCCGCCTATCTGCTGCTTCGGCGGCCGAAGATGAAGCCCAATGACCAACACGTTTCATTATAAAGGAGAAGACCATGAACTACGGACGACTGACCTTTGCCCTCGGCCTCGCGGCACTGACCGTCGCTTGCGGGAAAAAAGCCGAACCGCCCGTTGCGGTCGAGACCAACAAGGCAGAACCCGCCGCCGCTATGAGCGGCAACATGGCAAATATGGCGATGGAGCCGTCGGCTGCCACTGCAATCAAGGTGAAGGGACACGGCACGGTCACCGCGATCGACAAGTCTGCGGGCACGATCACACTCGATCATGGCGCCATCCCCGAAGCCAAATGGCCGGCAATGACAATGGCGTTCAAGGCTGCCCCGGCGATCACAGATGCAGTGAAGGTTGGCGATAAGGTCGATTTTGACCTTATGTTGACGGGCAACGCCGGCGAGGTAACGGCGATCCAAAAGCAGCCGTAAATCCGCGCTACTACGGGCGTTCTTAAATCGTAATTAACCTTGTTCGTTCACGCTTGCACTATGAAGAAAGATAGAGCTGGGCGCGAAACGCAGGTCTTGAGCGAAACAACCGGGTGGCGGCAATCATGATTGCCACCGCGTTCGGCTGCGTCGCGCTTTTGTGCGTCATTAGCTGGCCGTTTTTCGACGACTATCGAACCGCGGTGAAAATCCAGAGCGCGGGTGCTGCCGCCTTCGCGCTCTATTTTTTGATGCTCGGCTCACCCACTGCGGCGATAGCGTGCCTCATTTCATGTTCGCAGCTCGCATTTCCGCGTCAGTGCGTGATCGCTATGTGGTGACGAGGCTTTACGGCGCTAGTCTGATTTTGATGGCTTTTCTGTCGGTTGTGACCTGGCACGGTCTCCCCTCAGCTCTGGCGTTCACGGGCAGTTCGTTGGGCAGCTTCGCACGGCTCCAAACCTCGACTACGCGGATGAAAGGCCTTTTTCTCGTAGGGGCCCCATTCTGGCTCGTCCACAATATGATGGTCGGAGCTTTGTTCGCCTTGGGCACTGATTTGGTATCCTTGGTCTCGAACCTCGCGAACCTGATGAAGTTCGTTGTCCGGAATCGAAATCCTTTGTTGTCGATCTCTGTTTGGAATACGCTGATCAGCACATTCATCCCGGCACCAACGCGTTTGAAGCGGACCGGATGACAGAGTTTCGCGCGACGATGGAATGAGGGTGGCTCCTTCCGGAAGTGAGCAAAACAGCGGATGGCGCCGCGCCGCAATTCGCGATTTCAACGAGGACGCCGAAGGCGTTCCGGATGTTGTTGATCGGGATCGATCCCGGGACCGGTCGCGCTACGCGTAGCCCCTGGCCGCCGCCTGACTTGGCTGGGGCCATGCCTAGATGCCATCAGTTCCGGTCGAGGTCGAAATGAAATTGTCAGCAGAGTGGGGCCTTTGCCAGGTCTGGTGGATTCCGGAAAGGCCGCCACAGTCTTTCGCTCCCGTTGATGATGGCGGGGCTTAGGGGTGCGGCAGGGAGCACTGGAGTAGGCTGGAAAGGCGCTTTCTCCGGAGCTGCAGGCACCGCCTGCTCCGCCTGCCCGGGTGGCATCTGTTGCGACCGAAATGGCAGCCCGCAAGGAATTGCTCGTGAGATACGAGGGAGATAGCGAAGCGTAAATTCGTCGGACGAACCTTCGACGACCTTCTTCTATCGCCAACGTAGCCGTTTTGCGCGGCCAGCTGGACGTAAAGCGCTTGTCCTCAGGGGTTAAGGCCTGGTTCCAGACTACGTTTCATAAACACGAAAGTCGTGCCCTGGATCGTTACGTACGAGTAAGCCCGGCCTTCAGACACCTTGCCCGAAAAACTTCGGCTGCGAACACTACGTATACCGAGCTTGGACCCGGGACCATAGTCCTGTGGGCGAAGAAACAAAATCTTCCCCTCGAGAAATCGAGCAGCAGTTCTCAACGCTCACTCAAGGAGTCAAGATGATGATGAAGAAGTCCATCATGGTGGCGCTGGCCGGAATCTCGATGCTCGGCGCCTCTCCGCTATTCGCGCAAGGTATCGGCCACACCTGGTTCATGCGCGGTTCGATCGTCGACACGGGCAGCAACGGCACGGTCGTCTGCATCGGAAAGGCCGATGGCGCCGAGGTCGGCCAGAAGCTCGAGGTCTATCGCGTCGTGACCCATCCGGGTCCGTCCAAAGGCGTGGCGCCGACTTATCACCGCCAGCTCATCGGCCATGTGACGATCGATCATATCTTCGATGATCACTTCGCGCACGTGTCCGTCGCCGACGGTACGCCTGCCAAGCACGACATCGTCGAGCTTCGCAAGAACTGACGAGCCGGTGGCCCGCCGGCACAAGCTGCCCGGATGCGAGACGTCGGGGCAGCGGGCTGCCGGCGGCAACGGACCGTTCGGGGTCAAAGCGAACCGCTTGACCCTGGACACAACCGGCATGATGATCGAGCGGATGACATGGGCAATTTCAAGATCGGCGAACTGGCCGCCGCTGCGGGCGTGGGCCGCGACACGATCCGCTATTATGAGCGGATGGGTTTGCTGCGCGAACCCGCGCGCACGGCAGCGGGCTACAGGCTCTACGACGCGACCGACCTCGAGCGCGTCAATTTCATCCGCTCGGCGCAGGAGCTTGGTTTCACACTCGAACAGGCCCGGCAGCTGCTGGCGCTCAGGGCGTCGGACACCGCGCATGCCCAGGCCGTGCTCGATATCACGCTTGCCAAGATCGCGGACGCCGAAGCCCGGCTCGAGCGCCTGTCGGATATCCGCGACATGCTGCGGATGCTCGCCGACGAATGCCCGGGCGAAGTGCCCGTCTCCGATTGCCCGATCCTCGCCTTCCTGACGGCGCGGCGGAAAGACCAACAGCATAACAAGAAACATCAGGCAGCGCAGGACGAACGATCATCACTAGCGAAAGGGCTTTTGTCATGAAGAAAATGCGTTTGATCGCCGTCCTCACGCCGGCGCTGCTTCTAGGCGCCTGTGTAACCACGCGGCCGACCTCGGCGCAGGTCGAGAGTTGCCGGGCGATGGAGGGCAATATGGGTCTCCAGACGCCGCATGATCATGGCGAGATGAAGGGGCAGGGGCGCAACCCGATGAACCTCTCGCACGACCGGTGCCTTCAGATCCTGCGCAGCGCGCAATGAGCCGGTCCGGGCGCCATCCCCGGCGCCCGGGACCACAGTTTTCAAGCCAAGGAGCAAGCTATGATCGACCATGCGAAAAAAGCCCTTCCGCTTGTCGGCGGAAGCCTGTTGCTGGCGCTCGCGCTTTCGGGCTGCGACCGCCAGGCCGACCAGACGGTGCCGCCCGCGGCGAACAGCGTCGCCGCCACCCCGGTCCTGACCGACAGCGGCAACGCTGCAGACGCGGCGTCGATGGACGCGATGAGCAACCAGGCCGAGATGGAGCGGCATCACCGTCAGGCGATGGACCATGACGCGATGCGCGCCGGGGCCGGCAACCAGACCGCGCCGGCACCCGATCCCGCGCCGGGCAATTCGGCGATGCCGATGAAGGATATGTAAGCGCGCTGAAAAAGGGGATGAGGATGTCCAGGCGGATCAGCCTTCGACGCTTGAGCCTCGGCTGCGCAATCGCTCTCAGCCTGTCCGCGGGCGCGGGCGCGCAGGAGGGCGAGGATCATGCCGCGCATCATGGCGCAGGCATGCCGGCCGGCGGGGGCATGTCCGCACCGGCATCGTCGGGGTCGTCGGACATGGCGAAGATGATGAACCCCATGATGGATCGCATGATCAATGGGGAAGGGGAGAATGAGCACGGCCACGAATCGCGCCGGACCGGCTTCATCTCGCAACTGCTCGCCTTTCCCGCGCTCGACGAAGCGGCAAGGCAGCGGGTCGCTGCGCAGGCTGGCGAACGGGTAAGCACGGGCCTAGCGATGATCAACGCCGCCTCGGCCGACGGCGCGCGTGCAACCACGGTCTCGGCCCGGCTCGATGCGGCGCGCCGCCTGCGCGAGGGAACCGACCTGTTCCGGTCCGGCACCGCCGCGCAGGGCGCGATCGGCGGCTTGCAGCCGCCCCGGGAGGTCGGGCTTGCCTGGCTGCGCGATCAGCTCGACATCGACCAGGCCGCGCCCGGCCATGCCGACCACTGGTTCGGCATCTCGCCCTCACACCTCCTTCTCATGCTCTTCCTGGGGCTGGTGAGCGCCACGCTGATCGCGCTGCAGATCTTCCGCCTCCGGCGGATCGGGGCGATCGCCGGCGGTGTCGCCACCGCCAAGACCTCGGAAAAGCCGGAGCCGAAGGCTGTCCCGCCCGCTGCGAAGTTCGCGCCCGCACCTGCCCCCGTTGCCGGCAGCGCCGGGCTCGCCTCGAGCAATGCGGCCGCGCCCGCGGGAGCTTCGCTGCGCAAGCCCAAAAGCTGGGCGGGGCAGCTGCGCATGGTCCAGATCGTGCGAGAGACGCCGAGCGTGCTGACCTTCCGGCTCGCGGACCCGGCCGCCGACCGGCTGCCGTTCGACTTCCTGCCGGGCCAGTTCCTGCAGGTCGAGGTAGAGCCCGAAGCGGGCAAGACCGCGCGCCGTTCCTACACGATCGCCTCTTCGCCGACCCAGCGGGCCTATGTCGAACTGACGGTCAAGCGCGAGGAGCAGGGCGTGGTCTCGCGATACCTGCACGACAAGGTCGTCGCCGACGATCTGCTGAAGGTCAGCGGACCGTTCGGCGCCTTCACCTTCACGGGAACGGATGCCCAGAGCATCGTGCTGATCGCGGGCGGGGTCGGCATCACCCCGATGATGTCGGTGCTGCGCTATCTCACCGACACCGCGTGGAAGGGTGATATCTTCTTCTTCTACGGCGCACGGTCGACCGAGGAATTCGTGTTCCGCGACGAGCTCGAACGGCTCGAACGCCGTTTTCCCAACCTCCATGTCGTCGCCGCGATGCAGCGCGCGCCCGGCACCGTCTGGATGGGCCCCGAAGGGCCGATCACCCGCGAGATGATCCTGGCCGCGGTGCCGGAGATCGCGAGCCGGCGGATCCATATGTGCGGCCCGCCGGCGATGATGGGCGCGATGCGCGGCGTGCTGGCGGAACTCGGCGTCCCCGAAGCGCAGCTGCACACCGAGGCGTTCGGTCCGGCCTCGCTGCCGGCCGACCACGAGGATCTCGAGGTCAAGCCCGCGCCCGCGCCAGCAGCTAAGCCGGCCCCGAGCGCCGAGGTGGCACCGAGCACGGTGACCTTCTCCGTGTCGGGGGTGTCGGCGGCTTTGCCCGCGGACGAGACCGTGCTCGAGGCGGCCGAGGGCGCGGGCGTCGAGATCCCCTATGCCTGCCGTGCGGGCACATGCGGCGCCTGCGTCGTCAAGCTGCTGCAGGGCGAGGTGACGATGGAGGTCGAGTCCGGCCTCGCGCCCGCCGACAAGGCGCAGGGCTATGTGCTCGCGTGCCAGGCGAAGGGCACGGGCACGCCGCTCGTGGTCGAAGCCTGATGCGCGAACGCAGCGACATCGCCGTCGGCCTGCTGGTCGCGTTCCTGCTGCTGTTCCCGTTCGGCTACCTCGTGCATGTGTCACCGCGCTTTCCGGGCAGCCTGGCCGGCGGGATCATCGGGATCGCAGCGCTCGTGCTGATGCTGCTGACGCTTCCCTATGTCGCGGCCAAGCATATCGCCTGGGTCGACAAGGCGCTCTCCCGGCTCGTCAGCAAGCCGACCCTGCTCGCCATCCACATCTATGCCGGCGTGCTGGCGCCGATCCTGGGTCTGGTCCACGCCGCGCACAAGCTCGAAAGCCCGGTCGGACTGCTTCTGACCATCCTTCTGCTGATGACGGTCATCACCGGCTTCATCGGCCGCTACCTGCTTGCCCAGCTTGGTCGGGCGCTGCGCGGACGCAGGTCGGAACTGGCTTCGCTTCGCGCCGCCTTCCTCGAGGAGCCGGCCGCGCCGACGCAGGCCGATACCGCAGCCGCGCCGCTGTCGGGCTGGAGGCGCTATCTGTTCGTCGCCGGGGATGCGCCCGCGGGCCAGCACCCCCAGGACAAGGCGGGGATCGCCGCGGCGCTGGCCGATACCGAATTCGCGATCCGCGCCGAAGAGGCGACCAACACCCTGTTCGCGCGATGGCGGTTCCTGCACATCCTGCTGGGCTGTCTCATCTTCGCGCTGCTCGCGCTCCACGTCGGCGCGGCGATCTATTACGGGCTGCGCTGGCTATGAGCTGGCAGCGTCTTTCCTACGCCGTCTTCATCGCGGCCCTGCTGGTGATGGTCGCCGCGGTCGCGATCCGGATGCGATCGGACGCGCCGAGGGATGCCGGCCTGGTGGCGCAGCTCGTAGCGCCCGGCCCGCTCTCGAGCGCCCACCAGTCCTTCGCCGGCCAATGCACGGCCTGCCACACGCCGGGCAAGGGCGTCGAAACCCGGACCTGTCTCACCTGCCATGCGGGCACGGATTTCGGGACGAAGCAGTCGACTCAGTTCCACGCGAAAGCGACGCAGTGCACCTCCTGCCACGTCGAACATGAGGGAGAGCGCGGCATCATCCGCATGGATCACGCCGCCTTGCTCGACATGGCAAAGTGGCGGCAGCCTTCGGCGGGCATGTCGACAAACACTAGAAGCCTGACTCCCGAGACCGCGCTCAATTGCGCGAGCTGCCATGCGTTCCGCGATCCGCACCAGGCCCTGTTCGGCACCGACTGCGCGAGCTGCCACAAGACCGACAGCTGGAAGATCGTCAATTATCGCCATCCATCGGTCAATTCGACGCAGTGCGCCGAGTGCCACAAGGCGCCACCCAGTCACTTCATGGAGCATTTCAGCATGGTCTCGCAGCGCGCAGCCGGATCGAAAGCGCGCGTCGACCAATGCTATGCCTGTCACGCCACCGACAGCTTCAACAATATCCGCAAGCGAGGCTGGTATGATCACCATTGAGGCCGACTGGCTGAGCGCCTTCTTCCGGCTTGCGGTGATCGGCCTGGAACTGGCGGGCACGCTGACCATCCTCGTCGGCGCGGGGCTCGCAACCTTTCTGTTTGCGCGGCGGGCGAGGGCGGGCGACCGGACCGAGGCCTATAGCGCGTTCCGCTCGGCGCTCGGCCGCAGCATCCTGCTCGGTTTGGAATTTCTGGTCGCCGGCGACATCGTCAAGTCGCTGGTGATCAACCCGACGCTCGACGATCTCATCGTGCTGGCCGGGCTTGTGCTGGTGCGGACCTTCCTGAGCATCTCGCTTGGGGTCGAGATCAACGGCCACTGGCCTTGGGAGGAAACCCGGATGGCGCGGGAGAAGGCGCGTGCTGCGGCGTTGGATGGGTCGCCTATGACGGCTGAGGCCGCCGGACGCGGCGCAGCGCTCAAGGGATAGCAGATGGGAGGTGCATGATGATCGAGAGACGCGAATTGCTGATGGCCGGCGCCGGCCTTGCCGCCGCTGGAACGCTGGCTGGGCCGGCGGCGGCGCAGCAGCATCGAATGGAAGGGATGGCGATGTCGATGACGGACTGCATCGACGATTGCGTGGCTTCGCACCGCATGTGCCTGGAGACCGCCGCCTGGCTGACGAAGCAAGGCGGCGCGTCAGCCACGGCGTCGCTGATCGCCATGCTGAACGACTGTGCGGAACTGTGCCAGGCGACCGCCAACTCGATGTTGCGCGAATCCTCCCTCCATACCATCCTGTGTCGCGCCTGCGCTGACGGCTGCGAACGATGTGCGCGGGAATGCCTGAGCCACGTCGTGGGCGAGCGGATCAAGCTTTGCTCGGCTACCTGCAAGGATTGCGCCGCCAGCTGTCGGATGATGGCGGACATGGCCAGCTGAGTGTCCTAGAACGCGCCCAGGCGTAGTGGGGTCAAGCAGCTCCGGCACGATTGAAGCGATCCGTCGGCTCCACAATGTGGGACCGCTGCGAAGCTGGGTCGTACGGGCGCGAAAGCGGGACTGGTTAGGTATCGGCGGTAGCGCTTTTAGACTAGCCAGGCAGCGATCGCGCCAACCACCGACTTGGTTTCGGCAACGTCGCGGACTCGAACGGTATCCAGCCCGAGGTGCTTGGCCGGATAATCATTTCCGCCCGGGAAGATCGCGTCACCGAAGAAGATCATCTCGTCGAGCGCGACGCCGGTCTGCTCGGAAAGGCGCTTAAGGCCATAGGCCTTGTCTATCCCTTCGCGCGTGATGTCGATCGATGTCGCCCCGCCGATATTGATGGCAAAGCCTGGCAGCAACGGCTGGAGCAGGGCCTGCAATTTCTTGCGCTTGGCGTGATCGGGATCCCACGTGTCCTTGGCCTCGAGCGGCGCCTCCTGACCGAGCGCGGAGAATGTGATCTGGCTGCCGCGATCCTCGATCTGCTCGCCCCAGATGTTCTCGTTTGGATAGCCCGCCTGCTCGACCGCCTTGGTCAGTGCTTCGCGGATGCGCTGGCTTTCGTCGCCGGTGAACAGATCGGCATAGATACGCGTCCATTGGCCGTCGGCGTGACGATAGAGCTTGGTGCCCGTGGTCGGCTGGATGATGAAATTGTCGAGCCGCGCCCGGGCGGGCATGCGCGACACCACCTGTTTCTCGAATTGCGGCCAGTCGCCTCCGGAGATGATCGCTACCATCGTCACGTCGAGCAGGCGGGTAAGCAGATCCGCCATTTCATCGTCGAGCGGCTGCTTGCTGAGCGCGAGCGTTCCGTCGAGGTCGAAAGCGGCCAGTCGCTTCATGATGATCCTCCCACAAGCGGCAGCAGAAATGCGTCGATGGCATCGGCGATGCCATCTTTGTCGTTGCTGGTTGAAATGTAATGCGCTGCGCTACGGATCTCCTCAGGCGCCTTGCCCATGGCGTTCGTTAGTGCAAAAGGGGGAGCGACTTGAGGAAAAAGTTGGGTGAAACCCGTAACGATCATTTCAAGACAAACGATACGTAGCATCGTAGGAATCGCCCAGGTTTCAGCTATGCTGAGCGGCATCTTATTCTGATATCGAACGACGAATTCGACAGCCGAGGACAGTGAGACTTGCAGGTGAGACGCCAGAAGCAGAGACTGCGCGACTTGATGGGCGCGTGGTCGCCTGAGGCCGTCTTCAGCAAGACCGGGAAGTTTCGCGTAGAAAGCCTTCGGAAGACCCTCACCAATTTGCAGGATCGCGCGCTGGATCTGATAGTCGTTGTCGAGTAGCCATTCGGCTGCGGCGCTGCCGCGCTGGTCGGCTTGCGTGGCTGCCTGGCGGGCTCGAGCCAGCCAGTCTTTCATGGCGTCGAGATGCGCCCAGATGGGAAGAGGCGCTGAGCGACCGATCAATCCTGTCAGCTGATGGCGTGTGGCGGTCTCGTCGGCCGCCCCCGAAATAGGGTCGGTCCCCTCAATATCGGCCATGATCAGGCTTGGGCGGCGAGGGGTAGCCGGAGGCAATTATGCCCTACGGCGATCTGCGCTTTTCCCGAGCGGATTGTCGCAGGCGTTACGAGCATTGGTACATTGCAATGCGTCATCAGGTAGGAGGCGACCGTTCCATAGGGTACGTCGGAAACATGCCGATGGCTGTGGCCGCGCGCGGACAGGACGGCAATATCGGCCCTCTCGCGCTGAATAAGATCGCACAGCACCTCGCGTACATCCTCGCCACGGATCGAAATCGTACGTATTCGTAGACCGGACGCCGAGAGGTTGGATTTCGTTCGATCCAGGTAGCTGCGTGCTGCTTGCTCATTTCGCTCTATAAGGGCTTGTTGAAGCTTCTTGTCCTCGACTTCCAGGGGCCGTGCCTCGATCATCTCGGGCGTAGGGACGACATGGACGAGCAGGAGTTCCGCTTCCGAGGCCTTCGCAAGACGCACAGCTAGGGGCAGCACGCTCTCAGCCCAACGAGAGCCGTCAAGCGGCACCACAACCCTTCTGTAGGGCGCTGCCGGAAGCGGGGCCTCTACCGGTACGAGCAGGACCGGGGCTGGCGTCTGCATGAGCACCTTGTGCACGGTTGCCCCCATGCCCGGGCGACCGGCCTCTTGCCTGCCTCGTCTTCCCAGTACGACCATGCCGTCGTCGCACTCTCGGACAAAGCGGCAAATTTCCTCCGCGGTTTGGCCTTCGGCCAATTCGATGGAGGTTTTGGTTGGAGGTGCGCTGGTCGCGGCGGCGCATCGATCGAGGGCGCGCAGGGCTTCGCGCCGCCGGAGGTTACATTCAATCGGGTCTGGACGAGAGCGCGTCGAGCCCTCGCCGTCAAGTACTTGTAGCAGGGTAATAGGGACGTCGAGCGTTGTCGCGAGCGCACGAGCGTGTGAGTAGATCCACGCATCATGATCGGAGCAATCGATACAGGCGACAATCCCGGACTGCGGTCGGGGGGACGCCTGCGCCAGAGCTGGAAATGCTGAAGCGGCTGATATCAAATGCTCCTCTTGCCTTGGATCTCCATCGAATTCGTGGCGGCTAGGACAGCGGGAACAACCGGCATTTCGGCCTGGCGTCCCCTCCACGACTCGAACCTGCTCTGACCCTATCTGGGGGGAACGACCCGCGAAATTGTGATATATACGAATGGCGATCGGTCGGTTGACTGGGGCGCAAGAGCATCAGAACCGAAAACCGGTCGCTTGCGATTAGTACATCGGGCGGGCCTATATGCCTCCGCCTCGGCACCCGGCTTGAGCGTCCAAACCAACATGTCGGGATAGAATGAAGGTCACCTGGTCACCTTTTCCTCGTCCGGAAGCGAACTCGTCACCCCCGTTACCGCTCATGTGGTTGCTCGCTTGCACTGCGCATGAGACGATCACCGTCATCCCAAGTTCTGCGCCGGCTGCCTTGTCCTGGGCGATCTGCGATCAGATGCCATCGCAGGCGTCTCTTCTGTCTAGCGACAAATACGCATTACCACCGGCAGATGGTCGGCATAGTCTGCCCAGGGCAACCAACGAAGCTCGCAGCGGAGTGAGTGTGGATCGGAAGGGAACAGTATGACGATCGCGCTTAACGGGTTATATCGATGCCGGCTGCTCACTTTCACACGGTGGTCGTGTTCCATCTGGGCGATTTTCGCCGCGCTCACTGTGCCAACGCTACCTTCGCCGGCCAGGGTCGTTCCCGCAAGGGAAGATACCTCGACCACCAAGCTCGCGGGTGTCTGGTCATTTGATGGCCGATCCGGCTGTAAGTCGGGGATGGCCTGGGTTCTTAATCGCAACGGATCTTACAGCGAAATCCGATTGCCTGACCAGACGCCGCTTGGCGGAGGAAAGTGGTATGAACGCGGCGATACCATCTATTACTCATTGCCGCGAGTACTGACAGCGGCCGCGGGACGGCCCGACAAGCGTATGGTCATTATAGAGCGCGGCCCGCGGCGCCTGGTGGCCGTGACGAACCGCAGGGTTCGTCATGTGATGCACAAGTGTCCGGGATGATCGAATGCCTTCGATCGAGATGTGCGAAACGTTCTGGCCCAAGCCCGAAAAGGGAACAAAAACGAGAGTGGAGTTCGAAGTCACACGTCGAGCATTGCCCCCTTATTGGCATATGCAGGATTTCGCTTCTTGAGTTGTTCCCACTACGTCACGGAAAACTGACCCATCATGCCTTCGTCCTCGTGCTCCAGGATATGGCAATGGAACAGGAAGGGCGCTTTTGAAGCAGGCTGGTCGAAGCGGATTAATAACTCGACCGGTTCGTCCACGACGATGGTGTCACGTGGCCCCTGATCAAGAAGATCTGGTTCCTCGCCATCGCGACGTAGCACGTCGAAGTGCACTCCATGAATGTGGAAGGGATGGGCCATTTTCTGCCCGGAGACTTTCCATATCTCGACGGCGCCAAGCTCGACTTCCTCATCGATGCGATCAATATCGAATCGCCTGTGGTTGATCGTTAGCGGCTCTTCGTCGCTATCCATCATACCTCCCAGCCTCATGTTGAGCACCAGACGTCGCCGTGCGACGACCGTCGCCGGATCTGGCACCGCGCGGGACGCCAGGAGGAGCGGAAGCGTGGTGCTACCTCGCTTACTCGATGCCAAGCGCGGTGAAAATGTGAGGACAGTTTCATCCCCTGCGTTGTTTTCGCTAGCCTCGTGCCGATGCATCATGCCCATGCCATGCATCCTGAGGGTGCTTTGGTCCGGAGCCGATACCAACGAGACCGGTTTGCCATCGCTGAAGTCCACCAAGATCTCAGCCCGCTGACCGGAGGCCAGAGTGAGGGACTGCAATTCAACGGACTTTTCCAAAAGGCCGCCCTCGGTGCCGATCCAATAAAAGGCTCGTCCGTCGCTGAACGAAAGATCGTAAGTCCGGGCATTCGAACCATTTACGAGCCGCAGCCGCACTAAGCTTCTGGGAACGTCTGCTCGCGGGTTGTACGCGCCGTTTACGAGAATAACGTTGCCCCGCCTCCCGTCCAGCGCCACCATCATGCCCGCCGGTAACACCAGACGGCCATCCACGAACTGCCGATCCTGGATCAAGATTGGTAGATCGTCGACGCCGTAATCCGAAGGCAAACCGAGACCTTGCTCTTCCTCGTCGGTGACGAAGAGCAATCCCGCTAGGCCTGCATAGACCTGCTCCGCCGTTCGGCCGTGTGCATGCGAATGATAAAAGAGAGTGGCCGCCGGCTGACGGATCGGCAGCGTCGGACGCCAAGTCTCGCCTGGACTAATGGTCTGGTGGGGGCTGCCGTCCAGCTCTCCCGGTACGAGCAGCCCGTGCCAGTGAACCGTGGTATCAGCAGACAGATTGTTGCTGACAGTCACCGTCACGTCGTCCCCGCGATGTACCCGCAGAGTCGGGCCGAGATAGCTTCCGTTGTATCCCATGGTGGCGCTCCGCCGCCCTGGGAAGAAAGTGGTTTCCCCTTCCTGCGCCCTCAGTCCAATTCTCTGCCCATGGTCGCGTGCATCTAACAGGCGAGGAATGGGCAGCGTGCCTGCTTGGTCCGGCGTCGCAAATCTGCGCGTGCATGCCGCCCCCAGCAGGAGGCCTCCGCCCGCCAAGACAGTTCGCCGGCTCAGAAAAGTCATTTCGAAGCCCCTCCTGAGCAATCGTGAAACTGACGCAAACGCGCTTTTCTCGATCCGATGAGATCCACCGAGGCGAAGCGCCGCTCTTCCCTTAAAGGGCGCGCGGGAGGGCAATATCCGTAATACCCGAACCGATCGCTTTTGTGCCCGCCCCCTCTGGGAAGACAAAATTGCCCTTCTAAGCTGGTTGCGGCCCTCGCCAGTTGATCAATAATCAGCCAGGCGAGCGTTCAATCACTGCGGCACCGATCCGAGCGAGCGTCTATTCCGACAATTTAGCCTGGGCCAGTCCGAGTGGCTGGTTCGGCGGTGGGCCTTGCCACGATGGCGCCGAAGCAAAAGCGGCGTGCGATTTACGTTTCGCTGTTCGCCACTGCAGCAGGCGGCGTCGCTTTCCAGTGCTCGGGCTAGGCGGAGGCTTTGATGGCCGCCGTCTTCGGTCATCCGCGCCCAGCTTTTGCTAGTAGCCGAACTAAAGCTGACATTGCAGGCTGACCGCCAGCTTCGCAAATTACGTATACTGCCACCTCCAGGCCGATACCATCTCAACGGCAAGCTCCCTGGGGAGCGAGAATCGACCGGGCATGTGTCCGGTCGCACTGAAACTCAGACTTGAAGGAATCATATTTGCGCAAGAAAGCAGCGATTATCGCTTCGCTCGCAGCCTTTGGCGTCCTTGCCGTCGGCGCCGGGCCAGTTCTCGCCGATGGGATGCCGCCGGGCATGCCCGACCTTGAACAGACGCTCAAGGCGAAGCCGGCGCCGGCTCGGTCCGACACGGCCCAGATGCAAGGCATGCGACACCGCGAAGTGCGGATGCCCGGTGAGATGATGCAGGACCATCGGATCGCTACGCGGGAGATGGGGACCCAGGACGGAGCCTCCCGCATGTTGCATAGGTCGCGGGGCGGTTGCTGACCCTGCAATTAAGCCAGCTCCGACCACGAGGCGGGGTGGCCAACGACCGTGGCCTGGTTCAACCGCAGCTTTGGCCCGCCGTTCTCCCACGGCGGGCCAATTGGTTTTTGCACTTCGCTGCCGGCCGCCATCAAGCGGGATCATGAATTGGCTTGACCTTGGACCATGGTCCACCCCGCACGATCCCGCGCATGCTTGTCGCGATCAAAAGCGGATTCGTAAGTTACGTATACAGACTGCGTCTCGCTAGCAGCATTGAAGCTTTGGAATTGCCGGGATCGGAACGTCGATCGGGCAACAGGACGAACACTCGGAGACCCTCAATGCGACAGACGACATTTCGCGCGGCGACCATCAGCCTCTTCGTGACGCTAACCTTCGCCGCCGGCACCGCTCTCGCCCAGTCGACGCCCGCGCCCGCGCAGACTGCGCCGGCCCATGCCCACCAGCAGGGCATGGATCATGGCGGGCAGCAGATGCACGATCAGATGATGAAGGATCATCAGGCCGGCGCGCAGAAGCAGCAGGGGAAACCGGCCCAGCAGGATCAACAGGGCATGTCGGGGATGGCCGGCATGTCCGGCGGGTCGCCTGCATCGAACGGCTCGGGCATGGCCGGTAAGGCGAAGAGTGGCTGCTGCAAGATGCCGATGAAGAAGGCCAAGCCGGCCGCGAAGAAGAAGACCGCCAAGCCCATGGCCGACAAGCCCATGGCCGACAAGCCGATGAGCGACATGTGACGTTTCCAGCCCCGATAAAACACCCCCCCCCGGGGCTGAGGGCCCGCCGCCGCCCCCGCGGCGGGCCAGTTCTTTGACGATGCCCAGCGTCGCCCCGTGCTCCCGGCCTTCAAAGCCGGGTCCGAGCGTCTGACGTGACAGAGGAAACAGTGATGCGAAAACATCTTGGCGTCGGTGCTGCCGTTGGCTTTCTGCTCTTTGGCAGCACGCCGCTCCTCGCACAGGGTATCGGCCATCGCTTGTTCATGCGCGGCAAGATCGTCCGTATGGATGCGGGCGGCACAGTGGCCTGCCTGGGCAAAGCCGATGGCGCACACATCGGGCAGATACTCGACGTCTATCACGCAACGCCGCGCCACCGCCGCCTTGTCGGTCATGTCGAAGTCGACCAGATTTTCGACGACCATTACGCTCATTTCCGCGTGAGGGACGGGACGCTTCAGAAAGGCGATTGGGTGAGCCTAAAGCGCGTCCGGGCGTAACGCCAGAATTGGAATGCCAAGCGCCGCCCTCGCCAAAAGAAGAAGCGGCCGAGTAACGCCTGTCTCGGCATAATTCCGATCAGGCGTGCGCGAATAGGTTCGGGAGTCGATGAATACTAATCGGCTCCGTCGGCGTGTCTGACCCTCAAAGCCCGCGACAGCGACACCAGACTACCTTCTGCGGAACTTACTTATAGGCCGCCCGGGCAAAGAGATTACTCCGTCAGGCTATCGATAGAGATGGAGTCAGGTTATGTTCGAGAAGGCGATCGGGACCATCAATGCGGCGGCCTCCTTCCGACACCGCTATGATAATTTCATCGGAGGCCGCTGGAGCGCTCCTGCGGGCGGCGAGTATTTCGCGGACACGAGCCCGATCAATGGCGCCCAGATCGCCGAGTTCGCGCTGTCGACGCCGGAAGATGTCGAGCGCGCGCTCGATGCGGCGCACGCCGCCAGGGATCAATGGGCAAGGATCGCGCCCGCCGAGCGCGCCAGGATTCTCAATCGCGTCGCCGACCGGCTCGAGGATAATCTGGAGCTGCTGGCGCTTGCCGAGACGATCGACAACGGCAAGCCGATCCGCGAGACCCGCGCTGCCGACGTGCCGCTTGCGATCGACCATTTCCGCTACTTCGCCGGCTGCATCCGGGCGGAGGAAGGCGGCATCTCGACGATCGATGCGGACACCATCGCCTATCATTTCCGCGAGCCGCTCGGCGTCGTCGGCCAGATCATCCCGTGGAACTTCCCGCTGCTGATGGCGGCGTGGAAGATCGCCCCGGCGCTGGCGGCGGGCAACTGCACCGTCATCAAGCCCGCATCCCAGACGCCGCTCACCTTGCTGATGTTCGCCGAGCTCACCGCCGACATCCTGCCGCCCGGCGTGCTCAATGTCGTCACCGGCCCGGGACGGACCGTCGGCCAGGCGATCGCCGCCAATCCGCGCATCGCCAAGGTCTCGTTCACCGGCGAGACCGTCACCGGCAAGCAGATCATGCACGCGGCTGCCGACCATCTGATCCCCCAGACGATGGAGCTTGGCGGCAAGTCGCCCAACATCTTCATGGCGGACGTGCTCGACGAGGACGATGCCTTCTTCGACAAGGCGCTCGAAGGCTTTACTTTGTTCGCGTTCAACAAGGGCGAGGTCTGCACCTGCCCGTCGCGCGCGCTGATCCATGAGTCGATCTTCGACCGCTTCATCGAGCGCGCCGTGGCGCGCGTCGCCGCGATCCGCCAGGGCGATCCGCTCGACCCCTCGGTCCAGGTCGGCGCGCAGGCGTCGGAGGACCAGCTCCACAAGATCCTGGGCTATATCGATATCGGCAAGGCCGAGGGCGCGCAGTGTCTGGTCGGTGGCGCCAGGGCGCTGCCGGGCGGTGCGCTGGACCAGGGCTATTTCGTGCAGCCGACCGTGTTCGTGGGTCAGAACCACATGCGCATCTTCCAGGAGGAGATCTTCGGTCCCGTCCTGTCGGTCACCACGTTCAAGACGGTCGAGGAGGCGATCGCACTTGCCAACGACACCGCCTACGGTCTTGGCGCGGGCGTCTGGACCCGGAGCGGCAACACCGCCTACCGGCTCGGCCGCGCGATCGAGGCCGGGCGGGTCTGGACCAACTGCTATCATCAGTACCCCGCCCATGCCGCCTTCGGCGGATACAAGGCGTCGGGCTTCGGGCGTGAAAATCACCGGATGATGCTCGACCATTATCAGCAGACCAAGAACCTGCTCGTCTCCTATGACGAGCACGCGCTCGGCCTGTTCTGACCCCTCGCTCAAAAGGAGAAACGGACATGGCGAAAACCATGAAGGCGGCGGTCGTCCGCGAATTCGGCAAGCCCCTGGTCATCGAGGAGGCGCCGATCCCGGCGGTCGGCCCCGGGCAGATCCTGGTCAAGATTGCGGCAACCGGCGTGTGCCATACCGACCTGCACGCGGCAGAAGGAGACTGGCCGGTCAAGCCCAACCCGCCCTTCATTCCTGGCCATGAAGGCGTCGGGCATGTCGCCGCCGTCGGTGCAGGCGTCACCCATGTGAAGGAAGGCGACCGGGTCGGTGTGCCCTGGCTCTACACCGCCTGCGGGCACTGCGTGCATTGCCTGGGTGGCTGGGAGACGCTTTGCCACGAACAGCAGAACACCGGCTATTCGGTCAATGGCAGCTTTGCCGAATATGTCCTCGCCGATCCCAACTATGTTGGTCACCTTCCCGACAATGTCGACTTCCTCGACATTGCGCCGATCCTCTGCGCGGGCGTCACCGTCTACAAGGGATTGAAGGCCACCGAGGCCCGACCCGGCGAGTGGGTGGTCGTCTCCGGCATTGGCGGGCTCGGCCACATGGCGGTGCAATATGCCCGAGCCATGGGTCTCAATGTGGCCGCGGTCGACATCGACGATAGCAAGCTCGACCTCGCTACACGCCTTGGCGCCACACTGACGGTCAACGCGCGCAACGAGGACCCTTCGGCAGCGCTCAAGAAAGCCATTGGCGGCGCGCACGGGGCGCTGGTGACCGCCGTTTCGCCCAAGGCGTTCCAGCAGGCGCTCGGCATGGTCCGGCGCGGCGGCACGGTCGCGCTCAACGGCCTGCCGCCGGGCGACTTCCCGTTGTCGATCTTCGACACCGTGCTGAACGGCATTACCGTGCGCGGCTCGATCGTTGGCACGCGGCTCGATCTGCTCGAGGCACTGGCGTTCGCCGGCGAGGGCAAGGTCAAGGCCACGGTCCATGCGGACAGGCTCGAGAACATCAACGACGTCTTCTCCCGCATGCATCATGGCGACATCGAGGGCCGGATCGTCCTCGACCTCGCCTGAAGCCGACTTCGCGAAAGTACAGTTCATGTCTCCCTTACATATCCGGCCGATCGCGCGGCGCCGTTTCGTCCAGGGGCTGGCGATCGGCGGCGCGGTCGCCGGTTTCGCCCCGGCGCTTCTCGCGCGATCCGCACCAACCTTGCCCGCTGAGCTGAGCGGGACCGAGTTCGACCTCGAGATCGCCGAGCTGCCGGTCAACTTCACCGGCAAACGCCGTATCGCGACCGCCGTGAACGGCAGCGTGCCCGCGCCGGTCCTGCGCCTGCGCGAAGGCGACACGGTCACGCTGCGCGTACGCAACGGCCTCAAGGAGATGTCGAGCATCCATTGGCACGGCATCATCGTGCCGGCGGAGATGGACGGCGTGCCCGGCATCAGCTTTGCCGGCATCGCGCCGGGCGAGACCTTCACCTATCGCTTCGAGGTCCGCCAGAGCGGAACCTACTGGTATCACGCTCACACGCTCGCCGAGCAGACGGGACTCTATGGAGCGATCATCGTGGAGCCAAAACAGGTGCCGACGGCGCGGGCGCCCGATCGCGACTATTGCATCGTGCTCAGCGACTGGTCGGACGAGCCGCCGTTGCAGATCTTCCTCAATCTCAAGAAGCAGAGCAGCTACTATAATTTTGCGCAGCCGACCGCCGGCGATTTCCTCAAGGATGTCGGCACCATGGGCTTGGGCAAGGCGCTCGAGCGGCGGCGGATGTGGAACAGCTCGCGGATGAACCCGACCGACTACAGCGATGTCTCTGCCGCGACCTACACCTATCTGATGAACGGCGCGCCGCCCGCCGGCAACTGGACCGGTATCGCCGCGCCCGGCGAGCGCGTGCGCCTGCGCTTCGTCGGCGCGGGGACGGCGACGTTCTTCGACGTGCGGATCCCCGGGGTCGAGCTGACGGTCGTATCGACCGACGGGCAGCCGGTCGAGCCGGTCACGGTCGAGGAATTCCGGATCGGCCCGGGCGAGACCTACGACGTCGAGTTCACCATGCCCGAGGGCGGCGCCCGCACCATCTTCGCGCAGGCGATCGATCGGAGCGGCTATGCGCGTGGCACGATCGCACCGGCCCCGGGCATGGCGGCAGCCGTGCCGCCGCTCGATGCCCGGACCTGGCTCGAGCCGGTCGACATGATGGGCGCGATGGCGACGATGGGCGCAATGGGAGGCGACGCGCATGCCGGGCACGGCATGACCGAGATGCCGGCCAGGGCACGGCACGCCCGCACCGAATATGGCGCCAATACCGACATGCGCGTCGACTATCCGCGCACCAATCTCGACGATCCCGGCGCCGGGCTGCGCGGGCGCGGCTGGCGCGTGCTGACGCTGGCCGATCTGCGCACGCCGGGCGGCGATCCCGACCCGCGCGAGCCCGAGCGCGACATCGAGCTGCATCTGACGGGCAATATGGAACGGTTCATCTGGTCGCTCGACGGCATCAAGCTCAACGATTCCAGGCCGCTTCATTTCAAGCCAAACGAGCGGCTGCGCGTCACCTTCGTCAACGACACGATGATGGCGCATCCGATGCATCTGCACGGCATGTGGAGCGATGTCGAAGGCCCGGACGGCGCCTTCCAGGTCCGCAAGCATACGGTCGTGGTCCAGCCCGCCCAGCGGGTGAGCTTCCGCGTCACCGCCGACGCCATGGGCCGATGGGCCTTCCACTGCCATCTGCTCTATCACATGGCGGCCGGCATGTTCCGGGAGGTGGTGGTCGCATGATCCGGATTTTCCCCTCGCGCGGCATCGCTCTTGGCGCTGCCCTCTTCCTGGCGCCGGCGATCACGGCTCCCGCCCTCGCGCAGGATGCCTCGCCCCCGTCGCCCGCCGCCACCCCTGCCCAAACGGCCACTCCCGCTCAGCACACCCCTTCCGCGCAAGGCTCTCAGGACCATGCGGGCATGGACATGCCGGGCATGGATATGACCGACACGAAGGCGTCCGGTAACGGCGCCACGATGGACATGGGCTCGATGCAGGGTGGCAAGGCCCCGCCGGACGCGCGCAACTCGGACGATTATGCCGACGGCTATCGCAACTCGACGCTGCCGGGCTATGAGATGGCCGACAAGCTCTCGATCCCCAAGATACTTGTCGATGAGCTCGAATTCGCCAGCGGCAACGAGGGTCAGGGCGTGGGTTGGACCGTGCTCGTCACCAAGGGTCAGGACAATGACAAGCTCTGGCTGCGCAGCCAGGGCCTCAAGAACTCCCGCGACCAACGTCTCGATCCGGAGAGCAGCGTCGAGGCGCTGTGGTGGCACAGCAAGAACCCGTTCTGGGGCACGCTGCTCGGGGTCAGGCAGGATCTCGGCAAGGGCGCGACGACATGGCTGGCCGCCGGCGTCGAGGGACTGGCGCCTTATTGGTTCGACGTCCAGCTCACCGGCTATGTAGGAACCGATGGGCGTCTCGCGGCGCGCGCCAAGGCCTCCTATGAGGTCCTGTTCACCAATCGGTTGATCCTCACACCGCAGGTAGAGACCAATATCTATTCGAAGCGGTCGAGAGATCGGCAGCTTGGCAGCGGCTTCAGCAATGTCGAGCTGAGCGGACGGTTGCGCTACGAGGTGTCGCGCAAGTTCGCGCCCTATATCGGCTTCGTCTGGGAGCGTGCGTTCGATGGCACGGCGGGCTTCCGACGCCTGCGGGGCGAGGGGTCATCCGAACACCGGCTGGTGATCGGCTTGCGCGCTTGGTGGTGATACCGGCTCTCCGACGAACCGCTGACCCGCTTGTTCCCCAAGGCGAATCACACGATGGCAAGCGTGGTCAATCCTCCTTCATTGTGTTGCTGCTCGCGGCGGTGTCGGCCTCGGCAGGGCAGACGGCCATTCTCGCTTTCCTTCCGACCCTGGTCGACCCAAATCCCGGCGGGCTTTCCTCAGCGCATGATTTTCATGTCGCGAGCTTGACCGCCGTCCACCCGCTGGCAGCACTGGTGGCGGCACCGCTTTGGGGCTGGATTGCCGACCGGGTCGACTACCGCGTCATGTTGCGCACAGCGCTCATTATCCTCGCGATGGTGACTGCACCAGTTGGCCTCGTAGCTCTGCCGACTCTCTACGTTTTGCGCACGGTCGCGGGGATGGCGGCCGCCGCCATCATACCGCTTGCGCTGCTCAGTGCGAGTTTCGCCGCGGTCAGCCGTGGGGAGCAGGCGCGGCGTTTCACCTGGTTGACGGGGTCTGTATTTTTGGGAGACCTCGGCGGACCGCTTTTGGCGGAAGCCTCCGTTGCGATCATGCCCGGCGCGCCGCTCATGATCGTTGCTGCCAGCATCGGCACCGTCGCGGGGTCGCTTTGCCTTGTAAGCCTGCCAGGCCGCTGTGCGCACTGCCTCGACTCAGGAGATCCGCCGCCGCCGACAGTCTGCGCCACGGGAGTCCTATTACTCATCACGATCGCTGCGGGGGCCGGGCTTGCCGCTATGCACGTCAATCTCCTGATGACGCGCAGTGCGGTCTCGCTGAGCCGCGAGCAGATCGCCTGGATGCTCAGTCTTTGCGGATTCGGCATGCTGGCGGCGCAGATCTTTCATGCAAGGCTCGATTGGTTAGTGAAGGTTCCCGGGCGTCTTGCCGGATTGACGCTCGGTTTGCTGGCAGCGGCGCTCGTTGCCTTTCCACTCGCATCAAGCATAGCCGATATGAGCGTGTTCATCCTGGTCGCCGGTTGGAGCTCGGCGAGCCTGCGATTGGTCACAAGCTTCTGGATCAGCGGTTCTGCGGCGGCCTCAGGGGTGAGGCTTGGCCTCCAGCATTCGGCTGCCAGCATCGGGCAGGCACTGGCGCCCGTGGCGCTCGCTTTCGCCGCACCCGGCGCTCAGCCTCTCGTCCTCTGGAGCATTGCCGGCCTGTCGCTCCTGCTGCTTGTGGTCCTGCCACTAGCTTGGAAACGGCCCTCTTCAGGTGCTAATTCGTCAGGCGGATAAGGGGAGCGCGTAAATCGATATGAATCGTACCGTCCACCACTATCCAAGATGTGTTGCTGTGACAAATGAGCCCAGCCGCGGGCAAGGCCCTTGGGCGCAGCTGGGTTGGTTTCCTCTGGAAAAACGACGTGCTCGTGTCCCCACCTGGCCTCTTTAGCGTTGGCGGTCGGACGCGGTCCATTTACTCATTCGACGAGAGGCGTCTGTGACGGCCGATTGCCTCGAGGAGTAGACGGCTCCTTAGTGGTTTAGTGATCATGTGATCAAAGCCCGCGTCGGCAGCGCGGCGGGCGAGAACCTCGTCATGGAAGCCCGAAATCATGATGGAGCATCCGGACCAGCCCAGCGATCGGAGTTGGCGCAGGATCGAAAAGCCATCAATGTCCGGCATGCGATAATCAACAATCAGGCAATTGGCTCGCTTGGAATGCGGATCGGCCAAAAGCGCGCTACCACTTGTATAGCTACAGACGCAGTAGCCACGGGATCTAAGGAGAAGCTGAAGGGCACGCCGAACACCCGGGTCGTCGTCGGAGACGAGGATGGTGTAGCGCCCATCACCTTGTGTGTCAGAAAACGAAGACATCTCGCGCGACATGAGGACCTGTTGCATCACGGCAATGGCTCGCACGATGCGGCATCCTCGTCGCTACGTAGAGGGCGCAGTTATCACGTCTTGCGACCGAACCCGGCAGCAAAGGCGATCCTCAACGCCTCAGAGAGATTGCGGACCTCGAGCTTGGCCATGAGGCTGGCGCGGTGAACCTCGACCGTCCGGGATGAGCAACCCAGATCATAGGCGATCGTCTTGTTGGGCAAGCCGTTCGCCAATCCTTCCAGCACTTCCTGCTCGCGGGGGGTCAAGGCAGCAACCCGCACCTCGGCTTCCGACGATTCCAGCGCGCGAAGGTCGACATCGTCGAGACGAGCGAAAGCGCGCCTCACGGCCTCGAGCAGGGCAGCCTTCTCGAAGGGCTTTTCGAGAAAGTCAATCGCGCCGCCTTTCATAGCCTGCACAGCTACCGACACATCGCCGTGGCCGGTCAGGACGATGACCGGCA
Source organism: Novosphingobium sp. HII-3 (assembly GCF_002916655.1). Lineage (GTDB taxonomy): Bacteria > Pseudomonadota > Alphaproteobacteria > Sphingomonadales > Sphingomonadaceae > Novosphingobium > Novosphingobium panipatense. The sequence goes on from NZ_PPSM01000013.1 coordinate 40,981, forward strand.
TGTTGATCCCACGCGCAGCCATAGTGGTCTGGACTTGGAGACCGTCCATTTCAGGCATCCGCACATCCAAGATAACGCAGCCTACTTCAGCGGACTTCGCTGTCCTGAGAAATTCCACTCCGGAGGTGTAGGCGATGACATCATAGCCCGCGGTTTTGAGCGCGAAGCTTGCCGCCTTGCGGATGCTCTCCTCGTCGTCGACCAGATGAATGATGCGTCTATCCCCCATGTTCCTCCTTCGCCCGCGCGTGGATCAGCGTGAAGTGAAAGCGCGCGCCGCCGCGGTCGGGGCGCTCCATCCAGATACGGCCCCCATGCGCTTCGATGATGGTCCGGCAGATCGAAAGGCCGAGGCCCATGCCGTCGGCCTTTGTCGACTTGAACGCCGTGAAGAGCTGCTCCCGGACCTCGTCGGCGATGCCGGGGCCGGTATCCGCCACGGTCACCTCGATCAGCCCGTCAGGGCGCAACCTGGTCGCCACCTTGAGGTCGCGAACCGGACACTCCGCCATCGCCTCGATGGCATTGCGCATCAGGTTGACCAGCACCTGCTGGATCTGCACCCTGTCGACGAGGACCGGCGTCGCGGCGGGATCGACTGCAAAGAAGCTGCGGATGCCGCGCTCGCGGGCGTCGACCAGCGCGAGCTGGCTCGCCTCGGCGATGACCCGCGGCAGCTCGTGGAGGCTCTTGTCGACCTCGCCGCGGGCGACGAAATCGCGCAGGCGCCGGACGATATGGCCGGCCCGCAGCGTTTCCTGTGCCGCATCATCCATCACCGACCGTAGCGACACGAAGGGTTCGTCGTCCCGCTCGTCGAGCATGTCGCGGATCGTCTCGAGATAGAGCGCGACCGCGGCAAGCGGCTGGTTGAGCTCATGCGCGAGGGTCGAGGCCATCGTGCCCATCGCGCTCAGCCGGGAGACATGGACCAGCTCTGCCTGCAGTTCCTTGAGCCTGAGCTCATCCTGCTCCTTGGCGGTGAGATCCCGGATGAAGCCGGTGAACAACCGCTGCCCGTCTTCACCGGCCTCGCCAACCGACAGCTGCATCGGGAAGGTCGAGCCGTCGCGGCGCTGGCCGACCACGACGCGGCCGAGGCCGATGATCCGGCGCTCGCCGGTCTGGAGATAATGCGCGATATATTCGTCGTGCCGGTCGCGATCGGGCTGGGGCATCAGGCAGGAGACGTTGCGGCCGACGAGCTCGGTTTCCGAATAGCCGAACAGGCGTTGGGCGGCCGCGCTGAACGACGTGATGGCGCCGGTCTCGTCGATGATGATCATCGCATCGGGGACGGTCGCCAGGATCGACTGGAGATGCTGCTCGCGGGTCTCGATTGACGCCCGGACCGCCGCCTCGTCGGTGACATCGCGACTGATGCAGGCAAAGCCTCGATGTGTGTCGCCTTCGAACAGGGCGCTGATCGTCAGGCGCGCGAGATATTCCGCGCCGTTCTCGCAGACCCGCCACGCTTCGCGCTCCAGCGTGCCCTCGTGAAGGGCGGCCGCCAGGTCTGCGCGTGGACGACCCGCCGCAATCTCGTCGGGCGGGTAGAACAGGTCATGGGGCTGTCCCAGGACGCGATCGAGGGGCCAGCATTCGGCACGCTCGCCTTCTTCATTATAGCTCAGCACGATCCCGGCAGGATCGAGCAGCGTCAGGACATGGCCGCCAGCCTGTCGCAGGAACAGCGGCGCAAGCCGCGCTACGTCGCTGGCAATCTCGTCCGGCCCGCGCCTCGTGTCGACCATCGTCCCGGCTCACATGCCTGGCCGGGCGCACGGATCCGGGCGTAGCCCGACCGTGCCACTCAGCGCCGCGCGAGTATGGCCTTCATCTCGTCGATTTCCTGCCGCTGCGAGCGCTTGATCGCTTCGCAAAGCCGGATGACTTCCGGATCGCTGAGCTTTGCTTCCTGGCACATCAGGATCGCCCCGGAATGATGCGGGATCATCGAGCGCAGAAAGGCCGTGTCGCCGATCGTGGTCTGGGTGCGGATGAGCGCAAAGCTGCCGAAGAAGGCGACCAGCGACGCGGCGATCAGCGCGATGTTGGCGGCTTTCGACGCGAACATGTGCCCCATGGCGAGGATCATCAGCACCACCATCGGCGCGACCATCATCAGCGTCATGTAGAGCATGTTGAGGTTGTTGTAGAAGCTGTCGAGCCCGTCGATCATGACGAACATCACCAGATACATGATGACGCCGCTGATGACGGTCTGAACGGCAAGGCTCCAATAGGCGCCCATCTTCCGGGTGTTCATGTGGGACGAATGGTCCATGACGTATCTCCTTCGCTCGGCGCCGGCCGACCTTGGTATGAGTGTAACGCCCCGCTCTCCTGTTCGCCCCCGCCATCAGCCGTCCTGATGCTAAAACCAGAAGCGAACGCCGGCGACGAAGCTGGTCGCATGGACGTCCTCGCCGGCAAGCCTCGACAGCCGCGCCGTGTCGCCGGCTTTGCGCAGATAAGAGACGCCGATATAGGGTGCGAACTGGCGGCTAAACTCATAGCGCAGGCGCGCGCCGAGCTCTATGTTGACCAGCCCCGAACCGATGTCGTTCTCCGGAATATCCTGCGCGGCGAAATTGACCTCGGCGCGCGGCTGCAAGATCAGGCGCTGGGTAATGCGCTGGTCGTAATAGCCCTCGACCCGGCCCAGAACATCGCCCTTGGTCGAGAGGAACAGCGCGCCTTCGACTTCGAACATGCCGGGAGCCAGGCCCTCGACGCCGACCGTCGCGTAAGTGCGGTCGGGCCCGCGGCCGAAGTCCTGGCGGATACCGCCCTGAAGATTGAAATAGGGGTCGATGGCCCGGCTATAGAGCACCTGCACCTCCGCGCTGTCGATGCCGCGGCCGAACTCGCCTTCGCCCTCGCTCTTGAGCCAGAGCCGGTTGATATCGCCGCCGTAAAAGCCTTCGCCATCCCAGCGATAGCCATCGCGACCGCTATGCGCTTGATACTCGAACAGGTTGAGCAGCACCTGCCCGAAATTGCTGCCGCCGCTGTCCTTCATCATGATGTCGCGTGAGCGCGCCATCTCGGCGCCGGGAAAATCACGATCGGCGAAGTGGTCGCTGGGGGGAGGCGGCGGGGGCGCATTGCCGGCCGGAAGCGCCGTGCCGGTCATTTGCATGCCGGGCATGGCGGTCTGGCCATGCTGCGAATGGTCCATCCCGGGCATGTCCGGCATCGCGCCGTCCTGATGCTGGGAGTGGTCCATGCCCGGCATGTCCGGCATCGCGGGAGACGCGGGTTGCGGCTGACCGGCCGCATCTCCCTGCGGCGCAGGACTGGCCTGGTGCTGCGAATGGTCCATCGCCGAGGTGGCGTCTGGCGCTGGTGTCTGAGCGCGCGGCCTGGCGGCGGCCTTGTCCTTCTTCTTCTCCTGCGCCGGCGCCACTTCGCCCGGCGGCGCCATGCCGGGCATGCCGTGCATCGAATGATCCTGGGCAAAGGCGGGCGCGGCAGCGAAAAGGGCGATCGCGCTCACCAGCGGCGTGAGGATGCGGGTCATTACGCGTCTCCCTTCGGACGGACGCTCACGACCCGCATCATCCCTGCATGCATGTGGTAGAGGAGATGACAGTGGAAGGCCCAGTCGCCGACCGCGTCGGCGGTGAAGTCCCAGGTCACCTTGCCGCCGGGCTGGACGATCACCGTATGCTTGCGCGGCGCATGATCGCCATGCCCCGTCACCAGCTCGAAAAAATGCCCGTGAATATGGATCGGATGCCCCATCATCGTGTCGTTGATGAGATTGACGCGCACCCGCTCGCCTTCGATGAAGGGGATCGGCTCGTGATGGTCCGACATTTTTTCGCCGTCGAACGACCACATGAACCGCTCCATGTTGCCGGTGAGGTGAATGTCGATGCTGCGGCTCGGCGCGCGCACGTCCGGATTGCGATCGAGCGCCATCAGGTCCCTGTAGACAAGCACCTTGTGGCCGACGTCGGCGAGGCCCTGGCCGGGCTCGCCGGTGCGGTCTACGGGCATCGGCGAGATGGTCTGGACGCTCGGGTCGCGCTTCACCTGCGGCGCGTTCGAGAAGTCGCGCATCTTCATCGAGCCCATCGCGTGCCCGCCATGATCCATGCCCGCCATCTGGCCATCGGCGCCCATCGCGCCGTGGTCCATGCCGGCCATCGATCCATGATCCATCCCCGAATGATCCATGCCTGCCATGGCGCTATTGTCCATGGTCGCCATCGCTGCCGCCGCGCCGGTCGCGAGGCGCGCGGACGCGTTCTTCTCGGCCGTCGGATCGACGCCCCGCATAGCGCCGCCCGACATGTCCATGCCTTCCATGCCCGGCATCGAGGACATGTCCATGCCCATGTCCTTCATGTCGGCGAGCGGCCGTTTGCGTAAGGGGGGAACCTCGCCGGCCATGCCGGCGCGCGGCGCGAGCGTGGCACGCGCCATGCCCGAGCGGTCGATCGCCTCGCCGACAAGGGTGTAGGCCTTGTCATCGCCTGGGCTGACAACGACGTCGTAGGTCTCGGCAACACCAATCTGGAACTCGTCGACGGTGACCGGCACCACATTCTGCCCGTCGGCCTGGACGATGGTCAGCGGCAGGCCGGGGATGCGGACGTTGAAGGTGGTCATCGCCGACGCATTGATGACCCGCAGCCGCACCCGTTCGCCCGGGGTGAAGAGCGCGGTCCAGTTGTCCATCGGACCATGGCCGTTGACGAGATAGGTGTAGGTGGATCCGGTCACATCGGAGATGTCGGCCGGGTCCATCCGCATCTGGCCCCAGTCGAGCCGGTCCTTGAGCGGCTGATCCTTGCCCGACAGGAGCCCGGCCAGGGTCTGGCGCTGGAAATTGAAATGGCCGGGGTTGACCTTGAGGCGCCGGAAGATCGCCTGCGGCGAGAGCGCGCTGTGATCGGCGAGCACGATGACATGCTCGCGGTCATAGGCGACCGGATCGGCACCGGCGGGATCGATGATGATCGGGCCGTAATGGCCTTCCTGTTCCTGCAGGCCTGAATGGCTGTGATACCAGTAGGTGCCGCTTTGCACGACGGGGAACTGGTAGAGGTAGTTCGATCCCGGCTTGATGCCCGGAAAAGACACGCCCGGCACGCCGTCCATATTGGCCGGCAGGATCAGCCCGTGCCAGTGGATCGAGCTGTCCTCCTCGAGTTGATTGACGACGTTGAGCCGCACGCGCTGGCCTTCGCGCAGCCGGATCAGCGGGGCGGGGACCGTGCCGTTGAGACCGATTGCGCGGAACTGGCGCCCGTCGATGCTCATCGACTGCCGGGCGATGGTCAGCGTGATGTCTTCGCCCGACACGGTCGGCAGCGTCGGTCGCATCCCCGGCGAGATGGTCTGCGCCCAGGCAGGCAGCCAGGCTGATAATGCGGCGCCACCACCGGCGAGGGCCGCGCCGCGAAGGAACTGGCGGCGGTCGAGGGCAGAAATCATTCGGTTTGTCTCAGCTTGCAGAAAGAGGGCGGACCTATTGGAAATACGCAGCCCACCCGCCTGCCCCTCAAACTTTCTTCAAACTTTCCGCGAGGCGCGCCCGGGCGCGGTAGAGGCGGGTCTCGACGGCCTTCTGGGAGATGCCGAGGATCTCGGCGGTTTCGGCTTCCGATTTCTCGTCGATCGTCCGCAGGATGAGCGTGTCCTTGAGCGAGGCGGGCAGGGCGGCGATCGCCGTCATCGCCTCGGCGAGTTGCTGTTCGGCATCCAGGGCGCGGTCGGCCGAGGGGGCGTCGTCGACGATATGTTCGGCTTCGCCCAGAGGAAGGGCGAAGGAAAAGAAATTGCGGACCGCACGGCGACGGCGCCAGTCGTGGCATTTGTTGATGACGATCCGCGACATCCAGACCGGGAAGGGCCGCGTCCCATCATAGCGGCTGAGCGCGGAAAAGGCGGCCACGAAGCTCGCCTGAGTGACGTCGAGCGCCTCGTCGGGGCTACCGACATGGCTGCGCACGAGACGGTGTACCCAGCCCTGATGCCGGCGGACCAGCTCGCCATAGGCCGCTTGCCGGCCCCCCAGCGCCAGAGCCGCAAGCTCCCCGTCCGAGCAGTCGGGGAGGTGGAGCGTCATTTTTTCTCGGCCGTCAGCGCTTTCACGACGGCGTCGTCGAACTTCACCGTCTGGTCGGGGCGGAGCACCGCACGCATCGCGAAGATATGCTCGAGCGTTTCCTTCTGCAGCGCGCCCATCGCCTGGTGTGACCGGTCGACGGCGGCGGAGACCTGAGGCCCATAGCCATGTTCCGACCTGATGGCCTGCGCGAGCCATGCATTGTCGGCGCGCAGTTCCGCTTCCAGGGCCTGTCGGCGGATGGCGTAGCGGGCTTCGATAGCCTCGAGCCGTGCATGTTGCGCGCTATCCAGCTTGAGATCGCGATGGAGCAGGTCGTGCAGCTCATTCTCGACAGGGGGCGCCGGCACGACATAGAGCCGGCCGATCACGACCCCCGCTACTGCCGCAACAAACGTCAGCAGCACGAGAAGGAGAAGGCCGCGGCGATCGCGCATCATTGCGCGCTCAGCAGCGTCGAAGGAGCGAGCGCGAGCCGCGCGTCGAAGGGCGATGCCGCAGCATCTGCCGAACGCACTGGCACCGCGGAACCGGCGATGCCGATGAAGAGCGCGACCGCGGCTGCGACACCGAAGGTCGTGGCGCTCAGGCGCGGCATGGCCTGGAGCCGGGCGATCTCGGCCATGACGCGGCTGTCCAGCCCGGCAAGCCGGGGATCGAGGGGGGCTTCCCGCAACCGGCTGAGCATGTCGTCGAGGTGGTCCATGATGTTTCTCCGTCTTCTCTTCTCAATACGCAGGGTGGTCTTCTAACCCTTGTCCGGGAACAAAAAGAAAATTGCGAGGGGTGCAGGTCGCGGCTGCGTATTCTCTCATGTCACTGACAGGAGAATGTCCAAATGCGCTTCTTTTCGCCGCTCGCAGCCATCGCCGCCGTCGGCCTGAGTGTTTCTGCTCCGGCCTACGCCCATCCCAAGCTCGTGTCCTCGACGCCCGCCGCCAACGCCAGCGTCCCGGCGCCGTCGCGTATCACGCTCACCTTCAGTGAAGGTCTGATGCCGAAGCTGTCGGGCGCCGAGATCGTGATGACCGGCATGCCCGGCATGCCCAACCACCGCATGGCGGTAACCGGCTTCAAGACGTCCGTCGAAGGCGACAAGACGCTCGTGCTGACGCTCGCCAAGCCGCTCATGGCGGGCAGCTATCAGGTCGCCTGGCACGTCGTCTCGACCGACACGCACCGCATCCAGGGCAATCTCGCCTTTACCGTCAAGTGACGCCATGAACGACGTGGCACTCGTCGCCGTCCGCTGGGCGCTCTACGTCGATCTCGGCCTGCTGTTCGGCCTGCCGCTGTTCGCGCTCTATGCGCCCGGCGGCGGCCGGATGGTGCAGCGGCATCTGCCGATGGCGGCAATGGTGGCCGGTCTCGCCTGTCTCGCCCTCCTGCTGTCGGCGCTGGGGTTCGCGTTGCAGGCTGCGGCGATGACCGGGCTGCCACTCGCCCAGCCTGATCTTTCCATGGTCGCAGAGCTGTTCAACGGCACTTCCATGGGAACGGCGCTGAAGGCGCGCCTCGTCGCGCTCCTCGTTCTTCTGCTCTGCATCCCCTTGTATCGCCGGCAATCCCGTCCTGCCTTCATCGCCTCCACTCTGGCGGGCGCGGTCGCGCTCGCGACCCTCGCCTGGAGCGGGCATGGCGCGGCCGGCGAAGGCGAGGCGGGCTGGCTGCAACTGCTGGCCGATCTCATCCATCTGCTCGCCGCCGGCGCCTGGGTCGGCGCGCTTGCCGCCTTCCTCGCGCTGGTACTTCCCAGGCTCGCAACCGATGATCTCGCCGCTCAAGACATGGACCGGATCACGCTCGCCGAGGAAGCCCTGCGGGGCTTCTCCCTCGTCGGCACGATCATCGTCGCCCTGCTGATCCTGACCGGGACGGTGAACGGCTGGTTCCTGGTCGGTCCGGGCAACGTCGCCTCGCTCGGGCAGTCGACCTACGGCCTGCTGCTCATCGCCAAGCTGCTGCTGTTCGCCGGCATGCTGGGCCTGGCCGCGCTCAACCGTTATCGCCTGACCCCGGCACTGGCGCAGGCGATCGAGGAAGAGGACGCGCCACGGGCGCAGGCGCTGCTGCGCGCGAGCCTCGTCGTCGAAGGCGGTCTTGCGATCGTCATTCTCGGGCTCGTCGCCTGGCTGGGGACACTATCGCCGCCCATGTCGATGTAGCTTATCGTTTCGGACGCCTCGCGTTGGGAGAAGCCAATGCAATCCTACACCCCGCCGCTCGGGACCGGATCGACGAAAGACTATGATCGCGCGATCCGCCTGTGGACGCGGGAGAAGCGGTGGCGTGCCGCCATGCTCGCCGCCCTGGCGCCCAAAGCCGGTGAGACGGTCGTCTACGTCGGCTGTGGCACCGGCAGCTTCGCGCTGATGCTCAAGCAAGCCGAGCCCAGGACGCAGGTGATCGGTCTCGATCCCGATGCCGAGGCGCTCGACATCGCGCGGCACAAGGCCGCTGCGCGGCAGGCCGATATCGACTGGCGTCAGGGATTTGCCAGGGACGTGGCCCCAGGCACCGCCGACGCTGTCGTGTCGAGTCTCGTGCTGCATCAGATGCCGGTCAGGGAGAAGGCGGCAACCCTGCGCGCCATGTTCGCCATGCTGCGCCCGGGTGGCCGCCTGGTGATCGCCGATTATGGCCGCCAGCACGGTCTCATGCGGCTCGCCTTCCGCCTGACCGTGCAGGGGCTCGATGGCATCGATGATACCCGGCCCAATGCCGACGGCGTGCTCCCCGGCCTGATCGCGGCGGCCGGCTTCAGGCATGTGGCCGAGACGTTTCGGCTTTTGACCATCACCGGCGCGATCGACCTGTTTACGGCGCATCGACCGGCGCAGGACCACGGCCTTACGGTTGCCAATGACCTTGGCTGATGGCGGCCAGGCGAACGGGCCCGCCGATTTGTCCGCTTAGGCGATTACGTATTGACCCTGACACGGTGTCAGACCCTAGATCGTCATGCGTCGAAAGGAGCAAGGCGATGAACGAGACACATGGAGCGGCGCATGGCGGCGGTTGCTGCGGCGGCCACAGCGCCGCGAAAGCGGCGACCGGCGTCAAGGACCCGGTCTGCGGCATGACCGTCGACCCGGCGACCACGGCGCATCACGCCGAGCATGGCGGTGAACGCTATCATTTCTGTAGCGCGGGCTGCCGGACCAAATTCATCGCCGATCCCGAGCGCTATCTCGGCCCGCCAGCGCCGCCGGTCGCGGCGCCCGAAGGCACGATCTGGACCTGCCCGATGCATCCAGAGATCCGGCAGGACCATCCCGGATCCTGTCCGATCTGCGGCATGGCGCTCGAGCCCGCGACCGTGACTGCCGACAGCGGCCCCAGCCATGAGCTGGTCGATTTCACACGGCGCTTCCGGGTCGGCCTGATGCTGGCCCTCCCGGTGCTGATCCTCGAGATGGGCGCGCATCTCTTTCCCGCGATCCATCGCCTCGTGCCGATGTCGATCTCGGTATGGATCCAGTTCGTGCTGGCGACACCCGTCGTGCTCTGGGCGGGCTGGCCCTTCTTCGAGCGTGGCTGGGCCTCGCTCAAGACCCGCAACCTCAACATGTTCACCCTGATCGCGATGGGGACCGGGGTCGCCTGGATCTACAGCGTCGTCGCGACGCTCGCGCCCCAGCTGTTCCCGCCCGCCTTCCGCGGAGAGGACGGCATGGTTGCCGTCTATTTCGAGGCGGCCGCGGTGATCACTGTCCTCGTGCTGCTCGGCCAGATGCTCGAACTGCGCGCGCGCGAGCGGACCTCGGGCGCGATCAAGGCGCTGCTTAACCTTGCTCCAAAGACCGCGCGCCGGATCGGTTCCGATGGCAGTGAAGAGGAAATCAGCCTCGATCTCGTTGCGGTCGGCGACCGCCTGCGTGTGCGTCCCGGCGAGAAGGTGCCGGTCGATGGCGTGGTCGAGGACGGCCGTTCCTCGCTCGACGAGTCGATGGTCACCGGTGAGTCCATGCCCGTCACCAAGGCCAAGGCCGACACGGTGATCGGCGGCACGCTCAACCAGACCGGCGCGCTCGTTATCGTCGCCGACAAGGTTGGCCGGGACACCATGCTGGCGCGCATCGTCCAGATGGTCGCCGAGGCGCAGCGCTCGCGCGCGCCGATCCAGCGCATGGCCGATCAGGTGTCGGGCTGGTTCGTGCCCGTGGTCATCGCGGTCGCGGTGGTCGCGTTCATCGCCTGGGGCATCTGGGGCCCCGAGCCGCGCTTCGCCTACGGGCTGGTTGCGGCGGTCGCCGTGCTGATCATCGCCTGTCCCTGCGCACTGGGTCTCGCCACGCCGATGTCGATCATGGTCGGGGTTGGCCGCGGCGCCGGGCTCGGCGTCCTCATCAAGAATGCCGAAGCGCTCGAGCATATGGAAAAAGTCGACACGCTCGTCGTCGACAAGACCGGCACGCTGACCGAAGGCCGGCCTGCCGTCACCCAGATCGTGCCGGCGCCCGGCTTCGACGAAGCCGAACTGCTGCGGCTTGCCGCCTCGGTCGAGCGGGCCTCCGAGCATCCGCTCGCGCTGGCGATCGTCGAGGCCGCCAAGGATCGCGGCATCCCCACGAGCGACGTCACCGACTTCGATTCCCCCACCGGACGCGGCGCGCTCGGCACCGTCGACGGCCGCCGGATCGTGCTCGGTAATGCGCGGTTCCTCTCGGAAGAGGGCATAGCAACCGACGCGCTGGCGGAGCAGGCCGACGCCCTGCGCCGGGATGGCGCCACCGCGATCTTCATCGGCGTCGACGGCACCGTCGGCGGCGCCTTTGCAATCGCCGATCCCGTGAAGCAGACGACGCCGGAGGCCCTGGCCGCACTCAAGGCCGAAGGCATTCGCGTGGTGATGTTGACCGGCGACAACCGCACCACAGCAGAGGCGGTGGCAAGGCGGCTCGGCATTGACGATGTCGAAGCCGAGGTACTGCCCGACCAGAAGAGTGCCGTCGTCGCGCGGTTGAAGAGCGAGGGGCGCGTGGTGGCGATGGCCGGCGACGGGGTCAACGACGCCCCCGCACTGGCTGCCGCCGATGTCGGCATCGCAATGGGATCGGGCACCGACGTCGCGATCGAGAGCGCGGGCGTGACGCTGCTCAAGGGCGATCTCATGGGCATTGTGCGGGCACGGCGGCTGAGCCAGGCGACCATGTCCAACATCCGCCAGAACCTGGTCTTCGCCTTCATCTACAATGTCGCCGGGGTGCCGGTGGCGGCGGGCGCGCTCTATCCGCTGTTCGGCATCCTGCTCTCGCCGATCATCGCGGCCGCCGCCATGGCGCTCTCCTCGGTCAGCGTGGTCACCAACGCGCTGCGCCTCAACCGGAAAGCGCTGTGAACATCGGGGAGGCGTCGAAGCAAAGCGGGGTCTCGGAGCGGATGATCCGCCATTATGAGAAGATCGGCCTCATCCCGGCGCCGCCACGCCGGGGTGCGGGCTATCGCGACTATGGCGCGCGCGATCTCCATCGCCTGCGGTTCATCGCAAATGCCCGCGATCTCGGTTTCCCGATCGAGGAGATCCGCACGCTGTTGGGCCTTTGGGCAGATATTGGACGGGCAAGTTCGGAGGTGAAGACCCTCGCATTGGCTCGGGCTGAAGAGCTTCAACGCAAGGCCGAAGCCTTGACCAGTTTGCGCAACACGGGGGCGTCACATAAAACGGGCACAGATATACGCTCTCATGACTGCCATCCGAGACGCTGGCCGAGTTTACTCCTTCGCTGGCCTCGAGACCAGCGGTCGCATTGACCTTGGCGGGTGTGCCGCGGGCGCCTGATCGACGACGATTGATCATGCTCTCATCCGCGGGTTGATTACCGCACTACCCGTATCCGTCGCTGGGCCTATCCTCCGTCTAAGTTCGGGCGTCGGACGAACCTGCCCCACCGTACACCGTGGATTGCCCATCACAGTCGGGTGCCCGCGGCACGCCGGCCAAGGCTATGCAGTTGGTGCGCTGGCGCCTCCTCTCGTTAATGTCGTGGGTGGATCAGCCGGCTATCGCCGGCGACACCCGACGGGCGATGTCCCAGGCATAGCCGGCCAGTTCACGCGCGATCGCGGTGGTCACCTTGGGCTGAGGCTTGCCCGTGGCCGCCAGGCGACGGTAGCGCTGGCACAGGCGAACCTGCGCTTTCCACCCGATCGCCTGGATGTCCTCGGACAAGTCGATGACCCGCTCACGGTAGCGTCGTTCCTCGCGAGCGGGCAGTCGATACGACCAGCCCGCCTCAATCAGCATGGTTCGTGCCTGCGCGTTGCCCGCGCGGGTGATCCGGCCCCGTTTGGTCCGAGCGCCGCTGGAGTGCTCGGACGGCACCAAGCCGACATACGCCATCAGTTGCTTGGGATTGTCGAAGCGGGTGAGATCGCCTACTTCAGCGACCAGCGTCGCAGCGCTGACCAGCCTGATTGTCAAACGAACTGAGGATTTGACCCCTTGGGCGAAGTGAAGAACTGCCCCCTTTCATGAAGCGGTTGCGTTGCTGGTTTCAAGCGTAGGTCCGGCCTTCTGCAGAAGGCCGGACCTACGCTTTTCGCGAAGCCGATAGCTGTCTCCGCGGATGGTAATGACTGTGGAATGGTGCAGCAGCCTGTCGAGGATCGCCGTGGCAACGACAGGATCGCCGAAGACGCCGCCCCATTCGCCCACTGAACGGTTCGAAGTGACCAGGATCGAGCCCTTTTCGTAGCGCCGCGAGACCAGTTGGAAGAACAGATGGGCGGCGTTGGCCTCGAACGGCAGATAGCCCAATTCGTCGATGATCAGGAGTTTGGGGCGGCTCAACTGGGTCAACTGCTTGTCGAGCAGGCCGTCGTCGTGGGCCTTGGCCAGCATCGCTACCAAGGTCGCCGCGGTCACGAACTGAACCGAGTAGTTCTGCCGGATGGCTTCTCGGCCAAGGGCGACGGCCAAGTGCGTCTTACCGGTTCCCGGCGGGCCCAGAAGCAGCGTCGTGTCGCCATGCGCGATCCACCGGCAGGTCGCGAGTTCGCGGATATGCCCTGGATCCAGCGATGGCTGGGCATCAAACTCGAAGCCGTCGAGCTCACGCACGAACGGGAACTGGGCGATTTTGCTGGCCATGGTGATGCGCCGCTCGTCACGCCGGGCAATCTCGCGCTGGACGAAGAAGGCCAAAGACTCGCGCAAGGTCATTTCCGAGCGTGCGGCTTCGTCCAGTAGCGTATCGAGCTGGTCGCGGATCGCGGTTAGCTTAAGCCGGTCGAGCATCGCTATAAGCGCGTCATGATCGATGGTCGCCATCACCAGCCTCCCCCAACAACGGCTTCATATTCAGCAAGCGGCCGCAGCAAGGCCGGCGTCTGCAGGGGCTGCGGCGATAGTTCCCGGATCGGACCGGCGCCGACCAACCCCGTCAGGTGGGCTCTGTCGGTGACCTGCTGACGGCGCCCTTCGCAAACCGGGTGATCGGCGACAACTTCGCCGGCATGACGCACGATCACGCGGCCGGCCAGCACCACGACCTGCACCGTCTCACCAACCAGGCGCCAGGGGACCGAGTAGCTGTTGGTATCGAGGTCAATCGCGCAATCGGGCCGAACCTTGCGGATCAGGTCGCGCAGCTGGCCAAAGGGAGCACGGCCGCCCAATGGTCGATGCACCCCGGCCTCATCCGCGAACCGCACGATGGGTAATTCGCCGGTCGTGCCATGCACACGCTGGTCGGCGATCTCCCGGTTCCACTGGTCGAGGTGAGCAACAAAGGCGCCCCAGGACGGGAAGCGGCGCCCGGCGATCGCATTGTGCTTCACGTAACCGACACCGCGTTCATCCTTGCCTTTGGTGCGGGCCCGATAAGGAGCGCATGCTCGAGGCTTGAACCCCCAATACCGGGCAAAGGCATGAAGCCGGCCGTTGAAGCGAACCTCGCGTGTCGCGGCATCATGATGCTCGACCAGCGCCCTGGCATTATCGAACAGAACCTCGGTGGGTACGCCTCCGAAGCGCAGGAAAGTCCCCTCCATGCCTTCGAACCAGTCAATCTGGCGCTCGCGAAGCGACGGGCGGATATGCATCCGGCGCGAGTAGCAAAGCGTCGCAACAAAGATATGCACGCGGATCCGTTCGTCGCCGATCCAGACCCGGGCCTCGCCAAAATCGATTTGCAGTTGATGGCCCGGAGGCGTTTCGAAGCGTACCGTCGCCCGCTTCTGCGCCTTCAACTCCCGGCGCCAGCGCTGAACCCGAAGCTCGACCGACCGCAGGCCAATCACGATCCCGTGCTCGCTGGCCAGTTCCTGACGCACGACGTCGGCATTGCCGCCATGCCGGAAGAAACGTTCGCGCAGCCAGTCATCGAGCCCGTCGAATGCTGTCTTGCGCGTCGGTCTGTTGAAGGGGGCCGCACCGCCCGCACGAAGATAGCGGCGGACGGTGTTGCGCGCGCAGCCAAACTCCTTCGAAAGCCGCTTGGCTCCCCAGCCCAGTTCATGCAGCCGCATCATTGCGGCCACCTCCTCTGCCTGAAGCATTTCCTCTCCCTGCATCGACCTCAATCGTGCGGGAAACTCTGAAACACCTGTCGTCATCTGTCCCTCCTCTCGTCAAACCCGAGGGGGTCAGTTTGTCAGTTCGTGTGACATGATACCGCGCAGGACCTGTAGATTGCGGACCAGCGGCGCAAAACACCATGCGTCCACCGCTTCAGTCAGCGCCGCTTCTAAGCGCCCAACCCGTGCCTGCGCCTCCAGCACCCGCTTCTGCATTTCCTCGAATGCCAGCTGTTGGTGGGGAAAATCGAACCGCTGCTCGGACAACCACCGCCAGTACATTTTCGTCCAGGCCGCCTTGCCGCCGAAACGACGATCATGACGCAACAGGAAGCTGCGCACTGTCTGCTTGGCTCCGATGGCATCATCTTGCGCGCTGCGTCGCGCGCGGATGAGATCGCGTACCGCCTCGTGCGCTTCGTCCGGTATCCAGATTGCGGTGAGTTCGCCAGCGCGTAGCAGCCGCGCCAGGGTCATCGCGTCACGCCGGTCCGTCTTTACATGGTCACCCGGGCGCCGCGGCATCATCGAGGGGGCGATGACGATGCAATTCTGTCCCAGCTTCGTCAGCAGCCGATGCAAGCCATACCCGCAGGGACCAGCTTCGTAGCAGACGTTCAACGTCACGCCCGGTCCAGTCAGCCGCTTGACCAGCTTCCTGATCGCATCGTCCTCGTTGGCGACCGTGCCGACGAAACGCACCTCGCCTCCGCGTTCCCCATCGGCAACCGCGACCGCAATGGTTTCCTTATGAACGTCCTGTCAACCGGCGCGCAAAACTGACCCCCTATCGGCGTCCAATATTGACCCCACCTTTCGGTAGTCTGGCGGTTATCCCGGTAGTCGATAGGAGGGGCCCACGGACGACGACGCGCACCGTCAGGTGT
>NZ_PPSM01000014.1 GCF_002916655.1 Novosphingobium sp. HII-3
TGGCGACCTGTGTGGCGAAGGGCATCTGCGGCGACGAGAAGCCGTACAAGGCGTTCCCCTGGTTCTGGTCGAACCAGTATGACCTGCGCCTGCAGACCGCCGGCATCAACATGGGCTTCGACCAGACCGTCGTCCGGGGCGACGTGAGCGCGCGCAGCTTCTCGGTGGTCTACCTCAGGGACGGCAAGGTGCTGGCGCTGGACTGCGTGAACATGGTCAAGGATTACGTTCAGGGCCGCAAGCTCGTCGAAGCGGGCGCGCGGCCTGACCTCGAGCGCCTTGCCGACGCGGCCACTCCGCTCAAGGAACTCGTCTGACCCTAGCCTCCCCATCGTCCGCTGACGGTGGGGAGGAGCGCAGACGGTCGCAGGCCCAGCGCGCCGCGTCGGCAACCCCCGGATCCGGGTCAGCCAGCAGGGCCTCGACCTGCTCAAGCAGCGCTGAACGGCCGCTGTTGCCGGCGGCGTAAAGACAATTCCTGACAAACCTGTCGCGCCCGATCCGCTTGATGGGGCTGCCTGAGAACAAGGCGCGAAAGCCGGTGTCGTCCAGCGTCAGGAGATCGGCGAGGTCAGGTGCGGTCAGCTCGGCGCGTGGAAGGAACGCCTTCATCCGGCGCGCCGTGGCGGCGAACTTGTTCCACGGGCACACCGCCAGACAGTCGTCGCAGCCATAGATGCGGTTTCCCAGCCCTTCGCGCAGGTCCTCGGGCACCGGGCCCTTGTGTTCGATGGTCAGGTAGCTGACGCAGCGGCGGGCATCGAGCCGATAAGGCGCAGGGAAGGCGTCGGTCGGGCAGGCGTCCTGGCAGGCGCGGCACGAGCCGCAACGGTCCCGACCCGGCGTGGAAGGCGGCAGGTCCAGCGTGGTGTAGATCTCGCCCAGGAACAGCCACGAGCCGTGCTCCCGGCTCACCATATTGGTGTGCTTGCCCTGCCACCCCAGCCCGGCAGCGGCAGCAAGCGGCTTCTCCATCACGGGCGCGGTGTCGGTGAAGACCTTTACGCCGACCGGGCCCAGGCCCTGCCGCTCGCCCTCCGACACGATCCAGCGCGCGAGATGCTTGAGCGCCTTCTTGACGGTATCGTGGTAATCGGCGCCCTGCGCGTAGGTTGAAATGCGGCCGATGCCATTCTCGTCAGCCAGGCGCAGCGGGTCGCTGGCGGGGGCATAGCTCATGCCGAGAGCGATCACGCTGCGCGCCTCGGGCCAGAGCCCTTCAGGGCTGCGGCGGTGATGCGCGCGCTCCTCCATCCAGGTCATCGTCCCGTGCATGCCTTCGGCAAGCCACTGGTCAAGGCGCGCGGTACGAGCCGGGTCAGGCCTTGCGGATGTAATTCCAAAGGCACAAAAACCGAGCGCGCGCGCTTGATCCTCTACAGACTGGCTGAAAGCGGTTATCCCGTCCTTAACCCGGTCTGCATCATCGTCGTCATAGGAACTGGAGCCAGAGGGCCTCATGGATGCGCAAGTAGGAGATCCCGGGTTGACCGGCAATGCGCGAAGCGACGAACGCCCGATCGCCATCGAAGCGCGCGCGCTGGTGAAGCGGTTCGACCGTACCACCGCCGTTGACGGTGTCGATCTTTCGGTGCCCCAGGGCTCTGTCTACGGCATCCTTGGGCCCAACGGTGCCGGCAAGACCACGACCCTGCGGATGCTGCTGGGCATCATAGAGCCCGATTCGGGCTACCGCCGGATTCTCGGCGCCGAACGGCCACACGATGTGGCTCACGCCATCGGCTACTTGCCCGAAGAGAGAGGGCTCTATCCTTCTATGAAGGCCACGGACGCCATCGCCTTCCTTGGCGCGTTGCGGGGCCTGCCGTTGCAGGAGGGGCGCAGGCGGGCAGGCGAATTGCTGGAACGTCATGGCCTCGGGTACGCTGCGGACCGGCAGATCCGGCAATTGTCGAAGGGCATGGCGCAGCAGGTGCAGATACTGGGCACGATCGTGCACCGGCCCCGTCTGGTCATCTTCGATGAGCCGTTTTCCGGACTGGACGCTCTGAACCAGGGGAAGTTGGAAGCCATGATGCGCGGGCTCGCGGCGGAAGGGACGACGGTGATCTTCTCCACTCACGTCATCGCCCATGCCGAGCGCCTGTGCGACGAAGTGGCCATCATCGCCGGAGGGCGAGTGCCCTTCGCAGGTCCTGTTGACGAGGCGAGGGACCGGATCCCTGCGCAGGTCAGGCTCGAGACGAGGGCGCAGGACGGCGCCTGGCGTTCAGCCCTGCCGCCGGACGCGCGGCGGGACGGCCGGTTCTGGCATTTCACCCTGCCCGAAGGCGGCATCGAGCCGCTTTTGCGGGCGCTGATCGCGGGAGAGGCCGGCATCCTGTCACTGTCGATCGAGCGCGCGGGATTGCACGACGCCTTCGTCGCGATCGCGGGAGAGGCTGCGGCACGCGCACTCAAGGACGAAAAGCCCGAGGAACCCCACCGATGACTTCCGATTCGCCGATTGCTGCGCATCGCGGCCGCCTGTCGATGCTGGCGGCCGCCTGGGTCGTCGCGCGGCGGGACTTCACCGCAATCCTGTTCTCGCGCACGTTTTTCTTCTTCCTCCTCGGCCCGCTGTTTCCAGTGATCGTGGGCGTTCTTGCCGGGAGTGTCGGCAACCGAGTTGCGGAGAGCGGCGCGGGGCCGAGCATTGCCGTGGTCATGCAGGAGGGGGATGCCCGTGCGATGGTCCAGGCGCGAGATGCTTTGGCCGATCGCCTCGGTGAGGGGTTGCCTCGCCTCGTGGTGGCGGCGGACGAGGCCTCGGCAACGCGCGGCGGCGCCGCCGCGGTCCTGTCCGGCAGCCCGGCGGCGCCCGTGCTCTCGGGCCCTTCCGCCCAGATCGAGGGGTGGAGCGGCGACGTAGCAATGATCGCCGCTCAGGCGCGGGAGGATTCGCTCCGTTCCTGGCCCCGTGTCCGGCTTGAGCCGAAGGGGGACGCGCGGCCGACCGATCGGCGGTCCCGCCTGAAGACGGCGCAAGGGGCGCAGACGCTGCTTTTCCTCCTTACGATGATGCTTGCAGGCATGGTTCTGTCGAACCTGGTCGAGGAGAAGGGGAACAAGATCATAGAGGTGCTGGCGGCGGCCATTCCCATGGAATCGGTCTTCTTCGGCAAGCTGTTTGCGATGCTGGGTGTTTCGCTGGTCGGCATCGCGGTCTGGGCGGCGGTGGGCGCTCCGGTGCTGATGGCCGCCAGCGCGACGCTTCCGTTGCCGGAACCTGCCGTGGGCTGGCCCATGCTCGTCGGCCTTGGCGTCGTCTACTTCGCGATGGCCTACCTGCTGCTGGGGTCCGTGTTCCTGTCGATCGGTTCGCTGGCGAACACGGTTCGCGAGGTTCAGACGCTATCCATGCCGGTGACGATGATGCAGCTCATGCTGTTCTTCTTCGCCACCTACGCCATGACTCAGCCGGGCAGCCCTGTGGAGATACTGGCCGCGGTACTGCCGTTCAGTTCGCCTTTCGCCATGCTGGCGCGGGCAGCGCAGGAGCCGGCGCTCCTACCCCACGTTGCCGCCCTGGCCTGGCAGACGCTATGGGTCTTTCTGCTGGTGAAGGGCGGAGCAACGCTGTTCCGCAAGCGGGCGATGAAATCCGGTCCGCAGGGTGGCGGCCGCCCCTGGTGGCGGCGCGCCCGTGCCTAGACGAAGGGCACGTCCGGCTGCATCTTGAAGGCGCAGACGGCCAGTTCCTCAAGGCTCATCAGCTGGCGGAAAACCAGGCCATAGTCCGGGTGCTTTCGCCAGCAGACCGTCGCCTCGAATTCGGGGAGCACGACTCCTTCGATGCGCAGATGCTGTCCGATTGCCAGGTGACGGTTTGTCTCGATGCAGGCGCCCTGCCGAGAAATATCGCGAACGTGAGCCGCGGACTTTTCGCCATTGACGACGATGCAGGCCTCATCCGTGACTTTGATGCGGATGGGGCGCTTGGGGTAAGGGCCAGCTTCGGCGATGAACCGCTGGACGTCGATTGGAGCGTCGAAGCGGAAGCCGGCTTCACCGGCATTCTCCCACACCTTTTCCACGCCGAGGCGATGGCCGGCCACGCTTTCAAGGTAGAGCCGCCGTTCAGCCGCGAGAGAGTGGAAGAGCCGCAGCCTTACGCCCGTTTCCGAAACGTCGCGCACGATGGATAGGTATTCACCGTAGTTCCCGATGAGCTTGGCAGCCCGCAGCAGCAGAGCAAAACGCGGGCTGGCGCGCTGCTCCTCATAGGTCTGGGGCCTTGGAGACAGGCTTTCGGGTGAAATCATGTCAGTAGTGCCTCATCCTGGACGCGCCGCCTTCACACGAACGTCTTGCGTCAGGACACCATCTATTTCTTTTTCTTGGTGCGCAATTGTAAATGAGATCATTTATGTAATTCAACTGCGCGCCCGGGCGGCAAGTACTGGCCGCATCGGTCTGGTGCGGGCGGCGGGACTCGAACCCGCACTGGGATACCCAAGCGGATTTTAAGTCCGCAGCGTCTACCATTCCGCCACGCCCGCACACGGCGACCGGAAAGCCGCCTCTACCTGCGCCGGGGCGGCGGTGCAATGATCCTTGAAAGGGGCGCTACTCGGGGCTGTCGTTCAGGCGAACGCGCATCTCCTTGCCGGGCTTGAAGTAAGGTACTCGCTTCTCGGGCACTTCGACACTTTCCCCGGTGCGGGGGTTGCGACCCTTTCGGCCGTCCCGCTGCCGCGTCGAGAACGCACCGAAGCCGCGCAGTTCCACGCGGCCGCCGTCCGCGAGGCGGCGGCTGATTTCCTCGAAGAACGTGTCGACGGCGCGCTCGACATCCTCGGCGCGCAGTTCGGGGTTCTCTTTGGCGAGAATCTGTAGCAATTCCGACCTGATCATCGCTGTTTTCCCGGCAATAGAATCTTGAAAAAATGCGCGAAGGAAATTTTTTCCTTCCGCGCGCTTAAACAGATATTTCGTGGCCTCTCCCCGACCGCGCTGGAAAATGCCACCGGGCGCCACTTCGCGCAATGCCTTCGCACGACCTGCGGGAAAGTCAGTATCTGCTGGGTCAAAACACCGTCTGTGGACATGCTCCTGCCATTTACACCGTCGCATTGCGCGCTAACGTCGATCGCTTTCATACGCGGCCGGTTGGCCGCATCTTATAATCAGACAAGACAGGGCGCGAAGGCACCAGCACCATGAAGGATATTGCACTTTGGAATGAAGGGGACTGGATCGCCGCGATCGGCGCCGTGTTCCTCTTCGCCGTGCTCGCCATTGGCGGCGTGATCGCGACGCGCAAGAGCGAGGAGTTCGTGGGGCATCCCCGCGGCCTCTTCGTCCTCTTCTACGCCGAAATGTGGGAGCGCTTCTCCTACTACGGCATGCGGGCGTTGTTGATCCTCTATCTCACCAAGTTCTGGCTGTTTTCGGACGGCTCATCGAACCTGATCTATGGAGCCTACACCAGCCTGGTCTACATCACTCCGGTCCTTGGCGGCTATCTCGCCGACCGTTGGCTGGGGCAGCGCAAGGCCGTCCTGTTCGGCGGACTGGTGCTGGCGCTGGGCCACCTGTTCATGGCGTACGAAGGCCTTCAGGGCGTGACCGATCCGGCCGTGAAGCAGGCGGATCCGGCGATCGACGTGTTCTGGCTCGCGCTGGCGCTCATCATCGTGGGCTCCGGCTTCCTGAAAGCGAACATCTCGGTGATCGTCGGGCAGCTCTACAAGATGACCGATACGCGCCGTGATGCCGCGTACACGATCTTCTACATGGGCGTGAACACGGGCGCGGCGCTGGGCACGATCCTGGTCGGCTACCTGGGCGAGACGATCGGCTGGTCGTGGGGCTTCGGCCTGGCGGGCATCGGCATGGTTCTGGGCCTCGTCATATTCGTCGTCGGCAAGCCGGCGCTCAGGGGCAAGGGCGAGCCGCCCAAGGTTCTGAGCCGGAACCACGAATTCGTTCTTTACGGCGTCGGCGCGGCGTCGGTTGCGGTGATCTGGTTCCTGATCCAGTACGTCGACGTCATCCAGACCCTGCTGGTGATCTCAGGCATCGCGATGCTGCTCTACACGCTTTACGAAGCGTTCAAGCTGCCCAAGGAACCGCGTGAGCGCATGTTCGCGATCCTGTTCCTGATCGCCCTCAACCCGCTGTTCTGGGGCTTGTTCGAACAGGCGGGCGGCAGCCTCAGCCTCTACACGGACAAGTTCGTGGATCGCGGCGGCGTGCCGACCAGCCTGTTCCAGTCGATCAATCCCATCTACATCGTGCTCTTCGGCCCCCTCTTCGCGGGCCTGTGGGCATGGCTGGGCAAGAAGGGCCTGGAGCCGAGTGCGCCGGCCAAGTTCGCGCTGGCGCTCGCACAGGTGGGACTGGGCTTCCTCGTCTTTTCGTGGGGCGCAGGATCGGGCGATCCCGCCGCGCTGACGCCGGTCATCTTCGTGTTCCTTATCTACATGCTGCACACGACAGGCGAACTGTGTCTCTCCCCGGTAGGGCTTTCGGCCATGACGCGGCTGTCGCCGCTGCATCTCGGCAGCTTTATCATGGGCGCATGGTTCTACATGACCGCAGTGGGCAACTTCGTGGCGGGCAAGATCGGCGAAGCCACAGGTGGTGAGAGCGGGATCATGGACAAGGCCGTGACGCTGTCGATCTACAGCAAGATCGGCTGGGTCACCGTTGCCGCTGGCGTCGTGGTGCTGGCGGTGTCGCCTATCGTGCGGCGCTGGATGCACCTCGACACGCTGGATGACCGCGTGAGCGACGACGATCTGGAAGGACGGTCCACCGTCGGACTCGAAGCCCAGGAGGCGGGCGTTCACCCGACGACCAGGACAAAGTGATCCAGAGCGGCCCGGGAGCGATCCCGGGCCGTTCTTTTTTTAGAACAGGGGAATTCATCGATGAGGGTATCGCCTTGGAAGCAAGGACTGGGCCGGGGGCTGACGTGCAGCCTCATGCTTGGAGCAACGCTGGCACTCACGGCACAGCCGGCTGACGCCAGGAAGAAGGACCGCAAGGCGGCGTCTGCCGAAGCGCCGTACGCCTCGACGTACAAGCCCTATCCCGGCCGACCCACCGCCCTGGTGGGTGCCGTGGTCTATGACGGCCGCGGAGGCCGGATTGACAATGGCGTGGTACTTTTCAGGGACGGCAAGGTCGTGGCTGTCGGCGGGGCGGACCTTGCCGTGCCGGACGGGTACGATCGCGTCGACGCGGCGGGCAAGTTCGTGACGCCGGGTGTCATCGACATCCATTCGCATCTTGGGGTCTATCCCAGCCCCGCGATCGACGCGCTGTCGGACGGGAACGAGATGACGAAGCCCGTCACGCCGCATGTATGGGCGGAGCATTCGGTCTGGCCGCAGGACCCGGGCTTCAGCCGGGCGCTGGTGAACGGCGGCGTCACGACCCTGCAGATCCTTCCGGGGTCGGCCAACCTGATGGGCGGTCGCGCGGTGACCCTGCGCAACGTGCCGAGCCGCACCGTTCAGGGCATGAAGTTCCCCGGCGCGCCTTACTCGCTCAAGATGGCCTGCGGTGAGAATCCGAAGCGCGTCTACGGCGGCAAGGGGCAGGAACCCTCCACCCGCATGGGCAATTTTGCGGTCAATCGCCAGGCGTGGATCGACGCGCAGAAGTACATGGACGGTGACCACGCCGAACGTAACCTCGGGAAGGACACGCTCGAGGGTGTCCTGAAGGGCGAGATCCTCGTCCAGAACCACTGCTACCGGGCCGACGAGATGGCGCAGGTCCTCGATATGGCCAAGGAGTTCGGCTACAAGGTCACGGCGTTCCACCACGCGGTCGAGGCGTACAAGATCGGCGATCTTCTGAAGGCGAACGATGTCTGCTCGGCGATCTGGGCGGACTGGTACGGCTTCAAGATGGAAGCCTACGACGGCATCCCTGAAAACGCGGCTCTGCTGGCCAACCAGGGCGCCTGCGTGGTGATTCACTCAGACGACGAAAACGGTATCCAGCGGCTCAATCAGGCCGCGTCCCGCGCCCAGGCGGCGGGCAGGCGCATCGGCATCGACATTCCCGATGCACAGGTCGTCGGCTGGTTCACCTACAACGCGGCGAAGGCGATGGGCATCGGCGAGAAGACCGGTAGCCTTGAAGACGGAAAGATGGCCGACGTAGTGCTTTGGAACGGGAATCCGCTGTCGGTCTATTCCCGTCCGGACAAGGTCTGGATGGACGGCGCGCTGATGTACGATGCGGCCGATCCCAAGCGCAAGCCGGTCAGCGATTTCGAACTTGGACAGCCTGGTGAAGGAGACGTGAAATGAGCCGCCGCCTGCTTCTGGCAGCCCTGCTTGCCGCCGCTCCCGCGCCGGTCCTCGCGCAGGATTTCGCCATTACCAATGCCACCGTCGCGATTGGCGATGGCGCAGAACCTCTCCACAACGGCACCGTTCTGGTGCGCGGCGGAAGGGTCGTTGTCGCTGGCGCCGGGATTGCCGTCCCCGCCGGCATCGAGACGGTGGACGGCACCGGCAAGTGGGTGACCCCCGGCCTGTTCTCCGCCGTGACCGACCTTGGCCTCTGGGACATCGAAGCTCTGGACGAGAGCAACGACACCTCGGCCGACGCGTCGCCATTCAACGCCGCGCTGGACGTGGCTCCCGCGCTCAATCCCGCCAGCGAGCATATCGCCGTCAGCCGTGAAGGCGGCGTGACCCGCGCCACCGTTGCTCCCGTGCATGGCAAGTCGATCTTCGCCGGACAGGGTGCGGTGATCGACCTTGGCACCGATCCACAGATCCTGACCCGGCCCCGCGCCTTCCAGTACGTGGAACTGGGCGAGGCCGGGGGGCGCCTTGCCGGCGGCAGCCGCGTGGCGGCCTATACGGCGCTGCGCAACGCCCTGCGCGAAGCAAGCGAAGCCGCACGTCTTGGCGCCACGGCGCAGCGGCAAAGCGATGTGCTCCTGACACGTGCGGACGCGGCGGCCCTGGCTCCGGTTCTGGACGGCACCCAGCCGCTCTACGTGGGTGTGGAACGCGCCGCGGACATCCGCAGTGTCCTCGCACTCAAGACCGAGTTCCCGAAGCTCAACCTCGTTATCGTGGGCGCAACCGAAGGCTGGCTCGTCGCTCCCGAGATCGCCGCCGCCGGGGTACCGGTCGTGACGATGCCGATGCGCGATCTGCCGGCCAATTTCGAATCGCTGGCAGCCACGATGTCCAACACCGGGCGCATGAAGAAAGCAGGCGTGAAGGTCGCGATCGGCATGTTCTCCGGGCACAACCAGCCGCGCTATGCTCCGCAACAGGCGGGCAACCTCGTGGCACTGACGAAGATGCCGGGCGCCGTGGGTCTCAGCTGGGGTGAGGCACTGGCCGCGATAACGTCCGTCCCGGCCGAGATCAGCGGTCTTGGCGGCAAGGCAGGCGTTCTGGCGCCGGGTGCGTTCGGGGACGTCGTGCTGTGGGACGGCGATCCGCTGGAGCTGGCCTCCGCTCCGGTGGAGGTGTGGATCGATGGTGTCAGGCAGCCCGCCAACAGTCGCCAGAGCCGCCTGCGCGCCCGATACCGGGATCTGGACGAAGCCTACCTGCCCAAGGCGTACGACTGGTAAGGAAGGGATGCAGGGGGCTCAGACCCCCTGCAGCTTTCTGCCGACACGCGTGGGGAGCAGGGGGTGAGAAGCCGCCGCTGCGCGCCTCACGGCGCTGTCAGGCGCGCGCTTCGCTCACACCGGCGCTGTTGTGACGCAGCGCCTTCAGCACCGTGTCAACGATCTGAGGCGCATTGAGGCCTGCCTCGTCGTACTGCGCTTCGGGCTTGTCCTGATCCTGGAAGATGTCGGGCAGGCGCATCGTGCGGATCTTGAGGCCCGCATCCGTCAATCCCTCGTCGCTGGCCATGGTGAGCACGTGCGCGCCGAGACCGCCGATCGCCCCTTCCTCGATGGTGACCACCACTTCGTGGCTCAGCATGAGCTTGCGGATGAGATCCGTATCGAGCGGTTTGGCGAATCGAAGATCCGCCACCGTGGTGGAAAGGCCCTTGGCTTCGAGATGATCCGCCGCCTTGAGCGCTTCGCCAAGGCGGGTGCCGAGCGAGAGCAGCGCAACCTTCGTGCCTTCGCGCACGATGCGGCCCTTGCCAATCTCCAGCAGGTGGGGCGTCTTCGGCATGTCCACGCCCACGCCATTGCCGCGCGGATAGCGGAAGGCGATCGGCCCGGCGTCATACTTGGCTGCCGTGTGGACCATATGGACGAGTTCGGCCTCGTCCGCCGCCGCCATGACCACAAGGTTCGGCAGAGTGGCGAGATAAGTGATGTCGAACGAACCCGCGTGCGTCGCTCCGTCCGCGCCGACAAGGCCGGCGCGGTCGATGGCGAAGCGAACGGGAAGGTTCTGGATCGCCACGTCGTGAACGACCTGGTCGAAGGCGCGCTGGAGGAACGTGGAGTAGATCGCGCAGAAAGGGCGCATGCCCTGCGCCGCGAGACCGGCCGCGAAGGTCACCGCGTGCTGTTCGGCGATGCCGACGTCGAAGCTGCGTTCGGGGAACATCTGGGCGAACTTGTCGAGGCCGGTGCCCGTGGGCATGGCCGCCGTGATCGCGCAGATGGCGGGATCCCGTTCGGCCTCGGCGACAAGTGCCTTGGCAAAGACGCCGGTGTAGCTCGGCGGTCCTGCCGGTGCCTTGACCTGCTCGCCGGTGATCACGTCGAACTTCTGGACGCCGTGGTACTTGTCGGCCGCGTTCTCGGCCGGTGCGTAGCCCTTGCCCTTCTGGGTCACGACATGGACGAGGATCGGCCCCTCGCCGGCGTCGCGCACGTTTTCCAGGACGGGGACGAGCGCCTCCAGATCGTGACCGTCGATCGGGCCGACGTAGTAGAAGCCCAGTTCCTCGAACAACGTGCCCCCCATCGCCATGCCCCGGGCGAACTCATCCGTCTTCTTGGCGGCCTGGTGAAGCGGGCGCGGGAGGCGGCGGGCGAACTTGCGGGCGAGCTCGCGCAGGCCGAGGAAACGGCCGGAGGAGACGAGACGGGCGAGATAGGCCGAGAGGCCACCGACGGGCGGGGCGATCGACATGTCGTTGTCGTTGAGGATCACGATCAGGCGGTTGCCTGCCTCGCGAGCATTGTTCATGGCTTCGTAGGCCATGCCCGCGCTCATCGCGCCATCGCCGATCACGGCGATGCCGCGCCCCGGCTCACGCTTGATCTTGCTGCCGATCGCAAAGCCCAGCGCGGCGGAGATCGAGGTCGAACTGTGCGCCGTTCCGAACGGGTCGTATTCGCTTTCCGAACGCTTGGTGAAGCCGGACAGCCCACCGCCCTGACGCAACGTGCGGATCCGGTCGCGCCGTCCCGTAAGGATCTTGTGCGGATAGGCCTGATGCCCCACGTCCCAGATCAACCGGTCGACCGGCGTATCGAAGACGTAATGGATCGCCACCGTCAGTTCGACCACACCAAGGCCGGAGCCCAGGTGACCGCCTGTCTGGCCCACAGCCGAGATCATTTCGCTGCGTAGTTCATCCGCCAGCTGGCGGAGCTGCGAAGGCTTGAGCTTGCGCAGATCGTCGGGGGTCGAAACCGTGTCGAGCAAAGGCGTGGCCGGGTTGGCGTTCATCGTCGGGCCCTTACACCCTTGAGCTGTACGTGTCGATTGACGGCTTGGAGAATATCGCCGCCGCCTTGGGGACCTGTGTGCAGCAGGAACGGTCGGACTGCAACGATCGTTCCCCTTGCGGTGCGATCCTCGGCAGGATCGCTCCGTTGTCAGGGGGCGTTGTTCCCCAGGGAGCGAAGGGGTGTCAGCTGCACTGCGCGCAGATGCCCCGCAGCTCAACCACCGGCCTCACGTCGGCAAACCCGGCGGTCCGGGCTGCGGCGATGAGAGCGCCGGTGAGCTTGTCATCGTCGATATGCACGGCTTGGCCGCAGCTGTCGCAGATCAGGAAGATGCAGTCGTGCTGGCACCCCGGATGGCTGTTCGCCACATAGGCGTTCGCGCTTTCCACGCGGCGAGCAAGATTGGTGCGCACGAAGAGATCAAGGATGCGGTAGACGCTGTTCGGCGCCACGCGCTTGCCCCGAAGGGCCGACACCTTCTCCGCCAGGTCATAGGCGGAGGCGGGGCGGTCCATCTCCATCAGGGCGGAAAAGACGTCGGAACGCATGTCCGTCCATTGCTCGCCCGCATCGACGAGCGCACGGCGGGCCGCCTCTACGAGGTTGTCCCCTGAGTGTTCATGATGTGTATGATGACCCGACATGGGGCCGATATGGGCCTTTCGGCGCACCTGCGCAATCGGCGGCGCGATTACTCCGCCTGGGCGGCCTGCGCCGGCGGAAGCAGATCGTTCGAAAGCGGCGACATGTTGCCCAGACCCAGCGTGCCGAGCACCAGTAGCGCGCCACCGGCAAAGCCGAAAGCGAAGTAGCGGTAGAAGTCGGCCTTGAAGAGTCCCATGATGCTCGGCTTTCGATGTGTCCTGTGCGAACCGGCACCATGCCGGTGGTTTGCGCGAGAGCCCCTTTGGGGGGGGACGGCTTGCCGTCCAGTGAACGGCGGCCTCCCACCCCTCCATCGTCGACGAAACGCGCCCCTTTTGCGATGAACGGCAGTTCTTTGAGGCAACCTTACCCGAAGGACGCCGTCGCCAGCACGGAGAAGGCAACGAGGAGCAGGACCGGCAGAGCGGCGCATCCAAAGGGCAGGGCCGCTGCGGAAAGGGCGCTGCCGGGGCTCCGCAGCTTGCCGAGCCGCAGGAGCACGGCGGCAAGCATGAGGCCCACCATGAAGCCGGCGACAACGAGAGGTCCGATTTCGGTGACACTCATGGCCGCGGCAACACGTCTGGCGGACCTGCGACCATCAGTGCTTGAAGTGCCGCATTCCCGTGAAGACCATCGCGAGGCCCGCCTCATCGGCGGCTGCGATGACCTCGTCGTCGCGGATTGAGCCGCCTGGCTGGATAACGGCGGTGGCGCCTGCCTCGGCGGCGGCAAGGAGGCCGTCCGCGAACGGGAAGAAGGCGTCGGAGGCGACGGCGGAGCCCACTGTTCGAGGGGCATCCCAACCGAACTTCTCGGCGGCTTCGGCAGCCTTCATCGCGGCGATGCGCGAGGAATCGCGCCGGTTCATCTGGCCGGCGCCGATGCCTGCCGTCACGCCATCCTTCGCGTAGACGATCGCGTTCGACTTCACGTGGCGGGCGACGGTCCAGGCGAAGAGGCAGTCGGCAAGTTCGCGATCCGTCGGCGCGCGCTTGGTCACGACCGTGAGGTCGTCAAAGCCGATGGCGCCATTGTCGCGGCCCTGTACGAGCAGGCCGCCGGTGATCGGACGTACGGTGAGGCCACCGCGACGCGGGTCGGGCAGTTCGCCGGTGAGCAGCAGGCGCAGATTCTTCTTGCGGGCGAAGAATTCACGGGCGTCCTCATCGGCGTCCGGCGCGACGACCACTTCGGTGAAGATCTTGCAGATCGCCTCGGCGGTCGGGCCGTCGAGCGTCTGGTTGACCGCGACGATGCCGCCGAAGGCGGAGACGTCGTCGCAGGCCAGCGCGCCGTTCCAGGCGTCGAGGAGCGAATCGGCCTGTGCGACGCCGCAGGGATTGGCATGCTTGACGATCACGACGGCCGGCTTCTGGCCCTTGAACTCGGCCGCGAGTTCAAAGGCGGCGTCGGCGTCGTTGTAGTTGTTGTAGGACAACTCCTTGCCCTGCACCTGCTCCGCCTGTGCCAGGCCCTTGGTGAAAGGCCCGACGGGCGTATAGAGCGCGGCCTTCTGGTGCGGGTTCTCGCCGTAGCGCAGTTCCGTGGCGAGGCGGCCGTTGATGCTGAGCATTTCGGGGAACTCGAGGCCCTGGTCGGAGAAGGCGAACCACTGCGAGATCATCGAATCGTATGCCGCCGTCTGGGCGAAGGCGCGCGCCGCCATCAGCTTGCGAAAGCCCGGCGTGGTGCAGCCGTTCGTCGTTTCCAGTTCGGAGAGAAGGCCCGGATAGTCCTTCGGGTCCGTGACGATGGTGACGTAGGCGTGGTTCTTGGCGGCCGAGCGAACCATGGACGGGCCGCCGATGTCGATGTTCTCGATGATCTCGTCCCGCTCGGCGCCCTTCGCGACGGTCGCTTCGAAGGGGTAGAGATTGACCACCACGAGATCGATGCCGCCGATCGCGTGCTCTGCCATGGCGGCGGCGTGTTCGGGATTGTCGCGGACAGCGAGCAGGCCGCCGTGGACCATCGGGTGCAGCGTCTT
The DNA here is from genome assembly GCF_002916655.1 of Novosphingobium sp. HII-3. Taxonomy (GTDB): domain Bacteria; phylum Pseudomonadota; class Alphaproteobacteria; order Sphingomonadales; family Sphingomonadaceae; genus Novosphingobium; species Novosphingobium panipatense. The sequence goes on from NZ_PPSM01000014.1 coordinate 14,223, forward strand.
CACGCGGCCGTCCATCATCTCGGGAAAGCCGGTGATCTCGGAGATATCCTTAACCGTCAGTCCCGCATCGCGCAGGGCCTTGGCCGTGCCGCCGGTGGATACGAGTTCGACGCCCCGCGCGCTCAGGACCTTGCCGAGTTCGGCGAGCCCCGTCTTGTCTGATACCGAGAGGAGGGCACGGCGGATCTGGACGGCGTCGGTCATGAGCGGGCTTCCTTGGAGCATGTCTCGTTGGGCGGGCCATTAGGACGGGCGGGAGAAGGGGGCAAGGGCCGGGCGGCGCTTTGTCCGAATGGCGGGACGCCGTGTGCGGCTCAGTTCATTTTCTTGATGAGCCAGCCGAAGGTTCCGCCGCCGCGCGAGACCATGCCCTGCATCACGATCTGCTGTGTGGCCTGCGGTCGGCCTTGCCCATCGACCCACAGCGAGTCTTCGACAGTGATTTCGCCGTCCTCGCTCGTCGAACGGAACTGCCAGTGGCTCCCATCGGGGAGCGACAGCCCTGCGCCGCGTCCATCGGCGCTGAGATTCACATCGACCTCCGGACCCAGGTGGAAGCGGATGGCGAAGCCGACCTTGCCACGCTTCGCCTTTTTCCCGGTGGGCAGCAGGAGATCCTCGCCGCGCAGCTCCGTGCCGTCGTCGCGCAGCAGAAGGATCCGCTGGTGCGTGAGGCCATACCGCGAGGCATAGCCGTTATGGCTGGCTTCGAGCCGCGTGGCGTTGGCGCCGGTTTCCTGTCGCAGCGTCTTGCGATCGACGGCGACTTCGGTAACGCCCGAGCCGATCATGCCGTTGATGAGGACGGCGGTGGAATTCGCATCGTCCAGGATCAGCGTCGAGTGGGCCGCGGTAGCGCGCAGCCCCTGTTCGAGGCGCACGGGCACCAGGCCTCCGCCGCTCGCTGCACCGCCGCAGTTCACCACCAGCCGGTGCGGGCCGTGCGACAATTCGAACGCGAGCGTCGAAGCGCAGCCGAAACGCGCCTGCGAAGGCATCGGCGGCGGCGCGGTGTCGAACTGCAGGATCGACTTGTTCGCCGACACCCGCTGATATCCCCACTGCCGCACGTCGCGCAACGGGCGAGCGCGTACTCCGCTCGCGTGGATGAGGGCTTCGACGTCCACGCTGTCGACCGCCCAGCCACCCTGCCACGAGCCCAGCCCGCCATCCCCGTGCGTGAGGGCGAGGAGAGGGGGGACCAGCAGTTCGAGCACGCGCTCCACCGCCGGTGGAGCGTCGCGGCGCGTGGCGTGATAGCAGTTGCGCAGGCGGATCAGCAGCGCGATCGCTTCCATCTGGGCCAGCGGGCTACGCGAGAGCACGCCGCCATCGTCGCCCATCAGTTCGCCCAGAGCCCGGATCAGCCCGGCTTCTCCATAGAGGCGCCGCGCCCGTCCATCGGGCAGGAGCAGTCCGGCCGCGACAATGCCCACCCAGCCGGCCACCTCGGCCAGCCCATCCTCCGCGTTCGTCACATGGCGGTCCAGCCAGCGGGCGGTCGCGGAGATGTGTGCCAGCGTCCGCAGGCGCAGCGCCTTCTCGCCGGAAAGGATCAGCGGAGCATGAGCAAGCCAGTTCGCCAGGCGTGTGCCGGTGTTGCCGACGCTCCACGCCGGGGCTTTTCCGGGTTTTGGGGCAGGTTTTGGATTTGCCTGCAGCCACGCGCCCAGGATGCGCTCTGCGACAGGAGCGCCCTGTTCCCGTGGAGCGCAGGCCTCGAGATCCGTAAGCCATGAGAAGGAGTGAACCACCTTCTCGAGCGGGGGCGTCATGCGGGCGATGCCGGCAAAGTCGATCTGCGCGATCGGCGTCTTGGCGCCGTGGACGAGGAAATGCCCGGCGCGAACGGCGGTGCCGGCCAAGCGGTTGCCGGGGAGGGTGTTATTGACCGTGGCCAGGAGCCGCGTTCGCCCCTTCGCACCCATGGATCCGGACAGCATCGCGCCTGGCACGCCCAGGCGATAGGCCATGCGCAGCAGGCGATCACCCATGCCGACGTCGGGAGAGGAGAAATCCACCAGCGCCAGGGCCCGGCCCGGTTCCACATGACCGGGTTGGACACGCTCCATCGCGGGAACGAAGCCCTGTGAAGCAGGAACACGTGCTCCGCGCTCGCCTAGCGCCATCTCTGCCATGTCCGTCGCACCCTCCCCTCCAGCCTGTGACGGAGGAATTGCTCCGGCTGCATCCGGGTTCCATGTCGCAGGCTGCGGGTGGGTGCGGAGCGTCACGGCTGGTCGAGGCCCTTCAGGGTGCGAATGTTGGCGGCATAGTGCGCCGGGCCGCCCTTGAAGGTTGCCGAACCGGCCACCAGCACGTCGGCACCGGCGTCCACGCATAGCGGGGCCGTGCGCGCATCGACGCCGCCATCGACTTCGAGGCGGATGTCACGACCCGACTTCTCGATCATCTTGCGCACGGCTTCGATCTTGCGCAGCTGGCTGGTGATGAAGCTCTGCCCGCCGAAGCCCGGATTGACGCTCATGATGAGGACGAGGTCGATCTCGTCGATCAGGTAGTCGAGCATCTTGGCCGGGGTTGCAGGGTTCAGCGAAATGCCGGCCTTCTTGCCGAGGTTGCGGATGGTCTGCACCGTGCGGTGCACGTGCGGCCCTGCTTCAGGGTGGACCGTGATGTAGTCCGCGCCGGCATCCGCGAAAGCTTCCAGGTAGGCGTCCACAGGGGAGATCATGAGGTGGACGTCGAAGGGCTTGGTGCTGTGCGGCCGCAGGGCCTTCACGACAGCCGGTCCGATCGTGATGTTTGGCACGAAATGGCCGTCCATGACGTCGATGTGAATCCAGTCGGCTCCGGCCTCGTCGATGGCGCGGACTTCTTCACCGAGCCGGGCGAAGTCGGCGGAGAGGATGGAGGGGGATATCAGGGGGACTGTCATGGCTGTGTGACCAACGCTCCTTTTCCCCGGGATACGCCACCCCGTCTCGGGCCGACAAGCCGTCTGCACGCCTTTTCCACACGCGATCCTGCACGATCGCGGACGGAAGGGCAAAAGCGACCATGATGCGCCGAGCCGAGGCTTTCCTTCGACGAAACAGTGGGTTCAGAGCGTGTTCACGGCAACTCGGGCACTAGAAGCCAAGACAAAGGTTGCACATGTCGTGACCGTCTGCTGGGCGGCCGGGATCCACGCGAACAGGATAGAGATGACGAAGACTGATTTCAGGACTACTCCGCTGCGGCGGCTACCTTCGGCGCTTGCCCTGGTAGCCATAGCCTGCCTCTTGGGTCCGACGCCTGCGCTGGCGCAGTACCGCAACGAGATTCGCAATGACCTGCAGCGTTGCCATTCCGACCGGGGCTCCGCCCTTTTAGTCACGGTGGACGGGATCAAGGCGTCGACCGGAAAGATTCGCGTGCAGTCCTATCGCGCAACGGCAGGGGAGTGGCTGGCCAAGGGCAAGTGGCTTGCCCGCGTCGAGGCTCCCGCCCGTGCCGGCACGATGACCTTCTGCGTGCCTGTGCCCGCTGCCGGCACTTATGGCATTGCCGTCCGCCATGACGTCAACGGCAACGGCAGCACGGATATCCGGACCGATGGCGGTGCCATGTCCAACAACCCCTCGATCAGCATCTTCAATCTCGGGAAGCCCAGCTACACCAAGGTGGGCGTTCCGGTCGGAAACGGCGTCAAGTCCATCCGCGTCCAGATGAAGTACATGTAAGCAGCCGTTCAGGCCTTCGCGGTTGCCCGCCGTCGTTCGAGGATGGTGCGGGCGTCCGCAAGGTCTGCCGGTTTGTCGACGTCGACGGCGGCCAGCCCGTCCCGGGCCGCGACAAGGCTTGCAGACACGCCGATCCTGCGGCCCAGGCGTCCGATGGCTCCCGACAGCGGAAGCCGGCCAAGCGCGTAGCCGAGCAGCATGCCGGGCCCCAGCCGCGCGGCGATGCGCCACGGGCGTTTCCGGTCCGCCTCCACCGTCTTCCACGTGTCGATGGCAAGACCGGCCCGCGCCGTAGCGAGCAGGAAGAGGTTGCAGCCGGACCAGTGACCATCCGCGAAGCGCAGATAGGTGCGCCGGCTGCCCGGCATGGCGGCCTCGATCGCGGCCCTGTCGGCAAGAAGGACCGCCACATCCGCTTCCTGCGGCGCATCGGCGATGAAGTCGCGGACCCACTCGGCCTTCAGTAGCGCATGGTCGCTGGTCGTCACCAGGAGCGGCGCTCCCAGCGCATCGAGGGCGATGGCGACGCTCGCGCTTGGGCCCGAGCCCGTGGCGAGAACCTCGCAACCGAGCCGCAGCGCCAGATCGCGCACCTCCCTGTCACTGGCCGAAACGGCCACCCTGTCGATACCGGCACCGCGCAGGGCAGCTACCACGTGGGCGAGCATGGGGCGCCCGGCGATCTCGACAAGCGCCTTGTGCGAGACGCCTTCGGCCTGTGCGACCGGATCGGGAGCGCCGGGCCGGGAGCCGGCCAGCACCAGAGCGGCTACAGCGGGAGAAAGGTTCATGGTGCACCTGCCTTTTTGCGCCGCCAGACGTGCCAGAGCACGCCGGGCGCGGCAAGGACGGGATGCCGTTCCCGCCAGGGAGTGATGGTGACGGGCACGCCGGTATGCCGCTCGATCTTCCAGGCGGCATAACGGGCGGCGCCTTCGAAGGTGGTGGAAGCCTTGAGGAGCCGCAGCACGTTGTAAGGCTTCCCGAGACGCCGGCGCCGGGCCCACCATGCAAGAGTGCGGGCGCGCTGGCCGGTTGAAAGCTGCGGATGGAGCGTCGGTCCCGAGATTTTGAAGGGTATTCCCGCGCTCTCCAGGGCCAGTGGCAGCAGCCCGTCGAAGTGCGCACGGTTTACGGCCAGGATCGAATCCTCCCGCCCGGCTTTCTCGACACGGAACTCGGCGGCGTAAGTGGCCCGGAACAAGGCGCGCCAGTAATCCTCTGCGGTTCCGGAGGCGGGGCCCAGCGCAACCGCCAGCCGCGCCGCCGTGCGTGCCGCGCCCGCAACCGCTGCGGCGATCCCTTCTGCCGCGGCTGCGTCGCGCTGCCAGGCAAGGGCGCTTGGCTGCACGAACCGGGCCCAGATGGTCGTGTCGAGACGTTCGCCGGCAGCAGCCGAGCGGAAGGTCTCCAGCGCCATCGTCGCCACCTTGGCGCGAAGGGGGACGCCGTTGCAGGACCATTCGTGGTAGCTGACCCGCGGCCACACCCGCTCTACCTGCGCACCGGGAAGCAGCACATAGAAGTCGAGCACGCCCTCGAGGGAGCCCGTACGCAGGTTCGAGCCGTAGAACACCACGCCGAGAGCCCCGGCATGGTTGCCGAGCCGCTCGGCGAAGGCGCGAACTTCAGGCATGACCTCACGGGTGAGGGCGGCCGCTATCCGATCTTCGAGAAGAGGCGTGTCAGTCATGCGCGCGTAAGTCGAACAGGCCCGGGCCATTTACAAGCCTTCTGGCGAGCGTGTCAGGGAACCACGAAGCTAAGCTGCGGGCCTTCCTCGACGATGTAGCGACCGGCCGGGAACGCCTCGCCATCGAGGATGAAGGGGCCGCCGATGTCCATCTCCACCATTCTTGCGCTGAAGCGCTGCGCGCCCTTGCGGCTCAGGACGGGCAGATTGAAGCCGAACATCATGGCAGGCAGCAGCGCCACCAGCCAGCGGATCGGCGAATCAATGACGGCAAGCTTCAGGCCCGGCGCGGGCGAACGTCCGAACGGCCTTGCGCCCAAGGGAAACCGTTCGAAAGTGGTCGCGATCGTGAGGTAGCGTTCGTCCGCACTGCCGTCCCCGTGGTAGGGCAGGCGGGCGCCGCTGTGTGGATCGCTGATGCGCGTGGGGACGCATGCACGCCAGGCGTTGCCGGCGCCGCCGAACAGCGTCTGGATCACACCCCACAAGATGGTGAGGCCGACCGCGAAGCTGTTGAATGCGCCGCGCCTGTGCGCCTCCTGGCCGGCTTCGGTCGCGATGGTGAACGCGCCGGTGCCAAGGATGAATCCCTGCACGCACTGGGTTGATCCATCGGCGGGGGAGATACGCAAAGGGCGGCGCCAGATGGTCTTGCCCCCATTGGCCGCGTGAAGGGCTTCGCTCAGGGACCAGTGATTCGGCAGGCCGAGATCAACGGCCAGCGCGTTCGTCTTCCCCTTGGGGAGGACGATGAAGGTGGGCCAGTCATCGCGGAAGATGTCGGCGCCGGCGGACAGCACGTCGCGCACGGTGCCGTCGCCGCCGTCCACCACGAGATAGTCTATGCCACGCCGCGCGAACTCGGCCAGGGTATAGTGCAGTTCCTGCCGCGTGCGGGGCGTCTGGGTAAGGATGTTGGAGCAGTCCGCCATCTCCGGGGAGACGCCCTTGTTGCGATGACTGCGGGGATTGCGGACGATACCCACCAGCGGAACGGCGCGACGGGAGGGGCGGGAAGGGCGGGAATTATCCCGGCTACCAAGCTCACCGAAGATCGGCAGCGTTTCGAAGGAGTGAATGTGTCCGTGCACGGTCACTCATTTAGTGTCGCTCGTCCGGAAAATCACCCTCAAATAGGGCGTGACACATTTAAGTTACACTTATGTTGCGGTCCGGGACGGGTCTTGCACGAGTGCAGACCCGTACCGGCGCAGGGCGATTGTCAGCGCGCCTGCTTGCTTCTAATCCCCATTCATGAAGCAAGATATGAACGTGCTGCCGGTCGTCACGATCGGCGCTAATCCTGTGAAACTCTGGGGCCTTTCGCCCGCGCAGCGGGTCGGCCGGATAGCCCGCGCGGCCGGCATGAGGCCAACAGAAGATGTCCCTTCGGGCGCGGCGGTGCTGTCGAACGCCAGGTTCGCCTGGGATCCGGCCTGGTTCGCTAACATCGTGGAGCGGCCCGGGACGGTGTTGACCCTGGGCGGCGTGCCTGCTCTCGCCCATGCGGCGGATGGCGGTCAGACTGCACGCATCGCCGAGGCCATGGCCCGCGATGTGCCGCTGGAGGACCGCGCGGGCATGGAGCTCATCGCCTTCGAGGACGGGCCGACGATCGAGAACAAGCAGCTCAGGAAGCGCGAGACGCCCTTTCTCATGGCGCTGACGCCCGATACGCTGCGACCGATCGAGCGAGCCAGCTACTTCGGCGCCTACAAAGGCGTCACTGACCTCCTGACCAAATACCTCTGGCCGGAATGGGCGCTGGTGCTGACGCGCATCTGCGCAAGGCTTGGCGTGACGCCCAACATGGTGACGACCGTAGGGGCCGTGTTCTGCGTGGTGGCGACCGTGCTGTTCGCTTACGGCCACTACTGGGCCGGCATGGCGACGGGGCTGGTGTTCATGGTTCTGGACACGGTGGACGGCAAGCTGGCGCGCTGTACCATCACGTCTTCGGCCTGGGGCAACGTGTTCGATCACGGCATGGATCTTGTCCACCCTCCGTTCTGGTGGTGGTTCTGGGCCACCGGCCTCGGCGCCTTGGGGCTGGCCTACGACACCGCGACGTTCTGGTGGGTGCAGGGCGCAATCCAGGGCGGTTATGTCGTGCAGCGCCTGATCGAGGGCATTTTCATGCGTCAGAACGGTGCGATGCACATCCACGTCTGGCGCCGATTCGACAGCCGCTTCCGCCTCATCACGGCACGGCGTAACCCGAACATGGTGATCCTGTTCATCGCGATGGTGTTCTCGCGCCCGGACCTGGGGTTGATCGCCGTCGCGTGGTGGACCGTCATCTCCTGCCTCATCCATGCAGTACGGCTGGTCCAGGCCTGGATCGTGCGCGCCCGGGGCGGTATGATCCGCTCCTGGCTGGCGGAGGGCTGAGGCGATGAACGCAACCTGGGAAAAGTTCGGCTGGCCGCAAACGGCGGTTGCCGAATTCCCGCATTGGGTGGTTCTGGCCCGCCCGGCGCAGCCGACGCTGGGCTCCCTCGTGCTCGCGGCGCGCAGCGAGGCGACGGCGTTCGGTGATCTGCCGGCTGAAGCGCACGCCGAGCTGAAGGCTGCCACGACCGCCATCGAGCGCGCTCTCGGCCTTGCGGTGGGTTACGCCAGGCTCAATTACCTGATGCTGATGATGGTGGACCCGCACGTCCATTTCCACGTCATTCCCCGTTACGAGGGCGCACGGGAGTGGAAGGGGCGTACCTTCACCGACCATGGCTGGCCGAAAGTCCCGGACCTGGGGCAGGCGGTTACGCCCGACGATGCGGATCTCGAAGCGCTGGTCGCCTGGCTGAAAGGCCACTTCGCCTGAGGAGAAGCGCCCCGGCTTTGCCGGGGCGTCCGATCACCACGTGTCGGTCAGTCTGGTGGCGATTTCGATGTCGTTGAGAAAGTCGACTTCGGCCCAGTCCAGCCCCTCGATCGAAACCGTGCCCACCTTTTCGGAGGGCGCAATGGAATCGATCACCTTCAGGTACCAGTGCTGTACGCCCTCGGGCGTGCGCATCGCCTGGCGGACGGTCTCCCGGAACAGGTCTGCCCCTTCGCCCCGGAAGGCGAGAAAGCCGATTGATTCGGCATTCGACTGCGCGGCGGTCAGCGTCTTGCCGATATGAACGAGGCGGCCGGCGGACGTGCGTTCCACCTTCATGTCGTCGCTGTCGTAGCCCTCCGCCTTCACGTCCACCGTCACGGTGATCGGCCAGGGCTTGCCGTCAGGACCGGTGGCGCCCTGCTGGACGACCTGCACGATGTCTTCGGACACCAGCGTGTCGCCGTTGAGGATCAGGAAATCCCCGCGCATGGCTTCACGCGCGATCCAGCATGAACCGAGATTGTCCGCGACCTTGAAGAACGGGTTGAACCTGACGGTGATCTCCACGCGCGGATCGTGAATGGCGTTGAGGTGCTCTTCGAGCATGTCGGTCATGAAGCCGGTGACGACGTCGATCCGCTTCACGCCGCCGCGGGCCAGCATCTCGATCTGCCATTCGATCAGCGATCGGCCGGAAAAGTCGATCATGCACTTGGGACGCTCGGCCGTCAGGGGCAGAAGGCGCGAGCCCTGCCCGGCGCTGAGAAGTATGGCGTGTTCGATCATGATCCGGCTTCATTGTGGAGAGAAAGGGAAGCGCGCGCTTACCCTCTGCGCGCCAAAAGGGAAAGCGCGCTGCGGGTGAGCGTGCGCGCGTTAGGCACAAGAGCACAGGCACAAACGGCAAGGGACACACTTGCAACTGAGAGCACCCTCGTTCAAATGCGAGCCAATGTCCGCCAAACGTAACCGCCAGGAGAACGCATCTCCGTTGAGGCGGATTCTCCAGAACACGGCCTGGCTGCTCGGCGGCAAGGGCTTCGGTGCAATCTGTGGTCTCGCATATCTTGCCATCCTGACGCGAACGCTGGGCCTGAAGGATTTCGGCCACTTTTCGCTCATCTTCGGCACCGCGCAGGCGCTGACCGCGCTTGCGAGCTTTCAGACCTGGCGCGTCGTGGTGCGCTACGGGTCGGAGCACGTTCACAATGGGGAATGGGGCAAGTTCGGCCGGCTGGGCATGCTGTGCGGCATGCTGGACGCGCTGGGCGCCGTGCTGGGCAGCGTCCTTGCGGCAGTGCTGATCTATGGCTTCGCCCATGTCCTCGATCTCAACCCCGACTTCGTGGACATCGCCTTCTGGTACTGCGTCGGTTCGCTATGGGCGCTGGTTTCGGCGCCTACCGGGCTGGTGCGGGCGCTCAACCGCTTCGACATGGCCGTCTACGTAGAGGCGATCGTGCCGAGTGGCCGGCTTCTTGCCGCGCTGGTGATCTGGCTGACCGGACCGAGCGTCGGGCGGTTCCTCGCAGCCTGGGCGCTGATCGATATTCTCGAGGCCATCCTCTACTGGATCATGGCCCGGCGGCTGGCCCCCGATGCGCTGCGGTTCTCCAACCTCGCGAAATGGCGCCAGGCGATCCACGAGAACCCGGGCGTGACGCGCTTCTTCCTCATCACCTACGGCGGGTCGACCATCGATGCCGCGATGAAGAACGGGCCGTTGCTGGTTGTCGGCGGCTGGGTGGGGACGCGGGCTGCGGGCCTTTACCGCCTCGCCTCCCAGATCTCGCAGGCGCTCAGCAAACTTTCCACTCTGCTCACCCGCTCCGTTTATGCTGAAGTCGCCCGCGTGCGCGTTGCTTCCAAGGCCGAAGAGTTCCGCAAGCTGGCCATGCAGACCAGCATGATCGCAGGGGCTGCGGGGGTCGTGGTGGTGGTGATCGCCATGCTTGCAGGCGAGACGCTGCTCGCCATGATCGGCGGCGATGACTTCGAAAGCGGTAGCTCGATCCTGATCCCGCTGGCCATCGCCGCAAGCTTCGATCTCGCAAGCGTCGCCTTCGAGCCGGTGCTGCATTCAACCGGGCGGGCACGCCATTCGCTCGTCGCGCGGCTCATCGCGCTCGCGGCGCTGGGCGTGGGCCTGTGGCAGTTCATCCCCATCGGGCCGAGCGGCGCGGCCTGGGCCGTGGCCGTGGCCGGGGCCGTGTCCTACCTTGCGATGGGCATCATGGCCTGGCGCACGCTCAAGCAGGTGGAGGCAGGCAGGATTTCGGTCGGCCTCGCCGACGAGGGGGATTTGCCTCCGGCCGAGTGACCCGGCTCGACAGGGGGACGGCCATGGCTATCATGACGGAATGACCGTCTCCCTTGCAGCTGATGCCGCCGCCCTGTCCGACCGTATCGTCGCGCTCCGGCGGGCGATTCATGCCGAGCCCGAGATCGGGCTGCATACCCCCCGAACGCGGGACAAGATCCGGGCCGCACTTGACCATCTTCCCCTCGAATGGGCGGAGGGCCCCTCCACGACAGGCCTTGTCGCCACGCTGAAGGGCGGTCGGGGAAGCGGTCGTTGCGTCCTCCTGCGCGGCGACATGGATGCGCTGCCGATGCCGGAGGAGACGGGGCTCGATTTCGCATCCAAGGTGCCGGGCCTGATGCACGCCTGCGGGCACGACACGCACGTTGCCATGCTGGTGGGCGCCGCGGAGCTTCTGGCGGCGCGGGCGCCGGACATCGCCGGCGAGGTCCGCTTCATGTTCCAACCGGGCGAGGAAGGTTACCACGGCGCCCGGTTCATGCTGGAAGATGGTCTGCTGGGCGGCGAGAGTGCCGCGCGGCCGCTGCCTGACGCCGCTTTCGCGCTGCACATCATGCCGAACGCGCCGCATGGCGTGGTCACCGGCCGGGCGGGGCCATTGATGGCCGCTGCGGACCAGATCCGGATCACGGTTACCGGCCGCGGAGGGCATGCATCGATGCCGCATGACACGCGCGATCCCGTGCCGGTCGCGTGCGAGATCGTGGGCGCCATCCAGACGATGGTGGCCAGACGCTTCAGCGTCTTCGATCCCGTTGTCGTCACCATCGCGAAGATCGAGGCGGGCACCGCGCACAACGTGATACCCGACAGCGCGCATCTCACTGGCACCATGCGCACCCTGTCGCCGCTCAACCGCTCACGTCTCCGGGACGAACTGCAGCTTCTGGCCGCCGGTATCGCAGGTGCTCACGGGCTGACGGCCGAAACGGAGATCATGCAGGGCTTTCCCGTCACCCTGTGCGATCCCCGGGCGGTGGACTTCGGTGAGCAGGTTGCCGGCGAAGTCCTGGGAGGCGAGGCGTTCCTGCGTCTCGCCGATCCCATCATGGGGGCGGAGGATTTCGCCTATGTGCTTGAAAAAGTGCCGGGCGCCATGTTCTTCCTCGGGGCTAGCCAGGAAGGCGCGGACTGGCGTCAGTGCTGCGGCATCCACTCCACGAAGATGATGATCGACGAGCGCGTCCTGCCGCGCGGCTCCGCATTCCTTGCAGGACTGGCGAGCCGTTTCCTGCAGAGCGGATGGAACTGAAGAGGCGTTCGGGCGCCCGGTCAGCGCCCTTTCAGGCGCGGACGTCGGACCATTCGGGATGACGCCGGAACGCCACCTCCACGTAGCTGCACACGGGAGCGATCCGGAAGTCGTTCTCCCGCGCATCGGCCACCATCGCCTCGACCAGCCGCATCGCCACGCCCCGGCCCCCGATCGGCGGCGGTACGAGGGTATGCTCGGCATAGCGCACGCCGTTGCGTTCGGACCAGGTGAGCCGCCCGATATGATCGCTGTCGGCGATGTGCGCGTGGTACTCGCCGGTTGCGCCGGTCTCATGCCTGGTGATGGTTACGCCGACCATGATGCGGTTCTCCTCGTTGATGCTTGACGCGGTTCGCGCGGGCTTTCAGGGCATATGGACATGCAGTTCACCTCCGACAATGCCGCCGCCGTTCATCCGGCCGTGTGGAAAGCCATGATGGCCGCTGATGCCGCCGACGCGCCTTACGATGGCGACCGTCTGAGCCGGCATCTGGACGAGACCTTCTCCGCCCTGTTCGGGCGGGAATGCGCCGTGCTCTGGGTCGCCACGGGCACCGCAGCCAACTGCCTTGCGCTTTCGGCGCTGGTGGCGCCGCACGGTGCGGTTGTCTGCCACCGGGAAGCGCATATCGAGATGGATGAGGCGGGGGCTCCGGGGTTCTATCTCCATGGTGCGAAGCTGCTCCTGGCCGACGGTGACGACGCCAAGGTCACGCCGCGGACGCTCGCCGCCGTGGTCGATCCGATTCGCGACGATGTTCACCAGGTCCAGCCGCACGCCATCTCGATCACCCAGGCGAGCGAATATGGCTGCGTCTATCGACCGGAGGAAGTTGCCGCCATCGCCGCCTTCGCCCGGGGCCGAGGTCTCGGTCTTCACATGGACGGTGCGCGGTTCGCCAACGCCGTGGCCTATCTCGGCTGCTCTGCCTCGGAAGCGGCCGGTGATATCGATGCGCTGAGCTTCGGCTTCGTCAAGAACGGCGGCCTCGGCGCTGAAGCGATCGTGTTCTTCGATGGCGAGGCGGCGAAGGCCGTCCGCTATCGCCGCAAGCGGGCCGGGCACCTGCAGTCGAAAGGCCGTTTTCTCGCCGCGCAGATCCTCGCCATGATCGAAGGCGACCTGTGGCTGGAAAACGCGCGCGCCGCCAATGCAGCCGCCGCTGTGCTGGCCGCCGCCGCGCCCGAGCGCCTGCTGCATCCCGTAGAGGCAAACGAGGTCTTCTTCGCCTGCACGGCCGCCGAACGCGAGGCGCTGCGGGCGCAAGGCTTCGCCTTCTACGACTGGGGAGCCGATGCGGCACGGCTCGTCACCGCGTGGGACGCGCGGGACGAGCATGTCAGCGCCCTGTCGCGGGCACTTGCCGGACTATGAGCACGCACACGGATTCGCCGTCGATGCTGCGCCCGGCCGTGGCCCTGCCGTTCCTGCTGGTGGCCCTGATCTGGGGTTCGACCTGGTGGGTAATCACCGGGCAGATCGGGGATGTTCCGGCAAGCTGGTCCGTGACCTGGCGCTTTGCGCTGGCCACGCCCGCGATGTTCGTCGTGGCCATGGCCATGCGCAAGCCGCTCAGCCTTGGCCGCAGCGGGCACGGGCTGGCCTTCCTTGTCGGCCTGACGCAGTTCTGCGGCAATTACAACTTCGTCTACCGGGCAGAGCTGCACCTGACATCGGGCATCGTCGCGCTGATGATTGCGCTCCTGCTGGTGCCCAATGCCGTGCTGGCGCGGCTGCTGCTCAAGCAGCCCATCCAGCCGCGCTTCGCACTGGGCAGCACAATTGCGATCCTCGGCATCGGCCTTCTGCTGCTGCACGAATCGCGTGTCGCACCGGCGGGCGGCAAGGTCGTACTGGGCGTGGCCTTTGCCCTGATCGCGATGCTGTGCGCGTCGGTTTCGAACGTCATACAGGCCAACGAGGTGGGGCGCCGTGTGCCCATGGTGAGCCTTCTCGCCTGGTCGATGCTCTACGGCACGCTGTGCAACGCCGCCCTTGGCCTCGTCACCTCCGGTCCGCCCGTGTTGCCGACAAGCGCAGCGTACTGGCTGGGCACCGCCTATCTCGCGATCTTCGGTTCGGTCGTAACCTTCCCGCTCTACTACAACCTCATCCGCCAGCTCGGCGCCGGACGGGCGGCCTACAACGGGGTGGTGGTCGTCGTGGTGGCGATGGTCATCTCCACCCTCGTCGAGGGTTACCGCTGGTCCCCACTCGCCATCGGCGGCGCGCTGCTGGCGATGGCCGGGCTGGTCGTGGCGTTGAGCGCCCGCAAGCCCTCGACGTAAGTGGGGAACACGGGGCGCCATCCCAGCACCCGCCGCGCCCTGCCGTTGGCCACGCGTCGGTTCTCGGAGTAGAACGCGCGGGCCATCGGTGAGAGGCCGGCGGCGTCGACGGATTGCAGCGGTGGCGGAGCGATTCGCAGCAGCCGGCATGCTTCCTCCACCACACGGTTCTGCGAGCAGGGGAGATCGTCGGCAAGATTGTACGCGCCGCCCGGTGCGCCGATGCCACGCCAGACACCGGCTGCGATGTCATCGACATGGACGCGGCTGAAGACTTGCCCGGGAAGCGCGATCCTGTGCGCGCGGCCCTCCTTCACCCGGTCCAGTACCGATCGACCGGGCCCGTAGATGCCGGGAAGCCGGTACACCCTTGCTTCGCGCGCGAGCCACATGGCGTCCGCTTCAGCACGCGCCGCGCGGCGGCCGGTGCCGACAGGCGCGCTCTCGTCGACCCATGCGCCGCCCGTGTCGCCATAGACGCCGGTCGACGAGAGATAGGAAAGCGGCTTGCCGTCCAGCTGCGCCCCATAAGCCTCGAGCACGGGATCAAGCGGCTCACCGCGCCCCTCGCGGCCCGGTGGAACGGAGGACAGGACGTGGTGCGTATCGGCGAGCGCGAGGCGTACGCTGCTTTCATCATCGAACGACAGGGTGCCGTCCTTGCCGGTGGAGATAACTTCCCAGCCCTGGGCTTCGAACAGCCGTGCGACGAAGCCGGCGGCATAGCCGAGACCGAAGATGAACAGGCGAGGCATGCCTCTGCGGTAGCTCTTCGGCCGATGGACGTCGAGCCGGAACAGGGAAAACCTGAGCGGCTCCCGCTGGCAATCGTCCGTCGAGCCTCTAAGTAACGGGGATGGACATCGCCAGCAGACCCGCCGAACCCACCGATGACGCCGCTCTCGCAGGGATCGCCCCACCACCTGTGATCCGCCGTGAGGATTACGTGCCGCCAGCCTGGCTGATCCCCGAAGTCGCTCTCGACTTCAAGCTGGGCCTTGATGCGACGCATGTCACCGCGCGTCTTTCGGTCATGCGCAACACCGCCGGGAAGGGCGGGACGACGTTGCGCCTTAACGGCGACCAGATCGCGCCCCTCGCCGTCCGGGTGGACGGGCACGACGTCAACGACTGGCGGCTGGACGGGCCTGACCTGCTGGTGGAACTGAGCGGGGAACGGCATGTCGTGGAGATCGAAACCGCTCTCAACCCCGCCGCCAATAGCCAGCTGATGGGCCTTTACGCGTCGAACGGCATGCTCTGCACCCAGTGCGAGGCGGAAGGTTTCCGCCGCATCACCTTCTTCCCGGACCGGCCCGACGTGCTCTCCACCTACACGGTGCGCATGAGCGGGAACAAAGCGGAGTTCCCGATCCTCCTCGCCAACGGCAACTGCATGGCGAGCGGACCTGGCGAGAACGGCATGCACTGGGCCGAATGGCACGATCCCTGGCCCAAGCCCGGCTACCTCTTCGCACTGGTGGCGGGAGACCTGGTGGCTAACCACGCGACGTTCGAGACCATGAGTGGGCGCAAGGTGGATCTCAACATCTGGGTCCGGCCCGGTGACGAAGCCCGTACCGAACATGCGATGCAATCGCTCATCAACTCGATGAAGTGGGACGAGGAGGTCTTCGGCCGCGAGTACGACCTCGACCTGTTCAACATCGTCGCCGTCTCCGACTTCAACATGGGCGCGATGGAGAACAAGGGCCTCAACGTCTTCAATACCCGCTACGTCCTTGCAGACCCCGAAACCGCCACCGACGCCGATTACGATGCGGTGGAGGGCGTGATCGGGCACGAGTACTTCCACAACTGGTCGGGCAACCGCGTGACATGCCGGGACTGGTTCCAGCTCAGTCTCAAGGAAGGCTTCACGGTTCTGCGCGACCAGATGTTCAGCGCGGACATGGGCAGCGCCGCCGTCAAGCGCATCGAGGATGTGCGTGTCCTTCGCGGCGCCCAGTTCTCCGAAGATTCCGGGCCTCTGGCACACCCCATCAGACCGGACACCTACCAGGAGATCAGCAACTTCTACACCACGACGATCTACAACAAGGGCGCCGAGGTGATCCGCATGATGCGGACCATGGCCGGTGAGGAGCGTTTCCGGAAGGGTACCGATCTCTACTTCGAACGGCATGACGGCGAGGCGGCCACCTGCGAGGACTTCATCAAGGCGATGGAGGACGGCACCGGGCTCGATCTCACGCAGTTCCGGCTGTGGTATTCGCAGGCCGGCACGCCGCAGGTCGCGGTGGAGCTGACACAGCAAGGGGAGCAGGCGGTGCTGGCGCTCTCGCAGACCGTGCCGCCAACCCCGGGCCAGCCCGACAAGCAGCCGATGCCGATCCCGCTGCGCCTTGCCCTGTTCGATCGCCACACCGGCAGGCATGGGGGCGAGAAGCTCATCGTGTTGGACAAGGAGCGTGACACCTTCACGTTCGACGGCTTCCCGGCAGCGCCCGTGCTGTCGATAAACCGCGGCTTTTCCGCTCCGGTCGCCATTCAGTACCCGCGCGCGACGGATGACCTCGTGTTTCTGGCCGCACATGACGACGACCCGTTCGCCCGTTACGAGGCGCTTCAGCAGCTTGTGGTGCAGCACCTCGTTGCGGCCATCAGCGGCACTCTTGACGAACGTGCGCGCGAAGCGGGACGTGCGGCCATAAGCCAGGCGCTCGGTTCGGTTATCGAGGACCCCGCCCTCGATGACCTCATGCGGGGCGAGCTGATGATCCTGCCGTCCGAGGCCTATCTGGCCGAGCAGTTGCCGGTCTCCGATCCGGGCGTCGTCCACAAGGAGCGGCAGGCGCTCAAGCGGTGGCTGGGCGCTCACCTCGCGGAACCCCTCAAGGCCCTGCACGATCGCGCCCTGGCGGTGCCCTACTCACGCGATGCCGCCGCGCGGGGCGCGCGCAAGATCAAGACGCAGGCGCTCGTGCTCATCGCCGCGGGAGATCCGGCCGAAGGCGGGCGGCGCGCCTTTGCCCAGTACAACGCGGCCGACAACATGACGGACCGCCAGGGCGCCCTGAAGGTGCTCGTCGATCTCGAAGGGCCGGAGCGCGAGCAGGCCTTGGCGGACTTCCGCGCGCGCTACGGGCAGAACGCGCTGGTTATAGACAAGTGGTTCTCGCTCCAGGCCGGTGCCCTCGTGCCCAACGTCCTCGATCATATCGCTGTCCTTGCCCAACGGCCCGACTTCACGATCACCAATCCCAATCGCGTGCGGGCGCTCTACATGACCGCCACGACCAACCCCAACGCCTTCCATCACGAGAGCGGCGCGGGGTATCGGATGATCGGCGATCTCATCCGCCGTCTGGACCCGATCAATGCGCAGACGGCGGCACGCTTCGTGCCGGCGCTTGGCCGGTGGCGCCGCGTCGAGCCCGGGCGGGCCGGGATCATGCGCGAGGAACTGGAACGCATCGCGGCTCTTCCGGGCCTTTCGCGCGATGTGCGTGAACAGGTATCCAAGTCCCTTGGCTGAGGCAGTCGAAGTCAACAGCGCGCACCTTCTCGAAGGGCTGCCGCACGGCTTCCTCGGTCGCCGCGGAGGGGTGAGCGAAGGCATGGTGGCCGGGCTGAACGTCGGCCGCGGCTCGGGGGAGGATCCTGCCGTGGTCGAGCGCAACCGTGCGATCGCGGTCGAGGCCGTTCTCCCCGGTGGGCGCCTCTCGACTGTCTACCAGGTCCATTCGGCAGACTGCGTGACCCTGGCGGGCGCGCCCTGGCCGGAGGACGAGAGGCCGAGGGCCGATGCCATCGTCACGAACCAGCCCGGTGCCGTGCTCGGCATCCTCACGGCCGACTGCGCTCCTGTCCTCCTCGCCGACCGCGAGGCCGGCGTCATCGGCGCCGCCCACGCAGGCTGGCGGGGTGCGGTAGAGGGCGTGACCGACGCAACGATCGCCGCAATGGAAGCGCTGGGCGCCACGCGCGAAGGTATCGTCGCGGCGGTAGGGCCTTGTATAGCCCAGTCGTCCTACGAAGTGGATGAGGCTTTTCGCCAGCGGTTTCTTGAAGCTGACCTGGGGAATGCAGCCTTTTTCAAGGCGGGACGAACGGAGCATTACCAGTTCGATTTGCAGGGTTACGTTCTGGCGCGGCTGCATGCGGCCGGTCTCGGCCACTGCGAAGGGCTGGGGCTTGACACGTACAGCCAGCCGGACCGGTTCTATTCGTTCCGCCGCGCCACGCATCGGGGGGAGGAAGCCTATGGCAGGCAGATCTCGCTGATCGGTCTTCCTGACCTTTAGGAACGCCGGAACGGGAAGTCGCGGGCAAGTCGGCGTCGTACTGCGACAGTAGAGTCCAAGTTGATCAGTGCCATTACAGTGGCTTGCCTTCACCAAAAACACGGTTGGCACGGCCGGGTTTCACGTATATCAGGCCCGCAAAGTCGGGAGAGGAGCGGGCTTTGCCCGGGCTTCGAACCGTCAAGGGGGATACCAGGATACCGTTGGTCTGATGGCCTCCTGTCGGTCCCCCGGCAGTGTGGGTTGTCGAAAGCAAGGCAAGGGCAAACATGGCAGAAACAGAGGGCGTAAGGCGGCGCGATTTCATCAACATCGCCGCAGTTAGCGCCGCGGGTGTCGCTGGCGTCGGGATCGTCATCCCGCTCGTAAGCCAGATGTCGGCATCGGCGGACGTTCTGGCGGCTTCCTCCACCGAAGTCGACATTTCCGCGATCCAGCCCGGCCAGGCCATCAAGGCGATCTTCCGCAAGCAGCCCGTCTTTGTGCGCAACCTGACGCCCAAGGAGATCGAGGAAGCCAACGCGGTCGACGCCTCGTCCCTTCGTGATCCCCAGACGCTGGCGGAGCGGACCAAGGAGGGCAAGGAGAACTGGCTCATCACCATGGGCGTCTGCACTCACCTCGGCTGCGTGCCGCTCGGCGCCGGCGAGGGTGAAGTCAAGGGCGAGTTCGGCGGCTACTTCTGCCCCTGCCACGGCTCGTCCTATGATACCGCCGCCCGCATCCGCAAGGGACCCGCGCCCACGAACCTCGAGGTTCCGGAGTACGCGTTCACTTCCGACACTGTCGTCAAGATCGGCTGAGCCCTAGAGAGAGGATCACTGACATGAGCTTTCCCTGGGCACAGGAATATACCCCCAGCCATCCCTTCATGAAGTGGGTGGACGAAAAGCTGCCTATCCCCCGCCTCGTGTACAACGCGGTGGGCGGCGGCTACGAGGTGCCGCGCAACCTCAACTATATGTGGAACTTCGGGTTCCTTGCGGGGCTCTGCCTCATCATCCAGATCGTCACCGGCATTGTCATGGCCATGCACTATGCAGCCAACACAGCCGTGGCGTTCGACACGATCGAACAGACCGTACGTGATGTGAACTGGGGCTGGCTGATGCGCTATGCGCACGCAAACGGCGCCTCGGCCTTCTTCGTCGTCATCTACATCCACATCTTCCGCGGCTTCTTCTACGGTTCGTACAAGGCGCCGCGTGAAATGGTGTGGCTGCTGGGCGTCGTCATCTTCCTGCTGATGATGGCCACCGCTTTCATGGGCTACGTTCTTCCCTGGGGCCAGATGAGCTTCTGGGGCGCGAAGGTGATCACCGGCCTGTTCGGCGCCATCCCCTTCGTGGGCGAGCCGCTGCAGCAGTGGCTGCTGGGTGGCTTCGCACCGGACAACGCGGCACTCAACCGCTTCTTCTCGCTGCACTACCTGCTGCCTTTCGTGATCCTGGGCGTCGTGATCCTGCACATCTGGGCGCTTCACATCCCGGGGTCTTCCAACCCGACCGGCGTTGAGGTGAAAAGCAGCAGCGACACGGTGCCGTTCTACCCGTACTTCGTGGCGAAGGACGGCTGGTTCATCGGCGTGTTCGCGATCCTGTTCTCGATCATGGTGTTCTACCTTCCGAACACCCTGGGTCACCCGGACAACTACATTCCGGCCAACCCCATGAGCACGCCGGCGCACATCGTGCCCGAATGGTACTTCTGGCCGTTCTACGCGATCCTTCGCGCCTTCACGCAGGACTTCTTCTTCATTCCGGCCAAGCTGATGGGCGTCCTCGCCATGTTCGGCGCCATCCTGGTGTGGTTCTTCCTCCCCTGGCTCGACAAGTCGCCGGTACGATCGGGCAATTACCGTCCGCTCTACAAGAAGTTCTTCCTGTTCGGTCTCATCCCGGCGATGGCAGTGCTGTTCTACTGCGGCGGCGCTCCTGCCGAAGAGCCCTACGTGATGCTCAGCCAGCTGGCCTCGCTGTACTACTTCGCCCACTTCCTCATCATCATCCCGATTGTCTCGGCAATCGAGAAGCCGCTGCCGCTGCCGTATTCCATCACGGAATCCGTGCTGGGCGCGGATGAGGGATCGCAGCTCCGCCCCGCTCACGGCGCGACGGAAGCCGTACATGGCGATGCCGCCGTGAACGGCGCGTGATCAACAGCTAGAGCGAAAGACGAAAGACATGGCACGCATTCTCTCGATCCTCGTCGGGCTGTTCTTCACGGTCGCCCTCGCGTGGTCCTTCGGAAAGGGCGCCTACACGGCGATCACCGAGCCCGCGGTCCCGACGGCCGAGCACGAGTTCCACGAGCACCCCAAGGCGCTGCACCTTGCCAGCGACGGGCCCTTCGGCAAGTTCGACAAGCAGCAGCTCCAGCGGGGCTTCCAGATCTACAAGGAAGTCTGTTCGGCCTGCCACTCGCTGAGCCACGTCGCGTTCCGCGATCTCGGCCAGCTCGGTTACTCCGAAGGTCAGGTGAAGGCCATCGCGGCCGGCTTCCAGGTTCCGGGCACGGACCCGAACACGGGTGAGGCAAACACCCGCCCCGGCATGCCGACGGACTACTTCCCCAAGCCCTTCGCGAACGATATTGCCGCACGGGCGGCGAACAACAACGCGATCCCGCCGGATCTCTCGCTCATGACCAAGGCCCGCCACGATGGCAGCGCCTACGTCTACTCGCTGCTGACGGGATATCAGGCGCAGCCGGCGGAGCTCCTGAAGAGATTCCCGGATTCCAAGACCCCGAACGGCCTTCATTACAACCCGTACTTCGCCAACCTCAATCTGGCGATGGCCCCGCCGCTGACGGGAGACGGGCAGGTCGAGTACGGTCCCGGCAACCCCAAGCCAACGGTCGACCAGATGGCCAAGGACGTAGCCGCCTTCCTCGTCTGGACGGCCGAACCAAAGCTCGAGAAGCGCAACCAGACCGGCCTCGTCGTCGTGCTTTTCCTGCTCTTCGCGACGGTGCTGGGTTATATGTCCTACCGCAATGTCTGGGCCAGCAAGAAGCACTGAGCGCATTCAGTCAGCCCTGTGATATCTTTGGTGCCCCGCCATCCTGCGATGGCGGGGCACCTTGCGTTTTCTTATCGGAGAAAAGCACGTGACGCTGGATGAACTGCGCCAACTGGTACGCTCCATTCCCGATTTTCCGAAGCCGGGGATCCTGTTCCGGGATATCACGACGCTGATTGGCCATGGCGCCGGCTTTTCAGCTGCGATCGATCACCTGGCGGCCTTTACCAAGGAGGCCGGCGGGCAGGCGATTGCCGGCATCGAAGCGCGGGGGTTCATCTTCGGTGCGGCACTCGCCGCCCGGCTGGAGCTGCCTTTCATCCCCGTTCGTAAGCCCGGGAAGCTGCCCGTGCCGGTGCTCGCGATCGACTACGCACTGGAATATGGCACCGACACGCTTGAGGTCGACCCCGGCGCCGTTGAGGACGGCAGCAGGCTCGTGCTGGTTGACGATCTCATAGCGACCGGCGGCACCGCCCTCGCGGCCGTGGAACTGCTGCGTCGTGCCGGCGGCAACGTGGTGCTGTCGCTGTTCGCCATCGATCTTCCGGCGCTCGGCGGTGCAGACCGACTGCGGCAAATCGGTGTTCCTGCGGCCGCATTGCTGAATTTTGAGGACTGATGCCCGCTGAAGCGAGGCTCATGCAGCCAGAGCGTCCTTGTTCTTGCTCTTCGCCTTCTTTCCATTCGCCTTGCGGTTTCCTCCCTCCGGCTCGTCCAGCAGGCTCTGGACGCCCTTGGAGGCGGCGACGGTACCCAGTTCCGTCAGGGCGAAGAAGTTGGCCTCGATGTCAGACAGTTCGTAGAGATAGTTCACCATGACGCCATGGGACTGCTTCTGGCCGTTTGCGGACAGGTCAGCGTTGGCGTGAATGGCTTCCAGCCGCGCCCCGTTCCCGAGGTGAAAACGCGCCACCGGGTCGAGAGGCTGGTTACCCTTGCCCTTCGCCTCGCACAGGTAACGCGCCGCCAGCCGGCGAAGGTCTGACGCACCCGGCATCGTGGCGCTGCCATCGGCATCCTTCCCTTGCTCCTTGGCCAGCCACTTCGCGAACCCGGGGACGGGTGAGAGCGTGGCGAAGGTCCTGAGGTGAGGCAATTCCTTCTTGAGGAGTCCTACGACCCGCTTGATGAGGTGGTTGCCGAAGGGAATACCCTTGAGGCCGACCTGACAGTTGCTGATCGAGTAGAAGATGGCGCAGTTCGCCTCGCTCGGACGGATGCCTTCGCGTTCCTCGGAGATGATGGCGTGGATCGAACCGGGCACTTCTGCCGTCAACGCAACTTCGACGAAGATGAGCGGGTCCTCGGGCATCTGCGGATGGAAGAACCCGTAGCAGCGCCGATCCGCCGGCTCCACGCGGCGCCGCAGGTCCTCCCAACCCTGGATCTGGTGAACGGCCTCGTACTGGATGATCCGTTCCAGCAGTTCAGCGGAACTGTCCCAGCCGATGCGCCGCAGTTCGAGAAACCCGGCGTTGAACCAGGCAATGAAGGCACATTCCAACTCTCGGTCCAGGGCGGCGAGACCTTCCGTCGCAGCGCCTTTGGGAACGGCCAGCAGGTCCTCCCGCATGTCGATCAGGCGGCGCGTGCCTTGGGGCGCCAGGTTGAGTTGGTTGATGAGCCTGCGGCTGACAGACTCACTTGCCTGATTGAGAGCAAGCGCGGATGCGTCGTCCCGCTTTTCCTGCCACTTGGCTATGGCCTTGTCGATCGCCTTGCCGTCGGCCGGATGACGATCATGGATCTTGGCGAGGAACTCCTGCCGCGCGGCCACATCGCTGGCTTCGTACAGGTCGAAGAAGGCCGAAGCCAGCGCCGGCCCCGAGGCGCGACCTCGCAAGGAGAGCAGGGCGTCGGCGAGGTCGAGCAGGCTTTCGCCGCTGTCCTGGCGCGGAGCTATGCCGATGCCCCGCAGCAGCTTGCCGAGGCCGGAGTTCATCAGGATATCCAGGGGGTTGCGCCGCCGTGCTGCGGTTGCTTCGCCAGGAGCCTGTTGCCGTGCCGTGTTCATCGTCACCTCGCTTCGTGCGCTGCCTTGGGAGCCCGAGGCTATCATCGCTCCGGCATCCGGAGAATAACCAAGGTCAGTGGAGAGTTGCGGCAAGGTGGTCATGACTTTAGGATAAATCCGATGAATCAATCAGTTGCTCAGGAGTATTCGCCGCAGCGATCCCTGTCACGGCATATTTCCCACGGCTCGTGCAAGAGAGGCGTTGACGAAACCGCCCAGACCGTGGCAAGCGCACGTCACGACGCGGCATGACGGTTGCCACCCGCTGCGTCTCCAGGCTCAATGAGCGGGTATAGCTTAGTGGTAAAGCCCTAGCCTTCCAAGCTAGTTATGCGGGTTCGATTCCCGCTACCCGCTCCAGCCCTTGCACAGATCTCCGCACGGATTACGGCTTTCGACAGAGTCGCTTCGCGGTCCCCGGTTGGGGGCGACCAGACTCCGGGTGAGAGTGGCAGCCATATCTGCCACTATGGCCGGAGGTTCTGCTCGCTGGCAGATGCAGCGCCGCCAACGGCGTCTTCGTTCAGCTGCAGGGTAGGTAATCGACCCGAAGGGGAATGGGCTTTGCTCTGTCCCTTTGGTGCGTCGTGCGGGACGACGTATGTCCTTCGTCAGCGCTGGCGAAGGATCAGTTGCTTCTTTCCGTCAGAAGGCCTTCGCGAATGACGTAGGCGATCATGTGTGCGCGATTGCGTGTCCGGGTCTTCAGCCGCACGTTCTCCACGTGCCGTTCTACTGTACAGGGCGCGATGTTGAGTTCAATTGCAGTTTCCTTAGCCGATCTGCCCATCGCTACGTACTGCAAAACGTCCAATTCACGCGAAGTAAGTTGGACGTTTTCACTTCCAGACATTCGTTCCATAGAAACCCCCTAGACACAAATGAAGTAAGTTAACCCCATAAACCGTGTGTCGCATCGACTCTCAGGAGAGTCACGCAATATTTCGGAGTTATACTTAGCTCTTCAGCCCGAAGGCCATTGCCATAGTGCTAAAATGGGGTTGCAAAAATTAGGCAGAAGCATCCAATTGGATGAAACAGCGGCAAAAACGAGCAGAGGGACCCGTCGCGCCCCTCACATCAAAGCCGACCGAGGTCCAGCATGGTGCGACGCCTCTCCATCAAGGCCATTGGCGTTTCGGGTGTGGGGGGGCTGCGAATCGGCCCTGGGTGATTCGCTTTCTTCAGAAGAGCCCAGCCCGGAGGCGGCGGCGAGCTCCCGTGCGATGACAGCAGCCTGCGTTCGATTCGAAACGCCGAGCTTGCGCAGTATGGCTTTCACCCCCGCCTTTACCGCAGCCTCGCTGATTCTGATCTCCCGTGAAATCGCCTTGTTCGACAATCCGTTGGCAAGGTGAAGGAGGACGAGCCGTTCGCGATCCCTGAGGTTCAGCCGGGCCAATTGCGATGCGGCCTTCTCGGGGCGCGCGGCAGCGGGCATGCTGACCAGGAAGTCGATCACCTGCGGCGGGGCGACCTTCTGGCCGTTGGCGACCATCTGCAGCACCGCGACAAGGGAGAGGTAAGGCACATCCTGCGGGAAGTAGGCGTAGGCGCCGGCCGAGTAGAGCGTGATCATCTCGTCGAAGTCGAACGCCTGCGTCAGGACGACAATGCGCAGGGAAGGGTGTGCGCGCTGAAGCCGGGTGACAGCGGCGCGGGCTTCTTCGGGCAGGAGGTCGCGTTCGATGACCAGGGTGTGCTGTCTGCCTTGTCCCAGGTGCCGAGGCTCCAGATCGTCCATCCGGGCGGTGGAGTGAAGCACTTCGAAACCCGCGTCGATGAAGATTCGCCGAAGACCCTCCCTAAGGATGGAATTGTGGATTGCGAGGGACAGGGAGCCGTGCATCGCGTCTAGAGCCAGCTATGGAGGCAGGCGGTCGCCAAGACGGCACTAAGAGGTTGTTCTTGCTCTATCATTCCCGCAATCTGGCAGGATGCTGGGCACCCGCCAATCGCCCTTCAAGACACAGGCCGATCTATTCCGGATAGGAGACCCCGCGGTTTCACCCGCGCGGAGGAGCCCTTTTGATGGAGCTTCGTCAGTGCGCCGGCGGTGAAACCGGCATGTTGTCGATCAGTCGCGTGGAGCCGATCCGCGCAGCCACGATCAGGCGCATCGGATTACCGCCAGGAGCGGAAAGCGCGGTCAGATCATCGGCATCGCGCAGTTCCGCATAGTCGATGGACAGGAACCCGCCCGCCACGATGTCCTCCCTCAGTTGCGCCAGCACTTCGGCCACGACGGCACCCTGTTCGATCGCCGCGACGGCCGTCTTCATGGCGCGCGGCAAGGCTACGGCGCGCGCGCGGTCCTCGGCTGAAAGGTACGCGTTTCGTGACGACATCGCCAGCCCGTCACTTTCGCGCACCGTGGGCACGCCGAGGATGGCGCTCGCGCAAGGGCGGCTGAGATCGAGGTCGCGCGCCATGCGTCGGATGACGGCAAGCTGCTGCCAGTCCTTCTCACCGAAGAGGGCAACGTCCGGCAGGACCTGGTTGAACAGCTTGCATACCACGGTCGCCACGCCGTCGAAGTGACCGGGCCGGGCCGCGCCGCAGAGGCCTTCGCTGACACCCGCCACCGAAACGCTGGTGGCGAAGCCCGCCGGGTACATGGCGTCGACCGTGGGGGCCCAGAGGATGTCGACGCCTTCGGCTTCAAGCAGGGCTGAATCGCGCGCCAACTGCCGGGGGTAGGCGTCGAGATCCTCGTTCGCGCCGAACTGCAGCGGGTTCACGAAGATCGATACCACCACGCTTTCGGCCTGCTGACGCGCTTGTCGAACGAGAGTCAGGTGCCCTTCATGCAAAGCGCCCATGGTCGGGACGAGAGCGACCGTCCCCCTGCCGCGAAGAGCGTTGACAGCATTGCGCAGTGGATCAAGGGCATGGAGGATTTGCATTGGGCTTCGCTGCTCCGGTATGATGCGCGCGACCGACAGTCGCACGGGCCCATAGCCCCGGCGCGCCTACGGGGGCAATGGATTTGAACCTACCGGTGCGGCTCGGCTGTCCGGTGGACAGGGAACAGTCGGCCGGGTTACCGGTCCGCGAGCAGGAATACGGTCACGTGACAGCGCATCGCATCGTCTTCGCCAACGAAAAGGGTGGCACCGGCAAGTCCACCACGGCCGTCCACGTCGCCATCGCGCTGGCGTACCAGGGCGCCAATGTGGCGTGCATCGACCTTGACCACCGCCAGCGGACCTTGTTCCGCTATCTCGAAAACCGCATCGAGACGGAACGCAGCCGCGACATCGCGCTGCCGGGTGCGCGCTTCGCCGTATACGACGGCGATGACGTGAATGAACTGGACGAACTGGCCGAGCAGATCGCGGAAGGGTACGATTTTCTTGTATTCGACACGCCGGGCCGCGACGATCCGTTCGCCCGCCATGTTGCGACCACGGCTGATACGCTCGTGACTCCGCTGAACGACAGCTTCGTTGATTTCGATCTTCTCGGCCAGGTGGAAAGCGAAACCTTCAAGGTGAAGCGCCTGTCCTTCTATGCGGAGGTCATGTGGGAGGCGCGCAAGAAGCGGGGCCTCAAGACCATCAACGAAGGACGGCGGGAACTGGATTGGGTGGTGGTGCGCAACCGCGTCCAGCACGTTGAAGCACGCAACATGCGGCGTATCGACGGAGCGCTGAAGGAGTTGTCGAAGCGGGCCGGCTTCCGGGTGGCGGCGGGCCTTTCCGAACGCGTCATTTTCCGTGAGCTGTTTCCCTCCGGCCTCACCCTCCTCGACAAGGGACACCTGGGGGATCTGGGTACGAGCCACCTGGTTGCGCGGCAGGAACTGCGCGGGCTGGTGGCCGGCCTGAACCTGCCGATGCCCAGCCGGCCCGGGTCTGAGCCGGCGCTGGCGGATGCAGGCTGACGCGCGGCGATGATCAAGCTGCTGTGGCTTCTGGCGCTGGGTTGCGTGGTCTGGCGCATGGTCGCGGGACGCTGGCCCTGGCAGATGCGCAAGGCTGCGCCGCCCTCGTTCGAAGCGGCCCGCGCGCGCGCCCTTCTCGGCATCGACGGCGATGTGGACAGGCGCCGCATTCTGGAAGCGCACCGCCGCCGGGTAGCGCAGGTCCATCCCGACAGGGGCGGTTCGTCCGAGCAGGTTCATGAAGCCAACGCGGCGCGGGACCTGCTGCTCTCCCAGCTGCCATCGGATGGCTGAGCCGCTGCCTGCGCCGGGGCTGCAGGGGAGGGTGATCGGCGGCAGGCACAAAATGGAGCCTGGCAAACGCGCGGGAGCGCGCGATGCATGAGTTCAGCGCCGAAGTGCTGCGCGCTTACGACATCCGTGGTGTGTTCGGCGAAACGCTGGTCGAGGCGGATGCCTTTGCTCTGGGGCGTACCTTCGGCACGCATCTGCGGCGCAGCGGTGGATGCAGCGTCGTCGTCGGGCGCGACGGTCGGCTGAGTTCCCCCGCCCTGGAAGCCGCCCTGGTCGACGGTCTCGTGCGTACCGGCATCGAGGTGGTGCGCATCGGGCTCGCCGCCACTCCCATGCTCTATTTCGCGGAGGCGACGATCGGCACGGTGCAGGCCGGCATCCAAGTCACCGGTAGCCACAACCCCCGCGATCACAACGGCTTCAAGCTCGTCGTGGGCGGCGCTCCTTTCTTTGGCCGAGACATCGCCCGCCTCGGCATCATGGCGGCTGCTGGGGACTGGGACATGCCGGCCGCGCCGGGGAAGGTGGAAGAACGCGACATCCTGCCGGCCTACGTTTCGCGGCTGATGCAGGAACTGGAAGGAGTGGACGCGGAGCGGCTGTCGTCTCTGCGCATGGCCTGGGACACGGGCAACGGCGCAGCCGGACCGGTGATTGAGCGTCTGGCGGCGCTGCTGCCTGGCAAGCATCATCTTCTCCATACACGGGTGGATGGCCGGTTTCCGAACCACCACCCCGATCCGACGATAGAAGCCAACCTGCTGGACCTGCGGCAGCGGGTGAGGAGCAAGGGCCTTGACCTCGGCGTCGCCTTCGACGGCGACGCGGACCGGCTGGGCGTGATCGACGCCAGTGGCCGTATCCTCAACGCCGACCGCCTGCTCATAGCCTTCGCTCGTGATGTTCTGAGCCGCAAGCCGGGCGGGCGCGTCGTCGCTGATGTGAAGGCATCGTCATCGGTGTTCGATACGGTCCACCGGCTCGGCGGGAAGGCGGAGATGGCGCCCTCGGGCCATTCCCACATCAAGGCGCGGATGAAAGCCACGGGGGCTGTCCTTGGCGGCGAGACAAGCGGCCACTTCTTCTTTGCCGACGACTGGTTCGGGTTCGACGACGGCATCTATGCAGCGATCCGGCTGATCGCCGGTCTCGTGCGCGATGGGGCCCGGGCGAGCGAAATTCACGATGCCGCGCCGGCCGTGGTGAACACGCCCGAGCTCCGCTTCCCCGTAGCGGAGGAGCGGAAATTCCCGGTCGTGGAAGAGGTGCGGGCCCGGCTCGCGGCTTCGAACGCGCAGGTGAACGCCATGGACGGCGTGCGGGTCGACACTCCGGACGGCTGGTGGTTGCTGCGAGCCTCCAACACTCAGGCAGCTTTGACTGCGCGCGCGGAAAGCGCCACCGAAGAGGGGCTAGGGCGCCTCGTCGCGGCGATCGACGAGCAGTTGCGCATGTCGGGAGTTTCAAGAACGTAGCCGCCGGGCGCGATGCGTGTGAGGCCGGAAACCGTAAGGCTTTCGGTGCTTTTCCTTATCCGTTCCGATATGCTCATCCCGATGCCTCCGCTGAACACCGCGCCCGGCCTGGTGCCGCCTGAAATAGCCGACTGGTTCGACCGGAGGGGGTGGCGGATACGGCGCCACCAGCGCGAGATGCTGGAAGCGGCCGACCGAGGCGGACACGCCCTGCTGGTCGCCGACACGGGCGCCGGCAAGACGCTGTCCGGCTTCCTGCCCACGCTTGCCGCGTTCTGCCCGTCGAGACTGGCGGGGGGTGCGTTGCCTGAGGGTCTGCACACGCTTTACGTCTCGCCGCTAAAGGCTCTGGCGACGGACGTGCAGCGCAACCTGCTCGCACCCATCGAGGAGATGAAGCTGCCGATTCGCGTGGAGACACGCAGTGGGGATACGCCGTCCGACCGCAAGGCGAGGCAGCGGGCGCGGCCGCCTCACGTACTTCTGACCACGCCCGAGTCGCTGTCGCTGCTCCTCAGCTACCCTGAAGCGCCCGAGCTCTTCAGAGGGCTGAGACACGTCGTCATAGACGAGGTTCACGCCTTCGCCACGGGCAAGCGCGGAGATTTGCTCGCCCTGTCCTTGTCGCGCTTGCAGGCGATCAGCCCGACCCTGCAGCGCGCGGCGCTCTCCGCTACGCTTGCCGATCCGGACGAGTACCGAGGATGGCTCGCTCCGTGGGGGGAGATCGACAGCGTCGCACTGGTGGAGGGGGAGCCCGGCGCCGACCCGCAGGTGGAGATATTGCTCCCGCGCGAGGAACGCATCCCTTGGAGCGGGCACGCGGCGACATGGGCAATCCCGCAGCTGATCGAGCAGATCCGGGCGCATCGCACAACGCTGGTCTTCACCAACACCCGCTTCCTCGCCGAGTACATTTTCCAGCAGTTGTGGGACGCGAACGAAGGAAACCTTCCGATCGGGATCCATCATGGTTCCCTTTCGCGGGAAGCGCGGCGGAAGGTCGAAGCGGCCATGGCCGACGGCAAACTCCGGGCTCTCGTCTGCACGGCGAGCCTCGATCTCGGCATCGACTGGGGCGATATCGACCTTGTGGTGCAGATGGGTGCTCCAAAGGGCTCTTCGCGCCTGCTGCAGAGGATCGGCCGCGCCAACCACCGGCTGGACCAGCCGAGCAAAGCGATCCTGGTGCCGGGCAACCGCTTCGAATTCCTGGAGGCGTTCGCCGCGCAGCAGGCCGTCCGCGAGGGGCAGCGGGACGGCGATCCCTTCAGGCCGGGGGGCCTGGACGTGCTGGCGCAGCATGTCATGGGAGCCGCTTGCGCCGGGCCGTTTCGGGAAGAGGCCTTGCTGGCCGAGGTCCGCTCCTCGCTGTCCTATGCCTGGGTGGACGAGGCGGTCTTCGCGCGCGTGCTCGAGTTCGTGGCGACCGGCGGATATGCGCTACGCTCCTACGACCGGTTTCGTCGCATCGTGCGTGAACGGGATGGGACTTGGCGGCTGGCGCATCCCGAACATGCGGCCCGCCATCGCCTGAACGCGGGCATCATCGTCGATGCCGAGATGCTCGACGTGCGGTTCCGCAACGGGCGGTCACTTGGCCGGGTGGAGGAGGGTTTCGGCGCGAGCCTCGGCCCCGGCGACACGTTTCGCTTTGCGGGCATGGACCTTGAAGTCGAGGCGCTCAAGGATCTCGACCTCATCGTGCGGGCCGCAAAACGCTCGGCCACGATACCTAGCTACATGGGGCAACGCATGCCGATCTCAACGCATCTTGCCGATCGCGTGCGGGCCATGCTCTGCGATCAGGCGGGATGGGCGCGGTTTCCCGACGACGTGCGGGAGTGGCTGGAGGTTCAGGGCTGGCGTTCACACCTGCCGGCGCCCGGACGGTTGTTGGTGGAAAGCTTTCCGCACCAGGGCCTGTGCTACACGAGCTACTACACTTTCGAAGGGTGGAACGCGAATCAGTCGCTGGGCATGCTGATCACCCGCCGGATGGAAGATCGAGGGCTGGGGCCACTCGGATTCGTGGCCACGGACTACACTCTCATCGTATGGGGCCTGAAACCGGTGGGGGATCCAGCGTCGCTGCTCTCGCCGGACATCCTCACGCATGAATTCGTCGACTGGATCCAGCAGTCGTACCTGCTGCGCCGCGCCTTCCGGGAGGTGGCGGTGATATCGGGCCTCGTCGAGCGGCAGCAGCCGGGCAAGCGCAAGTCCGGGCGGCAGGTCACCTTCTCGACCGACCTCATCTACGACGTCCTGCGCAAATACGAGCCGGATCACCTTCTGATCCAGGCGGCCTGGGCCGACGCCCGCGCCCGCATGACCGACATCGGGCGAGTGGGGGACGTGCTCGATCGCGCGGCACGGGAAGTGGATCATGTCTGGCTGGACCGCATCAGCCCGCTAGCCGTTCCCGCGCTTTCGATGGTGGGCCGCGAGCGCCTGCCATCGGGCGCGGCCGACGATGACCTGCTGCTGGAGGCGGAGAGCCTGGCCTCGGTCGCGATGCGCGTGGATGCGCTGCCGGAAGATCGGGAACGCGGGGAAGATTGAGGCACGCAAGAAAAAGGGGCGGAAAGTTCCGCCCCTTTCAGGTGTCCTCTCGGACCAGTCTGCCAACTTCGGCTTACTTGCCGAAGGTCGCGAACTGTTCGTTGCCCACGAAGCCGAACTTCGTAACGGCGGAGCCCTTGATGACCTGGAGCACCTGCGCCGACAGCTCATAGCTGGCTTCGGGCTCAGGCTGGAACTGCAGTTCCGGCTCGGGGTTCATGCGGGTGGTCGCCTGCAGGGTCTGGATCAGCCTTGCCTGGTCGATCTGAGTGCCGTTCCACATGATCTTGCTGTCCTGAGTCAGCACGATCTTGTTCTTGACCGGATCGATCGGCGGAGGCGTGTCCGTCGGAGGGGTGGCTACGGGCAGATCGATATCGATCGAGTGCGTCGCAACCGGAATGGACATGATGAACATGATGAGGAGGCAGAGCATGACGTCGATCAACGGCGTCGTGTTCATCTCCATCATCGGCGAACCATCGTCCTTGCCGCCTGACATTGCCATGAGATGTTACTCCTGTTCCGCGCGTCAGCCGTTCGGGTCGATCGGGTTGGTGATGAAGCCAACCGTCGGGTAGCCCGAAATCTGGACGTTGTAGATCGCACCGGCCACGCAGCGCCAGGGCGCTTCGACGTCACCGCGGATGTGGACCTGCGGGATGAGATCCGGGTTCGTCATCAGAGCCTGCGGACCACCTTCACGCTTCACGATCGCGTCAAGACGCTTGAAGGCCTGGTCGCGCAGTTCCTCGGAAGTCACCGGCGTCACATTGTTGATGTAGATGCGGCATTCACCGCCGCGGTTCGCACCCTGGAAGCCCGGCTCGCCGGCGCTCTTGCCGGAGGCATCCGTTGTCGAAACGGTGAGGAGCAGGTTTTCGACCTTGTCCTTCGATTCGACGGCTTCGATGACGGGGATGCGCAGCTTCTCGATCGTCTGGATCGCGACGGGAACCGCGATCAGGAAGATGATGAGCAGCACCAGCATGACGTCGACGAGCGGCGTCGTGTTGATGTCGGACATCGGTGTCTCTGCACCGCCTCCGCCCGTGGATATCGCCATAGTCTTATCCTAATCCTTGCGTTGCCTGGGGGCCGGCGACGGCCATTCGCATGCTTCCTGCCGTCGCCTTTACCTGACCCCGACGGGGGCGGACCGATCCGCTGAAAGAGCAGTGACCGATCCGCATTGGTCCCCGTGCTCTTACGGCTTGGCCGGAGCGGCAGCCGGCTTGGCCGGAGCCGGAGCAGCCTTCGCCGAAGCGAGGGCGGGCTTCACGGCACCCTTCGAGTTGATGTTCGCGAGAACGTCGTTCGAGAAGCCGGTCAGCAGTTCGGCGATACGCTTGTTGCGAGCCTGCAGGTAGTTGTAGGCAAGCACGGCCGGAACGGCGACGAGCAGACCCAGCGCGGTCATGATGAGAGCTTCACCGACCGGACCGGCGACCTTGTCGATCGAAGCCGAACCCGCGAGACCGATGGCGATCAGAGCGCGGTAGATGCCGACGACGGTACCGAACAGACCGATGAACGGCGAGGTCGCACCGACGGTGGCGAGGAACGGCAGGCCCGAAGCAAGGCGTGCGTTGATGGTCTGCTCCGAGCGAGCGAGCGACCCGTGCAGCCAGTCGTGGGCCTCGAGCGAGTCCGTCATCTTGGCGTGCTGGTCTTCAGCGGCGAGGCCGTCTTCGACGAGCTGACGCCATGCGCTGTTCTTCTCGAGCTTGGCAGCGCCTTCGCGCAGGGTAGGGGCGCGCCAGAAGTTGGTGCGGATGGCGTTGAACTGGCGCAGGATCTTCGACTGTTCGAACCACTTGGTGAACAGAATGTAGAACGAACCGAACGACATGATGCCCAGGATGATGACGGTCGCGTAAGCGATGAAACCGCCCTGTTCGAGTGCTTCCTTGAAGCCGAACTTGTTCTGCGGCGCGGCTTCGCCGGCAGCGGCAAGGATGTCAACGATAAGCATGCGAGTTACCTCTCAAGAAGAATGCAGGTTGTGGTCGGGAGCCGCTGTCGGGGCCGACCCCTTGGAGATTAGTTGAGCTTGTAGACGATCGCGGTCGAGTACGAGGACGAAACCGGGTTCCCGCCGTCGTCCAGGGCGGGGTCGAAGCGCGCATAGCGCTGCATACCGTCGCACGCTGCCTCGTCCAGATCGGGGCTGCCGCTCGAGCTTGACACCGAGCACGCGCTGACCCTTCCGTCCGCACCCACGGTGACGCGAACGCCGACGCGGCCTTCACGTTCTTCGCGAGCGGCGCGGGTCGGGTAGTTCGCCTGGATGCGACCTGCCCAGCTCGCCTGGCCCTTCGGCTTGACGCCACGAGCCTTGGACGGTCCCGGCGGCGGTGCCGGCGGCGGCGGCGGGGGAGCCGCGGTCTGGATAACCACCGGCGGCGCCGGCGGCGGGGTGATCACGGTTTGCACCGGCGGCGGGGCCGGGGCGATATTGATCGGCGGCGGCGGCGCCACGATGGGCGGCGGCGGCGTATCGGGCTGTTCCGGCGGAGGCGGCGGTGGCTCTTCCTCCTTCGGTTTCTCTTCCTTGATATCCACGGTGGTCACCTTGTTGATGACCTTCTTCGCCGCCTCATAGGCCAAGCCGGTGACGAGCGCATAGCCGACGAAGACATGGATCAAGGCGACAATGACAAGAGCGGTAACCTTGCTACCGCTCATCTGCTGGTCAGCGTAAGCCATTCAGACGCATCACTCCATTACCAAGCCCCGGACAGAGGTGCCTGAAACACATGCCCAAGGGCGCCCATGGTTTCCCACCCGGAAGGGGGACCCCATGACGAAACTCCAAATTACCCACCCTGACGGCTAACAGTCTACCTGTCCGTGAACAACAAGAAACGGGAGGCGAACCGAGGGGTTTTTGTTATTTTCACCCCAAATTTGTCGGGGTCTTAACCCTGAAGCCGACCCCGCGCAACGCCTTATCAGCCTGCGCGGAGTTAACGCGCGATTCATGCCCCCTCGGGAGAATTTGATCCAGTGCCTTTTTGAAATGGCTTCACCAAGCGGTTATACCCGCGCCCTTTACCACGGAGATCACCGGTCATGTCATTGAAACTGCGCCCACTTGCCGCAGCCTTCGCAGGTGCCTGCCTGATGCTGGCGCCGCTTGCGGCGAGCGGTCAGGCCACCCCGGGGACGACGAACGAACTGGCTTATGCCGATATTGCGGGGCTGGCCGAATCGGCCGGTCTGGTCGTGCGGGCGCAGGTCGCTTCGACGACGCGCATCGAGGACCAGCGGGCGCCCGGGCTTACGCCGGGCCATGGCCGGTTCTATGTAGAGGCGCAGACCCGGACGCTCCTGATGGGCCGCAGCCCGCTTGGCGAGTCCATCCGCTACCTGGTCGATCTTCCGCTGGACGCCAAGGGGAAGGCGCCCAAGCTCAAGAAGGAGGATGTGCTGCTTTTCGCGCGTGCCGTGCCGGGGAGGCCGGGAGAGCTGCAGCTTGTCCGCCCCAGGGCGCAACTCCTGTGGACGCCCGCGCGCGAGGCGCGGCTGCGCTCCGTGCTTGAGGCGCTCGTCGCGCCGGACGCGCCCGCCAGGATCACCGGTGTGCGTGAACTCCTCTTCGTGCCGGGAACGCTGGCGGGACAGGGAGAGACGCAGATCTTCCTGAAGACGCACGACAACTCCGCCGCATCCATCACCGTCAGCCATGAGCAGGGGCAGCCCCCCGTCTGGGGCGCGTCGTTTTCCGAACTGGTTGCGGCGGTGGGGCGGCCGCCCGCACCCGAAACGCTGGAATGGTACCGGCTCGCGTGCTTCCTTCCTCGCAATCCTCCCGCTGACGTGACTCAGTCCGGCACCTTCGCGGAACGGCAGCAGGCGCTCTCCGACTATCGTCTGGTCGTGGCGCAGCTCGCGCCCTGCATGCGCAATTTGAAATAAACAGCCACGCATCGAAGCCTGGGCAGGCCGGTTCTTGCTGGAAATTACGATCCGCCTGCCTTAGTGGCCGCTCCGAATAAGGAGCTAGCATGGCCGAACCGCTGAATATTGCGCTTGCCGGACTGGGTACAGTCGGCACTGGCGTCGTCCGTCTCATCGAGACCAATGCGGAGCTGATCGCCCGCCGCGCCCGCCGGCCGATCCGCATCGCTGCCGTCAGCGCGCGGGACCGTTCGAAGGATCGCGGGGTCGACTTTTCCGCCTACGACTGGGTCGATGATACGGCGGCGCTGGCCTCTCGCGGGGATGTGGACGTCGTCGTGGAGATGGTGGGCGGTTCCGATGGCCCGGCGCTGGCATTGGCGCGCAACACCATCGCCGGCGGCAAGAGCCTGGTGACCGCGAACAAGGCGATGATCGCGCATCACGGGCTGGAGCTTGCCTCCGCAGCCGAGGCGATGGGTGTGGCCTTGAAGTTCGAAGCCGCGGTGGCGGGCGGTATCCCGGTCATCAAGGGCCTGAGCGAAGGGGCGGCGGCCAATGCCATCGATCGGGTCTACGGCATCCTCAACGGCACCTGCAATTACATCCTTTCCACCATGGAGGACACAGGAGCTGACTTCGCGGACGTTCTCGCCGAGGCGCAGCGCCTGGGCTATGCGGAAGCTGATCCCACCTTCGATATCGAAGGCATCGACGCGGCACACAAGCTGTCCATCCTCGCGGCCATAGCGTTCGGATCGGAGCTGCGCTTCGATGCGGTCGAGACGATGGGCATCAGCCGGGTCAAGGCGGCCGACATCGAACAGGCACGGTCGCTCGGCTACGTCATCCGTCTGCTCGGCATGGCCGGGGTGGACATGACCTGCGGATCTCCGCGCCTTTTCCAGCGCGTCCGCCCGCACCTCGTTCCCTTCGACCACCCGCTCGCCCATGTCGACGGCGCGACCAACGCCGTCGTGGCCGAGGGCAACTTCATGGGACGCCTGCTGTTCCAGGGTGCGGGCGCAGGCGACGGGCCGACCGCGAGCGCGGTCGTGGCGGACATCATCGACATCGCGCGCGGGGAAAAGAGCGCGGCGTTCTCGATGCCGGCGCGTGAACTGGAAGTCATGGAGCCGGCGGAGACCGGCCACCGTGTCGGCAGCTCGTACATCCGCTTCACCGTGCCTGACCGCCCGGGCGTGCTGGCCGATATCACCGCTGCCATGCGCGATGCGGGCGTATCGATCGAAAGCCTGATCCAGAAGGGCGATCCCGACCAGGATGGCGAAGTGATCCTTGCCGTTGTCACGCACCCCGGGCCGGAAAGCGCGGTGACTGAGGCCATGCGGATCCTCGACGGCTCCGAAAGCCTGGCCGCGCAGCCGCTGGTCATGCAAATAATCGGCGCCTGAGGCAGGCTCCTCCGGACGGCGGCCCGCCGCACGATCAGCGGGCGCGAAGCTCTCCTTTCGCGATCCGGTCCGCGTCGGAGCCGGCAGGTGCCTCAGGTATCGTCGACAGGTCGATGATGTAAGGCTGCTCTGGCGGACATGGCGGGATCACGCAAAGGCCGGCCATTGTCGGCTTGCCCTTGAAGATGCCGTTGCCGGAAACGTCCGGTGTGCGCAGGCGCCCGTCGTCGGCCCCGGCACCGGTGGGATCGTCGTCGCTTGTGGAGGGGACCCTGTACGTGTCCGTTTCAGGCGCGCAGACCACGATCTCACCCTGCCGGACAGTGCGCAGGCAGGCGTTGCGCGAAGTATCGCGCGTAATTCGTCCGCCGGTCCCCAGCATCTTTTCAGCGATTGCCCGGTCGCTTTCCGAAGCGGGCGGGGCTTGTTGAGCAATCGCCGGGACGGGGGCCGCTATTGCGAGTGCGAAAAGGTATATCCAGCTTCTCGACAATTCAAAATCCTCTGTCTAAGCGGTTAAAACCCTTCCTCCCTGGATTAATCCGGAGTGAACATGCCCGAAAACAATACCCCTGCAAGTCACGTACTCGATCGCGTCCTGGTTCTTGAGATGGTGCGCGTCACCGAAGCCGCCGCCATCGCCGCGTCCAATCTCATCGGCCGCGGCGACGAGAAGGCAGCCGATCATGCCGCAGTCGAAGCGATGCGCAAGGCCTTTGATGGCCTCTACATCGACGGCACCGTCGTGATCGGCGAGGGTGAGCGGGACGAAGCGCCGATGCTCTTCATCGGTGAGAAGGTCGGCGGTGCTCCTGGAAAGGGCCCGAAGATCGACATCGCTCTCGATCCGCTGGAAGGCACGACGATCACGGCGAAAGCCGGACCCAACTCGCTGGCGGTGCTCGCCGCCGCCGAGGAAGGCGGGCTCCTGAATGCGCCCGACGTCTACATGGACAAGATCGCGGTGGGCCCGGGTTATCCGGACGGCATCATCGACCTCAACAAGACGCCTACGCAGAACGTCGAGGCGGTAGCGGCCGCCAAGGGCGTGAAGCCCTCGGACATCAACGTCTGTGTGCTGGACCGTCCGCGCCATGAGGCACTCATCGCTGAACTGCGTTCGCTGGGTTGCGGCGTGGTACTGATCGGTGACGGCGACGTCGCGGGTGTCATCGCCGTCACGGACGAGGACACGACGATCGATCTCTACATGGGATCGGGCGGCGCCCCCGAAGGCGTGCTTGCCGCCGCTGCGCTGCGCTGCGTGGGTGGACAGTTCAACGGCCGCCTGCTCTTCCGCAACGACGACGAACGCGCCCGTGCGCACAAGTGGGGCATCACCGACCTCGACAAGGTCTACAAGCTCGAAGATCTCGCCAAGGGCGACTGCATCTTCGCGGCGACCGGCGTCACGAGCGGTTCGCTGCTGGACGGCGTGAAGCGCCGCAAGGGCGGCGTCATGACCACGGAAAGCGTCGTCATGCGCGCAAGCTCGGGCACCGTCCGCTGGATCAAGGGCGAACACCGCATCTGATCGGCGGCTCCCCGAAGGATCCGAAAAGGCCGGTTTCGACAATGTCGAGGCCGGCCTTTTCGTTGGGGGCGTGGGTCTCGACCAGCGAAAAGAGGGCCCGCTCTCTTGCATTCCCGGCTCTCCAGGCTACAGGGCCGGTCCCAACGACAGACCGCCAGGAAACGTCACGGGGATTCGCCAAAATGAAGATCATGTCCGGCAACAGCAACCTGCCGCTCGCGCGTGCGATCGCAGCGTATCTCGAACTGCCGCTGACCGACGCCAGCGTCCGCCGCTTCGCTGACGAGGAGATCTTCGTCGAAATTCACGAGAACGTGCGTGGCGAGGACGTCTTCGTCGTTCAGCCGACGAGCTATCCCGCGAACGACAACCTGATGGAACTGCTGATCTGCATCGACGCGCTGCGTCGCGCCTCGGCCAAGCGCATCACGGCGGTGGTTCCCTACTTCGGCTATGCCCGGCAGGACCGCAAGCCCGGCCCGCGCACGCCGATCTCGGCCAAGCTGGTCTCCAACCTGATCACAGAGGCAGGTGCCGACCGCGTTCTTTCGGTCGACCTGCACGCGGGACAGATCCAGGGCTTCTTCGATATCCCGACCGACAACCTGTTTGCCGCGCCGGTCATGGCGGCGGACATCCAGGCGCGATATGGCGACCAGTCGCTGATGGTGGTATCGCCCGACGTCGGCGGCGTGGTGCGCGCCCGCGCTCTTGCGAAGCGCCTCGACAACGCGCCGCTGTCGATCGTCGACAAGCGTCGCGACCGTCCGGGCCAGTCCGAGGTGATGAACATCATCGGCGACGTGAAGGGCCGCGCCTGCATCCTGATCGACGATATCATCGATTCGGGCGGCACCCTGTGCAACGCGGCGCAGGCCCTGATGGATGCCGGCGCCGTCAGCGTGACGGCCTACATCACGCACGGCGTCCTCTCGGGTGCTGCGGTGAGCCGCGTGACGAGTTCGGCTCTCAAGGAACTGGTCATCACCGATTCGATCCAGGCAACCGAGGCCGCCAAGGCTTCCGACAAGATCCGCATCCTCACCATTGCCCCGCTGGTCGGCGAAGCGATCCGCCGCATCGCCGACGAAAGCTCGGTGTCGAGCCTGTTTGACTGAGGCAGTGACCGGCTATTCCCAAGGGCGGATTCCGCCCGGGGTCAGCCGGTTCAGCATTTCCAGACGCCGCGCCTGCCGCGCTTCGAGCGACAGCGTGAGGATAGGCTGGGGCCGTGCTATGAACTGTCGCGGCGATATACCGAACAAGTTCGTGAATTCGTGTATCAGGTGGCTCTCGTCGTAATAGCGAAGAGCCATCTCCTCGCCTTCGGCCGCGTCGGCGACGCCGCGCAGATAGCTGGCCATGTCAAGCGCCCGCGCCCGGCGCAGCACCTGTTTGGGCGGCATCCCGAAGTCGCGGCTGATCACGCGTTCGAGCTTGCGGCGATCCACCCCGCAGCCCGCCGCCGCCTCCTTGATCGACAGACCCGGGTTGCTGAAGCTGATCGCTTCGAAGGCGGCGGTGACGGGATCGGGCCGGCCGCCACCCCGCTCCTTCACCTGGCGGCGGGTGACTTCCTCTATTCCCTGAAGCCATTGCTCCGGCGGGGCGCCGGGATCAATCGCCGCAACGAAGTCGGCGGAGGGCGCATTCAGGACATCCGTGGGGACCACCCGGTCGACGTAGTCGCCGACGTGCGGGAGCTTCAGCGCCGTGCCGGTGCCCGGCCGGAGCGCGAACCCTACGCTGACGAAGCTGCCGCTGACCGTCACCGGCATGTGACGGGAGTTCGGTCCGAAGTAGAAGGCGCCGTTCCTGAGAAGGGCCGGGCCATCGGCGGTGTGTACTGTCCACTCTCCGCTCAGGAAAATGCGCACCGTGGCCGCTTCGTTGAGCAGACCGCACGAAAGCACATGGCCCTCCGGCATGGACATGCTCGACACGTGGAAGCGCGCCAGCCACGGAACCAGGTCGGCGGCCGGGCTGCGGTTGTAGGACATGGGCTGCCCATCCCGTGTCTTGCCCTCGCGCGATTTGACCATCGGATCGACCGCAGGGCGAAATTTACGCTGCATATTAACCCTGAATTAATGCCCCTTATTGCCGATACGCCGGGCTCAGAGGGTCGGCAATGGACGAAAATCCGGATGTGTTAACAAATGTCAGGATGATCGGGGTTGCAGGCGGCTGTCGCAAGGAACTTGACCGCTTCGCGCGCCACAGGGCAGAGCGAGATGATGAAGATCGAACAGGATATCGCCCTCGCCCTGCGCCTTGCCGACGTGGCGGGTGACGCGATTCGCCCGCATTTTCGTTCCGGCATTTCCGCCGATAGGAAGATGGATGCCTCTCCGGTGACCGTTGCGGATCGTGCGGCCGAGGAAGCCATGCGCCGCATCCTCAAAGCCGAGGCCGGTCGCGATACGATCATCGGTGAGGAGTTCGGCACCGAAGAGGGGTCGTCCAACCGCACCTGGGTTCTTGATCCCATCGATGGCACGGTATCCTTCATCGCCGGGCGACCGATCTTCGGCACCCTGATCGCACTGCTCGTGGACGGCTGGCCGGTTCTGGGAATCATAGACCAGCCCATTCTGAAGGAGCGGTGGGTCGGAGCGAGCGGGCGTGCGACGACCTTCAACGGAGGGGAGGTGCGTACCCGCCCCTGCCGCACCTTGTCCGATGCCATGCTCGCGACCACCGGCCCGCAGTATTTCGACGACCATCAGGGCGACCATTTCATGACGCTTGCGGCCAAAACGGACCACAAGCGCATGATGATGGGGGGGGACTGCTACAATTACGGCCTTCTCGCCAGCGGTCACCTTGACCTCATCTGCGAGGCCGGGCTCAAGCTCCACGACTGGGCGGCGCTGGTGCCGATCGTCGAAGGGGCGGGCGGCACCATGTGCGACTGGAACGGGGAGCCGCTTAACGCCGGTTCGACCGGAGAGGTCCTGGCTATGGGAGATCCGGCTCGTCTCGAAGATGTGATCGAGGCTATGGCCTGCCATCACCACGACTGACTTGCGCCTCTTTCTCTACGGCACGCTTCAGCCCGATGCAGCCACGCCGATGGCGGCATG
The DNA here is from genome assembly GCF_002916655.1 of Novosphingobium sp. HII-3. Lineage (GTDB taxonomy): Bacteria > Pseudomonadota > Alphaproteobacteria > Sphingomonadales > Sphingomonadaceae > Novosphingobium > Novosphingobium panipatense. The sequence continues at coordinate 55,762 of NZ_PPSM01000014.1, forward strand.
GATGGGGGCGCGGCTGGCTCTTGCGGAACCCGCGTATGCGGCGGGGCGCCTCCATGGTATCGCGCACGACGGCGGCTGGTTTCCTGCCCTCGTGCGGGGGCAGGGCCGGGTCTCCGGGCGGCTGTGCGACCTCGCTTTGAGTGCCGGAGACCAGGCGCGGCTCGACCGCTACGAGGGTCGGGAGTACCGGCGGGAAACCGTGCGGGTACGAACGGCGGCCGGACGGCTGGTTGCCGCGCAGGCTTATCTATGGCGAGGCGCACCGCCGAGGGGAGCCTTGCGTATCCCATGCGGGGACTTTCTCGACTGGTTGAGGCGGCACCGCCTGCCGGTCTTTTCGCAGACTGCTTGCCTTCGGGCGTAACTGCCCCTAAGGGCGCGTCCTTCAATCGACACGGTCGAGTCTGCCTTTCGGGAGATTCGCGGGTCGGCCTGGCGAAAAGGGCTGCCATGGCCGGCGGGACGTGTCCCGACCAAGGAGACGAAAATGCCCAAGCTGAAGACCAAGAGCGGCGTGAAGAAGCGCTTCAAGCTCACCGCGACCGGCAAGGTGAAGCACGGCGTTGCCGGCAAGCGCCACCGCCTCATGAGCCACAACGGCAAGTACATCCGCCAGAACCGCGGCACGGAAGTCATTTCTGACGCCGATGCCAAGGTGATCAAGAAGTGGGCGCCCTACGGGCTCAACTGAGGAGTACTGACCGATGAGCCGTATTAAGAGGGGTGTCACCACCCGCGCCAAGCACAAGCGTATTCTGGAACAGGCCAAGGGTTTCCGTGGCCGTCGCAAGAACACGATCCGCGTTGCCCGTCAGGCCGTCGAAAAGGCCGGCCAGTACGCGTACCGTGACCGCAAGATCAAGAAGCGGACCTTCCGCGCGCTGTGGATCCAGCGCATCAACGCGGCAGTCCGCGCTGAAGGCCTGACCTACTCGCAGTTCATCCACGGCGTGAAGCTCGCCGGGATCGAACTGGACCGCAAGGCGATGGCGGACCTCGCCATGAACGAAGGCGGCGTGTTCAGCGCTGTCATCGCTCAGGCCAAGGCGGCGCTGCCGGCGGAGTAATCCGCGGCTGCGAAGCAGACGCTTCACAAGCGATTTCGAGAGGGGCGTGGAGCGGTTGCTTCCACGCCCCTTTTGCGTTCGGAGCAGAAAGCTCCACGTGGAACGCCTGCCTCCGGCAGAGGCCTCATAGATTGCGGTCGACGGCCCTTCTGCCTAAGGAGCGCCAGCACGACCAACTCAAACCATTAGGCAGGCAGACGACCAGTGGACTACGCAGCAACCGGCCAGGAGGCGCTATCCCGCATCGCGGGCGCCGATGATCTCGATACGCTGGAAGCCCTGCGCGTCGAATTTCTCGGCAAGCAAGGCTCGATTTCGGGTCTTCTCAAGACGCTGGGCAAGCTCGATCCGGAAGAGCGCAAGGTGGAAGGACCCAAGATCCACGCCCTGCGCGAAAGTGTGACCGAGGCATTGGCCAGCCGCAAGGACGTGCTGGAAACGGCCGCGCTGGACGCGCGCCTTGCCTCCGAAACGATCGACCTTTCGCTCCCGGCTCCTGCCGCTCCTCGCGGGGTGGTGCACCCGATCTCGCAAGTGATGGACGAATTGGCGGAAGTCTTCGCCGACCTCGGCTTTGCCGTGGCGACCGGGCCGGAAATCGAGGACGACTGGCACAACTTCACCGCGCTCAACATGCCGGAAAGCCATCCGGCGCGCGCGATGCACGACACCTTCTACTTCCCTGACAGGAACGACGCCGGCCGAGAGATGCTGCTGCGCACGCACACCTCGCCGGTTCAGGTCCGCACGATGCTGAGCCAGGGCGCACCGCTGCGCATCGTTGCGCCGGGCCGCGTCTACCGCTCGGATAGCGACGCGACGCACACGCCGATGTTCCATCAGATCGAAGGGCTGGTCATCGACAAGGGCATTCACCTAGGTCACCTGAAGTGGACGCTCGAGGCCTTCCTCAAGGCGTTCTTCGAGCGGGACGACATCGTTCTGCGCCTGCGTCCGAGCTACTTCCCCTTCACCGAGCCTTCGGTCGAGGTCGATGTCGGCTACGCCAATCAGGGCGGCCGCCGCGTGGTCGGCGGATCGGGCGACGCACCGGGCCACGCCTGGATGGAAGTCCTGGGTTGCGGCATGGTCAATCGCCACGTCATCGCGGCGGGCGGCATCGACCCGGACGAATGGCAGGGTTTCGCCTTCGGCATCGGCGTCGATCGCCTCGCCATGCTGAAGTACGGCATGGACGATCTGCGCGCCTTCTTCGACGGCGACGTGCGCTGGCTCTCCCACTACGGTTTCTCCGCCCTCGACGTGCCGACCCTTTCGGGCGGCGTCGGCACGCCGGCTTGAGCGGGAAGGATATTACACGATGAAATTCTCGCTTTCCTGGCTGAAGCAGTACCTGGACACGGACGCGACGATCGAGGAGATCGCAGCCAAGCTCAACGCCATCGGGCTTGAAGTCGAAGGCATCGAGGATCCGGCCGAGAAGCTCGCCGGTTTCCGGGTGGCCAAGGTGCTGACGGCCGCCCGACATCCGGACGCGGACAAGCTGCAGGTCCTCACTGTGGATACGGGCGAAGGAGCCCCGCTGCAGGTTGTCTGCGGCGCCCCCAACGCGCGGGCGGGCCTTGTCGGTGTGCTGGGCCTTCCGGGCGCGACCGTGCCCGCCAATGGCCTCGTCCTCAAGAAGTCGGCCATTCGCGGCGTCGAATCCAACGGCATGATGTGCTCCACCCGCGAACTGGAACTGGGTGAAGATCACGATGGCATCATCGAACTTCCCGAAGACGCGCCTATCGGCACGTCCTTTGCGGAGTACCACGGCGCCGATCCGGTCATCGACGTCGCGATCACGCCGAACCGTCCCGACTGCATGGGCGTCTACGGCATCGCACGCGATCTGGCGGCGGCCGGCGTCGGGACGCTGAAGCCGATCGAGGCATTGGATATCCCCGGTAGCTTCCCGTGCCCGGTCGAGATCCGCATCGAGGACACCGAAGGGTGCCCCGCCTTCTATGGCCGCGTCATCAAGGGCGTGCAGAACGGGCCGTCTCCGCAGTGGCTCCAGGATCGACTGAAGGCAGCAGGCCAGCGTCCGATCTCGGCGCTGGTGGATGCCACCAATTACATCATGCTCGCCTACGGGCGCCCGGCTCACGCCTACGATCTTGCCAAGCTGAACGGCGCGGTCGTCGCACGCCGCGCGGCTGAGGGCGAGACGGTCGTGGCGCTGAACGAGAAGACCTACACGCTCGATGCCGAGATGACCGTGATTGCGGATCAGTCCGGCGTACACGACATCGCGGGCATCATGGGCGGGGAGCACTCGGGCTGCGGAGACGCGACGACCGACATTCTCCTTGAGATCGCGTACTTTGACCCCGAGCGTATCGCGAAGACGGGTCGCAAGCTGAACCTGACGTCCGATGCGCGGGGCCGGTTCGAACGGGGCATCGACCCCAACTTCCTCGAAGCCGGGCTCGCTCACCTCACGAAGCTCATCCAGCACCTCTGCGGCGGCGAGGCGTCCGAGATCGTTCGCGCCGGTGCCGCGCCGGGCACGCCGAAGATCGTCAACTTCACGCCTTCGCTGGTGGAGAAGCTCGGCGGTGTGAAGGTCGCACCGGCCGAACAGAAGCGCATCCTTGAGAGCCTCGGCTTCGCGGTCGTGGGCGAGGAGGCGGAGTGGGATCAGAGCTGGGCCGTCACGGTTCCGGGCTGGCGTCCCGACATCGACGGCGGCCCGGATATCGTGGAGGAGGTGGTACGCATCCACGGTCTCGACAAGGTGGCCAGCGTGCCGCTGCCGCGCGCCGATGGTGTCGCCAAGCCGACCGCCACGCCTGCCCAGACGCTGGAGCGGCGCGTGCGCCGGGCAGCGGCGGCCCGCGGGATGCAGGAAGCGGTCACCTGGTCGTTCCTGCCGGAACCCGCAGCGCAGGCCTTTGCCGAGGGGCCGCTCTGGGTTCTTGCCAATCCCATCAGCGAGGACATGAAGGCCATGCGCCCCTCGCTGCTGCCGGGCCTGCTGATGGCGGCGAAGCGCAACCTCGATCGCGGTGCGGCATCGCTGCGCCTCTTCGAGCTCGGTCGCCGCTACCTTCGCGGTGCCGCCGGCATCAGCGACGAACGCCTCACGGTAAGCCTTGTGCTCGCGGGCGAGAAGGCCCCGCGCGGCTGGGCGACCGGAAAGGCGACGGCGTTCGACGCCTACGACGCAAAGGCTGAAGTCCTCGCCCTGCTGGCGGAAGCCGGCGCGCCGGTGGAGAAGCTTCAGGTGATGGGTGAGGCGGGTCCGCAGTTCCACCCGGGCCAGTCGGCTACGCTGCGTCTCGGCCCCAAGACAGTGCTCGCCCGCTTCGGCATGCTGCACCCCACGGTTGCGAAGCAGTTCGACGTGGACGGTCCGGTTGCGCTGGCGGAAGTGTTCCTCGACGCCATTCCGGCGCGCAAGGGCGCAGCCAGCTTCGCGCGCGTCTCCTATGCGCCTCCGCCGTTGCAGGCGGTGACGCGGGACTATGCCTTCCTCGTGCCCGCGCACTTCCCCTCCGGCGATCTGGTCCGCGTGGTCCAGGGCGCGGACAAGGCGAACATCGTCGCGGTTCGCCTGTTTGATGATTTCCGCGGGCAGGGCGTTCCTGAGGGCCAGAAGTCCCTCGCGCTGGAGGTCACCCTTCAGCCGCTCGAGAAGAGCTACAAGGACGATGACCTGAAGGCGATCAGCGAGAAGGTAACGACCGCTGCCGCAAAGCTGGGTGCGGTCCTGCGCGGGTAACGGACAAGGGAGATCGCCGGTGACTGACGGGAATTTCGTAACCATCACCTCCGGCGATCTCACCGCCCGGATCAATCCGATCGGGGCGGAGCTGTGGTCGCTCACGGACAGGCTCGGCCGTGAGTACATGACGGATGCGGACCCGGCGTTCTGGACCGGGCACGCGCCCTTGCTGTTCCCGATCGTTGGCGCAGTGAACAACAATCGCTACCGTCTGGACGGGCGAGAGTACGCGCTGCCCAAGCATGGCTTCGCACGGCATTCGTCCTTTGCGGTCGTGGAGGCCGACCGAGGCCACGCCATGTTCCGGCTGACGGATACGGAGGAGACGCGTGCGGTTTACCCGTTTGCCTTTGCGCTGGAGATGCTCTTGCGGATCGAAGGCTCCAGCCTGTGCATGGAAGCCCGCATCACGAACACGGGGCTTGAGGCGATGCCCTTCAGCTTCGGTTTTCACCCGGCCTTCGCCTGGCCGCTTCCCGGAAGCGCCGCGAAGGGTGACCATGCCATCGCGTTCGACTGTCCCGAGCCTCAACCGATCCGCCGTCTGGACCGGGCAACAGGTCTGGTTCTCCCGGAACCTCTCGCCACTCCGGTCGAAGGCCACCTGCTGCAACCGGACGAAGCGCACTTCAAGGACGACGCCCTCATCTGGGATCGCCTTTCCAGCCGCAGCCTGACATTCGGCGCTCCCGGATCAAGCCAGCTCGCGATCGCCTTCCCCGATACGCCGATGCTGGGCATCTGGCAGAAGCCGGGCGCGGCCTACCTGTGCATAGAGCCGTGGCAGGGCATGGCGGACCCTCTTGGCTTCGCCGAGGATTTCCGCGAAAAGCCCGGCATCGTCATCCTGCCGCCGTCCGAGGTGCGCAGCTTTCGCATGGACGTTAAAGTCCTGCCCGCCGACTGAAGGAGCCCGCCATGAAAACCGTTCTCGTAACCGGCGCCACGTCCGGCATCGGCGAAGCCTGCGCTCGTGCTTTCGTGAAGGCGGGCTGGCGCGTCGTCGGCACCGGCCGCCGGGCTGACAGGCTTGCCGCCCTTGGTGCGGAGTTGGGAGGCGACCGCTTCCATGCCGCCGTCTTCGATGTTCGCGACGAGGCGGCGCGTGACGCGGCGCTTGATGCGCTGCCGGCGGAATTCTCGGCGATCGACTGTTTGGTCAACAACGCCGGACTGGCGCGCGGTGCGGCCCCCGCGCAGCAGTCCGAACTGGCGGACTGGAAGACGATGATCGACACCAACGTCACCGCGCTGGCTTCGATCACGCACCGGCTTCTGCCTGGCCTGATCGAGCGCAAAGGAGCGATCGTGATGCTGTCGTCCGTGGCGGCGACGTATCCTTACACGGGCGGCAACGTGTACGGCGGCACCAAGGCTTTCGTGCGCCAGCTGGCCCTTGGCCTGCGATCCGACCTGTCCGGCACCGGCGTGCGGGTCACCTCGATCGAGCCCGGCATGGTGGAAACGGAATTCACCGTCGTGCGCAACGGCGGCGACCAGGACGCATCGGACCGGCTTTACGCGGGCGTAAACCCGATGACCGGCGATGACATCGCTGAAACCGTGCTCTGGGTTGCTTCGCTGCCACCTCACATCAACATCAACACGCTGGAACTGATGCCGGTCAATCAGTCCTTCGCCGGCTTCCAGGTCGCGCGCGAAGGCTGACCCGGCTTGCCGAAAGGGGCAGACGACGGACTTTCCTTCTGCCCGCCGGCAAACTAAAGCGCGCGGATGACAACCTCTGCCCACCCGTCCCGGCGCACTTTCGCGATCATTTCCCACCCTGACGCCGGTAAGACCACGCTGACGGAGAAGCTGCTGCTTCAGGGCGGTGCGATTCATCTTGCCGGCCAGGTAAAGGCACGCGGGGCGGCGCGGCGCGCGCGTTCGGACTGGATGAAGATCGAGCAGCAGCGCGGCATCTCGGTGACCAGCTCGGTCATGACGTTCGAGCGCGACGGTATCACCTTCAACCTGCTCGACACGCCGGGCCACGAGGATTTCTCGGAGGACACCTACCGGACCCTGACGGCCGTCGATTCGGCGATCATGGTGATCGACGCGGCGAAGGGCATCGAGCCCCAGACCCGCAAGCTGTTCGAAGTGTGCCGTCTCCGCTCGGTGCCGATCATCACCTTCATCAACAAGGTCGACCGCGAAGGCCGCGCCTGCTTCGACCTCCTGGACGAAGTGGCCGACATGCTGGCGCTCGACGTGTGCCCGATGTCCTGGCCGGTCGGTATGGGTGGCCAGTTCGAGGGTATCCTCGACATCGCCTCCGGCCGCATCAGCCGGCCGGAAGGCCCCTCGAAGGAGTTCCTCGGCAAGGTGGAGGAGGGCGCCACCCTGCCCGAAGCGGTGGCGGAAGAATTGGAGCTGGCCCAGGCAGGCTATCCCGAATTCGACGTCGAGGCGTATCGCGGCGGGGACCTGACGCCGGTCTACTTCGGCTCGGCACTCAAGAATTTCGGCATAGCTGAGCTGATCGACGCCATCGCGCGTTATGCGCCCCCGCCCCGCCCGCAGCCGTCCGATCAGGGCCCGATTGAGCCTTCGAACAAGGAAGTCACCGGCTTCATCTTCAAGGTGCAGGCGAACATGGATCCCATGCACCGGGACCGCATCGCCTTCATGCGGCTGGTGTCCGGCACGTTCAAGCGCGGCATGAAGCTTACGCCCTCCGGGCTGGGCAAGCCGATCGCCGTTCATTCGCCGATCCTCTTCTTCGCGCAGGACCGCGAGATCGCGGATAACGCGGAGCCGGGCGATATCATCGGTATTCCCAATCATGGCACGTTGCGCGTGGGTGACACGCTGTCGGAACGCAACGACGTGCGCTTCGTTGGCCTGCCGAACTTCGCGCCGGAAATCCTGCGCCGCGTGGCGCTGAAGGACCCGACCAAGACCAAGCAGCTCAGGAAGGCGCTGGACGACCTGTCAGAAGAAGGCGTGATCCAGGTGTTCTATCCGGAGATCGGATCGCAGTGGATCGTCGGCGTGGTGGGTCAGCTTCAGCTCGACGTGCTCATCAGCCGCCTCGAAGCCGAGTACAAGGTGGAAGCCGTGCTCGAGGGATCGCCGTTCGACACCGCCCGCTGGCTCAAGGGCGATGATAAGGCACTGCGTGACTTTGCGGAGTTCAACAAGATGAACCTGGCAAGGGACCGGGACGGAGATCCGGTGTTCATGGCACGTTCGGCATGGGACGTCAGCTATCAGCAGGAGCGCAACCCGGACCTGACCTTCAGCGCCACAAAGGAGCGCTGAGGGATCGCCAGACGCTCTCACGGAACCTGACGGCTCCCCAGGTGCTTGTCACTCAAGGCCAAATCAGCGGAACCGTGCATTGCTCCTCAAGTTCGCCAGTTACAACATCCACAAGGCCGTCGGGCTGGACCGGCGTCGGGATCCCGAACGTATCCTTACGGTGCTGAAAGAGATCGACGCCGACGTCGTGGCCTTGCAGGAAGTGGACCGGCGCTACGGTCGCCGTATGGCGGTGCTGCCGCTGGACGCGATCCACGGGGCGACAGACTACGAGCCGGTTCCGATGTCGATGAAGCCGGACAGTCTGGGATGGCACGGCAACGCCATCCTCGTGCGCAGGGGCATCGACCTGGTGGAAGCCTCGCCGGTGCCCCTGCCGGTGCTCGAACCGCGCGGTGCCGTTCGCGCCGACCTGGTGGTGGAAGGCCGGCGGCTGCGCATCGTCGGCATGCATCTTGATCTGTCGGGGCTGCGCAGACGCCTCCAGATCCGTTCCATCCTCTCCCATTGCGAGCATTGCGAAGCGCGCGTGCCCACAGTCATCATGGGCGACCTCAACGAGTGGGCGCAGCGCGGCGGCTCGCTCCGGGAGTTCGGCGGCCAGTGGCGTGTCCTTGCGCCGGGCCGCAGCTTCCCGTCGCGCCGCCCGCTTGCCATGCTCGACAGGATCGTCGTCTCACCCGACTGGGCGGTGGAGGACACGCACGTCCATCACAGTCCGCTGGCGGCCGTCGGCTCAGACCATCTTCCAGTCGTCGCCGCGCTCAGTCTGCCTAAAAATTAGGCAACTGCCTCTAGAACAGGCGGCTTTGATCGCCTGACGAAGGCTTTTTGCAGCCAAGGCTGCGCCTGGCTTCGCCAGTTCCTCCTCTATGCCCATTTGGCACGGTGCTTGCTTAATCCTGATTAGCCGGCGCTGGGGCCGGTGGCTAACAGGGGATCGGCATGAAGTTCATCATCGCCATCATCAAGCCCTTCAAGCTGGACGAAGTGCGGGAGGCGCTGGGGGCCATCGGCGTCGCCGGCATGACCGTCTCGGAAGTAAAGGGCTTCGGCCGCCAGAAGGGGCAGACCGAAATCTACCGCGGAGCCGAGTACTCGACCAACATGCTGCCAAAGGTGAAGATCGAGGTTGCAGCACCTGACGATCTTGCGCCCAAGATCGTGGAAACGATCCAGCAGGTCGCAAGCACAGAGGCCATCGGTGATGGCAAGATCTTCGTCCTGGACCTCGCTTCCGCCGTGCGCATCCGCACCGGCGAGGCAGGCGATACCGCGCTCTGAGGGGGGCTTTCATGATGAACCGCAAGTTGTTCGGCGGCCTTGCAGCGACGCTTTCGTCGCTCGCCGCCTCCACCGCAGCCTGGGCGCAGGGCGCTGCCGCGCCGGTGCCCGATCCGGGCAACAACGCCTGGATGATGGTCTCCACGCTGCTCGTCCTGATGATGATCCTGCCGGGGCTGGCACTGTTCTACGGCGGCCTCACCCGCTCCAAGAACATGCTCTCGACGATGACTCAGATCGGCGGCGTCACCGCGCTGGCCATGCTGATGTGGGTGATGGTGGGCTATGGCCTCGCTTTTGGCCCTGAAGGCAACCAGTTCATCAGCTGGGGCAAGTTCTTCCTCGCCGGTGTTACGCCGGACGCGACTGCCGCCACCTTCACGGACGGCGTCGTCATTTCGGAACTGATTTTCGTCTGCTTCCAGATGACCTTCTCCGCGATCACGATCGCACTGGTCCTCGGCTCGGTGGTCGAGCGCATGAAGTTCTCAGCCGTGATGACCTTTGCCGTCGTCTGGCTTCTGATCGTCTACTACCCGATCGCGCACATGGTCTGGGAAGCGCGCGGGGTGTTCTTCGTGATGGGCGCCCTGGACTTCGCCGGCGGCACCGTAGTTCACATCAACGCCGGCGTCTCGGCGCTCGTCGCGGCCCTGATCCTCGGCAAGCGCAAAGGCTACCCGGCCGAGCCGATGGCTCCGCACTCGCTTACGCTGACGTTCGTGGGCACCGGTCTCCTGTGGGTGGGCTGGTTCGGTTTCAACGCCGGTTCGGCGCTGGAAGCGAATGGTTCGGCGGCGCTGGCCATGATCAACACCTTTACCGCAACCGCTTCGGCTGCTCTGTTCTGGATGCTTGCCGAGAAGTTTTCGGGCCACAAGGGTTCGGCGCTGGGTTACTGCTCGGGCATCATTGCCGGCCTTGTTGCCGTCACTCCCGCAGCCGGCAACTCGGGCCCCTTCGGTGCGATCGTCCTTGGCGCTGTGGCTTCGATCGTCTGCTTCATCTTCGTTTCCAAGGTGAAGCCCGCCCTTGGCTATGACGACTCGCTCGACGCCTTCGGCATCCATGGTGTCGGCGGCATCGTCGGCGCCATCGGCACCGGCATTGTCTATGCTCCTTCGCTGGGCGGACCCGGGGGCGCAGACTTCTCGATCGGCTCTCAGGTCGGAACCCAGATCGCCGCCGTCGTTGCCACCATCGTCCTCTCGGTCGTCGGCACGGTCATCGCGATGTTCATCGCCAAGGCAGTGACGGGTCTTCGTGTCAGCCCCGAAGTGGAGGCAGACGGCCTCGACATCGGCGAGCACGGGGAGCGCGCTTACAACTAAGTTTCTCCAGTTTGGCGGCGGCGGGTACTTCCTCCTCTCCTCCCACCCGTCGTCGCCAACCGATGTTCCTCCTGCGAACACAACCTTGATGGCCGGGGCCAAGCGCTCCGGCCCTTTTTTGTGCGTCGGTCCCGGCGGGCGGGCCGGCAGGTCGGCGCGACGCGCGACGAAGCGCCCGGGAAAGAGCACTCCGGCCTCAGGTCTTCAGCGAAGAGGTGAGGGCACGCGCCCCTCGAGTCAGCGCCCGGCGGAAAGCATGTCGATCAGTTGCCGTACCGGACTGACATCATAGCCCGCGCCAGCGGCCTTCGAGGCGATGACGGCGGGATTATCGCCAGCCTTGGCGCGGGCGAGGGCCCACAGCAGCGTAGAGCGCGTACCGGAGCGGCAATAGGCCAGCACCGGACCGTCCGTGTCGAGAGCCTCTCCCATCGCGTCGACCTGCGCCTGGCTGAACCCGGCGTGAGACACGGGAATGGCGACATAGTCGATACCTGCGGCCCGGGCGGCCGTCTCGATCACGTCGCTTGGCGTCTGGTCATCGCTTTCGCCTTCGGGCCGATTGTTGATGATGCGTACGATACCAAGCGCCTTTGCCTGTGCCACGGCGTCAGTATCGATCTGCGGGCTGGCATAGACCGTTTCGGTGATCTGGCGGAACATCTTGCGCATTCTCCCGGTAACTGCGGCGCATCGCCGGCCTGGTGCCCGCATGAAGACCCTTCGTCCTCAACAGGCAAGCCGTTTCGTACCCAAAAATAGCCAGATTCGTCGTAATTGCCCCGGAACGACGCGCATTTCCGTTCGCCATAGCGTTCAGACTCGTGTAAGAGTGATGATCGCAGGAAAGGGCCGGGCTTGTGCTCGGCTGTTCTCCTGACGTTTGGCGCGGATCGTCCACGCGCCTGGCGAATGCTTGAGGGGCGCAGCGAAGGTACGTTCGTAGACATGGGTTTTGACAGAGGTCGTCGCGGAAGGGGACGCGACAAGCAGCGGTTCGGAGAGGACGAGTTCGATCCTTTCTTCGCTGGACAGGATCGTTTCGGCGGCGGTGACCGCTTCGGCGGTGGCGGCGATCGCTTCGGCGGCGGTGACCGCTTCGGCGGTGGCGGCGGGGGCGGCGGCGGCTTCGGCGGCGGTTCCCGTGGCGGCGGCTTCGGCGGCGGCGGTGGTGGCGGCTTCGGCGGCGGCCAGCGCGGCGGCGGGATGCCTGCCCAGGTTGTCGGACAAGGCCGTGGCGTCGTGAAGTTCTTCAACGCAGCCAAGGGCTTCGGCTTCATCCAGCGCGACGAAGGTGGCGACGATGTGTTCGTGCACATCAGCTCGGTCGAACGCGCCGGCCTCGAAGGCCTGGCTGAAGGGCAGCAGCTCGAATTCCAGCTCGTCGATCGCGGCGGCAAGATCTCGGCTACCGACCTTTCGGTCGTGGGTGACGTGATCCCCGTCGCCAAGCGTGAACCGGCGCCGCAGCGCCAGCTCACTGGCGAGAAGGCCACCGGCACGGTCAAGTTCTTCAACTCCATGAAGGGCTTTGGCTTCATCACGCGCGATGACGGCCAGCCGGACGCTTTCGTGCACATCAGCGCGGTTGAGCGTTCGGGCATGTCCGGCCTCAACGAAGGCGATCGCGTGGAATTCGACATCGAGGTCGATCGACGAGGCAAGTACTCGGCGGTCAATCTGGTGCCGCGCCAGGATTGATCCTGCCAGCACGACCCCCGGCGGTTTGACCGGGGGGCTGCAACAGTCTAAATGCGCGCAGATGGCGGTCCGTATGGGGCCGCCATTTGTCGTTTGCGATCTTCAGGACCACGATTTCTTCAAGGATTACCGACATGTCCATTACCCCGCTGATGCCCGTATATCCCCGGTGCGGCGTGCGGCCCGTTCGCGGCGAGCACTGCCATCTTATCAGCGAGGACGGCCGTCGATTCCTTGACTTCGCCAGTGGCATCGCCGTGAATGCCCTCGGTCATTCGCACCCGGCGCTGGTGGAAGCCATCCAGAAGCAGGCTGGCACGCTGATGCACGTGTCGAACCTCTACGGCAGCCCGCAAGGCGAAGCCGTGGCCAAGCGCCTGGTCGACCTGACCTTTGCAGACACGCTGTTCTTCACGAACTCCGGCGCAGAAGCGGTGGAATGCGCGATCAAGACCGCCCGGGCCTATCACCAGTCCGCGGGCAACGACCAGAAGTTCGAACTGATCACGTTCAATAACGCTTTCCACGGCCGCACGCTCGCCACGATCAGTGCTTCCAGCCAGGAGAAGATGCACAAGGGCTTCCTCCCGCTGCTTCCCGGCTTCAAGTACGTGGACTTCAATGACCTTGAAGCGGCTCGGGCGGCGATCGGGCCTAACACGGCAGGCTTCCTGGTGGAACCGATCCAGGGAGAGGGCGGCATACGGATCGCGACGGACGAGTTCATGCAAGGCCTGCGCGCGCTCTGCGACGAGTTCGACCTCATGCTGATCCTGGACGAAGTGCAGAGTGGCGTCGGCCGTGCCGGGACGTTCTACGCCTACGAGCAGTACGGCATCACGCCGGACATCATGGCGACCGCGAAGGGCATCGGCGGCGGCTTCCCGGTCGGCGCTTGTCTTGCGACCGAAAAAGCGGCGCGCGGCATGACCGCCGGCACGCACGGGTCGACCTACGGGGGCAATCCGTTCGCCATGGCGGCGGTCGGCGCCGTCCTGGACGTGATCCCGAACGACGCCTTCCTCGCCGAGGTACGGGCAAAGGGGGAGCGCCTGAAGGCGCGGCTGGAGCAGTTCATCGGAAACTATCCCGACCTGTTCGAACTGGTGCGCGGCCGAGGCCTGTTCATCGGTCTCAAGATGAAGGTAGAGCCGCGTGCGTTCGTCGCCCACATGCGCGACCAGCACGGTCTGCTGACGGTTTCGGCCGGAGACAACGTGGTGCGCATCTTGCCGCCGCTCGTCATTGACGACAGCCACATCGACGAATTCATGCAGAAGCTGTCGGCAGCGGCCGCAAGCTACCAGCCCGAGGAGGCTGCCTGATGGCCAAGGACTTCCTGAGCCTCTCCGATGCCGGCGGCGACACGATCGCAGCCATGATCAACGACGCGATCGACCGCAAGGCGGCCCGCGCGGCCTGGCCCAAGGGGCGCCCGGATGTGGACGCTCCGCTTGCCGGGCACGTGCTTGCCATGATCTTCGAGAAGAACTCCACCCGTACGCGGGTGTCTTTCGACATGGCCATGCGCCAGCTCGGCGGCTCGGCGCTGATCATGGAAGCGGGAAATACGCAGATCGGCCGTGGAGAAAGTATTGCCGACACCGCACGCGTTCTCAGCCGCATGGTCGACGCGATCATGATCCGCACCGACGACCATGCGAAGGTCGAGGAACTTGCCCGCTATGCGGACGTGCCCGTCATCAATGGGCTGACCGACCTGTCGCATCCCTGTCAGATCGTGGCAGACCTCTTGACGGTTGTGGAACGCGGGCATGCGCTGCCGGGGCTGCAGCTTGCCTGGCTGGGTGACGGCAACAACGTCGTCAACTCGCTGATCGAAGCCGCCGGTCTGATGAAGTTCACGATCCGCATCGGCGGGCCCAAGGGTTACGAGCCCGACGCCGGCTTCATCGAACGCGCGCGCGCAGCGGGCGGCGAGGTGGTCCTCAGCCAGGATCCGGCCGAGGCCGTCGCCGGGGCGCAGGTCGTGGTCACCGACACGTGGGTGTCTATGGGCCAGGCCGGTGGGGAACAGCACGTGGCCGCCATGCAGCCTTACCAGGTCAATGCGGCCCTGATGGCGGCAGCAGCGCCGGGGGCGACGTTCCTCCACTGCCTTCCCGCGCACCGCAACGAGGAAGTCACCGACGAGGTGATGGATGGACCGCAGTCGGCTGTCTGGGATGAGGCGGAAAATCGCATTCATGCCCAGAAGTCGGTTCTGCTTTGGGCATTGGGCAAGCTGTGAACGGGGACGATCTTCTGCGCACTGATGATACCGGTTTCGACCGGGTGCTGGCCTTCAGCGTGCCTGACCGGCATGCACGCGGACGCGTCGTGCGGCTTGGGCCCGTGCTGGAAACAGTGCTGTCGGCGCATGACTACCCCAAGGTGGTCAAGCATGTGCTGGCAGAAGCCCTCGTCCTGACAGCGCTCATGGGGTCGTTGCTGAAGGACGACCAGGCGCAGCTTACCATACAGGCGCAGGCGGAAGGTGGCGTGGTGGACCTGCTCGTCTGCGACTATCGCAACGGCGAAGTCCGCGGCTATCTGCGCCACGATCCCGAGAAGGTGGGAGCGCTGGAGGAGGGCTGCTCGCTGGAGACGATCTTCGGCAAGGGGTATCTTGCGATCACCTTCGATCTCGCGGCCACCAACGACCGTTACCAGGGCGTCGTGCCGCTGGAAGGCGCTTCGTTCGCCCAGGCTTGCGAGGCGTACTTCGCCCAGTCCGAGCAGATCCCGACGCTGATCCGCGTAGCCGTGCGTTCGAATGGGCCGCGTTGCACCGCCGGCGGCATCCTCGTCCAGCATCTTCCCGATGGAGAGGAAGGCCGCGAGCGGCTTCACGCCAAGGAGCAGCACCCGGACTGGGAACATGTGGCCATACTGGCCGGCACGGTTCAGGAGGCCGAACTTGTGGACCCGGTGCTCAGTCTGGAACAACTGGTCTGGCGCCTTTTCCATGAAGAAAACGAAGTGCGTGTCGAGCCACTTCAACTGCTTCAGCGCGGTTGCCGTTGCACCGTCGATCACTATCTATCGATCCTGTCCCGCTTCCCGGAGGACCAGCTTGCCGAGCTGAGGGACGAGGACGGGTCGATACCGGTGGACTGTGCGTTCTGTTCGAAGATTCTGCGCATACGGGTTTGATGAACGAACGCCGCCACCGGCGGGTATTGCAGCCGCGTGAAGCAGGAAACGGTGGAATGAGAACAAAGATCATTCTCTCGGCTCTGAGCCTTGGTGCGTGCGTGGCCATCGCCGGTGCGGCGCATGGCCAACGCCCGGCCCTGCACATGCTCGATGAGTTGCAGGACGGCAACTGGGAGATGCGCGAACGTGGCGGCGGGGTACACAACTTGTGCGTTGAAGGCGGCCATGGCCTGATCCAGCTCCGCCACCCGGGAATGGCCTGCAGAAGGGTCGTCATCGAAGACAAGGCCGATCAGGTGACGGTGCAGTACACCTGCCGGGGCAACGGCTACGGCCGTACGCAGGTGCGGCGCGAAACGAACCGGCTGATTCAAATAGACAGCCAGGGGATATCGCGCGGCGTCCCGTTCGCGTTCTCGGCCGAGGCTCGCCAGACAGGCAACTGCCGCAGTTGAGGATTGTCGTGCCGCTGCGGGAGGCGTAGCGGGACAGTCATGCAGGAACACACATCTTTCCCTCCGCCAGCCGGGTCGAAGCCGGCCGTAGTGCTGCTTTCGGGCGGACTCGATTCCATGGTCTGCGCCGGCATCGCGCGTGAGCAGGGTTTCGCAGTCAATGCCCTGACGATCGACTACAACCAGCGCCACAGGTGCGAACTGGACGCTGCCGCCAAGATCGCACGGTTCGTGGGTGCGGAGCGCCACGTGGTCTTACCGCTGGATCTTCGAAGGTTCGGCGGCTCAGCTCTTACCGATGACATCGCCGTGCCCAAGGATGGCGTGGGAGCCGAAGTTCCGGTCACTTACGTGCCGGCCCGCAATCTCGTGTTTCTGTCCCTCACGCTGGCCTGGGCCGAGGCGATCGGGGCTGCCGACATCTTTATCGGCGTCAACGCCCTCGACTATTCCGGTTATCCGGATTGCCGTCCCGAATTCATCGCCGCGTTTGAGAACATCGCCGGCTTGGCGACCAAGGTCGGCGCGGAAGGGCAGAAGCTGCGGATACATGCCCCCCTGCAGTTCATGGGCAAGGCGGACATCGCCCGTGAGACGGCCCGCCTGGGCCTTGACCCGGGCATGAGCTGGTCGTGCTATGATCCCCAGCCCGGGAACAGGGCCTGCGGGCTCTGCGATAGCTGCCGCTTGCGCAAGGCTGGGTTTGCCGACGCCGGCCTGATCGATCCCACGCCTTACGCGGCGTAAACCACGACAAGGTACTTAGCCGATCTGGCCCGGAAGCATTGGCTTTCCGGGCCATTTTTCTTGTCCGCTGCGGGCAAAAGAAAAGGGGGCCGGATTGCTCCGACCCCCCAATCTTTACCGTTGCCGGTTCGCTTACATGCCCGAACCCGGACCGTAAGTGATTTCGACGCGGCGGTTCTGCAGCTCACGCACGCCGTCCGCAGTCGGGACGCGCGGGTTAGCTTCACCGAAGGCCTGGCTCGAGATCGAGGCATCGGGGATGCCGCGGCCGGTCAGGTACGCGCGGACCGAAGCGTTACGACGCTCCGAGAGGCCCAGGTTGTACGTGACCGTACCCGAACGGTCGGTGTAGCCTGCCAACATGATCGGCACGCTATCGCAGTTTGCGTAGGCGCTGATGGCGCTGTCGAGGATGGTCGACGCTTCCGGCGTGATGTCCGACTTATCCCAGTCGAAGAACACGATGTACGGGCCCTTGTTGCAGACCGGAGCCGGCGGGGGCGGCGGGGGCGGCGGGGGCGGCGGCGGCGGCGGCGGCGGGGGCGGCGGCGGAGCCGCTTCTTCACCACCGAAGTTGTAGGTCAGGGTGCCGAGCAGCGAGTGCGAACGCCAGCGGGTGCTGATGTCTTCGCCGGCAGCGCTGACGAGGTCAACGTTCGACACGTTCATGAAGCGGTACTTCAGGCCAGCGTCCCAGTTGGCGCTGAGCGGCGCGCGGATGCCCGCGATTGCCTGCCACGCGAAGCCGGTGTCGGAGTCATCGATGCCGTCGACATGGACGCGACCCACGCCCGCACCACCGCCGATGAAGCCCTGAAGGCCATCGTCCGGACCGAAGTCGAGCAGACCGTTCACCATGAACGACAGGTTGCTCGCGTCGTCACCGCCGCTGTTCTTGATATCGGCCTGACGGTAGCTGGCTTCGGTTTCCAGACGGAAAGCGCCGAAGTCGTAGCCCATAGTGGCGCCGCCATCGAAGCCCTTCTTGAAGTCGACCGTTGCGGCGTTGTCGACGGGACCGACGTCAACGTCCGCATCTTCGACGATCATGCCGCCGAAGCCGAGTTCAATATACCACGAATTATCGCGCGCCAGCGCGGGAGTAGCGATGGCAGCAGATGCCATGGCCAATCCAATGACGAGTTTCCTCATACGTTTCCCCTACTAAGAGATTTGGAGCCACCGAGTTCGAGAGTGTCTACCCCCTCGGCCTTGCGTGTGCAAGCGCACATTAAACGCGACTGTTGCATAATTGCCGCGCTCGTTATCGGGCGAGAAGTTGTTGCGCCTTCTGGAAATTGAAACTGCAACACCCCAAAAACCCCTGTGTCTTGCACCCATCAAGCCGAGGGCAGAATACCCAAGGCCTGCAGCGCCGCGACCAGATCATTGATCGCGGTCCGGGCCTCCCCATCAACACTCGTCCCTCCAAGTGGTTCCACGGGCACAGAAGCTTTTCTCCAGTGCCCCAGATACAACAGCGTTGCACCCCGGGTCAGGTCCAGGACGCGCAGGCCGTCTCGAGGCGCTATAAAGGTCCAGGAATGGCCGTTTTTCATGGCTATGGCGCCATCGCGCCCTGACCACGCCCCGGTTGCCGCCGGTGCTACAAGCCAGGTTTCCCCGTCTTCGCAATTTTCCGGAGGTGCGACAATTTCGCCACGCACCGTGCAATGCAGGAGGGTGTCGGCCAGCAAGAGGGATTCGTTGACGAAGATCTCCTTCTGCGCCTGCCCGGAATAAAGGAGAGGCAGGGCAAACCGGGGTGTCATGCTGTCAAAGGTGTGTTCGGGCACGGGTTTGGTCTCCGATCGATCTATGGCGTCACTCGTCCCAGCAGGAGCGGTGGCGAGAGGGCGTGAGTGCCCGACTGGCGGACATGAAGCGGCATGTCCGACGGGAAAGTCGTCAGCATTCCCGGAGCGAAGGTGATGCGCGGCTCTGCCGTGGCCCAGGTCGCCAGAGGCGCTTCCACAGAGCCCAGCAGGACGAGATAGCGTTCGGCCTGTTCGGTCAGGGGCACATCGACGCCGTCACGCCAGAACCATTCGCCACGCGCCCGCCGCGTCCAGGTGAACACCGTTGCACCGTCGTCCGCTTGCATCCGGCGTGGATGGACAGGCGCCAGCGGCCGCAATGAAAGGCCGGACAGATGGACGGGGCTGGAGACAGGATCGTGATCGCCCCGCCCCAGAGCAAGGATGCGTCGTTCCGGATCGGCGCCGACCGTCTCGGAGGCGATTGGAACGAGACCCCGGCCCAGCAGGACGAAGGGCTCACCCGGCTGGTGCGCGTGCAATGCGCTCTCCGTTCCCGCGCAGCCGCGCACGAAATTGGACAAGCGCCAGCGGCCGCCTCCGAGCGGACACGCGCTGGCGAACTGCACGATTTCCTCGCCGACAAGCGCGCGGTTGTGGCCTTGCGCCAAGGGCAGCGGATCAACGCTCACCAGTTGCATCGTCGGATCGAGCAGCAGGACGTCGAGTTCGGAGGCCCGGTCCAGCAGGAGCGGAGTGGCGGCCGGCAGGATCGTGAGAGTGTCACCGATGACGGCCCGTTTTCGCCCGCTGGGGCCCACCGGCAACATGGCTCCGTCCCCTGTGTCTGCGTAGAGCGCTGCGCCTGACCAGCCTTCACCGGCGGCAGACACCGCAGCGAAGATACGCGGCGCATCGAACTTCGCCGTGGGTTCCAGAGGAAGCTCGAAGGCGACAAGCCGCGTCGCGGGGGCGGGCAGATCCGGAGCCGGATTGCTCCGCCCCGGGTCCGAGGCAAGGTTCGGTCTGGCGTCGGCCCCGGCGGGCAGTGAGCGCTCAAGGCTCAGTTCCACGCCGCTGTCACGCCATTCCCACTCCCTGACCCGCCAGTGGCCGGCAACGCCCGGGACTGCGACCAATGCCCCCGGCGACAGGTCAGGATCCAGTCCGCAACTCCGCCAGGCCACCCGGTCACGCGTCCAGTTGATCCTGCGGGACGCCTTCTCGATCAGGGTGCGGGCAGTGGCGGCTTCGAGGGTGGCTGGGAGTTCGATGGCAGCCGGTTCAGATGACGACGCCGGTCCGCTCGCCCTCTGAAGGCTGGCCTGGTAGTCCCTCTCCAGCTCGTAGTAGCGCAGGATGCCGGGCCGGTTGGCCGCAGGCACCCCGCGGCGGCGGGTGAAGCCGCTTGTTGCTCCGAAGTCTCCGTCGCCGGTTGCGATGGCCGCTTCGGGAAGAGGAAGTACGCTCGCCTGCGTGCGCTGACGCGCGATGACGAGGGCGCTGCCCGCATCTATCTCCAGTGGGATAAGCTGGCCGAACGCCTGAAGATCGTCGGCGGGAGAGCTCTCGCTGGTGTAGCCGAGCACGCCGGGGAGCGGGATCGCGGCGTCGATCGGGCTTTCCGCACCTCCGAGCATATCCTGTAGGGTGAAGTCCGCGTCTGCGATGACTTCAAAGGTGAGGGCCGGGATCCGGTTGTAGAAGCCCGACAAGTCCAGTTCCTCGAACACCACATAGGCGAGCCCGCGATAGGCGGGGCATCGATCCGCACCTTCCGCCGCGACGATCAGCGGATCCGGCGGCTGGTTCCCCGCTCCGGTATGGACGCGCATGGTGCCACCGCACTTCAGGTCACCGCCGGCACCGCGCAGGAGTTGCCCGTCTGCCCAGATCCGGCCGATTGCCTGGATAGGTCGGCTGGCGAGCGCGATCGCGAAATTCGCTGAATAGCGGAAAGTTGAGACGGCGGGGCTTCCCTTTCCTCCACCCTGCACCTCGCTGCGCTCCACCAGATCGGTGGCCCAGATGACCGAGCCCGCCGTGCGCACGCGTCCAAAATGCCTGGGCAGGGGCTGGCCGTAGCTTGAGGTGGTGAAGGCTGTGTCCTTGAGCCGCGGCCCCTGGCGGCGCGTGGAGCCGAACAGCGCGGTATCCACCTGCTGCCCCATGAGCGAGCCGATGGCCCCGCCGACCGGCCCGCCCATGAGCGAGCCGAGACTTCCAAATACAAGTGTCGCCATGTCAGCTCCTTGGCTCAGGGGAGAAGCGCCATCGTCCGGCGCACGGCCATTCAGGTGGAACGGGGCAGAGCACGACCTTGCGCAGACCGCTGTGGGCATGGACCCATTGGGTCGCAGACACCGCGATGCCGAAGTGCAGCTGGCACGGGGAAGGGCGCGCCGCCAAAATGTCCCCGGCCGCGGTCGCGGTGGTGGATGCGGCCACGCCCAGAGACCGGGCCAGGCTGTCGAAGTCGGGATCGATGGTGCTGCGCAGGGTGTAGCCGTTGGGCAGCAGCGGAGCGGCGGGTCGGCCGGTTCGCTCAAGCGCCGCTGCCACTACGCCGAGGCAGTCCAGCCCGGTCTCCGGGTTCCGGCCGTGGAGCCTGAAGGGTATGCCGATCAGGGAAAGCGCCGCCGTTGCCAGGTCTTCGCCCCTCGTCATGCCGGCACCGGATATCGTGTGAGCATGTCGTTGCCGGGAAGAAACGGTTCGCCACGGAAGTTCACTGCGTTGTGAAAGCGCACGGCGCAGGTGTCGAGCGTGCGGTCGCAGCCTTCCTGCAGGAGCACGCGTGTTCCGCACGTGACAGTGTCATCGACCGGCAGGTCGAGCACCAGCCCATTCGCCTCGTCGGCGTTCATGACACCGGCCCACAGCCCTGCTTGCGGTCCGTCGAGCCAGCGCAGGGTGCCGCCAGCGTAGGAGGATCCATCCAGGTGCGCGCTGAAGCGGACGGTGTTTGAGCTTGCATCCACTCCCGCAACAGCAAGCTCGCGGGTGTGCTTCTGTGGGTTGAGATTGCACCCGGGGCCGCAGAAGGAGGCGCGGCAGGACGGGCTGGTGCGGGGCGTCAGGTCGCGCCAGAGCTCGGCCTTGCGGGAAACGAGATCGGCGCTGAAGAGGCCGTCTTCCTGCGTGATGGTGCCGAGTGTTCCTGCGTAAAGCGTAAGCCGCTCAAGGCTTTCCCAATCCACCAGGCCGATTCGCACCTGCGCACCGTCGAACCGTCCGGCGACGAGATCGGCGCCATCGATCGTCTCGTGCGTCAGCGCACCGCGAACTTCGGCGCTGTCGGGTTCGAGGTCGGCGCACTTGCGGATGGAACTCGGCACCATGCCCGGCGAGGCGCGGTGAAGGATGCCGTCGAACCACAGGTCGCGGTCGTGAGAAGTGAAGCCGACGGCGATACCGTCGCGGCGCAGCACTCGCCAGAAGGTCGCTGCCGTTTCAAGCTCTTCGGCGAACCACGTGCGCATCACGGCGCCTCCCGAATTTCGACCAGCGGGACGCTGGGCGCTTCGCCGGCCGCAAAGGCGGCGCTGGAGATCTCCAGCCTGTCTTCGGCGAAACGGACCGGCACGTCGAAGAGGAAGCCCGCGCGCACAACGCTTCCGGGCGGGGGTGCTTCATCGAACCGGACGATGCCGCCCTCCTCCAGCCGCCAGCTGTCGACCTGCGGCGCACCATCGACCGAGATGGTGAGGGATGCCGCGTCGGGGCGGGTGATGCGCCGGACCTGCGCCGAAGCGCCGTCACCGTACCGTTTCACCAGAGCGAAACGGCCTGTCAGGCCGTCGCCCCGGCCAAGCTCCTGATCGTGGGGGCCGGGCGCTCCGGTCATGCCGCTGGAGCTGAAATCGCTCGGGTCGCGCAGGCGAAAGCCCCGTGCCGGACCCCTGCGGGCGCGGAAGAAGGCGATCAGAGCGCCCAATTCCGCTTCGGACCGCACGCCGGGGCCGACATCGAAGCGTAGCCGCGCGTTCGACCACAGGCTGTTGCGCCGCTCGAAGCCGGAGGCGGTGACGGCGACGGTCGTGGAAAATTCGGTCACCACTGCTGCGTCGCGTCCAAGCGCGAGCGGGTACGGTACGTCGTCGAAGGCCTGCATCGGGTCAGCTCCTGAGACCTGCAATCGGGGTTGAGGAAGGCGGACGTAGCCGTCACGTGTGATCTGAGGCAGCGCCCAGACAACGACTTCGTGGTGCGCCCGACCAAGCGCCTCGTCGATGCCTGCATCGATCTGGCGCCACTGGTCGCGCTGCTCGGGGCGGAGGACGAAACCGGCCAGGTAATCCTGCTCCTCGGGCGGGTAGCCCAGCCTTGCATCGACCTCGGCATGAGCGCGCCGTCGGCTGGCGTCGGCCCCGGCGGTGAGCCAGTCGTAATCCTCCACCTGCAGGCGGTCGAACGCGGGCGCGGCCCAGCCAAGCGGCAGGTTGGCCCGCTTCAGCTCGGGCATGTCAGGCGCCAGCAGGGTGGGCGTGAATACCAGCGCCAGCGCTTCGACCGGCCGTGGCGCAACGGCGGCACGGACGGCGCGGATCAGATCCGCCGTGGAAGCGGCAAGCAACGCGCCTGCCTGATCCAGCAGCGCCGTTTGTGCCGGCGAGAGGGGCGCCCGCATGTCCGGTATGGCAGACGGGTTGCCGCCGAAGGCTGCCTTGGCTGCGGCGTCGTAAAGGCAGATCCGGCCGTCGGCGAAGGTCCACCACCAGGGTTCGCCGACCTGAAAGCGGACCGGCGCCTGTGCTTCGGCCATCAGCTGCGCGAAGTCAGCGGCTACAGCCTGCAGCCAGCCCATTGCCGGGCCATTGGCCGGGGAAAGGATCGTGGACGGCGGCTCCCAGCCGGTGAGCGCCGGGTTGCCGTCAAGATCGCGCTGCTTCCATGCTTCGGGGCAATGCTGGTCGAGCAATTCATAAGACAGGGACGCCATCGGGCTCAGCCCCGCGGCGTGGCACTCGGCAAAGAAGGCGCGGTGCCAGGCGATCGTCGGCTGGTTGAGCGTGGCACCATCGGCGCCGGCCAGAAAGGCGTTTTCCACGGCCGCGAGACGGAAAAAGTGGCTCATCCCCACGTAATGGACGACCGACCCGCGATACCCGAGCTGGCGGATGCCGCGAATGAGCCGTGCAGGCGTCTGCACGCCCAGGTCGTCATAGCCCGTGGCGACGGCAAGGCCGTTGGCGGGCATCACGACATCCCCGATGTCAAGCATGGCGCGTGCGCCGTCCGCGACAATCCCGCTCATCTCGAACCAGCCTTCCCTCTCCTGTGGCAGAGGGTCGGGACTGGCGCCGTCGTAATCGGGAGGCGCGAAGGAGAGGAACATGCGCTCGATCGCGCCGGGCCACACGCGGTCGGCATCGGAGGGAAGGCTGTAGCCGCCGTCCAGCGCCGAGAAGTCGATCGAGACGAAGGCGTCCTCGTTCGTTCCGACGGCGTAGTTCCAGAGGCGTACGTACCAAGTGCGCGCCTCATCGTTCTCCGCGCGGCCCTCGATGGTGAGGGTAGGTCCGTTGATGCCGTCAAGCGGTATCAGCCCCTGCGAGCGCCAGCGGAAGGTAAGGGTGGTGTCGGTATAGTCCCGGTCTGCTTTGTAAGCGAGGAGGGGATGGTCGAGCCGGTCGACGCTGTCCCAGACGAGGCCGCCAAGATCAGCCCGCCGCAGGAAAGAGGCTTCCACCCGCAAGGCGTCCGGCGCCGTTGAGATCACCGTCGCCACCATCGGGCGCGGAAAGTTCACCGTCCAGAAGCGCGGATCGAAGCGCATGATCCAGTTCGAAGCCTGCCCTTCCCGGGCCTCTGCAAGCCAGAATGCCATCGGAGTCTCCTCAGTTGGAAAGGGCGCGGCGGATGGCGCTCGCGATCTGGCGGGACGAGCGCTGCAGGGACTGCGGCGTGTCCGACCCGCGCGGGGCGGACAGGTTGATCGCCACGCGCACGTCCCGGCGGGGGGCGGCGCCCGCTTCGATCCGGCCTGCCGACGTGGGCACGAACAGCTCCGGCCCCCTTTCGCCGACCACGTAACCCCGGCCCGGCGAGACATTGCCGCCGGTGGCGCGACCGGGAAGACCACGCAGGTCCAGTGCGCCGGCAAGGATGGAGGCCAGGTCGATGCCGTTGCCGGTGCTGCCGGTCGCGGAGCCGGCCAATCCCGACGCGAGTGTCCGCGCCGCCTCTGCCGCGATCGCATCGAGCACGGAGACGGCGGTGCGCTTCAGATCGTCGAAGCCGAGGTTGCCTTTCCGGATCGGCCCGGCAAGGCCGCGCTCCAGCGCGTCGCCCGCCCGGGCGAAGCCGGAGACGAGATCGCGGTCCACGGCGCCGCGCATCTGCGCGATGTCGCGCGCAAAGCCTTCGGTTCCGGCGCGCACCTCGACAAGGAGGCTGTCCATCTCGTCATCCATGATCGCGCTCCATCAGCGTGTGCAGGGCATCCCGATCCATGCCGGGAGTTTCAGGTGCGAGCAGGCCGAGCGACGCGGCCAATTCGGCGGGGGTGGCGGACCAGAACTCCTGTGGCCGCCAGCCGAGCGATCGGGCGGCAAGCCCGCACAGGGCGAGTGCGCGCGCCGCGAAGTTCACGGCGTTCCCTTGAGGATCTGGGAGAGAAGCACCCGCAGCGGCGCCGCGCAGGCGGCAAGTCCCTGGGCAATGACCGCGTCGCCAACGGCTTCGCGGGTGATGCCGCGCTCCGCCAGGCAGTGCCAGAACAGGGCGGCCATCTCATTGAGGCGCAGTTCGCCCGATCCGGCGCGCTCCACCAGCGCGAACAGCGGGCCAAGTTCCTCCTCTGCGGCAACCAGTGCGGAGAAGCTTGGGCGCAACTGCCGCTGCGCTCCGGCGACGGTGAGGCAGGCTTCGCCTCGCAGCGGGTTGGCGGTCATGCCGGCACCACCTTGCCGGAGCTTTCCAGCTGGAGCGTGTAGTTGCGCTCCCCGTTGAAATCACCTGCGTAGTCGAGCCGCTGGACCAGGAACCGGCCGCGCAGCCGCTCACCGTCCTCGAAGCTGAGTTCGTAGTCGTCCAGAAGTCCCGAAAGGGCATTGGCACGCACCTGCGCTTCGGCCGCGCTGCCAAGGAAGATGCCGGCCGCGCTGACGGACACGGAGCGGACGCCCGCGCCTGACAGCAGCTCGCGCCAGCCGCCGCTTTCCTTTGAGGTAACGACGACCGCATCGCCGGTGACCGACATCTGAGTGGTCCGCAGGCCCGCAACGGTATGGTAACCGGCGGGTAATGCGCCATCGGAAATCTTGAGAAGGAAGGCGCTGCCTTTTTGTGCAGGCATGGATCAAGTCCTTTCGGGTGAGAGAGGAAAGCGGCAAGGAGGATGGAGACGCCGTGCCCGTTCAGGCGGCGAGAAGGCGAAACCGGTATTCGAGCAGCACCGCGCGGCGGTTCTGCGGGCGCTGCTCGGCGCGGGCCCGCAGGAACTGGATGGTGACGATCCGGAAGGAGGGCTGGTCCCGCGGAAGGCTTTCGATCCGCGCCTCGATCAGGGAGACGAGACCGCCTGCGGCGGGCGGAGCGTCGCCCCGGCAGTGGAGTTCGAGGGCGAGGCGCACTTCCCGGCCCCTTGCGGACGTGCAGCTCCAGTCCACGCTCGCGCTGGAGGCGAGGGCAAGCCAGGGCAGGCTTGTCCGCGACGGCGCCTCCTCCACGATGGCGTTGAGGTTTCCAGCAAGGAAGGGGTCGGCGGCAAGCCAGGCGACAAGGGCGGCGCGCAGGGCGATTTCCATGAGCTATCCTCTTCCGAAAAGCGGCCAGAGCAGGTTCGCCCGGCGCCAGTGACGTTCATCCTGCTGCCGCACGAGGCGCAGGGCGGTGACGCGGGCGGTCGCAGCGGCGGCGGCACGCACCGTCAGGCGCCGGGCAAGGGCTTCGAAGTCGGTGGCGGCTTTCATGCGAGCCGTATCCGCCGCCAGGGGCGCCACAGCGCTGCGACAGATGCAGGCGGCAGCGGAGCCGCTCCGTCACCGTCCCGCGCACGATGCTGGTGAGCGGCGAGGCGCACGATGCCATGGCGCAGGCCTTCGGGAAGCCTGCCCCACTCAGGGGCGAGACCGGCTGTGAAACGGACCACCGCGCGCGTGCCTTCCACGGGTGCGGACAGGCGAATCCGGCCTGAACCGTCGGCAAGAAGGTCGGTTTCCCACGCGCCCGGAAGAAGGGGTGTTCGCG
The DNA here is from genome assembly GCF_002916655.1 of Novosphingobium sp. HII-3. GTDB lineage: Bacteria > Pseudomonadota > Alphaproteobacteria > Sphingomonadales > Sphingomonadaceae > Novosphingobium > Novosphingobium panipatense. Next base: position 82,459 of record NZ_PPSM01000014.1, read on the forward strand.
TGCCATCGGCAGCGACGCTCATCACCGATGCGACGGCGTGCACGGGCCGCGTGGCCAAGTGATGCCAGCCTGCGCAGACCGGAAGCGCCTCCTCGCACTCAGCCTCCAGGGGCAGGGCGCCGGTGAAGGCCTCGCAGACGTCAAGCGCGGCCGTGAGCAGCGCGGTGAGCGGCGCATCGTCGACTGCGGTGGTGATGCCGAGCCACTGCTTGAGTTCGGCAAGCGCCGAGGATGGCAGCGCGGCCGGGGTGAGGATGACTCGCTTCATGAGTGTCTCCGATCTGAACTACGGGGTGGACGGTGCGCCCGCGCCCGTGGCGGCGCGGGCGGTCGACCGATCAGGCGGAGATGCGCAGCAGCTTGATGGCGTCGGAATCGAGAACCTGCCCGCCGATCCGCTTCGTCGCGTAGAAATGGACGAAGGGCTTGTTGGTGAACGGATCGCGCAGGATCGCCGTCGCGGTGCGTTCCGCGATGAGATACCCGGCGCGGAAGTTGCCGAAGGCGATGGGCAGGGCGTTGGCCGCGATGTCCGGCATGTCCTCGGCCTCGACCACCGGATAGCCGAGCAGGCGGTTCGGCTGGCCTTCCATCAGCCCCGGCTGCCACAGGAACGACCCGTCCGCGGCCTTCAGCTTGCGGACCTGAGCCAGGGTTTTCGAGTTCATCACCCAGCTCGCCCCCTGACGGTGCCCGGCCTTCAGGGAATGCACGAGGTCGATCAGCTTCAGTTCGGGTGAGGTATCGAAGCCGGCGGCGTTGCCCGAAAGGACATGCTGCAGGGTTCCGAAGGCGCGCGTCCCGTCCACCGCGGCGCTGGTGGTGCCGGCAAGGAAGCCGCGCGGCTGGTTCGTGCCGGTGCCGCTGACGAACGCAGCACCCTCGGCCCGCGCGAACTCCATGGCGATTTCATCCGCCAACCAGGATTCGATGTCGAACGCGGCGTCGTCGAGCATCGCCTGGCTGGCCGCCGGGTTGGCGTAGAGCTCACCGGACGGCGGCGCGATTTCGGCGAAGACCGGAGTGGCCGTTTCCGGGCGGACGGCGGTTTCGCTCACCCAGCCCGAGGCGGTGCCGCCGGTCGTGATCAGCTTGCGGTAGCCAGCCGAACCGGTCTGCACGACCTGTGCGATCGCGCGGATGGGGCTGATATTCTTCAGCCGTGCCGAGATGAGCGCGTCGATTTCACGTGGAACGCAGTACCCGCCGTCGGCGGCAACCGTGCCCGAAAGCGATTTGAGTTCGGTCTCGCGGCCGGCCCGCAGGTAGCCCTGCACGAAGCTCTTGACCTCCAGGCTTGGCGCGCCTTCGATCAGCGGGCGGGCCGCTGCGCGCGAGACGCGGTCCAGCCGGGCTTTGACGTCGTCGACATCGCCGCGCAGGGCGGTGACGGCAGCGTCGGTGGCATCCTGGCGGGCGACAAGGTCGAAGGACGCGTCGAGAGCCTCTACGGAAGATGGGGATTCCATGGAGCATTCACCTTTCGTTGGTGGGGAAAAGGAAGTGGATCAGGCGATCAGGTGCACGCGGGCGCCATGCTGCATCGGGTGCGTCACGAGGCTGACCTCGAAGAGGTCGAGGTCGAGCAACTCGCGTCCGTGCGGGGACTTCCGGGCGGCGCGTGCGCGGTAGCCGAAGGAGAGGCCGGTCACCGCGCCGCGCTTCAGCGCCAGTCCCGCCGCGCCGGACGGGTTGTCGACGGTGGCGACGACCCGCAGCCCGCGTGCATCTTCAGCGGCGGTCTCGATCCAGCCGATGCGAAGGTCCGCGCGGTGCTGCCAGAACAGCGGCAGGGGCTCGCCCCGCTCCGCCAGCGAGCGGGCGAATGCGCCGGGGCGGATGACGTCGCGGCCGGCGTCCGGCGTGCCGAACAGCGCGGCGTAACCGGCCAGGCGCATCATCGCAGCAGCTCCGTCGCGCCGAGCCGCACGGTCAGCCCAAGCAGCAGCAGAGCCAGTGCGCCGCGCACGATCCAGCTGAACACCGTTCGGCGTGCGGTGGACTTCGCGTCGCGCCAGGCCTGGAGCAGTTCGCGCAACTCGCTCACGTCCTGCGGCGCTGTTGCATCGTCAAGCCCGATCCGCGCGAGCATGCGCCGCGCACCGAGTTCGCTCGCCTCCTCGACGATGGCCCGCAAAGTGACGAGGGTTCCGCCTTCCGCCGTCGCCTGGGCAAGAAGCCCGGCAAGCATATCATTGGAGTTCATGATTTGTTCTCCGATCTAGAGGCCGAGAAGGGCACGCTTTTCCGCGCTGTCGAGGAAATCGGCGGCACTGACCTGCGCCCAGAGCCGCTCGCGGTCTTCCGCAAGGGCAGGGACGCGGTCGAGGTCAATGGCGAGGGTCGCCTCGGGAAACCACGGGGTGAGCGCCTCGCCCAGAGCGCAAAGGATCTTCCCGGCGAGAGGCAGCAGGGTCAGACGCCAGAGAGCGCGGTTCGCTTCCCTGTAGTTGTTGTAGGTGGCGTCTCCCGGCAGGCCGAGCAGCATGGGCGGAACACCGAAGGCGAGCGCGATGTCCCGGGCGGCCGCAGCCTTGAGCGTCGCGAAGTCCATGTCCGCCGGGGTCATCGCCATCGCCTGCCAGGAGAGGCCGCCTTCCAGCAGCATCGGCCGTCCCGCGTTGGCGGTTCCGGCGTAGGCCGTGGACAATTCCGCCTTGAGCCGATCGAACTGATCGGTCGTGAGGGCCGCGCCGTCTCCACTGTCGTAGACCAGCGCACCGGACGGACGCGCCGCGTTCTCCAGCAGCTGCCGGTTCCAGGCCGAGGCGGCGTTGTGCGTGGCGATCGCTTCGTCCGCAGCGCACAGGCACCCGGCGCCGTAGTGGTCATCGCCGGGGTGGAAGTGGCGGATGTGGATCACGTTTGCGGATGCATCTTCATCCAGCAGCGGAAGCGACAGGCGGCGCCCTGCGACGTCGTAGGCATAAGCGGCCGGCCAGCCATCATCCCCGGCCACCACGCTCACGCGCTCGGGTCGCAGCGCGAACAGCTCGACAGGGACGCCGCGCGCGTCCTTCATGACCTGCACGTAGGCGTTGCCGTGCAGCAGAAGGTGAGAGGCGAGCGTTTCCAGCAGGGACTGGCCCGCGCTGGTCTCAGCGATGAGCGCCGCCAGCCGGGGCTCGACCGGCTTCAGAGGAGCGCCCGCAATGCCTTCGGCGACGAGGCGGACCGCACGCTGCGCCACCGGGTTTTCCAGATAGGCCCGGCGTACAGCCTGACCGTAGTCGAACGGCGCACGGCCGCTTTGCGCAAAACCCGTGTTCTGGGCGAACAGCCACGGCGAGGCGGCGCCACGGGCAAGGGGCACGCGGGAACTCCCACCCTTGAAGGCGGCGGCAAGAGAGGCGATGAAGGACACGGCAGGTTCCTTTCGAGATCAATATCAGGGGAGAAGGCGCTGCTTCGCGGGTGCTCCGCTGTCTTTATGTCAAGCCACCCGGACACGCGGCTCCGCCGCCTTGCCCAGCAGCAGTTCGGTCAAGGCCCAGACCAGTGCGTCCGCCCTGTCCGGGGACCGTCCCGGCCCCTGATAGGCGCCGCCGGCGACGAGCCCGCAAAGCTCATCCTCCAGCGCGGGAAATGTGCCGGCGTGATGCACGCGCCCGGCTTCGTACAGGGCGGCGACAGGCTCGGCCCGGGCCGCCTTGCCGCGGCTGGCGTGGACCAGACGCAGCGGCAGTGAAAGCTGCGCCGCGCGAAGGACCGAGCCCACCATGGCGCCGCCCTGGTTGGCTTCGGCGACCACCCGCTCGGCGTTCCAGGCTTCGGCCGTGACGGCGACGGCGCGCGCCCAGCGTTCCGGCCCCGCCTTCTTCACCGAGGCATCGGCAAGGATATGGGCCGAGCCGTCCTGCGAGAGCCCCGCCACGACGATGCCGCAAGCGTCACCGTGAGAGGATGCCGGCGGATCGACCCCGACGACGACGCGCACCAGATCCGGTGTGCGCTCATTCCGGCAGGCCTCAATCAGCGACCGCGTCCACAGAGCACCCTCGATATCGGCGATCAGTTCGCCGTCGAGCTCCTGTCTTCCGAGCAGCGAGCGGCCGAAGCTGCGGCGCATGTCGGTAAGGAACTGCGCGGGCAGATTCGCGCGGTTGTCCTCCGTCCGGCCGCGTGTGATCGCCACTTCTTCCTGCGGCATTCCGAGCAGGCGCTGAACGAGCGGCACCGCGCGCGGTGTGGTCGTCGCAAGGGCGCGCTGGCGTTCGCCAAGCCGCAGGCCAAGCAGCAGATTGTCCCAGGCCCCCGTGGCCCTTCCCGAGGCATTGTCCCACTTGGCGATCTCGTCGCACCAGGCGTGGCTGTGCTGCGGGCCGCGAAGGGCTTCGGGCTCCTGGGCGGAGTACAGCACCGCCTGCGCGCCATTGGGCCAGACCAGCCGGCGCAGCGAAGGCTCGAAACGCGGGCGGTGGCGGCGCGGGCAGACCGACAGAAGGCCGCTTTCGCCCTCCACCATGACGGCGCGCACTTCGGGCAGTGTTGCCCCAACAAGAGCGATGCGCGCCGCCGGATCGGCGTCCGCAATGGTGCGCACCCATTCGGCGCCCGCTCGCGTCTTGCCGAATCCCCGGCCCGCCATGATGAGCCAGGTTCGCCAGTCCCCTGCCGGGGCAAGCTGCTCCGCGCGCGCCCAGAGCCGCCAATGAGTCTCAAGCTCCTCCTGCTCCTTGTCGCTGAACTTGCGCAGTTCGGCCCGGCGTTCTTCCAGCGGCAGCGCCTCCAGAGTCGCGAGCTGATCACTGATCTGCATGCGAGGGCGCCTCCGTCTCCGCCGGCGCGGCGAGGCGGCGTTGCTTGATCTTCTCGATCTTGGCGTTGATCGCCTCGATGATCGCTTCTGAATTGCGGTTTTCGATCACCGCCCGCTGGCGGGTGGCGCTTTCCCGATGCGCGACGAGGAGGCGCAGGGCCGTGGCGTTGTCGAAGACGCGGGTTCCCCGCTTCGCCCCGGCGGCCGGCTTGATCTCGCCCTCGCGGAGACGGTGGAGGAGGTTCATCTCCAGAAGGTCGTACCCTTCGCAGAGCGCCTCCTGCCATTCCCGGTAGAACACGGGATCGCTGCGGCGCACCTCGTAGACGCGGGTGGTGCTGATCCCGGCGGTGCGAGCCGAAGCCGCCACGTTGGAGGTTGCAGCCAGTTCGGCGAGGAAGATGCGGCGCCAGCTTCGGGCAGGCGCGTCGGTATGGCCCGCAGGCGCACGCCGGCGAGGAGGGCTCTTGTCCGCCATGAGCTGTTCCGTTCCAGAAGATTGGGGAGGCGAGATCAGCCGGGGGAACCCGGCCGGTGCTGCAATGTTCACGATATGTACCGTTCTGGCGTGCTGTTGTCAAGCAAAAATAACCTTATTGGTTAGGCTCTGCCTCTTGTCCGTCTTCCGCCGCCCCTCTAGGCAGGGCGCGATCACACCCGGGGGATTCTTGAAGATGCTGCGCCGCCTCTACGAATGGACTATGGCCAAGGCGGCGCACCGCCACGCCGAGTGGTGGCTGGCGATCTTCGCCTTCATGGAGGCGAGCTTCTTCCCGGTGCCGCCGCATCCGCTGCTGGGCCTCATGTGCCTGGCCGAGCCGAAGAAGGCGCTGCGCTTCAGCCTGATCGCCACGCTGGCGTCCGTCGTCGGCGGGCTGCTGGGCTACGCGATCGGCCACTTCGCCTACGAGGCGTTCGGTGAAGCCATGCTGCGCGCGCTGGGGCTGGCGGACAGCTTCCCCAAGGCCGCGTGCTACCTGCGCGATTATGGCGCGGAGATCATCATCGTGAAGGGCGCCACCCCTATCCCGTTCAAGCTCCTGACGATCACCGCCGGGTTCATTGGCATGAACCTCATGGTGTTCCTGGGGGCCTCGCTTGTGTCACGCTCGATCAGCTTCATGATCGTGGGTGTGCTGTTCCGTTTGTTCGGCGCACCGATCAAGGCGGTGATCGACAAGCATCTGGGCAAGGTCACGGCGGCCTTCGCGGTTGCCGTGGTCGCCGGTTTCCTCGCTCTGGCGTTCCTCGGCGGCGGGGCGGAGGAGACCAGCGAGAAGTGCGCCTCGGCTGTGGCGGCAAAAACCGCTTGAGCGCTTGGCCCCGGCGGGGCGCTCGATCTAGCTTCTCTCCCGAAGAGCGATTGGGAGAGTCGAGGCAGTGTCGTCATTCACCACACGTCCGTTGCAGGACAATCTTCCGTTCGGCCTGCGCATTGGCGGACTGACTCTTGGCCAACTGCAGCACAAGGCCGTTCGGGACGACATCGACGCGCTTTTCGTCAAGCACGGCATGATCGTTTTTGAGGACGTCGAACAGACGGACGAGATGCAGCTGGCGATCTCAAGCTGCTTCGGACCGTTGAAGGAACACCCGGTCAAGGGCGTCAGCCGCGTCGATTCGAACCGCATGCCCGGTGTCATAGAAATCCGAAGCCAGCGCGGCCGCGGCGTCGTGGAGGTGGACGGGCGGCAGGTGTCGCATTGGCTGCCGTGGCACTTCGATCACTGCTACAACGACGAACTGAACCGTGCGGGAGTTCTGCGGTCGGTAGAACGGGTTGAGGAAGGCGGCATCACCGGCTTCTTGGACGGGGTGGCCCTGTACGAAGCCTTCCCCGCCCGGTTGCGGGACCGGATCGAGAGGGCGCAGATCGTCTATCGTCTGGAAACACAGTTCGACCAGCTGAAGTTCGGCCGTCCCGAACAGTATCGCATGATTGAGCCCAAGCCGATGCCCGCCGGTTTCGCCGAGCAGGTCGCAGCCATGCCGCGCGCAATTCATCCTGCGGTCTGGACCCGGCCGACAGGGGAAAAGGTCCTCCACGTTTCCCCGTATATGGCGCAGGGCATCTTGGGCAACGAGACACCGGAAGGGGATGCGCTGCTGGAGGAGGTGTGCCAGGAGATCAACCGGCTCGGCACCCTGTGTTCCTATCACCACAAGTGGCGGCCCGCCGATATGGTGATCTGGGACAACCTGCGCATGCTCCACTGCGTGTCCGGGAACAACCCGGAGGAGGAGCGGCTGATGTACCGCACAACGATCAGCGGGGACTACCGGCTGGGCCGTTGGGAGACTGCACCCGGTGCGGCGATGGCGGCGGACGCGATGGTCTGAACGGATGCCAAAGATCGATGTGAACGGCCTTGCGATCGACTATGAACTGATCGGAGACGAAGGTGGGCGGCCGCTGGTGTTGACACCGGGCGGTCGCTACCCGCGCGACACCGCAGGTGTCCCGGAACTTGGGGCGAAACTGGCGGAAGGCGGCTACCGCGTCCTCCTGTGGGACAGGCCGGGATGCGGGGCCTCGGATATCGCGTTCACGGCGCCGAGCGAGTCGGTGATGAACTGCGAGGCGCTGGTTGGACTGATCGACGCCCTGAGTCTTCGGGATGTCACACTGGTGGGAGGGTCGGCAGGGTCCCGCGTCACTCTCATGGCGGCTGCCCGCCAGCCTGCGAACGTGCGCCAGATCGCCATCTGGTGGATTAGCGGCGGCCCCGTCGGTCTTGCGGGGCTGGCGTGGTTCTACTGCGGGGACCAGATCGCTGCGGCGAGCAAGGGCGGCATGGAGGCGGTCGTCCAGCTTCCGAGCTGGGCCGATCAGATCGCCCGCAATCCACGGATTCGCAGCATCCTTATGGCTCAGGACCCTGACGCATACATCGCGACCATGCAGCGGTGGGGCAAAGCTTTCGCCTATTCCGACGAATCGCCCGTGCCAGGGATGACTGCGCAGGACTTTGCGCGGCTGACGATGCCGGTCCTGACGTTTCGTTCGGGCAAGAGCGACATGGCGCACACACGCGAAACCTCGGAATGGGTCCATCACCTCCTGCCGAACTCCACACTGGTGGAGCCGCCATGGGGCGACCAGGAATGGAACTGCGTCTCGACCTTCCCGGTCGATCCCGCGAACCGTCGCGGACGTTTCGAACGATGGCCGCTCCTGGCCCCCCTGCTGCTGGACTGGTTGAAGGCCTGACCGATGGACCTTGCCAAACTTGCCGACCGTTACACCATCCATCAGGTGCTGCTGCGTTATGCCCGGGGGCTGGACCGGCTCGACAACGAACTGGTCCGCTCCTGCTACTGGGACGATGCGATAGAGGATCACGGGCACTTCGTCGGGTCACCGGACGATTTCATCGCCTGGGCCGATGGCACGACGCTGATGTTCGAGACGACGCAGCACGCTATCCTCAATCACGTCTGCGATCTTCAGGGCGACGAAGCCTTCTGCGAGACCTACTATCATTTTTCAGGGGTCACGGCTGAGGGACCGAACTTCATGTCCACCGGCAGGTATGTCGATCACTTCTGCAGGCGGGACGGCGAATGGCGCATCGCCAACCGCGTCACCATCGTGGAGGGAACCTACGATGTGCCGAAGGCGGCGCATGCACCGGCCAGCCCGTATTCCGCTAACGAGCCTTCACAGGCGCGACGGGACCGCAGCGATGTCAGCTATCATCGCCCGCCGCTGCCCCGTCGACCACGCTAGGCCCCATCGCTCCATCCATCCGCCCGGTGAATGCGTAGCTGTTGCGGTCACTTGACTGCCGTTCGCTCTGTGTCATCCTCCTCACGCTGCGCCGCAAGGTGGCGGCGCCGGAAGGAGGGCTATGGCTGGTCGTTCTGTTCGAGCATCGTCGGATTTCCGCGCTTCTGCAGATTTCCTGAGGCAGTTGGAGGGGTACGGTCTGACGACCGTCGAAATCCACTACTTCCTGCCGGATCATCCCAGCTTCCTCCAGCTCTTCGCCTTCCAGCAGTATGATGTGGCTCCACGTTTTCCGGTGCTGCGCGACTTCCTGGACTACTGGACGCGAGAGATCGAAGGACCGCTGCATTCCGTCCGCGTCGCGCACAGGAAGCTGATCGGCCCGCAGGAGTGGCAGGCGGTGGACGGGATCATCTCTATCCACTGATGGACAGGAACCGTCGCGGTGCTCGGCGGTCCGTACCCGGATACCGCGACGGAACGGCACCGCGACGAGGAGAAGCCATGTCAAAGATCGCCATCATTATCGGCAGCCTGCGCGAAGGATCGTACAACCGCCGACTGGCCGAAGCCCTGACACGGCTGCCGGCTGCACAGGGCCACGACTTCACCTTCGCCCAAATCGGGGCTTTGCCGCTCTACAACCAGGATGACGATGACGATCAGGCGGAACCCGTCATGACGCTGAAGGCGCTGGTGTCCGGCTCGGACGGTGTCCTGTTCGTCACGCCGGAGTACAACCGGTCAATTCCCGGCGTGCTCAAGAACGCGCTGGACCATGCCTCGCGGCCCTATGGACAGAGCGCCTGGGCCGGGAAACCGGCGGGTATCACCGGCGTGTCGATCGGGGCCATCGGCACGGCTCTGGCGCAGCAGCACCTGCGCAATATCCTGGCCTATCTCGACATGCCGACGCTCGGTGCGCCCGAGGCGTTCCTGCAGTGGAAGGATGGCCTTCTCAATGACGATGGCACGGTGGGCGCCCAGTCGTCCGAGTTCCTGAACGGCTGGATGCAGGCCTTTTTGGACTACGTAGATCTTCATTCGGTCTGAGCCGTTTCCCCCGCCTCGGGGGCGGGGGAAGGTTCGTCCTCAGCCCAGGATACCCACGGCCTCGCCGGCGCGGGTGAACATGCCGATGATCTGCTGCACCTGCTCGGCCGAATGTTCGGCGCAGAGCGAGCAACGCAGCAGGGTCATGTTCGCGGGCGTTGCCGGCGGGCGGGCGAGATTCACGTAAAGGCCCTCCCGCAGCAGCGCTTCCCACATCATCGCGCCGCGCTCCAGATCGGGCATGATGACCGAGATGATCGCGCTCTGCGGTTCGGTCGTGCCGAGCTGGAAACCTGCGTCCGTCAGCCCCTTGTGCAGCGTGCGCGAGCTATCCCAGAGGTGCGCGCGCTTCTCGCTGGCCGTCATCAGCTTGCGAATCGAGGTCGTGGCGGTGGCGACGACGCTCGGCGGCAGGCTGGCGGTGAAAACGTAGGGGCGGCAGACCAGACGCATGATTTCGAACTTGGGGTGGTTCGAGACACAGAAACCGCCGACGGTGCCGACTGACTTCGAAAACGTGCCGATCACGAAGTCGACGTCGTCGAGGCAGCCCTGCTCCTCGGCCACGCCGCGCCCGTTGGGGCCGATAAAGCCCATGGAGTGCGCCTCGTCCACCAGCACCATGGCGCCGTACTTCTTTGCGACGGCGATCATTTCCTTCAGCGGGGCGATGTCGCCCAGCATCGAGTAAACGCCTTCGAGCACGACCAGCTTGCCCGCGCCTTCGGGAATGCGCTTCAGGCGCTTTTCCATCGCCTCTATGTCGTTGTGCTTGAACGGCACGACCTCGGCGTCGCCCATCTTGCAGCCATCCCAGATCGAGGCGTGGCTGTCGATGTCGAGGACGATGTAATCGCCCTTGCCGGCAATGGTCGATATGATCCCGAGGTTGGCCTGGTAGCCGGTCGAGAACACCATGGCGTGCTTCATGCCGTAGAAGTCGCATAGCGCTTCCTCGACCGCCTTGTGGCCTGCGTACGTGCCGTTCAGCACACGGCTGCCGGTGGTGCCGGCGCCGAAATCGTCGAGCGCCTGCTTGCCCGCCGCGATCACGTCGGGGTCGAAGGTCATGCCCATGTAGTTGTACGTGCCCAGCAGGATCGTCTCGCGCCCGTTGCACATGGCGACGGTCGGAGAGATCACGCGCTCCATAACGAGGCCGAACGGATCGGTCACACCGGTGGAGAGCAGGTCCGAGCGCATCTTGATGAGCGGGTCGAACTTGCTGAACAGATCGCGGTCCCCGGTCATGTCGCCGCCCTCTACGGTCTGCGGCTGGTCGGGCTGGCTAACGGCCTCGGTCATCGTGCGCTCAACCCTGAAGCTTGACCACGGCGTCGACGAGCTGGCCGTAGGTCTCAATCTCGGCCTGCGCGTTCATCGAGATGATGATGTCGAACTCGTCCTCGATGGCGGCGACGAAGTCCATCACGGTCAGGCTGTCGAATTCCAGGTCGTCGGTGAAGCGGGTGGTGTCGTCGATGGCGATGCCCTTCTTGTTGAAAGGTTCGATCAGCGCGGCGATGCGGGCCGAGGTCTCTTCGCGGTCCATGGGTCTTAACTCCGAAAGCGTCGGGCGGCTCTCTCGCCGCGAATTGCGGCGCAAAAGCGGCGCAGGTGTATCATGTCAAGGCGGGAATGGCTTGAGATGCGCTACGTTTGCGTCCTGTGTCTTTCCGGTCGCCGCCGAGCGGCAGAACGCGAGATGCCGGCTGTCGCCGCCGTCGGCTTACAGCAGCGCCCGGACCGCCTGCATGAAAGGACCAATCGAAACCGGTTTCGCCAGATAGCCTTCCGCTCCAGCTTCCCGGATACGCTCCTCGTCGCCCTTGCCGGCGTAGGCGGTCACGGCCAGCACCGGAATGGCACGCAGGACGGGATCCTTCTTAGCCGTCTCGATCAGGTCCAGCCCCGAGACGTTGGGGAGCTGGATGTCCATGATGATGAGATTGGGCACGAACTGGCGCGCCCGTTCCAGGGCGTCCAGACCATCGGCGCACGGCTCCACCGCGTACCCTTGACTGCGGAGCACGTCGCAAAACAGCTTCCGGTTAAGATCGTTGTCCTCGACAACGAGGATTCGCTTTGCCATTCGACGCCCTGATGACCATCTGGGGTATTGAACCCCCGTCTATTCCACATGAGAGAGACTGACAATTCTTCGAGAGACGTCATCCCCATCGGATCCGCAGGCCCTGGCGCTCAGCGCCCTGGGCTGGGTGCTGGCGGAACAGAGCCGCGCCGATCGCTTCCTCTCGCTCACCGGGCTGACGCCCGATGAACTGCGCGCCTCGCTCATGGAGCGCGGCACGCTGACCGCCGTGCTGGACTTCCTGGCTTCGCACGAGCCGGACCTGCTGGCCGCAGCGGATGCGCTGGGCATCAAGCCCGAGGCTCTGGTGGCCGCGCGCGCAAGGCTCGGCGCATGACGCGGCCGCTGCTCATCACGGATTGCGACGAAGTGCTGCTGCACATGATAAAGCACTTCCGCGACTGGCTCTCCGAAGATGAGGGCGTGCAGTTCGACCTAGCAAACGGCGAGTTCTTCCGCTCGATGCGCCGGGTCGGCAGTGATGAGCCGCTCGAGCAGGCGGAGATGTGGCAGCTGCTCAACCGCTTTTTCGACACCCAGATGCACCGGCAGACGCCGATCGAAGGAGCCGTGGATGCGATTGCAGCCATTCGCGAGCATGCGGACGTTGTGGTGCTCACTAACCTGCTCGATTTTCGGCGCGAAGCTCGGGAAGCGCAACTCCTCGGCCACGGCATGCCCCTGCGGGTTTTCACCAATCAGGGGCCGAAAGGCCCCGCGCTTCAGGCAATCCTTGACGAATACAAGCCCAACCGGGCCGTGTTCATCGACGACCTGTCCCAGCATCATGGCTCGGTGTTCGAAGTCTCGCCGCATGTGCGGCGCCTACATCTCTGCGGCGAGCCCCAGATTGCCCCCAACATCGCGTGCGCCCTGCAACTGGGCCATGCCCACGCCCGTATAGACGACTGGAACAGCGCACTTCCCTGGCTGCTCGACAGCCTCATGCGCGAAGAAGAGGACGTTCATGAGTAAGATCGAAGCCCGCCTTGCCGAACTCGGCCTGACTTTGCCGCAAGCCGCCGCCCCGGTGGCGGCTTATGTGCCCGTGGTGGAGGCCGCAGGCCTTGCTCACGTGTCCGGCCAGTTGCCGTTCGTCGAAGGGCAGCTTGTTACCGGCCGCCTTGGCGAAGACGTTACGCTGGAGCAGGGCAATGAAGCGGCGCAGGCGTGCGGGCTTATGATCCTGGCGCAGCTCAAGGCTGCCCTTGGCTCGCTCGACCGGATCGAGCGGATCGTGAAGCTGGGCGGTTTCGTCAACTCGACGGGAGCCTTCACAGACCAGCCCAAGGTGATCAACGGCGCTTCGGAGCTGATGGTGGCGGTGTTCGGCGATGCCGGAAAGCACGCGCGCAGCGCCGTCGGCGTGCCTGTCCTGCCACTGGGTGCCGCGGCGGAAGTGGACGCCATCGTTGCCGTTCGCCCTGCTTGATCGCTGGCTTTCGCCCGCGCCCGATCCGCGCAAGGTCGTGTGGATCGGTGCGCAGGACTATGCGCACCGCGGCCTGCACGGGGCCGGGGTGCCAGAGAATTCCCGCGCGGCATTTGCACGCGCGATACAGGCGGGGCACGGGATCGAACTGGACGTGCAACGCTCCAGCGACGGCCAGCCGGTGGTGTTTCACGATGACGGGCTTGAGCGCCTGACCGCCGAAACCGGCCCGGTCGCCCGGAGAAGCGCCGCCCAGCTTGGAGCGTTCGCGCTTACCGGCAGCGCCGAGACGATCCCGACTTTGCGGCAGGTGCTTGCCCAAGTCGCCGGGCAGGTGCCCGTTCTCATCGAGATCAAGTCGGAGCGTGGCTCACGCGTCGCCGCGCTGTGCCTGGCGGTCCGCCGAGTCCTTGAAGGGTACATGGGACCCCACGCCGTGATGAGCTTCGACCCGCGCGTCTCGCGCTGGTACTGGCGCCACTCGCCGCACACGGTGCGCGGGCTGGTCGTTTCCGAAAGCGATGCCAGGGGCGTTTCGGGAGTAATCCGCCGCCATCTCGCCCTATGGCATTGCCGGCCCGATTTCCTTGCTTACGACGTGCGTGACCTGCCGAGCCGCTTCGCCGGTGCGCAACGTCGCCGTGGTGTGCCGGTCGCCACCTGGACGGTCCGCGATGCCGAGGACGATGCGGGGGTCGAAGCCTTCGCGGATGCCGCGATCTTCGAAGGCACCGTGGGGAAGGCAAGGACGGGAGCACCGGCCGACCGTGAATGACGGCAGCTTCACCGCCCGTGTCCTTGGCGCTGTCGGCGATCTGCCGGCGGCAGATTGGGATGCGCTGACCGATGGCGGCAATCCCTTCGTCAGCCATGCCTTCCTCAGCGCTCTGGAACGGTCGGGAAGCGTTGGCGGGCGCAGTGGCTGGACACCCCTGCCGATCGTCGTCGACAGTCCCGGCGGAGGACCGGTAGCCGCGCTGCCGGCTTACCTGAAGGACCATTCTCAGGGCGAGTATGTCTTCGATTATGCCTGGGCCGATGCATGGCACCGGGCGGGTGGGTCGTACTATCCCAAACTGCAGATCGCGGTTCCCTTCACTCCCGCTACCGGCCCGCGCGTGCTGACGCAGGACCCAGAACTTGCCGTTCCCCTGCTGCGTGCGGCCGAGACGCTCTGCCGGGACAACGGTCTTTCCTCCGCTCACGCCACTTTCATCGAGCCTGCACAAGTGCCGATCTTCGAGCGGGCGGGATGGCTCCTGCGCGACGATATCCAGTTCCATTGGGAGAACCGCGGCTACGCCAGCTTTGACGATTTCCTCGGCGTCCTTTCTTCCCGCAAGCGCAAGGACCTGCGCAAGGAACGCGCCAGGGCGCAGGAGGACGTGGAGATTCGCGCGCTGATTGGCACGGAGATCCGCGAGGAACATTGGGACGCCTTCTGGGAATTCTATCAGGACACGGGCGCGCGCAAGTGGGGCCGGCCCTATCTTACCCGCCAGGCGTTCAGCCTCCTGGGGGAGGCGATGGCGGACCGCATGCTGATGGTCCTCGCCTTCAGCGCGGGCGAGGCGGTGGCGGGCGCTTTGAACTTCATTGGGCGGGATGCGCTCTACGGCCGCTACTGGGGCGCCCGGATCGACAAGCCCTTCCTGCACTTCGAACTGTGCTATTATCAGGCCATCGATGCGGCCATTCGTCTGGGGCTGAATCGCGTGGAAGCGGGGGCCCAGGGCGGGCATAAGCTTGCCCGGGGCTACGAGCCGGTACGCACCGTCTCCGCGCACTACATCGTGCACGATGGGCTGCGCGCTGCCATAGCCGATTACCTCGCGCAGGAGCGCGCGGGCATCGCGCTGGATCAGATATGGCTCGACGGCAGGACGCCTTTTCGCAAGGCGGAGGCGCCTGCGCCCGGACCGGCCGACCGCTAGGTCAGGCGGCGCATCGGATCGTCGCGCCGAGCCACTGCCGGGCCCGGCGCTGCGCTTCGGCGATCTCGCGAGCGGTCATGTCCTCCGCCACTTGCGCGCGGCACGACGCGGCGTCCTCATGCCCGCCTACGGCCGCAAGATTGAACCACTTGTGCGCTTCGATGAAATCGCAGGCGAGGGCGGGGCTGCCGGTGGAGTACGCGACACCGAGGTCAAAATAGCCGGAGGCGTCGCCTGCCGCTGCCGCGGCCAGCGCTTGCGCGATGATCATGTCGGCCGTGTCCAGGTCCTGCCCAGTTGCGCATGTAGCCAGCCGCCCGTCTATCTTCGTTGCTTCCATTCCATTTCTCCCCCGGCTGCGACCTCGTCCCGGAACGGGGGACAGGAAGTCCGTTTGCGTTCTGCAGATGAAACTGCGTCGCGCGGGTCAAGATATGGTTAATGCCGTTAGCTGACCTGAACGTGGTCGTATTAACTTCAAGTCACCACTGCTGTGCTCAGGCAAGTTTCTTGCCTCTCCCTCGCTTAACCGCTTGTGCGCAAGGTGACGTCGACTTATAGGCGCGGCACAACCCGCGGATCGTTACGGTTATCGGAAAAATCCGGGACTGCAGGGCGTTGGCGATCCGAGGAGGCACTGCGGAGTTCTCTGGATGGCAACGGCCCTAGCTGACGAAATTGATGTACTCGCAAAGGCGAAACGCGCAATTGGCGGCGCCTATATTTCCGAACCTAACGAAGAATACATGAACGAGGCGCAGCAGGAGTATTTCCGTAAGCTGCTGCTTGCGTGGAAGCGCTCCATCCTCGACGCCTCTGCAGGAACCCTGCAGCAGTTGCAGGACGGGCCTCTGCGCGAACCTGACCTGAACGACCGTGCCTCCAGCGAGACGGACTGGGGCATCGAACTTCGTACGCGTGACCGTCAGCGCAAGCTGATCGCCAAGATCGATTCGGCCCTGCGCCGCATCGAGGAAGGCGAGTACGGGTACTGCGAAGTGACCGGCGAACCGATCGGCCTGGGCCGTCTCGAAGCTCGCCCGATCGCAACCATGACGGTTGAGGCGCAGGAAGCGCATGAGCGCCGCGAGAAGGTGTCTCGGGACGACTGAACCGGCGGAAGTTTAAGGGGCGCGCGGCTTCGCCTTTGCTCGAAGCCGTCGCGTTAACCCTTTATTCGCCAATGTTCGCTAGAAATCCTGGCCCAGGCACGGTAATTTGCCTGCATCGGCGGCACATGGAGGTGCTGCCCTGAACGCCCGGACCAAAGCGCATGAACGAAGCTGAAAATCGGCAGATCGCACGGGACAGCCTGTTTTTGCTGGCTGATCTGCGTGTCGAGGGTATCGAGGGCGAGTTCCGTATCAAGGTCCGGAATCTCTCGGCGGGAGGCATGATGGGCGAGGGTAACGTGCGCGTCGCGCGCGGAACCGTCGTGCGAGTCAACATCCGCAATATCGGCTGGGTCGAGGGCACTGTGGCCTGGGTGCAGGACAATCGCTTCGGCGTGGCGTTCCGCGACGACATCGATCCGCGCCTGGCACGTGAGCCCATCGCCCGTACGCCGGAATCCTCCCTGGATTACTACATGCGCATCTCTACGCCCGAGCCCACCACAGACAAATCGGCTCTGCGCAAGATCTGAGGATCTGCAACCAAAAGGTTGTGGTTTCATTTGCGAGACAGATGAAATCGACTAGTCCCTAGCCATGGTGTTCAAGCGCCCCGTCTACCGGGTCCTGGCTGTCATGGCCGGTCTCATGCTCGCGTCCTGCAGCGGCTCCGACAATTCCGCCTTTGGCGTGGCGGTTCTCGGCGAGGAAAGGGGCGTGCTATCCGGCGATGACCTGTCATCGACTGGAGGGCTGCTGGTCCACGCCTCCACCGTCGAAGGGCTGGTGGCATTCGACGACGCAGGCCGCGTCATCCCGGCTCTGGCGGACCGCTGGATCGTGACGGACGACGGCCAGAGCTATATCTTCCGGCTGCGCGACGGCACCTGGGCCAACGGTGAGCCAATCACGGCCGAAAGCGCACGGCGCGCCTTCCGTGCCGCCCTGCAGGCGGTCAAGGGAACGCCTTTGGCGATGGACCTTGCCGGTCTGGACGATGTACGTGCCACCGCCGGGCGCGTGATCGAGATCCGGCTTGCCCGGCCCATGCCTTACCTGCTCCAGCTGCTTGCCCAGCCGGAGCTGGGCCTGCGCCACAAGGGGGAAGGCACCGGGCCAATGATCGCTGCGCGCGCGGGTGACCGGACGCTGCTGACCGCCATTGATCCTGTACAACTGGGCATGCCGGCGATCGACCGCTGGGCGGAGCGCACCCGACGCATCGAGCTGCGCCGCTTGCGCGGAGAGGATGCAGTTGCCGCGTTCAACGAGGGCAGTGTCGATCTCGTACTGGGTGGACGGATTGAGGATTTCCTTCTGACCCGCTCCGTCGGCATCCTGCGCGGCACTATCCAGCTTGACCCCGTGATCGGCCTGTTCGGGCTGCGGGTGATGAACGAGCAGGGCTTCCTTTCGCAAGCCGCCAATCGGGAAGCGCTGGCCATGACGGTCGACCGGGACGCCCTCATCGCGCCCTTCGGGGTTGGCGGCTGGGTGCCGACCACGCGCATCGTGTCGCCGAGCCTGGACGGTGACCTTGGCACCATCGGGGAGCGGTGGTCAGGACAGACCATCGAGGAACGCCGGGCCGTGGCCGCGGCCCGTGTGCGCGACTGGATCGCGAGCAATGGCGCCGAAGCCAGCCGCCCGCGCCTGACGATCTGGCTTCCGGACGGAGGCGGATCGTCGGTGCTGTTCGAGCGCCTCTCCAGCAATTTCGCGGCGATCGGCGTTGGCCTCGACAGAGCGGAGGCGCAGGAAGGGGCTGATCTGCTCCTCATCGACGATGTGGCACGCTACCCCCGCGCGGCCTGGTTCCTGAACCGCCTGTCCTGCCGGGCGCGACGGGGAATCTGCTCTCCCGAGGCCGATGCGCGCGTGGCCGATGCTGCCGTCGCCGTCTCCTCGGCGGAACGCGCCGCGATGCTGACCGAAGCGGAAGCAGAGCTCGCGGGCGCGAATGTCTTCATACCGTTCGGCACGCCCATCCGCTGGTCGCTGGTTCGCGGCACCGTGTCCGGCTTCTCTCCCAACCAGTGGGGCTGGCATCCCTTGATGCCGCTCGCCTGGCTCCCCAAGTAGAAGATGCGGCGCCGAGCCGCGTCAAGAAAAGGCCTGAGAGTGGCGATAGGACCGCAGCCTGCCCGGCGCATGGAGCATGAACTTCCGATAGGGAACGACCCGGCATCGGTGCGGCGTCGTATCGAGATGCTTGAGCGGGTGCTGGAGCGGGCGTTTACCGTGCCGGGCATCCGCCGGCAGGTAGGGCTCGACGCGGTCGTGGGCCTCGTGCCCGTGGCGGGCGACCTGATTGCCGCGGCACTGGGCCTCTACCTGGTTTGGGAGGCGCGCAATCTGGGCATGTCGAAGTGGCAACTGGCACGCATGAGCGCCAATGTCGGGTTCGACAGTCTGGTGGGCGCTATACCGATCGCGGGCGATCTGTTCGACTTCGTGTTCCGGTCCAACAGCCGCAACTTAAAGATCATCCGCAAGCATCTGGACAAGCATCACCCGCATACCCGGGTCATCGACGCCTGATCGCGACTGGGCTACGGCAGGATCATGAGACCAGTCAGCCTTGCCCTTCCCCTGCTTGCCCTGCCCTTGCTTGCACTGGGAGCCTGTTCGCAGTCGGACACGGCGCCCGGCCCCGGCGGCGTCACGGTCGGAGAAGCCCGCGCACTCGACGAGGCGGCGGCTATCCTCGATGCACGCCGGCCGCCGACAGAAGATGCCACGCTTTCTGCCCCCACGCCGGCGGAGGCGGCGGACTGATCAGTCGAAGCTGACTTTGCCGCGGCCGGCCTTGACGGAGCCGCGCAGCTTCTTGCCCTTGAGCCGCTGCTCCTTGCCGACACGGTTGAGACGGCTCTTGGCTCGCTTTTCCGGAAGCTTGTGCGCCTCCACCAGAAGCTCTGCCAGCCGTTCGCGCGCGTCCGCCCGGTTGGCTTCCTGAGTCCGGAAGCGGCGGGCGGTGAGAATCAGCTCGCCGCGCGCCGTCATGCGGCTTCCGGCCAATTCCCTGACCCGGGCGAAGACCGGCGGCACCAGACGCAGAGCGTAGATATCGACACGGAGCTGCACGGCCGTGGCCACCTTGTTGACGTTCTGCCCGCCCGGCCCGGTGGAGGCGATGAAGCTCTCGCTCGCGAGAGCCTGGGCGCGCTCCACTATGTCATCGACCGCAGTCATTCATCCGTGAAGCCAAGGGCGCGGAAATCGGCAGGCATCGGGCTGACGGCGACGATCGGAGGCTTTTCGCCGCCGCGCGGAACGGTCAGACCTGCCGCATGAAGCATCGTGCGGCCGGCTCCGCTCCTGGACCCGTAGACGGGATCGCCCAGGAGCGGAAAGCCCAGCCCGGAGGCGGCGTGCACGCGGATCTGATGTGTCCGGCCCGTCTCGGGGCGGAACTCCACCAGCGTCAGTCCGCCGCGCGCGTCCAGCTTTCGCCAGTGCGTGACGGCCGGCTTGCCCTTGCGCGCAGGGATCATGCGCCAGCCGTCCTTTGCCGTGCTGACTTTGGAGAGGTTTAGGGCGATCGTGCCCTCCTCCTCGTTCAGTTCACCTGCGACGATGCCGAGGTAGCGCTTCTCGACCGTGCGCTCCTCGAAAGCGGCGGCGAAGCGCTTGAGCGCCTTTGGGTTGCGGGCCAGAAGGAGGCATCCGGACGTGTCGCGGTCAAGGCGATGGACGGGGAAAGGCTGACGTTGGAAGCCGAGCTTCAGCTCGTCCAGCCGATCTTCGAGGCTTGGTCCACCGGCGCGCGGCTGATCGAGCGGCAGGCCGGCGGGCTTGTCGATGACGAGCGCTTCGCCGTCTTCGAAGAGAATTTCGAGTTCCATGATTCTTTCTTTCGTTGCCCCCTTCGGGAGCCGGTCGCGGCACCGTCGACGCGATGCCGCCGGGAATATCAGGCCACGGCCCCGGCGATCCGCCGGCAGGCCTCGACAAGCCGCGCCTCGTCCGCCGCGAAGCTGATGCGAAAGCCGTCCCGGCCGCAGAACGCCGAGGCGGGGACGACCGCGACGCCATGGTCGAGGAGGTGAAGCGCCAGCTTCGTATCGTCTTCGAACCGCTCCATCAGGGGCGTGGCATCGACCATGCAGTAGAAGGCGCCGTCCGGAGAGGGCGTGGAAAGGCCGGGTATGGCGTTGATCGATGAAACGACGAGGTCGCGCCGGGCGCGGAAACGCTCGCACCAGTCCACGAGGAAGTCCTGCGGACCTTCGAAGGCGGCGACCGCGGCGGCCTGGCTGATCGAGCAGGGATTGCCTGACGAGTGCGACTGCAGCCGTTCCATTGCGGTGATGAGCCATTCCGGCCCCGCCGCGACTCCGATGCGAAAGCCGGTCATTGCGTGGCTCTTGGAGACACCGGAGATAGTCAGGATGCGATCGGCAAGATCCGGGCACAGGTTGGCCAGCGTCGCGTGGGCGCCGCCGGTATAATTGATCGGGGCGTAGATGTCGTCCGACAGGATCATGACGCGCGGGTGGTGCCGCAGCACTTCGCCAATGCCCAGCAAGGTTTCCGCCGGCAGGCAGGCCCCTGTCGGATTGCCGGGGCTGTTGAGCATGAGCCACAGCGTGCGCGGACCGATCTGCGCTTCGAGATCGGCCGGCGTGAACCGGTAGGAATCCTTCGCGTGAGTGCGCAGCGGAACCACCTTGCCACCGGCGAAGCGCACGATTTCAGGATAGCTGACCCACCAGGGGGAGGGCACGATCACTTCGTCCCCCTCGCTGACGGTGGCCGCCATTGCGTGGAAGATCGCCTGCTTGCCGCCGGCGCTGACGGTGACCTGCGAAGGCGACACCGCAATGCCGAGGTCCCGGCCGAAGTGCAGCGCGGCAGCCTGCTTGAGGCGCGAGGTGCCACCCACCGGCGTGTAGCGCGTCTCCCCCCTGTCCAGTGCAGCCTTGGCGGCTTCGAGGACATGCGGCGGGGTCGCGAAATCCGGTTCCCCAACCGACAGCGAGATGATGTCCCGCCCCGCTTCGCGAAGCTGCGTGGCGCGATCGGTCATCGCGGTGGTCTGCGATGGAGCGATGCGGGAGAGAGCGATTGAGATGTGCATCGCCGGGAGTCTTAGATCAGGATCGTTGAAAATGCGAGATCGGCCACTTTAGTCGAGCAGACGCGCAGGCGACAGGCCGCGCAAGGCATTGCCGATGAGGAAACCGGCGCTCAGATCGTCCAGCGTGAGGTTCGCTTCCTCGGCGCGGCCGCTGTCCAGCAGCGACCGCCGAAGGATGCCCGGCAGCAGGCCAAGTGCGGCAGGAGGAGTCAGCAGCTTGCCGCCTCGCTCGACGAAGATGCTGGTGAAGCAGCCTTCGGTGACGAGGCCATCGTCCCGCAGCATGATGGCCTCGTCGGCACCGTTGGCGCGCGCGACTTCGAGACCCTTTTCGTAGAAGCCGCGGTCGGTCGTCTTGTGGCGCAGCCGCCAGTCGCCGCTGTCGACCGGCAGGCGCAGGGCCGCGACGATGGCGGGGACAGGCAGAGCGGGGGGAAGGGCGGCCAGTTCCAGCGAGAACGCGCCGCTGCGGCCGACCACGAGCCGCAGCCTGGAGGCAGCGTCCGCATCGAAGCACAGCGCCTGGATGGCATTGCGCACGCCATGACGGTCGAAGCCGAAGCCCAGCGCGGCCGCGCTTGCGGCGATTCGCTCCAGATGCAGTTCCAGCAGCGCGATGCCGTCCTCTGGCGTGAATCGCATCGTCTCGATCAGATCGAAGCTGGCGGGCGATGCGGCCACAGAGGCCGCTGCTCCGGCAACCCGCACTTCCGACTCTCGCACGAAACCCCCTTTGACCAGACACTCCCGCCATTCGGGAAGCGCTTGCGAATCCGCGACTACGGCCGATCCAACCCCTAGGACCGCGCGGCCGCTGCAATCGAGACGCAAGGTGCGAATTGCCACATTGAAGGCGGCATCGCCAGAGGGTTCGAGATAACCGATGCTGCCGCAGTAGGCTTCGCGCGGTGCGCTCTCCACCTGCGCGATCAGTTCCATCGCGCGGATCTTGGGCGCGCCGGTGATGGATCCGCAGGGAAAAAGTGCGCGAAGGAGGTCGACGGCACCATGATCCTGCGGAAGCCGGGCATGGACGGTGGAGACCATCTGGTGCACCGTCGGATAGCTCTCGACGGCAAAGGGCGCTTCCACGCGTACGCTTCCCGGGACCGCAAGGCGCGAGAGATCGTTGCGCATGAGGTCAAGGATCATCAGGTTCTCGGCCCGGTCTTTCACACTGGCGGCAAGGTCGGCACGCAGCGCGGCATCCTCAGCCTCGTTGCGCCCCCGCGGACGTGTGCCCTTCATCGGGCGAACCTCGACATCGCGGCCGTGGAGGGTGAAGAACAGTTCCGGGGAGAAACTGAGATGCCATCGGGCGCCGTCGTGGATGACGGCGCCATAGCCGGCGGCGGCGCGAGGACGCAGCGCGGCATAAAGCGCAAGAGGGTCGCCGCTCCAAGGCCCTTCGAGCGGGAATGTGAGGTTGGCCTGGTAGATGTCTCCCGCTTCGATCGCATCACGAATGGCCGCAAACTGCCGCGCATACTCGCCGGTGCTCACCTGAGGCTCGAGCGGGCCTATGGCGGGCGGGGTTGGGCGGGCGGTGGCGCGAAGCCAATGGGGCACCTCCGGCGCGTGTATCGTCTCGTAGCCGTCGAAAGCGCCGAACCACAGCAGCGGACGGCCGGTCTCGACGAGCAGGGGGGCAAGCCGTGGTTCCAGCGCGAGTCCCGCTTCGTACGTCATGTACCCCGCCAGATGCAGGCCCGCTTTCGAGAGCGCCTGAAGACGCTCCAGCGCCGGCAGAACCTCGCTGGCGCGCATCGCCACGACGGTTTCGCGCAAGGCCCGGTACAGCCGCGCATCGACCGCGCCCTCGGAACGGGCGTCATCAAGAAGGACGAAAGGGTGGACCATGGTAGGCGCGGCCCTTAGCCGCAGTCATGGCGGCTGGCAAAACTCCTCTGCAGCGCCTTGTGCGCCAGATGCGCCCCATGTTGCAATCGGGGGCGATGCCCGTACACCCTGGTAGAACAAGCAAACGAGACACCGGGATGAGCGAGGAATGCCTTCGGCTGCGCGGAACCCCTCCGGCACGAGCCGGGGCGAGTGCCTGCGCCCCCCACGCCGGCTACGCTAACGGGCCGTCAACTCATTGCAGCGGGGGCTGGATGCGCGGGTGAGGGGAAAGGCAGGCCGACGTGGATGGGCGCCTTTTGCGGCGCTGTTTGCAGCCGTTCTGGCCCTGTTAGGCGGGGCGTCCCACACGCGGGCCGATACCCTTCCGCTGGGGCGGCTGGATGATGCCGCCGTGCCCACTGCTTATCGCCTTGACCTTACGGTTGATCCGTCGCGCCCGCGCTTCTCCGGCCATGTCGAGATCGACGTCGTCCTAGCCCGCGAAACGGCTTCCCTCTATCTCCACGGGCGGGGACTTCGGGTCAGCCGCCTGACGGCCCATAGGACGGGGGAAGCGGTGGAGGGCCGCTGGGTGCAGCTTGATCCGGTGGGCCTTGCCAGGGCTGAGTTCGCCCGGGCTCTTGGGCCGGGCGCGGTGACGCTGGCCTTCGATTACGACGCACCCTTCGCGGACGAACCGGCGGGCCTGTTCCGCGTGCAGGTGGACGGGGCATGGTATGCGTGGAGCCAGTTCCAGGCTGTCGATGCGCGTGCGGCCTTTCCCGGCTTCGACCAGCCGGGGTTCAAGACGCCCTTCACGCTCACCCTCCGTACGCCCGACGGCATCACCGCAATCGGGAATGCGCCTGAGCAGGGAGAGCCGACACGCGAGGGCGGGCTGCTCGTCCATCGCTTTGCGCCGACAGTGCCGCTGCCCACGTACCTCGTGGCCGTGATGGCAGGACCTTTCGTCTCCGCCAGCGGTGAGGTGCCGCCGCGGGCGCGGCACCCGGATGCCCTTCCGCTGCGGATCGTTTCCACCGCACCGAACCGGAACCGCCTGTCCTTCGCGCTGGAGGGCTCAAGGGCGATCACGGCTCTGCTGGAGGACTACTTCGGCGAAGCCTTTCCCTTCGCGAAGATGGACCAGGTGACGACGCCAATTCACTCCGGCGCGATGGAGAACGCGGGGGCGGCGCTTTACCGGGACGATCTTCTGGTGCTCGACAACGAAGCGCCGGTCGCGCAGCAGCGCGCATTCGGCCGCGTCGTGGCGCATGAACTGGGACACCAGTGGTTCGGGAACCTCGTCACTCCCGAGTGGTGGGACGACCTCTGGCTGAATGAAAGCTTCGCCAACTGGATCGGCTACCGCATCGCGGACGCCTGGCGGCCGGATCTGGGGATCGCGGGAGACGCGCTCGCGGCGGGGTATGAGGCGATGGAGACCGATTCGCTGATCGCGGGCAGGCCGGTTCGCCAGCCGATCGACGACAGCCGCCGCATCAAGACGGCTTTCGACGCCATGACGTACGGCAAGGGCGGGCACGTCGTGGGCATGGTGGCCGCGTGGCTGGGAGAGGACAGGTTCCGTGAAGGCGTGCGCCATTACCTCGCGGCGCATCGCGGCGGAACTGCGACGAGCGAGGATTTCTTCTTCGCTCTCGCCGAAGTGGCAGGCAACCCGAAGCTCGTTCCCGCCCTGCGCAGCTTCGTCGAACAGCAGGGGGTGCCTCTGCTCGCCCTGCGGCGGGACCGGCAGCGCGTGACGGTGACGCAGCTGCCCTATACCACTGCAGGTGTGGCGCCGCCGGAGACGCTCTGGACGATACCGCTCTGCCTCCGGCGCGGCGCCGTGCGCCGGTGTTTCATCCTGGACCAGCGTACGCAAACCTTCGAGCTTCCGGGAGAGGGCGAGGTGTTCCCGAACGCCGGGGGGACGGGCTACTACCGTTTCGAACTTACCGCAGGGCACTGGAAGAGCCTCATTGCGACGGCTGATGGCCTGCCCGGAGGCGAGGCGCTGGCGCTGGTGGATTCGCTCTATGCATCGATCCGTGCAGGCCGGGGCACCATTAACGAAATGGCGGCATTGCAGCGAAAGCTTATCCGCCATGACGACCCTCATGCAGCGGATGCTCCCGACAAGGCGATGTCGCGTCTGGTGCGGGAGAACATCGTGGGTGCGCAGGGGCGGCGGGGGTTCCGTCAACTGCGGGACCGGCTCTATGGCCCTTCCCTGAAGGAGTATGGCTTCGATCCGCGCTTCGGCGTCTACGCGCGCGAGCCAGCCTCCCGGGCGCAGCGGCGGGTGCAGGTGGTCAACGCGCTTGTCGGCGCACGCGGGGGACGCGCCTTGCGCCGTTTGCTCGAAGACGCGGCGGTGGCTTACCTGGCGGGAGACCGCGCCGCGCTGGATCCGACCTGGTTCGATCACGCTTTCGACCTCTACCTCTACGAACGGGACGCTGAGGCGGTGAGAAAGCTCCTCGATCAGGCGCTTGCCTCGGAAGACCCGGTGTTCCGTCCCGCTGCACTGGCGGCGGTGGCGAGGACGGGCTTTCCGAAAATGGCGGCCTGGCTGCTGGAGCTGAAGGATCCGCGCCTGCGCGAAGGCGAACGGCGCGACATCCTGGATGGCGTCATGGCCCGCAGCGCCAGTCGCGAATATGGGTACGACTGGGCTTTGCGGAATGTGAAGCCGCTGTTGGACGCGGCGGATGCGCAAGCGTTTTCGACTCGTCTTCCCCAGATGCTGGGGCGGTTCTGCTCGGTCCCGTGGGCCGAAAGGATCGCCCGGGACTTCGGCCCGGCCTTCGCGGGGACGCCCGGTGTACTGGAACTGGAGCGCGCAGTGGAGCGCGTTCGCAACTGCGGCCTTCTGGACGACATGATGGGCAGCCGCATCGACGAGGAGTTCGCCGCCCTGCGCTAAATCAAGGAGGCGCTTCAGGCCAGCGGCAGTTCCAGCCTTACCGTCAGCCCCTCGACCTCTCCGGCGGGCGAGAGGCGGTTGGCCAGCACCAGCGCACCGCCGTGCTGGTCCGCGATGGCACGTGCGAGGGCGAGGCCCAGCCCGGCCCCGCCGGTGGCCTTGTTGCGGGAGGGATCGCCGCGTGTGAACGGGTTCGTCATCGCGTCGATCTCGTCGTCTGGGATGCCGGGCCCGTCATCGTCGATGCGGATCACCGCGCGCTCGCCGTGCCGCTCAAGCTGCACGCGCGCCTGGCTTCCATAGCGGATGGCATTGTCGATGAGGTTGCGCAGCGCACGACGCAGCCAGGTGGGCCGCAACTCCAGCACGATCCGCTGCGTGTCGGCCAGTTCCACCGGCTCACCCATGTCCTCGTACTCCTCCACCACGGAAGCGACGAGGGCGGAGAGTTCCGTGCGTTCGCGCGGATCGCTCGGGCGTCCGACCCGGGCGAGCGAGAGGATGTCGTCCAGCGTGCGCACGATGTCCTCGATCGTGTGCGCCATCCGCCCGCGCTCTGCGTCGTCCTCCACCGATTCGATGCGCACGCGCAGGGCTGCCAGCGGTGTCTTCAGATCATGACCGATGGCGCCGAGCATCACGTCCTTCTCGTCAAGCATCGCGACGATCCGCGCTTCCATGGCGTTGTGTGCGACGATGAGGCGTTGCATGTCTTCGGGGCCGGCCGGCGCCAGCTGCCCGGCGGAACCGGGCGCTACGGCGAATTGCTCCACCCGGCGGGTGAGCGCCGCAAGCGGGCGCGTCATCCGCCGCAGGATCAGGGCGACCGCGCCAACCAGGACCAGGTAGATGATCAGGGTCTGGATCACCAGCGTGCGGATCATCCCTCCAAAAGCTTCAGGGCTGCGGACGCGGGCGATCATCCAGTTGGCCTTGCCGGGCTGCTTGACTCCGACGACAAGAAGGTGCCCCGCCATGATCTCGTCCGCCTCGGACGGAGAGATGCGGCCGTTCTGCGCACGCATCTCGATATGGGCGCGGGAAAAAGCGTCTCGTCCGACCACGCGGTGGGCCGCAACGATCTGGGATGCGGGAAAGTCCTGTTCGGCAAAGATGCGCTCAAGCCGCTTGGCGATGTCCGCATCCTGCGTCTCGCCTGGGCGCAAGGGGGAGTGGGCGCTGAACTCCAGCGGAAATCCCCTGAGCGGTGGGCCGGCGAAAGGCGTACGGTCTCGGTCGCCTCCTTCGCGAAGCATCCGGCCAAGCGCTCCTCGGCCGCGCGTCTCGGCGATCAGCCGGAAGGCGACGGAGTTCGTCATCCCGGACTGATAGCCCTCCCGCTGCGCGCGATAGACGAGCAGCGCGCCCAGGCCCTGCACGAGCAGAAGAGCGGCGGCGACCGCCAGCAACATCTGCCCCATCAGGCTGCGCGGCTGCAGCGACGACACGCCTGGAAGCCGCATCAGTCTTCGAGAGCGACGCGGCGAACGTCTGCCGCGAGCATGTAGCCTCCGCCCCACACCGTCTGGATGATCTGAGGATTGCGGCTGTCGACCTCGATCTTGCGTCGAAGGCGGCTGAC
Organism: Novosphingobium sp. HII-3; assembly: GCF_002916655.1. Lineage (GTDB taxonomy): Bacteria > Pseudomonadota > Alphaproteobacteria > Sphingomonadales > Sphingomonadaceae > Novosphingobium > Novosphingobium panipatense. Next base: position 110,013 of record NZ_PPSM01000014.1, read on the forward strand.
CTGGTTGTCCACGGCGCGGTCGAACAAATGGGCCTCGCGTCCCTGTACCATGTCGAGCAGCCGATCGCGGTTCAGAACCTGTCGGGGATGTTCGAGAAAGGCCATGAGGAGCCGGAATTCAACGGAGGAGATAGCCACTACCGCGCCTTCGGGATCGATCAGGCGCCGCTTCAGCGGGTCGAGGCGCCATTCCTCGAACTCGAACGCCTCGTTCTCGACGGGCGGGGTGGCGCTCCGCGCGGCCCGCCGCAGCACACTGCGGATGCGGGCTACCAGTTCACGCGGCTCGAACGGCTTCACGACGTAATCGTCGGCCCCGATCTCGAGGCCGACGATACGGTCGGTGGCTTCGCCGCGCGCGGTCAGGAAGATCACCGGGATCTCCTGCGCCTCTACCAGGTGGCGGCAGAACGACAGGCCGTCCTCCCCGGGCATCATGATGTCGAGGAGGACCAGATCGAACCCGTCCTGTGCATCGCGAAGGCGGGTGCGCGCTTCGGCAGCGCTGGAAGCCTGGACGACCGTGAACCCCTGGCGGACCAGATAGTCGGCCAAGGGTTCACGAAGTGAAGATTCGTCATCGACCAGCAGCAGCCTGGCCGCTGCGGGGGAGGGCGCGGTGTCGTTCATTGAAGCTATCCTGTACTCGCCGCGCCTTCCTGTCAGTTGACCGCCTTCTTGTCAGCCCTCTTCGCCTGCCATTCGGCCCGCATCTTCTCGCGGTGTGCCTGACGCTCTTCCTTGGTGACATTGCCGTCGCGATTTGCGTCCTGGGCATCGAAGCGCTGCAGGGCGGCGGCGGTGAATTCCGCCTGTGACAGGGCGCCGTCCTTGTTGGTGTCGGCCTGCTGCATCATCGTCATGCCGCCGCGCATACCGCCGGAACCATGATGGCCGCGCTTGTGCTTGCCGCCATGGTGCGGGGCCTGGCCCGCCTGGTTCTGCGGCGTGGGGCGGGTCATGCCGGACGCTGGCCGGTCGCCACGATCACGCGAGCGCTCGGCGGTGAATTCGGTCTGCGAGATCGAGCCGTCGTCGTTGGTATCGAGGCGATCGAACGCCCGTTCGCGGCCCTGCTGGCGGGCAAGTTCACGGTCCGCCTTGTCCAGCTTGCCGTCCTTGTTAGCGTCGAACTTCGCGAACATCTGCGCCGCAGCGGCCTGTGCCTCAGCGCGGGAGGTGACGCCGTCACCGTTGGCGTCCATGGTAGGTCGCTCCATGCGCGGCTTCTCCGCAGGGGTTTGTGCCTGGGCGCCAGCGACGCCGCCGATGGTCAGAGCCGCAGCCGAAAGGCCGAGCATCAAAGTCTTCATCCTGGTCATCTGTCTTTTCCCGTAATCAAAAAAGGGCGAGAGACGCAGGACCTAAGGAGGAGGGAAGAACTGTCCTGCGGCTCTCTTGTGGTCTTTCTAAACGCACCTTGTCGCGCAGTTGTGCCGGGAGACGCGTTTATTGTCGTCAATTGTCACAGTTGGCGCCGGTCATTCATCCCGACGTAAGCGGCGCAAGCCGTTGCCCAAGGCAGATTTCAGCGGGAGGAGAAAGGACGAAGCTGCGTCACCGTGGCAGGTGCCGGGTGCCCCGGCCAGCGGTGACGAAAAGGGCGCTGGCCCGGCCAAGTATGTTCGCGGTGTGCCAGACACCGGCAGGATTGATGAGGTACTGTCCAGCGCCCAGTGTTTCGGCGTGGATGGCGCCGTCGGGACGCTCCTGTATCACCGTCATCTCGCCCGAGATGCACACGATGAGTTCATCGCCGTGCGGGTGCATCTCCCAGGTATCCCAGTCGGACGAGAAGTCGAAGAGGCTGACGAGACGTCCCTCGCCACCGTCGGCGGCGGTGCGCTTCGCATAGGCCTCGTACCAGTCCGCGGCCACGAAGGGCGGCTGGGCCTCGACCCGGCCGCCGAGGCCCAGGTGGACCGGGCAAGTACGAAGGTCGCGCTCGCCCGTCATGTCACACCGGTGCGCACTGCGCCTCAAGCCAGGCCCTGGCCGCGCCGTCGAGCTGCGGGCCGACGATCTCCAGCACGCGGGCGTGGTAGGCGTTCCACCATGCCACTTCGGCGCGCGTCAGCAGCGTGGTGTCGAGCAGGCGGCGCTCGATCGGGGCGTGGGTTAGGGTTTCGAAGCCGTAGTAGGCGCCCTCAGCTCCCTCGATCACCCGTTCCTCGACGAGGACGAGGTTCTCGATGCGGATGCCGTACTCCCCGGTCTTGTAGTAGCCGGGCTCGTTCGAGAGGAACATGCCAGGCAGCAGCGGCTGGTCCGTGCCGGCCTGTCCGCCTGCGGGCTTGCCGATGCGCTGCGGGCCTTCGTGGACCGAAAGGAAGCTGCCGACGCCGTGCCCGGTGCCGTGCGCGTAATCGAGGCCGGCCTGCCACAGGGCGGCACGGGCGAGGATGTCGAGCTGGCTGCCTATCGTGCCGGCCGGGAACACGGCGGTCGCAAGCGCGATGTGCCCTTTCAGCACGCGCGTGAAGCGGTCCTTCACTTCGGCCGGCGGTTCGCCGGGGCCGACCCAGACGGTGCGCGTGATGTCGGTCGTGCCATCGGGATACTGGCCGCCCGAATCGACGAGGTATACCGAGTTCGGCTCCAGCGTCCGGTTCGTCTCGTCAGACACGCGGTAGTGGACGACGGCACCGTTCGGGCCTGCGCCCGAGATCGTGTCGAACGAGAGGTCGCGCAGGTCACCCGCTTCCTGGCGGCACGCCTGCAGCTTGTCAGCGGCGGACATTTCCGTGACGGTGCCGTTCGGCGCTTCCACCGAAAGCCAGTGAAGGAAGCGTGAGACAGCGGCGCCGTCCCGCGACTGGGCCGCGCGATGACCGGCCTGCTCGACCGGGTTCTTCACCGCCTTGGGGAGCACGGTAGGGTCGCGTTCCTCGACGATCGAGGCACCGGCCCGAGCCAGTTCCTTGAAGATGGCGTCCACGGCACGTTCCGGATCCACGGCCACACGCTTCCCGGCGAGTTCGCGCAGACCTTCGACGAAGGCGGCGCGTTCGCGGATGGTGACTGCGTTTCCGAGGTGGCGGCGCAGTTCATCGGTGACCTTCTCGCCCGCGATGAACAGGTCGGCGGTGCCATCCGCCCGCGCGATCACGTACGACAGCGCGACCGGGGTGCGCTCCACATCGGTGCCGCGGATGTTGAGCAGCCAGGCAATCGAATCGAGGGCGGTGATGACTGTGGCCTCAAGCCCGCGAGAGGTGAGCCACGCGGAAACCGCCGCGCGTTTGGTCTGGCTGCTCTCGCCCGTGAAGGCATCGGGGTGAACCATCGCCGGGGCTGCCGAATGCGAGGGCTGGTCGTGCCAGACGGCGTCGATCGGATTGCCCTCTACGGCAAGGAGCGCGCCGCCCCTGGAAGCCAGCGCCTGTTCCACGGCCTGCACCCACTTGGAGCCGTGCAGCCAGGCATCGTACCCGATGCGGGCGCCCTCCGGCGCATGCTCGGCGAGCCAGGCGGCGACGCTGGTAGCCGGTACGTTCGCGTATGCGTAACGGGTGCCGTCCACCTGGTCGCGGACTTGCAGGGTATAGCGTCCGTCGACGAGCATGGCCGCGGCAGGAGACAGCGTCGAGTCCGTCAGCACGACGGCCGTGCCGGCCGAGCCGTTGAAGCCAGTCAGCCATTCAAGCCGCTGGGCATAGTGACCGACGTATTCGCTCATGTGCTCATCGGAGATGGGGATCACGAATCCATCGAGGCCGCGCGCGGCAAGTTCCTTGCGCAGGGCATCCAGACGGGCTTCATGGGTATTCATCAACATGTCATCAGGTATCCGGCTTTCGGGGCAACCGTTGCAGCATAGGCCCAGTCGCACAGAAGGGAAAGCGAGGGGTTCTCCGCCCGTTATCAGGGGTGGGGCCAGTGGCGGCGCAGGGGCTCGCCCGGAGGCAGGATTTTTTTCGCACGCCTTCAACTCGGCCGCGACAGACTCTAGATGGTTGGCATGGCAGACCTCATCCAGACCCTGATCGGTCCTCCGCGCGCGGCGAAGAAGCCGCATTCCTTCACCCGCCACGGCATCACAGTCAGCGACGACTACGCCTGGCTGCGCGATCCGGGCTATCCCGAGGTGAAGGACAAGGAGGTGCTGGAACACCTCGAGGCCGAGAACCGCTGGTTCGAATCCCGCATGGACCAGCACAAGGGCCGGATCGACGCCTTGTTCAAGGAGATGCGCGCGCGCATCAAGGAAGCGGACAGCTCGGTTCCCCAGAAGGACGGTGACTGGCTCTACTGGATCGAGTTCGAGGACGGCGCCGAATACAAGAAGTGGTGGCGTCGCCCGGTTGCGGGTGGCCCGGATGAACTGATCCTCGACGAAGTGGCGCTTGCGCAGGGCAAGGAATACTTCCGCCTCGGGGCCATCTCGACGAGTGCCAACGGCAAGCTGCTGGCCTATGCCTACGACGACAACGGGTCCGAACGCTTCACCGCGCGCATCAAGAACCTGGAGACCGGCGAACTGCTGCCCGACGAGATCCCGGGAACACTGTCCGCGCTGGTCTGGGTCGCGCAGGACAGGGGCCTGGTCTACTCGCTCGCCAACGAGCAGTGGCGCACGGACAACGCGCGCCTGCACTGGCTGGGTGAGCCGATCGAGAAGGACGTCGAGCTTTACCACGAGGACGACGAGGGCTTCCGCGTCGGTTCGTCGCTTTCCTCGAACGAAAAGTGGCTGCTGATCGGCTCCAGCGACCATGAAACAAGCGAGTGCCGCATGGTCCCGGCGGACGACCCGCTGGGTAAGCAGATCCTGGTGAAGCCCCGCGCCAAGGGCGTGGAGTACGATGTGGATGAGCGCGAGGGCGTGCTCTACATCCACACCAACGACACGCACGAGAACTTCCGCCTGGCCACCGCGCCGCTGGAGAGCCCGGGGGAGTGGACTACGCTGATCGAGGGCACCGACGCCTTCTATCTCACCGGCGTCGATCTGTTCCGCGACTTTTACGTGATCGAGGGCCGCCGTGCCGGGCTCGACCAGATCGAGGTGCGCTACTACGACGATCCCGCGCGCGTGGAGCGGATCACGTTTCCGGAGGCCAGCTACTCGGCGGGGCTTTCCAACAACCCCGAGTGGCACATGACGACGCTGCGCCTGTCGTACGAATCGATGGTCGCGCCCTCTTCGGTGCTCGACTACGACGTGGCGACGCGCAGCCTGACGACCCTGAAGGTTCAGGAAATCCCCTCCGGCTACGATGCCTCGCTCTATGCTACGGAACGACTGGAGATCACCGCGCGCGACGGCACTGCGATTCCGGTCTCGGTCGTTTACCGCAAGGACCGGACGGGCGCGGGGCCGCTCCACCTCTATGGGTATGGCGCCTATGGCATCAGCATCGATCCGGGCTTCTCGACCTCGCGCCTCAGCCTCGTCGATCGGGGCTTCGCCTACGCCATTGCGCATATCCGCGGCGGCGACGATCTCGGGCGCGCCTGGTACAAGGCGGGCAAGCTCGAGCGCCGGACCAACACCTTCAATGACTTCGTCGACGTGGCCCGGGGGCTGATCGATCGCGGATTCACTGCTCCGGGCAGGATCAGCATTTCCGGAGGATCGGCGGGCGGCGAACTGATGGGCGCGGTCATCAACTCGGATCCCGACCTGTTCGGCGCTGTGGTGGCGCACGTGCCCTTCGTCGACGTGCTCAACACGATGCTGGATGACAGCTTGCCCCTCACGCCGGGCGAATGGCCTGAGTGGGGCAATCCGATAGAGGACAAGGCCGCGTTCGAACTCATCCGGAGCTACAGCCCCTATGACCAGGTGAAGGCGCAGGCCTATCCGCCGCTCATGGTCACGGCGGGCCTGAACGATCCGCGCGTGACGTACTGGGAGCCGGCGAAATGGGTCGCGAAGCTGCGTGAGCTGAAGACGGACGGCAACGAGCTGATCCTCAAGACCAACATGGGCGCGGGCCACGGCGGCAAGTCGGGCCGGTTCGAGAGCCTGAAGGAAACGGCGGAGGAGTTCGCCTTCATTCTCTGGCAGCTGGGTGTGGAGGATTGACCTTCCGGCTCACCTTTACGGCGCAGCCGCAGGACATCGATGTCATGGGGCACGTCAACAACGCCGTCTGGGTGCAATGGATGGAAGCGATGGCCACCGCGCATTGGGAGGCCGTCGCTTCGCCCGAGCATCAGGCGAAGTATGCCTGGGTCGTGACCCGCCACGAGATCGACTATCGCGGGAACATCCGCGAGGGGGAGAGCGTGACGGGCGAGACCTTCATCCCCGAAGGCCCCAGCGGCGCGCGGTTCGACCGACGTGTCGATTTCCGCAACGCTGACGGCAAGGTAATCGTTGCCGCACGCACGACCTGGGCGATGATCGACATCGCCACCGGCCGCCTGATGCGGGTGCCTGCCGAAGTGGCGGCACCCTTCATCGCCTGAGCCGGAGAGCCCGGCTCAGGCGGGAAGCGGAGCTCAGATAACGGCGCTCACCGGCACATGATCGTAGCCGAGTTCGCGGGCGACGGCTTCATACGTCACCTTTCCGGCATGGACGTTGAGGCCGTTGGCCAGGTGCGGGTCAGCCTTCAGGGCAGCCTTCCAGCCCTTGTTCGCGATCTCCAGCGCGTGCGGCAGCGTCACGTTGTTGAGAGCGTAAGTGCTGGTCCGGGCGACGGCGCCGGGCATGTTGGCCACGCAGTAGTGGACGATGCCGTCGACGGTGTAGGTCGGGTTCTCGTGCGTGGTGGCGCGACTGGTCTCGAAGCAGCCGCCCTGGTCGATGGCGACGTCCACCAGGACCGCGCCCGGCTTCATGCAGGACAGCATCTCGCGCGTGACGAGCTTGGGCGCCGCCGCGCCGGGCACCAGCACGGCGCCGATCACCAGCTCTGCCTCGCACAGCATCTGGCGAATGTTGCTGCTGTTCGCGAAGCGCGTCTTGGCGCGGCTTTCGAAGTGGATGCCAAGGCGCTCCAGAACCTCGGGGCTGCGATCGAGGATCGTCACGTCGGCGCCGAGGCCTACGGCCATCTGCGCCGCGTTGAACCCCACGACGCCGCCGCCAAGGACCATGACGCGCGCGGGAAGCACGCCCGGGACGCCGCCCAGCAGGACGCCGCGGCCGCCGTTGGCTTTTTCAAGGGCCGTCGCGCCCGCCTGGATCGACATGCGACCCGCCACCTGGCTCATCGGCTTGAGCAGGGGGAGCGAACCGCCCGGACCGGTAACCGTCTCGTAGGCAATCGCGGTGACGCCGGAGGCCACGAGATCGGCCGTCTGCTCCGGATCGGGAGCGAGGTGGAGATAGGTGTAGAGAATCTGGCCTTCGCGCAGCATGGCGCGTTCGCCGGCCTGCGGCTCCTTGACCTTCACCACCATCTCGCACTCGGCGAAGATTTCGGCTGCCGTAGCGACGATCTTCGCTCCGGCGTCGGCGTAGTCGGCGTCGGTGGCACCGATGCCAAGGCCGGCGCCAGCCTCGACCCAGACTTCGTGGCCGTTTGCGACAAGCTCGCGGGCGCTCTCGGGCGTCAGTCCGACCCGATACTCATGGTTCTTGATTTCCTTGACGGTGCCGACGCGCATCGCATCTCTCCTGGCCTAATCTGATCGTCTAAAATAGACACCAAGCGCGGAAAGTTTCAACTGATTGTAAGGACTGTGCGCAGGGCTGCATCTTTCATCCTCAGTCCTCCTCCTTTTTTCGGCGTGAGCGCCGGCGGGGCTGCGTGATGATGTGTTCACGCGCCGCCTCGATGTCGCCCGTCTCGTACTGCAGGGTCAGGCGTTCCTTGTCGCTCTTGCGATAGATCTTCTCCGCACGGTCGATATCGGCCAATCCCATATCGAGGCCCTTCAGCGCCCGGCGCGCAAGGACGACGGCCGATTCCAGAACCTCGCGCGAGAGGGAGGCGAGCGGCGCATCCTTGAGGCGAACGAGTGCGCGGCGATCAAATACGCGGGCATGGATCTGCGCATCCGGAAACGCCTGATGCACAGCCTGGAGAAAGGCCTCGGTCAGTTGGTCGCCATCGATGCAGAAGACGATCAGTTCCGCGTCTGCCGCGCCGGCCTGACGCAGAAGATCGATGCGGGTGCCGTCACCGAACCATACCTGCGCACCGAAACTGCGGGCAACGTCGATCATTTCGATGTCCGTGTCGATGAGCGTCACCTCGATGTCCGCGGCGATCAGCATCTGGGCCACGGTCTGCCCGAAGCGGCCGTAGCCCACGATGATCGCCTTGGCGCCGTCCGCGTCCGGGCCGTCGCGCACTTCTTTCCTGCCCTCCGGCCGCTCCCGGATGCCGCGCGTCGCCATCATCAGGAAGGGTGTCGTCACCATGGAAAGCGTGACGATCGCACTGAACAGGCTGGTCGCCTCGGCGCTGATCAGCATGGCCGTGCTGGCCTGTGCGAACAGCACGAAGGCAAACTCACCACCCTGGCTGAGCAGGAGTCCAAGAGCCAGCGCGCTGCGCCACTCCATGCGGAAGGCGAGTCCCAGGAGAAAGATGATGCCGCTTTTGACAGCGATCAGGGCCAGAGCCATGGCGACCACGAAAAGCGGGCGCTCGGCGATGGCTGACAGGTCAAGCAGCATGCCCACCGACATGAAGAAGAGGCCCAGCAGGATCGCGCGGAACGGTTCGACGTCCGCTTCGAGTTCATGGCGGTAGGGCGAATCCGCCAGCATGACCCCGGCGATGAAGGCGCCCAGTGCCGTCGAGAGGCCGAGCGCCTGCATCAGCGCGCCCGAAGCCATCACGGTGAACAGGGCAGCGAAGACGAACATCTCGCGCTCGTCCAGGTTGCCGATCAGGCGGAACACCGGGCGGATGACGAAGCGGCCGGCAAGGATCAGGCCGATGATCGCGGCTATGGTCTCCAGCCCCAGCAGCCATCCCGGCGGACCCTCGGGTAGCGCGGGGTTGCGGTTCATGGCGGCGATAATCGTGATCAGGGGGATGATCGACAGGTCCTGGAACAGCAGGACGGCAAAGGACCGTTCACCGAAAGGCGTGTGAAGGCGCCCTGCGCTCTGAAGCATGGGGAGGACCTGTGCGGTCGACGAAAGGCCGAGCGGCAGGCCCAGCGCCAGTGACGCTTCGGGGCTGAAACCCGTGAACACATAGATGACGCCGCTGATCGCCAGCCCGCAAAGCACGACCTGGAGCAGGCCGAGGCCGAAGATTTCATGGCGCATCCGCCAGAGCCGCCCCGGCGCGAGTTCAAGGCCGACGATGAACAGAAGCAAGGTGATGCCCAGTTCCGCGAAGCCCATCTTGCTTTCGGGATCACCGACCAGGTTCAGGACGTAGGGGCCAAGGACGGCACCCGTGGCAAGGAAGCCCAGCGTCGCGCCGAGGCCGAGGCGCCGGAAAAGCAGAACAAAGCCGAGCGCCGTTCCGAGGAGAAGGAACCCGTCCCGAAGAAGGAATGCTTGAGCGTGTTCTTCCATCGAAGCCTTTTTCAGTTCAGCAGGAGCAAGGTGCCCTTCCTAGAGGGACAAGGTCATGACACCAACAGGCAACAGCAGCGACCGGCGGCAGCGTTGCAGCCGTGGCGTTGCCCCAACGGCGCAGTCAGGCGCCGCAGTCTGTATCAGCGGGGCAGGATTCCCTGGCAGACATAACGGATCACCATGCCGTCCTCCTTGTTCCAGCGAACGCGCTGGGCAGCGCCGGGCGCGGTCGACCCTCCAAGGGATGAGCCATCGGGTGCGAAAAGTTGCCACTGCTCCAGCCGTACCCGGCCCGTGCCGCAATCGATGCTGCGCAGCATGTATTGGGTGGTGCCCCGGGGCAGGCGGCCGCGGGCTTTCACCAGCACGTCGATTTCCCGGAACGTGCGCCCCAGGCCGCCGGCCTTGACGCTCGCCGCATCGACATGAATCGTGCGACCGATCAGAATCTCCATGTCGCGGTTGAACAGGCGAACCCAATTCCCTGGGCCGTTGAGCGCGGACGTTGCCGCCACCGCCGTGACGGGCATGAGGGCGAGCGCGAGCGTGCCGAGCGCCTTCAAAGCGGGTTGCCGTTCTCATCGCGGTAGATGTCGCGGCGACCGACATGGTTGGCGGGGCCGACGTAGCCGTCGTTCTCCATCCGCTCCACCCACTTCGCCGCCGTATTGTAGCCGACGCCCATCTGGCGCTGCAGCCACGACACCGAGACCTTCTGGTTTTCGAACACCAGCTGGCACACCTGACGGTACTTGCGCTCTTCGGGCGCATCCGAGGCCGTTGCGTCAAGGTCATCGAACCCGAAGCTGCCTTCTTCCGGCTCGTTCGTGACGGCATCGACGTAGTCGGGTTTGCCCTGCGATCGCCAGTAGTTCGCCACGTGCTCGACTTCCTCGTCGGAGACGAAGGGGCCGTGGACGCGCTTGATAGGGTCGGAACTGGGCTTGTAGAGCATGTCGCCCTTGCCCAGAAGCTGTTCGGCGCCTTGTTCGCCAAGGATGGTGCGGCTGTCGATGCGGCTCGTCACCGCGAAAGAGACGCGGGTCGGGAGGTTGGCCTTGATGACGCCGGTGATGACATCGACCGAGGGCCGCTGCGTCGCCATGATGAGGTGGATGCCGGCCGCACGGCTTTTCTGCGACAGCCGCTGGATGAGCACCTCGATTTCCTTGCCGACGGTGACCATGAGGTCGGCCAGCTCGTCGACGATGAGGACGATCTGCGGCAGGACCTCGTAGTCGAGCTGGCGGTCCTCGTAGAGTTCCTCGCCGGTCTCGGGATCGAAGCCGATCTGGATCCTGCGGCCGAGGGGCTTGCCCTTGGCCGCAGCGCTGCGGACCTTTTCGTTGAAGCTGGCGAGATTGCGAACCGAGATCTCGCTCATTTGACGGTAGCGGCGCTCCATCTCCTCGACGGCCCACTTGAGCGCCCGGATCGCCTTCGGTGGCTCGGTGACCACGGGCGAGAGAAGATGCGGGATGTCGTCGTAGCTCTTGAGCTCCAGCACCTTGGGATCGACGAGGATCAAGCGGCACTGCGCCGGCGTCAGGCGGTAGAGCAGCGAGAGCAGGATGGCATTGAGACCGACCGACTTGCCCGAACCCGTCGTACCCGCGACCAGGAGGTGAGGCATGGTCGCAAGGTCGGCGACCACGGGCTCACCGGCGATGTCCTTGCCCAGGATGATCGGCAGCATACCCTTGTGATGCGCGAAGGCCTCGGAGGCGACCATCTCCTTGAAGGAAACCATCTGACGATCGGCATTGGGCAGTTCGATGCCCATTACGGTGCGGCCGGGAATCGAGGACACGCGGGCCGAGATCGCGCTCATGTTGCGGGCGATGTCGTCCGCCAGGCCGATGACGCGGCTGGCCTTGATGCCGGGTGCCGGCTCCAGTTCGTACATGGTGACGACAGGGCCGGTGCGGACGGCCGTGATTTCGCCCTTGACGTTGAAGTCATCGAGGACGGTTTCCAGCAGCCGCGCGTTGCGCTCTAGGCTGAGCTTGTCGATCTTGGGCTGTGAGTTCGGCGGCGGATCGGCAAGCAGGTCGAGGCCGGGCAGCTCGTACTTGTCGAACATGTCTTTCTGGCGGCTTTCCGAACCGAACTGCGCCGGGATCGGGGCGGCCTTGGGGTCGCTGATTTCAGGCACCTTGCGTGCCGCCGCCGAGACAGGTGCGGCCATTTCCGCGATGCGCAGCGGTGCTTCCGGCTTCTCGACCTTCTCGGCGCGCTCCGGCTTTGAAGGTTCCTTTTCGCGCCCGGATTTGAACGGCAGGTCCTCGGTCGACGGAAGGTTGAGAGGAACGCGGCCGATCCGGCCGGGAAGCGTCAGCAGCCCCGCCCAGTCGAGGGCGAAGACCCGCCCTGCAAGCATCACGCCGATGCCCAGGCAGATGAGGGCCAGCGCAAACTTGATCCAGTTCTGCGCGGCCTCGGGGGCGAGGCCGGCGAGGGCACCGATTGCCTTCGCGCCGAGCAGGCCTGAAATCCCGCCCATCGATGCCGGCAGGGAGCCGCCCGGCTTGGTGAACCACAAGGACAGCACGGTCGCGATCAGCAGCATGGACACCGCGAGCACGCTGACGGGAACCCACCAGCGCTGGTTCGTGTGCTCGATCTCGCCATCGTCCTCTTCGACAAGCAGCCACAGCTTGCGGCCGAACACATAGAGCAGCGGCACGAACAGGGCAGACACCGGGCCAAAAAAGAACAGGGCGCGCTCCGCCGTCCAGGCGCCGGTACGTCCCATCCAGTTCTGCACGTCGCCGCCAGCTGCCGTTGAGGCGGACGGGTCGGTCTGGTGATAGCTGATCAGGGCCAGGGCCAGGAACACCATCGCCGCGAACAGCACGAGCGCGCCGGAAAGCTCTCCGGCGCGGCGCAGCGAGCGCTTGAGGACGGCTCGCCAGTCCGGTTTGGCAATACGCCGACCGGGCGCGATGGGGCGGGTGGCCATGTGGAATTTCCCTCGGGGTTTCGAGGGCGGATTATGCGGCGGGCCGGAACGCCCCGTCAAGAATGGATGGGGAACACGGCTGTGGAGGCCGCGCGTTCGCCGGCGGGGCGGCTGCCGTTGCGGTCGCCGCCCGGACAAGGAGCAGGGCGGCGGGCGTCGCGCCACCGTGCCCCACCCTGTCAGGTGATCGCCTTCAGTTCACCATTTCCCGTGTTTCGAAGGCGACGCCGGGCAGATCGGGAGACGTGCGCCAGTCGGCAAGCATGTCGCGCCAGGCGTCCCATCCGGGAAGATAGCCCTTAAACAGGGCCCACTTGAGTTCCTTGTCCCCTTCGTTGTTGAAGTAGCTGGGCGTGCAGCCCTGTTGGAACTCGCTCATGTCGACCTCGTTCTCGCGGCAGTGGGCGACATAGCCGGCCACACCTTCGGCCGTGGCGCAGAAGGTATCGGCGCCGCGGCGAACGGTCTCGCCGATCATGAAGGCGAGGTGCTCGGCCTGTCGGCCGAACTGCTCGGTCGTGCTCGAGTTTGTCGCGCCCTGGATGTAGCCCATGTAGAACATGGCCGGAAAGTTGTTCGTGGTGACGCCGTGAAACGTGCTCGGCCCGTTCGCCCAATGGTCGTAAATCGACAGGCCGTCGCGCCCCTCGACTGTGTCGATGCCCCATCGGCGGCGCAGGTCCGAAGTGACCTCGAACCCTGAGGCAAAGATCATCAGGTCGACCTCGTACTCGACGCCGTCGGCCACGAAGCCCTTCTCTGTCATCCGTTCCACGCCCTGGGTGGGGGAAACGTCGATCACCTTTACGTTGTCGCGGTTGAAGGTGGGATAGTAGTCGTTGTTCGAGAGCGGACGCTTGCACATGAAGCGGAACCAGGGTTTCAGGATTTCAGCCGTTCCCTTGTCCTCCACGATGGAATCAACCCGGCGGCGCAGGCGCTCCATGACTTGAAAGTCCACGACTTCGCGGCGCGCCATCAGGTCTTCGATGCCGAGCTCGGGGAACCCTTCCGCCTCCAGGTCAAGATTGAGGTTGCGGCTGATCTCGGTCCAGATGTCGCAGATGAGGTCCGGTTCGCCAGGGATGAAGAACTGCTGCGCACCGCGATGGAAGTTGGCCATGCGCTCCTGCTGCCAACCGGGCTTCAGTGAAGCCGCCCAGTCCGGATCCGTAGGCGGATTGGGGCGCTCGTCGATGTTCGAGGGCGTGCGCTGCAGCACGTAGAGCTGTTTGGCGTACTTGCCGAGAAAAGGCACCGCCTGAACCGCAGTTGCCCCGGTTCCAACTATCGCGACCCTCTTGTCCTTGAGCTTGTCGAGGACCGGGTTGTTCCACGAACCGCCGGTGTATTCGTGTTCCCAGCGGCTGGTATGGAACATCTTGCCCTTGAAGTCATGGATGCCCGGGATGCCTGGGAGCTTGGGCATGTTCATGACGCCGCCGGCCATGACCACAAACCGAGCGCGGATGTCGTCGCCCCGATTGGTCCTCAGGTGCCAGCGCTTGATCCGTTCATCCCAAACGATGCTTTCGACGAGGGTGTGGAACAGCGCCTTGTCGGCCAGTTCGAAATCCTCGGCCATTTTCTGGCAGTAGGCCTGGATTTCCCACCCGTCGGAGAACTTCTTTGTGGGCATGTAGCCCGTTTCCTCAAGGAGAGGCAGGTAGCAGTACGCGTCGTTGTCGCACTGCACGCCGGGATAGCGGTTCCAGTACCAGACGCCGCCGAAGCCGCCAGCGTGATCGATGTTGCGCACGCTGGTGACGCCTTGCTTGCGCAGGTGATAGCCCGCCAGGATACCTGAGAAGCCGGCGCCCAGGATCGCCACGTCGATTTCTTCGGAAAGCGGCGCGCGGTCGGCTACCGGCGTGAACGGATCGTGCGCGTAGTTGTCCGCGAGATCCCCGGTCGGCCGCACGTACTGCTCGCCACCTTCGCGGCGCAGGCGCTTGTCGCGCTCGGCAAGGTATCTCGCCTTAAGAGCGGGGATGTCGAGTTCCTCCGGCGAGGGCACGTCAGTCTTGTGGCAGGTCATGTCGGTTCCATTTTCGTAGCGGTGCGGCGGCCCTGTTTGGTGCCCGCGTTGTGAGTGTCTGTGGATCTCACCACTATAGTTGTCAACAGTGTTGCCTATTAGGCGTCAGAACGCGCCATGGCGAAGCTGTACGTGATGTGGTCCACATGCCCGTGAAGCCCGAAGTCGAGCACTTCCGCAGCGTCATGGAAGGCCGGTGACGCTTTCGCCACGTCCTCAATCGTCCAGTTCGGCTGATAGACACCCCTGGTTTCAGCAACGAACATGCGTGCCACCCGGCCCGCCATGGACGCGATCAGTTCGCCTGTGACCGGGCAACTCTCGTGCGCCAGCCATCCCACGACGGGAGCGACGAGTTCCGGCTCCATCGGGGGGTACTGCGAGATGTCGAGCCCTTCGGCCATGCGGGTGACGGCGCCCGGCACTATGACGTTGCACCGCACGTTGAACGGCTCACCCTCCAGCGCAGCGATGGCGTTGAGGCCGACCATCCCGGCCTTGGACATGCCGTAATTCACGCAGTTGGCGTTTCCGTAGAGGCCGCCGACTGAGCTGGTCAGGACGATTCGGCCGAACCCCGCATCGCACATCGGGCCGAAGGCCGCCTGGACGACATGGAAGGCGCCGAGCAGGTGCACGTCCACGACGGCGCGGAAGTCCTCGTAGGACACATCGCGGATGGAGCCGTACCGCACGTTGCCCGCGTTGTGGATCAGCACATCGATACGTCCCCAGGTGTCGATCGCGGCCTGAACAATCGCGCGGCCGCCTTCGGGTGTCGCCACTGTATCGGCATTGGCGATCGCTTCGCCCCCGGCCGCGATGATTTCGTCCACGACCTGCTGGGCAACGCTTGTATCCGGTCCATCGCCACGGATCGCGCCGCCCAGGTCGTTGACCACCACCTTGCATCCGCGCTTGGCCAGCAGGAGAGCATAGGAACGGCCAAGGCCGCGTCCGGCTCCGGTGATGACGGCCACCCGGCCGTCGAAACGCAGTTCACCATCGGACATTGGCAGGGTTCCTTCTTCGGGCAGGCATGAACACTCCCCTGAAGCGACGGTTTTTCCGTGCGAGTGGGGATTTTCGGCCATGGCGTGTTGGCTGTGCCCAGCCACGAATATGCGCCCACGACCTTTCTTGGCAACGGCGGGCACGTCGCCGGAGCGATGGCATAGGGGCTGTTCGTCATCGCGTTGCGCGCGGGGCGATCGGGCTCTACCGTTGAACCCTGGATCGACCGGCTTCACAGGCCGGCGGAGAGGGATGTATACATGCTCGAAGCTGCGGGTCGAAACGCCAATGCGATCACCGCCACGCCCGGAGAGGGATGGGGGCTCCACCGCATGACGCCCGCCAGCCGCCTCAACGGTGCCAACGGCATCCGTACAGGTGCGGATGGGCGCATCTACGTGGCGCAGGTCGCGGGCAGCAAGGTCAGCGCTGTCGACGTCAATACCGGCGCGATCGAGACGATCTCGCCCAATGGTGGGGGCATCATCGGGCCAGACGACCTTGCTTTCGATGAGGCTGGCAACCTCTACTGCACCGAGATCACGGAAGGGCGAGTCTCGATGATGACGCCATCCGGGGAGTACAAGGTCATTCACGGCGACGTACCGGTGGCCAACCCGATCACGTACCATCAGAACCGCCTCATAGCCGGTGAACTGCGGATGGGCGGACGCATCCTCGAACTGGACCGGAACGGAGGCGCTCCGCGTGTGATCTTCGAGGGTGTGCCGATGGCCAACGCTTTCGAAGTGGGGCCCGACGGCAAGCTCTATTTCCCCGCACAAGGCGCCAACGAGATCTGGCGCATCTCGCTTGATGGCGGGGAGCCTGAGGTCGTCGCACGCGACCTTGGGGTTCCGGACTCGGTGAAGTTCCACCCGGACGGCTACATCGTTTCAACCCAGGTCTATTCCGGGCAGGTCCTGAAGATCGACCCCCGCACCGGTGACAAGTCGGTGCTGGCCGATATCGGCCCGGGGCTGGACAACGTTGCCTTCGTGGACGGGCGCACGTTCGTCAGCCACATCAACGGCTCCATCACGGAAATTATCGGGTCAGGGCAGACCCGTGCTCTGGTGGAAAAGGGCCTGCAGTGGCCGCTGGGCCTGGCCGTGGACAGCAATGGACACGTCCTCGTGGCGGATGGCGGTTTCACCTACCTCCTCCGCCCTGGCGAACCGCTGCAACTTGCGGGCATGCTGTTCTCTCCCGGCTTTCCGGGCTGGGTGCGCGACGTTGCGGCGAGCGGGCCGGACGAGTGGATCGTGACCACCGCCAACGGGGATGTGGCCCGCTGGAAGCCTGCTGCCACCGAGATGGAAGTCCTGTCGAGCGGGCATGACCGCCTGATGGGGATTGCAATGAGCGAGAAGGGCATCGTCTTCGCTGAGTTCGGGACCGGAAAGGTCCACGCCATCGAAGGGGCCGCGGTTTCGGAACTGGCGGCCGGGCTCGATCGCCCCATGGGTGTGGCCACTGCCGCCGACGGTACGGTGGTCGTAGCGGAAAGCGGGGCGGGACGTGTCGTCAAGCTGGTCGGCAGCCGTGCGGAAACGGTGCTCGACGGGCTTGCCCGGCCCGAGGGTTTGGCGATCGCGGGGGGCACGCTCTTCGTCGTCGATCCCGGGGCCAATGCGCTTGTCGCCTGCGATCTGTCCGGCGGTACGCGGGAAACGGTGGCGAGTGATCTTC
This sequence comes from Novosphingobium sp. HII-3, assembly GCF_002916655.1. Taxonomy (GTDB): domain Bacteria; phylum Pseudomonadota; class Alphaproteobacteria; order Sphingomonadales; family Sphingomonadaceae; genus Novosphingobium; species Novosphingobium panipatense. The sequence goes on from NZ_PPSM01000014.1 coordinate 127,161, forward strand.
CGATTGGCGGTCCGCAGGGGACACAGCTGGTACAGCTTGGCGGCGTCGGGGACATGTGCGGGCCGATGAACACGTTCTGCGGCGTTGCCGTGGCTCCGGACGGCACCGTCTATCTTTCCGCCGATGCAGAGGGCAGCGTCATCGCGCTGCGGCGCCTCTAGGCCAAGGAGCCAGCCGATGTTCAAGCAGATCTGCTTCTTCCGCAAACGCTCCGACATGACCATGGAAGCGTTCCTCGATTATTATGAGAACCAGCACTCGCAGCTGTCCAAGCGACAGGGCAGGGCGCCTTCGATCCCTGGCGCGCGCCGTTACGTGCGCCGCTATCTCAAGCCCGAGAAGAACCCGGTGACGGGACAGGTCATCGATCCGGGGTACGATTGCCTGATGGAGATCTGGTGGTACAGCCGCGAAGATTTCGAGCGCAGCCAAGCCATCATTTCCGACCCGTCGCGACTGGAATTCGTGAAGGAGGACGAGGCGCGGCTCTTTGCAAGTCACGACAATCCCGTCGTCTCCGTGATCGAAGAGTACGATTCCCCCATGGGACCGAACGGTGAGAAGACCTGCGTGGACCTGCGCTATGAAGATTGATCCGCCGGCGGCGGGGGAAGGGTGACGATGCACGCGCCTTCTGCCGCCGTACCCGTCGCAACTCCCACTGCTCGCGACGAATGGCGCGCCTACCCCTTCCTCCCGGTGGCGGCGGGGCTGGGGTACGCAACCAGCGTCATTCACATTTATGGCATCGGCCCCTTCTACGGTCCTGTCGCACAGGAATTCGGCTGGAGCCGCACCGAGGTGACCTTTGGCCTGACGCTGGCAACGCTTGTGCAGGCTGTGGGCGGCGTCTTCATCGGTCTTGCCGTGGATCGCTTCGGCCCCCGACGGTTCGGCGTGGCGGGGCTGGCGCTGCTTGGGATCGCTTTCGCGTTGCTGGGGACGGCCGACGGTTCGCTTCTGAACTGGTATCTCTTGTGGGGGCTGGTCGCCCTTGCCGCGCTGCCCGTGCAGGCCTCGGTCTGGACAAGCGCGGTCGCTTCGCGTTTCACCGCCTCGCGCGGCATGGCCTTCGCGGTTACCCTGTGCGGGGCGTCTATAGCGGCTGGCGTTTTTCCGCTCATGGCAATGTGGCTGATCGGCAGCTTCGGCTGGCGCGGGGCATTCCCGGTCCAGGCGCTGATCTGGCTCGCCGTGTCGTTCCCGGTGATCTTCCTGTTCTTCCACGGCCGCTACGACAAGGGGCGCATGCAGAAGGTGGAAGACGCAGGGACAAGGCCAGCGGACCTGCCGGGCGCCACGTTGCGGGAAGGGCTGACTTCCAACGTCTACCATCGCCTTTTCATCGCCAGCCTGCTCTTCACCTTCACGGTCATTGCGCTGGTGGTGCACTTCACGGCGATCCTGGGCGACTCGGGCGCATCGCCGATGCTGGCGGCAGGCATCGCCTCCTTCGTCGGCTGGTTCTCGCTTGCGGGCCGGCTTGGCACCGGCGCGTTGCTGGACCGTCTGCCGGCCTCTCTCGTCGGGGCAGCGGTGTTCCTGCTGCCGGTGCTCGGCTGCCTGCTTCTTCTCTTGGGCGCAGGCTCGTTCGTGGCGATGGGGTTCGCTTCAGCCTTGATCGGGCTCACCTTGGGGGCGGAGATCGACGTTGTGGTCTACCTGCTCACCCGCCACTTTGGCCTGAAGAACTTCGGCGGCCTTTACGGAGGGCTGCTGGCCGCCTTGTCGATCGGCACGGCCATCGGGCCTCTCGCCGCCGCGCAGGTGTACGACCGGACGGGAAGCTACGCCGGGTTCCTCTGGCTCGCGATGGCCTTCATGGCGGCGAGCAGCGTGGCGATCGGCACGCTGCCTCGCACCTCAACGGTGGGACACTGACGCACGGCCGGGTCCGCTAACCGCTCCGGCGATTTGCGCCTCCGTTCTGATAGTGAGATAACGAGCGGAAAATCGCACAAGCAAGATGAGGATACCCATGGGCGAAATCGGCAAGATCGTTCAGGCGCCCGAAGACTTGGTCGCTCCCGTGAACGTCCCGGCAGAGGCGTATATCTCGCCGGACTACGCCCGCGCCGAGGTTGACCGGCTCTGGCGCAAGGTCTGGCTCCAGGCCGGGCGTCTGGAGGATATACCCGAAGTCGGTGACTACATCACCTTCGACATCGTCCACGATTCGGTCATCATCGTGCGCGCCTCTGCTCAGGAGATACGCGCCTTCCATAATGTCTGCCCGCACCGGGGCCGCAAGCTGGTGGACGTTCCTGCAGGCAAGCGCAATGCGCGCGGTACTCGCAAGAACTTCATCTGCGGCTATCACGGCTGGACGTTCGGCCTCGATGGCGCGAACACCTATGTGGAACATCAGGAGGACTGGCAGGGACACCTGTGCGGTGGGCTGGCCGACCTTGGCAGTGTTCGCGTCGACACCTGGGGCGGCTGGATCTGGATCAACCTCGATGCGGAGGCAGGGCCGCTGGCGGAATACCTCAACCCGGCAGCCGCGATGCTCGACCCGTACGGGCTGGAGAACATGCGCCCCCGGTGGCGCAAGTGGGTGATCTTTGAATGCAACTGGAAGGTGGCGATGGAGGCGTTCTGCGAAACCTACCACGTCTCCACCACGCATCCCGAGTTCATGGATTTCGGCCAGTTCCGGGGCTGGGCGCGCAATCAGGGCCTGCATTCCAACATCGGCTATGACGCGCCCAAGGGACAGGAGGAGGATTCCGGCAAGCTCCGCCTCGGGACCGGTGAGGATCCGCGCGCGACCACGGCGGAAATGCAAAACTTCACCTGGGCGAATGCCAATACCAACACCACGATGACGCTGGTAAGCGTCGCCAACCGCCTGAAGGACGAATTGCCCGAGGGCACCCCCGCCGCGGACGTTTCGAAGTACTGGCTGCAGACCGCCCGCGCCGAGGACGAGGCACGCGGTGTCGTCTGGGCGCAGGTCGACCCGGCCCATACGGCGCAGGCTGGCACCGCCTGGCAGATTTTTCCGAACTTCCAGATCGGTCACGCCGTCAACAACATGCTGTGCTACCAGGCACGTCCTTACGGCACGGATCCGGACAAGTGCATCTTCGAGGCGGCGGTCTACGAATTGTGGCCCGAAGGCGAAGCGCCCGCAACGGAGTGGGAGTATACCGAACCGCAGGACTGGCCGCCGGTGCTTCAGCAGGACTTTGCGAACATGGCGGCGGTGCAGCAGGGAATGAAGAACGTCGGCTTCCGGGGCGGACAGCCCAACCCCTATATGGAGCGTTCCGTCGCCTCGCTGCATATGAACCTGGCGAGGTTCATGGGAACGGGTGCGCCAAGGACCTACTGACGTGCAGTTTCCCCTCGTCCATGTCAGCTGGGCGCTGGCGGACAACGCCGGTCGTCCTGCCTGTGACGCCTTCTTCAGGGATATCTTCGGGGCGCGGACCGTCTACGAGATGCTGATCACGCCCGAGACGGAGTCGTACGGTTTCGATCGGGAGGAGTCGCTGATGCTCATCGGCGACACCATGGTCATTCCCATCGCCCCGGCCGGGGGCGGCGCTCGGGAAGGTTCACCTCTGGGTGATATGCTCCGCCGGTCCGCCGCACCCATGCGCTGGATCGGACTGGCGCTCAAGGTGAGCGATCTTGCGGAGGCGGATGCCTGGTTCGCCGCTCGCGGCTTCAAGCGCCACTACGATCCGGGAATGGAGACGCACTACTTCCTGGTACCGCGCGGGCAGGCGCTGGGTGTCCGGCTGGAGATCGTGCGGCAGGACATGCCCAACGATCCGCGCCGGGCTCCTCACTGGCGCCCGGCTGCGGATCACCCGCTTGGCATCGAGGGGCTTCAGGCCGTCGGCGTCAGCACGCCCTCCGAGACCGAGGCCCGGGCGCTTTTCGCAGAACGTCTGGAGTGGCCGGAACTCGGGACGCGGGAACTCCCGGAGGGGTGCTGCACGGCTTTCGCCATGGGCGACACGGTTCTGGAGGCGATTGCGGGCTCGCCCGGCTCGGCCATCGCGGAGCACGCGGCACAGGTGAAGGGGATCTGCCATCTTGTATTCAAGGTGCGCGACGCGGCGGCGGCCGCCGCGTGGCTGGAGAGCCGGGGCTTGCCGCTGATCGGTGAGGTGAGCACACGCTTTGCCCTCGATCCGGGCGCGGCGCACGGCCGGCTCATCTGGCTGACCCAGGAGACGCCGCCCGGCTACCCGGCCGTCGGGTCGCAGGTGGGCACCATCAGCCCCCCGCAAGGTGATTGACCGCGCGGCCTTTTCTTCGGCGCGCAGAAGCGCAGCCATACCCATCGGCGATGCAGAGGTGGCATAGCGCCGCATCGCGGTTGCAGCCGCTCGCGATCGTTGTCCGAGCCGGTCCTTCCCAGGAGGCGGCCGTTACCGGGCTTCGGCGATGAGCTTGAGCGCTGCGGGCGAGGACCAGTCGTTCCCCCCGGTGTAGCGCCAGACTTCCTTGCCCTGCGCATCGAACAGAACCGTGACGGGCAGGTTACCTCCGTACTGGAAGCCGAGATCCCCCTGTTCGTCGACCCAGGGCTGGATCTGCTCCAGTTCACGCCTCCGCAGGATCTCAACGACCTTGTCCGTCTGTCCCATGTCCTGCGAAATCGGCAGGACGGTAATGCCAAGTTCGGCCTCGCGGCCGATCAACGCGTTGAGCGTGGGCATTTCGGCGATGCAGGGCGCGCACCAGGTCGCCCACAGGTTGATGAGCAGCGGCTTGCCCTTGAACGACGAAAGCTCCAGGCTTTCGCCCGTGTTGTCGACAAGGCTGACCGTCGGCATCGGCTCGCCCTTGTGGGATCGGTCGAGCTTGCCATCGGTCTCCGGCACCGTTGCCGGTGCGCCCCTGCTCGCTTCTTGAGAAGCCTGCGGTTGCGCGTCCTTGCCGCCTTTACTATCGCAGCCGGCGATCATGAGGGCCGATGCCCCGACGAGCGAATACAGGAACAGCGACTTGAGCGAACGGGAAGACAAGACGGGCAGCTCCAATGCTATGTGGGGCGGACGGTTCGCGGAAGGACCGTCTGCGATCATGCGCGAGATAAATGCCTCGATCCCCTTCGACAAGGCATTGTGGCGGCAGGACATCGCGGCGAGCAAAGCGCATGTCGCCATGTTGGCCGCCTGCGACATCGTTTCGGATGCCGATGCGGTGGCGATCCGCGACGGCCTCGACGCTGTTGGCGCGGAGTACGAGGCGAACGGCGTGCCCGAGGACTGGGACCTCGAGGACATCCACATGACCACCGAGTCGCGCCTTGCAGAGCTCATCGGGCCTGCCGCGGGACGCCTCCACACGGCACGCTCGCGCAACGACCAGGTGGCGACGGATTTCCGTCTCTGGGTGCGGGACGCCATGGATCAGGCCGATGCCGGGCTTGAAGCGCTACAGGTGGCGCTCGTCACCCGTGCGGCCGAACACGCCGATTCGATCATGCCGGGCTTCACGCACCTGCAGACTGCCCAGCCAGTCACTCTCGGCCATCACCTGATGGCCTATTACGAGATGATCGGGCGTGACCGTTCGCGCTTTGCCGATGCCCGCACGCGCATGAACCGCAGCCCGCTTGGCTCCGCGGCGCTGGCCGGGACCGGTTTCCCGATCGACCGCGAAATGACCGCCCAGGCGCTCGGTTTCGACGGGCCGACGGACAACAGCCTCGATTCGGTGTCGGACCGGGACTTCGCGCTCGATTACCTGATGGCAGCCAGCCAGTGCGCACTGCACCTGTCGCGCCTGGCGGAGGAGTTCATCATCTGGGCGAGCCAGCCCTTCGGCTTCGTCGCCCTGCCGGATGCGCTTTCGACCGGCAGTTCCATCATGCCGCAGAAGAAGAACCCGGATGCGGCCGAACTGGTCCGCGGCCATGCGGGCCGCATTTCCGGTTGCCTCATGTCGCTGATGATGACGATGAAAGGCCTGCCGCTCGCCTATTCGAAGGACATGCAGGATGACAAGCCGCCGGTGTTCGAAGCGTCCGGCCTGCTGGCGCTCTCCATCGCGGCGATGACGGGGATGGTCGCCGACACCCGCTTCCGCACCGAACGGATGCGCGCTGCCGCCGAACTGGGCTACGCGACCGCGACCGACCTTGCCGACTGGCTGGTGCGCGAAGGCGACATCCCCTTCCGTGAAGCGCACCACATCACCGGCGCTGCGGTCAAGCTGGCGGAGCAGCGCGGGATCGCGCTCGACGCGCTGCCGCTGGAGGATCTCCAGGCCATCGACAACCGCATCGACGACCGCGTATTCAAGGCGCTGTCGGTCGAGGCTTCGGTCGCCGCCCGCAAGTCGCACGGCGGGACCGCGCCCGATCAGGTGCGCCTGCGGGTGGCCGAAGCCCGCGCCGCCCTCGGTCTGGAGTAATTCGATGAAGAAGGTCGTGATCGCCGTGATGCTTCTGAGCCTCGCCGCGTGCGGGCAACGCTCGGCGCTCGGCCTGAAACCGGGGCAGCAGTTGCCGCCGGCGCCTTATGGGCGTGCGGACAAACCCGGGGCCACGGAACTGCTCACGACACCCACCATCGCCATTCCCGAGCGCAGCGTCGAACTGCGCACCCGCTCGGAGGAGCGGCAGGACGATCCTTTTGACCTGCCGCCGCCCGAAGCGCCCCAGCCCGAGTAAGCCTTTCCATGGATCACTTCGAATACGTCGCCGGCGAACTCCACGCCGAACAGGTGCCTCTGTCCGCCATCGCCCGCGAAGTGGGTACGCCGGTCTACGTCTATTCCCGCGCGACCCTGTCACGCCACGCACGCGTCTTCCGGGAGGCGCTGTCCGCACTTCCGGCGGTGCACATCGCGTTTGCGGTCAAGTCCAACCCGAACCTCGCCGTCCTGCGCCTGCTCGCTTCCGAAGGCTATGGCGCTGACGTCGTCTCCGAAGGCGAGATGAACCGCGCGCTGGCGGCCGGGATGAGGGCGGAGGATATCGTCTTCTCCGGCGTCGGCAAGACCCGCTCCGAACTTGCGGCGGCTGTGCGCGCCGGGATCGGGCAGTTCAACCTGGAAAGCGAGGAGGAGGGCGTCGAACTCTCCGGGATCGCGCTCGAACTGGGCCGCAGGGCCACCTGCACGCTGCGCGTCAACCCGGACGTGGATGCGCGCACCCACGCCAAGATCTCCACCGGCAAGGCGGAGAACAAGTTCGGCATCGCCTATGATCGCGCGCCGGGCATTTACGCGCGGCTCTCGGCCCTGCCCGGCCTGGAGATGCGCGGACTTGCCGTTCACATCGGCAGCCAGATCAGCGATCTCGAACCCTCCCGTCAGGCCTTCATCAAGATGGGGGCGCTGATGGAAGCGCTGCGCGCAGACGGCCTCTCGGTCACGCACATGGACCTGGGCGGTGGCCTTGGCGTGCCGTACAAGGCGGGTGATGCCCTGCCGACACCGGCCGACTACGGCCGCATGGTCGCCGAGGTGGCCGCCGACTGGGGCGTAACGCTGATGTTCGAGCCTGGCCGGGTGATCACCGGCAACTCGGGCGTGCTCGTCACCGAAGTCGTGCGCGTCAAGCAGGGCACGAACGCCCCGTGGGTGGTGGTGGACGCGGCGATGAATGATCTTGCGCGGCCTGCCATGTACGACGCCTGGCACGACTTTGCGGCCGTGCAGCCCAGCGGGGAAAGCATGACGGCCAACATCGTCGGCCCGATCTGTGAAAGCTCCGACACCTTTGCAATGGGACGCACGATCGACGCCGTGAAGGCGGGGGATCTTGCCGTATTTCGGACGGCAGGCGCCTATGGTGCGACGATGGCGAACACCTACAACAGCCGTGCGCTGGTGCCCGAGGTGATGGTCGACGGTGACAAGTGGGCGATCGTTGCGAACCGCATCGATCCCGCCACCATTCTGGCGGCCGAGCAGGTGCCGGACTGGCTCGCCTGATGCCGCTGCCGCTGCCGCCGTCTCGCGCATGATCGACGCGCTGCCCCTCTTTCATCGGATCGCCGGGAAGCCGGTGGTCGTGCTGGGTGACGGGGACGCCGCCGAGGCCAAGCGGCGGCTGGTGGAGCGGGCCGGGGCGCTCGTCCTGACCACGATCGAGGACGGCGAGGCGCAAGGGGCGCGGCTCGCCTTCGTCGCACACGAGGACGATGCCTCGGCGCAGGCGGATGCGAACCGGGCGCGCCGGGCCGGAATGCTGGTGAACGCGACGGATCGACCGGCCCTGTGCGACTTCACCATTCCTTCCATTCTCGACCGCTCCCCCGTGCTGGTGGCGGTGGGAACCGGCGGCGCATCGGCCGGGCTCGCGAAGCAGCTGCGCCTGCGCCTGGAGGTCTTGCTCCCTCAGTCGCTCGGATCTCTCGCGACCGGGCTGAGAGGCGCGCGGGCGGCGCTGCGGGAACGCTTCCCCGATGCGGTTGCCCGACGGCGCGCCATTGATGATGCGCTTGCCACCGGAGGGGTGCTCGATCCCCTGGCGGAGAGCGGCGCGTCACGCGTGCAACAGTGGCTCGCGGGTGCCCGCGCGACGGGCGGCGGCAGTGTGGAAATCCGCCTGCGCAGCGAGGATCCGGACGATCTCACCCTTCGTGAGGCGCGGCTCCTCGGCACGGCGGACGTGGTGCTGCATGACGAAGACATCGGAGCGCAAATTCTTGATCGCGTGCGTGCCGACGCCGTCCGCCGCAGTCTAGCCGAAGGGGCACCTCCCGCTTCATCGCGTGCATTGACGGTTATCCTGCGGCGCCCGCTCTAGGCGCTTTTCAGAACATTCCACCGGCCAGAGCGTCGATCGCGCCCTGCAGGATCACTGCGGCCGCAGCCGAATCGATCCGCGTGGCCCGCTTGGCGCGGCTCATGTCCTGTTCGATCAGGCCGCGCTCCGCGCCGGTGGTGGACCAGCGCTCGTCCCACAAGAGGATCGGCAGGTTCAGCACGCCCAGATTGCGCGCGTACGCACGGCTCGACTGTGCGCGGGGACCTTCTGAGCCGTCCATGTTGAGCGGCAATCCAATGACGACGCCCCGGATCGAGCGTTCGCGGATCAGGGCTTCGAGCAGGGCCTTGTCCGCGCCGAACTTGCCGCGCTTGATTGTCTTGCCGGGAGAGGCGAAGCGCCAGCCGGCATCGCAGAAGGCGGTGCCGATGGTCTGCGTTCCAAGGTCCAGCCCCAGCAGCGTGCCTGCGTCGGGCAGGGCGTCGCGAAAGGCGAGCGCGCTGGTGGTGATGATCACTTCTGCTTCGCCAGCCACGCTTGGGTTCGCCTTTCGAAGTCAGCCCTCAGATTGGCCCAGAACAGGGTCATATCATAGAGGTGGTAGTTGTTTCCGGGAAGCACGTAAGCGCCAAGCTCGAGTTTGGGTGGCGGACCGATGTGCAGGAAATCGTCGGCACCGCAGCTTGCGGGCACGGCCTTGGGAACGAGCTTGCCGGTTCGCGCCTCGAAATCGGGGACGAGCGTTCCCAGGTTCGATGCTGCGCCCGCGCTGGAACCGGGCGTGCCGTTCAACGGATTGGTGCAAAGGAACGCGCTGCCGCCGACCGGCTGGCCGTCGAGTCCGGTGCGGCGGGCATAGGCCTTGAGCAACATTCCCGTTTCGGCAGGATCGGCGACCGAAAGCCAGCTCACTATGCAGCCGGGCTGGTCGGCCCGCGTGCATGCCGGCACGCCCATGCGCGGCAGGTCATGGGTCAGCGACACGGGCCAGCCGATCACCCAGGCGCCGACCAGCCGCTCAGCGAGCGGCTTGCCCGCCACGCGATCGCGCATGAGCCGGCGGAGGAGGAAGGCACCCTGGCTGTGACCGGCAAGGGCGATGGGCTGCCCCGGCCGCAGGTGCCATGTGAAGATTTTGAAGGATGCCAGCACGTCCGCATAGGCGAGGTCGATCGCCTGTCCTGCCTCTGGCTTGGCGGTCAGGAAGGCACCGACCGCCGCCTGGCGATAGCGCGGGGCCCATACCGCCTCCGCTGTGTTGAACGGGCTCGCTATGCCCTGCACGAAGAGGTCGGCCCGCTCTCGGCTTGCGCCGTCATCCAGCGAGGCGTTCCAGGCGTCCCGCGCTATGTAGCTCGTCGGATGCAGGAAAAACACCGCCACGGGCAGCCTGGCTTCGGGAGCCGCGAACCCCGGGGGCAGCCAGCGTGACGGATCGTCCTTCTTGCCGGGCCGGGCGACCCACATGGACGGGTTCTCCCAGGCTTCGGGCGGCAGTGCCTGCTGCTCAGCGAAGGACGTGGTCGGCACGAAGGCCATCTCAGTCAGGTCGTCGGACCAGAACCACAAGGCCAGCATCAGCGCCAGAACCGCTACGGTTAGACCCGCGATCAGGTAGAGGAACTTGCGCGCCATGGGGTCAGTACGCCTTTGCCGCGTCCGTCCGGGGCCGCAGGCTTGTGAAGGCTCGCCCTTCACGAAGCGCCGACCACCAGGAGAGCGGGTTCCAGCTCTGCGAACCGTCGAGCGAGAACGTGATGAACTCCGCCCGCCCACCAATGTCCGACAGCGGGACCGGTCCGCCCAGGCCGCCATCGGGTTGCCCGCGGCTGTTGGTGTAGAAAGGCGCCCGGCTGTCGGCGGAGCGATCCCGGTCGTCTCCCATCAGGAAGACATGACCTTCCGGGACGATCGTTTCAGGATAGTTGTCGAGGCGCTGGTCGATGTAGTCGATGGTCTGGTAGCTGGCGCCGTTCGGGAGCGTTTCTCGGTAGGTGGGCAGCTCGTAGACCTCGTGCCCGGAGGGCAAGCGGGTTCGGTACTGCTCGAAGCCGTCGTAGCAATGGCCGGGCTCCTGCCCCTCGCAGGTCAGGTGATCGTCGGCGGCGATCTGCACCGGCGGCTCGATCTCGCGAGGGATGAAGCGGCCGTTGAGGCGGATACGTCCGTCGATCACGGCGATGCGGTCTCCCGGGCGGGCGACCACGCGCTTGATGAGGTCAGCGTTCCGGTTGCGCGGAACCACGATCACGATGTCGCCGTATTCCGGCACCTTGCCGAGGATGCGCGTGGCCGAGCGGGGGAGCAGGTGAAAGCTCAGTGAGGACCAGTTCCAGCCGTAGGGATACTTCGACACGACCAGCCGATCCCCGACCAGAAGTCCTGGCATCATCGAGATCGAGGGGATGTAGAACGGCTTGGCGACCAGAGAGTGGAAGGCCAGTACGCCCAGCAGCATGAGGGCAAGGCCGCGCAGTTCCTGCAGCCAGTGCGTCGCCCGGGCCTGCGGCTGGTTCGCTTCAACGGTGCCCTGGTTGGCCGGATGCTTGTCCGTCCGGGCGGTCTGTTCCGTCATGTCGGAGAGAAAACTCGCGTGAGAGTTGAATGTAATCAAGGAAGCGGGCGCGCTTCGAGCACCACGAACGCCTGCGCCCAGGGGTGATCATCGGTGAGGGTCAAATGCACCACCACCTCGTGCCCGCGGGGAACCATCGCCTCGAGCCGGGCCCGGGCTCCGCCCGTGAGCGCAAGAGTCGGAGCACCGGAGGGCGCGTTGACGACACCGATGTCCTTCATGAACACGCCCGCCTTGAATCCCGTGCCGACCGCCTTGGAAAAGGCTTCCTTGGCCGCGAACCGCTTGGCGAGCGTCCCGGCGACCGTATGCGGACGGCGCGCGGCCTTCGCCCGCTCCGTCTGCGTGAACACGCGGTTGAGGAACCGCTCGCCATAACGGTCGAGCGAGTTCTGGATGCGCTCGATGTTGCACAGATCGGAGCCGAGACCGATGATCATGCCGTTGCCCGCGCTCGCGCCTTCATCACCGTACCTCGTCCATCAACGCGCGCATCTTCTTCACGCTGGCCTCCAGGCCGGTGAAGATCGCTTCGCCGATGAGGTAGTGGCCGATGTTCAGTTCCGCCAGTTGCGGTATGGCGGCGATGGGCTGCACATTGTCGTAGGTCAGGCCATGCCCGGCGTGAGGCTCGATCCCGTTCTTGGCCGCGAGCGCGGCCATGTCGACGATGCGCCGCAACTCGTGCGCTACCTGCTCGCCTTGCGCGTGCGCGTACTCGCCCGTGTGGAATTCCACCACCGGTGCGCCGAGCTTCATGGCGGCCTCGATCTGACGCGGCTCCGGCGCGATGAACAGGCTGACGCGGATCCCTGCATCGGACAGGCGGCCGACGATGGGCGCCAGCCGGTTGTGCTGACCCGCCGCGTCAAGTCCGCCCTCGGTCGTGCGCTCCTCGCGCCGTTCGGGCACGATGCAGGCGGCGTGCGGGCGATGCCGCAGGGCGATATCGAGCATCTCGTCGGTCGCGGCCATCTCGAGGTTGATGGGCAACCCGGTGGCGTCCGCCACGCGCTGCAGGTCCTCGTCGCGGATATGCCGCCGATCCTCCCGCAGGTGCACGGTGATCCCGTCCCCGCCGGCAGCCGCCACGATCTGCGCCGCACGCGCCGGATCGGGATGCTCGCCGCCCCGCGCGTTGCGGATCGTCGCGACGTGGTCGATGTTGACGCCGAGGCGCAGGCGCGCGGGGTTGTGGACGTTCATTGGCTTATCCCATCGGTTCGTTACTGGGCGCGGCTGCCCGGCTTCACGGCTGGCGTGGCGGCGAGTTCGGGCGGCAGTTCGTCCGGAGCATAGGTCGGGAAGTTGAGCGCCACGAGCGGGAAGAACGGCACGCCGAGATCGACCGCTCCGGCCGAGCGATCGACCAGCGAAGCCGCCGCGATCACGATGCCACCGGCCTCCTCGATGGCCTTGATGGCTTCGCGGCTGGAAAGGCCGGTGGTCACCACGTCCTCGACCATGAGCACCTTGTCGCCCGGCTCGAGCGAAAAACCGCGGCGCAGCTCGAAGGTGCCGGTGGGGCGTTCGACGAACATCGCGTCAACCTGCAGCGCACGACCCATTTCCTGGCCGATGATGACGCCGCCCATTGCGGGTGAGACGACCTTGGTGATCTGCTTGCGAATATCGTGCGGCAACTTGGCGGCGATGGCCACGGCAAGACGAGCGGCACGATCCGGGTTCATCAGGACACGCGCGCACTGAAGATAATGCGCGCTGTGGCGACCGGACGAGAGCAGGAAGTGCCCTTCCAACAGCGCCTTGCTGGCGCGAAATTCGGCGAGGACCTCTTCTTCGAGCATGGATGACTTACCTCTGGAGCGTTTTTCGAGCGATGTCGCGCAGTTCGCCTGCGCGTTACGGCAAAAATTCCCCTAGAGGCGCTTGAGACGGGCGGCAAGGCCGCGTATAGCCCCGCCCAAAGGGGGCAGAACGCCTTCATAACAGGGGTGCGCGCGAGAGCGGTCGATACGGTCCGCGCGTTCGAAGGAAGTGGAAGCGCAAAAAACCATGACATCCGGCAAGACTTCGTTCGGCTTGGGAAGGGCGGTCTCGTCGCTCGCTCTCTCCCTCGCCGCTGCTCTGACCACTGCATTGCCGGCTTTCGCGCAGGAAGCGCCTGCCGCTCCGTCCGCTTTGGCTACCGGCGCCGCCAATGGCGCGGCGCAGGCGTCCGGCGCGGGCAGCTACACGCCCATGGCACCCACGCCGGGGATCGGCATGCCGGTCGATGGCGGCATCGGTCTGCAGGAACAGTTCTCCAAGGTGGGTGAATACGGCCATGCCATTCACCACGGGCTGCTCTGGGTGATCGGCCTCATCACCCTGTTCGTCCTGCTTCTGCTGGTGATCGTGGCCGTGCGCTTCAACCGCCGCTCCAATCCCATTGCCTCCAAGACGAGCCATAACACGCTTCTCGAAGTGGTGTGGACGCTGCTGCCGGTGCTCATCCTGGTCGGCATCGCCGTTCCTTCGATCGACCTCATCGCGAAGCAGTACAAGCCCGCTCCCAAGGATGCGCTGACCATCAAGGTCACGGGCAATCAGTGGTTCTGGACCTACGGCTACCCTGACAACGGTGACTTTGAAGTCATCTCGAACATGCTGAACGTGCCGGACGCGCCTGTCATCAACAACGGCGTGCGCGAAGTGGGCTCGCAGCCTTGGGACGGCCCTTCGCAACTCGAAGTGGACAACCGCATGGTGGTGCCGGTGGGTGAACCGATTCGCCTGCAGATCACCGCCGCAGACGTCATCCACTCGTTCGCCATTCCCTCCCTCTGGTTCAAGCTGGACGCGGTGCCCGGTCGCATCAACGAGAAGGTGCTCGTGATCGAGAAGCCGGGCGTCTACTACGGCCAGTGTTCCGAGCTGTGCGGCGTGAAGCATGCCTATATGCCGATCGCCATCGAAGCTCTTCCGCGCGACAAGTACAACGCCTGGGTCCTCACGCATGCCGGCGGCGAAATCGACGGCCAGGACAAGCCGGCTCCGGCTACGGCAGCCCCCGTTCCCACGGCGGATGCCTCCGAAGCCCCCGTGGTCGATGCGACCGCCGAAGCCGAATAATAGCGAATTAGAGGACAGGGTCCCGAACCATGGCAACCACCGCTGACCACTTCCAGGCGCATCCGGAAGACCACAGTCACCACGACCACGATCACAAGCCGGCCTTCTTCGCGCGCTGGTTCATGTCGACCAACCACAAGGACATCGGCACGATGTACCTCATCTTCGCGATCTTCGCGGGGATTGTCGGTGGTCTCTTCTCCGGCATGATGCGCGTCGAACTTGCCGAACCGGGCATCCAGTATCTCGATACGTTCGCCACGTGGTTCGGTGCCGTGAACCCGGACTTCAACTCCACCCTGCATACGTGGAACGTTCTGATCACTGCCCATGGTCTCATCATGGTGTTTTTCATGGTGATGCCGGCCATCATCGGTGGGTTCGGCAACTGGTTCGTGCCGCTCATGATCGGTGCGCCGGACATGGCGTTCCCGCGCATGAACAACGTCTCGTTCTGGCTGACGTTCTTCGGCTTCATCTCGCTGCTGTTCTCGGCTTTCGTTCCGGGCGGCACGGGCAATGGCGCCGGCACCGGGTGGACGGTCTACGCCCCGCTCTCCACCTCGGGTTCGCCCGGGCCAGCGGTTGACTTCGGTATCTTCGCCCTGCACCTCGCCGGTGCGGGTTCGATCACTGGCGCCATCAACTTCATCACCACCATCCTCAACATGCGCGCGCCGGGCATGACCCTGCACAAGATGCCGCTGTTCGTCTGGTCGGTGCTGGTCACGGCGTTCCTGCTGCTGCTGTCGCTCCCGGTACTTGCTGCGGCGATCACCATGCTGCTGACCGACCGCAACTTCGGCACCACGTTCTTCGATGCGTCGGGCGGCGGCGATCCAGTCCTGTACCAGCACCTGTTCTGGTTCTTCGGCCACCCCGAAGTGTACATCATGATCCTGCCGGGCTTCGGCATCATCTCGCAGATCGTCTCCACCTTCTCGAAGAAGCCGGTGTTCGGTTACCTCGGCATGGCCTATGCCATGGTCGCGATCGGCGTGGTCGGGTTCATCGTGTGGGCCCACCACATGTATGCGACCGGACTGTCGGTAAACACGAAGATGTACTTCACCGCCGCGACCATGGTCATCGCTGTGCCGACCGGCGTGAAGATCTTCTCGTGGATCGCGACCATGTGGGGCGGTTCGATCGAGTTCAAGTCGCCGATGGTCTGGGCGATCGGCTTCATCTTCCTCTTCACCGTAGGCGGCGTCACCGGCGTCGTGCTCGCCAACGGCGGTGTCGACGACGTGCTGCACGACACCTACTACGTGGTGGCGCACTTCCACTACGTGCTGTCGCTCGGCGCCGTCACCGCGCTCTTCGCAGGGTTCTACTACTGGTTCCCGAAGATGAGCGGTCGCATGCATTCGGAGTTCCTGTCGCACGTCCACTTCTGGGTGTTCTTCGTGGGCGTGAACATGATCTTCTTCCCGATGCACTTCCTG
This sequence comes from Novosphingobium sp. HII-3, assembly GCF_002916655.1. Lineage (GTDB taxonomy): Bacteria > Pseudomonadota > Alphaproteobacteria > Sphingomonadales > Sphingomonadaceae > Novosphingobium > Novosphingobium panipatense. The sequence continues at coordinate 142,945 of NZ_PPSM01000014.1, forward strand.
GGCCTGCAGGGTATGCCGCGCCGCTATCCCGACTACGCGGACGCCTATACCCAGTGGAACCACGTCGCGACGATCGGCTACATGGTGATGGCGGCCAGCCTTGTGGTCTGGTTCATCAACATCATCTACGCGTTCACCGCCGGAAAGCGCGCAGCAGACAACTACTGGGGCGAAGGCGCCACCACTCTCGAGTGGACGCTGTCCAGCCCGCCGCCGTTCCACCAGTTCGAAACCCTCCCGGTCATCGGCGAGACGGCGCACCACTGATCGGCAAGGCCTCCCGCCAAGCCTGAACCAGCAATCCAGGGCCACTCGCGCGGGCAGCCCTGGATTGCTTGCATCCGGCCCCCTCGCTTTTCAGGCGGACGCGGGTGTAAGAGCGATGATCATGAATCCGACGAGTCCCTCATCTGCCGCCACGCCCATGCCCGCCGACTGGCGCGATCTCATCGCGCTGACGAAGCCACGGGTGATGAGCCTGGTGATTTTCACCGGCCTGTGCGGCCTTCTCGCCGCGCCGCAGACCATCCACCCGGTTCTCGGGTTCACGGCGATCCTGTGCATCGCCATGGGCGCGGGCGGCGCGGCGGCGCTGAACCAGTGGTGGGAAGCGGATCTCGACGCGGGCATGAAGCGCACCGCCAAGCGGCCGCTGCCCCAGGGACGGCTCGACCGGACGACGGCCCGGGATTTCGCGGGCGTGCTTTGCGCCGCATCCGTGTTCCTGATGGGCTTTGCGATCAGCTGGCTTGCCGCGGCGATCCTGGCGATATCGATCGTCTACTACGCGGTGGTCTATACGATCTGGCTCAAACCGCGTACGCCGCAGAACATTGTCATCGGGGGCGGGGCGGGCGCCTTCCCGCCGTTGATCGGCTGGATTGCCGCGACCGGACAGATCACACCCATGCCGGTCGTGCTGTTCGCCATCATCTTCTTCTGGACACCGCCGCACTTCTGGGCGCTCGCGCTCTTCGTCAAGACGGACTACGCCAAGGTCGGCATCCCGATGATGCCGGTCGTGGCGGGGGAACGCGCCACTCGCCGCCAGATCCTCGCCTACGCTGTGCTCCTCCTTCCGCTGAGCGCTCTCCCGTGGTGGCTGCCTGGCGACGAGCATGCCGGCGCGATCTACGGGGTGTCGGCGCTCGCCCTCTCGAGCATCTTTCTTGTGCTCTCGATCCGTGTGGGCCTGCGCGAACGCAGTGGCGAGGATGACGCCATGAAGCCGGAAAAGCGACTGTTCGCGTACTCCGTGCTTTACCTCTTCGCCCTGTTTGCCGCGCTGGTCGTTGACCGCTACATCCCTCTTTGATTCAAGCGCTTTGACGGACAGGACCATGTCGGAACCCAAGGACCAGCAGACTTTCGAGCAGATCCGTCGCAGCCGCAACCGCGTGCTGGCACTGAGCCTTGCCGGCTTCGTGATCCTCGTGTTCTTCATATCGATCGCAAAGATGGGCTGATGAGCGCGGGCAGGGCTTCGAGCAACCGCAAGGTTGCGCTGATGGCGGCCTCGGCTGCCGTGGCGATGCTTGGACTGGGGTTCGCATCAGTTCCGCTGTACCGCATCTTCTGTCAGGTGACGGGTTTCGGTGGCACCACCCAACGCGTCGACGAGGCGAGGGCCGCCACGGTTCAGGATAGCGGCCGGACGATGTCCGTGCGCTTCGATGCCAACGTCGAGCGGGGGATGCCCTGGGAGTTCAAGCCGCTGCAGCGCACGGACACGGTGACGATCGGCGGGCGCGACATGGCGCTGTTCTGGGCGAAGAACACCTCAGACAAGACCATCGTCGGCACGGCAAGTTTCAACGTCGAACCGGAACAGGCGGCGCGGTATTTCAACAAGGTGCAGTGCTTCTGCTTCACGGAGCAGACGCTAAAACCGGGCGAAGAAGTGCGCATGCCGGTTCTCTATTACATCGATCCGGCGATCCTGAACGATGTGAACAACAAAGACGTCGAGCAGATCACCCTGAGCTACACCTTCCACGTGACGTCGGTAAGTGACGGCGACGCCGGTGGAAAGGCTCTGGACCAAGCAGGAACTGGCGGTTAAGGCCGACACGGGAAGCGCCTGCGCGTACAATGCCTTGCCCGGATGCAAGGGGCGGCAGGCGGCAATTGAGACTGGATGAACGGGGACGAAGGCAGCATGGCAGGCACGAAGCACCACGATTACCATATCCTTCCGCCTGACATCGCGCCGCTGGCGACGACGGTCGGCGCCTTCGTGTTCACCTCGGGCATGGTCCTGTTCATGCACGACATGCCGGGCGGCAGCTTCGTGCCCTGGGCCGGTTTCGCGCTGCTGATCGCCGCGATGTTCATGTGGTTCTCGAAAATCGTCAAGGAGGCGCATGCGGGCGACCACACCCCGGTCGTGCAGCTCCACCAGCGCTACGGCATGATCCTTTTCATCGCCTCGGAGGTGATGTTCTTCGTCGGCTGGTTCTGGGCGTTTTTCGACTTCTCGTTGTTTCCCTCGGAACTTGCTGAGACCATCGGCGGCCAGTGGCCCCCCAAGGCTATCGAAGCCGTCATGGACCCGTTTGCGCTGCCGCTGCTCAACACTTTGATCCTGCTGTGTTCCGGCACCACGGTCACCTGGGCGCATCACTCGCTGATCCACGGGGATCGGGATGGCCTGAAGAAAGGCCTGTGGGCGACGATTCTGCTGGGCGTGCTCTTCTCGTTCATTCAGGCGTACGAGTACATGCACGCGCCGTTCGGCTTTGGCGGCAACACCTACAGTTCCGCCTTCTACATGGCGACGGGGTTCCACGGGTTCCACGTGATTGTCGGCACGATCATGCTGATCGTCTGCCTCAAGCGTACCTACAACGGCGATTTCACGCCGCGCCAGCACTTCGGCTTCGAAGCTGCGGCGTGGTACTGGCACTTCGTCGACGTGGTGTGGCTGTTCCTTTTCGTCGCTGTCTACGTCTGGGGTGGCTGGGGCTATCCCACGCACTGATCGTCCCGCCACGACATCCGAAAAGGGCAGCCGGACACGCTTCGGCTGCCCTTTTCGCATCAGGAAACGCCTATGCGCCGCATTCCCATCATTGCCACGCTCGTTGTGCTCGCCGCAGTGGTGACCATGATCGCGCTGGGCTTCTGGCAGTTGCGCCGCATGCATGAGAAGGAAGCACTGCTGGCGCAGTATGCGGCTGCGCAGTCCAACCCGGCACTGGTTCACTGGACGGCGGTGGGCGTGGGGCCGGAGCTGCTCTACCGGCGCGCTTGGCTGACCTGCCATTCGGTGACGAACCGCAGCAGCATCGCCGGTCGCAACGCCTCGGGAGAACCCGGGCTGGCGCAGACCGCCCGATGTGCGCTGCCCGGCGGGGGCTCGGCGCTGGTCGTGCTTGGCTGGTCCCGCCAGCTCGACCGGGGTGAATGGCGGGGCGGGCACGTAACCGGGGTCATCGCCCCGGGGCCGCGGCTGGTGGCGATACCATCGGTCGGCGGACTTGAAGCCAACGCCCTTCCGGATCCCTCGGAGCTCCCCAACAACCACTTGTCCTATGCGATGCAATGGTTCTTCTTCGCGGCGACGGCTTTCGTGATCTTCGTGGTGGAGCTTCGTCGCAGGCGGTAGGGGGCCGCCCGGCGGCTCTGCAAGAGTCCGGCTGGAGCCGCTGAAATCGTTTCTTTCACGACCTCAGCCAAGGACAGCCTTTTCATTTCGCCACTTCACGGGTAACCGCGCTTTCCCATGGACTACATCAGCACCCGCGGCAGCGCACCGGCGCTTGACTTCGAAGGCGCGACGCTCGCCGGCCTCGCATCGGATGGCGGGCTCTATGTCCCGCGCGAATGGCCCCGGTTTTCCGAGCAGGAGATCGCGAGCTGGGCGGGACTGCCTTACGCGGAACTCGCCGCCAAGGTCATGGCGCCTTTCGTGGAAGGCAGCCTCACCGAAGAGCGGCTGCTGGAGCTGACGACCCAGGCCTATGGCCGTTTCGCTCACGACGCGGTCACACCCCTGGTGCAACTCGATTCGCAGCAATGGCTGCTCGAACTGTTCCATGGTCCGACGCTGGCATTCAAGGATGTGGCGTTGCAGTTTCTGGGCCTGTTGTTCGAGGAGTTCCTCGGACGATCGGATCGCAACCTGACGATCGTTGGCGCCACATCGGGTGATACCGGTTCGGCCGCGATCGATGCGGTTGCCGGACGCGCGAAGGTGGACATCTTCATGCTCCACCCCAAGGGGCGGGTGTCGGACGTTCAACGCCGCCAGATGACCACCGTGCTGGCGCCTAACGTGCACAATCTGGCTTTGGAACACGCCAGCTTCGATGATGCGCAGGCCATCGTGAAGCGCATGTTCAACGACAAGGGCATGACGGACCGGTTCGCCATCGGCGCGGTCAATTCCATAAACTGGGCACGGCTGATGGCGCAGGTCGTCTACTACTTCGCGGCCGGCCTGCAGCTTGGCGCGCCGGGCCGCAAGGTCGCCTTCTCGGTGCCGACGGGGAACTTCGGCGATGTCTTTGCCGGCTATGTGGCCGCTCAGATGGGTCTGCCGATCGAACGGCTGATCGTCGCCACGAACGTGAACGACATTCTCCACCGCGCCCTGGCAGAAGGCGATTATTCGCAAGGCACGGTGACGCCGACCGCAGCGCCGTCGATGGACATTCAGGTCTCGTCGAATTTCGAACGGCTGCTCTTCGATCTGGGCGGCCGTGATGGCGGGGCCCTGGCCGAGCAGATGGCCGGCTTCGAAGCGACGAAGGCAATGAAGCTGACCAACGCGCAGCGGGAGGGGGCCTCCGCCTTGTTTTCGTCGGCCCGCGCGGATGCGGACGAGATGGCTTCGACCATTCGCTGGGCGTACGAACACTGTGGCGAACTGATCGATCCTCATACCGCCTGCGGCCTTTTCGCAGCGCGCAGCGCGGGCATTGGGGCCGGCATTCCCGTCGTCACGCTGGCGACCGCGCATCCTGCCAAGTTTCCCGAAGCGGTTGAGCGTGCAACGGGCCAGCGGCCGACGCTCCCCACCCGCGTCGGAGACCTGTTCGAGCGTGAGGAGCGGTACGCCTCGATAGCGGGTGAGTACGACGCAGTGGCCGCTTTCGTGGCGGAACACGCCAGTCCGAAGGTCTGATGGCACAGCTTGTCTCTCAACCCGTCGTCCTCGCTGGTGAAGGATGGCAAGACTACGGGCTCGTCGATTCGGGGCATGGTCGCAAGCTGGAGCGCTACGGCGACTACCGCTTCGTTCGTCCCGAACCGCAGGCCATGTGGACGCCGCGCAGGGCAGACTGGGATGCGCACGGAGAATTCGTCCCCGGCTCCGACGAGGACGGCGGCGGGCGCTGGCATTTCGACAAGCCGGTCCCGCGTGAGGGCTGGCCCCTGGCCTGGAACGAAGTGGCGTTCACTGCGCAATGTACCCCCTTCCGGCATCTGGGTTTCTTCCCGGATATGGCACCCGTGTGGGACTGGATGCGCGCCATGCTGGCCGACCGAACCGACGCCAGCACGATGAACCTGTTCGGCTACACGGGCGTGGGCACCATGGCGCTTTCCGCGCATGGCCCCGTGACTCACGTCGACGCGTCCAAGAAGTCGGTGGCGCAGGCGCGCGAGAACGCCACGCTGGCAGGCCTGCAGGACCGGCCGGTGCGCTGGATGATCGACGATGCCGCAAAGTTCGCGGCGCGCGAGGTGCGGCGCGGCAAGCGCTACGATGGCATCATTCTCGATCCGCCCAAGTTCGGGCGGGGTCCCGGGGGCGAAACCTGGCGGCTGGAAGAGAACCTGCCCGCGCTTCTGGCGGACTGCCGGCGCCTGCTCGATGGCGAAAGCCGGTTCCTTTTCCTTACCGTCTATGCAGTGCGGATGTCCTCATTGGCCCTTGCCGGTCTCATGAACGAACTCTTTGCGGAGCTGCCGGGCACGATCGAGCACGGTGATCTGGCAGTTCGCGAGGACGAGGGGGACCGTCTCCTGCCAACGGCGATATTCGCGCGCTGGTCGAATCCCGGCTAAGGGGCGCGCATGATGGCCGATTCGCTTATTCTTGAAGTTGCCGACTTTGAGCAGGATGTCCTTACGGGCATCTACTCCGAGGAGACCGGCAAGCCGCAGCCCCTGCGTTTCACCATTTCCGTGAAGCTCAGGCCGGCGGATCACTACGCCCCCGATACGCCGCTGACGGCGAGCAAAAACTACATGGACCTGAAGTTCGCGGCGTCCGAGGCGCTGCCGCAGGGGGTGCATTTCAAGCTGATCGAAGCGGTGGCGGATCACATCTGCGAGACGCTGTTCCTCCAGGACGAGCGTGTCGAAGCGGTGACGGTGAAGATCGTGAAGCTTGCGCTGACCGAAGTGAACGAGCGGATCGGGATGACGCTCACCCGGGTACGCCGGTGAAGGAGCTTCTGCATCTTGGGCCGCTGTCTGAGGACGCGCTCGAGGCTGCGGTCGATTTCCACGCACGGCTGCTGCCCGGTATCGAGGCCACGCTCGCGGGCGGCGCCGATCCGCTGACGCTGGTGTTTCTGCCGGCTGGCAACGAACACCGCGCCTGGCGCCTCGCCGCCGTGCAGGGGCTGGCGCGGCGCTTTGCACCCTCCCGGGTCAACGCGATCGTGAGCGACGAAGCGGACGCGATACGCGCGGCGCAGCGCTGGATCGAGGGCGCGGGCGGCGTCACGGGGCAATTGTTGCCGCTGGATGGAACCGGCGCCGCCGGAGTGCTATATCAGGAAGAATGAGCCCGCCGCAGCCTCTTATGGATCAGTTCCAGCGCAGGATCACATACCTGCGCCTTTCGGTGACGGATCGCTGCGACCTGCGCTGCGCCTACTGCATGCCCGAGCGCATGACCTTCCTGCCGAAGAAGGAGGTGCTCACGCTCGACGAGATGCACGACCTTGCACTGGGATTCATGGCGCGCGGCATCACCAAGCTGCGCCTCACCGGCGGAGAGCCGCTTGTGCGCCGCGATATGATGGATCTCGTGCGTGCACTCGGGCGGCGGATCGGCAACGATGAAGGCCATGGCCACCTTCAGGAACTGACGCTTACGACCAACGGCACGCGACTCGCGGAGTTCGCGGATGACCTGCGTGCAGCGGGTGTGCGGCGCATCAACGTCTCGCTTGATACACTGGATCGTGCGACGTTCGCCCGGCTGACGCGGCGCGATTCGCTTCCGCAGGTGCTTGAAGGCATGGCCGCGGCAAAGGCGGCCGGCCTCGAGGTGAAGATCAACACGGTCGCCCTCAAGGGCATCAACGAGCACGAAATCGCCGATATTATCGCCTGGGCTCACGGACAGGGGTTCGGGGTCACGCTGATCGAGGTCATGCCTCTGGGTGAGGTGGAGGAGGATCGCATCGATCACTACCTGCCGCTGATGCACGTGCACGACGACCTGTCCCGCCGGTGGACCCTGACGCCAAGCGCGCACCGCACCGGCGGGCCTGCGCGGTATTGGGATGTTGCCGAAACGGGCGGGCGGCTTGGCCTCATCACACCCTTGACGAACAACTTCTGCGAAGGCTGCAACCGGATCCGGGTGACCGCCACCGGCCAGCTTTACGCCTGCCTCGGCGGCAATGAGCGGGTCGACCTGCGCGCGGCTCTGCGTTCGGACGATCCGGATCGGGCGCTGGCCGAGGCGCTCGACACCGCCATGCGCATAAAGCCCGCGCGCCACCACTTCGCCATTGATGAACGCGGCGCCGCGCCGGCGCTGGCCCGCCACATGTCGATGACCGGGGGGTGACATTGCCGAAGAGACTGGTGTTCCTGGGGCGTCTCGAAGATCTCGCAGGCGGTCCCTCTCAGGACATTGCCAAAGCGGGGCCGCTGCCCTGGAACGATCTTCTGGCGACGCTTGCTGAACGGCATTCGCAGGCGCTTGTGGATGCGGTCCAGGCGGACAAGGTCAGAATTGCCGTCAATGGCGTCGTGATCGCCGACAAGACCGCATTGGTCCTTGCCGATGGCGACGAGATCGCCTTCCTGCCGCCCGTTTCAGGGGGCTGATGTGGTGGACGCACCGGTGCCTTCAGATGTGCGCCTCCTTGCCTCCTCCTTCGATCCGGCGGAGGAACTGCGCGCCTTTGCCCAGGCTCATCCCGGGTCGGGGGGCGTCGTCAGCTTCCTTGGCCAGGTGCGTGAAGGCGGGGGCGTGGAAGCGCTTGAACTGCAGCACTACGCGCCCCTGACCCTTCCGGCGATGGAAGCGCTGGCGAGACAGGTCCGGGCCCGCTGGAACCTTGACGGCCTGCTCATCCTCCATCGCAGCGGAGTGATGCTGCCTGCGCAGCCCATCGTGCTGGTGGCCGCGGCCGCACGCCACCGCCGCGATGCCTTCGCCGCCGCTGATTACGCCATGGACCACCTGAAGAGCGAATCGTGGTTCTGGAAGCGCGAAAAAGTCGCCGGGGAGTGGCGCTGGATCGAACCGCGAGAACAGGACTTCGAAGACATCGCCCGCTGGCAGTGAACGCGCGAGGGGAGTGGCCTGCGCGGGACTTTTCAACCAGACCGTCTACGGCGTAGCACCGCCTGCACGAAGGCCTCGAGGTCCTCGGCATCGACGTCGAGCACTTCGTCCCAGTCCTCCAGCACAGCCTCGACATCCTCCCGAATGGAGAGAGGCTGCGGCGTTGCGGGTGCGACGTGAGGCCACGGATGGCCAGTGCTGTTGTTGTAGACCCATCCGAATCCGCACAGGACAAGGACGTTGGCGATGATCGGAAGCAGCATCGTCGCGTCCCACGGCGACGGCCCGGTGGCTCCGAGCGCGCAGAGAAGGGCGCAGGCTCCGCCCGGCGGGTGCAGGCAACGCAGAAGGGACATGGCGGCGATCGCCGCACCGACCGCCACGCTTGCTGCGAGCCACGGGTTGCCGAAGAGATGGCCGATCACGAGGCCAAGCACGGAGGATAGCAGGTTGCCGCCAAGCACGGCCCAGGGTTGCGCAAGGGGGCTTGCCGGTACGCAGAACACCAGGACCGCCGATGCGCCGAGTGGAGCCACAAGGAAGGGGAGCGCATCGCCATGGCGGCCCAGCAGCATCCAGGTAACGGCACCGGCGAGGGCAATGCCAAGGGCACCGCCCAGGGCACCGCGTATCCATCCAAGCTGTCCCACGGCGGGAAGGCGCCGGGGCAAGTGCGGTGTAGCGTCCGATGGCCCGATCATGCCGCGCCCTATGGCGCAGGATGCCGCCGGTTGCGAGGGCAGACTTCCCTTGCCGGGGAATAGCCGAGCTTTTCAGAACTTGAGCTTGTAACGCACCATCGCCCGCTGGCTGACCTGACCACCGCCTATTCCCGCCGATTCGAGCTCGACGCCGAGCGTCGATGTTTCACTCAGCGACATTTCCGCGCGAGGCAGGCCTTCTGGCGTTACGTAAGTGTCGGGAAGCGGGCGGACCCGCTCTTTTTCGACGTCGGGTGCGCAGACGACAATTTCGCCGGGGCGCCCCTGCGGGCAGCGAGGCTTCACCGCGCGAAGGTCTACGCGCTCCCCCGTCTGCGGAAGCTCGGCAAGATCGAACAGCGGAGCCGCAAGAACGGGCGGCGTCGGTACGTGGTCGGCAGGCGGCATGAACGTGTCCGTGCAAAGCGAAGGGCCTTGCAAGAACGCCACGCAATCAAGGCGGATTGATGACGCGGGAAAACCCGGTCCTCGTCTGGAGAACCGGGCTGGGGCAACTTCGGAACAGCGGCCTTTTCAGGCGAACTTTCCTGCCCGGACGATCTCGGCGAGCGGCTTGCGATTGCTCGCCACCTCACGCTCCTGGAGAAATGCGGGTAGGGAGGTCTTGTCGCCCATGCGGCCGATGGCAAAGGCAGCTTCGAGACGGTGGTCGTCCGGGATGCCCAGCGCGGCTTCCGCCTCGCCAAACTTGAGGCCGGTCATACCGTGGGTGTGATACCCCAGCGCCTGCGCCTGAATAGCCGCCAGCGCCCAGGCTGCGCCCGCGTCAAAGCTGTGGCTGTGATTCGCCGAGTCTCCCTTGTCCGACCGCATGAGCCGGTCGGACACCACGAAGACAAGCGCGGAGGCATCCTTGGCCCACCCTGCGTTGAAGTCGATCAGCTGCGAGAGGAACAGCTCCCAGTTTTCATCCCCTTTCCTTGCATACAGCAGGGTCCAGGGCTGGACGTTGTAGGCCGACGGGGCCCACCCGGCTGCTTCCAGGATCGTGTCGAGGTCCTCTTGCGGTATTTCGCTGCCGTCGAACGCGCGGGGAGACCAGCGGTCGACGATGAGCTTTTCGATCCGGGGATTGGCGATACGTCCGGTCATCTGGATTGATCCTTCTTCTGCGTGCAAAAAAGTACAGGCAGGAGGGCACGGGCTGCGGCCCTCCTGCGGCTGGTCAGGCTGCGTCTACCAGAACCAGCTCCGCGTCCTCGAGAGCGGTCACGGTGATGGTGGCGAGCCCGGTGATGGCAACCCCGTCACGAGCGCCCGCTTCGACGTCGCCAACGCGGATGCGGCCGGTGGAGGCGACCAGATAGCTGTGGCGAGCCGCATCGGTGCTGTACGTGACCGTTTCGCCGGCCTTGATCGTGGCACCCAGGACGCGGGCGTCGGCGTTGATCCGCAGCGCCTCGTCATCGCCCGTCATGCCGCTGGCGAGTGTCACGAAGCGTCCAGTCCGGTCGTCCTTCGGAAAGGGCCGGGTGCCCCAGCTGGGATCCTCACCCCGCCGGTCCGGCATGATCCAGATCTGGAACAGCGTGGTGTCCTCGTCCTCCAGGTTGTACTCGGAGTGCTGGATGCCGGTTCCGGCGCTCATTACCTGAACGTCGCCGGCTTCGGTCCGGCCGGTGTTGCCAAGGTTGTCGCGATGCGTGATCGCCCCTTTGCGGACATAGGTGACGATCTCCATGTCCCGGTGCGGATGCGGAGGAAAGCCGGTCCTGGGAGCGATGGTATCGTCATTCCACACGCGCAGCCGTCCCCAGTTGGTACGGGCCGGGTCATGGTAGTCTCCGAAGGAGAAGTGGTGATGCGCGTCGAGCCAGCCGTGGTTTGCGGCGCCGATGCTGCCGAAAGGACGAAGTTCTATCATGGTACACTCCTTGAGGTATGCCGAGGTAGCGTTCCCTCTTGAGGCTGGGTTAGCGGTTTGCGGTGTGCAGGATAACTGTTATAAATTGCAGAAACATGTTCGGAAATTTTGAATGGTCGACGTTGTACCGCCCAGTCTGGATCACCTGCGCTGCTTTCTTGCCGTAGTCGAAGAAGGAAGCTTCAACGCGGCGGCCCGCCGTCTTGGCCGTGCCATATCCGTCGTCAGCTATGCGATCGCGCAGCTCGAAAGCCAGCTCGATGTTCGCCTCTTTGATCGCGAAGGGTCGCGCCGGCCGCAGCTCACCCCGGCCGGTAGAGCGCTGCTTTCGGAAGCTCATGCGATTTCGGACGATGTCGACGCGCTGCTTGCCAAGGTGCGCAGCCTGAAGCAGGGGCTGGAGCCGGAGCTGTCCATCGCAGTGGACGTGATGGTACCGGGCAGCGTGCTGGCCCGTCTCCTGCGGGATTTCCAGGCCCGCTTTCCGACCGTGCCGCTGCGCCTGCACATCGAGGCACTGGGTGCCGTAGCGGCTCTGGTGCTGGATGGGCGGGCAACGCTAGGCATCGCCGGCCCGGATATCATGGACATGCCCGAGATCGAGCGGGAGCGGATCGGCAGTGTCGAGATGGTCCCGGTTGCAGCCCCCGACCATGCACTGTCCAAGTTGGATCGCATCGTGCCGGGCGAAACGCGCAAGCACCTCCAGCTGGTCTTGACCGATCGCTCACCTCTCACCGAAGGGCGGGACTTCTCGGTATTCAGTCCCCGTTCGTGGCGCTTGGCCGATCTCGGCGCGAAGCATGCGCTGCTGAAGGAAGGTATCGGCTGGGGGTCGATGCCCCGGCATGTGGTGAGCGGCGACATCGAGTCGGGCGCCCTCGTCGAGCTGCAGCTGCCGGAAAGCACGACTTTGAATTATGCGCTGGTCGCCATGTGGCGCAAGGACTGCCTGCCCGGACCGGCCGCCGTGTGGGTACTGGATGAACTGCGCGATCGGCTGGCGGCCTGTGCGCCTGCAGGCTGACGCCCTGCTCTTGCCGCGCCGGCTTTCTTCCCCCACTTAAGAGCCATGACTGCTACCCGCCTTTTCGGCCGCGCCTTGGTCCGGCTTGCCCCGCGTTCCGGTTCGCAGGAGAACGTCGTCGATTTCCTGCAGGGACTGGTGACCGCCGATGTGTCGGGACCGCTGCCGGTGTGGGCGGGCCTGCTGACGCCGCAGGGGAAGGCGCTGTTCGACTTCATCGTCTGGCCTGCAGGGGATGGCCTGCTGCTCGACTGTGAGGCCGATGGCGCCGACGCTTTGGTCAAACGCCTCTCCCTCTACCGCTTGCGCAAGGCGATCGATATAGCCCGGGACGACGGTCTTACCGTCCAGTGGCGGCCGCATGTGGGCGACGGGGCAGCGCCCGATCCGCGTCTCGCGGCATTGGGCGAACGCTGGATAGCCCCTGTCGAGGACACCGGTGTGCAGGGTGGCGGAGCGGACGCGGCGTGGCTTGCACACCGTCTCGCCCTTGGCGTCCCGGAGGGACGGGGCGAACTCGGCGATGGGGAAACCCTCTGGCTGGAATGCAACGCCGCCGAGCTGAACGGCGTCAGCTTTACCAAGGGCTGCTATGTCGGGCAGGAAAACACCGCACGCATGAACTGGCGGCAGAAGATCAACCGGCGACTGGTCGTCGTGCCGCTGGATCGTTCCGACGAGAAGCGGCGGCGTGCGTCCTATCCCGAGTTGGGATTTGCGGTCGACCACCTGCGGGTCGAGGATATCGCTCCCGACCTGATGCCGTCATGGCTGACTGAAAAAGCCTGAGGCGACCGGCTACGCGGCGTTGAGCGCGGTGGGCGGCCCGGCCGTCCGGCCTGAGCTGGAGAGATCGGCGACATAGACGCGTACGGGAGTGTCCAGTCCTCGGCTGGCGCTGGGGCGCGGCCGAAGCTCGCCCGTGTCCCTGAAGCCTGCGCTTTCCAGCACGTCACCCGTACGCCAGCTGTCGGCGAAGTGGCACGCCACGATGCGTCTGTGGCCCAGGGTCCGCGCCTGGTTGATCACCGCGCGCAAGGCTTCACTGGCGAAGCCTCGGCCGCGGTAGCGGGGGGCGATCCAGTAGCCGACCTCTACGTTGTCGTCGCTTCGGCCAAGGCCGATGCCGCCCACGAGCTCTGCGCCGGTGGGGGATCGCAGATACATGAAGAAGTGGGGAAGGTGGAGATCGCGCGGTCGGTTCAGATACACGCGCAGCTCATCAGCCGTGCGGGGCAGCTGCGTGACGCCCAGGTTGCGCTGGATGTCCTCTTCCGCCAAAATCTCGACAAGATCGTCGAGATCTTCCGGCCACGCGGGCCTCAGAAACAGTCTCTCCGTGCGGACGAACATTACAGGGTTCTCCGTCGTGTTTTTTGCGAATCGGATTATGCACGCATGCAGCAGAGCTTGCACGCGCTTTGGTTCCAATCTGCAGCAATGTGCGACGTAACCGGCGGGAGAACGCGGGCGGAAGGCCGTGCAGCCGGTGCCGCCACGTTGCCTTCCGCGTCTTTCAGGCAGCCCGTCGGCGGCTCATGGCATCGTTCCCGTCGCAGTCTGCCGGCGCCTCGAAGACGACTTCATGCTCGCGCGAGGGACTTGCGTAGCCGCGGCCTTGGCTGAACCGTTCGACGACTCGCCCGGTACGGCGGAAGCCGACCTTCTCGAGCACTCGGCCTGAGGGAAGGTTGTCGATGTAATGGTGCGCCACGATCCGCTGATGGCCGAGCGCGCGGGCAAGGCCCAGCAGGCTGCGAACAGCCTCTGTAGCATAGCCCCGTCCCTGCTCGGCGGGGGTGATCCAGTATCCAAGGTTCACTTCATCGTCGTGCTGCGACAGTCCGCAGCCGCCGATGATCCGGGCGCCATGCGGGTCCGGCACGGTGACGAGGAAACTGGGCAGGCGGTGAACCTGCGGCGCCTCGATGAAGGTGCGGGCGTCCTCCCCCGTGTAGGGCCAAGGCGCGTGGGCAAGATTGCGCACGACGCGTTCATCAGCGATCCGTGACAGCAGTTCGTCACGGTCCTCGGGCCAGGCAGGGCGCAGGAACAATCTTTCACTGCGTATGAACATCATCGGTACTCCATCCCCCGCCGCCGCCTATCGCGCCGGCGTGACACTGCGATTACGCCCGGTGTCGGGCGCAGTCGCACAAGGCCCGAAGAGCACGGCATGCGGGGGGCATGCGCGGCACCGATTCCGGGCACGCGGGAGGGAGAAACGAAAAGAGGGAGACGGGCGGGGCCCTCTCCCTCATTCTGCCGGTCCTAAGCGGATCGGCGGGGCCATCCCGTCAGGATGGCCCTTTGACAGACCACCCGATTACTCGGCTGCTTCAGCCATCACGTCTACCGAGACGTATTTGCGGCCCTGCTTGCCGTCATGGAAGCGCACGCGGCCTTCGGCCAGCGCGAACAGGGTGTGATCCTTGCCGATGCCGACGTTCACGCCCGGGTACACCTTGGTACCGCGCTGACGGATGATGATGTTGCCGCCGATCACTTCCTGACCGCCGAACTTCTTCACGCCAAGGCGGCGGCCTGCTGAGTCGCGACCGTTGCGCGACGAACCGCCTGCTTTCTTATGTGCCATTTCTGGTTACTCCGAAAATCTGGGTCAGCCGACGGACACGATGCGCAGCAGGGTCATCTGCTGGCGGTGGCCGTTCTTGCGACGGTAGTTGTGGCGGCGGCGCTTCTTGAACACCACGACCTTTTCGCTCTTGGCCTGAGCGATGATCTCGGCTGCGACGGTCACGTTAGCGACGTCGGCGATCTCGCCATCCTTGCCGGCGAGCAGGATGTCGCCCAGGGTGATCTTGTCACCGGCTTCACCAGCCAGCTTCTCGACCGCGATCTTGTCTCCGGCGGCAACCCGGTACTGCTTGCCGCCCGTGCGCACTACTGCGAACATGGTGCCCTTACCTAATATCAAAATGCCCGAAACGAGCCGAAACAAACTTGCCCCGGCCGCTCCGCTTCAAGTGCTCCCCAAAGAGAGAGCAATCGAAATGCCGAGCTTTTCGGGCGACGCGCCGTCCGTCCCGCTGTTACGCGAGGGGCCGGAAAGATGGGTGCCGTTAAGGGATGACCCGATTCGTGTCAACCGCGGACTTGCCTGAAGACGGCGTGTCTAAAGCCTCTCCCGCTCCGGCGAGGTCATGCTATGGCACGGCCATGATCAGCGCGAAAGTTCGTTTGCTCGCCCCCGTTCTTCTTTGCGGCTCCGTGGCCCTGGGCCTGTCCGCGTGCTCCTCTGCCGGTGGATACCCTTCGCTGGCGATACGGGACGTCGAGCGCGTGAGTGGCACTGGCACGCCTGTGGATGGGGAGGGGTCGGCGGTGCCTCCGGCGCTGCCCCCTGCAAGTGCCGACCTGCTGACGCGGCTGGCCGGACTGGTGAAGGCCGCGCGCGATGCCGACGGTCGCTTCCAATCCAACCGTGCGGCGGCCGAGCGGGCGGTATCAGCTGCCGGCTCCACCGGCACCGATTCGTGGAGTACCGCGAGCGTTGCGCTGGCACGGCTGGAATCGAGCCGCTCCTCCGCGATGTCGGCGCTGGCGGAGCTCGACCTGCTTTATGCCGAAGCCCGGAACGCCGCTCCCGTCGAGGAGTCACCCTCGGCGACGGCAATTGGCGATGCCCGCAGCCAGGTCGCGGCGCTGCTTGAGGCGCAGGATAGCCTCATCGCCCGACTGGCGGGGCGCCTCAGGACCTGAATTGCCTCGGTGCCTTGAAAGCGGGGGGCGAGGAGACTAGGTCGGCGGCATCCGTGATGTTCCCCTAGAAAAGGCCTCCCCTCGATGAGCGCACCCGCACCCGAACTCGTCCTTTCCGGTGGCACGGTTCATACGCCAAGCGGCCCTGTGGAGGCCGATGTGGCGGTTCGTGACGGGCGGATCATCGGAGTGGGATTCTACCCCGACGCTGGAAGGCGGATCGACTGCACGGGTCTCGACGTCCTTCCCGGCGTGATCGACAGCCAGGTCCATTTCCGCGAGCCGGGGCTGGAACACAAGGAGGACCTCGAAACCGGAAGCCGCGCCGCCGTCATGGGCGGCATCACGGCGGTGTTCGAAATGCCCAACACCAATCCCAACACCGACACGGAGGAGCGCGTCCGTGACAAGCTGGCGCGCGCGCATCACCGTATGCACTGCGATCACGCCTTCTACGTCGGCGCCACTGCGGACAACGCCACGTCGCTGGCGGAGCTGGAGCGGATTCCCGGTACGGCCGGGGTCAAGATCTTCATGGGGGCATCGACCGGAAGCCTTCTCGTCGCGGAGGACGAACAGCTCGCGCGGGTGCTGGCCCATGGCCGCCGCCGCGTCGCCATCCACGCTGAGGATGAGGCGCGGATGAACGCGCGCAAGGACCTGCGGGTTGAGGGCGACCCTTCGAGCCACCCGGTCTGGCGCGACGACGAGAGCGCGATGCTTGCCACGAAGCGGATCCTGCGCCTGGCGCGGGAGGCGCGCCGGCCGATCCACATCCTTCACGTCACGACGCCGGCCGAACTGGAGTTGATCGCCCAGCACCGCGACGTCGCGACCTGCGAGGTCACGCCGCAGCACCTCACGCTGGCGGCCGAAGAGGCTTATCCCAAACTGGGAACCTTCGCGCAGATGAACCCACCCATCCGGTCCGCGGCGCATCGGGACGGCCTTTGGGAATGGCTCCGTGCGGGCGTGCCCGACGTGCTCGGGTCGGATCACGCCCCGCACACACGCGAGGAGAAGTCCAAGACGTATCCGGCGAGCCCGTCCGGCATGCCGGGCGTGCAGACCCTGCTTCCCCTGATGCTCGATCATGTCGCCAAAGGCCGGCTGACGCTGGAGCGGCTGATCGACATGACCTCGAGCGGCGTGCAGCGGGTGTTCGGTCTTGTGTGCAAAGGCCGGATCGCCGTTGGCTACGACGCTGACTTCACCGTGATCGACCGGAAGGGCCGTTTCACCGTTACCGAGGACTGGGGTGAGAGCCGCTGTGGCTGGTCCCCGTTCACCGGCATGGAGCTGGAAGGGCGCGTCGTCGGCACGATCGTGCGGGGGCACTCCGCGATGTGGGAGGGGCAACTGGCCGACCGGGCCGTGGGCGAACCGCTGCGCTTCGCCGGAGCCCTCTGACCGCAAGCCTTCGGAGTGGTTGCCGTACCCCGAATCAGCGGGAGCGGCGGCCCCTCAGGCCACCTTGCGGCGGGCGAGGAGATCCCAGCAGAAGACCGCGATCGCGCTCCAGATGAAGGCGAAGCAGACGAGCTGGACCGGCTTCAGGGGCTCGCCGAAGACAAGGATGCCGAGCAGGAACAGGCCCGTCGGCGTCACGAACTGGATGAAGCCGAGGACCGAGAAGTCGAGCCGTCTGGCTGCCTTGGCGAACAGCATCAGCGGAATACCCGTGAGCGGTCCTGCGCAGAGGAGGAGCAGGCTGATGCCCGGCGACGATCCCATCGCCAGGCTGCCGGTGGTCTGCCATTGCCAGGCCAGCAGACCCGTGGCGGGCAGGAGCAGCACCAGCGTCTCGATAGTGAGGCCGGGGAGGGCGTCCACCGGCGCAAGCTTGCGGGTCAGCCCGTAGCCCGCGAACGAAAGGGCCAGCGCCATGCTGATCCAGAGCGTGTCCAGCGCTCCCTTCGCCAGCAAGGCCACGCCGACGGCAGCCAGCGCCACGGCGATCCATTGGCGGCGTGTCAGCTTCTCCTTCAGGAAGATCGTTGCGGCCAGGACATTGACGAGCGGGTTGATGTAGTAGCCCAGGCTTGCCGCCAGAACATGATCTTCCATGACGGCGATCACGTAAATCAGCCAGTTGGTGCCGATCAGCACCCCGCTGAGTGCAAGAGCGGCCACGATTCGTGGACTGCTGAGAGCGGCGCGCAAGGCCGGGCCCTGCCGCAGGATGACGATCATCACGAGGCAGAACGGCAGGGTGCACATCAGGCGCCAGACCACCACCTCGAACGGCCCAACCTCCTTCAGAAGCGCGAAATACAACGGAAAGAGGCACCAGATGCCATAGGCTCCCATCGCCGGCAGAAGGCCGGACAGGAGCGATCCCTGACGTTGACTGGATGGCGGCATCTTCAAGTCTCCGGACAGCGATCTGCCATCCGGGGGCGCTCTTAGGCCGGGCTCTTTCCGGCGGCAACGCTCGTTCCGCCGCCGGGCTGTACTCGGTTCATCGCAAAGTTCGATTCTGACCGTCGTGTTGCGAACCGTTCAGGATAGGTGACCTAAAGATGAATGCGTAACGCGGATCGACTCAGATGGCCGGTTCGCTTCCGAGAAGAGGAGATTTGAAATGAACGCATTCTTCAAGGCCTCGGCCATCGCTGCCGCTGCTGCCAGCCTGGTCACCGCATTGCCCGCAACCGCTGCCGTTTCAAGCCACCCGGTCGGCTTCACCGCCCCGGGCGAGCAGACCTACGAGCAGGGTCGGGACCGTTACCGCTATTCGCGCGAGGATTACCGTCGCGGCTACGGCTATCGTGACAACCGCTACCGGGGGGACAACTATCGCAACAGCTCCTGGCGCGGCAATGACGGTCGGTACTACTGCCGTCGCAGCAACGGCACCACCGGTCTGCTGATCGGCGGCGCGGCGGGCGCCCTGCTGGGCCGCGAGGTCGATGGCGGCCGGGATCGCACGGCCGGTACCCTGATCGGCGCGGCTGCCGGTGCCCTGCTGGGCCGTGAGGTCGACCGCGGCGGATCGCGCTGCCGCTAAGTTCCGACACAAGCAGGTTTCCCCGCGCGAACGGCGACGTGCGGGGGAACCGTCCTGCCATCAGCGCATGGACGGAGAGGGCGCTCGCATCTTGCGGGCGCCCTCTGACGTATGTGCAGGTATGAAGCGCGTTCTTTTCCCCGGTATCCCGCGATGGGACGCCTTGTTCTCGGGGCTGGCGTTCGTCGCCGGTTTGCCGTCTTCCTGAAGCGTCGCAAAGAACACAGGCGCAGGAAGAAGGATCGTCCGCATGAAGCTCGTAGCCCCGTTACCCGGTCTGGCCTTGTTGGGGGCGCTGTGCGTTGCGGCTTGTGGTCCGGCGGAAAAGGCGACGGTACCGGCCGAGAGCGATCCGGCGCTTGCCGATGCCTTGAATGAGCCGCTGATGGTCGACCCCGACCTTTCCGGACAGCAGGGCGCGGCTCTTTCGGCCGAGGGGGGGCGGGTGACGATACCGCCACAGGACCGCTCCCCCGAGGCGGTGGAAGCGGCGCGCAAGGCGGCGCTTCAAAGCGCGGGTGGCACTCTCAGGCCGGTGCCCGCGCCGGTCGGCGGCGGAAGCGTATCCCTTGCGCAGGATGCGGCAACGGCGGCGCAGGTGGCGGAGCAGTCAAGGCTCGCCAAAACGGACTGTTCCGCCAGCGTGCAGTATTCGAACACATGGGCGGCGAAATTGCCCGATGCGATGCCGGTGTACCCGCGCGGCGCGGTTCAGGAGGCTGCGGGGGTCGATGGACGAGACTGTGCTCTGCGCGTCGTCAACTTCATGACTCCCGTGGGCGTGGATGATGTGCTCAGCTTCTATTTCACGAAGGCGACGGCGGCTGGCTACACCGCCGTTCATCGCACCGAAGGCAAGGACCATGTGCTCGGCGGGCGGAAGGCGGGTCGGGCTTACGTGATTTACGCAAGGAGCCGGTCGGGCGCCCTGACCGAGGTCGATCTGGTGACGAGCGGCAGGTAGCGACCGTCAGCGAAGGCCGACGCCGATCACCGCGCGCGGTTGGTCCATTTCGCCCGAGGCGACGGGATAGGCGCAGTAGTCCGCCGCATAGAAGCCGCTGGGGCGGTTGTTGCCCGACAGGCCGACGCCGCCCATGGGGGCCGAATGGCTGGGACCGATCGTGGGGCGATTCCAGTTGATGATGCCGGCCCGCACATTGGCCCAGAAGCGATTGTATTCCTGCGGGGTCCCCCCGATCAGCGAGGCGGCGAGGCCATAGCGGCTGGCGTTGGCCTCTGCGATCGCCTCGTCGAAGTCGGACACGCGCACGACCTGCAGGACGGGGCCGAAGATCTCCCCGTCCGGCCGTTCCTCCATCCCGGTCACGTCGATGATCGCGGGGCTGAGGAAAGGAAGGCCATCATGATAGCGCACGAGGTGCTTGATCGGCTTACCGCCGTGACTGAGCAGGTGAAGAAACCGCTCCGTCAGTCCGTCGGCGGCCGCATTGTCGATGACGGGCCCCATGAACGGCGCCGGTTCGTCGAAAGGTCCTCCGCAGATGAGGCGATCGGCTAGGGTTTTCACTTCGCCGATGAGCGCGTCGTACACTGTGTCCCGAACGATCAGCCGCCGGGCGGCCGTGCAGCGCTGGCCGGCCGTAGCGAAGGCGGACTGCACGACGATCGCGGCCGCGTCGGTCAGCTTCGGAGTATCCCAGACCACCATCGGATTGTTTCCGCCCATCTCGAGCGCAACCAGCCGGTCGGGGCGTGCGGCGAGGCGGCGGTTGATGGCGATCCCGTTGGCTGCAGAGCCTGTGAAGAGGACGCCATCCACCCCGTCATGGCCGACGAGCGCCTCGCCCTCAGCCGGTCCGCCCGGCGCGAACTGTATGGCTGCGGCCGGTATGCCTGCGCGGTGGAAGCATCGCGTCAGCATCTCGCCTGTGGCAGGAGCGCGCTCGCTGGGCTTGAAGATGACGGCGTTGCCGGCGATCAGGGCCGGGACGATATGGGTGTTGGCAAGGTGTGCGGGGTAATTGAACGGGCTCAGCACGACCATCACGCCATGCGGCTTGTGGCGCACGGCCATCACGCCCTGCAGGGCGGAATCGAGCCGGCGCTGGGCCGTCCGTTCCGCATAGGCGCGGATCGAGACTTCCACCTTCGCGACGACGGCGTCGACTTCGGACCGGGCTTCCCACATCGGCTTGCCCACTTCGCGGGCGATGCACGTGGCGAGCGCCTCGGCGTCCTTGCGCACTTCGTTGGCGAAGCGGCGCAACAGTTCCATCCTGGTCGACAATGGCTGTGCGGCCCATGTCGGCCAGGCGCGCCGGGCGCGCGCGACCGTCTCGTCAACATCGGCGACAGCGCCACGCCAGATCTCCGCGCCCGTTGCCGGTTCGTAGGAGACGATCTCCGCCGTGGCTTCGAATCGGCCTGTTGCCCTGTGGAGTTGTCCGCTCACGAATCCGTTTTCCTGGTGCGACTGCCCGCCCTCAGCGTTTCTTCAGCATCTTGCGGGGGCTAACGCTCGTTAGCCGATCGGGTTCAACATTTCACCTGCATGGCACAGCTATTCCTACCACGCTCCTAACATGGGGTGAATCGGGCCGGCTCCACCATCTCGAATCCATGCGCGCGTTCAGGGCTGGGCGCTCCGCTGATGGCAGAGCGGTGTGCTGCGCCTTTCGGGGCAGGATGGGTTGCGGATCGAAGGGCATGCCGCGATAGTGGCCGTCCAACGGCTTTGCTGACGGCCGGATACTTGTCTTTGCCAACGAAGAGGTTGCCGCCCCGGCATGAAGGTTTTCGAAGATCGCTTCTGGTCTAGCCGCGACGGTCTAACACTGCACTTTCGAGATTACCCGGGGCCCGGGGGCGAAGGCAGCCGCCTGCCCGTTCTGTGCCTCCATGGCCTGACCAGGAACGCTCGCGACTTCGACGTACTGGCGCCGCGTCTTGCGGCCGGGCGGCGGGTGATCTGCCCGGACCTGCGCGGTCGCGGCGACAGCGAGTACGCCAAGGATTCGGGCACGTACAATCCCGCCCAGTACGCCGAGGACGTCCTCGCCCTGATCGAGCAGGAGAAGCTGGATCGGTTCGTGGTGATCGGCACTTCGCTCGGCGGCCTCGTGGCGATGAGCCTGGCGACCATGCTGCCCGGCCGGATCGCCGGCGCCGTCATAAACGACGTCGGTCCTTCGCTCGAGCCGACCGGTCTGGGGCGGATCAAGGACTATGTGGGGCAGGGACGTAGCTGGCCGACGTGGGTCCATGCCGCGCGGGGGCTGGAGGACATTCAGGGACGCGCGCACCCCAACCAGCCGCTCGACTTCTGGATCGGCATCGCGAAGCGCCTGATGACGGTGAGCGGCAGCGGCCGCATCGTCTTCGATTACGACATGAAGGTTGCGGAGCCCATCATCGCCCTTGACGTCGAGGCGCAGCCCGACCTGTGGGAGGCCTGGGATGCGCTTGCGCGGGTGCCGGTCCTTGTCGTACGTGGCGCCCTGTCCGACCTCCTTTCCGCAGAGACGCTGGCGAAGATGCTGAGCCGCGCCCCGGGAGCCGAAGCGCTGACGCTCGAAGGCATCGGCCATGCTCCCACGCTCGACGAGCCGGAATCGGTGGTTGCCATAATGCGGCTGCTGGACCGCGCGGTCTGAGGCGTTGCGCGTCCTCCATCTTCATTCGAGCTTCGCGGCGGGCGGCAAGGAACTACGCGCCGTTCGCCTGATGAACCTGTTCGGTCAAGCGGTCGAACACACGGTTGTTTCCGCCCAGCCCGGCGCCTTCGGGGCAAGGCAGGCCCTGGATCGCGATCTTGACGTCGCGTTCCCGGCCGATTTCCCGAGCCTCCAGGGCCGTCCGACGCCTCGGCGTCTCCTGCGCCTCGCCCGTGCCATGAAGGGGTTCGATCTCGTTCTCAGCTACAACTGGGGCGCAATGGATGGGGTGCTGGCGCACCGCATATGGGCAGGCGTGCTCGGGCTGCCGCCGCTGGTGCACCATGAAGACGGCTTCAACGAGGACGAAGCCCGGCGCCTCAAGCCCGGCCGCAATCTCTTTCGCCGCGTGGCGCTTGGCGGTGCCCGCGCGCTGGTGGTGCCCTCCCGGCGGTT
This sequence comes from Novosphingobium sp. HII-3, assembly GCF_002916655.1. Classification (GTDB taxonomy): domain Bacteria; phylum Pseudomonadota; class Alphaproteobacteria; order Sphingomonadales; family Sphingomonadaceae; genus Novosphingobium; species Novosphingobium panipatense. Next base: position 165,849 of record NZ_PPSM01000014.1, read on the forward strand.
GGAAGCGGTGGCCTTGGAGCGGTGGGCGCAGCCGCGCGAACGGGTGCGGCTGATCACCAATGGCATCCCGACCGGGGTCTACGCCAGGGCGCCTGTGGAGGGCATGGTCGCAGGGCTGACGAAAGCGCCGGGGCAGAAGTGGGTGGGGACGCTGGCCGGATTGCGGGCCGTCAAGAATCTCCCCCGGCTGGTGCGGGCTTTCGCCGGCCTTCCGCCCGAATGGCATCTGGTGATTCTCGGAGAGGGGCCGGAGCGCGAGACGATCCTGGCACAGGCGGCATCATCCGGGGTGGCTGACCGCGTACACCTTCCCGGATTCGTGCCGAACCCGTCGCTGACGGTCGGGCTGTTCGATCTTTTCGCCTTGTCCTCCGACAGTGAGCAGTTTCCGATCTCCGTCGTGGAGGCGATGGCATCGGGAATCGCCGTCGCTTCGCCTGCCGTCGGCGACGTGGCGGACATGGTGGCGGCTGAGAATCAGCAGGCGATCACACCCCCCGGGGATGAAGCGGCTCTGGCCGGGGCCATGGCCTTGCTGGCGTCGGACGAGCCCCTGCGCACGGCGATCGGCGAGGCAAACCGTGAGCGCGCCCGGGCGCTTTACGACGAGGACGCAATGGTCCGTGCCTATGTGCAAACCTACGCCGCCGCGCTGGGCCGGGAGCGTTTTCCCTGACAAAGAGTCTATTCAGGGCTGCTTCACCGGGAGCCGGGCACCGACATCCCCGTTGAAAAGCACCACCCATTCGCTAAACAGCCCGCAACCTTCCCGATTTTCCGCAGAAAGCGCCCGATCTTGGCCCTGCCTCCCGACACAACTTCCGCCACCAACCCTGCGGGCGCCGCTCGCAATGCGGCCCAGCAGGACGTTTTCCTGCGCGAAGTCGATGACGCCGTGCGTCAGGACCAGCTCGAAAGCTTCATGAGCCGCTACGGGAAGCCGCTGCTGGCGCTCATCCTTATCGCGCTCCTGGCCTTCGGCGGCTGGATCTACTGGAGCCACCGCCAGACTCAGGAGCGTGAGCAGCGGTCCGAGGCCTATGTTCAGGCGATGGATGCCCTTCAGGCGAACAATCTTGACGCGGCCAAGGCGAAACTGTCCCCGATCGCTTCGGCCAGCGGCTCGGACGCGACGGTCGTCTCGTCGCGGCTGATGCTTGCCGGGATCGCCTTGCAGCAGGACCGCAAGGCGGATGCGCTGAAGATCTACCGTGAGGTCGCAGCCGACGAAAAGGCGCCGCAACCGCTGCGCGACCTTGCGACGGTGCGACAGGTGGCCGCCGATTTCGACGCGATGAAGCCGGACGATGTCGTCAGCCGGTTGAAGCCCATGGCCGCTCCCGGGAACCCCTGGTTCGGTCCCGCCGCTGAACTGGTCGGCATGGCATACCTCAAGCAGGGCAAGGACAGCCAGGCGGGTCCGCTTTTCTCCGCCATCGCCAAGGACGAAGCGGTCGACAACGGCCTGCGCAGCCGCGCGCGCCAGCTCGCGGCCACGCTGGGCGTGGACGCAGTGGAAGATCAGGTGAATGAGCAGGGTGAGCCTCTGGACACTGCGGCGGCCAAAATCGTCAAGCGCGCGGAAGCCGGGAACTGAAGATAAGATATGGCACGTGAGGACATTCGCATGAACGCAGCACGCAACACGACTTCGCGGCCCCGTGCGCGCAAGGTCATGCCGCTGATCGCCCTCGCGCTGGTCGCGGGTCTTTCCGGCTGCAAGGTCTTCGGCGGTGGCAAGGGCCCGGCCAAGACGCCGACCGTGGGAGAGCGCGTGCCGATCCTGTCCCGGATCGAGAGTGGCGCCAAGGTCGATCCGACGCTCGGCGCCGTGTCCGTCATCCTGCCGCCCGCGCAGGTGAACCCCACGTGGGCGCAGGGAGGCAACACCGCCAGCAAGGCCTATGGCCACCTCGCCCTTGCCGACAACCCGACGAAGACCTGGTCCGTGCAGATCGCCGGATCGTCGAACCGGGCGCGCCTCGCGGCTGCACCGGTCGTCGGGGGCGGCAAGCTTTTCGTCATCGATACCGAAGGCACCGTTCACGCTTTCGACGCGCAGAGCGGCGCAAAGATTTGGACGAAGAGCGTTTCCGTCAGCGGCAACAACGCCAATTCCGTCTTTGGCGGCGGCGTCAGCTTCGACGGCGATCGTGTCTACGTCACGACGGGGCTGGGCGAAGTTGCGGCCTTGAACGCGGCGGACGGTAGCCAGATCTGGAGCAAAAAGCCGGGCGGGCCACTGCGCGGTGCACCGACGATCGGGTTCAACCAGGTCTTCGTGATGACGCAGGACAACCAGATCATCGCCCTCAATGCGGGCGATGGAGCGACCGTATGGCAGGAGTCCGCTTCGCTGACGCAGTCCGGCGTGTTCGGCGTCGCCTCTCCGGCGCTGGGGCAGGGCACGGTGATCGCGGGCTTCTCATCGGGCGAGCTCGTGGCTTATCGTTATGAGAACGGCCGTCAGGTCTGGTCCGACGCCTTGTCGCGCACCTCGATCTCGACGGAAGTGGGCAGCCTCACCGATGTCGACGCTGACCCGATCATCGATGCCGGTCGCGTTTACGCGCTGGGACAGGGCGGACGCATGGCGGCGTACGAACTCGTCACCGGCCAGCGGATCTGGGAACTCAACCTCGCAGGGATCTCGACACCGGCGGTGGTGGGGGACTGGGTCTTCACGCTGGACGATCATGCCGAAATCCTCGCCATTGCCCGTTCCACCGGGAAGGTGCGCTGGTTGACCGAGCTCGATCGGTACAAGAACGCCAAGAAGCGCAAGGGTCCGATCTTCTGGGTCGGTCCCGTAATGGCGGGCAACAAGCTGTGGATCGCGAACTCGGAGGGCCTGGTGGCGACCGTGGATCCCACCAGCGGCGCGATGACGCCCTTCACTGAACTGGATGAGGCGGTATCGCTGGCTCCGGTCGTCGCGAACCAGACGCTCTACATCCTCGACGACTCCGGCCGGATCACGGCGTATCGTTGATGCCGCGTGCCTCCTCATCGCCTGCGGTGAGGAGGGTTTGCGGTGCCTTAACCTATCGCGGGTAGGGCCGCTCTCATGAGCACAGCCTTTAGAAAAACCGGTGCGCGGCCCGCCAGCGATGTTTCTGCCGGCGTCGGCCTTGCGGGGCTGGCCGCACTGGCCTTCTGGATCGTGCTGTGCCGCAACTGGGCTCCGATCGCAGAGGGGCTGTCACTGCCCGGGCCACAGGCGCCGCTGAGTGGCCCTTATGCATCGGTGGCAACTCTGTTCTTCACCGGTGCGGCCATGACGCTGTGGTCCCTGTGCGTGGACAAGGTTCACCTGCGTCCCTCCACGGGTATCGACTGGACTGCGCGGCGGGCATTTGCGGAGACGCTGGACACATCAATAACTAAGATCGTCTCCCTCTGGGCGACCTGGGCACTGATCGGGGGCTTCTACTGGGTGTGCCGCTGGTATTGGGACGGACAGTACCTCTTCGCCATGCAGGTCATCGGTTCCGCTGCCATACCTCTCGTCGTGCTTTCCATTCCCTACGTCCTGTGGATCGACCGTGTTCTCGTGAACCCGCGCGACTCGGCGTGGCATTTCGGAGCGATGCTGATCGGCCGGGAAGCCTGGGACGTGGTGGAGGTGCGCAGGCACTGGCGAGCATGGGCGATCAAGGGGTTCTTCGGCGCCTTCATGATCTCGATCCTGCCAGGAGGATTCGCGCGTATCGTCGAGGCGGATTTCAGCGCTGTCCTGAACCAGCCGGTCGAGCTCGCTTCTCTCCTGATCGAGGGGCTTTTCCTGGTCGACGTGCAGATCGGCACGGTGGGATACCTCTTCACCTTCCGGCCGCTCGACGCGCACATCCGCAGCGGCAATCCGTTGCTGGCGGGCTGGGTTGCTGCCCTTATATGCTATCCGCCGTTCGTCTGGGGCACGATGGGGCGAGCGGACGTTCTCGGCTACGAGGTCAATACCGGCGGCTGGGCACACTGGGCCGCTGCCTACGACGGTCTGTTGTGGGCATGGGCGGCGCTCTTGGTCTTGCTGACTGCCGCGTACGCCTGGGCCACCTTTGCTTTCGGCCTTCGTTTTTCCAACCTCACCTATCGAGGCGTGCTCACGAACGGTCCGTACCGCTTCACGCGCCACCCCGCCTACCTTTCCAAGAACCTGTTCTGGTGGGCCTCCGCCGTTCCGTTTCTGGTCACTAACGGGTCGGTTACGGACGCGGTGCGAAACACGGTCATGCTGTCCGTCGTCAGCGGCATTTATTACTGGCGCGCCCGGACGGAAGAGGCACACCTTCTGGCCGAAGATTCCAAGTACCGCGAGTACCACGCCTGGATGAGCGAAAATACATCCATCACCCGCGCGCTGAGAGCTGTAGCCGCCTCCTGCTGCCCCGCGGGCCGCAAATGCAACCCGCAGAGTGAGGAGAGTGACGGCCGACGTGGGCGCGGCGGATTCGCTCAGAAGGATTTGAGCGCGTAGATGCGGGACAAGTCGCCGGCCCATTCGCCGTTGTAGAGATCGAGAAGCCGCTGGGCTGGCACCTTGCCGCTGGCGACGATCTCGGCAAGCGGGTCCAGATATCCGGTCTCGTTCTCGCCGGCAGCGTTCAGCCGTGCCCGCGCGGCCAGGCCGGAGCGGGCGATGCCGACGACTTCGCCGGCGATGTCGCGCAGGGTGCCGCCGCCCGGCAGCGGAGCATCGAGGCCAAGGCGCGGCGCGGCGGAGCGGAGCGCCTCGCGCCCCTCCATGTCCCAGCCCTTCACCAGGTCCCACGCCGCGTCGAGTGCGCCCTGATCGTAGAGCAGGCCGACCCAGAAGGCGGGAAGGGCGCAGATGCGGCTCCACGGGCCACCGTCGGCTCCCCGCATTTCCAGGAACGACTTTAGGCGAACCTCGGGGAATGCGGTGGAAAGATGGTCCTGCCAGTCCGACAGGCGCGGCTTCTCGCCGGGCAGGACCGACAGTTCACCCCTGAGGAAGTCCCGGAACGACAGGCCGGCCGCATCGATATACCTGCCCTCGCGGAAGACGAAGTACATCGGCACGTCCAGCATGTATTCGACATAGCGCTGGTAACCGAAGCCGTCTTCGAAGACGAAGGGCAGCATGCCGGTGCGCGCCGGATCGGTGTCCGACCAGATGTGGCTGCGATACGAAAGGAAGCCGTTGGGCTTCCCCTCGGTGAACGGCGAGTTCGCGAACAGCGCGGTCGCCAGGGGCTGCAGCGCCAGCGAGGTGCGGAACTTCTGTACCATGTCCGCTTCGCTCGAATAATCGAGGTTCACCTGAATCGTGCAGGTGCGCAGCATCATGTCGAGGCCCATCGACCCCACGCGCGGCATGTGCCGCAGCATGATGTCATAGCGGCCCTTCGGCATGATCGGCAGCTCTTCGCGGGTCTTGTCCGGCCACATGCCGAGGCCGAGGTAGGCCTTTCCGATCCGCTCCCCGATCTTCTTCACCTGGGCCAGATGACGCCCCGTTTCGGCGCAGGTCTGGTGAAGATCCTCCAGCGGGGCACCCGAGAGCTCGAGCTGGCCGGCGGGCTCCAGGCTGACCGTGCCGTCCGATCCCTTCATCGCGATGACGTTCCCGCCTTCGACGATGGGTTCCCAGCCGAACTCAGTCAGGTTCATGAGGAGATCGCGGATGCCGCCCTGTTCACCGTAGGACGGAGCGTGATGATCGGCGGTGTCGTACACGAACTTTTCGTGTTCGGTGCCGATGCGCCAAGCCTCGCGCGGCTTTTCACCCGCAGCCATCGGCGCGGCAAGTTGATCCAGGCTTTCGATCGTCGGATCTTCACGATCCGAAACCTCACGGGTGCTCATGGCCGCGGAATTAGAGCCGCGCGCGAGGCTGCGCCACTGTTTTTTGTTCCGCGCGGTTCAGAAAGCGTCGACAGCCCAGTCTCCGGCCGTGGCCATCCACAAGGCGGTGGCGGATATGCAGGCGGTTTCGGCTCTCAGGATGCGGGGCCCAAGGGTGATGGCGCGCGCCTGCGGGAGGGCATGGATGAGCGCGCGTTCGTCCTCGTCGAAGCCGCCTTCCGGTCCTACCAGAAGCGCGGCCGGCCCCGGGTTTGCCGCGAAGGTGGCGGCTGCGGGTGCTCCGCCCTGCTCATCGGCGAAGAACAGCGTACGCGTATCGGACCAGTCGCGCAGCATGGCTTCAAGGCGGACGACGGACTCCACGCGGGGCAGTGCTGTCCGTGCGCATTGCTCGGCGGCTTCGATCACGATGGCGAGGGCGCGTTCCGGATTGAGCTTGTCCGCCACGCATCGGCGGGTAATCAGCGGCTGCACGGCGGAGACTCCCAGCTCGGTGGCCTTCTCCAGCACGAGGTCGTAGTTCGGCTTCTTGAGCAGGGCGGCGCACAGCACGAAGTCCGGCACGTCTTCGCGGGCACGCAGCAACTTGCGAACATCGAGCAGGACGTCGCGCTTACCCGCCGACACGACTTCGCAGGCCCATTCGCCGGTTCGGTTGTCGCAGGCGATCACTGCGTCGCCAGCGCTTACCCGCATCACCCTGCCCAGATAGTGTGCCTGCTGTCCTTCGATCGTGATCTGCTCTCCCTCCGTAAGAGGGCCGGGCACGAAGAGGCGGGGAGCCGAACGGGGTGGCCATGCGGGTGTAGCGGGCATGATGGACGGTGTTCCTCAAGGATGCGGAGCTTCGGAAAACCCTTCTTGCGGCATGCACGCGGCGATGCAACGCCGGGGCCTCTACGTTCACCAGTCACGTTCGCGCATGACACGGCGTTCGCTTTGCACTATTCATCGTATAATGATCGAACCTGCGCTCGTTCCAGACAGTCAGCACCGCGGCTTGGTCTCGTTACTGCCCCAGCCGTTTCGCGACTTCGCCATGCTGGCGCGGTTCGACCGCCCGATCGGGTGGTGGCTGCTGTTCTGGCCCTGCGCCTGGAGCGTGCTGCTCGCGGGCGGCGAACAGGAATTCATGCTTCTTGGCTGGCTCCTGCTCGGTTCCATCGTGATGCGCGGGGCGGGCTGCGTCTTCAACGACATCGTCGATGCCGATCTCGACCGGCGTGTGGCGCGAACCGCCAAGCGGCCGGTGGCAAGTGGCCGGGTCAGCAAGCCCGCCGCCTGGACATGGCTGGTGCTGCTCTGCCTCATCGGCCTTGTCGTGCTTCTGCAACTGCGGCTGGAAGCGCAACTCGTCGCCTTGGCGAGCCTCGCCCTTGTCGCAGGCTATCCTTTCATGAAGCGGATCACCTGGTGGCCGCAGGCGTGGCTCGGAATGGTGTTCACCTGGGGGGTGCTTGTGGGATGGATCGAGATCCGCAGCGACGGTCTTCTCGCAATGGGTGCCTTGTACCTCGGTTCGATCCTGTGGTGCATCGGTTACGACACGATCTACGCGATCCAGGACATCGAGGACGACGCCATCGTCGGCATCCGCTCTTCCGCCCGCCGTCTCGGCACACGGGTACGTGGAGGTGTCGCGGGCTTCTACACCGGCGCGCTGGCGCTGTGGGCGCTGGCATTCTGGCTGACCCGGCCGGACTGGGTCGCGCTGCTGGCCCTCGTGCCCATGGGGGCGCATCTGGGCTTCCAGGTCGTCACGCTTGATCCTGCCGATGGCGACAACGCGCTCGCACGTTTCCGTTCCAACCGCGATGCCGGCCTGGTCATGGCACTGGCGTGCTGGGTGGTGGGCAACGCCGGCATCGTCTGACGCAGCGCCGGCGCAAGCGGGCGCGTCCTGCGAACAGCCTCACTGCGCGGCGGCAAGCAACTCTTCCGCGCCGCCCAGATCGACGCTGACCAGCCGCGATATTCCCTTTTCGACCATCGTGACGCCGAACAGGCGATGCATCCGGCTCATCGTCACAGCGTTGTGCGTGACGACGAGATAGCGCGTATCGGTTTCGCGCGTCATCGCCTCCAGCAGATCGCAGAACCGCTCGATGTTGGCGTCATCAAGCGGTGCGTCCACCTCGTCCAGCACGCACAGCGGGGCCGGATTGGTGAGGAAAAGGCCGAAGATCAGCGCGATCGCCGTCAGCGCCTGCTCGCCTCCGGAGAGCAGCGTCAGCGACTGCAGCCGCTTGCCGGGCGGCTGAGCGTAGATTTCCAGCCCTGCCTCCAGCGGATCATCCGAATCGACGAGCGCGAGATGGGCCTGCCCACCCTGGAACAGCTGCGTGAACAGGCGGCGGAAGTGCCCATCCACCGCTTCGAAGGCGGCGCGCAGCCGTTCCCGGCCCTCCCGGTTGAGGTTGCCGATCGAGCCGCGCAGCCGGTTCACGGCTTCCGTCAGCTCCGCTTTTTCGCTGACGCTGAGGCCAAGCTGCGCCTCCGCCTGAGCGAGTTCGTCAGCCGCAACGAGATTGACGGGGCCGATCCGCTCCCGGTCCGCGACGAGCCGGTCCATGCCCGCGCCTTCGGCTTCCGCCGTGCCGACGTCCGCCGGGCTGAAGGGAAACTTTCCGGCCAGAAGCGGCGGCGGGCACTGGAAGCGTTCGCCCGAAAGGCGGTTCAGCTCCGAGCGCCGTCCGTCCTCATGCTCGGCCCGTGCCAGCGCGCCGGCGCGGCCTTCACGGGCGGCGGCCAGCGTCTCCTGCGAGGCTGCGAGAGCGGCATCCGCCTTGCCCGCCTGTTCGGTGGCGGCACTGACCGCCGCTTCGGCCTTCGCGAGTTCTTCCGCCAGGCGCAGCCGGATCGCTTCACCCTGTTCGATCTGCTCCAGCAACGCCTTCGGCTTTGCTGCCATGATCGCGCGTTCGGCTTCGATCTCCTCAAGCCGGCCCGCCATCTGAGCGAGGCGGTTGGCGGCGTCCCCGGAGCGCGCTTGCCAGCCCCGGATATCGCCGCGCTGTGACGCCGTGCGCTCCTGCCCGACGGCAAGCGCCTGGTCGTGACTGGCCAGAGCCGCCATGGCGTGCTGGAGCGCAGAGCGCGCCTCCCCATTCCGCTCCTGTGCGGCTTTGAGCGCGTCGCGGCCCGCTTCGGGGTCCGGCAGAGCCGCGCGCTTCGCCTCGGCCACGGCGAAATCAGCCTCCACGTTGGCTCGCTGCTCGGCCATGTCCGCAAGCGTCCTGTCCAGCTCGGCCCGGCGAGCCTGCTGGCGTGACCGCGCGTCCTCAGCCCGGTCGACCTCGCGCAGCGCGCCGCGCTCCGCATCGGCAGAGGCGGCGATCGCACGTTCTGCCGCAACGACTCGGGCGGCGGTCTCCGCCAGTTCCTGCTGCACGCCCGCCTGCCTCGCTTCGGCATCGGCCACGGCCTCGCGCAGGGGCGGCAGCCTCGCGTCGAGGTCGGCGAAGCGGTTTTCCGCCTCGAGCCGCGCAGCCTCGGCCGCGCCTTCGCCGCGCGCGATGAAACCGTCCCAGCGGCGCAGTACACCGGCGCGCGTCACCAGCCATTCCCCCGGCTGAAGCGTGCGGCCGTCATCCTCATCCGCCACGTGGACCAGAGCCATGCGCGCGGCCAAGGCCGGGGGACAATCGATGACATGAGCATCAAGGGCGTCAGGCACGCGCGGCGGCGCGTCGGCCCCTGTCCAGAAGCGGCCGTCTGCTCCGGGCACGCTGCCGAGCGGCGCCCTGGCATCGCGCCCCAGCACGGCCGCGACGGCACGCTCGTAGCCCGGCGCCGCTCGCACCGCGTCGATTGCGGCGGGTAGACCGTGCGCGGCTTTCGCGCTCTTCGCGCGCGCGTCCCGGTCGCGCAGCAGAGCAGCGTGTTCCCGCTCGATGCCGGTAAGATCGGCCCTGGCGCCAGAGAGGGCCGATGCCGCCGCGTCGCGATCAGCCTGAAGAGCGGCCTTGCGCGCCTGCAGTTCCTCCAGCCCCTCCCGGGCTTCGGCAAGCTGCAGGGTGGCGGCTTCCGCGCGGCCACGGGCCGCGGCGATGGCAGCCGCCAGTTCGGCCGGATCAACAAGCGCGGCCATCTGCGCCTCTATCCGCGCTGCGTCCTGAGCGACCCGGGCCTGCCGGTTACGAGCCTGGGTCAGTTCCGATTCGGCGATGCGCCACTCCGCCTCCACGCCGGCCTGCTTCGCTGTCGCCTGCGCCAAGTCGAGCTCCGCCGCGCGAGAGGCCTGCTCCGCCCCTTCGACAGCGTTAGCCAGGCGCGGGCGCAGCGCTTCGTCGGTGGCAAGCTGCTTCTCACCCTGGGCAAGCTCGCGCTCCAGCCGGGCCAATGCTTCTGCCGCATCACGCGTCAGGCGATCCGCGTCGCGGCGGTCTTCTTCCAGACGCACGCGCTGGCGTTCAAGATCCGCGATCCGCTGTTCGGCCGCTTCGAGCTGGCTGGTGAGCGTCGCGAGGCGATGGCCCTGCGCGTTGGCGTCGTCCCGGCGGTCAGTAAGTTCGTCACGCGCGGCGGCCAGAGCCTTGGCTGCCTGCGCCTGCTGTGCCTGCGCCTTGGCGGCCAGCGCCTGCGTTGCGGCGACCCGGGTCTCGGCGGCCTCGGCATCCTTGCGGGCGGCGTCTGCCGCTTCCGCGGCGTCCCGCCAGCGCGCGAACAGGAGGCGGGCTTCGGCCAGCCGGATCTGGTCCGTCAGCGCCTTGTAGCGATCGGCTGCCTTGGCCTGCCTTCTGAGAGCGCCGACCTGCTTGTCCAGACCGGCCATGATGTCGTCCAGCCGGGCCAGGTTGGCTTCGGTTGCCCGCAGGCGCTGCTCGGCGTCCTTGCGGCGGACATGAAGCCCGGCGATGCCGGCAGCTTCTTCGAGCATGGCCCGCCGCTCTGCCGGCTTGGCGGCGATCACGGCAGCGATCCGGCCCTGGCTGACGAGCGCCGGGCTGTGCGCACCGGTGGCGGCGTCGGCAAAGATGAGCGCGACATCCTTGGCGCGCACGTCCCGGCCGTTGATGCGGTACGCGCTTCCAGCGCCGCGTTCGATGCGGCGAACGACCTCGAGTTCTTCCCGCGTCGTGTCGCCCCTTGCGACCGTGTCGGCCTTCAGAACCACCTCGGCAAAGGCGCGGGGCGGGCGGTGGGCCGTGCCGGCGAAGATCACATCCTCCATGCCGCCGCCGCGCATGGACTTGGGCGAGCTTTCGCCCATCACCCAGCGGATGGCTTCCAGGAGGTTCGACTTGCCGCAGCCGTTGGGGCCGACGATGCCCGTCAGCCCCGGTTCGATGCGCAGTTCAGCGGGTTCGACGAAACTCTTGAAGCCGCTCAGCTTCAGCCGGTGAATACGCATCGAAGTCAGTCGGATTCCTGGGCTTAGCGGGCGCCGGCCTGCTGGAGCTTGGCTTCAAGCTCCTTCCAGCTCAGTGAACCGACATTGCTGCCATTGATGACGAAGGTGGGGGTGCCGGTGACGTTGTACTGCTCGCTGGCCTTCTGCGTCTGATCCGCGAAAGCCTTCGCCTTGGCGGTGTCCGCGAGACAGGCTGCGGCCTGGTCGCGGGCGATCCCGCGTGAGGCGAAGAATTCCGTCATGCCCGCCACATCGGCAATGGCGCCGAGCTGCTGGTCCTTGGGCAGGGCATCCAGCTGCGCCAGGCGCTCCTTGCTGGCCGCCTGCATGTTCTCGAACAGCTTGGGCTGCCAGGCCCAGAACTGCTCGCTCAGGGGAATGACGGCTTCGGTCGCGCCGCAGGTCGTGAGCAGGGATGCCGGGATATCCAGGGCATTCAGCATGAAGTAGCGCAGCTCGTAGCTGACGCGGCCGCTGGAGATGTACGTCTGGCGCAGGGGTTCTGCGCTTTCCTTGGAGAACTCGGCGCAGTGCGAGCAGCTGAGGGCTGCGAATTCGATCAGCTTGATCGGCGCCTGCGGGTTGCCGACGCGATAGCCGCCCTCGGCTGTCTTTTCGACCACATCGGTCCAGGACTTGCCGGCCGGAGCGTCAACCCTGGCGACCGGCTCCCCGGAGGTGGGGGCGGCCGCTTCGTCGCTCTTGCCGCAGGCGGCAAGGCCGAGGGCCAGGGGCGCGACAAGCAGGCCAAGCGTGATGGAGCGGAAGCGGGTGCGGGTCATCGGCAGGCGAATCCTTTGCATGGACGTGACGCGGGGCTAGCCCATAGGGGCTGGAAAACGAAGCGTGGAACAGGCGGTTTGGGCCGGGTCTTCCACAGCCGCAAGGACGATCAGATGTTCCCGGCGCGCAGCTCGGCCTGCTTATCGACGATTGCCTTGGACACCGTCTGCCAGTCGTGGCCGTCAAGAAGCTGCCCGTTAAGCGTGAAGCTCGGCGTGCCTTCCAGCCCCAGCGCCTGAACTTCGGCCTGCTGCTTCTTGATCCGCTCCAGCATCACCTTGTCCGTCAGGCACTGGTCGGTCTGAGCGCGGGTGAGGCCCCAGGCGCTGGTCTGATCATAGAAGCCCAGGTCCCCGGCGATCGCGCGCATCCGTGCCGCAAAGTCACCCTGGTACCAGCGCTGCTGCTGTTCGCGGGTGGTGGCCTGGGCCTTGGCGAGCCACTTGTCCTGTGACGCGAAGAAGGCGCTGTGGCGCACGAAGAACCGGGCAGGATCACCGCAGTTCGTCAGCATCGCAACGGTGAGGTCTACGGGATTGCGCACGAAGTTCGTGACAGTAACGGAGATCTGGCCCTTGGGCACCATGGTCATGCGCAGGACCGGGTCCGCCTCCTTGTGGAAGTGGGCGCAATGGGGGCACGTATAGCTGACGAACTCCACCAGCTTGATCGGCGCTTCGGGGTTGCCGAGCCGGTGGCTGCCGTCCGCCGTCATTGCCGTGGTGCGCGCCCAGCTGCCGCCGGAAGGGGACTTTGCCGGAGCTGTGCTCTTCGGGGCTGCAGCCATGCTCAGGACGGCGCAGGCTGTGATGGCTGCCAGACGAAACGCGATCTTCTTCATCACTGGTCTTCCTGGTTCTCTCTGGCGGTCATGCTGCGGGCCAGCGATTCGAGCACGGCCCGAAGCTCCGGGTCGCCGATGTCGCGAAGCGATTTGCCCAGTTCAAAGGGCACCGGCTTGAGCGACGGCGGGGCCGAAGGGCGGGGCCGAGCACCCGGCCCCATGCCGGACGGGGTCTTAACCTCGCCTTGCCGGAGCTTCACGCGGGCGACGGCATTGTAGCCGAAGAAGCGGTTCACCCGCTCCACGATTTCCGGGATCACGTGCTGGATCACGGGCGCATGCGCGGGGACCACCACGAGCTGAAGGATGCCGTCGCTCTTCTCGCCGGGCGGGAAGCGGATCGATTCCGGAGCGCAGACCCGGGCGTGGCGCGTGCCGACGATCTCGGGCCAGCGGGACACCACGCTGGATTGCACGAAGCCGAAGCGGCGAAACGCGGTGCGGCCCACTTCGGGCATGAGGTCGGCGATCTGCCGCGCCGGCCCGCCGCGAGCGCGCTCGAACGGTTTCAGCCGCGGCTTGCGCGCTTTCAATTCATTCGGTTGTTTGCCGCTATTCCGTTCCATTGCCGGCGATCCAATGCCATAGCAACGGCATGGACGCCAGTTCGGATACTGCAATCGCAACGCTGCTGCTTGACTGGTACGACATCCATGCCCGCTCGCTTCCCTGGCGTGCGCCACCGGGTACGCCCGCCCCCGATCCTTACCGCGTCTGGCTTTCGGAGGTGATGCTTCAGCAAACCACGGTGGCCGCGGTGAAGGACTACTTTGCCGCATTCACAACCCGTTGGCCGGACGTGGCGGCCCTTGCCTCTGCTCCTGACGAAGATGTCATGGCAGCCTGGGCGGGGCTGGGGTACTACGCCCGGGCCCGCAATCTCCTCGCCTGCGCGCGCGAAGTGGCTGCCGGTGGAGGACGCTTCCCCGATACGGAGGAGGGGCTGAGGGCCTTGCCCGGGCTTGGCGCTTATACCGCCGCTGCCGTGGCTGCGATCGCCTTCGGACGGCGGGCCGTCGTTGTGGACGCCAATGTGGAACGCGTTGTCAGCCGCTTGTTCGCCATCGACACGCCCATCCCGGCGGCGCGGCCGCTGATCCGGCAGAAAGCCGATGCCATCACGCCTGATGGCCGGTCCGGCGACTTCGCGCAGGCCATGATGGATCTTGGCGCCACCGTCTGTACCCCCCGCAATCCGCGCTGCCTGCTGTGCCCGCTTGCGACCGGATGCGCTGCGCGAACGATGGGAGACCCCGGGCGCTATCCGGTGAAGGCGCCGAAGAAGAGCAGGCCGGTGCGGCAGGGACGCGCTTTCTGGATCGAGCGCGACTGCGGGGCGGCAGGAACCGAGGTATGGCTGGTGCGAAGACCCGCGACCGGGATGCTGGGCGGCATGAGGGCCTTGCCGGACGACGGCTGGAACGCGCGCGCGGACGGAAGTGGCGGGGAGCCGCTGGAGGGCGTGTGGCGGACCGCTGGCAGGGTCGGCCACGTGTTCTCGCACTTTGCCCTCGAACTCGAGGTGGCCCTTCATTGCGGTACGCGCGTGCAGGCCATGAGCGAGGGCGAGTGGTGGCCCCTCGAGCGGTTGGACGAGGCGGGATTGCCTACGGTATTTGCGAAGGCGGCGCGGTTGGCGCTGGGTCAGAAGGAGGACGCATGATCGAGCGCATGAAGGCAGCGGTGGACCGCCGCATGATCTTGCGAATGGCGGCTCAGGCCGGCTTCGGTGCGGGCCTTGTGGCCGTCCTGCCGCGACTTGCCGACGCGCTGGAGAGGCCGGACATGCTGGCCGGGGTGCGCGCCGTGGTCGAGCGCTGGGTGGGGCCGGGCAAGTTTCCGGGCATGGTGGCATCGCTGGGGCTGCCGGGGCGCACGACGGAGTTCGTCGCGCGCGGCGCGGAAGGCTTCACCGACGCCGACGCGATCACGCCCGACAGTCTGTTTCGCATCTATTCCATGACGAAGCCGGTCACCGCGATGGCGGCGATGCAACTGATCGACGAGGGTCGGATGGGCCTGGATCAGCCCCTTCATGAGGTTCTGCCGGCCTACCGGCACATGATGGTGCAGGACACGTACGACGGCTCCGTCACCGCGCTTCATCCGGCGCCCCGCCCGATCACGATGCGCCACCTGCTGACGCACACCTCCGGGCTCGGCTACACCATCATCCAGCGAGGTCCGATCAAGGCGCTGATGGAGAGCAAGGGTCTCGTCCCGGGGCAGGTCAGCCGCATGGCCGTGCCCAGCCTGTTCAGCCAGGCCGCGGTTGTGGGGTTGGACCGCTTCGCCCAGGCCCTGTCCGAGGTTCCTCTCGTCGCCGATCCGGGCACGCAGTGGATCTATTCGATGAGCCTCGACCTCATGGGCCGGGTGATCGAGGTGGTCGCGGGCAAGCCCTTCGACCAGTACCTCGACGAGACGCTGTTCAGGCCGGCGGGCATGACGAGCACCTGGTTCCAGGTGCCCGCTGCCGAAGCCCATCGCCTTACGACGAACTATGGCGCCGCTGGCAAGGTGCTCGTGCCGATCGACGAGGCCAGCAACTCCATTTATCTCGACAAGCCGGCTTTCCCCTTCGGCGGCGCGGGGCTGGTCAGCACCCCGCGCGACTACGACCGATTCCTGCGCATGCTGGCGCAGCGCGGAACCATCGACGGCGTGCGCGTCCTTGGCGAAAAAGCGGTGACCGTGGGTACAGCGAACATGCTGCCCGAGGGCGTGTCGATGCCCGCGACCTTTGGCGGTCCAAGCGGCTTCGGTGCCGGTGGCCGCGTCGGTCGCGGGGCTGAAGCGGGTGTCTTCGGCTGGTCGGGAGCGGCCGGGACCGTCGGCATGGTCGACATGATCCACGGTTTGCGATCACAGCTGTTCGTGCAGTTCATGCCGCCCAACGCGTTCGACCTGCTGCCCGAATTCCAGAAGGCCCTGAGAGCCGACATCGTCGCGCTTCTGGAGAGACGCTGACGTGCTTCGTACCCCGACGACCCCCATTGCCTTTGCAGGTTCACATATCGATCGCGCCGATCACGTGCGGGCCGATCCCGAAGCGATCGCGGGGCTGATGGGCCCACGTGCGCGGCTTCTGAAGCTTGACGGGCTCGACCCCGTGATGACGGCCAGTGGCGGCCTTGCCTGGGGCACCCTTGCCGATGTCGGCCCCGGAGCGGAACTGGTGTTCCTTGGGCTCGATGGGGATGCGGCCTGCTTTGTGCAGGTGCCGGCCCCTGATCCGGCGAGCAGCCCTCATGCTGGCCCGGCAAGCTGGAATGCCATGAACGTGCTCGATCCAGGCGAACTGGCGGCCTATGGCGGAGCGCGGGCGCTGGTCGGTTGGCATTCGCGGCACCGGTTCTGTGCGGTCTGCGGCCACCCCACCGTCCTTGCCAAGGGCGGCTGGCAGCGCACCTGCACCCGATGCGGGGCCGAGCACTTCCCGCGGGTCGATCCGGTCACGATCATGACCGTCGAATACGACGGGAAGCTGCTGCTGGGTCGCCAGCCGCGCTTTCCGGCGGGGCGCTACTCCGCCCTCGCCGGCTTCGTGGAGCCGGGCGAAACCATCGAGGAAGCGGTTGCGCGCGAGGTATTCGAGGAGGCCGGCGTGAGGGTCCGGGACGTGGCCTATGTGGCCAGCCAGCCCTGGCCGTTCCCGTCCTCATTGATGATCGGGTGCCACGCCTTTGCGGACGATCCGGCCATCACCATCGATGTGACGGAGCTTGAGGACGCCCGCTGGTTCACGCGCGACGATGTGATCGATGCGCTTGAAGCGGTGGAAAACGGAGAGGTCGGCCGCGCTTTTGGTGCCCCGCCGCGCCATGCCGTGGCCCATGCCCTGCTTCGCTGGTGGGTTGCGCAGGGGAGACCCTGATCCGGCCAGATCAGACCAGCCCGAGCCGCGCCAGTTCGCGTGCGAGCTTGGGCGGCATCGCGTCCCCGGCGGTCTCGCCTTCCGCAAGGTCGCGCGGGGCGTCCTCCTCCGTGAGATAGCGCCAGCCTTGATGCGCCCGCTTGGGTTTGGTGACGACAGGAACCAGCCGGGGCTCCAGCCGGATGTGCCAGCGGCCGTCAGGCCTCTGTTCGAAGCCGATGATGGGGGAGCGGCCGATCAGCGCGTGCTCGAAGATCCAGTACAGCGAACCGCCGATCATCTCTTCGTGGCGCTTGGGAAGATAGCGCGTGGTCATCAGCGCTTCGTCCGGATGGCTTTCCAACCAGGTGCGAAGGGAAGCGGGACTTTCGGCGGAAAACGCGATCTTGGTCATGTGGAGCGGCATGGCCGCTAGATAGGATCGGGAGTGCGGTCAGGCCAGACCCGTCAGCACCGCCAGGCCGAGGAAGGAGAAGAAGCCCATCGTGTCGGTGGCGGTGGTCACGAAGACGGCGGAGGAGACGGCCGGATCGACGTTGAACTGGTCCAGCGTGACGGGCACAAGGATGCCCATCAATCCCGCGATGAGGTTGTTTATGACCATGGCGGAGGCGATGACCGCACCCAGCAGCGGGTTCCCGAAGATCAGCCATGTTCCCACCCCGATGAGCAGGCCCAGCGCCGTGCCGTTGGCCACCGCGATCCGCAGTTCGCGCAAAATCATGCGCACCGTGTTGGATTCGGTGAGCTGGTTTGTGGCGATAGCGCGCACGGCAACCGCGAGGGTCTGCGTACCGGCATTGCCGCCCATTCCTGAAACGATCGGCATAAGGACGGCGAGCAGGGCGAACCGGGCGATGGCACCTTGGAACAGCCCGACGACGGAAGCCGCCAGCATCGCCGTCGCCAGGTTGACGACCAGCCATGTGAGGCGGGCGCGGACGGTCAGCAGGATCGGCTCGTTGATGTCACCATCGCCTGCGCCCGACAGCAGCAGTGCGTCCTCCCCCGCTTCCTCCTGAATGATGTGGACGATGTCATCGACGGTGATCTGGCCGATGAGCCGCCCCGATGCGTCCACCACCGCAGCCGAGATCAGGGCGTACTTCTGGAACCGCAGCGCCACCTCTTCCTGGTCCATCGCCGCCGGGATCAGGGTCTGATCGCGGGCCATGACGTCGTAGAGGGGGATATGGCGCGGGGTGCGCAGGATCCAGGACAGGGAGCAGGTGCCGATGGGACGGTGCATCGGGTCGACGATGAACACCTCCCAGAACTCGGTCGGCAATTCGCGGTGTTCGCGCAGGAAATCGATGAGATCTCCGACCGTCATCGATTCGTGCACTGCCACGAAGTCGCGGCTCATCAGGCGGCCGGCGGACTCCTCCGGATAAGCCAGCGCTGATTCGATCGCGGCCCGGTCCTCGGGCTCCATCTCGGCGAGGACGGCCTGCTGGTCTTCCTCGTCGAGGTCTTCCAGCATCGCGACGGCATCATCCGTGTCGAGCTGTTCGGCGATGTCGGCGATGACATCGGCCGGTAGCGCTTCGACGAGAAGCTCGCGAACCCAATCGTTGAGTTCGGCGATGACTTCCACACCCATGAGATCGCGGATCGCGCGGGCGAGTGTGAGGCGCTCGCGCTCGTCCACCAGCTCGAAGAGATCGGCGATGTCGGCGGGGTGGAGCGGTTCTACAAGGTCGTAGACACGGTCGGCGTCTTCCTGATCGAGCGCTTCCTTGACGCTGCGCACGAACTCCGGCTTGAGCCGGTTGTCCTCATCCAGGCTCTCCGACTCCGCCGCTTCGGCGCGCGCGGATTCCTCCTCGCCGGCCTGCTCTTCGTCCTTGAGATCCGCTTCGCTCATGAAGGCGGTCTACGCGGCTGTTCCTCAATTGCAACCGATGGTGCAAGCCGCTGCACGAGTTTCCCCGGGCCGTGTTGACCAGCCTGCCGAAGTGGCGCTGATTCGCGTCGAACGGGAGGATGGTACGTGTCGGTTCAGGGCGTCGCGGCGTGACATTGGCGCGCCATGGCTTATATCGGGGCCCAAGCCGACCGGCGCCCCGGTGCCGGCTATAGGAGACAGGTAATGGCTGATGAATTCCTCACCCTCACGCTCGACACCGGCAACGGCGGTGGCGGCGACGTCAAGATCAAGCTGCGCCCCGACCTCGCCCCCGGGCATGTCGAACGCATCAAGGAGCTGACCAACGAGGGCTTCTACGACGGCATCAAGTTCCACCGCGTGATCCCCGGCTTCATGGCGCAGGGCGGCTGCCCCAACGGCACCGGCATGGGTGGCTCCAGCAAGCCTGACCTCCAGGCCGAATTCAACGCCGAGCCCCACGTGCGCGGCGTGTGCTCGATGGCGCGCACCAGCTACCCGCACTCGGCCAACAGCCAGTTCTTCATCTGCTTCGACGACGCGACGTTCCTCGACAAGCAGTACACCGTCTGGGGCCAGGTCGTCGAAGGCATGGACCACGTGGACGCGCTGCCCAAGGGTGAGCCGCCGCGCGAGCCGGGCAAGATCGTCAAGGCGACCATCAGCGAAGGCTGATCGGCGCTGACGAGATCCGGGAAAAGGGCGGCCCTGCGGGGACCGCCCTTTTTTCATGGGCATCCTTCGGGAGGGCGGGACGTTTCCCATGTGTCAGAACACAACATGGTGGATGCTTGAAACGCCTTGTCCCTCTCAGCCTCTCCTGCTTCATCCTGCTTGCATCCTGTGGCCGAACCGAAGAGCCGCGGCCGGGGCAGTCGAGGAGGGCCGATACCCTGACATTCGCGGACGCGCCCGGGGGCGGAGAGACCGAAGCGGCCGACAGCCTGCCGATGCGCGCTCAGGTCGCCCTCGACCGAATGGGTTTTTCGCCGGGCGTCATCGATGGAGCGCAGAGCCCGCCCTACACCATGGCCTTGCGCGGTTTCCAGGAGGCGCGGGACCTTCCTGTCACCGGCACACTCGATGCCGTTACGCAGGAAGCCCTATTCAAAGGGCAGCGCAGCACCGCCACGAGCCTTGTGATCATTCCCGATGCATTCGCGAAGGGAGTGTTGGTGCCGAAACTTCAGGCAGGTGTCGCCGAGCAGGACCCGAGTGAGCAACCTGGCCACCGCTCACTCACCGAGGCGCTGGCCGAAAGGTTTCATACGACGCCTGAAACGCTGGTCGCCCTCAACGGTCGTGGCACTCGCATCGGCGCGGGCAGTATCGTCCGTGTACCGGCCATCGCCAAGGTGGCGCCCGCTGCGGCTGAAGAGGACGGACGCGGGTGGATGGAGACACTTCAGAAACTGGGCGTCGCGGCCGCGCAGCCGCAGGCGGCGCGTGTGGTGGTCCACACCTCGGAGCGCTACCTGCGAGCATACGATGCGCAAGGCACGCTCATCGCCCAGTTCCCGATTACGACCGGGAGTGCACATGATCCGCTTCCTTCCCAAGGCAGGAGCAAACAGCCGGGGGAAGAGGTGATACACCTGGCGGCGGGGCCGAATGGCCCGGTCGGTGTGGTTCGGATGGACCTGCCGGGGGAGCATCACGGTATCCACGGGGCTGCGGACCCGCAGGCCATCGCTCGCCGCGAAGGTCACGGATGCGTGCGGTTGACGAACTGGGACGCTGCACGCCTCGCGCAGATGGTTCACACGGATACGGAGGTGATCTTTCAGGCCTGACGCGCCGGGGCGACTCCGTCATGGGACGGACGGAACATCCCGCCCTTGTCCCGGTGGAGCAAGGATCCTAGCCGGGCTCATCCGCTGAAGAATGCATGGAAGCCCGTTGATGAAATTCCACCTTACCCTCCTTGTAAGCGCTCTTGCCGCGGTGGCGGCCACGCCGGCAGCCGCCACGATCACCGCCGATGCCAATGTCGCGCGTTCCGAAGGCAGCTGGGGCGGTGAACTCGCCGTGGGTATGCCGGTGATCGAGGATGGCGGCTTCGCCATTACGCCGGGTGTAGGCGTATTCTTCCACAAGCGCGATCACGACGGCTACTTCGAGGACGATTCACAGTGCTTCCGTCGCTCCGACGGCGAGCGGGTCGGCGACGGGCATTGCGACGATTCGGGAACGAAGATCTTCGGCAAGGTGGAGGCGACCTATCGCCTGCCGATGGCGCTTGCCTTGGGTGTGGGCGCGCGGTTCATCGGAAATGACCTTCGCGCCTACGGAACGGCGGCGATGCCGTTAGTTCCGTTCATCGACGGAAAGATCAACATCGGCGACAACTACCTGGCGGCTGGCGTCCAGGCCCGTTTCTGACGGGGTTATCCGGGATCGGTCGCCTTCGTGGTGCGAGCCGGACGCAAGGCATGCAGCAATGCTCGAAGCTGATCATCGCGCGGCGGCTTCCCGGCGGTGAGCAGCCGTAACAGGCCTGGCGCGCCAAGGCGCAGGGCCAGCAACGCCGCCAGGCAAGCTGCAATCACGATCAGCGGGGAAGCGAGGAACGCGGCTGTCGTCATAGGCCCCTGTGCCGCTTCGGCCTCCGGCGCCAGAAGGCGCCGGATCAGGCCGATGATCAGGGGATGTGAGCAGAAAACGAAGAAGATCGCCGGTTCGAGCAGCAACAGCGGCCGCGCGAGCTCTCCCCGCCGCACGATCTCTGCGGCGAGGCACCAGAAGGCTACCGCTCCGGCGGCTCGCTGCACGATGAGTCGAAACGCGGCGAGCGGGGTTCCCTCGTCCACGATCATGCTGCCGGGCGCGATGAACGGCAGCGTCGCGATCAGGACAAGGGCGGTCACCGCGATCGCAAGGCAGGGGCGCCGGTAGTCCTCTATCGCACGGGCTGGCCACTGCCGGTCTCCCAGCCCCAGCCCGATCGCGTAGAACAACGGAATTGCGCTCGACAGGAAGATGCGCCCGTCCAGATCCATGACGGCGTTCGCCAGGAGCGCCGCCATCAGCACCCAGGGCGCCAGGCGCAGACCGACGCGGAGCGCGGCCGTCAGCAGGCTGCACAGGAACACGTCGCGCAGGAAGTAGAGGGGTATGACGCGAGGATAGCCGTCGAACCCCAGGAGGAGGCGCGGCAGATCGCTTGCGTGCGGAATGGCTGTGGTCGGGGCGAAGGTGATGTCCTTCGCAAGGGCCATCGCGTTCCACGCCAGCAGCGGCACCAGAAGGGTCATCGTCTTGCGGCCAAGAGTGCGCTGGAAAGATCGCTCCTGAGAGAGCCGCGCCGCCAGGAAGCCAGAGATTATGCTGAGGAGGGGAACGCTCGAACGACCCACGACCTCCCGCACGAACCAGACAATGAGGTCGTGCACATCGGGCTTTGCCGTTAGCGCAGTGCCGTAGGGCGGCACGTGGACGTAGATAACGCAAGCGATGCAGAGCACACGGGCCACGGCAATCGTTTGTGACGTGGTCTTGTTCATCGTCGTCAACGCACCGGATCCCCCCAGGCCGAACAGCCTCATGCAATGGAGGAAGTGTATCAGATGCCGTGAGAGATGCTGCCGCACCTGCATCCACGCCGGAGCAATCGAGCCTCGCGAGACATGGACCGGAGCGCTCGGTTCGCGAAACGGCGCGTTGGTTCAGGAAGGTGGGCAGGCTACCCGACTCAGGGGCTCAGATCTGAATGCAGCCCGGGTGCGTCAGCTGTCCAGCAGGTCGAGGTAGGCGACGACGTCGTTGTCAGTGGCGATAAACAGGCCATCCTGCACATCCTCGCTCTGCCGGGCAGCGATCGCCATCGCTTCGGACAGGGCGCCGTAGAACAGCGTGTTGACGGCGCCGCCCTCAGCCCCGCCGTCCAGATGATAAAGGCGCACGCTGGCCTCCTGATAAGTTGACCGCATCAGTCCTTCTCGAGCCTTGCTCCGTCAAGGGTGCGTTCGGACCGCGCGCGTTCAGCTTCGAGCCGCTCCCGCTCACCCTTCGAGCGGCCATGCCTTGCCCGGTTCGCATCGGCCTCGGCCCGGTTTGCCGCCCGTTCACGCACCTTTCGTGCCATCCGCAGGTTTATGATCTCGGCCATACGTCGCCGATACGCGATTCGGCCGCCTGGTGGAAGGATACCTGTGCGACACCGCCTGTGGTCGCGTAGATCTAGGCCTCTTCCGGCCTGGTCGTGACCCCGAGGTCCGGCAAGGCGACGGAGCGCTTGCCTGAAAAGTCCGTCCGCACGACGATCAGCCCGTCCTTCTCCAGATAGTCGAGCAGCCGTTGCACCCGGCGGGGGGAACTGGTGCCGTAGATGCGGGCAAGATCCATGTCGTCCGGGCAGGGTTTGCCGTCCATCGCGGCTCTGGCGATGACGTAGAACGGCGCCAGGGCGTCATCGGGCACATGCTTGGACAGATTGATCAGGTCTTCCCAACGGGGATCGTCCGGGTTTTCGATGCCGGCAAGCGCCGCTGCGAAGCCACGGCGGAACATGGTGGCGTCAAGGCCCCGGACTGAAATGCCCTTCATGCGACAGCGTATGGTGAAGTCCTGGAACAGCGTGGTCGAGGACTGGAAGGTGCAGTCATCCTCCTCGGCCATGGCGTTCATGATTTCGATCATGGCCGCACGGCTTTCCTCGGCTCCCGGCTCGTTCCGCTCTCTCTCCCGCTCACGTTCGCGGGCCTGGGCGGTTGTCGGTTCCAGCAGCTCGTTCGCGGCAATCCGGCGCGCCAGCGTCTCCGCATCATCCACGCGGGGGGCGGGGCGATGAAATTCGGTCCGTTCCGGTTCGACATGAAGGTTGTCGTGAAGAAGCTCCCGCAGTTCCTCGGTCGTGGCAGTGGGCAGCGGGGCCAGCCCCGGCGTGACCGACTTGGCGCCGGTCTTGACGGCACCGATGTTGACGGACACCGGTTTTCGCGAGATCGCAGGCCCGAGGCCCAGGAACTGCCCCCGGGCAAGATCGCGGATCGTTTCCGCCTGCCGCCGCTCCATCCCCAGCAGGTCAGCCGCGCGCACCATGTCGATGTCAAGGAAAGTGCGGCCCATCAGGAAGTTGCTGGCTTCCGCCGCCACGTTCTTCGCCAGCTTGGCAAGGCGCTGGGTGGCGATCACGCCTGCCAGCCCGCGCTTGCGGCCACGGCACATCAGATTGGTCATCGCGGCAAGGCTGACGCGGCGTGCCTCCTCCGACACCTCGCCTGCCGCAGCCGGTGCAAACATCTGCGCTTCATCGACGACGACAAGCGCGGGATACCACTGTTCGCGAGGCGCATCGAACAGGGCGTTGAGGAACTGCGCCGCGCATTTCATCTGCTGGTCAATTTCCAGCTCGTCGAGCGCCAGGACGACCGATGCCCTGTGCTGCCGGATGCGGGCCCCCAGCCGGGCGATCTCCGCTTCGCCATAGGCCGAACCGTCTATCACGACGTGGCCGAACTCCTCCGCCAGCGACACGAAATCGCCTTCCGGGTCGATTACGACCTGCTGGACGATGGAGGCGCTTTCCTCAAGCAGGCGGCGCAACAGGTGCGACTTGCCGGACCCGGAATTGCCCTGGACAAGCAGGCGGGTCGCAAGAAGTTCCTTGATGTCGATTTCGACCGGTTCGCCGCGCGGGGCGGTGCCGATAAGGATGTTGGCGCTCACGCGGAGGCTCCTGCCAAAGCCACGGGGGGCAGGGCAAGCAACCCCGATGCTTTATCCAGAGGTTGCGTTGGAGGCGCAGCGCGCTGGCTCGCCCCGGGCGGTGGACTGGTGGGCGTGAAGAGCGCTGAGCGCTTGGCGCCATGGTGACGGCAAGGCAACCGGCCGACGGTCCTCCCTGCCGACGTAGACATGGGTGAAGTGGCCTTCCGCAGCCGCGTACTCCTCGTTCTGCACGAACAGGCCGAGATGATAGGTCACGCTGCTGGTGCCGAGGGACGCCACCGCCAGCCCCACCTCAAGCGTCTGCGGGAAGTGGACCGGCGCGGCATAGCGGCAGCCCGTTTCCACGACGAGCCCGATCGGATCGCCGGCATGAACGTCGAGCAAACCCTGTTCGATCAGCCAGGTGTTCACTGCCGTGTCGAAGAAGGCGTAGTAGATGACGTTGTTCACGTGGCCATAGGCATCGTTGTCGTGCCATCGCGTCGTGATCGGTACGAAGGTGCGGTAAGCGGCACGCGGGCGCAGCGGGATACGGCTCATCCGGCTGGAGTAGGTGTTGCCGGCCCGCCTTTCCAGTGCTTCACTTGTGGACACTGAAAAGGGTCATGGGTTAGCCGCGCGGTTCTGCTGCAAGGGGAGCCTGTGAATGGATTATGCGAAGTACAATGTGGGCGCGCGGGCCCTGCACTGGATCACCGCCGTGATCATCGTCGCAAACCTTGCTGGCGGGTTGCTCAAGGAAAGCTTGAGCGATGTCGTCCCGATCATGCCGGTGCACAAGGCGACAGGCGTGACGGTGCTTGCGCTGTCCCTGATCCGGCTCGGCTGGCGACTGACCTGGCGGGCGCCTGCCTATCCCGCCACGATGGGGCGGCTCGAGAGGGGGCTCGCCCACAGCGTCCACGGGCTGCTGTACCTCCTCATGATAGCCATGCCTCTGAGCGGCTGGATCATGTCGTCGGGTGGCAAGTACCCGATCTCCTGGTTCGGCCTGTTCGAATGGCCCAAGCTGCCTGTCCCACGGGGCAGCGTGCTGCAGGAATTTGGCGCACAGTTCCACGAGACGGCGGGTTGGCTGATGCTTGCGCTTGTTCTGGGGCATGTGGCTGCAGCCCTTCGCCATCATTTCATCCTCAAGGACGGCGTTCTGCGGCGGATGCTTTGAGCCGGGGTGGCGGTCCGTGCAGCGGCTGCGCAGGAGTGGGCGAAAAGAAAATGCCTTTTTTCGAAAATAATCTTCACGAGCCGCTTGCTAGATCCCAATCCCCTTGCTAATGGCGCGCTCCTGCCACGGGGCGGATGCAAATCCTTCCCCGTTGATTTAGCGGTCGTGGCGGAATTGGTAGACGCGCAACGTTGAGGTCGTTGTGGGCGAAAGCCCGTGGAAGTTCGAGTCTTCTCGACCGCACCAGACAGTTTCTGAATAGCATTGATCATTGCCTTCGGGCACCCGGCCTGTGCGAACGCGCGCAGTTCTGCCGGTTTTCGGCGTTGGTTTGCGGCTGCTGGACACCCTGATTTACTCGGTATGGGTATGAGTCTGAGGGTGTCAGGCGCAGTCTTTGGGCATGACGGGCGGGGCTGCGGGGTGTTTTCTGCGAACCGGGAGCGCTGTGTGTAGGTATCAGCGGTGGCGGTGTGCATCATGCCGCTTCGGATCTGATCACCCCCCCAACGGTCGGTGCGGCAAACGCGCTGGCCGTCTTCGGGAGCAGGTCAGTGTCGGATCCGCTGGACCGTCACTGTGCAGGTCGGCTCGATCATCACCCGCACTTGGAAATAGCCGGAACTTGCGCGGGTTCACACCTGGAAGCATGATCGTCAGATCGTGCCCCTCTGCTCCGCGCCGGTCGCGTGGTGCTCCGGGATGATGAGCGAGACACGAAGTCCGGGGTGTGCCGCAACCAGCTCAAGCGTCGCACCATGTGCGTGCGCGATGGCGGCAACCATGCTCAGGCCCAGCCCTTCGCCGGGGACGGCCGATGCCTTCGCAGCGCGGTAGAATTGCTCGGTCACGCGCGCGGCGTCTTCGTCAGCGATTCCGGGGCCATCGTCACGGACGCTCAGGACCAGCCCCCCGGCCTCTCGCATGGCGGAAATCTCTACGCGACACCCTGCGCCGGCATGCTTCAGGGCATTGTCGAGGAGGTTCGACAACGCCTGGAAGACAAGATCGAGGTCCAGATCGGCAACAAGGGGGCGCCGGGCCGAGACGATGAGATTTGTCCCGATCCGCTCCGCCTCGGGCTGGTAGAACTCGAACAGGTCCTCCAGCAACTGGACGACGTCCGTGCGTTGCAGGTGAAGAGGATGACGCCCGTTCTCCAGGCGCGAGATCCGCATGAGCGCGGAAAGGATCTGCTGCAGCCGGTTGGCCTCGACGATGGCCTCTCCTGCCGCAAGCCGCGCCGGCGAGGCATCAGGCGCCAGGTGCTCCAACGCTTCGAGCCGGCCGATCAGCCGGGCAAGAGGGGTTCTCAGTTCGTGAGCCGCGTTGTCCGACACGCGCTGCACGGCCTGGAAGAGGGTCTGGATGCGGTGCAGCATCATGTTCAGCGTTTCGCCGAGCCGGTCGAAATCGTCTGCCGTGCCACGAACGTGGACGCGGCCGGTGAGATCTCCCTCCATCACCTGACGGACCGTTACCGTCAGGGCTTCGATGCGCCGGCCGATGGCGCGGCTCATCAGCCAACCGCCCCCAAGCCCCAGAAGCAACGTGACACCCAGGATCCACACGGCGGCCGTGCGCAGGATCTCGCCTTCGTTGATCAGTTCTTCCACATCGCGGCCGACCAGGAGGCGGGCGCCATTCGGGAGACGAATGTCCCGGACCAGCGCCGTGTGATCGATCTCCACCCCGTCCGCGAAGGCATCGGCTTCGATGAACAACAGGTCCCGGCGCGGTTGCAGCGGCCAGCTGGGAAGGTTGGCGGCGACCGTTCGCCCTTCCGGCGTCAGCAACGCGTGAAAGGCCATGGGGCCGTCCAGGCGAGCGGCCCGGCGTTCGAGCGCGGCGGCCAGCGGGGGCAGGTCACCCCGGCCATAGGCGGTTTGCAACTGCTCGGCCTCGCGCTCCAGCCTGCCGCGCACCTCGTCCATGGGGACCGTAACCCGCAGCCAGTAACCCGTGCCGACCAGGAGCGCGACCGAAAGGCAGAACAGCCCGGCATAGATCAAGGCCAGACGGAACGAGAAGCTGCGGAGAAGCCGCCTCATGCCCCGCGCATCATGTAGCCGACGCCCCGGACGGTGTGGATCAGCTCCGCTTCGTTGTCCTCGGAAATCTTCTGGCGCAGCTTGCTGATGTGCTGGTCAATGATGTTGGTCTGAGGGTCGAAATTGTAGTCCCACACGTTTTCAAGCAACATCGTGCGGGTGACGACGCGTCCGGCGTTGCGTGCCAGATAGGCGACGATCCTCAGCTCCCGCAGAGTGAGCGCTATGCGTCTCCCCGCGCGGGTGACCGAGTGAGCGGCCAGATCGATCTCGAGGTCGGCAACCCGCAGGAGGCTGGTGGTCTCGGCTACGGGCGCGTTGCGGCGGGCAAGCGTTTCCAGCCGCGCCAAGAGTTCGGACATGGCGAAAGGCTTTGCCATGTAGTCGTCCCCGCCGCCCCGCAGACCGCGCACCCGTTCATCCACGTCCCCCAGAGCGCTGAGGATGAGCACGGGCGTCGCATCGTCCGTCGCCCGCAGCGCCGCGAGGATCTTGAGGCCATCGAGGGTCGGCAGCATGCGATCGAGGATGATTGCATCGTAGCATTCGCATGTCGCGCGGACGAGAGCGTCGCGCCCGTCTGCGCAGTGTTCCACCACGTGCCCGGCCTCCCGAACGCCGGCCATGATGTGCGTGGCAAGGGCGGCGTCGTCCTCGACTAGAAGTATATGCATCAGGCGGCATCCATAACCCGGAGCTGTTCCGGCGTCGAGTTTTGGCCCGCCCGGGCAACGGCTAATCATCACATGGGCAAATCTACATGATGCGCCCACTCTGCAAACATTTCGGTTCGGCAAGGGGCGCCGCATGTCCGCGACCAGCTCCGTTTTTCAACCCCGTCCTGTTCATGTGCTTGCCATCGGAGGCGTTCATCAGCTGGGGCATATCCTGCCTGTGGCCTGCGAATTGGAGCGGCGGCACTCCGGCTGCGTGCGGCTTTTCGTATCCACCGACGCAGAGGCGCAGGCGGCGCGGCAGCAGGCAGGTGGCGAGCCGCTGCCGGAGGTGGTGGTCATGGATCTGCCCGCCGGCGCCGCGCTCCTGCCCAAAGGCATGCACAAGAGCGCTCGGCTGATAGCCTGGGCCGGCAGGGTGCGGAGCGCCGCCGTAATCCTCTGCGCCGAGCGCACATCCACGCTTCTGAAGCGGCTTTCGGGTGCCTGTCCGCCGATCCTTCACATTCCCCATGGCGCGGGCGACCGTGCGGTGGGGTTCGAGGATCGTTTCCGCCTGTTCGAGCACGTCATGGTCGCAGGCCACAAGGATCGGGACCGGCTGGTCGACAGCGGGGTCGTACCGCCGGAGAAGTGTACGGTGACCGGCCCCATCAAACTTTCCACCGTCCTTGCCCGTGCCGCAGAGCGTCCGCCGCTGTTCCGGAACGAGCGCCGCACGATCCTTTACAATCCGCATTTCTCGTCCGCTCATTCCTCCATCCACGCTTTCGGGGAAAAGCTGGTCGATGCGGTGGTCGCCGACGGACGCTACAACCTGATCGTGGCGCCTCATGTCCGGCTGGCGCGCACGTGGTCCGCCGCCAGACGACGCCACTGGCAATCCCTTGCCGTGCCTGGGCAGGTCGAAGTGGACCTCGGCTCCATGCGTTGCAATGACATGAGTTACACCCTCGGCGCCGACCTGTACGTCGGGGACGTCAGCAGCCAGGTCTACGAGTTCCTCGTCTATCCGCGGCCCTGCCTGTTCGTCGATGCCCATGCCGTCGCCTGGCGGAACAGTGAAGACTACGCGATGTGGCACTTCGGCGACGTGGTCACCCCGCAGGAGGATCCGATCGCCGCCATCGACCGCGCCTTCGCCTGCCATGCCGCCTATGTCGGCTGGCAGCGCGAGCGCATGGCCAGTGCAATGGAAGGTCTATCCTGGCTTCCGGGTGGCGCGCCGACCTTCCAGCACGCGAAGCCCGTCCAGGCCGCAGCCGACGTGGTCGAGCGCTTTGCCGGGCTGGGCACGCCGGCGATGAGCGCGGCCGCCTAGCGCGAGCGTCGAGGGGGGACGGAGTCGCACCCGCGCGCGGGCGAGCGGTTCAGCACGGCGCTGCGGCGTTCCAGGTGGCGAAGAGGGACGTAGCCGTCCTGCCGGGCGAGCGCTCGCAGATGCTGTACCTTGAGCAGGAGAACCATGGCGCCTGTTACGGCGATGCACGCCTGCCAGCGCTGCGCGTCTGCGATGCCGCTGGAAGCGGCGCCGATGCATTCCAGCAGGGTGACGAACAGCGCAAGGAAGCCAAGCCCATCGCCGGCCCTCAGGCGCGGCATGGCCATCAGCAGGATCACGCCGCAAAAGAGGGTCCAGCACGCCGCCCTCGATGCCGCCCAGTCCAGATGGACGACGCCGAAGGCCAAAATGGCGGCCGCCATCGGCAGGATGGCTCTTGCGGCGGTGACCAGATGATGGGCGGTGGGATTGGGTGACCTCATGCGTCAACGAATAAGGGGGAATGCTGAAGATTGCGTTTCGGGCCGCAGTTTCGGACGCCGCAGGAGGTCGCTGACGCGGAGGGCCGCGCAGGCGCCGAATGCCGCCAAGCTGTAGGTGGCCATGTGTTGTCGCGAGACCGGCGAGTTCGAGAGGTGGAGAGAGGCCGGCACCCTCATCTCCTGCGCGGCTCGACGCTTTCGGACCGCCGTGGTAGGCTTGGAACGTTTTCAGGAGTGTTCGGGTTGTTTCTACGGCGAGGAATGACGAAAGCGGTTGAATATGTCCCAGGGTGAATTCACGGACGAGGGAGCGGGCGGGCTGCGCTCCTCCGCTGCTCCTGCGTCGCCCGAACGGCTGTCGCGCCACTCGGCAGCGATCGGCGGCAAGCCGATCGTGTGGAAGTGGTGGGTGCTGGCCGCAGCCGTCAGCCTCGGGATCTGGGTGGCGATAGTCGGTCTCGTCGTCTGACGAAGAACTCCGGTCGGGGGCAGTTGCGCCGAAAGGGCCTGCTCTATCCGTTGGATCCACGCTTCGGGCGTTAAGGCGAGGGAGCGCGTCTTGTAGAACGCCGCCCGGCTCATCGCGCGTGTCGTGGCATCGCAGGTGGCGAGGCGTCGGATCGCATCGGCAAAGGTTGCGGTATCGCGGGGATCCACGGCGAGTCCGGCGCCGCATCGCACCAGGTCCGGTGCCAGCAGCGCCGTATCCGCGAGCAGCACGGGCAACCCGCTCCAGGCCGCTTCCATCGCCACAAGTCCGAAGGGTTCAGGGTAGCGGCTGGGCATGACCAGCAGCCGGGCCGCGTTGGCGATCGCCCGGATCTCCTCCGGGCTGCGCCGTCCAAGGAGTTGCGCCTTCGGATGGCGCGCTCGGATTTTCGCGGCAAGCGGCCCCTCGCCAACGATCGTCAGCGGCGCCCCTGCCAGCGCGGCGGCTTCGGCCGCCAGATCGGGCCCTTTCGTTTCCTCCAGGCGGCCAACGAATAGCACCGCCCTGTTGCTCTCCGCCTTGATCCGTTTGCTCGAGAACGGGGTGACGGGATTGGGTAGCGCGGTGATCGCACCCGATGGGATGCCACCTCGGATAAGGTAGGGCCGCATGGCTTCGTGAATGGCGAGGATCGGCGGCGATGAGGGCGCATCGAACGCGTGGCGCTGGAGAAGATGGCGCACGCTGCGCCAGATCTTCTGCGCCGATCCATCCCGATCGCACGGCGTGGTGAGACACGCTCGGCTCAACGGGGCATGGGGACAGACTGCGCCTGACTTCATCGAGGCGAAGGCGCCGTTCGGACAGGCGAGGAAGAAGTCGTGCGCCGAGAGGACGAGGCGTCCGCGAACTGGCTCAAGGGCGCTGAATACGGAAGGCGAGAGTATCTGAGACCAGCCGTGAAGGTGATAGACCGTGCGGCCTGTATCATTGGCGTCGATCCAGTTGCGCACCATGGCCTGTGCCGCCCGGTTCCAGAGCCCCGTCACCGCTCCGCGCAGTCGGCCGCGCGCAAGCAGGCGCTCATGTCCCAGCGCGACGATCTCCACGCCCGCCCAATCCAGACGCGGGCTGCAACCCTCATCCCCCGTGATGAAGGTCACCTGGTGACCGCGCGCGGCGAGAGCGCAGGCCGCATCGACGGCGAGCTTGCTGGCACCGCCCTTGGGGTCGCTGAGATCGTTGATCTGGACGATGCGTTCGATCATCGGCGGGCCAGCACTCGTTCCGCCAGGGTGGTTTGCAGGCTGGCGGCGAGGCCCGCGACCTGTGCCTGCGCGCGTGCGATGAGCGGCCGGGGGTCGAAAGGATCGGCCAGCGCGGCAAGGATGCGTTCTCCCGCTTCCCGGCCACTGACGCGGGCGGGGTCCAGCATGTGAGCGCTTCGGCCCGACATGTCGAAGAAGCTGTCGAGCTTGGGATCCCAGCGCAGACCGACGGCGGGAACACCAAAGGAAAACGCCGCGATGCAGGCGTGCATCCTGTGGCCGATGATGCCGTCGCACCCCGAGACGAAAGTGGTCAGCGCTGCAGGATCGTCGAAGCTGCGGCTGAGAGTGACCGGACCTTTCGCGCGGCGGATCCACTCCTCGAACCGGCGGTAGAGGTATCCTCTGTCCTCAGGGCTGCCGTTGGTGAACAGCGCGACCTCGAAGCCGTGGGCCACGAGGGACTGCAGGGCCGCAGGATACCATGCTTCCAGATTAGCCGCAGACGCACGGGTGCTATGATAGCGAACCGCGAGAGGGTCGGTCACGCAAAGGCCGATTTTGCGGCTTCCCTTCCGGCGGAGGGCAACAGGAAAATGAAGGCTCGCCAGCACTCCCGGATCGACCACGACATCGGGTAGCGGTGCCGTCGTCCCCCGAAAGTGCGAGGACCAGGTTTCGCGCGACTTTTCGTCCCGGACGGAGGCGGCCACGATCGCTGTGCGTCCCAGCGCCCCGCCGAACAACCTGGCGGCGGGGCGTGACCACGTGCGCGCCACGCCAACGGCGAAGACGGCGACGGGAACGCTCTTGCGGGACGCTTCGCCAAGCGCGCCCCAGATCTTCACCGGAAAATTGAGATCGG
The DNA here is from genome assembly GCF_002916655.1 of Novosphingobium sp. HII-3. Taxonomy (GTDB): domain Bacteria; phylum Pseudomonadota; class Alphaproteobacteria; order Sphingomonadales; family Sphingomonadaceae; genus Novosphingobium; species Novosphingobium panipatense. The sequence continues at coordinate 198,310 of NZ_PPSM01000014.1, forward strand.
CGTCCGTGAAGAGATTGCCGCCGCCCAAGACGACGGCCTCGGCACCCCGGAGAGCCCGGCGATAGTGTGCGCGAAGCCGGAAGGCGAGGAGCAGGTGCAGCATGGCTCCGGCCAGCAGGCGGCGTAGCGATGCCGGGCACCGTTCAAGCAGGGCGAGTACGGCGCCGCGTGCCCGCCCATGGACGAGGGGATAGTGCCTTCGGCCCGCGAGATCGATGGAAACGACGTCACAGCCGGGCAACGCGCGGCCCAGTTCGCGCTCAAGGCACTCGCTCAGCAGGCCGTCGCCGAGATTCGGACTGTATTTGACGTTGAAGAGCACCACCCGCTGCGGAACCGGCAAGGACCTGCCCCTTGGCAGAGTCCTTTCGGCAGCGTCTGGCAGGGAAGTCATGCTCAAGGCGGCTCCATGGGCGTGAACGGTTGCCGCGATGCCGTAGATGCTGCGGGATGGCGCCCAAGTAACAGAAGCCGACACGTCTTCGCAGATGGTGAAGGCATTTTAACAATACGGTTCGAAACCATGCTCCTATCGCTTGCTCCCAGCGGGATAACAGGCGGTGCAGGCATTGTCGTGAGCACGACTTCGTGAGCACGACCTCCTGTACCTTCTGGCGGTCGGCATTCAACCGGAGGCTATTCAAGGCGTGTCCATCATCCATGTCGTGATCGCCACGGTGGGACGGGCGCAGGCGGTGCGGCAGGCGGTGGACCTTCTGGCGGACCAGACCCGTCCAGCCGATGATGTGCTCGTGATCGCGGTGAGCCCGGATGACGTGGCCGGGCTGGAAAGCGCACGTTGCAACGCGCGGGTGCTCTTCGCCGCGAAAGGTCTCTGCCGTCAACGCAACACGGCACTGGCAGCGGTCGAAGGCACGGCCGACATCGTGGTCTTCTTCGACGATGATTTCGTGCCCGCACCCAACTATCTGGCGAACGTGGAAGCGCTTTTCGCAACGCATCGGGATCTTGTGGGAATCACGGGCGAACTGCGCGCCGACGGCGTGCGCGGCGGCGGGTTCACCGTCGAGGAAGCGCAGCGTATCCTTGCCGCTGCGCCGCTTCGGGACAGCCTCCAGCTGCGCGACCGGCACGAACTCTACGGTTGCAATATGGCAATCCGCATGAGCGCCGCGCAGGGCATGCGGTTCGACGAGAACCTGCCGCTTTATGGGTGGCAGGAGGACATCGACTTCACCAGGCGCCTCGGCCGCCATGGGCGGCAGGTTTCGACCGGCGCGGTAACCGGCGTTCATCTGGGGGTCACGGGAGGACGCACGTCAGGTAAGCGGCTCGGGTACTCTCAGGTCGCCAACATCATCTACCTGCGGCGCAAGGGTACAATCCGCCGAAGTTTCGGGCACCGGCTCCTTTTGCAGAATCTTGCGTCCAACCTGGTGCGGAGCCTGCGACCGGAGCGGTCCATCGACAGGCGCGGGCGGCTGCTCGGCAACTCCCTTGCGATATTCGACTGGCTGAGGGGCCGGGTCGATCCGCGTCGCATCCTAGAGATGTGACGACGGTTCCGGCCGAGGGTGGGGGAGCAGGGCCGATGGCTCGAAGGCTGGTATTCGTCTGTGGCGACCTGCACAATCTCGGGGATCTGAAGCTTCTGCTGCAGAACCTGGCACTGTCGTGCGGAGCTGGAGGATTGGTCCGCCGCTGGGCCGCGCTTCCTCCGGAAATCGAAAGGCAGGTAGCGGCGGCGGGGGGTGAACTGATTGCCGGGCGCAGGATTCTGGGTTGCGCCCGTCGATGTTACGGAGCCGAGATCGTCTTCGGCGGTGGCCAGCTCGTGCGGGACAACGTGTCCTGCGCCGCGCTGTTCGGCCTGTGGCTGGCGGTGATCAGCGCAAGGTTGGGAGGAGGACGCCTGACGACGCGGGGCCTCGGCATCAGCCGCATCCGCTCTGCGCATCATCGGTTCTGGTGGCGCCGCATCCTGGGCGCTGCAAAGACGATCCACGTTCGCGACACGGCGTCGGCGGAAAACCTCAAGGCTCTCCTGCCGAACAAGGACTGCGCGGTACACGCGGACATGGTGCTCCTGGAGACGGGCACCGGCCCGGCGGTTGAAGCGTCTCCCCGCGCGCAGGCATGGCTGGTGATCGCCCCGTGCGCCGATGGCAGCGAAGGCCGTTCGTTCGAAGGCGCCGCGACTGACGCCATCGTTCGGGCGGCGGTGACCGCGCTGCCCGGCGTGCATGTCGTGATCGCCTGCCATGATCCCCGGGCCCATATGGACAAGGCGGTCGCAGCCCGGCTTGTGAGCCGCTGGTCCGACCTTAAAATCGGCGTGCACGACGGGTATGATCTCGAAGCGCTTTTCCGGCTGTACAGGAATGCTGCCCTGGTGATCACCAACCGGCTTCATGCGCTGATTTTCGCGATCCTCGCCGATGCGCCGGTCATTGCCGTCGATGACGGTACGGCCAAGGTCCGCAGTGTCGCCGATCCCTTTGCGGTCCCGGTTCGCGCCCGTGATGATACCGGCGATGGAAGGGCGCAAGTGCAGCAGGCCCTCGCCTATGACCGCGCGGCCCGGCAGAGTGTTCGGGAGGAGATGGCGCGGCGGGCGGCGGGAAATCTGACCGTCTGACTACGCAAGAAACCACTTTCCTACATCGCCTTGGCTGGAACATAAAGGAAACATCGCGGCGTGAAAAACGGCGCGCTCCTCCTCTCCAATCCGGGAACTATGCGATGTCCGATCCTTTCGAGAGTCACTCCGACGCGCCCTTCGCACCTTCGCGCGCGCCTTATCCTATCGTTCCTCATGACACTCAGGCGCTGGCGCTGGTGCCCAGGGGAATCTACGTCGGCACCGGCGGTGACATCGTCCTGCGCGGCGTCGACGGGCAAACCGATGTCACGTACCGAAACCTGCCCGATGCCAGCTACGTGGCCGTGCGGGCGCTGTTCGTCCGTGCCACCGGAACGACTGCCGCCGACCTTATCGCGGAGGCGTGAGCATGGCGCGCCTCGTGTCCGGCGGCCGTGGCAACGGGATCGCCAACATCACGCGCATCGTCACTGGCAGCGGTGCTCTTCTGACCCTTCAACGCCTGCTCGGCGCCGGTTCGACACTGGCGCTGCAAACCGGCAGCCATCCAAACCTCTCCCTGTCGGGTGGGCGTCTCGCAGCGCAGATACCGCTCTTCCCCGGCGAAACCCAGATTGCGCGAATCCGGGAGGTTGCCGGTGCCGGCGCGGCGGAACGGGCGGCCGAGTACACCCTGACGCTCAAGGCCGCGCGGGCGCAGCCATCCGGAACCTGGCTGCCGGCCGCCTCGAACCTTGCCGCGGCTTACGGGCTGGGGAGGATGGTGGCCGATTACGCGGGGCCGGCCGTGCGGGTGCGGCGAGTGTCCGATGGAGCGGAGGCCGACATCGGGTTTGCAGGTCAGGCGCTGGACACCGATGCGGCGGCCGCATTCCAAGGAGTGTCATCCCTGCGCCTCGTCGTGATCTACGACCAGACCGGGAGCGGGCGGCATCTCACGCAGCCGCAGGCGTCCTCGCAGCCGCAGCTATGGCTGGGAGAGGGCGGCCCGACGATCACCAACTACGACACCGATTGCCCCCTGATGATCCCGCCGTCCCTCGTCATGGAGCGGGATGACTGCGCCGTGTTCATGGTGGCGCGCACGCCCGGACAGGCCGCCACCTGCGGTTACTGGGCCTTCGGCGCGGGAGCGACGGAATACGGCCTCACCAGCGCCCGCATCGCCGGCAATCTGGCCATGCAGCCGATGATCTCGGGCGTTTCGATTTCGGCCACGACGACCAATGCGCAGGCTCTGGGCGTGGCGAACATGTCCGTGCTGGGGCTAGTCTCCACGGCTGCGGGGCAGACGGTGCATCGCGACGAGCAGCAGGTGCTTTACCCGCCGGCCGGCGCGGCGAGGCTGGACGGCGGCGGCGAGGTCGGCGAAGCGGTCGAGTACGGCGGCAGGACCGACTGGCGCGCCTTCGTCCTCTATTCCTCGGCACCCGCCGAGGGGGAGGTGGTCCGGATCAGGCAAGCCCTCAAGGCCATCTTCGGCGCGAGCGAGGCTGCCACGCTGTCGTTCCTCGGCGCCGGTGACAGCATCGTCTTCGGGACCGGCGGCGCGAACAACCGCACCATCACGGCGGCCATGCACCACCGCTCTGCGCCCGGTGTCCTGTTCCGCAATATCGGCATCGCCGGCCATCGCCTGGAGCAGCATTACAATGACTTCGACAGGCCTTCCGCCGCTTACGTCGTACCGGGCGTGCCAAATGTGTTCTTCGCCAATTACGGTCACAACGACATCAAGGCCTCTGTCGTCGACGACGCGACCGCCATTTCGACGGTGGAGACGATGAAGCGGCAGGCGCGTCACATGGCGGCACGGCTGCGGGCTTATGGTTTCGACATCGTGATCTGGCAGGAAGCCTACGCCGACACGTCGTTTACAGCGGCGCAGGCGAAGGCGCGCAATGCCTGGAACGCGTGGCTGCGTTCCGACCCGCAGGCTGACGATGGGCTTCCCTGCTTCGATGCGGTGGACCGGGTGGCCAGCGACCCTGACTTCGTCCTGTCGGACGCGGAAACGGCGGCGGGGCGGGGCATGGCGCTCACGGCCAACTCATCCGACGGGGTGCATCCCAACGAAGTCCATGCCGGGGTCCGAGCCGCCCATCTCCTCGCTACGTATGCGGCGATCCCCTTCGGGCTCCGGTACATCGCCGGACCGGCGCAGCAGGGCCTGCCTTACGCCGGTCAACGCCCTGCGGTGATCAAGGGACAGGCGCCCTTCACCTTCTCGCTGGCTCCGGGATCGGCGCCGCTGCCCTCCGGTCTTGTCCTTGACCCGGCGACGGGGGTGATCTCGGGAACACCCACGCAGGCGGGCACCGTGTCCGGCGTGCTCCTGCGGGTTACGGATAGCACGGGCGCGACTGCGGAGACCTCTGTCACACTGGCGATGGCGGCCGCCGCTGCGATCACGGTGGCCGACCAGATCGAGAGCTGGAGCACCAGCGATGCATCGACCCTCGCGGTGAACCTGCCCGCGGAGGTCATGGCGGGCGATGTGCTCGTTGCGGTGCTGAGCGTCGACGGCACGGTCGCGATCGCCTGGGACGACGCCACGGCCGGTGGCTGGGTCCAGCGGGCCGCCTACGCAGCGAACGCAAACCAGCATCTGCTGGCTATCTTCACGCGAACGGCGGACGGGACCGAAGGCGGCAAGGTGCTGAACCTTGGGCTTTCGGCGCCGCAACAGGCGGTGGCGCGGGTACTGCGGGTGCGGGGCGCAAGCGGCTCGGTTGAGGTTTCCGCCTATGCGCGGGGCAACGCGGTTGCGGCCGATCCGCCGGTCGTGACGCCGGCCTGGACCGGGGCGGGTCTCTACATCGCGGCGATGGCGCTGGACGGTACGGCGGCGATCAGTTCCGGGCCTGCGGGTTTCGCCGGCTTCACGGCCCGGGCTTCCAGCACCAGCGGCCAGTCCACCAACGCGACCGCCTGGACGGTGGGCTCCGGCGCGCAGGATCCCGGGCCGTTCACAGCATCGGCCGGCGGAAACTGGGTCGCCGCCACTCTGGTCGTGCAGGCCGCCTGAGGAACTGCCCCTCAGGCAGCCTTGAAGGAGCGAAGCAGGGCAGCGGCCATCACCAGGGGCAGGCGGCGAAACCGCCTTGCCGCCACTGCTCGGGGCCCGACCCGGAAAAGGCTGGCCACGATGCGGGGGCGCAGGGCGCGGGCGCGTTCCCGCGAAACCGCGCGATAGCGGCGGAAGATGCGCAGGAGTGTGTAGGCCTCGATCAGGGGCAGCGGCGGGGATGTGAAGCCTGCCCGCCCGATCGCGTCGAGTTCGGCGCGAACCGCCGACCGCTCCTGCTCTTCCACGTTGGCGATCGAGACCGCCCCCTCGTGCCGCCGATAGAACAGGACATCGACTGGTGGGTTGTCGATCCGGCCGAGCGTGCCGGCGCGGATGAAGAGATCGTAGTCTTCCGCGTGCCGATACCCTTCACGGTAGCCTCCTATGGCCTTGAGCGTGGTGGCACGCATCATGATGAGGGGGTGCATCGAGACGGCGACGCGTGGGGGGAAAACCACCAGATCGGTCCGCGCGTGGCGCCCCCCGGTCGTGCGGACACTGGCAGGCGTCGGGCGGGGGTCTCCCACGGCGTAGCCGCCAACGAGGACGGTTGCGGGATGGGCGTCAAGCCAGGCGACCTGGAAGGCGAACCGCTCCGGGAAAGAGACATCATCGGCGTCCATGCGCGCGATGTACTCTCCCCGGGCATGGGCGATGGCGGTGTTGAGAGCCGCGACAATCCCGCCGTTGGGCTGCCGCACCACGCGCAGGCGCGGATCGCGTCGACCCATCCTGGCGAGGATGTCCGCCGTGGCGTCGGTGCTGCCATCGTCGACCACGATCAACTCGAAGTCCGCGAAGGTCTGGAGGAGGATCGACCGAACGGCCTCCTCCAGGTAGGCCGCCCCGTTGTAGCAAGGCAGGAGGACCGAGACGCGCGGGGGACGGCGGGTCATGCCGCATCCCGCAGCGCGGCGTCGCTCATCGTCAGCAGGGTGTCGCGCAGCTGCTCGCCGGCTCTTCTCCAGGTGAACCGCCGCGCCCGGTCCATGCCGCTGAGGACTTTCTGCGCGAACAGCGCGGCGGCAGGATCGAGGGCGGCGATCGCGTCACGCCAGGAGGAGGGATCGTCGACATCGGCATAGACCGCCGCGTCCCGGCAGATCTCCGGCAAGGCCCCTGCGGGTGCCACGATCACGGGTGTCCCGCAAAGCATCGCCTCCAGCGGCGGGAGACCGAAGCCCTCCGTCCGCGACGGGCACAACACGCACCGTGCCGCAGAGTAAAGCGCCCGCAGCCGGCGATCGTCGCATGTGCCGGCAAAGATGACTCCCGGCGGAACGGACAGGCCGGCCGCTTCCAGCTCCGCACGGTCCGGTCCGACGACGACCAGAGGCACTCCGGGCGGTGCATGACGCCCAAAGGCGGCAAGGACGACGGCGTTGTTCTTGTAAGCCTTTCCACTGCCGATCATCAGGGCGAAGCTGCGCGGCGCCAGTCCCAGGTCGGCAAGCACCTGCACGTCCGGTTCCACATCGAGGATGTGGTCGGCACCATTGTACAGGACGCCGGTACGCGCCCCGGCAGAGACCCCCATCACGTCGAGCATGCGGCGCGAGTAGTTGGAAACCGTGAGAACGGCCTGGCTCGATCGCGCGATGCGCGGTGCGAGCAGACGATATCCAAGCCTCTGGCGCAGCGGATAGGAGCTGTCTGGGAAGAGGAATTGCGCGTCGTGGATCAGGGTCAGTTTGCGCCGGTGCCGCAGCGGGGCAAGATTGGCCAGGTTTACCAGCACACCGTCGGCCGCCAAGAAGGGGAGGCGGCGCTGCTCCCAGACCTGCGAGGGCGCCTCGTCGCAGTCTCGGATGGCGATGGTGCGCAAGGCCGGTCGCCACGTGCCGGAATGCCGGGTCGGCAGGAGCAGTGTCACGCTGGGGCCACCCGCACCCTCCAGCTGCCTGTCGAGCTCCCGAACGAGCCGGTCCGCCACGCGGTGTACGCCGTTCAGGCCGCCGGAGTAGAACTTCCCGTTGATGTAAATCGGCAGCATCGCCATCCCCGCAACACCCGGCGCAGCCTAAAGGCCGCGGCCTTCGAATTCGACGCTGCATCGTCGAACTTGCAGGGTTTTAACGGGCGACAGGCATGCAGGCGCTTCCTGCATCGCAGGCGGCGCGGCATTGAGGCTGCGATAAGACTGGGGGGCAACGATGTCGCAGAGTGCGCGCGCGATCCTGATCAACGGGCGTTTCCTGATGCAGCCGGTGACCGGGGTGCAGCGGGTCGCGCGCGAACTCGTGGCGGAAATGGACCGGCTGGCCGGAGCCGGCGAGATCGGGGTGCCACTTGCCCTCGCCTGCGAGCCCGGGGCGGACCTCGATGGCCTTTCTCTGAAGTACATCGCGGTTGAGCGTCGGGGCGGTGCGGCGGGTCACGCGTGGGAACAGTTCGTCCTGCCGCGCATGGTCGGCGGCAGGCGGCTCCTCTGTCTGGGGAACACGGCGCCCGTCGCGGCGGTGCTCGGCGGTGGAGGCGTGTCGGTCATGGTTCACGACGTGTCCTACCTGTCGCAGCCGCAAGCCTATTCGCGGCGCTACAGAATGGTGCACAGGGCTCTCCTCCCGCTCCTTCTTCGCGGGGCTGAGCAGATCGTCACGGTCTCCACGACCGAAGCCGAACGGTTGCAGCGGCTGCGACCGCAGCGACGATTCGTGGCGGCGCAGAACGGTGGCTGGAGCAACGACCGGGTGGAGCGCGCCAGTCCCGCCCCGCGCGAGCGGATGGTGCTTTACGTAGGCTCGCTGTCCCGGCGCAAGAACGTGGAGCGCGTCATTGAAGTGGCCGAGACGCTGGCGCGGGAAGACGGCATACGCACCGTCCTTGTCGGAGCCGGCAGTTCCATCCTCGCGCCCGTGCGGTCGAGCGTGGCGCCGGACGTGGCGCATATGCTGGAGTTCGTGGGCCAGGTGCCATCTCTGGACACCCTTGCCGACTACTACCGGCGCGCCGGGTGCCTGCTGTTTCCCTCCCTGTACGAAGCTTCGCCCTTGCCGCCCATCGAAGCCATGAGCCTGGGGTGCCCCGTCGTGGCGTCCGCCATTCCATCGATGACGGAGCGATGCGGCCGCGCGGCGCTCTACTGCGATCCGTTGGACAGCGCGGATATCCTGAGCTGCGTGCGGCGGGTTTGCAACGAACCGGAGCTTGGCGCGGCCTTGCGGAGCGAGGGGTTCCGGCAAGCGGAAAGCTATTCATGGCGGGCGCAGGCCCGCACGATCCTTCAGGCCATGACCGCGAGTTAACTTGGCCACGCGCCGAATGCCTCCAAAGTCCGGTCATGAGCACCGCGCATATTTCCTGTCCCGCCCGGCGGAGACCGGTTCACGGTCTGGACGTCGTGCGGCTCATCGCTGCGATGCTGGTCGTCATCTATCATCTCGGCTTCAAGGCCTGGGCGCTCCCGGGCAGCAGCCTGCGCCACGTGATCGATGCGCCTGTCACGCATCCGCCCGGCTACGGCCTCACGTGGTGCGGCTGGATCGGTGTGCAGGTGTTCTTCGTCGTGTCAGGCGCGGTGATTGCTTACTCGGCCGAGGGGGCGCGCCCCGGATCCTTTGCCAGGCGCCGTCTCGCCCGTCTTCTTCCTGCAATCCTCATCGCCACGCCGCTCGCCTTGCCGCTGGCGGTGCTCCTGTTTCGTACCCCGCCCGCCGCAGCCCTGATGCTGGGCCTGAAAACGGTGGCCTTCGCACCGGTCGGGCCGTGGATCATGGGCCAGTTCTGGACCATTCCCATCGAACTGGCGTTCTACGCGGCGGTCTGGGCAATCCTTGCATCCGGCGTGCCGGAGCGGGGGCTGCGGAGCCTGCCATGGGGGCTTGGGCTTGCGAGCGCCGGATACTGGTTTGGCGCGGCTTTCGGCGGGCTGCAGCCCGGCGGGAGGTTGGCCGAACTGCTGCTTGTGAGCCATGGCGTGTATTTCGCGCTGGGAATGCTCTGCGCGCAGCTGGGCACGGGCACCCTCGCGCACCGGCACGGCCTGCTCGCCCTGGTCTGTGCGGGTGCCGCTGCCGTTCAGGTCCGCACGACCGCGGGCTGGGAAATGGGTAGCCGGGCGGAACTGTCAGCGCAGTGGCTGGTGCCTTATGCTGTGTGGTTCATCCTTGCGGCAGCCGTGGGAGCATCGTTTCGATGGCGGTCTGCGATTGAGCTCAGGGTTGCGCGCCATGCGAAGGGATTGCGCATGGCGGGAATGACGACGTACCCCCTTTACCTCACGCATATCCATACGGGCGGTGCAGCCCTCGCTGCGTTCTCAGCTCTTGGCGTCCTGGCCGCATCGGTTCTGGCGTGCCTTGTCTCGCTGCTGGTCGCGTGGAGCATCGCTCTCCACCTGGAACCGCACGTCCATGTGACCGTAGACAGGGTGCTGAAGGACATCGCCATGCGAGCAAAAGGCGCTGTGCAGGCAGGATAGAGCTTCAGGCCGCCTGCCGCGCGCGTGCCGCCCTTCGTGCCCAGTCCGCCGCCATCTCGATGTCCGCTGCACGGATGACCAGTGGCGATTCTCCGGTGAAGGCTTCCATGAAGCGTCCGATCTTCCCGTACTGATTGTCGAGCACGGCGTGAGGCAGGCCCAGCAGCAGCGAAAGGATATGGACATGCAGCCTGTCCGTCACGATCGCACGGGCGCGGCCGAGCTGGCGGAACCCTCGCTCCACGCGATGCCGCGCGGCGGCCTCGTAGGAGCGGGCGCGGGCATTCGCCGGGGAAAGGCGAACCCACGCCTGGAGCGCACCTGCCGCCTTTGCACGGCGAACCGCCCCCGTGTCCTCCAGGAGCCAGTCTTCGACAGCCAGTCCCATCGGGCGCCATGCGGACGATGTGGCGCGCTCCCGGTCTGTGCGCAGCATGGCGAGCACGTCCATTGCCGGAGGGGGCGGGCGCCGCCGGCCAAGAGCAAAGGCGCTGTCGGGGCACAGGTGCACCGCGCAGTCGAAGTGGCGCTGCGCCAGCTTCAGGGATGGTTCGTCCCGGACCAAGAGAGTGAAGTCCGGGTGACCTGCGATGGCGCGAGCGGTCTGCGCGATGCGCGCTGCGTCGGTGTAGTGGATGGACTGGGGCAGCTGGACGATCTTCCGGTCCCGCAGCCGCTGGATCACGTCCTCCCGAAACGTCTGGTGATGGTTCCATATGTCGCCGAAGTTGCCGCCGCCGTGGAGGAAGATCGTCCCTTCCGGGACGACGGCGGCGCGCAGTTCCTGTTCATCGAAGTTGTGGAACGCGCAGACGTAATCCGGGTTCGCACCGGTAAGCCGGCGCAGAAGCTGCAGTTCGCCGATCCATATCGCCGAATCCCCGACATTGGCATGGTTCGGGAAGTCGATAAGAGCAAAAGACGACGTAGAATGTGGAGAAAGTACGTCAAGCAGGTGAGCTTCAAGTCTCGCGATCAAGTCGTTAACGGATTTTAATCCCGCATTCACGTGATCTCTTCCTCGGGTATTTACATGTTCTATTGCCTCGCATCTTAGGGGATTCTACGCAAGGGGTGATGGTAGAGCATGAGGACAATCGCGACGGGGCACTGCGACGGCGCGCGGCTCGTGCAGTCGGGTGGAGCATCGCGCGCATAGCCGGCGACCAGTTGTTCGGCTTCCTTGTATTCGCGGCACTGGCGCGGACCCTCGATCCGGCAACCCTGGGCATCTTCATAGTTGGCCTCGCCGTGGCGGAAGTCGGCAAGATCGTCGCGCAGGGTGGTCTTGTCAGCAGCCTTTACCGGGCACCCGCGTTGACGCCGCAGCTGGTGGACACGGTGTTCTGGGCCAATCTGGGCATGGGCGTTGTCGTGGCACTTGCCTGCCTTGTGCTGCAGTATCCGCTGGCCCGCGCCATGGGAAGCGCCGAGGCTGCGCCGGTCATCGCGGCGATGGGCTTCGTGGTGCCCATTTCGGCGGCCGGCGCGTCCCATATGAGCCGCACCTTGCGCGCATTCGGCCATCGGGCGCTTGCGGCCCGCTCGCTCGGCGCGGGAATCGTGGGCGGTTGCCTTGCGCTGTGGGCGGCCGATGCCGGCTGGGGTGTCTGGGCGCTGGTGTTCCAGCGCTTCGCCAGCGAAACCATCGGGACGCTCGTGGCCTGGCGCGCCTTTCGCTGGCGACCGGGGTTTGCCTTCTCATGGCGAACGCTGCGGGAGCAATGGCGGTTGGGTGTGAGCGTGGCCAGTTCGCAAGTGCTGATCGTGACGCTCAACCGCATGCAGGACGTGATCCTCGCCCGTACTCTCGGTCCCGGCACGGTCGGGGTGTATCGCACTGCCTGGAAGGCCATGGACGTGATTGCGCAGGGCGCCATTACACCGGTTTCGACGGTGTCGGTGCCCACGCTCGCCAAGCTGCAGCACGATATGCCTGCCTTCCGGCGCTGCTATGTTCGGCTGGTTTCCCTGACCGCGATGATCGCCTTGCCCGCCATGGCCGGGGTGGGCGTGATGGCGGACCGCCTGATCCCGCTGCTTTTTGGGGAGCATTGGGAGCAGAGCGTCCCTGTGGCCCGCGTCCTGTGCCTTCTTGCGCTGCCTGTCGTGCTCAACTTCTTCGCGGATCCTGCGCTGACCGTGCTCGGCAAGGCAGGCATCATCGCACGACTGGCGGCCACACAGGTTATGATCACACTGCTGTTCTGCCTGGTGGCGGCGCCCTACGGCATCGTCTGGTTCGCCGCGGCCTACGTCGCCAGGGCCTACCTCACCATGGTTCTCCAGATGGTCCTCCTGCAGCGGAGTGCAGGCATCCGCGCGCGGGACGTGGCGGTTGGCGTGGCACCTGCCGTGGGCGCCGCAGTGGTCATGGCTCTTGTGGTGTGGACCACGGCCGACACGATGCCGCAGGGCCCGTTCGACAGCGTGGCGTCCCTTTTACCCATCGCGTTTCTCATCCTGCAGGGCACACTGGTTTATGCTGCGGTGCTCCTCACGTTCATGGGCCGCAGGCGGTGCCTGGAACTGGTGCAGTTTGCACGGGGCTTCAGCATCGGCACCCAGGCACCTGATTGACGCGGGAGGCCCAAGTGTCAGGCGGGCGCCTGCGCGGGTGCTGCAGGCGCAGCGCTGCTGCTCGTCAGGGGCCGCGTCCGGCCGCGCAACGCGATGGCAGAGCCGGAAAGGATGGCGAAAGTCAGCCCGGGATCACAGCTCGGCGCCGAAACAGACGCTACGCCGGCGCCGACAAGCACCGCCCATGCCGCCGAGGCGCCGATGTCGCAGTGCCGGTCACCGACAGGGCGGTAAGTCGAGAGTGCAAGCGGACCGAGGGTCCTGAGAAGGTGCGCCAGGAACGCGACCGCGCCGACCACGCCGGTCGACCCCAGGATCGCAGTGGCAAGGCTCGATGAGCGGAACGATCCGGGTCCGATGCCCAGCCCGTGGGAGATGACGAAGGCGTCTATGCCCTGCCAGGCCCAGAACAGCCTCTGCCGTCCGGAAAATGAGGCGGCCTTGTCGACTGTCGTGTGCTCGAGCAGTTTGCGCATCGCGGCGGCAAGGAGCGGGTCGAGCACCAGCAGCGCGCTGACGGCGATGACGGCGCCGATCGCGACCAGCGAAAGCCAGGCCAGTCGGTCGCGGGCGATGAGGCCCGGGGTGGTCGCGGCGCGGACGAGCAACGCCCCCCCGGACAGGGCGAGGCCGACGTAGGCCGTGGTCGATGTGCTGGCGAGGAGGGCGAGCCCCAGTACAAGGGCAGCCGGCCCGGTCAGATGTGGCTCCACCCGCCTCAACCAGCATTCAAAGTTGAAGACGAACCAGCCGACGCCAAATGCGGCGAAGGAGGAGGCTTCGGGCCAGATCCCGTTCATACGCACGAAACCTTCCCAACGGTGATCAAGCTGGGCGTAGGCGCCGTTTCGGAAAAAGCCGAGAGCGGTGTCGACGGGCGTGTCGCGCAAGGCGACACTGGCGAAACCGGTGATCCCGTGGACGAGGGCGAGCGTTGCTCCCGTCCTGACGAGGGCCTCGCTTCCGCGCGGCATGCGTACGACCGCATGAGCGGCAAGCGCCATGCCTAGCGTCCCGGCCATGTAGATGGCCGTGGTCAGGTTCTGAGCCGTGAATCGAAGCGGAGCGGCAGCAAGGATGCGGGCTGTCTCCGATCCGTATCGTTCGCGAAGCTGCCCCCGCAGCGGCGTGACGTCCAGCGCGCCCTCGAAAAGGCGCGGCAACACCAGTGCCGCAAGAATGCCATAGGCCACGAAAAGGACGAGCCACGCGTTGCCCTCGACCGCCGCTCTCATGGCGCCCGGTGCGACGCCCCCCGGCAGCACACAACGCAGCAGAAGGAGACCCAGCGCGAAGTGGGCAGGGGACACCGATGAGCCGCCGAGCGCAGGCAGGAACACGGCGGCCGATCCGCCCAGCAGGGTCGACGCTACGACGAGCGCGAAGAGCGGGGTCAGGGATCCGAAGCCGAAGAGGGCAAGCGCCAGTAGCAGCTGAAGGGCGCCAACGGCGGTGAGTTCCATAAAGCCAGCCTTCCGGTCAGAGCAACGATCGCAGTATGCCCGCGTCGAACACCGAGGGGGCAAAACGGCTCGCCTGAAGCATGGCCAGTTCCGGCTCGAAACCGGAAAGCCAGTCCTCGAACCGCGACACGGCGTCCATGAGCGACGCCACGGTCTGGTCGTCGAAGAAGATGCCGGTCTGCCCGTCGATGACGGTGTCGAGTGCCCCGCCCTTGCGATAGGCGATCACCGGGCGCCCCGAAGCCATGACCTCCACAGGCGCGATGCCGAAGTCCTCTTCGGCGGTGAACAGGAAGCCGCGGCAGCGCGCGTAAACTCTGCGCAGGCTGGTGAAATCGAGCCTTGGGACGATCGTCACGTTGGGGCGCGCCGCGCGCCTGAGGCCGGCCGCCATGGGGCCGTCTCCCACGACCGTCAGGGGCAGGCCCAGCCGGTTGAAGGCTTCCACGGCAAGATCAGGCCGCTTGTACGGGACGAGCTGGCCGACCCACAGATAGCTGTCCTCCACCGTCTCCGACCGATCAAACAGGCTGACGTCGACCGGTGGATGCACCACGGTGGAGGGGACACGCCAGGCGCGGGCGATACGCCGCTGGATGAAGTGCGAGTTGGCGATGTAGCGATCCACGCGTGACGCCGATGCCACGTCCCACGTGCGCAGCTTGTGAAACAGGTAGGGCATGACCGCACGGTTGAGGGCGCCGGCAGTGTCCCGATACTGATGGTAGTGATCCCACAGGTAGCGCATCGGCGAGTGGACGTAACAAAGGTGCGTGGCGTCGGGATCCGTGATGACGCCCTTCGCAGGGCCACTCTCGCTGCTGATGACCAGATCGTAGCCGCGCAGATCCATCTGTTCGAGCGCCAGAGGCATGAGGGGGAGGTATTTCTGGTAGTGCCGTCGCGCGCCGGGAAGCTTCTGGATGAAGCTCGTCGTCACCTTCCGGCTCGCGATCGCATGCGAAACCCGGCTCGGATCATAGACGTGCGTGAAGATGTCAGCCTCAGGAAACATGCTCAGAAGCCGTTCGATGACTCGTTCGCCGCCGCGCATGGTGACGAGCCAGTAGTGGACGATCGCCACCCGGCGAAACTTCTGCCGGACAAGGCCGAGAAGCGCATCGTCCTCACCCTCGGCGACGGGCCGAAGATTAAGCATAGTAACTCTTGTACGCCTTGTAGAAGGCGTTCTCGTCAAGGCCGAAGGCAGCCTGTTTGCGAACGTTCACGCGCGTGAGGATGAGCCCGGCCAGCCCCACGGCGCCGCCGGGCAGAAGCCGCAGGAGCGAGCGGATGGCCGCTTCGGGCGTATGGCGCCAGCGGGTGGCAATGACGGCGGCATCCGCCTTGCCCAGGAGAAGCCTTGCATCCGCCATGGGCAGCACCGGTGCCGTGTCCATGATGATCGCATCGAAGGCCGGTGCGGCTCTGGCCAGCAGCGTGTCCATCGCAGGCCCGGTGAGCAAGGCGTGATCCTCCTGCGCGGCGCTGAGCGGCAGGATCGCAAGGCCGGTGCGCGGGTCGGTCACGACTGCCTCCTCAAGGCTGGCCTCCCCCCGAAGGACCTCGAGCAGGCCGACCGCGCGTGGGCTGCCGATCCAGCGGCTGACACCCCGGCGGCGCACATCGCAGTCGATCAGCAGGATGGCGTCGCAAGCCTCCGCCATGGACCGCGCCAGACACAAGGCCACTGTCGTCTTGCCCTCTGACGGCAGAGCAGAGGTGATGGCGATGATCTTCGGGCTTTCCACCGAAAAGGCGATGGAGGTGCGAAGATTGCGGAAGGCCTCCGCAAAAGCCGACCGGGGCTGGTCTATCACGGCGTCGACCGGGTTGCCCCGCGCCTTCCGGCTTGTGACCGAAGCAAGTTCCGGAACCGAGCAGAGATAGTTCAGGCCGAGACGCTGCTCGACCTCTTCCCCGGTGGAGAAGCCGCTGAATTGCAGCTCGGCGAAGAGGGCGCAGATGAGGCCAAGGCCGACCCCGATCGCTCCCGCGAGAGTCAGGTTCAGCAAGATGTTCGGCCGGGCAGGAACGTCGCTTGGTTGCGCCGGGTGAAGCACGCGGGCTTCGGGTCTGCGGATGCCGGAGCGGGCGGCCAGTTCACGGTGACGGCCGAGATAGCTTTCATACAGCTGGCGCGAGGCCTGCGCGCGCTGCTCCAGATCCTGCAGGGCGACCATGGCGATATTGTCGCGGCGCAGCGCGCCTTCGGACGCCTGAAGCGAACCGCTGAGCGATTCCGCCCGGCGCTGCGATACGGCGGCCCTGGCGGAGAGATTGGAGATAACCCGGCCAATTTCGTCGCGGATCTGCGCATCCACGGCCTGAAGCTGGCTGCGGGCGCGCTGCAGGTCGGGATGGCGGGGACCGTACTTGCTGGAGAGCGATGCGATCTCGGCGGCGTGCAGGGCCTGTTGCTGGCGCAGCGAACCGATAACGGGAGATCCAAGCGTTTCACCCACGTCTTCGCCGCTCGAGCCGGAACCGAGTTGCTGGCGTGCGATCGCGAGCCGGGCGGCGTCTTCGGCCGCTTGCGCTCGTGCTGACGTCACTTCCTGGTTGTAAGCGGAGATTTCCTGCTCCGTCAGCGAGCGGTCGCTGGTACTGGGCAGGTTATTTGCCAGCCGATAGCGCGCAAGCGCGGCTGCATCGTCCGAAGCCTGCCGCCGCGCCTGCTCCATGCGGCTGCCGATTTCCTGCAGCGACCGCGCGTCGGCGGCTTCCTTTTCCGTGACCGACCCTTGCGTGTACTGCTCTGCAAAGGCGTTCGCGATGCGTGCGGCTTCCCGGGCGTCCTCGCTCTCGAAGCTGATGGACAGGGTGTACGTGGCGCCGGTGCGCGCTGTCGTCACTCCGCCTTCCACGTATGCGATCGCGGCGTCTCGTGCTTGCTCTTGCGTAGCGCCCTCGACCAGAAAGCGGGGTTCGCGAGCCAGATCGAGGCGCTTTACGACAGCGGCCACGTTGCGGCTCGACGCCATCTCCTCCACCTGCGTGTCGATCCACGTTTCGCCCATGGCGCCCTGCGCCGCAAGGCGGTCCTCGTCGGTGAGCGGGGCTACAGGCGCAACCTTCGGGTCCAGGGTGACGTCCGCCGTCGACAGATAGGTGGGCGTCTGGCGCGCAGAGATGACAAGCCCCGCAGCGAGACTGCCCAGCGTCAGCGCCAGCATAAGAGGCCAGCGACGCCGCAGGAAGGCGATGAGCGCACCTGCATCGACCCGGTCAGCCGCGGTGTGCGGAACGCGCGTCCCCGCCGTTGGTGCGATCTGCCCTGGCGGGGGCGCAAGGACAATGGACTGATTCACGTGATTACCACCCCTGTTTCCCGGTCCATGTCAGGCAGCCGGAATCGCGTGGCTTGTCGGCGCTCTTTCGGCTGTAGCGCAAGTATCAGTTGACGGTTTTCAAAAATGTAACAGGCACAAGAAGCGTACTGATATCAAATCCTTCAGCGAAAATTGTGCAGCTGTATTTAGCGGTGCGTCGACTTTCATTTTTGTAATTGGAGTATGGAGGTCGAATGAGGCTTTTGGTGCCGTGACGTTGCGGCACGTGACATGGCCCGAGGAGATTTTTGCAGTGACGGTGAACTTGAAGCCGTGCGGCGCTCTGTTCCTTGCGATCGCCGCAGGAGCGATGGCGCTGCTCGTGCAGGGGTGCGCCACTTCAAGTGCGCCACCCCTCAGTGCGGCTGAAAGCCGGATGAGTCTGGGGGCGTACAAGCTCGGTGCCGGGGATCGGCTGCGCGTGACCGTCTACAACGAGCCCAGCCTTTCAGGCGAATTCGCCGTTTCAAGCGCAGGCCGGATCGCCTTCCCGCTGGTCGGCATGATCGACGCGGCAGGACGCAGCGTCGAGGAAATGACGGGCGTGCTGACAGCCCTCCTGGCGGATGGGTACATGACCGATCCGAGGGTCAGCATGGAAGTGCTGAACTATAGGCCCTACTACATACTTGGCGAAGTGCAGAGGCCGGGGCAGTATCCCTACGTCGCAGGCATGACGATCGAACAGGCCGTGGCTGCCGCAGGGGGGTTCGGTTATCGGGCCAACTCCGCGCGGGTAAATCTGCGCAGGACGGCCGATGCGCCGGAAAAATCGGTCGGGCTGCGCGGGAACCAAGTGGTCATGGTCATGCCCGGCGACACCATCCGGGTTCTGGAGCGCCACTTCTGACGCTGCGCGTGCCGCGCGTCCGCTCACGCGGCTTTTCAGAGGCGAATGTCTCGAGAGCCGATCCTCCGTATCCGCGCGCGACGCTCCTGATCGCGGCTATGGCACCAGGGTCGGCAAAGGCGAGCACCTGGCCGTAAAGACGCGGAGAACACCACGCCTCCGTCCGCGCGCCTCTGGGAGCAGTGTCGGTTGTCGGCCGTAAGGGCGGCTGAGAGCGCCATCTGCGGAGTTCACGGCTCTGCTGCGGGCGGAGACCGGGGCGCGGAGAGGGGCACCGCCAGGACTGCATCCGGACCCGCTTGAAAGGCCCGGGCCTTGAAGCGCGATCACAAGGCGTACCGAAGGGACACCGTCGTGCGGCTGCGGTCGAATGCGCGGGCCAGATCGGGAAGCGCCGGCGCGCCGTGACTGCGGGTTCGCTGGACGTTGCTCGCCAGGGACAGCTTGACCCTGCGGCTCAGCAGCCAGTCTCCGCCAAGCCCCCCCGCCAGATCGTTTTGAGCGCGGACCGAGCCGGAGTATTCGCTGGTCGTGTAGTCGACCCGCGCCCAGACAAGCAGGTTGCGCAGCGCCTCATGGTCCACCCGGGCGCCGTAGCGGCTCTGCCGGATGCCGGCGATGCTCACGAGAGGAGAGCGCTGGATCGAGCGTCGTGCCTCGATCGACCAGGTGGTAAGGCGGGTCGGGCTCCATTCGATCTCCGCGCTGAAATCGAGCCCGCGGATGCGAGGAAACACCGGGTCTGCGAAGCTCTGATCCTGATAGCCGATGGCGGCGCGCCCGCGAATTAGCCGGCTAAGCCCGAAGCCGACACCGCCGCGCAGGGACCAGCCATCCGAACTGCGGTCCAACCGGGCGAGGTCGTCAGGGTAGCGGGCCTCGTTGTACGTGCCTTCCGCGAAGGCGAGGATGCCCGGTGCGGCAGCGTAGCCCACGCGAAGGCCGATGTTCCACGTGTGATAATCGCGCGCGGCGCTGATCGCCTCATCCCGGCCGGGGTGCCGGCCGTAAACGTATCGATCCATTCCCGCCTCCGCTTCCAGTGTCAGACGCCCTGTGGCGTGGCTGGCGGCAAGTTCCAGATTGACGGTGTCGTACGCTGTTCGCGGGCCGCGCCGGTCGACGTCGCCGATGGAACCGCGAGGTTCGTAGGCACGCGCGTACCCGGCTTGCGCGGTGACCTGGCTTCCCGCCCCCCAATCAAGCCGGCCGGATGCCCGCGCCTCATAGGTCCGGGTGTTCTCGTCGTCCTGGGAAACCCCGCGTGTCAGAGCAGCAGACGCATCGAACGCCAAAGCATGGCGGCTCCAGGTGGAGCGGGCGGATACGTCGCCTGCAATCGCCGCCAGGGCGTCGTCGACAACGTCTTTGCGTGAGGCATAGATATTGTCGTCATAGGTCAGCCGTGTCTCCAAGAACACAAGCGCCTCGAACCCGCCGAAGCGGAGGGGAGAGGGATCGAGATCGGGACGCGCGCGTTTCTGTACGGAGATCGCGCCATCGGCCGTGCTCCTCTCCTGCGCCTGCGCGGCCGAAGCTGCACAGGCTCCCAAAATGCAGAGCAGGACGGGCACGCGGCCGGCCTTCGGGAGGAACCGACCTGCCGTCCATCCGCTTTTGCGCTTCAAGCTTGCCCACGCTTCACGATTGATCGCCCTCAAGAGGGTTGATGCCCTCTCAAGGTCTTTGCGGGGGCGATCCGCTGGCGGCAAATGAACGATTTGTCACGCCGCGCCCAGCGGCGCGGGTCCTCCCGATCAGTCGGGTTTCCAGCCGATCTCCGCCGCAGCGGCTGCCTTCGGAATATCGATCAGCGCCTCGTTCACGGTGATCGTCTCGCCCGGAGCGAGCTCCCGACGGGCAGGCACGACTTCCTTCTCGTAGACTACCGTCTCGCGCCGGTCGCGCAGGATGACGAGCAGCGACGGCACCTTCCGGCTACGGGCGCCAATGTTAGTGATCGTGCCGCTGACGCTGAAGAATTCCGTTCCGTCCGGCAGCGGCTTGCGATCCTGCCGACTGCGGGGGAAGTCGAGCTTGAGGTCGGGCTGCGCCTGCTGGAAGGTCGGGCGGGGCACCGGCAGCCAGTCCGGCAGCCCGCCAAAGGCAACCGCCGTCGCAATCCCGAGCGTTGCGACAGCGAAGGCCACCGCCGCGAAGGTTCCGATCCGGTTCCAGTTGCGACGGGGACGGAATGGCGGGGAAAAGTCGAAGTTCGACGGGCCCTCGTCCGCGTAGGGTTTGTTGGAGGTGTCGTCGTAGAAGGGCGGGTTCGTTCGACGGGGCGGCGGCGGGGCGTTATCGCGCGCGGCCTCTCCCGGATCGGCTGCGGCGCGCGGGATCACGACGGCGGGTCGGGGCGTCGGGCGTGGAGGCGAGGCGGCGTCGGGTGTGCCCGATGCAGGCTGCTGCGCCAGAGCAGTCGGCACCGGAGCGGAAGGCGTCGGGGCGGAAGGCGTTTGGGCTGCGGGTGGCTGGGCTTCAGAAGCGGGCGCCGGCTGGCCTGCATCCTCCGAATTGTGCTGGAACCAGCTGTGGCGGCACTTCGCGCAGCGTACCGTCCGGCCTTCCACGCCGATGGCGCTGTCCGGAACGGCGTAGCGCGTGGAGCAGGCGGGACAGGCTATGATCATGACCTTCCCATAAGCACGGCTTGTCCGGGCACGACAAGCGCCATCATCCTGGCATCGCGTCGGACCACCCTTTTTTCCACATGCCTTTTGCGAGCGCAGGCGTCTCGCTATAGGGGCTTGTCGCCCGTTCGGTAGACTGCAACACGATCCTTCAAGAGCATGACCGCAGACGGCGAAATCATCCACTTCGACAATGTCGGCCTGCGCTACGGCACCGACCGCGAGGTGTTGAGCGACCTGACGTTCACGCTCCATGCCGGGCGCTTCTACTTCCTGACGGGGGCGAGCGGGGCCGGGAAGACATCGCTTCTGCGGTTGCTTTACCTTGCCCAGCGGCCCTCCCGAGGCGGGATCCGGATGTTCGGCACCGATGTGATCACCCTGCCGCGCGCGGAACTGCCCGTCATGCGGAGGCGGGTTGGCGTCGTGTTCCAGGACTTCCGGCTGGTCGATCATCTTTCCGCCTACGACAATGTGGCGCTGCCGCTGCGGGTGGCCGGCCATTCGGAGCAGGATCTTGCCGGTCCCGTGCGGGACATCCTCGAATGGGTGGGGCTTGCCGACCGCATGGACGCGCCGCCCGCGACGCTGTCCGGCGGCGAACAACAGCGCGTGGCGATCGCCAGGGCCGTGATCGCTCGCCCGGCAATGCTGGTCGCGGACGAGCCGACGGGCAACGTCGACACGGACATGGCGGCCAAGCTGATCCGGCTGTTCGACATGCTCAATCGGCAGGGCACTACGGTGGTCGTGGCGACACACGACCTGGACCTGCTTCGCAAGGTGCCCGACAGCCTCATCATGCGGCTGGACAAGGGGCGTCTCTCCGATCCGACGGGCGCCCTGCGCTATCCGCCAAGGAAGCTGACGTGACCGTGCGGCCGGGATGGATGCGCCGGCTGGCGGGAAGCGGCCGCGTGGAGCTGATCCCGCAGGGGCGCATGTCAGGGCCTATGCCGTGGGTCATCGCGATCATGGTGGCGATGACCGCCATCGCGCTCGCCGCCGGCCTCGCACTTGGTAACGCCGTGTCGGCGGCCAGGGCTGAAATCGAAGGCGGGGTGACGGTGCAGATCATCGAGCCGCGCCCGGAGGTCCGCGCGGAGCAGGCGGCGCTGGCGATCAGGGCGATCGAAACGATGCCGGGGGTGGCAGGGATCAGGCAGGTTCCGCAGGCCGAACTCGATGCCTTGATAGAACCGTGGCTGGGAACCGGCGTGACAGGGGCTGCGGCGGGTATGCCGGGCATACCGGTTCCCTCCCTGATCGACGTACGTCTCGAGGGTGCGGTTACGCCGGCGAAGCTGGCGCAGATCGCACAGCGGGTGGAGCAGGTCGCTCCCTCCGCACGGGTCGATGCACAGTCCAACTGGCTCAAGCCTGTGTTCGAGGCCATGCTCTCGCTGCAGGTGCTGGCGATGGTCGTCGTGGCGCTGCTGGCGGTAGCCCTTGCCGCCGCGGTGCTTCTGGCGGCGCGATCGGCGCTGGGCACCAACCGCAATACGATCGAGATCGTTCATCTGCTGGGCGGCACGGATGCACAGGTCGCCCGGGTGTTTCAGCGCTCGATCGGGTATGACGCCGCAGGGGGCGGGGCTGTCGGTCTCGCGCTTGCGCTGGTGGTCGTGCTCGCGCTGGGTCGGCGGTTCGAGGGGTTGGGTGCGGGACTGGTGGATTACGGCGCGCTTTTGTGGAGCGACTGGTTGTGGCTGGCGGCCGTGCCGGTGCTGGCGACACTGCTCGCCATGCTCACCGCGCGCCTCACCGTTCTGCATGTCCTGCGAAAGATGCTGTAACATCCGCGAACCCCTATATAGCGATCGCCTATGTTCCGTCGTCTCACAGCCTCCGTCGTGCTGATATGGGCCCTTGGGTTCGTATGGTTCGCCGTCGCGCTTCCCGGTCCGCTACCCGGAACGGTGCGGACGGACGCGATCATCGTGCTGACCGGAAGCCGGGGGCGGATCGAACACGCGATCGATGTTCTGGCGCGGGGCAAGTCCCCGGCCGTGCTCGTATCGGGCGTCGATCGCGAAGTGCGCCCGCGTGAGTTCGCTGCCCAGTTCAAGGTGCCCCCGCAGCTGATGCGCTGCTGCGTGACTTTGGGCTACCGCGCGTACGACACGCGCTCGAACGCCGTGGAGGCGGCGCAGTGGGTGGCCGAGCATGAAGCGAAGTCCGTACGGCTCGTCACGGCGGACTGGCACATGCGCCGCGCCGCGCTGGAAATCGCGCGGGCGCTGCCGGCCGACGTCCGGCTCGAGCTGGACGGCGTTCCCTCGCACCCCAGCTTCAGCATACTGTTTCTGGAATACCACAAGCTGCTGGCGCGCCACGCGCTCAACCTTTGGGAAAGATTTCGATGAGGTCCGATAAAGCGACGGCGCTGGATGTGGTGCGCTCGCTTCTGTTCTATGTGGTGTTCTACGGCGGCACTGTCGTCATGGTCAGTGCGTGCTTCGTGGCCTCCCTCTTCGGCGACGAGCCGCTGCGGCGAACCGTGAGGGGCTGGTCGCGGCTTCATCGCTGGTGCGCGCGCTGGATACTGGGCATCCGCATCGTCGTGGAGGGGGAGTTCCCGAACGAAGGCGTTCTGGTGGCCCTGAAGCATGAAAGCTTCTTCGAGGCGATCGATCTGCCGGCGCAGATGCTCTATCCCGCACCCTTTCCGAAGGCCGAACTGGCCGAGATACCGGGTTGGGGCTGGGCCGCGCGGCGCTACGGGGCCGTCGTGGTCCAGCGCGGGGAAGGCGCCAAGGCGCTGCGGGCGATGGTCTCCAGCGCGCGCGGTTTCGCGGCGCAGGGAAGGCCGCTCGCCATCTTCCCGGAAGGCACACGGGTCCCGACCGGGGCCAGGCCGCCGCTGCAGTCGGGCTTCGCAGGGCTCTACAAGCTTCTCGACCTGCCGATCGTTCCTGTCGCGGTCAACAGCGGCCGCCTTTACCATCGGCGTTGGAAGAAGCCCGGGACCATCACTTTCCGGGTGGGCGAGCGTATCGCCCCGGGGCTCCCGCGCGACGACGTCGAGGCACGGGTCCATGCCGCCATCAACGCCCTGAACACCTGAAGCGCAAGTCCACCGCCCGGGGGTGCGGCCGCGCCGTTCTTACCGGCCTTCGTGATCGCCGCGACCGAAGTCGGGGCGGGCGTCGTCCTGGCCTTCTTCGATGATCGAGCGGCGAATGGCACGGGTGCGGGCGAAATGATCGAACAACTGGTCGCCGTCACCGATCCGGATGGCGCGCTGCAGGGCCGTCAGATCCTCTGTGAAGCGCTGCAGCATGGTCAGCACCGCCTCCTTGTTCGACAGGAAGACGTCGCGCCACATGGTGGGGTCGGAGGCGGCGATGCGGGTGAAGTCGCGGAAGCCGCCCGCCGAATATTTGATGACTTCGCTTTGCGTCACGTCCTCGAGGTCAGAGGCGGTGCCGACGATGGTGTAGGCGATCAGGTGCGGCAGATGGCTGGTGACGGCAAGTACGAGGTCGTGGTGCTCGGCCGTCATGATCTCGACGTTGGCGCCCAGCGCTTCCCAGAAGCTGACGAGCCCGGACAGCTTCACCATATCGACCTTGGCGGGCGGAGTGACGATGCACCATCGGTTGCGGAAGAGGTGAGCAAAACCCGCGTCCGGCCCTGAATTCTCCGTACCGGCTACCGGATGGGCCGGGATCACCACATGTTCCGGAAGAGCGTCACCCAGTGCCTTGGCGACGGCCTGCTTGGAGGATCCCACGTCGCTGACGAGCGCATTGGCCGGAAGTCCCGCGCGGACCTGCTCGGCCGCGATGCCCATCACACCGGGCGGCACGCAGAAGATGACGAGATCGGCGTCGCGGACGGCTTCGGCAGCGGTCGTGCATACCTCGTCGACCAGGCGGCGCTCCGCGGCGCGGGCGCGGTGCTGCGCGCTGAGGTCATAGCCGCGCGTGCGGCTTTCCGGCAGGAACTCGCGTACGGCCAGGCCAATGGAGCCGCCCTGCAGCCCGAGCCCGATGATAGCGATATTGGCAAAGGTCATTTCGCGTCTTCCGCCATCTCGCGAAGGGCTGCGGCGATCGCGTCCATGTCCTCGGACGTGCCGATAGTGATGCGCAGGGCCTGCGGCAGGCCCTGGCCGGGCAGCCACCGAACGATGTAGCCGCGATCCGCGAGGCCCTCGAAAGCCGCCTCGGCGGTCAGGACGCCTTCGAACAGGACCAGCACGAAGTTAGCCTGGCTTGGCAGGGGACGAAGCCCGTGGTTGCCGAGCGCCTCCAGCTTTTCGACGAAACGGGCTCGTTGTTCGAGGTTGTGCTGTCGGCTTGCCTCGACGAAGGCCGGGTCCGCAAGGGCGGCAAGAGCCATCGCCTGCCCGGTGCTGGGGACATTGAAGGGGCCCCGGATGCGGTTCAGCGTGGCGACAAGGCCCGGTGCGCCGGTGGCCCAGCCGATGCGCTCACCGGCAAGGCCGAAAATCTTCGAGAATGTGCGGGTGACGAGGACGTTCTCATGCGCGGCGGCAAGCGTCAGCGACCCGTCTTCGTCCTCGGGTGCGAGATATTCGGCGTAGGCCTGATCCAGAACGAGCACCACGTCCGAGGGCAGGCCGGCGTGCAGGCGCGCGATCTCACCGGCGGGCAGGTAGGAGCCGGTGGGATTGTTGGGGTTCGCCACAAAGACCAGGCGCGTGCGCTCCGACACAAGCGCGAGGAGGGCGTCGACGTCGGTCCCGTAATCCCGGTCCGGCGCGACGACGGGCGTCGCGCCGCAGCGCCTTGCGGCGATGTCGTAGACGGAAAAACCGTAGCGCACGTAGATGACTTCATCGCCCGGCCCCGCATAGCCCTGTGCGATGAGGTTCAGCAGTTCGTCCGAGCCGGTGCCCATGACAATCCGCGCCGGATCGATACCGTGACGCTCACCCAGCTCGGCGCGCAGAGCCGCGCTGTCAGGATCGGGGTAGAGGGCCGGTGCCTGCGCCTTCGCGGCCAGCGCTGCAGGGCTTGTGCCCAGCGGGTTCTCGTTGGCGGACAGCTTGATGAGCGGGCGTCCGTCCTTGCCCTTGGACTTGCCGGGAACATAGGCGTGAATACCCTCGATCCACGGCTTCGGGGTGGGGGCTTTCGCGCCGGCGGTCGAGGTGGTGATCGTTTCGCTCATGACGGGCGGCCCCATAACCCAGCGCGGCGGCTAATGACAGAGGCCGATTGAGGCTCTATTGGGTCTCCCATCATGGCGACGGCCCCTACTCTTCCTCTCGAAAACCGGTTCCTCGATCTCGACCTGCCGCTGGTGCTGGACGGCGGGCAGAGCCTGCCCGGTGCCCGGATCGCCTATGAAACCTGCGGCACGCTCAATGCGGCCAAGGACAACGCGATCCTGATCTGCCATGCCCTGACAGGCGACCAGCACGTCGTCTCGAACCATCCTAAGACCGGCAAGCCGGGGTGGTGGATACGCATGGTCGGTCCCGGCAAGCCCATCGACACCAACCGCTTTTTCATCATCTGCGCCAACGTGATCGGCTCCTGCATGGGATCGACCGGGCCGGCGAGCCAGGGTCCTGATGGTCTGCCCTGGGGTATGCGGTTCCCGGTCATCACCATCCGCGACATGGTAAAAGGGCATATCGCCGTTCTGGACGCGCTGGGCATCGACAGCCTGCATGCGCTGGTGGGCGGATCGATGGGCGGCATGCAGGCGCTGAGCCTCGCGGCCAACTTTCCCGAGCGCACCCGTGCCGTGCTGGTTCTCGCCTCCACGGCGCGTCACTCAGCGCAGAACATCGCTTTCCACGAGGTCGGCCGCCAGGCGATCATGGCCGATCCGGAGTGGCGCGAGGGCAATTACTACGCCCATGGCAAGGGGCCGGAGAAGGGGCTTGCCGTCGCGCGCATGGCCGCGCACATCACGTACCTGTCCGAGGCGGGGCTGACCGAGAAGTTCGGGCGGCGCCTGCAGAACCGTGAGGAAAAGACCTTCGGGTTCGACGCCGATTTCCAGATCGAATCCTATCTTCGTTATCAGGGGCTTTCGTTCACCGACCGCTTCGACGCGAATTCGTACCTCTACATCACACGGGCCATGGACTACTTCGACCTTGCCGAGGAGCATGGCGGCCTGCTGGCGAACGCCTTTGCACGATCGAAGGCGCGCTACTGCCTTGTCAGCTTCGATACGGACTGGCTCTATCCCACGGCGGAATCGCGCAACGTGGTCCATGCGCTCAATGCAGCCGGTCTGCCGGTGAGCTTCGTCGAACTGTCCGCTCCGTTCGGCCACGACTCCTTCCTGCTCGACGTTCCGGCCCTCGATCGCGTCGTCGAGGGGTTCATCGGATGAACACCGCCATGAAAGCGGGCCTGCG
Organism: Novosphingobium sp. HII-3; assembly: GCF_002916655.1. Taxonomy (GTDB): domain Bacteria; phylum Pseudomonadota; class Alphaproteobacteria; order Sphingomonadales; family Sphingomonadaceae; genus Novosphingobium; species Novosphingobium panipatense. The sequence continues at coordinate 225,570 of NZ_PPSM01000014.1, forward strand.
CCCTGACCTTGCCGTGATAGCCGACAACGTGGCGGCGTCGTCCAGCGTGCTGGACGTCGGTTGCGGTGACGGCACCCTGATGCAGGCCCTGCGCGATGGTTCAGGCTGCGCGACGCGCGGCATGGAGATCGACGCGCTCAATGTCGGCGCCTGCGTGGCCAAGGGGCTCTCGGTCATTCAGGGAGACGCGGACACCGACCTGTCGTTCTATCCCGACAAGTCGGTCGATTACGCCATCCTCTCGCAGACGCTGCAGACCACGATGCGCCCCGACGTCGTGCTGGAGCAGCTGTTGCGCATCGGCCGCAAGGCTTTCGTCAGCTTCCCGAACTTCGCGCACTGGCGGGTGCGCACCTCGCTCCTGTGGAACGGACGGATGCCGGTGACGCGCCTTTTGCCGATCGCCTGGTATGAGACGCCCAACATCCACCACCTGACGATCAATGACTTTCGCGGTTTGCTGAAGGAGCGCGGTATCGCGGTTGAGGGGCAGTGGTTCCTGTCCGGCGACGCCCAGTGCAGCGCGGCGGCGGCAAACTTTCGGGCAGAGCACGCCGTCTTCCTGCTGGCCCGCCCGGACTGACGGTCAGACCCGTTTGGCGCCGAGCAGGGCCAGGCCAAAGCCGATGAAGAAGACGCCGGTCACGCGGTTGAACAGGCGTTTCATCGCAGGCTTCGTCAGGTGGCGCTTCAGCGAGCGTCCGCCAAGCGCGTAAGTGCAGTACCACGCGGTCTCGATGACGGCGAAGGTTCCGACAAGGATCGCGAACTGGGGGGCCTGCGGTCTTGTCGGGTCGATGAACTGCGGGAAGAAGGCCGCCGCGAAAAGGATGGCCTTGGGGTTGCTGATAGCGATGGCGAAACCGCCCCGGAACAGCGCGAGGTTGGACAGGGCCGGCGGCAGCAGCGCATCGTCCGGCTGCGCGGAAGCGATCGGCGCGCGCCAGGACCGGATCCCGATGTAGATCAGGTAGGCCACGCCCGCATAGCGCAGCACCTCGAACGAACCGGGCAGGGCCAGCAGCAGCGTGGTCAATCCGGCGGCAGAGGCTGCCATCAGCAGGAAGATCGCGCTGAGACAGCCCGCCATGGCGACAACGCTGCGCCGCGCTCCCATCTCGACGCTGCGGGCCAGCACGTGGAGCATGTTTGGTCCCGGCGTGCCGGAGATGACGAAGGTGGCAGCCACAAAGATCCACCAGGTATGAAGCGTCACGTTTCGGTCCTTCTGCCGCAGCGGGCGGCTTCTAGGAGCCGGGAGGGCCGGACGCAACCGCTGCCGCGCCCCGCCGCCGGGAGCGAGGCTGCGCCCTATCCCGTGGACAGGCCGTGATAGGCCGCCAGCTTGTTGCCGTCGGGATCACGCAGGTAAGCGCCGAAAGCGCCGCGCGCCTGGGGCTTGGGTTCGGGCGCACCGGCGCAGGTCCCACCCCGCGCAAGGCCGGCCGCGTGCCAGGCCCTGACCGCTTCGTCGCCCTGTGCCTCGAAGATGATGGTGCCGCCATTGGCGGGTGTGCAGGGCTCCCCGTCGCGAGCCGGCCCAAGCACGAAGCGGGTGCCATCCAGATCCCACATCACGACAGGGTACTGGTCCGGGGTGGAGCAGGGGGGAAGCCCCAGCGCCGCAAAGGTGGCGTCATAGAACGCACGGCTTCTGGCCAGATCGTTTGATCCGAGGCGGACGGACTTTAGTACCATGGCAACTCTCCCTGATCATGATTTTCCATGGGAGGCTGTCGAGGGGAAAGGCGCGGGTCAATCGAGAGGCAACGCGCCCTCGCGATATGTTCCGCGAGGATGGAGCGAGGACTTATCCACCTGATTCCCGCCATGTTGAAATAGACCTTCGCGTCCCGGTTCGGCATTCGGAAATCATCATGTGGCACATCTACCAGTTTCCCCTCTGCCCCTTCAGTCGCAAGGTCCGGCTGCTCATGGCGGAGAAGGGCATCGCCTACGAACTGCAGACGGCACGTCCCTGGGAAGGCGAGGATCGCCTGTTCGCGATGAACCCGGCCGGTCGCACGCCCGTCATCCGGGAAACGGAGAAGGCGCTCGTCCTCTCCGACAGTCGCGCGATCTGCGAGTATTTCGAGGAAACGGTGGACCGCAACCCGCTCATCAGCGGCACGGCGCAGCAGCGGGCGGAGATCCGTCGCCTGATCGCCATGTTCGACGAGAACTTCTACCACGACGTCTCGGGGCCGTTGTTGCTGGAACGCATGAAGAAGCGCCTCGTCCTGCGCCAGTCACCCGATGCGAAGGCGCTGCGCGAATCGATGAAGCTGGCGCACGACTACCTCGATTACATCGATTACCTGATCGACAACCGGCCCTGGCTTTCCGGCGCGACGATGACGCTGGCGGATCTTGCGGCCGCGGCGCAGCTTTCGGTGGCGGATTACCTGGGCGGCCTCGACTGGTCGAGCCATGAGCAGGCGCGCGGGTGGTATCTGGTGATGAAGTCCCGTCCCTCGTTCCGGCCGCTGCTGTCGGAGCGTATGGAAGTGATCCAGCCGCCCAGCCACTACGCCGAGGTGGACGCCTGAGCTTGGGGTGCTGCGGAGCGCTGACCCACTATACCTTGGGGTATCTGGAAAAACCCGGCCCCATATCTACCCTGTACATAACTTGATTCGGCCTCTCCCAATCGGCGCGATCTTCACTATCTCTGCAGTCTCCGCCTGAGCGCGAGAGCGCGCTGGCGAATCAGATTCAGCCGATCCACCGGAGCTGCGCCATGCCTCTTCTCGAAGCCCGCAAGACCTACAAGCCCTTCGAATATCCCTGGGCTTACGACTACTGGAAGATCCAGCAGCAGGTCCACTGGCTGCCCGAGGAAGTGCCGCTCGGCGAAGACTGTCGCGACTGGGTGCAGAACATTTCGGAGCATGAACGCAACCTGCTCACGCAGATCTTTCGCTTCTTCACGCAGGCCGACGTCGAGGTGCAGGACTGCTATCACGAGAAGTACGCGCGCGTATTCAAGCCGACCGAGATCAAGATGATGCTTACCGCCTTCTCCAACATGGAGACGGTGCACATCGCGGCCTATTCCCACCTGCTTGACACCATCGGCATGCCCGAGAGCGAATATGGCGCGTTCCTCGAGTACTCGGAACTGAAGGACAAGCACGACTACCTGCAGAAGTTCGGGGTCGACAACGACGAGGACATCGCGCGCACGCTCGCCATGTTCGGCGGCTTCACCGAGGGCGTGCAGCTCTTCGCCAGCTTCGCGATGCTGATGAACTTCCCGCGCTTCAACAAGATGAAGGGCATGGGCCAGATCGTCTCGTGGTCGGTGCGCGACGAATCGCTGCACTGCGAAGGCATCATCAAGCTGTTCCATACCTTCGTGCAGGAGCGTGGCTGCCTGACCAAGGCGGTGAAGGACGACATCGCCGACCAGTGCCAGACGACCATCCGTCTGGAGGACAACTTCATCGACCTGGCGTTCGAGCTGGGTCCGGTGCCGGGCATGACCCCCAAGGACATCAAGAAGTACATCCGCTACATCGCCGATTGGCGCCTCGGGCAGCTTGGCCTCAAGCCGATCTACCTGATCGACGAGCACCCGCTGCCGTGGCTGCAGCCGCTGCTGAACGGTGTCGAGCATGCCAATTTCTTCGAAACCCGCGCGACGGAATACTCGAAGGGCGCCACTCGCGGCGACTGGAACACGGTCTGGGCGAACTTTGATTCGCGCCGCAAGGCCAAGGCGAACGATGAGGATCTGCTGGACGACGGCAGCGAGCCCGGCCTCTTCGGCGAAGTGGCCGCAGAGTAAGCATTTTGTCCCGGCGCCGCAGCTTCCTTCGTGAAGTGGCGGTGCCGATTGCGTCCCTTTTTCCGGACCGCGCCGGGCAGGTTGTGGAAACCGGGGCTGCGCATGAGCATTTCCCCAGGAGACACCCTGGAGAACAGGCCATGCACACTACGCTGATCCTGCTGACAGCCGCCGCCGTTGGCATGGCGGCTCCGGCGCTCGCCCAGCAGCCCGTCCGCGCTGACACCAAGGCGGGCGAACGCGCGCTGCTTGATGAAAACGTCGTGACCGTCCGCAACGTGACGCGCGCGGAACTCGTCTACGGGCTGCCTATCATGGATGATGAAGGCATCGCGATCGGCAACGTGGAGCGCGTTGCGGGGAACGACGTCATCGTCTCTGACGGGACGGCAGAGTACCGCGTGCCGTTCACGCAGATCTACGCCTTCAGCAAGGATGGCGCCGATCACTACGCGAGCCGCACGCCCAAGCAGAAGCTGCATCGCGAACCTAACGCTCCGGCGAACTGACGCGTCCTCGCTTCGATACCGCGCGCGGTGCCGCTTGCGGCGGATACGCCGTGCGGGCATCGTCCGCGCGCCCGTCACCAAGGAGAGCCGCCAATGTCGCACAATCCCACACTGATCTTCCTGCCGATGCTCGCCGTCGTCGCGCTGACTTTCGTCGCGTTCATCCGCATGGCCGGCGCCCGCGCCGGGGCTGTGAAGACGATGGACCCGAGGTATTACAGGGCGCACATCGGCGACCCGGAGCCGGAGCGTGTCCGCGCGGCCGTGCGTCACTACGACAACCTGTTTGAGTTGCCGACGCTGTTCTACGCAGCCTGCCTCACCGCGTTCTCGATGGCCGTGGTAGGACGCTGGACGCTGATCTTCGCGTGGGGCTACGTGGCCACGCGGGTCCTGCAGAGCGTCATTCACATGACCTACAACAACCCGGCGCACCGCGGCGGCGCCTTCGTGCTGGGCGTGCTTTTCACGCTGGCCTTGTGGATCAACCTTGCGCTGTCCATCTTCGCTCGCCTCTGAGCCGCGATGTTATCCAGCCTTCACGCTGCGGCCATGGCCGTGGCGGCGCTCAACCTTGCGGCGTTCACGGCCTTTGGTCTCGACAAGACCTTCGCGAAGGCAGGGCGGCGGCGGATTTCGGAATCCACGCTGCTCGCGCTTGCCGTGCTTGGGGGAAGTCCAGGCGCTTACGCCGCCCGCCGGCTCTTTCGCCACAAAACGCGCAAGCAACCCTTCGTCGCGCAGCTTCACGCCATCGCCCTCCTGCAGGGCGTCCTGCTCGCGGGACTGGCCTGGGCGTTTCTGTCGGCAGGCTCGTAGACGGCTGCCCCTTGCCTGCGGCAGAGGTGCGCGGCGGCGTGCGATCTGCGGGTGTACTTCACAGGTAAAACCGGTGGCGCGCGGGCTGCCGTACGGCTAGAGGACTGCAAGATGAGCGAAACCGTTTCCTTCGGCTACGAAGACGTGGCCCCCGAGGACAAGGAAGGCCGCGTCGGCGCGGTCTTCTCGTCCGTCGCGCGCAAGTACGACATCATGAACGATGCCATGTCCGCAGGCATGCACCGTCTCTGGAAGGACAAGTTCGTGCGCCGCGTGAAACCGCGCGAGGGCGAGCAGATCCTCGACATGGCAGGTGGTACCGGCGACATCGCCTTCCGCATGGAAGCGGCGGGGGCGACCGTCACCGTCTCCGACATCAACCAGGACATGCTCGACGTCGGCATCGAGCGGGCCATGGAACGGGGCATCGACACGCTGGTGTGGTCGCGCCAGAACGCCGAGGAACTGACGTTCCCTGACCGCTTCTTCGATGCCTACACGATCGCGTTCGGCATCCGCAATGTCACGCACATCGACAAGGCCCTGGCCGAGGCTCACCGTGTCCTCAAGTATGGCGGCCGCTTCTTCTGCCTCGAATTCTCGACGACGGAATGGCCGGGCTTCAAGGAAGTCTACGACGCCTATTCGCACAGGCTGGTCCCCAAGATCGGCTCGATGATCGCGGGCGACGCCGAATCCTACCGGTATCTCATCGAATCGATCCGCCGCTTCCCGCCCATGCCCGAGTTCGAAGGCATGATCCGCGCGGCAGGGTTCAAGCACACCAAGGTCGAGCCAATCCTTGGCGGCCTCGTCGCCATTCATTCGGGCTGGAAGGTCTGATCACCCGGTGACAAGCACCGCAAAGCATATCTGGCGCCTCCTGAAGTGGGGCCGCGTCCTCGCGCGGCACGGCGCCCTGCGCGGAATCGAGAACGACCGTAACGCGCCTGCGCCCGTGAAGCGCCTGTGCCGCGTCGCCCGCCTTGGTGCCCGCCAGCCTGTGGACCCGGATTATGCAGGCGCCTTCCAGGACATCGGGCCTGCCGCGATCAAGCTCGGCCAGGCGCTGGCAACTCGTCCGGATCTGGTGGGAGAAGGGCCGGCGCGCAATCTGCTGGCGTTGCAGGACAGCTTGCCGCCGGTCGACTTCGCGCTGATCCGCAACCAGGTCGAAAGCACCTTCGGACGTTCGCTCGAGACGCTGTTCACCACGTTCGAGGAGGCGCCGGTCGGGGCCGCCTCGATCGCGCAGGTGCATCGTGCCGTCACGCCGGACGGCCGGGCGGTTGCAGTGAAGGTCCTGCGCCCGGGCATTCGTGAGCAGTTCGCGCGCGACGTGGAGACGTACGAGTGGGCCGCCGCACATCTGGAGGCGCTTGGCGGCGAGGCGGCACGGTTGCGGCCGCGCGCGGTAATCGACAATCTCAAGCGCTGGACCTCGCGCGAATTCGATCTGCGGCGCGAAGCCGCATCGGCGTCCGAGCTGGCCGCCGCGATGCGCGGGATCGACGATTACCGCGTGCCGGACATCGATTGGGATCGCACCAACGGCTCGGTGATGACGGTCGAGTGGATCGACGGCATCAAGATGAGCAACATCGCCGGGTTGGTCGAGGCCGGCTACGACCTGCCCGCGCTTGCCCGCCGGCTGGTGATTACATTCCTCACCCAGGCGATCTCCTGCGGATTTTTCCATGCCGACATGCACCAGGGCAACCTGTTTGTGCAGGGCGGGCCGGAGCATCCCACGATCGTCGCCATCGATTTTGGCATCATGGGCCGGATCAATCGGCAGGCGCGGTTGTGGCTCGCCGAGATTCTCTATGGCCTGACGACCGGCAATTACCGGCGCGTCGCTGAAATCCATTTCGAAGCTCAATACGTCCCCAGCTATCACACGGTCGAGGAGTTCGCGACCGCGCTGCGCGCCGTCGGAGAGCCGATGCGCGGCAAGCCGGTTTCGGAGCTTTCGGTCGGGCAGATGCTTGATGGGTTGTTCGCCATCACCCGTGACTTCGACATGGCCGTGCAGCCCCACCTGCTGCTGCTGCAGAAGACGATGGTCATGGTGGAGGGCCTCGCCACCGCGCTCGATCCCGACATCAACATGTGGGACGTTGCAAGCCCCTTCGTGCGCGACTGGATCCGTGACGAACTCGGCCCCGAAGCCGTGATCGTCGACCGGGTGCGTGAGGATCTGGACACCCTGCTGCGCCTCCCTTCGCTGGTGCGGCGCATCGAGGAGCGTTTCCCCGCCAAGGGCGGAGCACCGGAACAGGCCCCCCTTCCCGAAATCGAAATCATCTGGGAGCGTCGTACACGCGAAAGTAACCGATGGGGCGGCTATGCTCTGGCGGCGACACTTGGAGGTGCTGCGGCTTGGGGACTGACGTATCTGACGATGCTGGGGTGATGATCGGCAAGGGCCGTCTCGAGCGGCTCTCGCCTTCGGCAGCCCGGCTGGCGCTGGCTGCGCTGCTTCTGGTGCTGCTGGCCTCTCTGATCGCGCCGACCATGAAGCCCGGCACCCGCTCGCCCTGGGAAGGCGCGGTCGAGGGCCCGGTCGACCGCGCAGGCGCCTCCCTTTCCGACGCTACCAAGCCCTACGATGAAGACATCGCCCTCTACGAGGTGGCGACGGAACGCATCCGCAAGGGCGAACACTATTACGACTTCATCGTACCCGAGCAGCGAAGCCGCCATTACCCCGTGAATCCCGGCCTGGCAGTGCGCCTGCCGACCCTGGCCTACATCAACGCCGCGCTGGGCGAGGGGGGGCAGATGGCGGCGGCGATCGCGCTTATGCTGGCGATCGTCGCCGCCTGGTGGCGACGGCTCGGCGAAGAGCCCGAGGACCGGGGGCGCGTGCAGCGCCTGGGCACGGCCTTCGTTTTCGTGGCCGCATCTTTGGGGCTCAACCGCCACTACTTTCCCTTGCATGAACTGTGGGCCGGTGGGCTCATCGCCCTCTCCTTTGCTTTGCATCGTCCCGAAGGGGGCGGCCGGGAAGGAGCGTGGAGAGGAGCATTCGTGGCGGCGGCGCTGGCGCTCGCCATACGCGAGCTGGCGCTGCCTTACGTGCTGCTGATGGCGGCGTTCGCCGTATGGCGGCGCAGCTGGTACGAAGCGGCTGCCTGGATCCTCCTAACGCTGGTGTTCCTCGCCGGCCTGGCCTGGCACCTGACGATCATCGCGCGGGAGGTCGTGCCCAGCGACCCGCACGGACCGCCTTGGCTGGTGATGCGGGGCATGGCGGGCTGGCTGGTCAACGTGGTGCAATCCAGCAACCTGCGATGGCTCCCGCCGTTTCTCGCCGGACCGGCGGTGGTGCTGATGACGTTCGGATGGCTGGGGTGGCGCAGCCCTTCCGGTCTGGTCGGCTTTCTGCTTGGCGCCGGTTACGGGCTCGCCTTCATGATTGCGGGGCGGTGGGACAACTTCTACTGGGGCGCCATGATCGCGCCAACCCTGTTCGTCGGCCTCGTCTTCGCGCCGCGGGCCTTGCGGCAGCTTGCCCTGAGGGCGCGCATGAAGCCAGCGCCAAACTGATTGCGCCACACCGCACGCTGTTGCAAAAGCCGCAGCTATGAACGGACCTCGGATCCTGCTGATCGTGGGCGGCGGAATCGCCGCGTACAAGGCTTGCGAACTCGTGCGCACCATCCGTAAGGAAGGCGGCTCGGTCACCTGCGTGCTGACGGAGGGGGGGGCGAAGTTCGTCACACCCATGACGCTCGCGGCCCTCTCTGAGAATCCTGTCCACACCACGCTCTGGGATCTCAAGAACGAGGCCGAGATGGGACATATCCAGCTCAGTCGGGAGGCCGACCTCGTTGTCGTCTGCCCCGCTACCGCCGACCTTCTCGCCCGGATGGCGGCAGGCATGGCCGACGATCTTGCAACCACGCTCCTGCTCGCCACCGACAAGCCTGTCATGGCGGTGCCGGCGATGAACGTGCGCATGTGGCAGCACGCGGCCACAATGCGCAACGTGCAGACGCTGCGGGATTCGGGAGTGGATGTCATGGAACCGGACGAAGGCACGATGGCCTGCGGGGAATATGGTCCGGGCCGGCTGCCTGAACCGGTGGAGATCTGGCATCGCATGGCCCGCCACCTGGGCCACGGCGGGAGAGGGCTCACGCCGGTCCCGACGGCGCCCCGGGTCCCGGCAGGGAAGCCGCTGCCCCTCTCCGGCAGGCATGTCCTCATTACCGCCGGGCCTACCCACGAACCGATCGATCCGGTCCGCTACATCGCGAACCGTTCATCCGGCAAACAGGGCTTTGCCATCGCTGCTGCAGCGGCGGAGGCCGGCGCGCGGGTGACTCTGGTGTCCGGCCCCGTCAACCTGCCGACGCCCGCAGGGGTCGACCGGGTGGACGTGGAAAGCGCGCTGGAGATGGCGGCGGCCGTCGATGCCGCCTTGCCTGCCGATGCTGCGATCATGGTCGCAGCGGTGGCCGACTGGCGCGTTGCCCGATCAGCCGACCAGAAACTCAAGAAGACCGGGCAGGGCGTTCCGCCGCTCGAGCTGACGGAGAACCCGGACATCCTTGCAGGGCTTGCCAAGGGGCTGAGGCGACCGCGGCTCGTGGTCGGCTTCGCCGCTGAAACGCAGGACGTGATCCGCTACGCGCGCGACAAGCGCGTGCGCAAGGGGGCAGACTGGATCGTGGCCAACGATGTCAGTGGCGATGTGATGGGCGGGGATTCCAACACCATTCACATCGTCACGGGCGATGACGTGATCTCATTGCCAGAAATGCCCAAGGAGGACGTGGCACGCGTCCTCATCGAAAGGATCGCCGATGCATTCCCCGGTTGAAGTTCCCGTCCTCGTCAAGGTCTTGCCCCATGGGAAAGGCCTTGAACTGCCTGCCTACGCCACCGAAGGCGCCGCCGGTATGGATGTGGTCTCGGCGGAAGACGTCACCCTTCCCCCCGGCGGGCGTCATGCCGTTGCCACCGGCCTGTCCTTCGCGATCCCGCATGGGTACGAGGTGCAGGTGCGTCCGCGCTCCGGGCTCGCGCTGAAGCACGGCATCACCGTTCCCAATACGCCGGGCACGATCGATTCCGATATTTATGACATACCCTCTTGGTGGGTGGAGACGGCGAACGATCGTTGAACGGCTCCATTTGGTATGGGAACGCTGGCGGCGGCCGAGAGCAATTTTCGGCCACGCAGATGAAGCAGATCTACAGTCCACTCTAACCTCGGTCCCGTTGACAAGGGTCTGGTCGATTCCTAGCTGGCGATAGAACAGCACGGGAACAGATTATTGCCAGTTGCAGAACTCAGAGTAGGCGACCTTATCAAGCCTCAGGCGCTGACGAAGCGGCTGTTTCACTTTCAGGCATCTGCTCGCGATTTAGGCGTTCCGCAGAATCTCATAGGTTGTCCATTTGTCACTCGTGGAGGGAGTGCAGGCCGGCTGGTGAATGGTTATATTCAGGCGCGCTGGACCAAGGCTTGGACCCCGTCGGTCGGACGCGCTCAACTTGCAGAATTTGGGAGTACACAACCCACTCAGTTGGATAGCTTTCAAGCTGCTGCGCTGAAGCGTAAAGGGCGCCGGACTCTCCCACAAAGTATCAATGTCATAGCACGCCATGTCGATGATTTCGTCGAATGGTGGGAGGCGACGCTTTGCCTCGACGATACCGACGAGGATATTCACGAGCGGTTGCTCAGAGCACAGGAAGACCTCCTCGAGGCTTATGGCGATGACATGGGAACTGGAGAGTGGTCGAATAGCGGCTTTTCTGTTTCGAATACCACAATTCATCACCGCCAGATTGACGCGCTGAATTTCTTACTTTGGACAAAATTCGAAGGATTAGCACCAGAGTTCGTTGTTTCCGTTGAGGAGCGAAAGGTCCGTGTAGCCTCCTACTCGGGCGCGCCGCAGACAATCGTGCGCCCGCAGTTTTCCGCGCTTCGTCGTCCAGATCCGAGGCGAGTACGACTTCCTGATGGGGATGAGCTTCGCGGTCACATTGCGGCTATCCTTGATCCCGCTGCCCAACTCGGCGCCTTACTGATTTATGGATGCGGCTTGAGGTTGAGCGAGACCATTAATCTTCGAAATGACGCCTTGGCTAAGCTCGGCGCCGGTAAGCAACAGTATCTCAGGGTTACTGGAAAGGGCAACAAGACCCGCCTCGTTGAAATTGAACCTTTCCTTGTCCAGCAGATCGTTGCCTATCAGGACTTTATCCGAAGCCTGCGACAACAGCAGGCCTCAACATTCGGTAATATTCTGCTGCTCCGTGAGGATGGTTCAGCATTTCCACCGAAAGCCTTCTATCGCGCCTTCCGGAAAGCTGGCTCGATTTCTCCTCATATGGGGCGGCACTGGTATGCCGTAAATTTCCTTCTGCAAGCCGCCGAAAGCCGACGAAACGCGTCTGGTGAATTGCCGCCGAACATCAACTTGGAATTGCAGACTGAACTGATCCGACTCCAGCAGAATCTTGGCCATAATCACCTTACCACTACTGAGATGTACTTGGTTACGCTTAGTCAAAGACTTTTTCCCGTGTCGCTCAGCAAACTGTTTGAAGACAGGCTTTAAGGACTGAACCGGCATGGATAACCTTAATGGTCACAATTACGTTGTTCGCGGTCGTTCAAAAGGAAGCGGTGACCGCCCACCTCAGGCCTGGGAAGAAGATTGCAGCCACTTTGTGTTCGGCCGGACCGAGGGGATCGGACGCCGAATTTCGCCCCGCCCCGCACTAGGTGCAGACCTCGTTGCTGGTTTGCGTCGCATTGCCAGAGAACGTCGGATCACTCACGCTACGTTCAAGACCCTGACCTACGATCTTAGCTATCTTTTATCCTTCCTTGATTGGCTCGATGTAGCTGGCAAAAAAAACCAGAATTCTAGGCCGTCGGTTTTGTTCAACAGTGGGGTCGAAGATTTACCTGGCGCAGTTTGGGGTTTGTTCGAAGCATGGCTTCCAAAGCAGATCGAGGGTGATACCCTCTCTCGTGTATATACACAGTGCGCGCGCGTGGCTCGGTCTGCGGCACAGGAAAAGTTTGGTGACTTGCCGGGCAGTTTCATATTGGCGCCGAACCGCTTCCCCCAGAGAAAGGGAAGCGCGAACTGGGATCGTACAGATGATGTCGATGAAGATGAAGATTATCGCATCATCGGCGAAGCTCTGATTACATCGCTCAGGAACACGACATCACGGATTGCGGAAGGGCGGTACCTCTTACCCGAAGAAGTATCTCACCCTCCTAAAGATGGCATCCCCAAAGCCGTAGATAAAGTCGGAGAGGTTATCGATCCAGAACTTGCCGACGTTCGCGAGCGCCGCCGCGTCGAATATGCTTACCTGTGGAGAGAGCTCGAAGTTAGTAGAAAGTTTCCGAAGACTGCTATCCTTCAAGTATCTCCACCTGCATTCATCGACCGGTATCCCAACGATGTTACGCAGGATGATTTCCTGTCTCCCGCCCCAGGTGGGAGGGCCATGTTCCCTATAGCAGTTGAATACCGCACTGAGATCATCTCTTCAGTCCTGCGAGGCGACTTGGATTTAGGTAAGAAAGGTGCCGACATCTCGGGGGTCCCGCTTCACGCTCTGCGACAAGAAGGCAAGATTCTTTCCGCTGCAGGATGGGTAGATCATATCTATCACAACCAAAAGAAACAGTATCTTCGTGCCAACAACAGCACAAAGGAAGCATTGTCGCAGTGTTATTCTCATCGCAACGGCCTTAATGCTGACCGGCTGGGAATGCGTGAACAATATCGTTTGTTGCACTTGGCGATCCCTACAAAGCAAGAGTTGCAGTGTGCATTTGCACTTTTCCTATTAAGAACAGGATTTAATTCATCAACTGGCTTATCTATTGTTCCCGGACGATGGCATAATCCCCATCCTATTCATGGCGAAAATGGAACGTATGTCGACATCTACGCTGTAAAGAATCGGCCGGTGGGAAAGCTTCAATCCACCCAAAGCAGCACTAACAAGGATTTCACGGCCTATGATGTGATGCGCCGTGTTATTGCTTGGACGGAGCCGTTGCGCCTGATGATCGCCAACCGAATACAGGCGATTGAGTCCACGATTCAGGACAAGTCTAACGGTATCAGTGCACAAGAGCGTATGGACCTTCGCCGCACGCTGCCCCGACTTCGTGATCTGATGAGCCGCGCGTGGTTAGTGGTACAAGACGATGGCTCGATTGCCGAACTCGAAATCGACTGGCCTACTCTCAACGCCGCGCTCGCTGAAGCGGGGGTTAAACGTGCAAACGGACAGCCGGTAAAGCTGAGTCAAGGCCTGACTCGCCGAGCATGGGCAATTTTCGCATATGAGCGATCTGGGGCTAATCTTATTCTGACGAAGATCGCGTTGGGCCACAGCGACTTCGCATCCTTGATTACCTATATCGCTAATGAAAAGCGGCGATCGGCGCATCGGCGGAGTTGGCTCGATCTTGGAGGCGCGCTGCTACGGCAATTCCAGACTGGTGAGTCAACAACTCCAGCGATCATCCGAGAGTTGATTTCGAACGGGCGTTTGACAGAGGAGCAAGGCGCCAGGCTAGCGACGGGCACCTCTATATCCGCCCAGGGCATGCAATGCGCTGATCCTAGGAAACCAGACCCCCATATCGACCCTTCTCACCGAACCGGAGATATGTGCACTGTCCAGAACTGTTATGATGGGTGCAGTCGTGCTTATCCTACTTTCGATACCGCGATCTATGTGGCGCGAGAAATATCCCGACTCGAACAACTGAAGTCTTCGATTGACATCGTCGCTTGGACAGCCAGCGATTACAGCGATCGCCTAGAGGCTGCCGAAGAACTTTTCAGGCAGTACGCACCCAAGGTGCAAGCTGATGCGATCAAGGAGGTAAGCGCGCGCCCGCCCCGGCCGATGTTTGGCACCGCATCGGTTGGCGCCCGACGCATGGCGAACCGGAGCAGCGCAACAGAATGACGAAACCCTTTATCGACTATTGCCGCAGCTTATTCTCTCAACACGCATCGCTGACGCTGGAAAATCTATCGGATGCAAGCTTCGTCATACCTGAAAACGCGCTTGTAACGCTGCCTACGGACACAAATCCTGGCAGCAGAATTTGTGATGATGATTGGTGCTGGCCGGAGGAATTAATGCCGAACGCTCCCCCATCGCAACGACGTATCCGTCATAGCCTGCCGTGCGATCTAGAGGCGCTGGGAGGCGCAGGCCTGTTGAGGACAATCAAGCGCTTTTTGGTGCTGTCTATGGTGGCACCGCTCAATAGTCCAATTCGACTTCCCGGATTGCAGGCACGGCAGCGCCTTCTGAATGAGTTTGCTGGCGACATGATCGCACGCCAGAGATATTCCTTTTCATCTCTCAGCGCCGCTGACTGGGATGAACTGCTGAATGCCGCAGCCAAGGGGCGCAAAAACCATACCGCGAAGCTTCTCACGCACTTACAGGCTCTTGCCGAATATGGGCGTAGAGGTTTCATCGCTGATTTCCCGGGACAACTTACCGCGACGGTGGATGATAGTGTAGGCAACGCTTCTTTTGACGAGGAAGACCTCAGAGATGGAAACGGGCATTCTAGCACCGAAATCGATATCGTCGTGACTGACGTAACCTATCACCCGCTGGCTGACAGTTATGTCGCGGAGATGGGGCGCCGGTGCTACTTTTACCTCAACGAAATCGGTCCCAATCTTGCGAAAATCTTCGCCGACCATCCTGACATGGATGTCAATCGCGAAGAGTGGTTCCCTCGTGGTAGAAATGGCGCGCCGAAGCCGAAAACTGTCTGGAAAGCACGATCAGATGCATGGAAGCGCAAATTAGCAGATTTTCACTGGATCAAATCTGATGGTTCCGAACTGAAAGAAATTCCGTTCATTTGTGACAATCTCGTCTTTCCACCTACGAAATGGGACGAACTAGAGCGCATCATAAGTCGCCACGTCGATTCAATTCTACATATTCTTCTGCTGCTTTCCGGCGGACGGAAAAGCGAGGTGCTTTCACTCAAGCGCTCGGTAATTCTGCGGAATGTTGGCACTGAAGATGAATTTGGGATCATCGACGGTCGGACGATGAAGCCATCTCGGACATCGCTGGGCGATAAAAGGAATTGGCCAATTCCCGCGCAGGTCGTCGGCTGGCTGGAAACTCAAGCAGTCTTGGCCAAAGTCTTGGGCCCCGCTGACAGTGACGGCTTCTGGTGGAGCATGAGCACAACGCACGTCGGCGTAGCGCGTATCGACCCCCATTATCGATGCACTCAGTTCGCCGAGAGGCACGGCCTAACCCACCTGAATGATGGTAAAGCGCACCCACATCGATACCGCAAAACCATCGCCAGATTAGCTTTGTTGGCCCTCACGGGCGCGCCGATGCTGGTCATGGAAATGTTTGGCCACGCCGATATCATGACGACCATGCGCTATCTATTAGCGGACCCGAACATTCTCGCCGATCTACGCGAGATGTTGGGTGAGCGGCGAGCCGAAGTCGCTCTGAATATCGTTGAAGATCTTGATAATAGTGCAGGCGCTGCGGCGGAAACGCTACGATCCCAACGAGACCGCTTCTTTGATGATTTGAAAATCCCTTTTAATGAGAGAACGCAGCGTGTCACCCTCATGCAGTTCGTAACTGCCAAACTGCTGGAAGGCGCTGTAGATATCAAAATCATCTATCCTGGTGTTGTGTGCATACGCGCGCTGGAACAGACTGGCCTGTGCGCTGTGGGCGGCCGGCAGATTGACCCTGCGGCATGTCAGGCAAAATGCCGATTCCGATTGGACCTCTCCCTTCGGATCGACGAAGTCTATGAAACCATCGAGGATCTCTTCGATTATTATTTCGAGGCCGTCACGGATCAACTTGAGCTGCCGCAAAAATTTTTCGTTTCCCAGATATTTGATCAGGTTGAAATTTTTCCTGAAATCAAAGAACACTACCAAAATGATAAACGATTTCTTGCCATTGTTGATCAAGTCACATGAGTGAACGAGGATTGTCTTTGCAGCAGGCCAATGCTGCGGCTCAACGAGACAATGTCAGGCGAAGAATTGCCGTGACAATCATTCAAATCCGGCGTGAAATTCGAAGTACGGCGGATCCGATAACAGGGCGATGCCGATACATCGCCGATCGTGGTGATGGCCCACGGCTGTTTACGCTCTCTCGTCGTGAGGTGCTGCGCCGCGCTGATGTGTACAAAAGCACCCTCAATAAGCCGTATCATATTAAGTCACTCCGCGCTGTAAATCGCCTAATCTCGTGGGCTGCGATTAGATGTGCGGATAATACAAAAGCGGTCCCATCGATACCTGACGAGTTGGATGCTTCCGCAAGCTCCGAAAAACCACTTTCGTTTGCGCAGCGGGCGTTCACGGAGCGCGATGACATCGCCCAGAAGTTCGCTGCGAATGAATTAAAGCTGATTCAAGCAGAAAGAGACCTTCGAATTTGCAAGAAGGATCTGCAATCAGAAAAAGAAAGAAACCAGCGATTGATTGATGAGATAATCAACTTGAAGAAGGTTATCATCAATTTCAGGGTAGCTGGTCAGGATAATATCATCCCCTTTACCCCCAATAAGGCTGAATAATTCCTAATATGGAACACGAAAAATAATGCCCCCATGCTGTGACTCGGATATTGCGTAGGAAGGATCAATCAAATTGGATTTCAGTTCATCATGACTAATTTAATTCAGGTTATAGATGCGGAAGATAACCCTACACTGAGCACGGAAATTGAGAACATTCTGATTTCTGCAGGCTTTAGTATCATCGGTTTGCAAGTCCACGATTCAACCGAGATACCCGATGCTGGTGCTGAGATGGTTGGTCAAATTCAGGATAACCTGATTAATCCTACTCAAGTCTTCATTTTGCCAGCCGATATTGTAGACAGATCGCATGTTAGCGATAGGTTTATAGAAGAGATGGAGAGAGATCGCTCTGATCGAGGACCATTTGGCGAATACCCTCCGGTAATACTTGTTTCGCGTCCTCTTCTTTACGCCCCTGTGCGACCGAATATATTCACAGTATCCGAATTTAGAGATTTGACCACGGATCAGATAACCAAGCTTTTCTCATTGTGAGGGAGGTATAGAATAGTTCAGGTTTGCTATTATCTGATCATCTTCAAAATGGGAGTGGCCATGGAAATTGTCCGGTCATTGTTACCGAAAAAATCTCCGTACGTGATATTGTCTAAAAATTGAAACAAATTATATAATTGCATTGCGCACTAAGGCGCGGCGTTTCCTGGTAATTTATCGAGCACCTTTCTTATCAGCGCCCAAGGACCGTCGCGCCGAGCATGTGAATGCACCTGGGTGCAAATATCAAAGGACGCGATCTCCATTCGTTCTGTTTCCCGTTGAATAATACGGGCGGAATAATCGCTTATAGCTGAAAGGCCGCTCTCATTGACGACCTCCATGCGTCCTATTTCAAATGCGCCGGCCGCATGCCCCCCGGGCCAAACTTCGACTTTCACCACAAGCATTCGATCCAACCTCCTGCTCAGTCTAGAGTGATATCCTCCTCCGCACCTCTTCCGTGAAGGCGGTAAAGGGTGTTTTGAGTCCGTATAGTGCTACCTGCGATAATGAGATGGCGTGGGGATTGGACAGCCGAGGTCATGACCCACTTTCCATCAGGGTAGCGCTGGCGCCGATCGTTGAAAATTCTCCCGACTAGGCGCATTTCTATGCGGGCTGGATCGAAAGTTCTCAAACCTGTGACCAACAGCCATTCGTGCAGGTCAGCATCAGGCCGTTCTGATAAACGAAACCGCGCCTGCGGCATCAGTCATCTCGTCCCCAGAAAATTGCGAAGCCATCCTGGTCGAGTTCGTCCGGCCGATCTCGCAGTTGCAGATGTTTTGGCAGTGCAAATGTTGAAGGTATCCCCCGCTCAACGATTTCCTTCGCAGGAATGGTCAAGCTGACAATTCGGGCATCCGCATTTATGATCTGTGTGCGGACTTCACCCCGCCAAGCACGGAGATTGAGGGATATCTCGTCAATTTCCGTGATCCCCTCCCGCTCGAGAAACTCCATCAGCGGCCCGGTGATTCGCTCAAGGTCGCTAGGGTGGAACTTACCGTTAAGTTTCAAGTGCATTGGGTCACCCTCTGTTTCGACAAGGGCGACCGGCAAAAGCCGGGTGTTGGAAACCTGGTCGGTAGAGCAGGCGCATGCGCCTTTACCCTTGCGGGTTGGACATGCGCGCATGCCACCCGGCCTCATAAAGAAACCGAGTCTACCGAATTCGGGGTTTCCACGCCCCATCACCGTGTTTTGATCGGCGACACGTCGTAGGTTGCAGATTGGCCATGCATCTGCAAGGCCGGAGTTACCGTTGCGACACAACTGCTCGAGCAGGAGGTCGATCTCCGCGTGATCCATTCAGGTCCTGCTGGGCCACGGCAAGTTGGAGACCACTGCGCCCTACACCAAGGTGTCGACCCGCACGATCCACGCCGTGTCGAGCCCGCTCGACCAGTTGATGGCGCTGATGGAGGGTAAAGCACCCACATGGTCAAGCGTAGCGCCCTGACTGGCGGCGGTATCGAGACTGACACCACAGAGCGAACGAAACTGACTCGCCATTGCACTCGAGACTCGGCGTTGCGCCGTCGATCATTGTGCGGACTGGTTGGGTAAGATGTCCGCTACGCGTCCCTTGTCGGTCGTTCGAGGGCCGATTTGACGCGCTTGACAGTGGACTGACCGGTTTCCCACGCCGAGCAGGTTCGCGGTCATCTGGGATGGGTAGGAAGCGGCCTATCGGGTCCTAGTGGTTTGATTCGGACAGATAGTACCTTTGGGAAATGGCGGAAATCCGCGTATGAGACCGCAATTTCGGAGGAATCATATGTTCCGGCCTAACCACTAGTCACAAAACGCGAGAGGGAGAACATGCGTCGGGGATTTATCGCATGGAAAGTTCCTCCGACAGGCGCGCATCGAACTCAGGACACTTCCACCTCTACGACGTAGATCGGGATGGTCTTATCGGGACAGCCTACCTTCGTAACATTGTATGCCGTTTGCTGGCATGTCTCGCGGATGAATTTCAGTGTCGTGTTGGCGGGTAGCAGTATCTCGCGCTCATGGCTAAGGTCGCCACGGCGATTGAACACATACGCCTTCGTCGCTGCGGTCGCTGTCTCTAGCACTATGAGATCAAGCCGTCCGGCATCGTATGCCTTGGCCTTCCAGAGTGCGTTTGCGAAGGCGACGTTGGGATTGAACGTTGTCGAAAGCGGGCGACTCATCACAGTGGTTCCGGTTCCCCCGGTCCAATGCCCGCCATGAAAAAGTATCTGCCCGACATCGAGGGTGTCGCCGCATGTGAGGATGTCGCTGTTTACATCAGCATCGTTTCTTTTGTCATAGTTCGATTGATAGGTAGCGATGGCTTTGGGCTTCTTCGCCGGCATAGCCTTGATCCATGCCTTGTATTCGGCGCTGGCATCGAGGACGCCGCAAATGTAATTACCCAACCCGTTGTCTGGGTAATGCACTACTGTGTGCTTTGCGGCTTCGAGCGCGGTCCTGATGGGATTTTGTCCGCCTGTATACGGAAACGTGAACGGATCAATAAGGGCAAGGGCCACAACGCTTCCTATTCCTGAGAAGATTTCTAGTCTCGTGAATGATCTTCTAACCTTGTTCGCGGGTTTCATCACCGAAACGCACGAAAGCAATATAGTATTTTACTATCTTCAACTTATTGCTAGACGTATAGTTTTCATCAACCGTTTTGGGCACTCCATGTTATTTTGCAGCTTGCATATACAATGTAATTAAGCCGTCCTCGGAAAATTCATGCGAAATGATGAGTGACCGTAAAGGGATCTCCTCGCCATCGAGCCCTAGCAAATGGCAGGTTTCGGGTAACGCCAAACAAACAACTGACGACGATAATGGGGCATATGCCGCTGGGCCGGTGTCAGGCCAAACCTTTTCGACGGCCTGAAGCCCGCCTCGCACCCAGCGTTCGAAGGCCGCAGGTCGGCCAGGCGTCCATCCCGGTCGTTCCGTTGACCAGATTACGGTCCCACAAGTTGCCATTTCCAGCGCCTATTTTGAAGTGCGGCGACCATCGTCATGTTGGCCGTTCTTCGGACGCCTCCAGCCCAATGACTTCGCCTTACATTGATTATCCACTTGAAAGTAATGGTTTGAACAATAAGAGCGCTCGAGGATCAACCCCGGCACCACCTTCCCCTAGTGAGCGTCGGACACTCGCTGATGGAGGGATTGCGTGACAGGCGAAGTAGGCAACGCACAGAAGTTAAGGCGCGCAAAGCGCACCCCTTTTACATTGCTACTGATCGCAGTAAGCATATTCTTGTCGAGCTTGCTCCCAATGGGATTGAGCGAATGGGTGATCCGGCCGGCGAGATACATATCAGAGGCAGCGATGGTCGGCGGATTGGCGGACTGGTTCGCGGTCACCGCACTCTTTCGGCCAATTAATATACCTGTATTCTCCTCGCATACTGGAGTCATACCTAGAAACAAGAGCCGTATTGCAAGCAGTATTGGCGAGTTTGTTCAAGTCAACTTTCTCAAAAATGAAGCGTTGATCGACATTGTTAAGCGCAACGATCCCGCGAAACTCGTTGCGGATTGGTTTTTGCAACCGACGAATTCCGAGCGCTTCGGAAAGCATAGTGCCAATCTTTTATATCGGGCAATTAACGAGCTTCACGAAGAAAGCGTGCAAGCGCTCATGTCGAAGACTCTTAGAGACGCCTTCAAGAATGTAGATCTATCGCGAAAGACTGGCGAGATACTCGAACTAATGATGTCTGGGGGCAAGCATAATGAATTGCTTGATCAGGCTATAGCTAGCTTGACCGAATCGTTGAGAGATCCGAGGGCGCGTGCAAATATCGCAACGGCGATCGCCAAATCCATTCGAGACGAATATCCCAACGGTCAAATTCTAGTGCCGACCGAAGCCGTAGGCAGCTTCGCTGCAAATAAAATTGCAGGATGGGTCGAGAGTTATTTGAAAAACGTCTCGGAACAACCAGACCATGAAATCCGAGATGCATTCAATAATAAAATTAAGATACTGATAGTTCACCTGAAAGGTAATAGCGAATTTGCAGCAAAAGGTGAGGAAATTAAGGCGTACATCCTAAGAGATGAAAAGTTCGTCTCCACCATGCGTTCTTTGTGGGATGAGCTACGAGGCAGTGTGGAAAAAGATCTGCGAAATGCGAACTCAGAGATCTACAAAAAATTGGTGGCAACTGGAAATTGGATCGGCACGACGCTTGAAGCAGATCGTGATTTACGTTCCTCGTTCAACCGGCAAGCTGAAACGCTAGTCGAAGAATTTGGCCCCGCCTTGGGTGCGTTCGTTTCAAGTCACATTGAGCGTACCGTAAACGCCTGGGATGCTAACGAAATGAGTTCCCTGATCGAGGAAAGTATCGGTTCCGACCTCCAACGGATTCGCACCAGCGGAACATGCATAGGAGGTGCCCTGGGCTTCATTCTGTTTGTCATTGTCGACGTCGTATTCCCGATGGTGCTCCGTTAATCGAGGCTTCAAATTGAGCACTAGGGTCCCTTCATGCCCTGACGAGGGAATTGCTGAAACTGTCGGTGACGAATGCGGCGAGAACGGCAGCTATCTTCGCAACTCGGCGCCGATCCGGACGGTCGGCTGCCGGCCAGGCTATGAGTTTGCGCCACGGAGAGCGCCTGAAGATGACTGATCTGTTTGAACCGAGACTGCCGGTTGCGCGGCTTCACAAGAGCTTCCGCCTGGTCCTGGACGATCCAACCTGCGCTGCGGTGATGCCGATTATTCAAAGCTGGTCGGTCGGCTTGGTTGAACGCAGCAGGGAAGGCGATAAGTTCGTCAAGGAGTTCCAGTCGACGTTCAACTCAGCGATGTGGGAATTATACCTCAACAAGGCGCTTACGGAGTTGGGATTTACTGCCGATTTCTCGCTGGCCGTGCCAGATTTTTGCGTGACCGCGCCGGACGGATACCGGTTCAATATCGAGGCAGTGATATCCGACCGGGGCGCGGGTGCCGCGCCGGCCAATCCCGCATCCCTAGATGCTTTCAAGAATCGCTGCGCGCTCAAGCTCATCGGCAAACTCACGGACAAGGCCGAACTGTTCCGGGGAAGCCAGGGAAAGAAGAGGCCCTATGGCTCGCTGAGCCATGTCCGGAATGTACCCTTCGTCGTCGCCATCGCGCCCTTCGACAGCGACTATTCGCTACTGCAGAATAACGAACTGATAAATCTGGTTCTCTTCGGCATAGGCGAACCCTCGCATGATCCCGGCAGCTTCGGCGAACAGGCCAGAGTTGCGGAGATCCGCACGCCGTCCGGCGCGCCGGTGAAGATGGGCATTTTCACCAATGATTCTTTTAAGGAGATCAGCGCAGTGATCTTCTCGACGGTGGGGACGTTCGGAAAAGCCGTTGTCGAGAGCGGTGTCAACAGGATCATCCGGTCGAACCGGTACCGGTGTATTGAAAAGAGCGCCGTCGGGCATGACGCCGCCGCCTGGGCGCTGGGAGACCGCTATTCCGTTTCCCAAAAAAAGCTGGCTTATCTGAAGACGCGCCGATGGGATTTCGGTCGCGAGATCGCAGGGTCGGATATACGCATCTGCGCGACGGCGCTGCACTCCGAGACGCACCTCGACGGTCTGCATATCTACTACAATCCCTATGCCCAGTGCCCGCTGCGCCCCGATGTCTTCCAGTCAGGTGAGATCACGCACAATTTCTACGACACAGTTAAGAACGAGCCTGCGCAGTTCCATCCCGATGGCGCTTTGGTATCGCGGCTCTTATTCGATCCGGATTTGCAGAGCCTCGAACATCTTCTTCGTACGGATGGCTTTTTGGGGCAACGATAGCCGCTGCTGTCGGGCCCAGTGCGTTTCGCCGAAGGACCAGATATGGGTCTTGCGATCACTGCTTTCCCACCCATCCGAAAGAAAAAATTTGAGCGTTGCGGTCTGCCATGTGGTCGCGCGAGAGAAAATCTCGCCCACGCCTACTAAACTTAGAGCCTGAAATCGCTAAATAGAGCCATTCAGGCACTTGTTGTTGTAGGCGTCTAAAGAAATGATTTGCACATTTGTGTCCAGCAAGAACGGATTTTGGATTACGATCAGGTTTATATTCATGGTTTACTGCATTCGATTTCCGGCATGGGTCGTGCGGTCAATCGTTATCGATAGGTAGCCGAAATTGTCCGTCCTGATCAGCATGGAGGCTGGCACGAACGCTCACTGGTCCCAGTCGTGCGAGCGCGGCTCGAGTTTCCTCACGTTGGACGCGTTTGACCAGCCAGCGCCGTCGCCATGCCGCAGCGATCACTGCGACGCCTGGCGCTGCACTATCCTCCTCGTCAAGGCCGAGTAATGCGTCACGTGCGTTGCCGACAAGTTCGCAACCGTAGAAAATCCGCGGGGTTGCATGGTGGAGAATGGCGTCGCTCTTGATCCCCAGAGCGTCCAATCCCTCACGAATTTGCCGTAGACGTGGACTCGTGCCTTCGCCAAATCGATTATTTACCCGTCGAGCGTCGTGGCGTGCAAATGCTATCGTTCTGAGCGCCTGGGCGGTTTCCTGCCCGAGATGCAGAGTGCCAAAGCCGCCGGTCAGGCTTTTGCCGATTGCCCCCCAACGAACATCGTGTTCAAGACCCTCATGTTCGGTCGCGCGCAGAACCAAGCGGTTATACTGGCTCGATCCGACGCCATAGAGGCTGGTGGTGGTGATCAGTTTTAGATTGGCGGATTTGATTATTGGCCGACCTGCCATCTGCGACGCAATGATGCTGATCTGGCCGCCATAGCGTCGGGCATATGCGTCGCGTACCTCTTGTGAAGCGAGGACAAGCGCGACCAGTTTGCCTGCTAGCAGTTCATTGTACGGATGGACCGCACCACAGATGCTGACATCGGCAACTTCACTGGAGAGGCCGGCCTTGCGGAATTCGGCTAGCACCGTGTCTAGAGCACGCTTACCGTCCCGAGTCTCAAACATCGTTTTGAGAGCCCGTGCAGGTGCCCGCCTTAACTTTACCGAATGAAATACGTGCTTGGCAAAAAGGAGCTTTGCGAGGCCCTCCGCGCGTTTGCGTACGAACAGAAGATCTTTAGAGGCTGCGAGCCAGTCAGCGCCGTCCGTCGAGGATTTCACACCCCCACGGTGCGGACGGATCTCATCTCCCTGCTCGCGCTCACTTTCGAAGTGCAACTTCAATTCGGCTTCGCGCTCAACTGCCGCACCCGCAGCGCGCTGCTCAAGCCGAAAAATGACAGCCTCGCTAGGTGACCGTATCTCGGCATCTGTAGCGAGATCGTCCCAGCGAATTTCGCTGATCGATGTCTGTACCCTCTTCCATAGCGCCGTGGCGAAGGCGGTCGCCGACCAACAGCCTTGTTCAAAAAGGTACTTAGCGCTGTCTGGGAGCCAGCCGATCCACTGATCGCGGGTGGTAAGGCGCATAACTGGACTGGCAAGCATCGCGATGCCCATGACCGGTCGGTTAGGCCGCGCAGCGTTGCGGATGAGAATCAGCATCTGCCGCCCTGGGATCGAGCGATATTCGTGCGCCCACGTGTGTCGGAAGTAGCGCCAAATATCGATGAGCGGCAACCCGGTATCGAAGCAGCGCCTGCCAGCTTCGCACACCTCGATCACCGGATCCACGAGCGCCGCCAACTCATTCTCTTGCACGTCCAGAGGCAAGTCGCTGATCGTTGCCAATTTGCGAGAGAGCGCTGCGCCATCATCGATCAAATCTAGGACCGATCCCTCAATGCCGTCGCGGATCCGCCTCTTCTCAGTGCGTTCGAGGAAATTGCGGACCGAGGGCTCGGCCAATTGACGGAGCCGCGCTGTCTGCATTGTTTGGCGGACGCGGGCCTTGATGTCATCTACCGTCTCGGTGGCACCGCGATGGAGGCCTGGTGGCTGAAACTCGAAGCCGCCATCATCACCGGTGCTGACTGACCAACCCTGCTCAAACAAATCTGCAAGGAGCAGGCAGATAGCGCGCAGCTTCAGGCTTTCGCCATCATCGACAAAACGTCGTGCTAGCGCGCGCAACTCATCGGCAAAACCGGGAACTGGCGTCCCAGTGAAGTCGATAACCTGTTGAAGCCGTTGATGTTCCTGCGGCGCCAGGAAGGGAGAAAAGGCCCGCGACCGCCCAGGTTCATTTAATTTGCTACTCGCGGACACCCGGCCTCCAGAATCAGATTGGGGCCGCATCGGCAGCCCCTGCTCCTTATCGCAAATTGTGCAGCGCGAGACTAGACCGCATCGCTCCAGGAAATCGGACCGACATCGATATCGTCGCTCTCGGTCAGATGCTGGGCCATCATCCCCAGCGCTTGCTCTAGTCGCCGTGACCACAACTCGACTTGGATCGCGCCACGCTCACCCTCACCAAAAAGCACGTCACCGAAGCTGAAAAGCAAGATTTCTAAGGCCGTCCGAACTTCCTGGGTTGATGTCGGCCCATCATAGATATCCTCGTAGAAGCGGTGCGCTGTGTTCAGGTGCAGTGTCCGGGCACCGCTCGCGCGATCGATCCGGAAAAAGGCCTGACCGGGCAGATTTTCAAAGCGCAAGCGGTATGGCGATGCCCGCAGACCAAGATCGAACTGTCGCTGATGACCATGAGCGAGTTCGGCAGTCCGGCCCATGGCTCTTTCGGACAGATTCTCTTCGCCCGGGCGGGGCGCGAGGGCCGCAAGGCGCCGGACAAGCTTCGCGTCCTTGACCTTACCGCGCAGTTGCTCGATCGCCTTCGGCAGGCCGGCTTGCTGGAGCAAGTCCCAGATACGGGGCGAGACCGTTACCTGCTGCTTCGATGTCGTCACGCCGAACATCTCGTCCAGGGTCGCAGAAAACTCGATTTCGACCTTGATGTAGCGATCGTTATTGATGAAGCTGGTCCAAGGCGTGCGCGTCTGGACATCGATCAAGCGGCCGTTGCGGCTGAAGATGATCCCGTGGAAATCCTTCAATATAGCGAAACGCGGGTTGGCATTGAGGCCAACCGCGTCGCGGGTCTTGTCGACCGACCCGAAACTCGGCGGCAGCCAGGCGTAGCGCAGCGTCATCGCGCCGCAGAAGGTACCATCGTCGGGATTACGCACTTCGACTCGGATCGGATCGAGTGCCACCGCCCGGTCATCATCATGACCGAAAAGGCGGAAGTCTGGGGTCAGGAACAAGGGATCGATCGGCTCGACGAAATCATTATCGACGAAGATCGCCGCCTCACGCCTCAGTTTGTGATAGGTAACGCCGAACTGGCGGCACAGATTTTCACGCAGACCTTGGGCGGTCGACCATTCCAGCCGGTCGAGTTTGTCGATCAGAATGACAGTCCCCGAGCGCCAGCCGGCCGGATGAGCCTGCGCGATCTGTTCGGCGACAAAGGGTGGGAGGGTGGCGGTCTTCGCCGGCGGTACAACGATATCGCCGTGCCCATCAGTGTAGGCGCCTTCGGCGAGCGCATCGAGGTCGAGTGTGACGCAATGCCATGCGCCGCCGAGCGTCGCGGAGAAGACGGTGAAGCGACGACCAAGGCTTACCGACGCGCATGGCAAGCCATAGCCATAGCGGCCAAGACCCCCGCGATCATTCTCGCGGTGCGTGCCACCCCACATGACTGCCATGCGGATCATGTCGGGCTCCATGCCGTGCCCATTATCGATCACTGCGACCTGTGTGGGCTTCTTGACCGACGTCGTACCATCATAGCCAAAGCTGACGTCGATGCGGTCAGCATAGGCCTGCAGCGCATTGTCGATTAATTCGGCAATCGCATCACCATTGCTACGATAGCCGAGATCCCGGATGCCTCGAACAAAGGCTTCCGGCACCATCAAGCCGAACTTGGACTTCTCGCGGCTTGCCGCAGCGTATGCCCGCTGGGCGGCGAGCACCGCACCGATGCCCCCCCCCCTCATACCATTGTCCTCGGCCATCTCAGGCAGCCACAGCCCAGACTGCCTGGAAGGCGCCGATGCGGCGGTGGAGTTGGAAGCGGCTCGGTGTTTGGTCGCCGAGTTGTTTTTCGATGGCGGCGATTCGGACGTTTGTCGCCTGGACGGTGAGGGTAACGATTTCTCCGGTATACGAGCCATCGCTGTTTTTAGTGAAAACGCCGATTTTAGCCATGTCAGTGCTTCCTAGTTTCACCGAACGACGCCCCGCAACACTTGCGATGCTCGCTCAGATAGATGGTGTCACCTATTTAGATGGTGGCAACTATCCCGTCAATAGATGGTGGCAACAAAACAGAGGCTCGACATTTTTTGTGGTGGCACGTACGCACGGTCATATGGGACGGCGGAGGATCAACGCCCCGGAAGGCGACAAACTGACAGCTCGATTTCGCGAGGGCACACTCGATCGTGTTCGCGCGGTGCTTGGCGAAAAAGAGAAGCTTTCGGATTTCATCCGTGAAGCAGTCGAAGATGCGGTAGACCGACGGGAGGGGCGTACCAAATGACTGAAAGATTTTGCTTCCTCAGTTTTTGCTTTCCCACTCGCTGACGTGTCGATCGTCGCTGAAGATGCTGGCATTGACGCAGAAATAGAGCGACTGCACGCGAGGCTAGCTGCGCATTTTATTGAATTGCGTGCGTCGAGATCTAATACGCCACTATATCTCTTTGAACATGACGTCGAAGGTGCTCATCTCGCGCAATTGATTGCGACGGTTCGCGCGAGCCTAGCACGCCACCGTATCGAGAGTGGCTGGTGGGGAAGGCAGCCACTACCCCTGTTGGTTGCCGCCACTGAAATTGGCTACGCCTATCTTGGCACCGGAACCGACTTCTGGCCGATATTCGCGGAGCAGTTAGGCGAAGCGAGCTTTGCCGATCGCGCAGCGCTTTCGAACCTGTTTCAGCGCTCGTCCGCCAAACTCGGTCTCGCACAGCCGCCTGATACCCCGTGGAACTTGGCCTTCTGTCACATTGCTTGGCCTGTGATGCACGCGATCCTGCCGATCGAACTGCATCGGCCGCTCGCCCGGACTTTGCGTGAAGTTCGTGCCCATCTTGACGTTTCGGGCAGCGACGCTGGCCTGATCGCGCCCATTCGCAACCGAGCGCAATTGACCGGTGGCGTCCGGCTGATCGCTTGGCTTGACGATCATTACACGGCCGCAGCCGTAATCCGGCGGTTCCTGCAGCCGAACGGCACCCATGGCATCGCTAGTTCAGCGTTGAACCGTATCGCCGCGGATCTCGCCTCTGACGAGAGTGCCAACACCGCGCTGCGTGAAGCGCGCAAGCGGCAAAAGGCGCTGGAGGCGCAGCCCAGGCAGCGGCCGCGCCGGCGCGCTGAGATAGAGCCGAAATTCGCGCCACTGATCCTTCGGACGGTCGAGCAGCGGCTCTCTTTCGCATTGAAGATACCCCAAATGCAGCAGGCAGCGCGCGACAGCGCGCGAAGCGCGCTCGACGCGATGCGGTGGCGCGCCTTCCTTTGGGGTGATGGCCGCCCAGTGCCGGGCCGGAATATCTTCAGTGATTTCCCGCTGCAGTTGCAAGTGGAGGCGCTGCCGGGCACCGACGTCCCGCTGATTGCCGATGTGGCTGACCTTCCGATTGCCCAGGAGGCCAAGGATTTTCTCGGGAGTCTGCGCGTCGCGACCGCCGCGCCGATCCTGTTCTCCGATTTCAGCGACGAGGGCGATGCTCTGCAACGCAGCGGCGCAGCGATCGCCGACAGTGGGCATTGTATCCTGTTGGCCGACCCCGCGCAGATTGCGCCGCCTAGCGCTGAACAACTTGGCCGCGTCGCGGGACTGCGTGGCTATAGACTGGATGCGGCCGACCCAGCCAACCAAGTCTGGCTCGCTGCGCTTGGGTTCGCAGTGCGCCAGACCACGCGCTTCTCGTGGATCGGCGATGTCGAGATCGAGCAGCATCGCCCGGTCCCGCGTTTTCATGTCGGCAACTTCATCGCGTTCGAATTGAACGCCCCATGTGGCAATTGCGAGGCCCGGTTGACCACCCCGGATGGCAAACAGTCTGCCCTGGCTGGCGTGGGCACGCTGATGGCTGGGTTCACAGCGTCCGATCTCGGCCTCTACCGCCTCCGCTACGGCGCCGGTGAGGAGCAACTATTCGAGGTGATCGCAGCCGAGGATGACCCCAACCTACTAACCGTCGACATCGATGCGGGCACAGCCTCCACCGCCGACCTCGCCGATCGTCAAATCACTCTGCGCTTCGACAGCGCTGCCCCGGTGCAGGAAGCCGAACTTGAACTGACGCTCTGCTGCGACGGCCGTGCAGTGAAGACCGTGCGGGAAATCCTACCCGACACGCCGTGTCGGCTCGGTGGCGATCACATCATTTGGGAGCGCCTTCTCGACACCGACACGGTCGAGCGATTGCTGAGCGCGCGCCGCGCCGAACTCTGTGTCATCGTGACTGGGCTGCTTGAAGCATCGTTCGCCTTTGAGCAGGTCACTGCGCCGTTTGCATGGTCCAAGCAAGCCGATGGGCAACTCGTCGCGAGCGATGAGAGCGGCGAGTTGTCGATCTTCGCGGCTCAGCCCCAGCAACCGCTCTTGCTGGCGGCGACAACCAATTCAACGACCGTTGACGATATAAGGCTGTTTCGTGCCGGCCATGATAGACCGTTGCAGGCGGGAGGCTATTGCGTCGGTCCGCGCATCTGGCGTGGGGGCGACGTCCCGCGGGCGCGCAAACCAGACCGTCTTGTGCGTCAGTTCGCAAGCGATCGCGACCAGGCCGCCGATGGTCGCGCTACAGTCGATGCGCTAATTGGTTGGTCAGCCGCTGCCGTTGATCATCCGGTCACCCAATTTCGGCGCGGCCAGATTGTGCGGCAACTCGAAGCCTGGGTGGTCCAGCAACTCTGCGGTGAGGCTTGGGAGGAGCAGGAAGCCGCGCTCGCCGAGCGCCGGGGTAGAAGTTTTGTCAGCGCGTTTCTCGCCGCCTGCGCTCGCTTGCAGGTCGGTTATTGCGACGTCCAGATGTCGCGGGCGCAGCGGGCGCTGCTCGACCGCATCTTGATTCGCCTGATCGACGCACGAGCGCTGCCGATCACGCTGGAAGCAAGCCGTGAACCGATCGAAGAAGAGCTTGGCATCGTGCTCGACGAGGTGTTTTACGACGCCTATGTCGCGCTCGCCGACGACATCGAATCGGTCGGCGATACGTGCCCCTTCAATCTCGATGAGGATGTCGACGTCGGAGAGGTCAGCGAAAATTGGGACAAGGCGCTGCGCGCGGCAGCAAGAGAGGCGGCGCTTATTGAAATGGTCGACTTGCTTCGACCGTTGGATGCTGGCGATACGTTGAGCCTAGCCGATTTCGAATCGATGTTACCCGACGATATCGTTGATCTGCTGTACGGCTGGATCATCAAGAACCGACCGGCCCACCATGCGCGGCAATGGAACCGCGATCTGGTCGAATCAGCATACTGGCTGTTCGTGCGGCCAGCCGTTGCGGCGCGACTGTCATGGAAAGCGGCGACTGAGCGCCTGCTTGCGGATAGCTTTTCCGCGCGGGCGATCCGCTATGCAGCGCTCCGCACTCGCACCTCGATGGGGGGCAAATGAGCGATTCCTATATCGATCTATGTCTTGGCGTTCAGGCGGTTCGCCGCAGGGTCGAGCGCGAAGTAGCGGGGCTTGGCGGCGCGACTGGCGTGGCCGCAGCGCCCTATCCCCACCAACTCGCCAATGTGCAGCGGATCTTGTCCGACAGCCGAATTCGTCATCTCATCGCCGATGAGGTCGGGCTCGGCAAAACCGTCCAGACACTGATGATCCTGAATGCGCTGCGCCTTCAGAACCCTCGACACCGGGCACTCATCCTCGTTCCCGACAATATCGCGCCCCAGTGGCTGCTCGAATGCCAGACGCGCGGCCATTTCACTCCGCTGGGCCGCGCGCCCGAGGAAGAGGAAAGCGGCGCTCACGTCAGATTGGCCTATTATGACCAACTGAACTCCATCACCGAAATCGATCCCAACGTCTATGATCTGCTCGTGGTCGATGAGTTGCAGCGGCTCCAGGCCAATGCGCGCCAGCGCATAACCGATGTCGCCGGCGACTTTCGTCAGTTACTGCTCCTCTCAGCGACGCCCAAGCTCGAAGACGCCGAGGCGTTCCGTCAGTTGCTCGCCATTCTCGAGCCTGAACGCATGGCAGTCGCAGCGCGAACCTCCGACACGCCCGAGGCGAGCCTGCGGGCGCGGGAAGCCGAGGCCGCCGCTCTAATGGGCGCTGGCGGTCCCGATGCTTGGACAGCCGTCGGCTTGATGACGCCACCCGACCGCGCCCAGGCGTCGACCGTCGCCATGACGCACAGCATCTTGCGACGGGTCACGCATACCAATCGCCGCGACTACCCCGACTTGCTACCCCAGCGCGTGCTCCACCGCATCGCGATCGAACCAACCTATGACGAAGTAGCGCGCCAGAAGCAGGTCTGGCAATTCATCGGACATGCTGGTCGTGGGGCTGCCGCGACCGACCTTGCGCGGCTCGGCCAGGTCGCGTTGCGTTCGCCGCGCGCCTTGAGCGAACGCATCAACATTTTGCGCGGCCGCGATCAGCGCGACCCGCAAGGCTTTCTGGCGGCGGCGGCCAAGCACTTGGAAACGGCCAACGGAGACAGCCGGATTGAGGCAACGATCGACCTGCTGGTCGATATTTGGAACGAGGATCCAGATGAGGCAGTGCTGATCGTCGCCGAGGATAATCCTACGGTCGATTATCTCGAGCGCATGATCCCGCAATTCTTGCCGACAATCGGCCCGCGCGGAAGGCGGCGCCCCTTGTCGCTCGCAGTCAACCGCAATCGCGATGCTTCGGCGACCGACGATTTGGTCGATCTGTTCGAGGAATATGACGACGGCATTGGCGGGTTCATCGATGGCGACGATCAGTTGCTGATCGCCGCGGACGTCGCGCAGGTCGGTCTAAATCTCCAGCACGCCCGCAAGCTCATTTTCTTTAGTATGCCGTGGTCGCCGGTCGCCGTCGAACAATGGATTGGCCGTCTCGATCGATTAGGCAGCGCCGCGCTGGCGGATCAGCCCGGCGAACGCACGATCGATATCTACGCGATTTATCAGCGCGGTCAGGTCGACGAGCGTGTCGTCTCGGTGCTCGACGATTTCGCCATCTTCAAACGCAGCATCCGTCTCGACGGCGATGAGATCAACGTGGTCGGCCAGCATATCGTCGATGCCGCGCTCACACCGCACACGGTCAACTGGCAGGCGCTATCCCAAGAGGCGCGCGACATCGCCAAAGACAATGGCGATGCGCTAGTCACGCCGCTCTCCAACGCGTTGCCATGGACGCCGGAACGCGCGCGCGCACTGGCAGATCATTTCGATCGGGCGGGCGCATTAGGGCCGCTGCTTGAACGCTCGACCGCACGGCGGGCCATCGTCCGGATCGAGACGGGGCTTCGTGGATGGATGCGGCTGATCGGGCGCGCCGACGGTCTCAGACTATGGAAAGGCGAGGATCCCGACGAGCCCGCCCGGACTTTCCGGATGTTGCATTATTATCGATCGCCCTATGCGACCGGTCCTGCCGAACCGCGCTTTCCGCTTCCTGGCCTCGATCCGCGTGACGGTCAGCGCTACGCCTATCTTGATAGCCGCCGGTCGCTTGAATCCCCACCAGTGCCGACGGTCTACCTTGATGAAAATTCGGCGACCCCGCTCAACTTCCTCGATCACGGCGACCCCGTCCATGACACCTTAGTCAATGAATGGGTCAAGATCGGCCAAAAGTGTCCGAGTTGTCTGCGGGTAAAGCTCCCAGACGGCCATGCCCTGGCCAGCGAAGAAGGTCGCGGCACCTATCTGGTTGCGGTTCTGAGTTGGGTACCGGGCGAGCGCTATTTCGACCAGTTCGATCGCGGTCATATTGTCCAACTCTTGCAGGACTCGCGAACGCGTCAGGAGCAGAAGCCCTTTTGGGACGCGATCCAATCGATAGAAGAGGCTCTACGGGCCGATCGGCGCTGGCTCAACAGCCAGTTCACGTCCCGCCTCGACGTGTTGGCCGCCAAGTTCGATCGTGGAACTTGGACGCTGGCCGCGCCCGACCATGCCGAGGCCCTGTTCACCCCATGGGACGTAAGCGCTCGCGGCGAAAAGATCGTGCTTGCGACGGGACAACGCGCGCCGGTCAGCCCCGACATCAAGGCCGCTCAAAGCGCAGGCAGCGCGCTGCTGCTGCAGGAACACGCTAAGCGGCACCAAGCATCGCTCGCTGAATGCCCTGACCTTCAGGAGCGTATCGCCAGCCGCCGCTATCTGATCATGTGCGAGGCGGAAGACCTGATAGCGACGCGACAAGCATTTCTCGATGATGCGACCGCCCAAGGCATGGAGACCAGTGAGCAGGGGTTCGCGCGGAGTCGTTTCAGAACCATCCGCAACGCGCGGGACATGGCGATCCTTGCCCGCGACGTTCGCCTTGCCCGGCTCGATGGCCTGATCGATGCCTTAACTGAGCCCCGCTTTGACGAGTATAAGTTCATGGTTATGACAATCGATTAGCGGTCAGAGAGCGGCTTCTCGCCATCGCGAAAACGCCGCATGGGCGCCATCATTGATGGTCCATGTCCAACGCTTGTCGCCTGGCCTCGCGATGAGGCGTAGCGCGCGAAGATATTGTGCCGGGATCGGGTACTGGAACGATAAGGTGCCAGACTTCCATTCTGATCTCTCTGGAGCGCCGAGCGCGGCCCCGCGCGCGAGCAACGCCCAGGTCCACTCATCCCAGTCGAACAGATCGAGCGATTGAACCTCGCTTCCTGACACGCCAATCAGGATCGGATGCCATTCGTTATGGTTGCGCCCCGGCCGCACGCCACACCAGATTCCGTCAGGTGCGTTGACTTTCCATCTGCCAGATACGGTCGGCTGATTGTGCTGACCGAAATAGCCATCATGTGCCCCCGGCGGATCGACCACGGCGCGCATTTGGGCTGCGTCGAGCGGCAGGCCATCATGGCGCAGTGAAGAGGTCAGTGTCGCCCAGAAATCCCCGAGTACGCCATCGCCGCTGCCTCTTGTTCGACGGGCAAGATGGCGGCGATAGCCAGACGCCCCCATGAACGACACAAAGTCTTCAGCACTGGCATAGCCCGCAAGCGCCGTGGACCGGCGCACGTATCCATCCATAATGCCGGCCACCGGCGTCTCCCCATCGGCCTTGCCAAGGAAGGCATAGTCTTCGGGCGCGACGGCGATCCAGCGCGGTCTGGACAAAACCAGGCTCGCCTTTCCGCTCAGACGTACCGGCGTCACATCTCCGACGTCGATGAGGGCGTCGACTACATCTCCGACGCGCGCACGTACCAGATGCTCGGCGAAGCCGGCCGCGATGAATTGCCGATGCAGATAGGCCGTGACCCGTGCCCGCGCTGGCGACCGCCATGCCCTCACGCAGGCTCGGGCAGCGTCGGCGACCGAGCCGACGGATGGGCTGCCATCGGGATCGCTCGAGAACCGCAGCCTTGAACGCAGTGTATCGGGTGTCAGCGTTTCAAGCATCGCTGCGGCTAGCGACCTCTGCTTGTTCGAGCACGCCGCGAATGCGCTCATCATGCGTGATCAGGATGAGCACATGGCGGGCGCGGCTGCAGGCGACATATAGGTCTGCAGCGGTGAAGCCGGGACTTAGTGCGGCCAGGTCATAGGCAATGACGACATCCGCCTCGAGCCCCTTGAACGAGCGCGCGGTGGAGCAGAGCACGCCTTTCCCGGCGCGCCAGTCGGCGGCGGACGTAACGATACGCGTGTCGGCGACGTCATTCATGCCCTTCAAACTGCCTCGATCCTTGGCGGCCGGGCCGATCAGCACGATCTGTCCCGGCGTGAGTTTCTCGGTGTCGAGTAGGCGACGAAGCTCGTTCGCG
The DNA here is from genome assembly GCF_002916655.1 of Novosphingobium sp. HII-3. GTDB lineage: Bacteria > Pseudomonadota > Alphaproteobacteria > Sphingomonadales > Sphingomonadaceae > Novosphingobium > Novosphingobium panipatense. The sequence continues at coordinate 260,680 of NZ_PPSM01000014.1, forward strand.
ACAAGCCCGGCCTGCTGGGTCGGCGCTGCGGCGCGGAGCATTCGCACATCGATCCCGGTTGGAGCGCCCGCGGGCGATAGCGTCTCGAGGGCGGCCAAGTTGGCGCTCATGCGGGCGATGCGCTTGGTGTTGCGGCAATTGACGTTGAGAGAGAACCGCGCGGGAAAATCGAAGGGCGGCGGGCTGGCCTGCTCGCGCAGCGACTGGGCGAGGTCCATAAAAACGAAGATCAGCCCCTCGTCGCCGTTCTGGATCAGCGGAAACAGCGCGTACCACCAGAGTTCCGCGAAATCCTGAGCTTCATCGACGACGAGCGCGCCGTAGCGCGGTTCATCCATTGCGAACAGGCTGGCACTCGCCGCCTCAAGGATTGTCGCAGCGTCTTCATCCCAGAACTGGCGCTGCTCGGCAGAACTTGCAGGGATATCGAATGGCAGGCCGGCCTCCTTCGCCAATTCCGCCGCCAGCGCATGGAAGTGATAGACATCAATCAAGTTGGCGATCTCAGCCCGATCGGGATCGGCCGCGAGTTGCTCACGGACCCATTGCGCCAGTTCCCTATTGTAGCAGACCAGCAGGCATCGGATCCCTTGGCGCGCGAATGCGAGCGCTCGTTCGACGGCTAGCAAGGTCTTGCCCGAGCCGGCGACTCCTTCGATGAGCAATTGCGGGTTGGAGAATAGGCCGCGAAAGGCGAGTGCCTGATTATCGGTCAGTTCGAGCAGCTTTTCGCGGCCAGCCTCGATCTGCGGCAACAGCGGACGCATGATCTGGAACTTCGGTAACAGCACGTCGAGCATCTCAATGAACTCAGACCGCTGCAACTTCCCGACCTTCTGCGGGAAGGCATTGAATGCCTTCTCGATCATCCGCTCGAGTTCCGGCATGCGATCAACATCTATAAGGATCTGATCGGCCACATCGAGTGGAAGCGTGCCGGTGGCTCGGCCGTGCGGAAAGACCACAGCGTAGCCATAGACATAGCGGTTCGACTTGAGCCGACCCCCGGTCCGCTCTTCAACAGCATTGGTGAGCGCGTGCATGTTGCGGCGCGCCTGATCGAATGGATTGGTGATTGGCTTGTCGCGATTGGGCAGTTTGCGAAACCATTGCTGACCGCGCGCGAACATCTCCTCGCCGCCCTTCACCTCGAGCACAAGCAACCCATAATCCGGGTGGAAGATGACGAAGTCTGCCTCGCCCTCGCGCAGCGGCGCATCGATGTAGTCGCGATTGGGGCGCAGCCAGGGCAGTGAATGGACGACGCGATAGACGTCCGGCAACTGATCGCGAAGCGCGATATACACATCGCGCTCTGACCCATGGATGATTTGGTCGGGCGCGACGTCGGGTATCATGATCGCCATGCTTCAGGCTCCCAACACTTTATGAAAGGCGCCAAGAAGTTCGACCGCATCCACATTGATCTGTTCGGCGCGGGCGGTTGGACGCAGTGAGCCATAAACGATACGATATCGCTCCATGCCGCTGTCTTTCATGCTGGTGCCCACGCGTCCAAAGGTAACTGCGCTTGACGATGCCTGAAAAGATTTTCCATCGGTCCGCCGGACGAGCATCGGCATTTTGTCGGGCACGCGCGCTCGCGAGAACAGATGCCAGGTGCCGCGCGTAAATGGTCGCGCTTCGCCAAGCTTGGTGTTCTCCATCGTTTCCACGTCGAGTTGGACGATGAAGCTGCCCTCTGGCGCTCCCGGGATATTGGCAAATTCGGCGGTGACCGGCAATTCCGCCCCCGACCCGGCCAGCGCGGCAAGCGACCTATAGACAGGCACGCCGGTCTCGCTCCACGCGAATGGTGGATCGTCCTCGATCGACGTGGACGACGCATCAAGCGCCTGGATAATGGCCGCCGGCAAGGCGCGGTCCACCAATAGCTGGTCAAGATAGCGATCCGATGCGCTGCTACCACGAGCGTGAGCGCGTTTCGATCCGGGCTTCTCGCGGATCAGCGGATGGCTTATTATGAGGCTACGATTGCCGTAGTCGGGTAAAAGCAGTTCACCAGGTTGGGGCCTTTCGATCGTTTCCCCCTTGTCCTTGAGATCGGTTGCCAGCAGATCGAGCAAACGATCTTCGACCTCGGTTGGCACCCATGGCCGCTCGCCATAAAGAACGTGGCGCAAGAAGGTCGCACCGAGATGTCGATCAAGATCGGCATGATCCCAGCGGTTCTTGTGCGAGCGCAGACAATTGTAGCAGGAGGATGAGCAGGTGCAGCCTTCGAGCAGGTCCAGCGCGAGTTGGAGGAGGGCGGCAGGATCGCGGGCGGCTGCACGGACGAACCCGGCGCCGCCGGGCGCCGTGTCGTAGAGAAATACCTCCACCTCGCTGCCGCGCGCGCCACCTTCATTGAGGGCTGCCCGGTGACCACCGCCAATGTCGGCGGCATCGACGTCAAGCAAGCCAGCGGCGGCAATGCTCAGCGCCTCGGCGATCGTGGTGAGCACGATGCGTCCCGCGGTCGATCCGGCTGGCACATGAAGTTCGGGCGCCAGCTTGAACGAAAATAGCGCGATATCGGTCAGGAATTCGTGACCGAGCACCAAAGCACGGCCGCGCCCATCGCAAAACTCGGGTTGCTTGCGATGATCGGGATATGGCCGTGGATGCGGTTTGCTACTCGCCAACTTGCCCTCGGACCAACTCGTCGGCTCGGTACGGCCGCAGGCGGGACAATAGAGGAATCCGGTCTCGGCCGCACCGGGCTTACGCACGCCAAGGTTGGTCACCATCAGCGTCTGCTTGGACGCCCAGGCGGCGAAGCCGCTGCCATCGGGTCGGTCGAGCTTGCCGAGTTCATGCTGCTGCTCGAACTGTGGCGCGCTAAGCTTCGCCCGCGTCGGACGGGTCGGCAGCGGATTTTCGTCGCCCGCTAACTCGAACGCTTCGTCATGCGGATGCGCGAATCCGACCGGAACCACCCAGCGCTCGGCTGGCCCCATGCCCGCCTTCTTCTTGCAGGCAGGGCAGTCCTCGGTGTCGCCGCGCCGGTGCGTATCGTCGATGTCCTCGAGTTTGGCGTAGCCGCACTTCCCGCACTCGTAATAGAGCCGCTGGGCGCGATAGGCATTGATCCGATCTTTCTGGAAACCGGAGTAGATCGCCATCGACCGAAACTTGCGGCCATCGACCCACACTTCGCGCCCCGGCGCATATTGGCTGAGCGCCTGGGTCAGGCCCGCCTGCGGAGAATAGGCGATCTCGGCGCGATAGGCGGTGCTCGACGGATCGAACACCGTGAACGACACCACGTCGGTCGGAAAGGCGTAGCGTGGTAGAACAGCTTTGGTGAACAGCCGATCGAGCAGGTTCTGCGGCTTGAGCGGCGCTTCCGGATTGACCTCGCCGGTCTCGTGGGCCTCTTCGGCGGGCATTTCGTCCGCCGGGGTATCGAACATGTCGGCATCGCCACCATAATCCTCGATGCCAAAGTCGAACGCCGGACCTTCCTCGGCGGTGATCACCGGGTCGGCCGCCACCAAATCCACTTCCCCAGTGCCAGCGCCAACGGTTTCGAGCGACACAAGCAACTTCTGGGGTACGTTTGCGAAAAAAGCATCGGGATCGCCTTCGATCGCGGACGATGGAATCACGTCGCGCAAGGCGGAATCGATCAGCGCGGTATTGGACGCGAGCCAGACCTTGAGGCCGGCGAATGTAAATCCCTTGGGGTCTGGATCACGGAACTCGGCCAGTTTGCCCAGCGACTCGAAGATATTGGATGCCTGGGCATCGCCATCGGTAGGCGGCGTTTCAATCCGCTCTTGCTGAAACAGGGATAGGATTAGCGCGAATGCGTGGCGCTGGACGATCTCACGATTGTCAAGGTTGAGCACCGGGTCGGGGACCGGTCCGCCAACCATGGTCTGGGGATCGGCGAAGAAGCGCTGATCATGGCTGTCCGAACCAGCGAAGGTCAGGACGGTGGAAAGCGATGAGCCTCGGCGACCGGCGCGACCCGCGCGTTGCTGATAGTTGGCGCGACCCGGCGGCACGTTGCGCAGCGCGACCGCCGTGAGGCTACCGATGTCGATGCCGACCTCCATCGTGGTCGTGCAGCTAAGCACATCGACCGCGCCGGCGCGCTCACCGCGTGGGCCGGGCACATCGAGATCTTGGAAGCGCAGTTCGTACCATTCGGCGCGCGAGAAAGCCTGGTCCTGACCCGCATCGTTGAGTTGGGCGGTGTGTTCCTCAGCGACGAACGGATAAGGCACATAGCCTTGATCGCCTTCGGCCTCGAGCCGCTCGACCAGTTTGCGGTAGAGATATTTGCGAGTGCGGAAGACCGTGTCCTGTCTCGGATCGAGCGGATCAGTATCCTTCCCGCATTTCACGCACATCGCGCCCATCAACAGGTTGACCGGCTGCGCTAGTGTGCAGTGCCCGCACCGGCGCCAGTCGACCTCGCTCTCGGGTCGCAGCCGGACCTTCGCAGCGTTGATGAAAAAGCCCTTGGCATTGTGGTTCTGTGCGAACGTCGTCGTCAGAAAGTCGATCCAACTCGCATCAGGCTTGGCGTTCGCGCCGAACTGCGCTCGGTGCCATCGGCCCGTCAGCAATTTCTCCAGCAACGCAGTGTGGCGACCGCTGCTGCGCTTGAGGGCCGGCCCGTCAGTCGAATCGATCCATTCGCTCGGCGTTCCCTCGACGAGAACGGAGCCCGCGGCGAGCGACTGGGTCAGCCAGAGGTCGAGCAGTGCCTGACGCTTATCATCGTCGGTCCCTGTGCCGACCGGCGGGACGGGTAGCGCGCCCATTCGACGCTTCTGATTGTCGGTCAGCATCGCCTCGGGGGCAGCCAGCGCCAGCGGCAGCAAGCCCGTGTGGCGATTGGCGAGAACCCGCGCCAGCGGCGCCCGGACCGATTTCACATGGGTCTTATTCAGAGTGTCGGCCAGATCACGGAATTCGGCGTAATCGCCCTCGTCGCGGATAAATCCGTGGACTTTGCGCAGGTCGCGGGCAAACTCCTCATGTTCGGCCCCAGGCAGGCGGAAGTTCACGTCAAACTTGGCACATGCATAAAGGATGGCGGGGTAGGCATAGCCGAGCGGAACCGGCTGGCCGAACCGCTCTTCCAGCATGCGCAGTCCCGCCAGAAGCAGCGGGCGAATGCTATCCTGCAGCGAGAAATTCTTGAGTTTGCCCGACAGCCGTGATGCCGCCTGCCGCCCGTCAGAGAAGATCAGCGATTTGCGCCCCTTGAGCGGTGAGGTCGCTTCAACCCGCGCAGGCTGGTCGAGCAACTGAACGCTGATCAGTTCCTGGAATGGCTCATCCCCCTTGGTTTGGTGATCCATGATCTGCGAGCCATTGGCCTCGCAATGGGGGCATTTCTCGAAATGACCCGGCTCGACATCTTTCTTGGGGCGCGGGAGCCAGATTTCGCGAGCGTCGGGAGATTTCGACCCGACGCGACCGGTGAGCGGATCGAGAAAGCTGCTAGTGCAATATTTGTCGGCGTCGAAACCGGGATCTTCGAGCAAAATCTGGACCGGACGGACGACGCCGTCCACATCGTCGATATCGCCGATGTCCTCTGCCCACAGAAAGTCGGGCTGGCTCGGGTTCAGTGCGAAGGCGTTAAAATAGGCGACGCCACAGTCGCGACAGGTATGGATCTCGAACACGCGCGCGCGACACCCACATTCGCGCGTGGACTGAGCGTACAGCATCCCCGTTGGGCCAGGCCCGATACCGCTCGGTACGACCACGCACGCCTCGTCCGCACAGCCCCATAGGCCGGGCAGGCCACGGAACAGGGCATGGACGCGTGCGGCGAGCAACGGCTGCCCGTCGGGCTCGGCTTTGGCGTAGGATGCGAGTTCGAGCAGCGCATCGGTCGCCGCCGAGCGCACCGCATCGGAAATATCACCGTCGAACAGTAGGTCGCCCATGGCATCCAGCGCGATTGGCGCCTGAGGCTCTTCGGTTGCTGGATCGCTCGAAGTCGTCGCTCCACCCGTAAGATTCACCAGGCGGCCGATTACAGGAAGTTCCTCCAGAGCGGCATGGATCGCCCGCTGTAGTCCATCGCGGACAACCAGCGTCTGCCCGTCGGCGATGCTGATGTCGGGTCGATCCGCCGACCTTCCGACATGGATACCGTCTGCGCCTGCTACTTCCGTTAGCGCGAGATAGGCATTGCTGGTCTGCGCGGAGCCGTGAGGGCTGATCGACAGGGTTTCACTTATGGTCTTGAGTGATGCATCGACGCCAACCAATGTCACTTCGACCGCTTTCGGTGTCGATGATGCCACCATCAGCCGATCTGCCGAAAGCGCGTCACGCCGGAAGGTAAGCAGTGGCGCCAAGGCGGCAATGCGCTGGACGGGATCGACATCCTTCAATTGTTCGGTTCGGCAGGCTGCGAGCGCAGTGGCAAGCGGTGCGTTGCCGCTCGCGGAGGGCTGGCGCGCATGTTTCTTTCCACGCAGCACCTCAATCATATCCTCATCGCGGCCGACCAGGCCGCCGATGAACGTCTTTGCTGCTTCGCCATCCGAGAAAGATGCGCTGGTCGCGATGACCTGCATCCGATCTGGGGTGAGGCCGAGTCGATTACGCAGGCGGCGGATCAGCAGTGCGACCTCGGTGCCACTTGCGCCGCGGTAGAGATGTGCTTCGTCTAGCACGAAAAGAAGCCGCTCGTCCGGATTGGCCTCGAAGAATGCCCGCGTCCGCTCGAATATCGAGCGCTCGATCGGCCGCAGCAGCATATACTCGAGCATGGAGTAGTTGGTGATCAACAGGTCGGGCGCTTGATCTTGCACCTCATGCCGCAGCAGCAACTCGGGATCCTCGACGCGCTCGATGGCGCGTTGGAATTTCTGATCTGGCCCGATCCAACGCTTCCCACTGCCGAGCCATTTGGTCATGCCGTTCTCACCATCGGCATCGGCTGGCTTGGCAGGCCAGCGGCCCAGGGATCGCAATTGGTCAATCTGCGCAGCGACCGTTTCGTCGGTCTGAGCATCGCGTTCGAGGTCCCGATAGAAGTTCAGGCTTTTCAAGCGCCGCTTGTTTCGGTCCTCTGTCCGTTGGCCAGGATAGAGTGATCGGCCTGTGTATCGCGCGAACTTGGCAGGGCGCCCCGCCTGCTCTGTGAACCACTCTCGAACAGACGACGCGCCGAGCAAGCGACGCAACCGGCCTAGTTGGTCGTTTACGAGCGCGTTCATCGGATAGAGGATGATTGATCGAACTGCGCGCTCCGCAAACTGCTCTGGCCGTGTGGCCGCCTCATTCGCGAGTTTCATGAGGATCGGAAGGAGGAATGTTTCCGTCTTTCCCGAACCGGTGCCAGTGGTAGCCAGTAGGCAGCGGCCTGCACTATCGGCGATGATTTCTAGCGCATCGGATTGATGCGGGTAGGGCGGGTTGAAGACCAGGCGGCCGCCAGCTTCGGAGCCAAGATGGGTCAGAAAGTCGCGCGCTACTTGCGGGATTGCGAGGTCTGCGAACTTCCGATCGCCCTGATAGATGGGCGTACTTTCAATATAGGCGCGTTGGGAGATCGTTCCGGGCTGGTCGAGGATCAATCGCCGCAGATCGACGAGATTTGGGTTGGAGATATGATAAGTCGCTTCGATGTACGCACTTAGAGCACGATGCAAATTCGACAGTTCGCTGAACATTCCGCCCCCAAAAACAGACAACTCTAGCCTGCCGCTAAGTAATGGCCATAACAAGAGAATTCATGCAAGCATGACCCCGCTTCCGCCCCCATCCGGGCGCGCATCAGCAGGGGATGGGCTCCAAGCCGTTGGAATGCTCATCAGCGCTTGAGCGTCTGCAGTCGTTCGCAATTTTGGGTGGCAATGACCTCGTCAGCGGAACGTCGGCATCGTTCTTCGGATCGCCATTGTCTGCTCTGCTTATTTGTACCGAGTCCGCGATAATGGTTGTTGAGGCCGAGTATGCCTGAACTGATGCGGTGAAGGGAGGCATCCACGTTGGAAAGTTCCGTCATCGAGAACCCATCATGCGGCGGCCTATGCCGACCGCGAAGACGCCCCTGAACCCGGTATACGGTCAGCTCAAAATCTGCTTGCCAATGGTGCTGCGATTAGATGACCGCATCAGTTCAGATCGTCCTTCTGCTATGATGAATGGGCGATGTGTTCGTGCCCCCCCTTTATAGCTGTTTGAGGTTGGGCTACCCTCAAAGCCTGATCGGTTCTGGCAGAAAATCTCGTGAAGGAAATGAGTTGAGCATCCCCGAATTTGAGTTACGTGTCCTTGATGAGCGAATCCAGGAATGGGGCCTTCCCTCGTTTCAGACGGACATGTCGGCGGGCATCGATATGTACGCCTGCCTTGATGCACCTTTAGAACTCCGTCCCCAAGCCGATGCCGTACTGATCCCGACAGGCGTTGCGATATTGATGAACAACCCTAATGTCGTTGCGTTCCTGTTGGCGAGATCGGGGCTTGGCCACAAAAAAGGGGTTATTCTCGGTCAATCTGTCGGCACCATCGACGCTGACTATGCGAATCAGATTTTTATCAGCACATGGTTACGCACGCCCCCCGGTAGCGACCCGGTGATAATCAATCCTGGCGATCGTATCGCACAACTGGTCTTCCTGCCGATCCTTCGGCCCACTTTTCGTGTCGTAGAGAATTTCTCTGCGACCACCTCCCGCGGGATGGGCGGGTTTGGCTCAACCGGCGTTTGAGATGGTAGTTCCAGCAGTTCGTTTCCAAGCGCATACGGCGTTCGCCGGCGTCAAAGCAGACGGAAGTGAATTGAAAGGAACTGAAGGAAAGCATTGAAGTGACAATCGCAACTTCTAGACGGCAATCGGGCATGCGGCGCGCAAGTAGCGGAAGACCTGGCTTCAGCCCGGTCAGCCGCCCCTCGCAATCCGCCCGTAGGGGCTTCTTTACTGAGGCACCTGTGCGGGGCGAGCGGGTCACCGCCTTCGGCGGTTACGATCGGTTGACTTCGAAAATAAATTTCGAAGTCAACCGATCGTCCAGAATGGGCGTCGGTCTTACCAACAACCCTCGCGAATCGGGGGACGGGTTCACCCAAAGAAAATGGGTGAACCCTAAAACACCCCTATTCCATCTAGGGTTCACCCAAACCGGTGACCTGAAGGCCGATTACCGCGGCGAGTTGAAGGTCATCCTGATCAACCATGGGGCGGAAGCCTTCGACATCCGTCGCGGCGACCGGGTTGCCCAACTCGTGCTCGCGCCCGTGACGCGGGCGTCGTGGGTGGAGGTCGACGAGCTTGACACCACCATGCGCGGCGAAGGCGGCTTCGGCTCCACGGGGGGCGTGGCCGCGCTCGGCAACTGAGCCGGCGTGGCGGGTCAGGAATGCCTGTCGGCGTCCTGCGAACGGATCCGCATGCGGCGGTTCCTGCGCCAGCGCAGGCCGTACCAGCCCGCGCCGCCCAGGCCGCACAGCATCATCGCGCCCTTCGCCAGCGTTTCGAAAGCAGCGCTGAGGGCGCCGATCGTGACGCCCCAGAAAAGCTGCGAGAGGATGGCCATGAAATTGTGCATCGTGAGTCCACCGTGGCTGCCTGGAAGCGATCCGGCAACACAGAAAGGACGGGCCCGCACTGTTTCAGCGGACCCGCCCCTCGGTGTCTCCCACTCTTTGCAGGGGGGAGCCTGTCAGAATACAAGCGTCACTTATTCTCGGGCGCGACTGTAATGCGCACGGTCTCCCCGGAGTTCCCAGGGAAGTTCGTGAACATCGCCTCGATGAGATTGGGAACGAGATACTGCAGGCGATTGGATGTGGACACGGCTTCTGCCTTGCCTTCGAACAGCCGCTGGCCGTCGACCGCGCGATCGATCTTCAGGCCGATGCCGCTGGTGTAGATGGTGTAGGACTGGATGCTGTTGTCGAAGAACGGATCATACCAGCCGTAGCGCCAGGGGCCACCCCAGCTGCCACCCCAGCCACCCCAGCTGCGTCCGTAGAAGCCGCCGTAACCCCACGGGCCCCACGGTCCGGCCGGCCCGATGTTGGTGCTACGCACCCGCTCGCGACCGTTGTCGACGCCGTAGTCGAAGCGGACGATGAGCGTCGCCTGGGCAGGATCGTCGACGGCGGTGTAGCCGAGCTTCACCATGCGATCGCGCACCAGCGAAGCGTACTGGTTGAACTCCAGTCCACCCGACAGCTTGGGATCGTCGGCGACGACCGCGAAGCTCTGGCCGGTCGGCGCCGGAAGCTGCGTCGTGAAACGGGAAACGTCGGCCTTGAAGGGCGTTGCGCAAGCGGCAAGCGCCAGCAGCAGCAGCGCGGCGGCGGCCATCCTCAGCCTGCCGAGCTGCGATCCGGAATGATACGTCATCATTTTTGCTCCACCAAGGCGAAGAGCGCTGACGCCCCACTCCGGCGCGGCCTTCGTTTTTGAAACCATCTTTTCGTCTATCAACAGCCCTGAACAGCGGTTGAACAGACGCAAGCGCGCGACGGACCGTTCTGCCGCGTCCTCGCGAACATCCACCGCCCGGGCGGGCAACACGGGTTGATCGCCTGCAGGTCATGTAGGTAGGAAGCTGCCCGATGACGAGTCCGTTCCCAATATTATCCGTGCTTTGCGGAAAGGTTGCCCCGTTTCGCGGCGACGGGCAGCCCAGCGCGATAGCCAAGTCTCCCGCCGTCGGGCACGTCGCGGTGGGCCGGCTTGGGCTGGAAGGCGACGAGCAGGCCGATAGCGCCGTTCACGGCGGACCGGACAAGGCGATTCATCACTACCCGCACGATCATTACGGCTTTTGGGCCGAGACGATCGGACAGCATCCGCTGCTGGCAAACTTTGGAGCCTTCGGAGAGAATATCGCCACGCTCGGCCTCACCGAAGGGGAAGTCTGCATCGGCGATCGCTGGCGGCTCGGCACCGCACTGGTGGAGGTGAGCCAGGGTCGCCAGCCCTGCTGGAAGCTCGATCATCGCTTTGATGGCGCGCGGGTGAATGCGGGCGTCGTGCGATCGCGGCGCGCTGGCTGGTACTATCGCGTTCTGGAAGAGGGCTCTGTCGGAGCAGGCGACCATCTCGCGCTCGTCGAGCGGCCGTACCCGGGATGGAGCGTGCTGCGCGTGTTCGGGCTGCTGATCGCCGGGGAGCACAGGCATGACCGGCCCGGGCTCGAGGCGCTTGGCTCCGTTGTCGCCCTGGCCGAGCCGTGGATGCGGCGCCGGGAGAAACTGCTCGCCGGCTGACGCGGGTGCCGGCCGCACCCGCGCCGCCTGTGATCAGCCGCGAACGAGGCCCAGCGCCTCGTAGGTCTTGTCAAGCGTCGGCACCGCCAGCGCGCGCGCCTTTTCGGCACCCTTGCGCAGGATCGCATCGAGCCCGGCCTTGTCTTCCCGCAGTTGCAGGAAACGGGCGTTGATGGGCGCAAGCGTCTCAACCAGCAATTCGCCCAGTGCCGGCTTGAACTTGCCGAAGCCTTCGCCCCCAAACTCCGCCAGCACCGCGTCGACGGTGGTGCCGGCCATGACCGCGTAGATCGCGACGAGGTTCCGGGCCTCGGCGCGTCCTTCCAGGCCGGCGGCCTCAGCTGGCAGCGGCTCGGGATCGGTCTTGGCCTTCTTGACCTTCTGCATGATGGTGTCGGCGCTGTCCGTCATGTTGATGCGGCTCATGTCGGAGGGGTCGGACTTGCTCATCTTCGAGGAGCCGTCGCGCAGGGACATGATGCGGGCCGCTTCGGGCGGAATGAACGCATCGGGCAGCGTGAACAGCGGCGCGTCCTCGGGGCAGAAGTCGTTGTTGAACTTCTGCGCGATGTCGCGGGCAAGCTCCAGGTGCTGCTTCTGATCCTCGCCCACCGGAACGTGCGTGGCCTGGTAAAGGAGGACGTCGGCAGCCTGAAGCACGGGGTAGGTAAAGAGCGCAACGCTGGCGCCTTCGCGGTTCTTGCCGGCCTTGTCCTTCCACTGGGTCATGCGGTTCAGCCAGCCCATGCGCGCGGTGCCGTTCAGCAGCCACTGCAACTCGGCGTGCTGCGGAACCTGCGCCTGGTTGAACAGGATCGAACGATCCGGGTCGATGCCGCAGGCGACCAGCGCCGCCACCATCTCGCGGGTGTTGGCCGCGAGCTCCGCGGGCGTGTGCGGCATCGAGATCGCGTGAAGATCGGCAAGGAAGTAGAGGCACTGCCCGCCGCTTGCGGTGACCTCGTCCTGCATCTTCACCCAGTTGCGGATCGCGCCCAGGTAGTTGCCGAGGTGCAGGTTGCCGGTGGGCTGGATGCCGGAGACGATACGCATGGTCGCGTCCTTAGTCAGTTGTCAGGGGTTTTGAGAAAGGCGCCGTGGGGCGCGATGCAAAGGTGCGTTCAGCGAGTCACGGGCGCGCGCTATCGCCAGGCCTGGCGGGCGATGCGCGTGTTCAGGGGCGAACGAGTCTGCATGCCGAGGGCTCATAGCACAGTCGATCGCGGATGGAAGCCTTAGGCTGAAGGGCCGCTCGAGCGCCGCCGACGCAGGAGCGCAAGGTCCGCGCGGGTGAATGCTCCGGATACGAACGTGGCTGCCGCATAGACGAGGCCACCTGCCGAGACGAGCGCGGTCAATGCCAGCCCTCGCACCAGCCAGGTGCCGCTCACGTAGGGCAGTATCAGCCCCTGTCCGAACCAAAGAGCGAGCCCCATGGCGACAGCGGCCAGCGCGAGCCGGGGCGCTCGTCGCTTGAGACGCGCGTCCATGCGGAAGTGCCCTCGCTTGACCAGCGTGCCGTAGAGCATCGCCACATTGAGCGTGGAGGCGAGCGCTGTCGCCAGCGGCGGACCCATGTGCTGCAGCGGCACGATGAGGATGAGGTTGCCCACAAGGTTCGCCCCCATGGAAATCATGGCATAGCGCACTGGCGTTTTCGTGTCCTGCCGGGCGTAGTAGCCGGGCGTCAGCACTTTGACGAGGATGTAGCTGGGCAGGCCGATCGAGAACGCCGCCAGCGCCTCTGCCGTGCGCGCCACGTCGTTGGCGTCGAACTTGCCGTAGCCGAACAGCGCGGCCGCGATCGGCTCGCCGCAGACGATGAGAGCGACGGCTGCCGGAAGCGTCAGCAGGAGCGCCAGCTCGAGCCCGCGGTTCTGGGTATCCATCGCGGCCGCTTCCTCGCCGCCGCCGAGCTGGCGCGAGATCGTGGGCAGCAGGACGGTGCCCAGACCGATGCCGATGAGGCCAAGCGGCAGCTGGTTCAGCCGGTCCGCCATGTAGATGTACGTGACGGAGCCATGCGCCAGGAGCGACGCGGCCAGAGCGGTCGAGATGACGAGGTTGATCTGCACGGCACCCGCGCCGGCGGCGGCGGGCAGGATGAGCTTGAGCAACCGCTTAACGTCGGCGTTCCAAACCGGCATGCGCAGCCGCATCGAAACACCGTTCGTACGGCAGGCGGCGATGAGCCAGGCGAGCTGGAGGGCGCCGGAAACGGAAACGCCGATGGCCTGGTTGCGCGCCGTCATCAGCGGATCGTCCGAGTGGAAGCCCAGCAGCGCGACGATCAGCGTCAGGTTCAGCAGGATCGGCGCGGCGGCATTCACCCAGAACTTGTTGAGCGAATTGAGGATGCCGCCCAGCAAGGACACCAGGCTGATGAGGGCGAGGTATGGGATGGTGAAGCGGCTGAGCGTCACCGCGTAGGCGAACTGCTCGGGGGAGACGCCGTTGAAGCTGCCGGAAAGCAGCAGGGTCAACGGCCAGGCGAAGATCTCCAGCAGGACCGTCATGATGATGAGGACAGGCAGGAGAACCGAAAGGGCCTGCTCGGCGAAGGTGATCCCGGCGGGGAGGCCAGGACCGTCCGGGTCGGCCACCTTCTTGTTGAACATCGGAATGAAGGCCGATGCGAAGGCGCCTTCCGCGAACAGCGCGCGGAACATGTTGGGCAGCCGGAAGGCGATCAGGAACGCGTCGGACGCGAAGCCCGCGCCGACGAAGCGGGCGAACAGGCTGTCGCGCACGAGACCGAGGATACGGCTGGCGAGCGTCAGCCCGCCGACACTGGCAAGCGCCTTTGCGAGGTTCATGTCACGCCTTTCTGGCTGCCGGCACCCGGCGTCCCGCGCTTCGCTCCGGCGATGAGCCGATCGCTGGCGTCACGTGGGGCCGCGTCAGGTCGGGCGGCGAGGGGCGCGAGCACACGGACCCGCCACCCCGCCTCGCCCAGGGAAGAAGCCCCGATGCGTTTCCGCATGAGGCTTGCGGCCCGGTCGTGGATCAGGCGTGGCCGGCGGGCTCGCCGATGCCGGCTTCGGCCTGCTGCGCCTGCGCCTGAAGCTGCTGCAGGTAGAGGCCGTTGAAGTCGATGGGCTCGAGCATCAGCGGCGCGAAGCCTGCATCGCGCACCGCGTCCGAGATCACGCGGCGAGCATAGGGGAAGAGGATGCGGGGGGCTTCGGCGAACAGGAACGCGTGGGCCTGCCCCTCTTCGAGGTTGCGCATGCCGACGAGCCCGCAGTAGCTCAGTTCCACGGCCCAGGCGGTGCCGGCGCCAGTCGTGGACGAGCACATGATCTTGAGCTCGACTTCGTGGACCTCGCCTTCGATCGCGCGCGCGCCGATGTTGAACTGGACGTCGATCTGCGGCTGTTCCTGCCAGGAGAAGCTTTCCGGAGAGTTGGGACTCTCGACCGAAAGGTCCTTCACGTACTGCGAGATGATGCCTGCAGCAGGCGCGGCATCTTCGCCGTTGTCAAGGTTGAGGTCGGAAATGACGTTGCCTTCGTCGGCCATCTGGTCTGTGTCCCGCAATGGAAATTTGAAAGAGGTCAGGGGGCGCGCCTAAAGCATTTTGAGCCTGCGTGGAACACCCGAGCTTCCGGAAAATGCAGAGGCCTTCGTCTCGATAAGGAGTAGCGGATTCGAAGAGCCCCTCCGCCCGGCGAAAAAATGCCCCGGACGAACGGGTCATTCGTTGTTCATTTGTAAAGCGTACCTATCTCAGGCTATGTTCGGGCGCTGAGGCCGGTCGAAGCGCGAGAGTCTTCAGGACTCCCTGCCATCGAAGCCGGTCCGCCGTTCCGATGATCGGGAACGATCGCCGGATGGTGCTTAGAAGGATGGATTTAGGGACGTGACACCGGAAATAGTGATCCTGGCCATGATTGCAGCCTTCCTGGGCTTGCGGCTCTACTCGGTGCTTGGCCGCAGGGCCGAGCATGAGGAGGAGCCGATCCAGGGGCGCTTCGATGGCCGTCCGGGTCAGAAGCCGGGTGCTCCGCGGGTGGCAGCGCAGCCGCGCCCGGATCAGCGGAGCGATGACCGCGCCCGTGGCGAGCAGCCCCGGCAGCGCACCATTCCGCTTGCTCCTCCGGCTGTGGAGCGGGGGCTTGCGGAAATTGCGCAGGCTGACCGGCGCTTCGATCCCGCAACTTTCGTGGAGGGCGCGCGCGGCGCCTATCGCATGATCCTCGAAGCCTTCTGGAAGGGCGACAAGGCAGAACTGCGCCATCTTTGCGACAATGACGTTTATGCCAGCTTCGCCAGCGCGGTGGACGCGCGCCTTGAAGCGGGGGAGATGCTGGATAACCGGTTGATCCGCATCGAAGAAGTCGCCTTCGTCGCGGCTGGCGTGGAGAACGGTCACGCCCGCATCACGCTGCGCTTCCGCTCCGATATCGCTGCGGTGACTCGCAACGCAGAAGGTTTGGTCGTGGCCGGATCGCTCGACGACGCCATCGAGGCGATCGACGTGTGGACCTTCGGTCGCTCCGTCAACTCGGCTGATCCGGATTGGCTGCTGGAAGAAACCGACGAAGGTTGATCCGCTTGCGCGACACCTGCTAACCGAACGATCCTTGTTCGCCCCGCGCCCCTGGCGCGGGGCTTCTGCTTTCTGAAGGGGTGATCGTGCGGGAAGGATCCGGGGTGAGGCGGCTCGTTGGCCGAGGGCTTCAGGCATTTTCCACCGGCCTCCTGTCTGCCGCTCTGGCCGCCTGCGGGGGCATTGTCCCCTCCACAGGAGGGCCTCGGCCGCCGCAGCCCTCGGTGGAACAGCCGCAGCTTCCGCCCCCGCCGCAAAACGCCCTGCTTGCGGGAGTCCGGCGCGGGCCGCCTGTCACCTCGCTGCAGATGGCCACGAGCGATGCCGCCGGCGCGCTCTCGTCCTTTCGCGAAAGCTGTCCCCGCCTCATCCGTCGTGCCGATGTCAGCGCGCTGACGAAGCCGGACGACTGGCGGCAGGCGTGCACTGCGGCGGCCAATTGGGGTGCCGGCTCTCCGGCGGCCTTCTTCGTCACATTCTTCGAGACGGCGCAAGTGAGTGACGGAGTGGCGTTTGCCACCGGATACTACGAGCCCGAAATCGCCGGATCGCGCACGCGACGGACGGGCCACGATGTGCCCGTCTACGCGCTGCCGCGCGACCTTGTCCGAGCGCGCCCGGGGGATGCGCCGCCCCTTACGGACGGGCGCATGCCTCTGGGGCGCTATGCTCCGGACGGAACCTTCACCGCTTACTACGATCGGGCGCAGATCAACGCCGGGGCGCTCGCGGGCAAGGGGTTGGAGATTGCCTGGGTGGCGGATCCGGTGGAATTCTTTTTCCTGCAGGTGCAGGGGTCGGGCCGCCTTGTCGCTCCCGACGGGACGGTGACACGGATCGGCTACGCCGGTCAGAACGGGCTGCCTTACATCGGCATCGGCGGGGTAATGCGTGACCGGGGCCTCGTGGGATCGGGGCCGGGCCACTATCCCGCCTCCATGCAGGGCATCATGCGCTACCTGCGGGAGCATCCGGCCGAAGGGCGTGCGTTGATGGACCTCAATCGCTCCTGGGTGTTCTTCCGCGTACTGACCGGCGACGGTCCGCTGGGCGCCCTGAACGTGCCGGTGCGAGCCGGCAATTCGGTGGCGGCCGACCCCCGCTTCGTGCCTCTCGGGGCGCCCGTATGGCTTGACCTCGACAGGCGCGAGGCGAGCGGCCTGTGGATCGCGCAGGACACTGGCGGCGCCATCAAAGGTGCCAACCGCTTCGACACCTTCTGGGGTGCAGGTGATCAGGCGAGGGTCACCGCCGGCGGCATGAGCGGGCGGGGAAGCGCACTCGTGCTGCTGCCCAAGGGCGTCCTCAGCCGGCTCGGTGCGCGATGACAAGCCGGGGAACGCGGCAGGGGCGGCGCCTGACACCGGAGGAGCAGGCCGTGTGGGCGCAGGTCGTTCGGACCGTGAAGCCGCTCCCCTCCGAGGCCCGGCGCACAAGGACGGAGGCCCAAGGAGGCGAAGCGCACGGGGCGCCGACATCCGGCGATGTGATGCCGCCGGCTCCGCCCGCCAAGGTCAAGGGCCGAGTGCCGCCGCCGCTACCTCCCAAGCCCGTACCGCCGAAGCCGCTGGGGGCGACAGGTCCGGTGAACCTCGATGGCTCATGGGAAAAGCGCATCTCCAAAGGCACGCTGGTCCCCGATTTCAGTCTCGATCTTCATGGAGCCAGTCTTGATCAGGCGTACCTGCGCCTGATGCACGGTCTGGTCCAGGCAAAGGCGATGGGCGCGCGCGTCGTGCTGCTCGTGACCGGAAAAGCACGGCCTGTGGATGCCGCCGATCGCGGCTCTGCGCGAGGGGCGATCCGTGCCAAAGTGGCCGATTGGCTGGGGGCGAGCGAACATGCATCGGACATCGTCGCCATCCGCGCCGCGCACCGCAGACACGGCGGGCCGGGTGCGCTTTACCTGGTGCTCAGGAAGCGCCGCTGACACCGGGGCGGGAAGCTCTGGAAAACCGTCGCTCTCAAGAACGGGAAAGATGGAGGCCCGAGCCGGAATCGAACCGGCGTGCAAGGATTTGCAGTCCTCTGCGTCACCACTCCGCCATCGGGCCATCCGTGTGGAGGAATGCGCGCCTAGCAACCGATCACGGGGAGCGCAATGGCATTTTGGCTAATCCGCCGTATTTTTGTTGAGCGTGCGCGTGAGCCGCGCGGAACCCGTGGCGCCAGCGTTCGCTTCTTGTCACGTCCCGGCTGCATCTGAAGCGGCAGTTTTGTTCTGTCTGTCCGAAAGGTCTTCGCAATGATCCTTGGAGCGGTTCTGGCCGGCGGGCAATCAACCCGCTTCGGCAGTGACAAGGCTCTGGCCGAGATCGGCGGCCGCACGCTGCTCTCGCTGGCGGTGGACATGCTCTCCGGGTGGTGCGAACTTGTGGTGGTGACCGGCCGCGAAACGGCCCCGGCGCGCACGGTTCCGGACTGGCCGCGCGCTGGCATGGGGCCGCTCGGGGGCCTGGCCGCCGCAATGCGGCTGGCGGCGGACGAAGGCTATGAGGCCGTGCTGAGTTGCAGTGTCGATGCCGCCCTGCTTCCCGAGGATTTGCCGGTTCTGCTCGGGAAGGCCCCGGCCTGTCTGTCGGCACAGCCGGTTGTCGGGCTCTGGCCGACCGCAGCCCTTCCGCAATTGGAGGCCCTGCTTTCGAGCCCCGTAGTTCATTCGCTGAAGCGGTTCGCCACGATGATCGGGGCGAGGCAGGTGGAGACCGCCTCGCCCATAGCCAACATCAATACGCCCGCCGATCTCGCCGCTCTGTTGCCCAACGAGGAGCGCTGAGCGTCAAAGCATGGCCTGTGCAGGAGCGATGCGGGCAGGCTGAACGGCAGTGAACGCAATGTCTGCCGCGGGAGGAACGTCGTCGGCCCGCATCAGGCAGTAGCCACCGTTGGGTGAAGTTGCGATTATGCCCGACAGGCCTACGAAGCCGAGCTTGCGGCGCAGGCGGGACATGTGGACAGCGATGCTGTTCGTCTCCGGCACGAACCCCATGCGCCAGACATCGTGGATGAGGTCCTGCTTGCTCACGGTTTCGCCTGGCGCGTCGGCAAGGCGCCAGATCAGGGCGAACTCGCGCGGGTTCAGGTTGAGCGATTTGCCATGACCATACGCTTCGCGCGCGACGAGATCGAGCTCAAGATCACCGAGGCGCCGGTGCCGGGGGACCCACCCGGTCAGTTCCGCCAGGCGTCCCGCACGCGCCGCGAATTCTCCGCCCTCGATCGCCTCAGCCACGGCCTCTCCGAAGCCGACGCGAAGGAGTTCCGCACGCTCATGCGCCGTGGAAGGGGTGATGACGAGGATGAACCGGCGGTCCTCTTCGCGTACCGCCAGAAGGCGCTCCCACGCGGTGTCTTCGAGAGGACCGGCGGGAAGGATGCCGATGCAGCCGCTCGACGCTTCTCCTCTGACGTCGAGCGTCCATCCGCATGAGGTGAGATCAAATTGGGCCGGGATCCGTCCCGAGCCAAGCCATACAAAGCTATGAGGCGTTTCCCGCCTCATGAAAGTGTCCGTCATCTGCCCCCCAGATTTCTTGACATGACAAAAAACTAGGTGGGCAGATGACGTATTTTTACACTTTGTAACAACACCTATATTTTTACAGCCTTACTCCGGCGGTAACCATAAATCCGCAGAACTCCTGAACTTTCAGTTGGGATTTTTCAGGATGAAGGAATGTTAA
Source organism: Novosphingobium sp. HII-3 (assembly GCF_002916655.1). Classification (GTDB taxonomy): domain Bacteria; phylum Pseudomonadota; class Alphaproteobacteria; order Sphingomonadales; family Sphingomonadaceae; genus Novosphingobium; species Novosphingobium panipatense. Next base: position 280,133 of record NZ_PPSM01000014.1, read on the forward strand.
CGCCCATGGAAGTGAGATAGCGCTTCACGTTGCGGGCCGCCTGCCGGAGACGCTGTTCGTTCTCTACCATAGCGATTCTGACGAAACCCTCGCCGTCCTCACCGTATCCGACGCCGGGCGCGACCGCGACTTCGGCGTGCGTGAGCAACTGCTTGGAGAATTCGAGGCTGCCCATCTCCCGCAGGGCGGGGGGCAGCGGGGCCCAGGCGAACATCGAGGCCTTGGGCGGGGGAATGTCCCACCCTGCGCGACCGAACGCTTCCACCATGACGTCGCGGCGCTTCTGGTAGAGGTTACGGTTCCGCTCGACGATGTCCTGGGGGCCGTTGAGTGCCGCGCAGGCTGCGGCCTGAATGGGCGTGAAAGCGCCATAGTCGAGATAAGACTTCACCCGGGTGAGTGCGGCAATCAGCTTCTGATTGCCCACCGCAAAACCGATGCGCCAGCCCGCCATCGAGTAGGTCTTGCTCATCGAGGTGAATTCCACGGCCACCTCCTTCGCGCCGGGCACTTCCAGGATCGAGCGCGTAGGGTTGCCGTCGTAGTACAGCTCCGAATAGGCGAGATCCGAAAGGATCCAGACCTTGTTTTCCTTCGCCCAGGCCACGAGCCGCTCGTAAAAGGCGAGGTCGACGGTCTCCGCAGTCGGGTTGGACGGGTAGTTGACGATCAGGATCGACGGCCGCGGCACTGTGAAGGCCATGGCGCGGTCGAGAGAGCGCCAGTAATGCTCGTCGGGCGTGGTCGGCACGGAACGAATCGTCGCGCCGGCGATGATGAAGCCGAAGGTGTGGATCGGATAGCTGGGGTTGGGGGCCAGCACCACGTCGCCCGGTGCGGTGATCGCGGTTGCCAAACTGGCGAGGCCCTCCTTGGAGCCCATGGTCACCACGACTTCGTTTTCCGGGTCGAGTTCCACGTTGAAGCGGTTGGCGTAGTAGTTCGCCTGTGCGCGCCGCAAGCCCGGGATGCCTTTCGACTGCGAATAGCCATGCGCGCTCGGCTTCTGGGCGACTTCGCACAGCTTGTCTAGCACGTGCTGGGGCGGCGGCAGATCCGGATTGCCCATGCCAAGGTCGATGATGTCCTTACCCGCCTGACGCGCCGCGTGCCTCATCGCGTTTACTTCGGCGATGACATAGGGCGGCAGTCGCTTGATGCGGTAGAACTCGTCTTCCATGACCTCTGATATCCAGTAGCGTTGGCGGCAGGAGCGCCGCCCCGTCCCTGTAGGGGATTACGCCGTTCGCGCAAATGGGGTCTGGCGAAAGATAATTGCCCGATTTCGTGCTGACGGATGCGCAAGAAGGGTCGACAGGGGCGTTCCCGCTCGCCAAAATCAGAAGCTATTCCCAGGAGAGCGAAGTGCCCATGTCCAGCGACGCCGATCTTTTCAGCGACGTGATGAAGGCGCGGATGCAGGGGCTGGCGACGCTCGTCGGGCCGCTCGTGCCGGCGGAAGGGTCTGCGGGGACAGAGATGTCGGCTCGGTGGACCGAAATCGCAGGGCGAATCCAGTCGCTCTGGACCGATTACCAGATCGAGCAGATCGGCAAGCTTGCCACGCAGCGCCCTCCGGCTTTCGCTGACCCCGTTGCGTGGATCGGCACGGCGGAGGCGCTGATGCGCCAGTTGCCGCTGACCGATCCGGAAATCCAGAACAGGCTCTGGAACGAAGGGGTGGCGCTTGCCAATGCCGTCTTCGGACAATACGGCCTCGGTCCTCGCAGTGCGGAGAAGCAGGACGAGCCGGCGCTGCCGCGAGAGGACCGCCGCTTCACCGATCCCGAATGGCGCCGTCAGCCGTTCTTTGCCGTCCTGCACCAGCTTTACCTCCTGCTGAGCGAGCAGGTCACGGGGCTGGCCGAAGGGGTCGAAGGGCTGGATGAACAGCGCAAGGCGCAACTGGTCTTCTCCACCCGGGCGATGATGGATGCGCTCAGTCCCGCCAATTTCCCGCTCACGAACCCCGTTGCGCTGGCCAAGGCGGTGGAAACCGGCGGCGAAAGCCTGGTGCGCGGCTTCGAGAACTTTCTGGCGGACATGCGGCGCGGGCAGCTGACGCATACCCGATCGGATGCCTTCGTTCTGGGCGAAAACATCGCCGCGACGCCGGGCAGGGTGGTTTTCGAGACGCCCTTGTACCAGCTGATTCAGTATACGCCGACGACGGAAAAGGTGCTGAAGACGCCGCTCCTGATCTTCCCGCCCTGGATCAACCGCTTCTACATCCTCGATCTCAACGCAAAGAAGAGCTTCGTGCGCTGGGCGGTCGACCAGGGGGTCACCGTCTTCATGGTCTCCTGGAAGTCCGCAGACGCGACGATGGCAAACCTTGTGTGGGACGATTACATCGCCGCGCAGATGGAAGCGGTGGACACCGTGCGGGAGCGGCTGAAAGTGCCGTCCGTGCATACCATCGGCTACTGCGTGGCGGGAACTACGCTGGCTGCGACGCTCGCCATCCTTGCGCGGAACGGCGAGGGCGAGAAGATTGCAAGCGCGACCTTCTTCACCGCGCAGATCGACTTCGAGGAAGCCGGCGATCTCAAGCATTTCATCGACGACAAACAGATCGAGGCTCTCGGGCATCTGTCGCCGGAAGGCTATCTCGACGGCCGTTATCTCGCGGCGACCTTCAATCTTCTGCGCGGCAATGACCTCATCTGGAGCTATGTCGAAAAGAACTATCTGAAGGGGGAGGACTACCCCGCCTTCGACCTGCTCCACTGGAACGGAGACGTGACCAACCTGCCTGCGCGCTGGCATCGGGACTACCTGCGTGATCTCTATCGCGACAACAGGCTTGCCGTGCCGGATGCGCTCGAAGCGTGCGGCACTCCGATCGATCTCCACCGCATCGCCACGCCGGTGTATATCCAGGCAGGGCGGGAGGACCACATCGCACCGCCCTGCAGCGTCTGGAAGCTGACGCGCTATGTCGCGGGACCATGGACCTTCGTCCTGGCGGGCTCCGGTCACATCGCCGGTGTCGTGAACCCGCCGTCCGCTGGCAAGTACCAGTATTGGACGAACGACCGTGCGCCCGCTTCGCTTGACGAATTCGTGCAGGGCGCAATCGAACATCCCGGCAGCTGGTGGCCGCACTGGATGGATTGGCTGCGCGAACGGGACACGGCGCAGGTTCCGGCCACCGGAAAGCGGCGTCCGGGTGGGCGTGGAGACAAGGTCCTCGAGCAAGCGCCCGGTCGGTACGTAGCGCTGCGCTGAGTCGCTCCGGCCTCGTGCGGAAGCGCTATCGCGCCGCATTGTGCAGTGCAGCAATCGCCAATTGACTTCGCGCCTGCAAAAATCTATTTTGCAATGCAACAAGGCGGTTCGCGAATCGTTTTGACTGGCATGGGTGCGCTACGCAGCACCTGACGTTTTCAACGAGGCTGGATCATCCAATGGCCGACAATGAAGACCCAAAGAACGCTCGCTCTCCCGTACCGGCCGAGATGCGCGAACTTCGTGCCGCACCCAAGGCTTCGGTACGCCCCCCGAGGGCGGCTGCGAAGCCGGAGGAGACTCTGCCCGGCCTGCCGGTCGGCAAGGTCCAGTCAGATGAGTCACAGGCCGGCAAGGTCGTGAAACCGGCTGGTCCTTCGGGTGACGTCATGCCGGATCTGGAGCAGGTAGCGGCTGCGGTGGCCTCCGTGCCTCTGGCGGCAAGCGTGCTCCAGGTCGCGTCCGGAGAGGCTCTTTCGAAGGACGAAAAGGAGGAGGCTGCGGAAGCTGCTCCGCCCGCCGCCCCTGCCGGGGGCAAGCCGACGATGCATGCGGCCGCTCCGAACCCGCCAGTCCGCAAGGGACTGTTTTCGAATTTCATGCTCGAGGAAACGACAATGGACATGAGCGCAAACTTCAGCGGCTTCCAGGAAGCCATCACCGAAGCGCAGGCGAAGGCCAAGGCTGCTTTCGACAAGAGCACGAGCGTGCTTGGCGAAGTCAGCGACTTTGCCAAGGGCAATGTCGAAGCCGCTGTCGAATCGGGCAAGATCTTCGCGGAAGGCGTTCAGGGCCTCGGTACGGAGTTCGTGAGCGAGAGCCGTGCTGCCTTCGAGGTGATGACGGGCGACATCAAGGAGCTTGCCGCTGTTAAGTCCCCCACGGACTTCTTCAAACTGCAGAGCGATCTCGTCCGCAAGAACTTCGACACGGCCGTGGCCTACAGTTCGAAGAACAGCGAGGCCATGCTCAAGCTGTTCAGCGACGCCTTCGCCCCCCTTTCCGGCCGCATGAGCATCGCGGTTGAAAAGGCGCGGTCCGCGTCGACCTTCTGATTTTCCGGATGAACACCCCGGCCGGTGAGCACCTCACCGGCCGGGGTGTACCATCCAACGAGAATATGAACCGACGCATCTTGTTATCAGGTGCGTCGGTACGATATTCTGGGCACCATGATTCCCCCGATCGCTGATTCCGACACGACCCCACTCCTGCACGCGCTCATTCGCGCGGCAGAGGCGAGCGACGGCGATTCCGATCAGGGCACGGGCGACGATCATCAGATCGGCATTGCGACTAAGACCCGTGCCAAACCCAAGAAGCCGAGCCAGTTCAAGGTGCTCATGCTGAATGACGACTACACCCCGATGGAGTTCGTCGTCCTCGTGCTGAAGCGCTTCTTCCACATGGATCTGGAGCAGGCGACGCGGGTCATGCTGCACGTCCACCAGAAGGGCGTCGGCGTATGCGGCATCTTCCCTTACGAGATCGCGGAAACGAAGGTGAACCAGGTGATGGACTTCGCACGGCAGAACCAGCACCCCCTTCAATGCACCCTCGAAAAGGCCTGAAAGCCCTCTGCGCGTGAGCCGATCGGCCGCCGCGATTTTTCCCCCAAGGCTGAAACCTTCCCACTTCCTTCACGTTGAACCGCTCACCGGACGTGCGCCGCATCGTGGTGCGACGTGCGACAAATCGCTTTGCCCTCCCGGCGCAAGCCGTTAAGGGCGGGGGAGAACGGTTGAGTGACGACGCCTAAGTGAAGTTCATCAGCGCCCTGGACCGCTACATCTTTCGCCTCGTGCTGATGCCGATGCTGGGCATATTCCTGCTGGCTGCATCGCTCCTCGTGCTCGACAAGATGCTGCGCCTTTTCGATTTCGTTGCGACGGAAGGCGGGCCGGTGGGCGTCGTCTTCAAGATGCTTGCGAACATGCTGCCTGAGTATGCCAGCCTGGCCATTCCGCTGGGGCTGATGCTCGGCATCCTGCTGGCCTTCCGCAAACTGGCGACGAGCAGCGAACTCGACGTCATGCGGGCGGTGGGGCTCAGCTACACCCGCATGCTGCGTGTGCCTTACATCATCACCTTCGTCCTGGTGGTCTGCAACTTCGCGATCGTCGGCTATCTGCAGCCGCTTGCCCGGTACTACTACGAAGAGCTCAACTACGAACTGAAGTCCGGTGCCCTGGGCGCTTCCATCAAGGTGGGCGAGTTCACGGCGCTGAAGGACCGTATTGCCCTTCGGATTGACGAAAGTCAGGATGACGGCCGCAAGCTGATGGGCATCTTCGCCCGTCTCGCGAACGACAAGGGGCAGGTGCTCTCGATCTCGGCACGCGAAGGTCGGTTCCTGGCGTTGAAGGACAATCCGGATACCATCATCTTCCGGCTGGAGAAGGGGCAGATCATCCAGGATCAGCCCGGCTCGCCTTCGCGCGTGCTCACCTTCACCCGCCATGATCTGCCCATCGAACTCCCCGCGATCGAGAAGTTCCGCGAGCGGGGAGGCCAGGAGCGCGAGTACCTGCTGCCCGAACTGCTCAAGCTGGGCTGGAACAAGGACGCGCCAACCGCGGAACGCGCGTCGAGCCAGGCCAACTTCAACTACCGTATGGTCGAGGTCGTAATGATGCTGCTGCTGCCGCTGCTTGGCGTGGCGCTTGCCATCCCGCCCAAGAGGTCGACGTCGGCGCTGGGGCTGTTCGTGTCCATCGTGATGGTTGTCGCCTACCACAAGGTGAACCAGTACGCGAACGACGTCGCCTCGCTCGGTCGGATCAACCCCATCCTCGGCCTTTGGGGCCCTTTCTTCGTGTTCGGCGCGATCATCCTGTGGATGTACTGGAGGGTGGCCTACGTTCCGGGCGGGCAGGCGATCGGGTGGCTGGAAACCGCTTCGGACAAGATCGTGAAGCGGATCAAGTCGCTGCTGCGCCGCAACCGGCGCGGACCGATCCTGCCGACGCCTGCGGACCAGACCTGAGATGAACCTAGAATTCTTTCCCTCCCGCACTTTGACGCTTTATCTGGCGCGCCTCTTCGTGATTCGCATCTTTGCGGTGCTGATCATGCTTGTGCTGGTGCTTCAGGTCCTCGATCTTCTCGGAGAGAGCGGGGATATCCTGGCCTATCCGGGCAACGGGCAGATGCAACTCCTACAATACGTCAGTTTGCGCGTGCCGCAGCTCGTGGCGCGGTTCCTGCCCTATTCCGTGCTTCTGGCGACGATCATCACGCTGGCGACACTGAACCAGAACAGCGAAGTGATCTCGATGAAGGCTGCGGGCCTCTCCGCGCATCAGGTGCTTGCTCCGCTGATCCTGACGGCGCTGATCATCTCGGCGTTGAGCTTCGCCTTCAATGAGCGCGTGGTCACGCGAGCCGCCCGTACGCTGAGCGCGTGGGAGGCGGTGGATTACGGACCCATTCCAAGGAACGCGAGTCCGAAGGCGAACCTCTATCTCGCGGACGGGCGGGATCTCCTGCTGGCGCAGTCTCTGTCCGGCGAAGGCAGTTCGATGACCCTGCACGGCGTCACCTATTATCGCCGCGATGCCGAGGACATGATCGTCGAGCAGATGCGCGCCGCGACGGCGACGTTCGCCGATCCGGGTTGGAAGCTGCACCAGCCTACCCGTTTCGACGTCGCAACGACCACCACGACCACGGCACCATCGGCAACCGTGGCGCCGGGCATCACGCCGGCCAAGATCTTCCTGTCGAAGGTCGATCCGGACGCGGAAGACCTTTTCACGCTTTCGCATTCGATCGAGGCGGTGGAGGGCGCTGGGCGCCGCACCAGCGAACTTGAGGCCGCCTGGTGGCACAAGCTGTCCGGCCCGCTGTCCTCTGCGCTCATGCCCCTGCTCGGCGCAGTTGCGGCCTTTGGTCTCGCGCGTTCCGGCGCGCTCCTCATTCGCGCCGTAATCGGGATGGCCTTGGGCTTCGCCTACTTCGTCTTCGACAATGCGGCGCTTGCCATGGGCAACTTCGGCGGATATCCGCCGTTTCTTGCCGCTTGGGCACCCTTCGTGCTTTTCGCGTTCATCGGTGAGACGGTCCTGATACGGACCGAGGAGTAACGCTCCCTCAGCGCCTGCGCCCGGCGGTCATGGTGCTGCGCGCCAGCCGGGCGAGGAGCGGAGCAAGCCCGGAGTAGCTGGCCCTGCCATACGTGGAGCCGGGGGCGAGATGCCCCATCAGGCGGCGGTGAGCCTCGGCAAGGGAGTGATAGGGCATCGAGGGAAGGAGATGGTGCAGGGCGTGGTAGCGCAGCCCCACAGGTGCCCACATCGCGGCGACGAAGCCCGGCGGCGGCACGTTCACCGAATCGAGGTACTGCGCCGTGACCGTCATCGCCTCGCCGTCATTCTCCCACAGGTGTGCCACCAGCGTGCGGACCTGGTTGAGCAAGGCGGTGAGCGCAACCACGCCCAGGGCGATGGCAAGCGGGCGCCAGCCCCAGGCAAAGCTGGCGGCAAGAATGCCGATGGCCCAGGCCGAGCAGCCCAGTTCCTGCCAGAACACCATGCGGGCAAAATCCCCTTCCGGCTTGCGGCGGCGGTACTGCGGATTGATCGCCAGGGCCGAGGCGCGTTCCCACACCAGCGTGCGCAGGGGCGGAATGAGAAGGCCGAGCGGCACGAGGATCGCGGAACGGATCAGCAGCGCCGGCGGCAGCAGTATCGCGGTCAGGGCGAAGACGGGCAGGCTCCACGGCTTCATCAGCGCCAGCGGCAGGTATTCGGGATCCTCGATTGTGCCGTAGCGCGTGCGTGCGTGGTGCTGGGTGTGGACCCCTTCGTACATGAAGGAGGGAATCAGCATCGGAATGCCCACCAGCAGGTTCCAGCCGAAGCGGAAGCCGGGAAGGGCATCCTTGTGCATGTGAGTCAGCTCGTGAATGAACAGCAGCGCCCGGTAGAGCGCGAGCGACGAGACCACGCCCAGCAACACGGCCGCAGCCGTGTTGTCGACCAGAATGGCGGCTGCCAGCGCCGCATAGCCGAGCAGCGCGCTTGCGATCATGTCCGGCCAGTAAATGCCGGGACGGGCCACGGCGATGTCGCGCGTCAGCTCGACGGCTGCGCGCAGCATCGCCTTGTCGTCCGGTATCTGGGAATGCCACGTCGACCCCTGCGCCGAGTCGCGCAGCAGGGCAGTGGGCAGTTCGATCGTCTTATGGGCATTCATCTTACGAGATTTCCAAAGTGTTTCCGGGCATAAGCCCGCGCGACGAGCGGCTCCACCACGAGTCGCCACCGGGTCCGGCTTGACAACGGACCGCCAGCGGCAGCACGTCGCGCTTCATCGTCCTACGCCAGAACAAAGGCAGCATCGTGGCCGAACTAGTCATCACTCCCGTCTCCAGCAAGGCCGACATCGCCGCTTTTGTCGATCTCGCTTATCGCCTCAATGCGTCAGATCAAAACTGGGTACCGAATCTTCGCTCAGAGGAGCTGGCGAAGTTCACCCCCAGCAAAAACCCGTTCTTCGACCATGCCCGGGTCCAGATGTACCTGGCGCGGCGGGGGGACCGGGTGGTCGGTCGTATTTCGGCTCACATCGATGAACTGGCGCTGAAACAGCCGCCGGAGCAGGGGATGGGGCCGGGTACCGGCAACTGGGGCGCGATCGAGGCCGAAGACGAGGAAACGGCGCGCGCGCTGATCGCGACGGCGGAAGAGTGGCTGCGCAGTCAGGGCATGACGCGCGCTCTTGGGCCAATGAACCTTTCGGTCTGGGAAGAGCCGGGCATTCAGGTCCTGGGTCACGACCATGCGCCGATGGTCATGATGGCCCATCACAACGCGGCCTATCAGGGCTGGATCGAACGCGCGGGTTACAGCCGCGTGAAAATCCTTTCGACCTACGAACTCGACGTTACCAAGTCCTTCCCGCCCCTGATCCAGCGGATCGTCGCGTCAGGGGAGAAGAACGCGAAGATCGTGGTGCGGGGCGCGGACCTCAAGCATTTCAAGCGCGATGCCGCCATTATCTGCGACATCCTCAATGACGCCTGGGCTGACAACTGGGGCTTCGTTCCCTTCACTGACAAGGAGATCGAGCACATCGGCAAGGCGCTCAAGCCGCTGGTGCATCCCGAACTCATCCTGATCGCCGAGTACGAGGGCGAGCCTGTTGCCTTCATGATGACGCTGCCGGACCTGAACGGCGTCCAGATGCGGGTGAACAGGCGGAACGGGAAACCCTCGCTCCTTGGTCTTCTCAAGCTGCTGCTGTGGCTGCGCAAGCCGAAGAGGGCGGACATGCGGGTGCCTCTGATGGGCGTTCGCAAGAAGCTGCAGTCCTCACGTCTGGCAAGCCAGCTCGCCTTCATGATGATCGAGTATATCCGCCGCGCGGCGGTCGCCAAGTTCGGCGCGAGCCGGGGGGAGATCGGCTGGATTCTGGAGGACAACCAGGGCATGGTGGCCATCGCGGACGCCATCCAGAGCCGCGTGAACCGCGAATACGCGATTTACGACAAGGCGCTCTGACAGCTGCAAGGGCGGGCCGCCCCGGCGGCCTGCCTTATTGTGCGGGCGGTGGAGGGATGTCGATGACGGGCGGCGCCTCCTCGACAGGGCCGCTGTCGTCCTCATCTTCGACGACGGCAGTGGCGGACACCCGCGGACCGCCGACTTCCGGTATGCCAAGGCCGCCGTCCGGATCTGACAGCGACGGCTGGGAACGAACGGTGTCATAGGGGAGCATGTCGTCGCTGACCGAACGCGGCAGCAGTTCGCCGCCCGCCGCCGCCTTGGGTTGGTCATCCTTCTTGCAGGCGGTCGCGCCGAGGGCGCAGAGCGCAAGCGGCAGGATCAGGCGGTATGCCGTCTTCATGCGTCCTCCTCCGGAGACGTTGTGGGCGGGCAGGGGCTTTCCAGAGAGGCAAGGAACGCGGGCGCGCGCGCCACGAGGGCCGCGTCCCACGCCGCGAAATCCACATCCTTGCCAAGGCGCGAGAGGCTGGTGACGCCGAACTCCTCGATGCCGCAGGGAACGATGCCTGTGAAATGCGCCAGATCGGGTTTCACGTTCACGGCAAAGCCGTGCATCGTCACCCACTTGCGGATGCGCACGCCGATGGCGCCGACCTTTGCCTCGCTTCCGTCGATATCCCTGGTCCAGATGCCGATGCGGCCCTCCGCACGGAACCCTTCCACGCCGAAGTCGCGGAGCGTCTCGATCACCCAGCCTTCAAGGCCGTGCACGAAACCACGGGCATCGCGCGCGCGCTTCTTGAGGTCGAGCAGGACGTAGCCCACGCGCTGGCCCGGCCCGTGATAAGTGTACCGACCGCCGCGCCCGGCCTCGACAACTTCGAAGCGGGGGTCGAGAAGTTCGTCGAGGACGGCGCTGGTGCCTGCGGTATAGACCGGAGGGTGTTCGAGCAGCCAGATCAGTTCGCGCGCTTCACCGGCGGCGATGGCCGCGTTGCGCAGCGTCATCTCTTCCAGAGCCTGCCGGTACGGCACCGGCTGGGTGGAGATGCGCAGTTCGATATCACCCGCCAATTCATCGGGAAGCGTGGAGGGAACACTCATGGCGCGTTGCGTGGCGTCATTCCCTGCGGTTATCAAGTGTATTCGAGACCGCCGGCTCATTCCGGCGGTATCAGGAGCAGGTGATGAAGTTCGACAGCAGCCAGGCATGGGCAAGAGCGTCCCAGGCGGTATCCGCCAATCGCGAAGTTGTGATCGCGGTGGCGGGGGTCTTCTTCCTCCTCCCACAGCTCGTTTTCGCGATCTTTTTCCCGCCCCCGGAGACCGGAGCCGGGATGAACGAGGCGCAGATGATCGCGATGGTTCGGGAATACTATCTGTCGATCGCGCCCGTGCTCATACCGATGGCGCTGTTTCAGGCGCTGGGTACGCTGGCGCTGCTGACGCTTCTCGACACCGGGCGACGTCCAACCGTGGGAGAGGCGATTCGCATCGGCGCGCGCGGCATCCTGCCGTACCTCGGAGCCCAGATCCTGACGGCGCTGGCACTCGTCATAGCCGTCCTGCTGGTGGCCGGCATCCTTGGAGCAGTCGGAGGCGCGGTTGGCGGCGTCATCGGCCTGGCTGTCGTCATGCTGATCGGGATGGTTGCTGCAGTGCGGCTGTCGCTGACCGCTGTGGTCGTGGCGGTCGAGCATATGAGCAACCCCTTCTCGGCGCTGGCGCGTTCCTGGCAACTGACACGAGGGCATACGGCGCGCCTGCTGGGCTTCTACGCTCTCCTGGTGATCGCCATGATCGTGCTGCTCATCTTTGCGAACGTGCTGACGCTTCCGGTCGCACTGCTGGCACCGGCAGAGGCGGCGCGCTTCGTGGCTGCGGCGCTCGAATCCGTGCTCACCAGCCTGATGGCGCTCTACTTCGTAGCGGTGATCGCGCAGGTCCATCGCCAGTTGGCGGGTGCTCCCGCTGGCACGATGGCCGACCTGATCGACTGAGCCTAGAAAAAAGGGCACGCGGTGCGTGCCCTCCGATGCTCAATTGGCGTCCTTCCAGCCCCACCAGAGGAAGCAGGGCGGGACATTCCGGGCCTCGTACTTTTCGTCTATTCGGTGGAAGTGCCGCGCCATGTAGCTGCGCGCCTTCCGCCGGAACTGGTAGACGAGGAACGCTCCGCCTTCGCGAATGACGCGATGCGTGGCCGCCGCGATTGCCGGGGCTACACCGTCGGGAAGAGTGGAGAAGGGAAGGCCTGACAGCACGTAGTCCGCCTGTTCGTGCCCGTGAGCGCGAACGATCTCCTCGACGTCGGCGGCCGAGCCGTGAACCGCGATGAAGCGGCTGTCGGTGATCGTGCGGCGCAGGTAGTCGATGAAGAGCGGGTTGGTGTCGATCACCAGCAGCGTGCCCTCACGCGGCAACCTGTCGAGCACAGGCTGGCAGAAGGTGCCCACGCCCGGACCGTACTCGACGAAAAGCTTGGTGTTCGCCCAATCGACGCGAGCGAGCATGCGGTTGATCGTGAAGCGCGAGGACGGGACGATCGAGCCGACCATCACCGGATTGCGGATGAAGCCTTCGAGGAACACTCCCCAGGGACCCATCCCGTGCTTGATCTTGCGCATGATCCGCTGGGGCAGAGGCTCTCGGGCAAGCTCGGTACTGGTCATGCTGAGGGAAGCTCTCGCAAGTTTATCATGTCACGGACCGCCTGCGGTGGCAGATTGTCCCCGTCATTGCAAGGCGATGGAAGGGGGCATGCGGTGGGTGAATGGGGACAGCCGGTCAGATAATCTGATGGACCGTGTCTTGCGGTCGGCACAGCCGTACGCCCCTGGCGGTTTCGACCAAGGGCCGTTCGATGAGGATCGGCTCGGCCGCCATGGCCGCCAGCACGGTGGCATCATCGGCATCGGGCAGCCCGCGCTCGCCTGCGTCGGTGCCTTTCGTGCGGAGGCCCTGCCGGGGCGTCATGCCCGCATCGCGATAGAGTTGGGCAAGCTTTTCGGCGCTGGGCGGGGTCTTCAGATACTCGATCACCTCGACCTCGACGCCCGGGGTTTGCTCCAGGATCTCGAGGGTCTTGCGCGACGTGCCGCACTTGGGGTTGTGCCAGATCGTGGCTTTCATGGCGTGTCTCCTTGGAAAGTGGTCGTCATAGCCGGGATGCGGCCCGAACCGCCAGGCGGCGGCGCGGCGTCGATCGTCTCCTCACGGCGACTGATGGAGGCGGCTCTCTGGATGGCGCGGACGAGGCGGGGCTGGACGCCGCAGCGGCACAGGTTCGGCAGCGCAGCCTTTATCTCCGCCTCGCTCGGGTTCGCATTCGCGGTCAGAAGGGCGGCTGCGTTCATGACGAGGCCGGGGGTGCAGAAGCCGCACTGGATCGCCTGTTCGGCCACCAGCGCCTGCTGTACGGGGTGCGAGCGGTCCCGGGACAAACCCTCGATCGTGACGACCACACGGCCTTCGCACTCGGCCAGGGTTACCAGGCATGAGCGCAGCGCCGCGCCATCCACAAGCACGGTGCAGGCGCCACAATCACCGACGCCGCAGCCGTACTTGGTACCGGTCAGGTTCGCTCCGTCCCGTAGCGCCCACAGCAGAGGCGTGCGGGGATCCATGTCGAAGGCGACCGGCCGCGCGTTGATGGTAAGGCGCGTCATCTGTCAGTCCTGCCGGGCGGTCAGGGCCGCGAAACGGACGACCGACTGCAACCGCCCGCGAATGTTCGGGAAGGATACACAGGCCATGCTGTCGCGGTGCCTCACTCTCATCTCCAGCGCAAGCCCAGCCTCAGCCCCGCCCACAGGGTGCGCGGCTGTCCCAGATCGAGAGAGCCCCCCGCGTTCCGCGTGACGATGGTCTCATCGGTCAGGTTTTCGGCGCGCAGGACGAGCCAGGCAAAGCCGGTGACGGGAACCTGGGCATAAAGGTCAAGCGTCGTCGCCGCCGGCAGGACATCGGTTTCCAGATCGTCCTCGAACTGAGCCCCGGTGTGGCGCAGCGTCGCCGCAAGGCGCCAGTCCTCAACCGGAGTCCAGGCCAGTGTAGCGCTGGCGGCCAGTTTCGGCACCTGTGCAGGCCGAAGGCCGTCGAGGGCCGACTGCACTCCCCGTGCCTTCACTTCAGCGTCCGTCCAGGACAGCGAACCGGAGAGGTCGACCTGCCCCAGCCGGATTTCAGTACTGGCCTCCAGGCCCCGCGCGTGAATGGCGTCGACGTTCTGGCGCTCGCGGGTGGTGGCATCGAGCGTGACGTTCGCAACCGCATCCTTCAGCCGGTTGTCGAACGCCGTCAGCGAAAGCTGCCATTCCGGCACCGGGCGGAGATCCACGCCCGCCTCGAAGCCGCGCAGGCGCTCGGGCTTGAGGTCCGCGTTGGCGCGGGTGGTGATGGGAAAGACGACGAACGGCCGATAGAGTTCGTTGAGGGTCGGCAAACGCAGCCCAGTATATGCGGCTGCGCGCAGCGAGACCGCCGAGCTTGCATTCCACACCACGCCGCCGCGCGCGTTGCCGCTCCAGCCATCACGGTTGGCGAAGCGGGTGTCCTGCGCCACGGCGCCGGACGCGGCAAGTTCGTGGTAATAGCCGTCACGGATCGTCCACCGGTCCAGGCGGCCGCCTGCGGTGAGGACGAGGCGTCCCACGGTCCAGTCATCCTCCACGTAGATGCCAAGATCCGATTGCCGCCCGCCGGCCCGGCGGAAAGCGGTTCGCGCGCCCGTACCGGCGTTGTACGGCATCTCGACAAGGTTGCCCCTCGACAGCTTGATGTCCGTGCCGATGCGCAGGACGTGGTCCGGGCCGATGGGGGGGCGCACTTCCGCCTTGCCGCCGACCGCCAGCGTCGGTGTCTTCGCCTGATCGAGCGTCTTGCGGTAGCTGGTGGCACTGATCACCACGTTGGAGAAGTCCTGCGCCTGCACGAAGCCCAGAACGTCGAACTGCCAGTCACCCCGCCCTACCAGGCGAAGCGAACCCTGCTGTCCCGACGACGTGGAATCCGCGCCATGGAAGCGCAGGGTGCGGTGGTCATCGTAAGCGAGGCCCGATGCCTGCACTTCCACTGTATCCGTGAGAGGGGCGACGGCCCGCAGCGATGCCGACCAGCTCTCATACCGGGCGCGTGCGCTGGCGGCGACTCGCTGATCCTCGGGCGTGGTCCAGAAGCCCTTGCCTCGATCCCACTGCACACCGGCGACCACGAAGCCCTGGCCGAGACGGGGGGCAAGCGTGGCCGACGCCTGCGTTTCGCCCCTGTCGTTCACGAGCGCCTGCCCGCCGATCACCGCGAGTTCGTCCGGGCCAGCGCTTTCCAGTTCGATCGTGCCCGAAACGGCGCCCGAACCGAACGCGCCCATGCCGCCGCCGCGCGTGACGCGCACGGCGCTCAGGCGATCGGGCGAAAGGGCGCTCAGCGGAATATAGCCGAAGAAGGGGTTGCCGACCGGCACGCCGTCCAGAAGCACCTGCGCCCGGCTCGAAGCGTTGCCTCCCAGCGCCCGGAGCGTCACGCCTTGATTGGAAGGGTTGGATGCCCGGCTGTCGGACCGGCGGAACTGCTGGAAACCTGCGACTGACGACAGGACGTCCTCGATTCGCCCGGATGCGCTCGACACGAGCGCCTCGCGCTCGATCCTCTGGACGTCGTAGGCAGGCGTTGCCGGTCCTTCCGACAGGCCGGTACCCGTAACCACGATGGGCTCACGGGGGGGCGCATCCGCTTCGTCGGTCGCATGTGCCGCCGGCGCAAGGGCGAGGAAGGCTGTGGCTGTCAGATATCGCATCGTCGTGATCTCAAACTTGCCCGCAGGCGCAAACAGGAAAGCAGCCGCGGTGGGACCGGCCTGGGGGAGAGCTGCTGGGAGAGCCGCCGGGACATGCCCGAGCCATACCCTCATTCGGCGGCGGCGATTTCCAGGCGAACCGGTTCGAGGCCCTCGACCGTTCCGACGAGCACGTCCCCGGCCTGCACAGCGCCCACACCGGCAGGGGTGCCGGTGTAGATCAGGTCACCGGGAGCGAGGTGGTAGAGCCGGGAGAGGTCCGCGATGAGTTCGGGGATCGACCAGATCATGTCCGCCAGAACACTGTCCTGCTTAATGCTGCCGTTCTGGCTGAGCGCGATTCGCTGATCCTTCAACGCGAACTGCCGGGCGGGCGTGATGGCTGCGATGATCGCGCCGTTCTCGAAGTCCTTGCCGGTATCCCAGGGGTAGCCCTTGCCCTTGGCGGCGTTTTGGAGATCGCGCCGCGTCATGTCGAGCCCGCAGGCGTAGCCGAAGACCGCCTCCATCGCCTGCTCCGGCGTCACCCGGAATGCCGGGGCGCCGATCGCTACGACCAGTTCCATTTCGTAGTGGCAGTTTTGTGTTCCGGGGGGATACGGGATGGTCGCACCCGACAGGCACAGGGCGGCGGGGGCCTTCGTGAACCAGATGGGCGCCTCGCGGTCCACTGCATTGCCAAGCTCCAGGGCATGCGCAGCATAGTTGCGCCCCACGCAGAACACGCGGCGGACCGGATAGGCCGCCGTGTTCCCCAGCACCGGGACGGAAGGGGTGTCAGGCAGATCGAAAAGCAAGGTCATGAAGTGCGGGCTCCTCTTCTGGAAGGGCATAGGCTGCTATGTCGCATCGGCAAAGTGCTCTCTCCCCTCGCTCTTGCCGTGGCGGCGCATATGCCTAGATTATGAGGGTGACCACGGAACAATACCTCTCCGGACGCATCCTGCTTGCCATGCCTGGCATGTTTGACCCGCGCTTCGAGCGGTCAGTCAACGTGATCTGCGTCCACGACGAGAACGGCGCTCTTGGGATCGGCATCGGCCATGTCCGTGAGGGCGTGCGGTTCCACGACGTGCTGGAGGAACTTGGCCTCGATCCTGGCGTGTCCCCGAACCGGGAGATCATGAACGGTGGGCCGGTGGAGCCGGGGCGCGGCTTCATCCTCCATTCGACGGACTGGGGTGGGAGCGACACGCTGGCCGTGCAGCCGCTTTGCGCGCTGTCCGCTTCGATGGACGTGCTGCGTGCCATCGCTGAAGGGCGTGGCCCGGCTCACTGGATCATGGCGCTTGGCTATGCCGGCTGGGGCCCGCGCCAACTGGAGGGGGAGATGCGGCACCACGGCTGGTACGCCGCCGAGGGGCATCGCAAGGTTCTCTTCGAAACGCCGCCGGAAGGCCGCTGGATGGCGACCTGGCGGGCAGAAGGCATAGACCCCGCCCTGCTTTCCAACGAGACCGGAAGAGCCTGAGGCGGGGCAGCGGCCTGTCAATAGGTGCGTTCGAGGATTCTGTTGTCGTTCGATGCGCCGCCTTCGAAGTAGCCGAGGCCGTAGTCGCCCTTGATCGTGGTGCGCTGCATCCGGCGCCGATATTGGGGATCATGTCCGCTGACGGCATGAAGCACCCGCCAGTTGTCCCAGATCAGCATGTCAGTCGGCTTCCAGCGATGCCAGTACGAAAGCTCTTTCGCACGCTCGAAGATGGCGCGGCTCACGCGGTCGAGCAGGGCGTCGCCTTCGGGCGTTTCGTCGCCCTCGATGCCTTCGGCCATCCAGGGCGAGACATGGAGCACCTTTTCGCCGCTGTCGCGCACCCAGACTGCGGGATGCACAGCGCGAGGCGTGTCCTTCGCCACCTCCATCACCGCCGCTGAACTGGGATTTTCCGCAAGGCAACGGTAACCCTCCGGCGCGCCGAAGTGGAAATCGTTCATGATGACGTTCATGCGGTACAGGACGTTGCGCCCTTCGATGGCATCCCGCAGGTCCGGCGAAAGGGCGCGGTAAAGCTCCACGCCGTCGACGAAGCCGGTCAGCCCGCCTTCAGGCGGGATGTCGATCGCGCGAAGGACGCCCGCGCGGTTGAGTTCGTTGTTGTAGGCATGATCGAAATGCCAGGGCAGCCACTGCGTAACCTCGCGCCCACCGATCGCGATGCGTCCCTCTGGCCAGGGTTCGCAGACCATGTCGATCACTCCCGGCATGCCGTCCTGGTCTACCCGCGGCACGGCCTTGCTGGGGTGGTCCTTGAGCGGTCCGAAGACATTCGACAGGGCCACGTGCATGGCGGATGAAGGGTCGACGTCCTCGAACACGATCATGCCATGTCTGGTGAACAGCGCGTTGATGCCGGCACGCACCGCATCGTCTTTCGTCTGTTCAAGGGTAAGGCCGGAGATGCGGACGCCGAAATCCCGGTCGTCGATCAACGGGCGAACATTCAGTTCTGCCATAGCTTCTCTCTCCCTTGCGAGTGCACCAGCCGGGCGCCTTCGGGGTTGGCCTTCGGCGTACCGTGACTCGCGTGCCACTCGTCTGCCGCATCGTAGCAGGCTTCGACAATTCCCGAATAGGTACGGCGGAAGTGCGCCCGCTGATCCGGATGATCGAACACGAAGGCGCGGTTGTGGCGCACCGCGTCGAGCACCATGGGGGCTACGGCTTCCGGTGTGTAGAAGTCGTGGGAATGCGCGACACTGGAGGCCTCCGATACATCAAGCTGCTCCTCCCCTGGGCCGCCGAAGCGGGCAGGGCGGTAGCGGGCGTTGTTGTCCTTCATGCCGGTCGCCACGCCGCCCGGGCAGTAGCTTGTGGTATGGATCCCGTGCTCGGCCAGTTCCAGGCCGAGGTTCATCATCAGGCCGATGATGCCCGCTTTTGCTGCCGAATAGGGGGCGTGAACGGGGATCCACCCGGGCAGCAGGCCCGCCATCGAGGCGGTGGCGCAGATGTGCCCCTCCTTTGCTGCGATCATGCCGGGCAGGAAGGCGCGCGTCGTGTTCATCACGCCGTGAAGGTTGACCTGCAGGATCCAGTCCACGTCATCGTCGCTCATCTCGACCAGCGGGTCGAAAGAGGTGGCGCCCGCGTTGGCGAAAAGGAGCCGGGCAGGGCCGAATGCCACCTCCACCGCCGCTTTCATCGCTCGGATCGAGTCGCGGTCGCAGACGTCACACTCCAGCGCCAGCGCCTCGCCGCCTTCGGCGCGGATAGAAGCGGCCACCTCCTCGGCATTGGCGACCATGATGTCGGCTATGGCGACACGCGCGCCCTGGCGCGCTAATTCCCGTGCCAGACCCATGCCGATCCCGCTGCCGCCTCCGGTTATGACGGCCGTTCGCCCCGTGATTTCGGTCATGCTCCTCTCCTCTCCGGGTGCTCTTTTACGCGAGGACCGGCTCTTCTGCCTTGAGCAGCGGCATGACCCTGTCGGCAAAGACTTTCATCTGCTCGTACACATCTTCGTAAGGCATGCCGCCGAAGCTGAAGTTGGCGATGATCTCGTAGTCGCCCACCATCGCCTTGCGTTCGAGGTGCTTGTCGTAGAGCTCTTCGGGAGTCCCGATGAGATTGCCGCCGACATAGTCCTTGTAGGCCTTGTCGGGCCCGCCGCGCGCGGCGGCCATGTCGCCCATGTAGGCGTATGTCGCGTAGCTCGGCAGCTCCTTGAAGTGCGGACTCATGAATTCGTAGTGGTTCGCCACCTGCAGGAACTGCGCGGCAAAGTACTTGTCGGTATACTCCGTCACTTTGGCCCGGTCCTCGAAGCAGACCATGAAGTCGGAGATGATGAAGGGCGGCGCGGCCTTCGCGTGTTTCAGTCTGAAGGTGTCGCGATAGGCGTTGATCTCCGGCATCGCCTTCGACCAGTCACCCTGGCTGAAGCGCAGCGCCTTGAGGCCGTAGTCCGCCGCCACTTCGCAAGAGCCCGGAGACATGGAGACCATGACGCAACGGTCGCGATTCCAGCCTACGGGGCGCGGGCGGATCTCGGTCCGGGATTGCCTGTACCATTTGCCCTCCGCCTCGACGATGCCAGTCTCCAGCCCGTTCATGATGATGAGCGCGGCCTCGTCGAACATCTCTCGGCTGTCGGCGAGTTCAACGCCGAACTTCTCGAACTCCCGCCGCGCCGCGCCGCGCCCCATGCCGAGGTACAGGCGACCTTCGCAAAGGGCGTCCAGCATCGCCACCTTCTCGACGACCCGCAGCGGGTCGTTCCAGGGCAGGATGACGGCCGCCGGCATCAGCTTGATGGTCTTGGTCTTCGCCGCGATCCAGCTCAGGGCCTGAAGTGGATCCGGGCAGGCGGCGTAGTCGGTGAAGTGGTGCTCCACCAGCGCCGCGAAGTCGAAGCCCATGGCTTCCGCCTCCACCGCCAGTCGCGTTTCGCGGCGGAAGAATTCGTAATCCGGCAGACCATGAAGGTTCTGGTAGCCCAAGTGAATGCCGACCTGCATCAGTCTCTCTCCTTCCGTCCTGCTTTCAGGCGGCCGCGTGCGCGAGCGGTCGCGGCGCTAAAATGGGTTCCTCGCCGTTGAGCGTGCATCGATGGAATTCACGCGCGCTGCCCGCCTCGAAGGGCATCGCGCGGTGCATGGTGCCGGTGTTGTCCCAGATCGCGAGGTCACCCAAAGACCACGTGTGTCGATAGGTGTATCGCTCCTGTGTCGCGTGCATCATGAGCCGCTGCAGCAGATCATGACTCTCCGCCGCGTGCATGCCCTCTACGTGAGAGGCGGAGGTGCTGAGGACGAGGGAACGGCGCCCTGACTTGTGCTGCCACACCAGCGGGTGCGAGCGCTGCGGGTAGGAACACCAGATGGCGAACTCTTCGGGAGTGCAGTCCCGCTTGGCCGGGAACAAGGCCGCCTGCATGGTGTGAACCACCCGCAGGGTGCTGAGGTAGTCCTGTTCGTCTCGCGGCAGGTCCTCGAACGCCGCGTAAGTGCTGGCGAACATCGTGTCGCCGCCGTCGCGGGAGAGTCGGTAGGGCGTGAACAGCGTGGCGAAGGGCGGGATCGGCTCGTACGTGCCATCCATGTGCCACAGAAGGTTGCCGAAGAGGAACCGCGCGTAATCCGGGTTCACCTTCGGGTCCAGGCTGACCTTCAGGATCCCGCCGTCCCCTTCCTTCAGGATCTTCCCGTCGGCTCCGCGCTTGGCGGACCCGAGCCTGAGATCGCCAAGGGAGCGAGCGACGGTGCGCAGCTCCTCGTCATCCAGATGCAGACCCCGCAGCACGAGAGCACCGCGCGCCGTCAGCAGCGTTCGGAGTTCCTGCGCATGCTCGCCGCTCAGCAGGGCGGCTTTGTCGACGCGGATTTCCGAGCCGATCCGCGGCGTAAGGTCAAACGTCTCAAGTGCCACGGCATACCTCTCCAAAGGCAGGGCGTTCCCCTTTTCGAGGATACGTCACGTATGTCACCTATGGCGTTTCAATACCCCTTCATTGAAAAGAAGTCACGTAAGAAATACAGCTTTAAATACCTGATCCGTTTCAAAACGTGAATTGCAGGAGTGCCGCCCGCGCGCTAGGGCTTCGGCAGAGCGTCAACAAAGGGAGACACGGCGTTGCCAGTGCCTGACAGCGGCATCATCGAAAGCACGCCTGCAGGGGCTCGCCGTCGCCCGGGGCGGCCGTCGCTGAGCAACGAGGAATTGCTCGACAAGGCGCTCGACCTGTTTCTTGAAAAAGGCTTCGCCGGCACCAGCATCGACGCGGTCTGCGCCGCTGCCGGCATGGCCAAACGCACCGTCTATGCCCGCTACGGCGACAAGGAAACGCTGTTCAAAGCGGCGCTGAATCGCGCCATCGAGGAGTGGCTGGTCCCGGTGGAAACCCTGCGTGCGCAGGAGACCGACGACTTGGAGGACACCCTTGTCCGCATCGGAACGATTCTGGTCGAAAACGTCCTCAGTCCCGCAGGCTTGCGCCTGCTGCGGCTGACCAATGCCGAATCCGTTTCCATGCCGGAAATCGCAATGGAAAATGTCCGTCTCGGCACGGAGCCGACGCTGTTCTACCTCGCCGATCTGTTCCGGCTGCATCTGGGCGGGGCTGAACGCGACTTTGCCGAAGCGGAAGAGGCGGCGCAGGCGTTCCTCAATCTCGTCGTGGGTGGCCCCGCCAGCAATGCTGCGTGGGGAAAGCGCTTCGAGCCTTCCACCGTAGAGCGCCACATCCGCTTCTCCGTGCGCCTGTTCCTGCATGGCGTGAGTGACCGGGCGCCACCACGGCAGGAGCGTGGCCTCACGGACCTGCTGACTCAGGCGGAGGAGAGCGTGGCGCTTGCCCGGGCGAGGCTGGAGCAGGTGCGTCGGTTGGTCGAGCTGAGGCCCTGACTGGACCGGGTCGAGGTCACGCGCGGGCAAGATCGGAAGGGCGGTCCACGTCGAAATGGATCGCAGGGCTGTCCCACTCCACGCGGACGACATCATCCCGGCCGCGCAGCAGCCGACCCGCGCCTTCGTCCCCGGCCAGCCTTGCGATGGCGGGGAAGGCGGCGCGGGACAGTAGGACCGGGTGCCCCGGAGTGCCGTGGCGGCAGGGCAGCGCGGCGTAGGCAGATCCGATGGTGCCCGCCAGCTGACCGGCAAGTTCGGGCGGAATGCGGGGCATGTCTCCGAGAAAGACGAAGGCGCCGTCAGCGCTGGCCTCTGCGGCAATCCCGGCCCTCAGCGTCTCCGAGAGACTGCGGCTTTCGAGCGCGAGTGTCTCCACACGTGGGCTGCCGGGCCACTCTCCCGTTTCCACACCCGGACGAGTGATGACGATCACCCGATCGACGGGTGCGGCACGCGCGGCGCGAATGGCGTGGAAGAGCAGCGGTTCGCCCTCCAGCGGCGCTGACAGCTTGTCGCCACCGAAGCGCGTGGCCAGCCCGGCGGCGAGGACGAGGGCGACGTATCTCAAGCGCGTTCGCGATCCGGGTTCAGCGCCTGCATGATCTCGGCGATGATTCCGGTCGCCACTTCCCATGGCGATTTGCCCAGGCCCGGGATCCCAGGCGACAGCTGCAGTCGCGTCAGTTCCTCCGCCGAGGCTCCCGTTGCCTGGAGGGCAGCGATACGCTGGGGCGCGCGCGATCTGGCGCCGATCATGCCCACGTAACCGGCTCCGCCGCGCAGCGCTGCCAGGCAGCCTCCGAGATCATGGTGATCCTCGTGCGTCGCGCCGAGGTAGGCGGTCCAGCGATCCACCTTCAGCCGCGCAAGAGCGTCAGCGGGTTCCTCCCGCAGGTACTGCGAAACGGGAAAGGGGGGCGCAGCGTCCGGGCCGCCGGGACGCAGCAGAATGGTCTCGAACTGCGCCATGGCCCCGAGCCGCGCGACCGCCAGCGCGCCCGGATCACCGCCGGAGACGATGAGACGACGGCGGGGATCGTGGCGACGGGCGATCTGGAATGGCTCCTGCTTGAGATCGAGCAGCGGCCCATTGCCGTCGCCGAGGGTCTGGCGAAGGCCGTCCGTGATCCACCGGCAGGACCGCCGCTCGGCTGCGGCCTGGAGAAGGGCGGTGGCCGCAGCGCTGTCGGGCGTTATCCGCTCAACCAGTACGTGCAGCGCGCCGCCACAGCGCAGGCGCAGGTCGATCCAGGGGCTGCCCATGCCATAGTGCAGGCGCCGGGGCACGCCATCGGCAAGAACCTGCGCGGCGTGGTTGGCGACATCGCCCTCGATGCAATCGCCTGAGAAGTACCCGCTCGCCGTCAGGTTTCCGTCAGGGCCCGGCGCGAACAGCATCTGCGCGCCGGGGCCGCGCGGCGCGCTTCCCGCGACCTGGAAGAGGGTCGCCAGCGCGGCCGGTCGCTTTTGGGCGAGGGCATCCGCGAGCGCGCCGCGAACATCGTCGATCCAGCCGAATTCGGGCCACGCCGCGCCTTCGATCTCACCGGCGGCGACCGGCTGGTCAGCGTCCGTCATCAGAGAGCGGCCGCGTGACGCTCTACCGTGTCGCCGATCAGCGGGGCGATCACCAGCCGATGAAGGATCGTCGCCACTTCGTCAGGAGTGTGCTTCGACGCGGGCGCGCTGTCTCCTTGCGTCAGCCACCAGGCCAGTATGTCTATCGTAGCACCAGTGCCGTGGATCGTGCCCAGGTCCGACGGCAGCCACTCATGAGAGGCAAGCGTAGTGGCGGCGAGGCCGAGCGCCTGGCGGATGAACTCCTTCCGGACGATTCCGGCCGCGCCGCCGGTCAGCAGTGCCGACCACAGCATTGCGTGCTCGTGGACATGCCGGCACAGCTCGAGCGTCGATTCGAAGCTGTTGGCCGCGTAGAGAGCGGGAATTGCGCGGGCCAGCAGATCTTCGATCTCGTGAGCCGCCACGTCGGCAAGCAGCGCCTCCTTGGTCGGATAGTGGCGGAAGAACGTGGCGTAGCCTGTACCCGCGCGTGCCGTTATCTCACGGATTGTAAGCTGGTCGAACGGCTTCTCCTCCAGCAGCGCGAGCAGAGCCGAAGTGAGCGCGTTGCGCGAGCGTACCTGGCGGGCGTCGGTTGGAGCCTCGCGCTTGAGGCCGGTCAGGCTGTTGTCCATTGTCACCCCGTATCATCGCGGCGGGAGCCTGTCTAACGGGCACGAGCAGCACCGATTTGCGGCGGGTGCCGGTTGTCAGACTTCGCCGATGCGGTCAGCGAACAGAAGTCGGCCGCCGGAAAGGTGCCAGAGGGCCTCATTGAAGTCCGCGTTGCTCATGGCGAAGCAGCCCTCGCTTCGGCCGAGCTTGCCCCATTTCTCGATCATGGTGGGGTCGACGTACCACGCCGGGTGCATCACGATCGCACGAGGGAGCGCCATCGAGTTGTCCTCGTCCAGACCGAGGAGGCGGATCGAGGTGCCGTACTTCCCCTTGTACCATTCGGCTGTCAGGTAAGCCCCGCGGGAGGTCGCTTCGGAGCCGGGGACATTGGAGAAGCTCCTGAGCCAGCCGCTGTGCGCGGGATCGGACCCGCGGCCATGCGCGACGAGGAACGAGCGGACGGTGCCGTTTTCCAGATTGGCGAAGTGGAGCCGCGGCTTCCACGACGGCTGGGCAAAGTCGACGATACCTACAAGGTCCGCTCGCCAGAGCTGATTGCGCACCCGCGCAACCTGGCGCGAGGCCACCTCGAGCAGCCGGCGCTGGTAAAGCGATTGACCCGAGGGCGACGCCGGAAGGGACGCAAATCCCGTCGAGAACTGCCCTGCAAGCCCTGCAGCGCTCTCCCCCGGAATCGACACGCCCTCCGTCGCGAAAACGCGACCCGGCAATGTTAGTCCGATACCTGCGGCGATCCCGCCCTTCAGAATTTTGCGTCTACTTTGCGCCCGATCCATGGCCCGCAGGTAGCACAGACAATCGTTCCAATCCATCTTCCTGTCGCAAGGCGAGCGCAAGACGGGCGCGGTTCGGCGCAGGAAAGCCGGCGCGGACCGCCTCGAAATGGCCGTCGAAAGCGCCCATGCCGTCAGCTCGCGGCTTGCGCCGGCGCCTTGTTATGCTGCGCTATCCAGTCCTCAAGGACAGGCGCGATGCGCGTCCGCCACTTGCTTCCGTTGAAGATGCCGTAGTGGCCGACCTCTTCGGCGAGGTAGTACTTCTTGCGCTGGTCCGGGAGCTGGCCGGCGAGGTGCAACGCGGCCCGCGTCTGCCCGATGCCGGAGATGTCGTCCTTCTCCCCCTCGATGGCGAGGAGCGCGGTATCCCTGATCCCGCCAAGATCGATCCGTTCGCCCCGGTGCACGAATTCACCTTTAGGGAGCGAATGGCGCTGGAATACGTGCTCGACGGTCTGCAGGTAGAAGTCGGCGGTCATGTCGCAGACGGAGCGGTACTCGTCGTAGAAGGCCTTGGTAGCGGCGGCGCTTTCGCCATCACCTTCCACCAGATGCTTGAACATGCCGTAGTGGCTCATCATGTGGCTGCCCAGGTTCATCGCCATGAAGCCCGCGAGCTGGAGGAAACCGGGGTAGACCCGGCGCCCGGCGCCCGGATAGGTCATGGGCACCGTTGCGATGACATTCTGCTCGAACCAGGACAGAGGTTGCTGCATCGCCACGTCGTTGACGCTGGTGGGAGCTTCGCGCGTGTCGATCGGGCCGCCCATCATCGTCAGCGTTGCCGGCCGGCAGGGATGGTCCTTGGCGCCCATGATGGCGGTTGCGGCGTAGGCCGGGACCGAGGGTTGGCAGACCGCAAGCACATGCGTGCCGGGGCCGATATGTTCCAGGAAGGCGACCAGATAATCGATGTAATCGTCAAGGTCGAAGCGGCCCGCCTCGGGCGGTACCATCTTCGCGTCCGCCCAGTCGGTGATGTAGACGACCGCGCTTTCGAGCATGCGGGCCAGCGTGCCCCGCAGGAGCGTGGCGTAGTGGCCGCTCATGGGTGCGACGATCAGAAGGCGAGGCGCATCAGCGCTCAGGCCCGGATGCTCGAACCGGAGGAGGTTGCCGAAGGCGCGGTGCATCACGATCGCCTCGGTGACGGGCTGCACTTTCCCGCCTGCCGTGACGGTCTCGATGCCGAAGGCTGGCTTGCCCCGGGGCGCAGCCGCATGAGCGAAGACGTCGAGGGCGGAGGCCATGACCGGGCCCACGCCCGAGTAGCCGAACGGAAGGGAAGGATTGCTGAGCAGTTCAGCCCCGACCGAGGCCCATGCGGCCGCGCTGCTCAGCATGGCGCGCTGCAGCTCGTAAGCGTTATAGAGCAAGTTCGTTCTCCTGCCTCCGGCTAAGGCGTGGCCCCGCAGCCTCGGCTATGTCGGACGGCTATAGCGGATTGCTGCAATGCGGCAAACGCGTTTCGCGCGGTTGCCGGTGAGCCGGGGGCACGTGCCGTTGCCTGGCAGAGGCGCCCGGGTACTGTGAACGAGGCTTTTCCTCTGGCGCGGGAGTCTGTAAGGGCGCGCGTATGGACGGGACGCAAGGCAATTCCCTCGCAGCGGGTATCACTGACGAGCCGAAGCCGCGCCGCAGCCTCGGGCCGCTGCGCATGGTCTGGCGTGAGATGCTCAAGTACCCGGGGCGCATGGCGGCGGCGGGGGTGGCGTTGACCGTCACCGCGACATCGACGCTCGCGATCCCCTACGGATTTCGCCAGATCATCGACCAGGGGTTTGCGCAAGGGGCCGACCCGCAGGCGATCCGCTGGTGGTTTCTCATGCTCATGGCGATCGTGACGGTGCTCGCCGTGGCCACGGCCGTCCGCTTCTACTCCGTTTCCTGGCTGGGAGAACGAGTGGTAGGCGACATCCGGCTGCGGGTGCAGCGCCATCTCCTGATCCTCGCGCCGAGCTTCTTCGAAGAGAACAGCCCCAAGGAGATATCGTCGCGAATGACGGCGGACACCGCGATCATCGAGCAGATCGTGGGAACGACCGTCTCGGTCGCGCTGCGCAACGCGATCATGGCCTTGGGCGGCGTCATCTATCTCTTCGCCCTCGAGCCCCGGCTGACGGCGGGCCTTATCGTGGCCATTCCCGTCATTATCCTGCCCATCGCGGCTTTCGGCCGCAAACTGCGGGTCGTCTCGCGCACAAGTCAGGACCGCGTAGCCGACATCGGTGCCCTGACGGCCGAGGCTCTTGGTGCTATCCGCGTGGTGCAGGCGTTCAACCAGGAACCGCGTGAGCATGAACGGTTCGCGGCGGCGGTGGAGCGCACGTTCCAGACCGGGCGGCACCGCATCCTGATCCGCTCGATCATGACCGCCGTCATCATGTTCCTCATCTTCGGGTCGATCACGGCGATCATGTGGCAAGGCGCCATCGGCGTTGCCGAAGGTACGATCACGGGGGGCACCATCGCGGCCTTCGTCGTCACGGCGGGTATCGTGGCGGGGGCCTTCAGTTCGCTCACGGAAGTCTACGGTGACCTCGTCCGTGGAGCCGGGGCGGCCAGCCGCCTGGCGGAGCTCCTCGATGAGAGGCCGGTCATTGCCGCCCCGGCGCGGCCGATTGCCTTGCCGCGGCCGGCACGGGGCAAGCTCGCGTTCGAGCGGGTGACGTTCCGTTACCCCGCCCGGCCCGAACTGCCTGCGCTGCACGATTTCAACCTTACGGTCGAACCCGGGGAGACGGTGGCGATCGTCGGGCCGTCCGGCGCGGGCAAGTCGACGCTGTTTCAGCTAGCGGAACGGTTCTACGATCCGCAGGCGGGCGTCGTGAAGATCGACGGCGTGCCCCTGGCCTCTGCCGATCCGGCCGAGGTCCGCGAGCGCATCGCCCTCGTGCCGCAGGAGGGCGTGCTGTTTGCCGCTTCCGCGCGCGACAACCTGCGTTACGGCAACTGGCAGGCGGATGATGCGGCGATATGGGACGCGGCGCGGGCCGCCAACGCCGAGAGCTTCCTGCGCGCCCTGCCTCAGGGCCTGGACACTTTCCTCGGAGAGGACGGGGCGCGGCTGTCCGGTGGTCAGCGCCAGCGGATCGCCATAGCTCGCGCCCTGCTGCGCGATGCGCCGATCCTTCTGCTCGACGAGGCGACCAGCGCGCTTGACGCCGAGAGCGAGCGTCTGGTGCAGGAGGCGCTCGAAACCCTGATGACGAACCGTACGACGCTGGTGATCGCTCATCGGCTCGCGACCGTTCGCCGGGCCGACCGGATCGTCGTCATGGACGGCGGTCGCATCGTCGAGGAAGGCACGCACGAGACGCTGATCCGGGCCGCCGGTCTCTACGCTCGTCTCGCCTCGCTGCAATTCGACAGTGAGGCGCTACCCACGCGGGGATAGCGCCGCTTCGGGAATGCAGGTTCACTCCGAAATCAACGCAGTTTTCTCTGGCATTGCGTTTATATGCAACTAAGTTGCGCGTCAGTGTGGGGCCGCTTGGACCCAGCGAAATCTTCTTGCCGCATTTCTTTCCAAAAAGGCTACGACATGTTCCGCATCTCCGGGAAAGCGCTTCTTGCAGGCGTCGCACTCTCCGTCCTCACCGCCAATGCTCCTGCCATCGCCCAGGACACGGCCCCGGCAGCACAGGCTGCCAAGCCCGCTCTCGCGCCGACGGCCGACTGGGGCAAGTTCGGGGTCCAGACGCAGTGGATCGACACCTCGGTGAAGCCCGGCGACAACTTCGATGCCTATGTGAATGGCGTCTGGAACAAGACCGTCGAACTTCCGGCCGACCGCACCCGCTGGGGTTCGTTCCTGGAACTGAACGACCTTTCGGAAGTGCGCGTGCGCTCCATCATGGACGAGCTGGTGGCCTCGAAGCCGGCAGCCGGGACGGACGCTGCACGCATCGCCGCAGCCTACACCGCGTTCATGGATGTGGACGCCATCAACAAGGCCGGCCTCACTCCGGCGCGTCCTTACCTCGATCGCATCAAGGCCGCGAAGAAGCCGGCTGACGTGGCGGCTCTCTTCGGCGCGCCCGGCTACGCGTCGCCGATCAGCATCTACGTTGGCGCGGATGACAAGCAGAGCGACATTTACGCCGTCTATGCCAACGTGTCCGGCATGGGCCTGCCCGACCGCGACTACTACCTGAAGACGGACGAGCGTTCGGTCGCCCTTCGGGACAAGTACAAGAGCTACCTGACCTTCCTGCTGGGCAAGGCCGGCTACGCCGATCCGCAGGCCGCCGCCCAGTCGGTGCTCGCTCTCGAAACTCAGATCGCGAAGGCCGATTGGGACCGCGCGGCCGCACGCAACCCCGACCTCACTTACAACAAGGTGCCAGTGGCCGAGTTCGAGGCGATGGGTTCGCCGGGCGTGGTGCGTGCGTTCCTGAACGCGCTGGGTGCAGGACAGGCAAGCTACTTCATCATCGGCGAGATCCCCCCTACAGCGGAGGAACTCAAGGCGGCGCGCGTCGATCCGGCCAAGGCCCAGTCCCAGTTCGGACCGGGCATGCCCGCAGTGGTCAAGCTGATCGAAAGCACTCCGGTGGCCACCTGGCAGGCTTACCTCACCGCGCACTTCCTGCGCAGCAACGCGGCGGCGCTCCCTTCGGACATCGACGCGGCGACGTTCGACTTCTACGGCAAGACGCTTTCCGGGCAGCCGGAGCAGCGCCCTCGCTGGAAGCGCGGCATCGCGGCGGTCGAAGGCATGGCGGGTGAACTCGTCGGCAAGATCTACGCCGAGCGCTACTTCCCGGCCGAGCACAAGGCGGCGATGACCGAGCTTGTCGCGAACCTGCGCAAGGCCATGGCCGCCAACCTCCAGGACCTGGCCTGGATGAGCCCCGCAACGCGTGTGGAGGCCGAGAAGAAGCTTAACGCCTTCACGCCGAAGATCGGTGCTCCGGACCAGTTCAAGACCTATGAGGGCCTTACGTTTTCGGCGACGGACCCGCTCGCCAACGGCATCGCGGCGCAGAAGTGGGACACGAACTTCAACGTCAACCGCATCGGCCAGACCGTCGACCGGTCGGAATGGGGCATGCTGCCTCAGACGGTGAACGCATACTACAACTCGACCTTGAACGAGATCGTGTTCCCTTCGGCGATCCTGCAGCCGCCCTTCTTCAACCTCTCGGCGGATCCGGCGGTGAACTACGGCGGCATCGGCGCGGTGATCGGGCATGAAATGGGCCATGGCTTTGACGACCAGGGCGCCAAGTCGGACGGCACGGGCAACCTGCGCGACTGGTGGACTCCGGCGGACAAGGCGGCCTTCGAAAAGCTGCAGGATCGCCTGGCCGCCCAGTACGACTCCTTCTGCCCGTTCGATGAGGGCAAGACCTGCGTGAACGGTCGCCTTACCATGGGCGAGAATATCGGTGACGTCGGCGGCCTCAGCCTGGCTTATCGCGCCTACAAGCTTTCGCTCAACGGCAAGGAAGCGCCCGTGATCGACGGCTTCACCGGCGACCAGCGTTTCTTCATGGGCTGGGCGCAGGTGTGGCGCTCCAAGGTACGCGAGGCGCAGGCTCGTCAGTACCTCGTGACCGACCCGCACTCGCCGCCGCAGTACCGCATCAACGGCGTCGTTCGCAATTTTGACGAATGGTACAAGGCGTTCAACGTGAAGCCGGGCGACAAGCTGTACCTCCCCCCGAAGGAGCGCGTGCGCATCTGGTAAGGGAAAGCATTCTTTCGCCGGCAGGACCGGTGAATGAACAGGACGGCGGCGGGCGAATGTCTGCCGCCGTCTTCGTTTCCGCTGGTGACAGCGATGCCTGACGGCCCCGGTGCTCTCAGGCCATTCGCGACTTATTGCGATCCAAAGTGCGTCCGGCGTTGACTTGGCCGCTTTGGGCGTCATGACCTGCGGTCCATGGATCTGACACTAACCGCAATACTCCTCGGCATCGTCGAGGGCCTCACCGAGTTCCTGCCGGTCTCCTCGACCGGGCACCTCATCCTTGCCACCCGGCTCTTCGGGTATGACGCAAGCCAGTGGTCGACGTTCAACATCGTCATCCAGCTTGGCGCCATCCTTGCCGTCATAGTGCAGTTCTGGCGCACGTTCTGGGCGGTGGGGCAGGGGCTGCTCAAGTGGCACCCGTCGTCCCTGCGCTTCGTGCGCAACGTCCTCCTCGCCTTCATCCCTTCGGCCATCCTGGGTCTGCTGCTGAATGACTGGATCGAAGGGCTGCTGGGCGAACCGGGAGTCGTCGCCTGGGCGCTCATCATCGGCGGCATCGCCATTCTCGGGGTTGAGAAGGTGGCCCGGCAGGGGCCGCTGACGGGCGTGGCCGAACTGCCGGCGCGCCAGTGTCTTGGCGTCGGGCTTGCGCAATGCCTGGCGATGGTTCCGGGCGTCAGCCGGTCGGGCGCGACGATCATGGGAGCGCTGGCCATGGGCATCGAGCGCCGTACGGCTGCCGAATTCAGCTTCTTCCTCGCCGTTCCGACGATGGTGGGGGCGACAACGCTTGAACTTGTGAAGCATCACGAAACCCTGATGGCCGGAGCCGGTCCCGTAGGCTGGACGGAGATCGCCATCGGCTTCGTCGTCTCGTTCATCGTGGCTCTTGTCGTCATCAAGGCCTTCATGGCCTTCGTCAGCCGCTCCGGCTTCGCACCCTTCGCCTGGTACCGTATCGTTGCGGGCGCCGTGGCGCTGATCCTTCTCGGCCGGGCCTGAGTACGATGGACGACTCGACCAGGAAGATCGGTCGCAAGGACTACCAGAAGCTGCTCGAGCCGATGGAGCGGGAGCTTGTCGGCGCCGCCCGGTGGGCGCAGGTCACGGGCGCGCGGATCGTCGTCATTTTCGAGGGCCGCGACACTGCGGGGAAAGGCGGCGCGATCAAAGCCGTCTCCGGCCAGCTAAACCCGCGCCAGTGCCGCACCGTTGCCCTTGCCGCGCCCAGCGAACGAGAACAGGGGCAGTGGTACTTCCAACGCTACATCACGCATCTGCCTACGCGCGGCGAGATCGTGCTGTTCGACCGGTCGTGGTATAACCGTGCGGGAGTGGAGCGGGTCATGGGCTATGCGAGCGAGGCGCAGGTGGAAGCGTTCTTGCGCGACGCGCCCGTTTTCGAGCACATGCTGATCGCGGATGGCATCCTCCTCTTCAAGTACTGGCTGGCCTGCGATCAGGACAAGCAGGAAGAGCGTCTGGCTGAAAGGCTGGAAGATCCGTTGAAGCGCTGGAAGCTGTCACCCGTCGATATCGCAGCCCGCGAGAAGTACGCGGAATACACGCGCGCCCGTGAGGCGATGCTGAAGGCGACTCACACGGCAGAGGCTCCCTGGACGCTCGTAGATTTCAACGATCAGCGCCGTGGAAGACTGACCCTGATTCGCGATCTGTTGGACCGCCTGCCGGACACGCAATGCAGCCCGCCTGAATACGAGTTCCCGCCTCTGGAAGGAAAGCTGCAGCCTGAAGAATTCGGCTTTATTCAGCCGATCCCGCCATTCCCGCTCTCCTGATTTGCGCTCCCGCACTTGACTTTGCCGCCCTGATCCAGCAAGGGCCGCAACCTTGAAAGGGCGGTGCTCCGGTGCCGCCCTCTGTGGTTTGTCGAAACGCCGGCCTGCCAGGGCGGCTGAAACTTAGAGAGTACAGGAAACCGCCATGGCGAAGCCCGCAACCGTCAAGATCCGTCTGGTCTCGACCGCCGACACCGGATTTTTCTACGTCACGAAGAAGAATCCCCGGAACACGACCGAAAAGTTCAGCTTCAAGAAGTACGATCCCGTCGCGCGCAAGCACGTCGAGTTCAAGGAAGCCAAGATCAAGTAAGGTTCACTGCCGGTTCAACGCGGTGGACCCAACGGGAAAACCATGAACCACACGATGAAAACCTTTCGATCCTGTGTAGGCGCGGCCGTTTTGGCCGCGCTTTCCGTTCCTGCCGTCCTTGCGCCGGCTCCGGCGCTTGCCGCCGGTGAGGCTGAAGCAAGGCAGCTCGATCAGGCGGTCGCCGCGCTCCGGAGCATCGATTCGATGAAGGCGAACTTCGTCCAGACCGATCGGTCCGGGCAGACCGTTCGCGGCGAATTGACGCTGAAGCGCCCCGGCAAGATCCGTTTCCAGTACGAGAAGAGCGCGAACATGCTCATCGTCGGGGACGGCAAGGCCCTGACGCTCATCGACTATGACGTGCGGCAGGTCCAGCGCTGGCCCATCAAGAACAGCCCGCTCGGCGCGCTGCTCGATCCCAGCCGTGACGTGGCGAAGTTCGGTAAAGTGCTGAGCACCGGCAATCCCAACGTCATCAGCATCGAAGTGCGCGACCGCTCGCATCCCGAATACGGGATCATCACGCTCATCTTCACGCGCAAGGCCTCGGCCCCGGGCGGTCTGGAACTGTCGTACTGGGTCGCCCTCGATTCGCAGAACAAGCGGACGACGATCAGCCTCAGCAACCAGCGCTACGGCGTGCCGGTCACGGATGCCGATTTCCGCTGGGTCGACCCTCGTCCGCGCAACCGTCGATGATGCCGCACGGCCGAGCGCAAGCCGTTCGGCCCTCGCGACAGATAGCGACACTTTTCTGAATCTTGTTCACTTGGCAGCAAGGCGAAGCACCCTACATAGGGAGGGTCAGAACGGCTTGAGGCGGGTTTTCCCCCCTGTTGCCCGCGCCTCCTGAGTGGTCGGTCTGATACTAGCGTGACGAACGCTTACAGGAACCCTCGAGCCTCTGCCCCCGGCTCGGGGGTTTTCTGCGTTCGGGGTTCGCCGGCTGTCGTTCCGGTCGGGTCCGGGATAGGCGGCACAGCCTCTGGCAATTCCCTCCACGGGTGCCTAAAGCCGCCTCATGAAGATCGCCACCTGGAACATCAATTCCGTTCGCCTGCGCATTGATCAGGTCGAACGGCTGCTGACCGAACAGGCGCCCGATGTCCTCTGTCTGCAGGAAATCAAGGTTGCCGAGCACCTCTTCCCGCATGCTATGTTCGAGCGCCTCGGCTACACTCACCGGGCGGTTCATGGGCAGAAGGGCTATCACGGCGTCGCCACCGTTTCGAAAGTGCCGTTCCGGGACTTCTCGAAGCACGATTGGCAGGACAACGGTGAGGCGCGGCACATTGGGGTCGAACTCCTCGGCGCTGGCCAAGGGCTCATCGTGGAGAACGTCTACATCCCCGCCGGCGGGGACGTCGCCGATCGCGAGGTGAACCCCAAGTTTGGCCAGAAGCTCGACTTCCTCGAACGCATGACGCGCTGGGCCGACCGGATTGACCGCCCGACGCTGATCGTCGGCGACTTCAACATCGCACCGCTGGAATGCGACGTCTACGACCACAAGGCCCTGCTGAAGGTCGTGAGTCACACACCGGTCGAGGTGGAGACGCTCAGGCGTTTTCAGGATGCGCACGGATGGGAGGATCTCGGCCGGCGCTTCATCCCGGCGCCGGAGCGGAACTACTCCTGGTGGTCGTACCGCAGCTATTGGCGGCAGAAGGACCAGGGCCGACGTCTGGACCACATGTGGGCATCGCCCGAACTGGCCGGGCGGGCGCGCGCGCACCGTTTCGTGGAAGAGACGCGGCGGTGGGAGCAGCCCAGCGACCATGTGCCGCTGATCACGGAGTTCGAGCTCTGAGCCAGACCGCTGCCTCCGCCCTGCCGGGGCCGGGACCGCGCCGGGTGGCACTGGCGCTCGATGCGCTGCGGCACGGGTGGCCGGTGGACGTGGCCGGCTTGCGGCTGCTGCCGGCGGAAACCGCGTTCGCAGAGGGGGTAAGCGCGCCCTGCATGCTCATATCCGCGGCGCGCGCGGTGACGCTGAGGTTGGCCAACCAGCGCGAGGCTGCGGTTCCCGAAGCGCCCGTCCTGATCCGCGCGGCGGAGCCGTTCGATCTTGAAGCCGCCCGTGCCGTTGCCGATCCCGCCCTTGACCTCGCGTATCCGATGAAGGGCCCCTTTGTGGCCGAGCCCATTCCTGATCGCGCCGCGGCGTGCGCAGCGATGGAACTGGCGCGGCTTGCGGGCATCCTCCCGGCCTACCTGCTGGAACCCGCGCCGGAAGGGGAAGCGCAGGCCGTGTCCAGCGAGGACTTGGCGGAATGGAAGGACACGCGCCACCTGCGAATCGCCTCGCGCGCTCACCTTCCGGTGGAGGCCACCGAGAGCGCCGAGATCGTGGCGTTCCGGGCGCTCGATGATCTGCGTGAGCATGTGGCTCTGGTGATCGGCTCTCAGGACGGCGAGCGCGCGCCCCTGGTGCGGCTCCATTCCGAGTGCCTGACGGGAGACATCCTCGGCAGTCTCAAGTGCGATTGCGGGCCGCAGCTGAAAGCCGCCCTGCGCGCGATGGCGAAGGAAGCCGAGAACGGCGGATGGGGCGTGCTCCTGTATCTTCGTCAGGAAGGCCGCGGAATCGGCCTTGTGAACAAGCTGCGCGCCTATAGCCTGCAGGACCTCGGTTACGACACGGTCGACGCGAACAACAGGCTCGGCCTTCCTACGGAGGCGCGCGACTTCCCGGTCGCGGCGCGTATGCTTGAACTTCTCGGCGTTCACGCGATTCGGCTGATGACGAACAATCCGGCCAAGGTTGCCGCCCTGCAGGAGGTTGGCGTCGAGGTCGTCGAGCGAGTGCCGCACCAGTTGCCGCCTAACCCGCACAACGCCCGCTATCTGGAGACGAAGCGCGACCGTACCGGGCATTTCCTCTGACGCTTGGACGTGAGCGCGCCCGTACCTATCTGAGGCCCTCATGCCAGAATTACCCGAAGTCGAAACGACCGTGCGCGGTCTCGCCCGCTTCCTGGAGGGAGAGCGCATCGCCCGTGTCTCGCTCAACCGGCTGGACTTGCGGCGGCCATTCCCGTCCGACCTCGTCCAGTCGTTAACCGGGGCTCGCGTCACCACGCTCGGGCGCCGGGCAAAGTACGGCCTCATCCACACCGATCGTGAGCAGACCATGGTCTTTCATCTCGGAATGTCCGGGCGCTGGAGGATCGAACCCGAAGCGCCCGACAGGCATGACCATCTCGTGCTGGAGACAGGCTCCGGTCATGTTCTGGCCCTCAACGATGCCCGCAGGTTCGGTTCTGTCGATCTCGTCTCCACCCCGGGGCTTCATGCGTGGGGGCCTTTCGCGGCGCTGGGGCCGGAGCCGCTTGGGGACGCACTAACCGCCGCGCACCTGCGCAGCGCCTTTGCGGGGCGGACCGCACCGGTGAAGCAGCTTCTGCTGGATCAGGCCATCGTGGCGGGCCTCGGCAACATCTACGTCTGCGAGGCGCTGTTCCGCTCCGGCATCCGTCCCGACAAACCGGGCGGCCGCGTGAGCCGGCCGGCGCTCGAGCGGCTCGTGCCGGCGATAAGGGAGGTACTTGCCGAATCGATCGCGGCAGGCGGCTCGACCATCAAGGACTACGCCCAGCCAAACGGGGAACTGGGGTACTTCGCGGCTTCGTGGCGGGTCTACGGTCGCGAAGGCGATGCCTGTTCCTGCGGAGCGCCTGTCCTGCGGTTCGTGCAGGGTGGGCGGAGCACGTTCTGGTGCCGCAAGTGCCAGAAATGAGCCGTTTGCGCAGGCCCCCTCGGCTTGACGCAATCGTGCTTCAACTGTAAGGGGCGCGCTTTCCGGCGAGTCCGCTCGCCAGCAGATTCGTTAGGCAATGGGGCCGCCCAGTCACGTGTTGGCCGCCCAGACAGAGGAAATTCGATGGCCAATACGCCGCAAGCCCGCAAGCGCATCCGTCGCAACGAGCGCCGCGCCGAGATCAATACCAACCGCGTCAGCCGCATCCGCACCTTCATCAAGAAGGTTGAAAGCGCACTGGCTGGTGGTGACAAGACTGCCGCTGCCGCTGCCCTGAAGGAAGCCCAGCCGGAACTGGCTCGTGGCGTGGCTCGTGGCGTGCTTCACAAGAACACCGCTTCGCGCAAGCTGTCGCGTCTGACGAAGCGCGTCGCCGCTCTCTGATCGAGAGGCGATTCGCATCTGGAGGCAGGTTGCTAGACACCTGTCTCAGGACGTAACGAGAACGGAGCCGGGGTCCTGCGACCCCGGCTCCGTTCTCGTTTTTGCTGCAGCGCAATGTGCTCTGCGTTAAACCGCCGAAAAGCTTGTGATTCGGACTGCTGCATCGCGTAAGCATTTGAAAATATGGCTTATTACGCTTTAGCGACGGTTTTTCGCCACTCCTGCCAAGTCAACCTTCATAATTTTTTTTATTTGAGGAGGGCCGTCTTGCCTGCAGTGCAAAGCGGTTCCTAAAAGGGTTCCCGGCCGTTGCGGAACTGGCCGGGCAAACAGCGATTCAGAGTAGAACTACGGCCGCGGGCAGGTGTTCGCGGTTGGGAGAGTTTTACTCTGTAAAAATGGCGCCCGGCTTGTCGCAGCAGGTGGGGATCACGCGAACTAGGGGGTTCAAAAACGATGTCGAACACGTCTGCAGGACACCCATCCGTGAGTCCCATGGCCGAAGGTATGAACTTGAACAGGAAGTCGAAGGCAGTGCGAGTGGCGATGGAAGAGGATCAGGAAGCCGTAAACCTGGCGGCGGACTGGGCTGACATCAGTCAGGGTCTCCGCAAGGATCTTGGCCAGCAGGCGCATAGCCAGTGGATCAAGCCGATTCAGCCGGGCAACTGGTGCAAGGAAACCGGTACGCTGGACCTCTACCTGCCGACGGAGTTCTCCGCGAACTGGGTGAACGACCGGTTTGCGGATCGCCTCTCGCTCGCCTGGAAGATCGCGCGTCCCGACGTGCGGCACGTGCGCATCCTTGTCCACCCGGGTCGCCGTCAGCTTCCCGAACTGCGCCTTGGCAGCGGCGGTCGCCCGGCGAGCGCCCCGGCCAACGATTCGGCCGCTGGCGTGGCGGATCCGCTTTCGGTGGCGCTTGCCGGCGAATCGTTCGCCTCGCTGGGGCAGGGCCCGGCCGGCATCGATGCCTCGCAGACCTTCTCGAGCTTCGTGACCGGCGCCTCGAACGTGCTGGCGTGCAATGCAGCGCAGCGCATGGCCGCGACGGAGACGCCGCAGTTCTCGCCGTTGTACCTCAAGGCGGCCACCGGGCAGGGCAAGACGCACCTTCTTCACGCGATCGGCCATGCCTATCTCGCCGCTCATCCGCATGCGCGGATCTTCTACTGCTCGGCCGAGCGTTTCATGGTCGAGTTCGTGCAGGCCCTTCGCCAAAACCAGATGATCGAGTTCAAGGCGCGACTGCGCGGCTTCGACCTCCTTCTGGTCGACGACATCCAGTTCATCATCGGCAAGGCTTCCGCGCAGGAAGAGCTGCTCTACACGATCGACGCCCTCTTGCAGGAAGGCAAGCGACTGGTGTTCGCCGCCGACCGTGCGCCCCAGGCACTCGACGGCGTCGAGCCGCGCCTGCTCTCGCGCCTGTCGATGGGCCTCGTCGCCGACATCCAGCCGGCTGACATCGAACTGCGCCGTTCGATCCTTGAGAACCGCCTGCAGCGCTTCGCCTCCATCGAGGTGCCGGCCGATGTGATCGAATTCCTGGCGCGCACGATCAACCGCAATGTTCGCGAACTGGTCGGCGGCCTCAACAAGCTGATCGCCTATGCGCAGCTGACCGGTCAGGCCGTGTCGCTCCAGCTCGCCGAAGAGCAGCTGACCGATATCCTGTCCGCGAACCGCCGCCGTATCACGATCGACGAAATCCAGCGCACCGTCTGCCAGTTCTACCGTATCGATCGTACGGAGATGAGTTCGAAGCGGCGCGCTCGCGCCGTGGTTCGTCCCCGACAGGTCGCGATGTATCTCGCCAAGGTGCTGACGCCGCGTTCCTACCCCGAGATCGGCCGCAAGTTCGGCGGCCGGGATCACTCCACCGTCATCCACGCCGTCCGCCTCATCGAGGAACTGCGTACGCGCGATGCGGATATGGACGGGGACGTCCGTTCGCTCCTGCGCCAGCTGGAGAGCTGATCGCGTTTTCCCCTGTTCTGCCGGTTGATCGGCAGGCTTTCCACGAGATTATCAACAGGGGTCGGGCATGCGCTCGGCCCCTGTCTGTCTTCTCGCCTGAGCGGACCTCATGTCGTGGCGCAGGGAGCGCGTGGCGGCGATGGTTTGCGGCTTCACCGGGCCTCGTCCTTCCTGTAACCGCGGGACGATGAACCCTGCCTCCTTTTCACAAGCCGCGCTTCGCGGTATCCGCGGTCGCTGCCCCCGCTGTGGTGAGGGGCGGCTGTTCCGCAAGTGGCTGAAGCCGCAGACGCAATGCTCCGCCTGCGCACTGGATCTTCTCCCGCAACGGGCGGACGACTTCCCTGCCTATATCGCGATGATCGTCACCGGGCATTTCATGGCGCCTCTGATTATCGCGCTGGCTGTCGATTACGAGTTGGGGCCTGTCGCCATGCTTGCCATCGCCGTGCCGCTGGCCATCGTCATGATGCTGGGCATGCTGCAGCCCGCCAAGGGCGGGGTGATCGCAACCCAATGGTGGTTCGGGATGCACGGCTTTGTTCGCGAGCGCCTCCCGGAAGCGCCTTCACAGGATGAGAGTTCACGATGACCCTGACTGCCGCCCGCCTTGACCGCTTCGCGCGACACATCGTCCTTCCCGAAGTGGGCGGCGCCGGCCAGATCGCCTTGAGCCGTGCTCACGTTGTGCTCGTCGGCTGCGGGGGGATCGGGAGCCCAGCGCTGCAGTACCTCGCCGCAGCCGGTGTCGGCCGGCTTACCCTGGTGGACGACGACGTGATCGAGGCCAGCAATCTCCAGCGCCAGACCATCTTCGCCACCTCGGACCTCGGGCGATCCAAGGCGGAAGCGGCGGCCGACTGGGTGAGACGCTTCGATGCGGAACTCAAGGTCGAGGCCGTCCGGGCAAGAGTGGATACGGTCAACGCGACGGACCTTGTCGGCGCTGCCGATCTCGTAATCGACGGCTGTGACAACTTCGCGACGCGGCTCGCCGTGTCCGATGCCTGCGTAGCGACGGGTGTCCCTCTGACCACGGCGGCAATCGGCCGCTTCCAGGGACAGGTCGCCAACTTCGCCGGGCATCTGGCGGACCAGCCCTGCTATCGCTGTTTCGTTGGCGACGCCTTCGATGCTGCCGATTGCGACACCTGCGCGGCCGATGGAGTGCTGGGCGCCATGGTGGGCATGGTCGGCACTTTCGCAGCCATGCACGCCATGCGCGTGCTGCTGGAAGGCCATGCCGCGCTGGGCGTGCCGCAGTTCGGTACATTGCACCTTATTGACGGCATGGCGCCTTCGATGCGCAGCCTCAAGATCGCCAAGGATCCCGCCTGCAAGGGTTGCAAGCTCCGATAGGCGGGCTGGCAGCATCAGCCGCGCGGGGCGGCGAGAACCTCCTCGACCCACTCCGGCACCAGGCGGGTGGCGGGGCCATGGCGAGCGGCGTCGAACCATGCGGTGCCCTGGCTGGGTTCCAGGTTGAGTTCCAGCGTCCGCGCGCCGAGTTCCCTTGCGTTGCGAACAAAGCCGGCTGCGGGATAGACCGCGCCCGAGGTGCCGATCGAGACGAACAGGTCCGCCTCGCGCAGCGCGGCGAAGATCTCGTCCATCCGGTAGGGCATCTCGCCGAACCACACCACGTCAGGGCGCAGCGCTCTTTCTCCGCAGCGGGGGCAGGGCGGGCGGTCGATCAGCGATCCGGTCCAGCGCGACCGCACGTCGCAGGCGAGGCACCAGGCGTTGAGATGTTCGCCATGCATGTGCAGCACCCGCTTCGCCCCGGCGCGCTCGTGAAGATCGTCCACGTTCTGCGTGACGATGAGCAACTCGCCCGGCCATTCGCGGTCGAGCCTCGCCAGCGCGACGTGCGCGGCATTGGGCTCCTTGGTCTGGATGGCCGCACGGCGCATGTCGTAGAAGCGAAATACGAGATCTGGATCGCGCACGAAGGCTTCAGGCGTGGCGACGTCTTCCACCCGGTGCTGTTCCCACAGGCCGCCGGCGTCACGGAAGGTGTCGATACCGCTTTCGGCGGAAACGCCGGCTCCGGTGAGGATGACGATGTTGCGGATTGCAGCCAAGACTTAGCCTTTCTCCTCAGCCCGAACTTGTTTCAAGGGCCATTGTGCGCCATTCGCGGCGGTAAGATTGAGGCACGAGCGCTGCTGAAACAAGGGTAGCGTGAGGTGCCGACGGAGAAGTGAACGTGGCACGGATTGGAATCATCGGCAGTCAGGGGCGCATGGGTCAGGCGATCGCCGCGGCCATCGGCGAGGCGGGCGAGCAGTTCGCGGGCGGCGTCGACAAGGGGGAGGACGTCTCCTCCATCACGCGGGCGGCCGACGTGCTGATCGACTTTTCCAGTCCCGCCGCGCTGGAGGGCAACCTCGATGCCGCGATGGCGGCGGGCCTGCCCATCGTCATCGGCACCACCGGTCTTGAAGAGCGCCACCACTGGCTGATCGATACCGCGGCTCAGACGATCCCGGTGCTGCAGACCGGCAACACCTCGCTCGGCGTCACCCTGCTGGCGCATCTGGTGCGCGAGGCGGCCGCGCGGCTTGGCGACGACTGGGACATCGAGATCGTGGAGACGCATCACCGCATGAAGGTGGACGCGCCTTCGGGCACCGCACTCCTGCTGGGCGAGGCGGCCGCGAACGGGCGCGAGGTTTCGCTGGCGGATCATGCGGTTCGCGGGCGGGACGGCATCACCGGTCGCCGGGAGGCGGGCACGATCGGGTTCGCGGCACTGCGGGGCGGCTCGGTGGCAGGCGATCACACCGTTCATTTCCTGGCTGACAACGAGCGGCTCTCGTTCTCGCACCTGGCGGAGAACCGGGGCATCTTCGCCAAGGGCGCCGTCCGGGCCGCGCAGTGGCTCATGGGAAAGCAGCCCGGCCGCTACACCATGCCCGAGGTCCTTGGCCTCTAGGAGCGGGGCGTTGAAAAAGGACCAGATCTTCGAGTTCTTTCGCCGTCTTGCCGAAGCCAACCCGGCGCCCGAAACGGAGCTCGAATTCGGCAACACCTACCAGTTGCTGGTCGCGGTGACGCTGTCGGCGCAGGCAACGGACGTGGGCGTGAACAAGGCGACGCGTGCGCTGTTCCGCGAAGTGCGCACGCCGGCCGAGATGGTCGCCCTTGGGGAGGAGGGGCTGAAGGAGCACATCAAGACGATCGGCCTGTTCAACACCAAGGCGAAGAACGTCATCGCGCTCTCGCAAATACTGGTCGACCGGTACGGCGGAGAGGTTCCGGCTGACAGGGACGCCATGGTCGAGCTTCCCGGTGTCGGTCGCAAGACGGCAAACGTCGTGATGAACTGCGCCTTCGGGGCGGAAACCTTCGCGGTCGATACGCATATCTTCCGCGTCGGAAACCGGACCGGGCTGGCGAAGGGCAAGACGCCGCTCGCTGTCGAGAAGCAGCTCGAGAAGAAGGTGCCGCAGCCGTTCCGGGTGGGCGCCCATCACTGGCTGATCCTGCACGGGCGCTACATCTGCAAGGCCCGGACGCCGGAATGCTGGCGCTGTCCGGTGGTGGACCTCTGCGGCTTCCGGGACAAGGTCCTGAGCAAGGGCGCGAAGAAGGCTGCAGCCTGAGGTCTTCGTCTCCTTGACAAGGCGGGCGTTCCGGGAGCCAATCGGCCTGCCGGATCGTTCGCGCAGCGAGAGGAGAGAACCATGAAGCAGCCTGCCGCCGTGATGCTGGCACTAAGCGCAGCCGCCCTTGCCGCCTGTACGCCGGAGGGCCCCCGGGACACGCCTCCTCCTAGCCCGGCCGCGCAGGCCCTCGGACCGGCCGAGGACTGCCTTCCCCTTCACCAGTTCAGCAACACGCGGATCCGCGATGACCGCACGATTGACTTCATCAGCGGGACCGGGAGCCGGGTCTGGCGGGTGACGCTGCCGAACACCTGCAACGGGCTGAAGGCGGCCGACACCTTCACCTACGAGACCTCGCTGACGCAGTTGTGCCGTCAGGACATCATCTACCCGCTGCAGCAGTTCGGCGGTTCGTGGCAGCGCATGGGGGGCTGCGGCATGGGCCCGTTCGTGCCGGTGAAGCTGGAGAAGTAAGGCGCCGCTCACGCCCCGGACCAGATCCGGGGCGGTCTCAGCGTTCGTACTGCTCGGGATCGATATTGAGGCCCCGGCGGCCGGCGGCGACCGTGTGTGCGGGCGCATGGGGCACGTCCGCGTCGGGATCCATCAGCGGCTGGAGCATGCCTTCGCTGCGGGTAATGACGGCGGTTGCCACCGCGTTGCCCACCACGTTGGTGGCCGAGCGGCCCATGTCGAGGAAAGTGTCGACGCCCAGCAGGAGGGCGATGCCTTCGACCGGCAGCCCGAACTGAGTGAGGGTGGCGGCGATCACCACGAGGCTCGCGCGGGGAACCCCGGCAATGCCCTTGGAACTCACCATCAGGGTGAGCAGCATCAGGATCTGCGTCATCACCGGCACGTCGATGCCATAGGCCTGCGCGATGAAGATCGCCGCGAAGCTCATGTAGATCATCGAGCCGTCGAGATTGAAGCTGTAGCCAAGCGGCAGGATGAAGCCCGAGATGCGACGCGGGACGCCGAACCGGTCAAGCTGCTCGAACAGCTTGGGCAGGCTCGCCTCGGAGGAGGCGGTCGAGAAGCTGAGGAGCAGCGGTTCGCGGATGTAGCGGAA
The DNA here is from genome assembly GCF_002916655.1 of Novosphingobium sp. HII-3. Lineage (GTDB taxonomy): Bacteria > Pseudomonadota > Alphaproteobacteria > Sphingomonadales > Sphingomonadaceae > Novosphingobium > Novosphingobium panipatense. The sequence continues at coordinate 323,551 of NZ_PPSM01000014.1, forward strand.
CAGGGTGACGATGCGCTTGCCCAGGAACAGCCCGCCGATGCAGAACAGCAGCACCCACAGCAGGGTCATCGCGAAGTAGAACTCGCCGACCAGCACGCCGTAAGTGACGATGATCCCCAGACCCCGTGTCGCGATCACGCCGGCCAGGGCGCCGAAGACCGCGAAGGGCGCAAAGCGCATGACGTAGCCGGTGATTTGCAGCATCAGCTGGGCCAGGGCTTCGGCCCCCTGAACGATAGGCGCGCCCTTCTCGCCGATGGCAGTCAGGCCCACGCCGACGAAGAGCGAGAAGACGAGGATCTGCAGGATGTGGTTCTCGGCCATTGCCTCGAACGGGCTGGCCGGGAAGATCTCGAGGATGAAGTGGCGGAGCGTCAGTTCGGCCGTGTGCAGGTCACCGATGTCGGTCGCCGTCTCCAGGCCGACTCCGATGCCCGGCTTGAACAGGTTCACGAGGATGAGACCGAGCCCGAGCGAGATCAGGCTGGCGGTGATGAACCAGGCGAGCGCCTTGCCGCCGATGCGCCCCAGCGCGGTGCTGTCTCCCATTCCGGCGATGCCCGTCACGATCGTCGCAAAGACGAGCGGTGCGAGGATCATCTTGATGAGCTTCAGGAAGACGTCCGGCAGCAGCTTGAAGTAATCCGCCCACTGGGCGATGCGCGGATCGCCTTCGGGCAGGAGCGCATGGAAGGCCCAGCCCACAACGATGCCGAGCACCATACCCACCATGATAAAGAGCGTCAGCCGCCTGCCCATTCACACCTCGTAATGAAATTGCCGCGGAACCTAACATCGTGACGCAGGTGGTCAACGACGCCGGACGCGTTTTGCCGGCCCGATCCGCACCGGGCCGCGATGAACTGCCGTTTTCTGCCGGTCCGATCTCAGCCGCCGGCGAGCGCAGCCAGTGTCACGCGGCGGTAGATGCGCGCAAGAGCGTCCAGATCGGCGATCGCCACGGCTTCGTCGCGCTTGTGCATCGTGGCGTTGCACAGGCCGAACTCGATGACCGGCGACACGTCCTTGAGGAAGCGGGCATCCGACGTGCCGCCGCTGGTCGACAATTCCGGGTCCACGCCCGTCTCTGCGCGGATCGCCTCCGCCAGCATGGCCGAGAACGCGCCAGGCTGGGTGAGGAAGGCTTCGCCCGAAACAATGGGACGAGCGCTGCCGCCATGCTTCTGCGCGATGTCCGTCACGCGCCGGGAAAGGCTATCCCCCGTGTGCAGATCGTTGAAGCGAATCGAGATCCGGGCGCTGGCCCTGGCGGGAATGACGTTGGTGGCGGGATTGCCGCAGGAAACGTCGGTCACTTCCAGGTTGCTGGCCTGGAACCAGTCGGTTCCCTCGTCGAGGACGAGCGCGTCGAGTTCGGCCAGCATCGCCACAAGTCGCGTGATCGGGTTGTCCGCGAGGTGGGGGTAAGCGACGTGACCCTGCACGCCGTCGACCTCCAGCCAGATGTTGACCGAGCCGCGGCGGCCGACCTTCATCATGTCGCCCAGCCGGTTCACCGAGGTCGGCTCCCCGACGAGGCAGAGGTCGGGGATGTCGCCTTTCTGCTTCATCAGGTCGATCAGCGCGAGGGTGCCGTGAAGGGCCGGTCCTTCCTCGTCGCCGGTGATGACGAAGCTGACGGTGCCCGCTTCGGCCGGAATTTGCGCCACGGCGGCGACCATGGCGGCGATCGAGCCTTTCATGTCGACCGCGCCGCGACCGTAAAGCAGCGCGTTCTCGCCCACGCCGCGGCGTTCGGGCTGGAAGGGGGCGCTGGTCCACCCTTCGCCCGGCGGTACCACGTCGAGGTGACCGGCGAAGGCGAAGTGGCGTGAGCCCGCCGGACCACGGCGGATGGCGAAAAGGTTCTCCACCGGCCCGTCCGGCGCTTCGCCCGCAAGGAAGCGCGTCACCTCGAAGCCGAGAGGTGCGAGCTGGCCTTCCAGGCAATCGAACACCGGGCCTGTCGCGGGGGTGACGCTGGGACAGGCCATCAGCGCTTCGGCAAGGTCGACGACACTGGGCGCGGTAGGAGTGGTCTGGGACATAAGGCAGGCGCCATCGCAGAAAAGGCGGTTCAACACCATAGCGTCGACCGATCGGGCGATCGATCCGGGGCGGGCGGTCTGGTATCGACGCTCCTGTCTTCCCATATTGGGACCTCGAAGGAGAGTTTCCCCGATGACCGACAAGATCCATCTCACGGATGCCGAGTGGCGCGAACGCCTTTCGCCCGAACAGTACCACGTCCTGCGCCAGGCGGGGACGGAGCGGGCCTTCACCGGCAAGTACGACAAGAACAAGCAGGAAGGCCTCTACACCTGCGCCGGATGCGGCGCGCCGCTCTTCGAATCCGACGCCAAGTACAGCTCCGGCTGCGGCTGGCCCAGCTACACCGCGCCGGTGGCGGATGCGGCGGTCGAGGAGCACCGCGACACCTCGCACGGCATGATCCGCACCGAAGTGACCTGCGCGAGGTGCGAAGGGCACCTGGGCCATGTCTTCCCCGACGGTCCGGGGCCGACCGGCCTGCGCTACTGCATCAACAGCGCCTCGCTGGACTTCCAGCCGAAGGAGTGATCGCCGCGAACCCGGGGGCATTCACTCCGGGTTACAAATCGGCGTGCAAAGTGTAGGAGCAACCCGACACTTCCGTCCTCATTGGGGTTTGCATTCTACCAATGGCCAACAATTCCGGCCGCAGCCGCGCGCCCCGCGGCTCATCGTCCAAGACCCCCAGCAAGCCCCTCTGGCGCCGCGTGGTACGCGGCGTCATCGTCTGGGGCGGCTCGCTGGCGCTGTTGGGCGCCATCTTCCTGGCAACGGCCGTATTCTTCACGATGCGCGAGTTGCCGGACTACGGCGCGCTGAAGAGCAGCCAGAACGGCCAGATGATCGTGGTCCGCGCGCGCGACGGACGTGAACTCGTCTCGCTGGGGCCAAGCTACGGCAAGTGGCTGCCTTACGACGAAATCCCCGTCATCATGCGCGATGCGATCGTCTCGGTCGAGGATCGGCGCTTCCGCAGCCATCCGGGCATCGACCCCGTTGGCCTCGCCCGCGCCGTCTACGTGTCCTTCTCAACGGACAGCCGCGCCAAGGCAACCTCCACGCTGACGCAGCAGCTGGCGCGCAACATCTTCCTCACCAACACGCGGTCGTGGACCCGCAAGGCGCGCGAGATGGTGCTGGCCCTGGCGCTGGAGCGCAAGTTCACCAAGGACCAGATCCTCGAACTGTACCTCAACAAGGTCTATTTCGGCGGCGGCGCCTACGGCATCGACGCCGCGAGCCGCAAGTTCTTCGGCCACCCCGCGACTGAGCTTTCGACGGCGGAGTCCGCCATCATCGCGGGTCTCGTGAAGGCGCCTTCCAACTATTCGCCCACGGCGGACATCGACGCCGCCAAGGGGCGTGGCCGTGTCGTGCTCAAGCTGATGGCCCGCGAAGGCGTGATCAGCAGCAGCGAGGCCGAATCGATCGACTTCTCCGATGTCGCGATCGTGCGCGAGAAGGGCCAGAACTCGGTCCGCTACTTCACGGACTGGGCGCTGCCGCAGCTCGACCTGCTGCTGCCCGAGAACAACGAGCCGATCGAGGTCTGGACGACGCTGGACCCTGCCATGCAGGACGCGGCGACCAAGGCCGTTGCCCGCAACGTGCCCGGCGGCGCTCAGGGCGCGCTCGTCAGCCTTGACCGCGACGGCGCGGTCCTGGCGATGGTGGGCGGCACCGATTACGTGAACTCGAACTACAACCGCGCCACCAGCGCGCTGCGCCAGCCCGGATCCGCGTGGAAGCTGTTCGTCTACCTCGCCGCGCTGGAAGCCGGGTACACGCCCGAGGATCGCGTCGTTGACGAGCCGGTGACGATCCAGGGCTGGAGCCCGCAGAACGACGGCCGCAACTTTGCAGGCGCGATCGACGTGCGCACCGCCTTCGCTTATTCCAAGAACACGGTTGCGGCGCAGCTGGGCAACGAAGTGGGCTTCGGCACCGTGGCCAGCATGGCGCGCCGCTTCGGCATCACGACCGCTATCAACACCAAACCCGCCATGGTGCTGGGCACGTCGGAAGTGCGTGTGATCGACATGACCCGCGCTTTCGCCGCCGTTTCGGCCGGCGGCACGTCGGTCGAGCCCTATGGCATCGTGAAGGTGACCACCACCGCCGGAGAGCTGCTTTATGAACACAAGTCCGTGCGCGGGCAGGTGCTCGTGCCGCACTACGTCGCTGCCGGCATCACTGACCTGCTGCAGACGGCCGTCGCCACCGGCACCGGCCGCGCCGCGCAGATCGGCCGCCCGGTCGCGGGCAAGACCGGCACCACCAGCTCCAACAAGGACGGCTGGTTCCTGGGCTTCTCCAGCGGGGTGACCACCGGGGTGTGGATGGGCCGCGACGACGCCAAGCGGGTCGGCGGCCTCTCGGGCGGTCATGCCCCGGCCCGCGCCTTCGCGGATTTCATGAAGGTCGCGGTCGCCAAGCGCCCCGTCGAACAGTTCGACACCCAGCTCAAGCTTCCCGAATGGCAGTTGGAGCCGGATGACGAGGCGATGCAGGGCAGTCCCGAGGATTACTACTACACCGACGAGAACGGCAATCTGGTCCGTCCCGACGGCGGCGGCCCCGATCAGGTCCCCTTCGGTGACGAGTTCGGGCCTGACGGGCCGGTACCGCCGGACTACGGGCCCCAAGGCCCACCGCCCGCTGCCGGCAGCGAGCTGCTGGACCGTGCGACCGGTCGGGGAAGCGAGGATACGGGATTGCGTCCGGGGCAGGGCGCGGGCCCCTATCCGCCGGGACGACCGCCGCAGCCGCGCATAGTGCCGGTCCCGCGGCCCACGCCGACGCCCACACGCATTCCGGTCATACCATAACGCCCCCGTCCCAGGGAGGGAGGAGGGCGCAGTTTATCGCCCGCTGGCGAGTGCGGGGTAACGCCGGAAGGAGGACCGCGCAGGACCGGAGAACATCGGGTCGGCGTCGGGGCGTCCCTGCTGGAACGCGAGGAGGGAGACCTTCGCGTGCGAACGACCGGGGAGAGTCAGCACAGCCCGGTTCGGCCCTGGAACGGAGCGGCCCGGACCGGCGGCGCGGGCTCGCAGGACGCGAGTGCCGGTCCTCCCCGTGGGAAGCCGCCGCCTCGCAGGCGACGCGCCGATTGCACGGGGTTTGGTGGGAGAAGACGGCAAGGCGCCTTTCCTGTGAACCGCTCCGGGAGGACGCTGTGGGCGTGGACCACGGCTTGTACGCTCGCGTGCTGCCCACGACGCCGACCCGAAACACCGTCTCACCTGCGGCCGCAGGTAAGAAGGATGGCAGCATGACTAACCTAAATGGTTATAACTGTCAAGCTGGAGGGTTCGGGCGGCGAGCGCGCGAAACGAAGACGCCCGCCGGATTGCTCCGGCGGGCGTCGTCACACGCGGCTTTCTGCGTATCAGCGAAGGCGCAGGGGAACGAAAGTCGCCTGCTGCCCGCGCGGCTGCACACGGACGAGGAGAGCCGTGCGCCCCTCGGCCTTGGCGGCACCGATGGCGGCCGCCAGTTCGGCCTGCGTCGTCACGGGGCGGCCGCCCGCCTGAAGGATGATGAAGCCGCGCTGCAGGCCCTTCTGGCCCGCATCGGAGTTCGGATCCACCGCCACGATGACCACGCCCCTGGTGCCCTCCGCCGCGCCGAGCTGGCGGGCGATCTGCGGCGTCAGTGGGGTGACGGTGAGGCCAAGCGACTTCTCGACGACGCCGTTCTCCTGCTGCTGCGGCGGATTGTTGAAGGCATCGCCGTCCTGCTCCGGGTTGGTGTCGAATGAGGGCGACAGGTCCTCTTCGCTCGGGCGCTTCGCCACCGTGGCCGACAGGGTCTGGCGCTTGCCGTTGCGGATCACCTCGACCGGGATGCGGGCGCCCGGCGCGATGTTGGCGACGATGTAGGACAGCGTCTGGTCGCGGGTCACTTCCTTGTTGTCGACCTTCACCACCACGTCGCCGGCCTTCAGGCCCGCGCGCGCGGCCGGACCGTCCGGCTCGACCAGCTGGATGAACTCGCCCTTGTTGTGCTCGATCCCCAGCGAATCGGCGATGTCCTCAGTCACCGGCTGGATGCGCACACCCAGATAGCCGCGCTCGATCGCCTCGCCCCTGATGAGCTTCTGGACCAGCGGTGCCGCAGTCTCCGCCGGGATGGCGAAGCCGATGCCCACGCTGCCGCCGGTAGGCGAGAAGATGGCGTTGTTGATGCCGATGACCTGGCCGTTCATGTCGAACATCGGACCGCCCGAGTTGCCCCGGTTGATCGCGGCGTCCGTCTGGAGATAGCGGTCGTAGGCGCCGCCGCTCTGCGTGCTGCGGTAGACCGACGAGATGATACCCGATGTCACCGTGCCGCCAAGGCCGAAGGGATTGCCGATGGCGATCACCCAGTCGCCGACACGCGCCTTGCGGCTGTCACCGAACTTCACGAAGGGCAGGCTCTTGCCCGCATCGATCTTGAGCACGGCAAGGTCCGAAGCCGCATCCTTGCCGACCAGCTTGGCGGGGTATTCGGTGCCGTCGGGCATGGTGACGGTGATCGATTCCACCTGTCCCTTGCCTTCGGCCGTGATGACGTGGTTGTTCGTGACCACGTAGCCGTCCGCCGAGACGATGAAGCCCGAACCCAGCGACTGGGCTTCGCGGGTCTGCGGGGTGCCGCCGCCGCGACCGCCGAACAGGCCCTCAAACGGCGTACCCGCGAAGGGATTGGCGCCGCCCTGGACCTGCACCTTCTGCCGCGTCGAGATGTTCACGACGGCCGGCTGAAGCTGCGCGGTGAGATCGGCGAAGCTCGCCGGGGCGCCGGCGCGCGGCACCATCCGCGAAATTTCGCTGCCCTCGTTCTGGGCCACCTGCGCCCCGGCTGGGTAGCCTGTGACGAGCGATGCGGTCGCTCCTCCGATGAGGAGCGCTGTGGTCAGTCCATAAGCGTATCGCACGGGCTTCACGTCCTTTGATTCCTCCATCTCGGCGGTCATTCGACCGGCTTTGCCCTGATATCCGGTCCGATTGACGACCGGGGAGCTTAACCGGGTTTGAATGGTGCCGGAAATCCACGTACTCGGGGTTGCCGCAGGAACGGCCGAAACCGCTCAGGGCTCCCTGAAATGATTCAGATAGGCGTTGTCAGGCGAGAGCAGGATCGTCTTGCCGCCCGCCTGGTCCTTGGCGAACGACACCGAGTAGCTCTGCATCGCGCGGTAGAAGTCGTAGAACTGCGCGTCCTTTCCGAAGCTGGCGGCGTAGATGCCCGCGGCCTGGGCTTCGGCCTCGGCGCGGATGATCTGGGCGTCGCGCTGGCCCTGGGCGGCGATCGTCTTGGCCTCTTCCTGTCGGCCCGCTTCCATGCGGACGAAGGCGGCCGCGAGGGCACCTTCGGGAAGATCCGCGCGCTTGATGCGTACGTCCACGACCTGCGCGCCATATTCGCGCGCCTCGGCGTCGAGCAGCTTGCGGATGTTCTCCATCGCCTGTCCGCGTTCGGCGGTGAGGAGCGACTGGAACGTGCGCTTGCCCAGTTCCTGCCGCACGACGGAGGAAAGGATCGGCTCAAGCTGCTGCGTCACGCGCTCGCTCGTACCGGCGCTGCGCACCATGCGCACCGGATCGACGATGCGGTAGCGGGCGTAGGCGTCCACGTTCAGGCGCTGCTGGTCGGTGGAGAGCACCTGCTGCTGCTGCATGTCGACCGAGAGCAGCCGCTTGTCGATGCGGATGACCTGCTCGACCAGCGGGATGCGGAAGTGAACGCCCGCGCCCGTCTGGCCGAATGCGGCGTTGGCGATGAACGGGTTGTAGACGCGGACCGGACGACCGGTCTGCACGATCACGGCCTGCTCGTCCTCGGGTACGACGATCGTGCTGAGCATGGCGGCAACGACCGCGATGCCGCCCACGATCCATGCGGTCTTGTGGCGCTGGAAAAGGCTCATCACTGGCCTCCCGCATCAGTCGGCGCGCTGACCGCGGGATCGGGCACGGGAACCGCGCGGCGCTTCATCTCGGGCAGGGGCAGGACAGTGGTCGCGCCCTTTTCGGCGACGACCGTGTCGTTGTCGCGCAGGACGCGCTCCATCGTCTCGTAGTACATGCGGCGCTTGGTCACCTCTGGGGCGAGCTTGTATTCTTCATAGACCTTGTCGAAGGCGCTGGCGTCGCCCTGTGCGCGGGCGATCACCTGCTGGGCCCAGGCACGGGCTTCCGAACGGTCGCGCTCGGCTTCCTGCTGGGCGACGTTGACGTTGTCGAACGCGGCCTTGGTCTTGGATGGCGGGTCGGCCTTCTTGATCTCGACGCCCTGGATTGAAATGCCCGACTGGTAGAAGTCGAGGATGCGCTGCATGCGTTCGCGCACGTCCTGCTCGACCTGTGCGCGGCCGGCACCCGAAAGCGCCTGGCCCAGCGTGACCTGCGCGATCGAGGCGCGCATCGCGGCTTCGGCCACTTCGCGCACCGTTTCGCGCGGATCGGCAAGGCGGAAGGTGTAGTTCTTCAGGTCCTTTACGTTCCAGCGCACGAGATAGCTGAGATCGACCAGGCTCTTGTCGCTGGTGAGCATGAGCTTTTCGTTCTCGTTGTCGGGGATCATGTCCACCGTGAACGAGCGCACGTCGACGACGCGAACCTGCTGGATCGGCCAGGGCAGGGTGAGGCTGACGCCCGAATCGATCGTGTGCGAATACTGGCCGAGCGTGGTGACGACGCCCTGCTCCTTGGGGCCGAGCATGTGCAGGCTCGACATACCGATCAGCACCACCGCCGCAGCACCGATGGCGAGCGGCAGCCAGGACTTGCCGTCCGGACGGCGCGGAAGGTTGGGGAAACCGCCGGAGGGACCACGCGGGCCGCCGCCGCCGCCGGGGCGACGCTGCTCACGGCTGCGGAAGATGTCCTCTATGCTGGCCGAGCGGCGGGGCGGAGTGCCGTCGCCGCTGGGGAGCCAAGGGTTGCGGGGGCCCTTGCGCTCCGGCGCTTCGCCCTTCGGCTCTTCCGCCGGACCACCTGCGGGCGTGGCATCGCCTCCGGCCCCGTCATCACCGCCGTCATTGCCGCCGCCCCAGGGGCTGTTACGACCTGCCATAGCGGAAATCCCTGATCCGTCCCCCGGCACGCCGCCGGGCGTGTCTGCACCACCGATAGCTTTCATGGGGCTATCTATAGGAACCCCTCGGCCAAATAACAGTGCCTCTCTTGCCCTTTTTGCCCTGCTACTCCACCTGAGCGGCATCGGCCGGGGCACCGGCAGCGAAAGGCGGTGCGCCGGAAACAGACCGACGCGCCCCGGCAATCTGGCGGAGACAAGTGTGAGTGGCGTTGCGCAAGGGGGCAGGGACGACAGCGAGATCAAGGCGTTGTTGCCGGAAGATGCGGCCGTCCGCCTGCAATCGCTGCAGCTGGCACAAGGCCGCGCAACGCTTGTTCTCGATGCAGGCGGCCTTGATGCCGCCGCGCGCGCCCAGCTTGAGCGTACGGTCCGCCTGGCCCTTGCCGGGGCGGTCGAAGAGGTGCGGATCGCGATGACGGCGGACAAGGCCGCTGCTGCCGCTCCGGTGCCCACGGGGCCGCGCATCCTTGCGGTCGGGTCGGGCAAGGGCGGCGTCGGCAAGTCCACCCTCTCGGCAAACCTGGCGGTGGCGCTGGCCCGCATGGGACGGCGCGTCGGGCTGGTGGACGCGGACATCTATGGACCCTCGCAGGCACGCCTCCTCGGCACCGAGGGGCAACGTGCCACGGCTCATGACGGGAAGCTTGTGCCAGTCGAAAGCGCCTGGGGCGTGCCCGCACTCTCGATGGCGCACCTCTCGGCCGCGGGGCAGGCGATTGCGTGGCGCGGCCCGAAGATCTCCGGCGCTCTCCTGCAGCTCGTCGACGCGCACTGGGATGGCGCCGAGGTGCTCGTGATCGACCTGCCGCCCGGCACCGGCGACGTGCAGCTCACCATGCTGCAGCGCTGCAAGCCCGCAGGCGCGGTGATCGTCTCGACACCACAGGACCTCGCCCTGATCGACGCCGCCCGCGCGGTGGAGCTGTTCGCCAAGGGCGGGGTGCCGGTGCTTGGCGTGGTGGAGAACATGGCGGGTTACGCCTGTCCTCATTGCGGGGAGACAAGCGATCCCTTCGGCTGCGGCGGCGCGGAGAGCGCGGCGGCGGACATGGGCGTCCCCTTCCTTGGCCGCATACCGCTCGACATCGCCATCCGCCGCGAAGGAGACGCCGGCACCCCAACCGCAGCCGGCATCGGCCCCCAGGCCGACGCCTTCGCCGCACTGGCCCGGCAGGTGGCCGCCTGGCTGGACGAGACCGCCTGATGGCGTTCAGCCGGCGCGGCGTGCTTGTGGGGGCGCTCGCGGGCGGCGGGCTTGCGCTCGGCTACGTGCTGCGTCCGCGCAGTTACCCGCCGCCGCTGCCGGCGCGGAACGGAGAATTCGCGTTCGACGCGTGGATCCGGATCGGCACGGACGGTGTCGTCACCGTCTCAGTGCCGCAGGTGGAGATGGGGCAGGGCGTCACGACGCTCATCCCGCAGATCGTCGCGCATGAACTGGGCGCGGACTGGCGGCAGGTCGCTGTCGAACCCGCTCCGGTCAGCGGCCACTACGCGAACCTCGCGCTGGCCGCGAAATGGGCACCGCTGTGGATGCCGCTGCCTGCCCTCGCACCGGTTGTTGCGGCAACGCCTGCCAGCCTCGTCACCCGCCGCTGGGCGGAAGGAGAGGCCTTCACCGTCACCGCCGACGGCACTGAGATCGCCGCTTACGAAGGCGCCGCCCGCGCCGCCGCCGCCTGCGCGCGGGCGATGCTGGCACAGGCCGCCGCTGCCCGCTGGGACGTCGCCTGGGAAGAGTGCGAGGTGACGGGCGGTTTCGTCCGGCACGAAGGGAAGCGGCTGCCGTTCGGTCCGCTTGTCGAGGAAGCGGCGGCGCTTTCCCCGCCGTCGACCCCGCCGCTGCGCGCCGAGCCGATGGCCGAGCGGCCGGGGGAGTTCCCTCCCGGTGCGGCCCTTGCCTACCCTCGGCTGGACTTGCCCTCCAAGGTGGACGGATCGTTCGTCTTCGCCGCCGATGTGCGCCTGCCGGGCATGGTCTACGCCGCGATCAGGCATGGCCCGATCGGGCGCAAGACGTTCGTCTCCGATGCCGACGAGGCGGCGGTGAAGGGCATGCCCGGCTTCCTGCGCATCGTCCGCAGCGAGGAAGGCGAGGCTGCGTGGATCGCCGCCGTGGCGACCGACGGCTGGACGGCGGAACAGGCGCTTACCCGCATGGAGCCCGGCTTCAAGGTGGCGGGAGGCGTGGAAACGGACGCGGTCGAAGCGGCGATGAACGAGGCCCTGCACAAGGCCGACGCGCATCGCATCCACTCCGCGGGCGATCTCTCGCTGGTGAAGGGCGGGCTGCCCGTGCAACTGGGCTACGAAGTGGCGCCCGCGCTTCACGTCACCATCGAGACGACAGCCGCAACCGCGTGGTTCCGCGGCGGGCGGCTGGAACTCTGGATCGGCACGCAGGCGCCGGAAGCCACCCGGCAGGCGGTGGCGCGCGCCCTCGGCCTGAACGTGCGCGACATCGTGCTTTATCCCGTGGGGATCGGCGGCAGCTTCGACCGGCGGCTGGAGTTCGGCCACGCCGTCGAGGCGGCGCGGATCGCCAGGGCCGTGGATCGCCCGGTCCAGCTCACCTGGTCCCGCCGTGAGGAGTTTCGCGCCGGGCTTCCCCGCGCGCCCGTGATCGCGGTCATGGCGGCACGGCCCGACACGGAGGGCGGCGTCGCCGGCTGGCGCGCCCGCATCACCGTGCCCGCGACGGCGCGCGAGTTCGGCCGCCGCTTCTTTCACCACGACGCGCCGTTCGACGCTATCGAGGCCGCTGCGAATGAGGCCGATCCGATGGCGTTGGAAGGCGCGGTCCCGCCTTATGCCATTCCCAATCTCGCCATCGATCATGTGCCGGTCCGCATCGGGCTGCCAACGGCCCGGATGCGCGGCAACGCGCATGGCTGGACGGCGTTCTTCAACGAAAGCTTCGTGGACGAACTGGCGCACAAGGCGGGCCGCGAACCCCTGTCCTACCGCATGGCGATGCTGGGCGGCGATCCGCGTCTGGCCGGGTGCCTGCAGCGGGTGGCGGCGCTTTCGCAGTGGGGCGGGGGCGGCGATGCCAGCGGGCAGGGGATCGCCTGCCACCGCATCGGCGAAGGCCGCATCGCCGTTGTTGTCAGCGCCCGGCGCGATGCGGAAGGCGTCCGCGTGGAGCGGGTCAGCGCGGTTGCCGACTTGGGCCGCATCGTCAATCTCGACATCGCCCGCCAGCAGATCGAAGGCGGGCTGGTGTTCGGCCTAGGCCTCGCGCTCGGCTGCTCAGTGCGCTATGCGGGCGGGCGCCCCGATGCCGAGCGGCTGGTGAGCATGGGCCTGCCGACTCTTGCCGATTGCCCGGCCATGGACGTCGAGTTCATCGAGAGTCGCGAGGATCCCGCCGATCCGGGCGAGCTTGGTGTCGCGGCGATCGCGCCTGCACTGGCCAATGCCCTTTTCTCCGCGACCGGGCTTCGCCTGCGCCGCCTTCCCTTCTTTGCCGAGGACGTCTGAATGCCCCCACGTCATCCTGAAGTCGCCCACGGGCAGGTCGGTGTCCTGCTGGTCAACCTGGGAACGCCCGACGCGCCCACGCCCGATGCGGTGCGCCGCTACCTTGCGGAGTTCCTGTCCGATCCGCGCGTGGTGGAGATCCCGGCCATCGCCTGGAAACCGATCCTGCACGGCATCATCCTGCGCACGCGTCCGGCGAAGTCCGCCCACGCCTATCAGCAGGTCTGGACCCGGGACGGTTCGCCTCTGGCCGCGATAACGGCAGGCCAGGCGCGCGCGCTGCAAGAGCGGCTGGGGGACGCTGCGCGGGTCGACTGGGCGATGCGCTACGGCAATCCCTCCATCGCCTCGCGGCTGCAGGCGCTGAAGGACGCCGGGTGCGACCGCATCCTGGTGGCGCCGCTCTATCCGCAGTATTCCGGCGCGACCACGGCGTCGGTCGTGGACAAGCTGGGGCAGGCGCTGGGTACGATGCGCTGGCAGCCCGCCGTGCGCACCCTGCCGCCCTACCACGATGACGAGGCCTACATCTCCGCGCTGGAAGCCGATGTGACGGCGCAGATCGGCGCGCTGGATTTCGAGCCGGAAATGCTGCTGCTGTCGTACCACGGCATGCCTGAGCGGACGCTGCACCTTGGCGATCCCTACCACTGCCACTGCCGCAGGACTTCCAGCCTGCTGGCTGAACGGCTGGCGCAGCGCCTGCCGGGCCTGCGTGTGGAAACCAGTTTCCAGTCCCGCTTCGGCCGCGCCAAGTGGCTGGAGCCTGCCACCGAAACGGTGCTCGACGCGGAAGCGAAGGCGGGCACACGCCGCATCGCCATCGCCGCACCCGGCTTTTCCGCCGATTGCGTGGAGACGCTGGAGGAACTGGCGATCCGTGGGCGCGAAGTCTTCGAGGAGGCGGGCGGGGAGCGTCTGGCCGTGCTCGCCTGTCTCAACGACCGGGCGCCGGGCATGGCCATGCTGGAAACGCTGGTACGGCGCGAACTGTCGGGCTGGAGCGGGATTGCAGCAATTTAACAGCCGTCCACCTTGACCTGGGGGGCGTTTGTTCCGATTCCGTTCCTGTTGTCGGGGAGGGAGCAAGGACCGGATGCGCGCGGAAACAGAGCAGGCGGACTTCGTCTACGGCGGGTCAGCGCCCGCAAACGGCGGCGGCGCCGGGGTGGCGCTGTCAATCTATGCGGATCGTCCCCACCTTCGCGCCGTAATGCGGGAGGATGCCGGCGCGGCGGGCCTCAACGTGCTGGCCGCCAGCCCGCTGTCCGACCTTGTCGAGGCTGGGGAAAGCGGATCGACCGGCCTTGGCGATGTCGTTCTCATCGACTGCCCGCAGGCCGACGCGGCAACGCTTGCCGTGCTCGCCCGGCTGGACATGCGCGCGGCGCGCGGCGGGGCGCGCCTCATCGTCTCGACGCAGGTTGATGCGCTGGAGGACGTGTTCGCCTGCATGGACCAGTCCGCTCCCGTCCTGCTGGTCGACCCCGACCGGGCGGAGCGTGTCCTCGCCCTTGGACAGGTGCTGGCCGGTTTCCCTTCCGGCCGTCTGCGCGAACTCTCCGACGATGACCGGCTGATGCTGCTGCGCCTGACCGAACAGGTTGGCCAGATCGCCGGCCGGATGGACCGGCTGGATCCGCGCAGCGCCACGCCTGTGCCGCCTGCGGCATCGCCGCCTTCTGTGCAGCCGGCGTCTGGGGGCCAGCCCCAGATCCCCGATGCGCGGCTGGTGCGGCGGATCATCCGCCAGCGGCAGCTGCGCGCACGGTTCTTCGATGGCGATCTGTTCGCCGATCCCGCCTGGGACATGCTGCTGGATCTTGCCGCCTCGCGAATCGAAGGCAAGCGCGTCTCGGTCACCTCCCTGTGCATCGCGTCGGGCGTCCCCGCCACGACGGCGCTGCGCTGGATCGGCCAGATGGTCGAAGCAGGAATCTTCGTGCGGATCAGCGACGGCACGGACCGGCGCCGCGCCTTCATCGACCTCAGCGACACGGCGGTGCAGGGGATGGCGCGCTATTTCGCGGAGATCGCCCTCACCGCGCCGGCTCCGATCTAGGGCGCCTCAACGCGGCGATGGCGCTTCGATCGCCAAGCGTATAAAGGCGCGCGGATGCTCCGCCTCACTGACATTGCCCTGCCGCTCGACCATACGCCTGCCGACCTCGACGCCGCCGTGGTGCAGCGCCTTGCCATTACCCCATCGGACCTTGAGCGCGTCAGTGTGTTCCGGCGCGGCAACGATGCCCGCCGCAAGAACGCGATCAAGCTGGTCTACGCGCTCGATGTTCTGGTGAAGAACGAAGCCGAGGTGCTGGCCCGCTTCGCCGACGACGCGCATGTGAAGCCGACGCCGGATATCGCGTACAGGTTCCCCACGCGCGCGCCGGAAGGCTGGGCCGGGCCACGGCCCGTCGTCATCGGCGCAGGCCCCTGCGGTCTGCTGGCGGCCCTCATCCTGGCGCAGATGGGTCTGAAGCCGATCATCATCGAACGCGGCAAGGCGGTGCGCGAACGCACGAAGGATACCTGGGGTCTGTGGCGGCGCTCGGAGCTCAATCCGGAAAGCAACGTCCAGTACGGCGAGGGCGGCGCGGGCACGTTCTCGGACGGCAAGCTCTACAGCCGCATCAAGGATCCGCGCCACCTCGGCCGCAAGGTGCTGACCGAGTTCGTCAAGGCCGGTGCGCCGGAGGACATCCTCACCGAAGCGCACCCGCACATCGGTACCTTCCGCCTCGTCACCATGGTCATGTCCATGCGCGAGACGATCGAACAGCTTGGCGGCGAATACCGCTTCGGCACGCGGGTGGAGGATTTCGAGATCGCCGAAGAGAACGGAGAGCGCCGCCTCAAGGGCCTGCACCTCTCCACGGGGGAGTTCCTGGAGGCCAGCCACGTCATTATGGCCGTGGGCCATTCCGCGCGCGACACCTTCGAGGTGCTGTACAAGCGCGGGGTCCACATCGAGGCCAAGCCTTTCGCCATCGGCGTGCGCATCGAACACCCGCAAAGCTGGGTCGACAAGGCGCGTTACGGCGAATGCGCAGGCAACCCGATCCTCGGCGCCGCCGCCTACGCGCTGTCGCACAAGGCGAAGAACGGGCGCACCGTCTATTCCTTCTGCATGTGCCCGGGCGGCCGGGTCGTGGCGGCCACCAGCGAAGAAGGCCGCGTCGTCACCAACGGCATGAGCCAGTATTCGCGCGCCGAGTTCAACGCCAACTCCGGTCTTGTCGTCGACATCGACCCGGAGCGCGATTTCCCGGGGCACCCGCTGGCCGGCATCGCGCTTCAGCGCCGGCTCGAGGAACTGGCGTTCGTGGCCGGGGGCTCGAACTACAAGGCCCCGGCGCAGAAGGTCTCTGATTTCCTGGCGGGGCGCCCCTCGATCGAGCTGGGGGAAGTGACACCCAGCTATCAGCCCGGCGTCCACCTGACGGATCTTCAGGAGTGCCTGCCCGACTTCGTCGTCGAGGCCATCCGCGAGGCGCTGCCGGTGTTCGGGAGACAAGTGCCGCGCTACGACCACCCGGACGTGGTCATGACCGGCGTGGAAACGCGTACGTCCTCGCCGGTGCGGATCGGCCGGGGCAAGGACCTGCAGAGCCTTAACACGCGCGGTCTTTACCCGGCGGGTGAGGGGGCGGGGTACGCGGGCGGCATCCTGTCCGCCGCCGTCGACGGCATCCGCGTGGCCGAAGCGCTCGCCCTGGAGCTGGTTCCCGCGGCGTCATGAGCGAAACCTACGACGCCATCGTACTGGGGGCAGGGGCTGCCGGGCTGTTCTGCGCCGCTACGGCCGGACAGCGCGGCCGCCGCGTGCTGCTCATCGACCACGCGCCCGAACCGGGACGCAAGATCGTGATTTCGGGGGGCGGCCGGTGCAACTTCACGAACCTGCACACCGCGCCCGATCGCTACCTGTCGAACAACCCGCACTTCGCGAAGTCCGCACTCAGCCGCTACACCCCCGCCGATTTCCTCGCCCTGGTGGAAAGCCACGGCATCGCCTGGCACGAGAAGACGCTGGGCCAGCTGTTCTGCGACGGATCGGCCAGGCAGATCGTCGCCATGCTGCTGGACGAATGCGCAAGGGGCGCCGTCGTCCTGCGGTGCGGGGTCGAACTCGGTGACGTCACGCAGACCGATGGCCTGTACCGCGTGCCTCATGGCGGGCAGGTGGCCAGTGCGCCTGCACTGGTGATCGCGACCGGTGGGCCGTCGATCCCGAAGATGGGCGCCAGCGGTTTCGCCTACGATCTCGCGCGCCGCTTCGGATTGAAGGTGGTGCAGCCGCGTCCGGCGCTCGTGCCGCTGACGCTTCCCGCCGATGAGGCGCTGTTCCGCGAACTCTCCGGCGTATCGACCGAGATCGTCGCGCGCTGCGGGGAAGGAAAGAAGTCCCCCGCATTCCGGGAGGCGGCGCTGTTCACGCACCGGGGCCTGTCCGGTCCCGCCATCCTTCAGATCTCGAGCTACTGGAAGCGCGGCGACACCGTCACGGCCCAGTTCCTGCCGGATCGCCTCGACGGCTGGCTGCGCGCCCTCAAGCGCGAGCGCCCGCGCCTCTCCTTCCGCAAGGCTCTTGGCGATGGCCTTCCCGAACGGCTGGCGGAAGCGCTGTGCGGGCGGCTGGGCCTGGAAGGGGAGCTCGGCGCACTTACCGACAAGGCTCTGGCTGCGGCGGAAGCCCGGCTGATGCGCTGGCCTTTCGTGCCGGACGGGTCGGAAGGGTTCGCCAAGGCGGAGGTGACCGTCGGCGGCATCGACACGGCCGAGCTGTCCTCGCGCACGATGGAGGCGAAGCGCGCGCCGGGCCTCTATGCCATCGGCGAGGGGGTCGACGTCACCGGCTGGCTTGGTGGCTACAACTTCCAGTGGGCCTGGGCGAGCGCGCGCGCCGCTGGGCTGGCGCTCTAGCCGGTCGGGCGCGTCGTTTCGCGCACCACGAGGGTTGGGGGCATCACCCGGCTCTGGCGCACGTCGCCGTCGATCAGGGCCTTGAGCTTGGCGACCATGACCCTGGCACCCTCGGCGATTTCCTGCCGCACGGTCGTCAGCGGGGGAGATGTCAGGCCGGCCATGGGAAGATCGTCGAAGCCGACGAGCTGGATGTCGCCGGGCACCTTGCGGCCCGCTTCGTGCAGGACATGCAGCGTGGCCATCGCGATGACGTCCGACGCGGCGACGATCCCGTCGTAATCCGCGCCCGAGGCGATCAGCGCCGCGCCGATCTGGCTGCGCATCCGCTCATCGGCAAGGTCGGCCGGAATATGGTCGATCGTCAGCCCCGCCGCCTGGGCTGCGGCGCGGGCGCCTTTCAGCCGCGTGGCGATCTCGACGCCCGCGGTATCGCCCACGAACGCCAGCCGCCGCGCCCCGCAGGCGATCAGATGCTCCGCCCCGAGCCGTCCGCCCAGTTCGCTGTCCGTGCCCACGGTGATGTGGCGCTGGCCCTTGGCCCGGTTGCCCCAGACGACGAGGGGGCGATACCGCGCGGCGACCTGCTCGATGATCGCGGACTGGTCGGACTGGCCGATGAGCAGCACGCCGTCGACCATGCCTGATCCGGTGATCCGTTCAAGCCAGTCGGGTGTGCCATCGGGTATCGCGCGGCTGAGCATGATGTCGTAGCCGCTGCCGGTCAGTTCGTCCGCCAGATGGCCGAGAATCGCCATGAAGAACGGATCGGAGATCGGCTGGCCTGTCGCGGGGCCGAGCGGGATGACGACACCGATGACGCCTGTCCGCCCCGAGCGCAGCTTGCTGGCTATCTGGTTCGGGCGAAAGCCGTATTGCCGCGCCAGGACCTGTATCCGCTCACGTGTTTCGATGTTGACGAGCGACTTGCCCGCGAGGGCGCGGGACACCGTTCCTGCGGAAACCCCCGCCACGCGCGCCAGATCGGCGAGCGTGCGCACCTCCACGGCCGTTTCCGGAGTGTCCGTGCCGTTCGGGCCTCCTCTGCTCTTGTCCATCGCTGCCCCCTATGTTGTCAGATACCTTAGCATTCGTGGCCGCCGCCCGGAAGTAACTAGTTCAGGCAATTGCCTTTTGGGCGGCGTACGGGAAAAATGCGGTGAGCCGGCACTTGGCGCGGGCGGGGCTTGCGGAACCATCGCGGCGTTCCTGCGCTTGCGTCTGGAGAGCACGAGCGCCGCCAGGCAAGGACGGGTAATGACCATGCACAAGCTTGCGGGCATCGAACTTGGCGGAACGAAGACCGTCGTCGTCCTTGGCGCCCAGGGCCGTATCGACGAACGGGTCGAGTTTTCCACCACCGAACCGGCCGAGACGCTGGACCGCGCAATCGCCGTGATTGAGGGCTGGCGGGACGACAAGCCGGTGGATGCCGTGGGCATCGCCAGCTTCGGCCCGATCCGGGTGGACCGCAACGCGGCCGACTACGGTTCGATGCTCGATACGCCCAAGCCCGGCTGGAGCGGAGCGGAAGTGGTGGCGCCGGTGCTGGAGGCGCTGGAGCGCCCCGTCGCGCTGGATACCGACGTGAACGGAGCCGCGCTGGCGGAGCACCGCCACGGCGCGGGGCAGGGGTGCGAGAGCATGGTCTACATCACCATAGGCACCGGAATCGGCGGCGGCGTCCTCATCAACGGCGCGCCCGCCCATGGCCTGCTCCATCCCGAGATCGGCCACGTGCGCCTGCGCCGGGCCGCTGCTGACGGCTTCGAGGGCGCCTGCGCGTTCCATGGTGACTGCATCGAGGGTCTGTTGAGCGGCCCCGCCCTGGCTGCGCGGTTCGGCACTCACCCCTCCCGCATCGATCCCGACAATCCCGTGTGGGAGCCGGTGGCGCAGGACCTCGCGGAATTGCTCGCGATGCTGGTCCTGACAGTGTCGCCGCAACGCATCGTCGTGGGAGGTGGGGTTTCCGGTCGGCAGCGTCATCTCCTGCCGATGGCGATCGACCGGGTGCCCGCGCTGCTGGGCGGCTACTTGCGCGACTGCACGCGCCACAAGCTCGCGGGGATGATCGTACCGCCAACGCTGGGCGACGATGCCGGGCCGATGGGGGCGCTGCTGCTGGCGGCCAAGGCTTTCGACGCGCATCCCATCCCGACCCCGGCGAGCCACTTGCCTGTTTGATGATCGTTCCATCCTCGTGAACGAATGTTGCGCGCCTCTGAAATCGTGTTACACCTTCATCGATGCCAAGAGCCTCGCCCGGAGCGGGGCAGGCGGGCAGTACGAGCCGAAATGGCCCAGAATGCCGCAGCCCTGACGGTGAGGAAGCAGGCGCGGCAACGCAGTGAGGATCGCGGAGAAAGTTATGAGCGCACGTCAGGTGACCGTCCCCCCGAAAGCTTCCAAAAAGCACCGGGCCTCCTCTTCCAACGGGCTGGAGAACGCACTTGCCGACGAAGTGCGCGGCGCGCTCCTGCCAGGCGACTCGCCCGAGGGTGGCTGGATGGACGAAGCGGTGCGCTTCCTGCTCGCCACCGCCGCAACAAGGGAGCCGGGGCGTCCGGCGCTTGACCTCACCTCCGTAAGCGAGGAGCGCCGCATCCTGCGCATCGCTCTCGTCAACGACGACATGCCGTTCCTCGTCGACTCGGCGGCGGCGGCCCTTGCCGAAGCCGGGCTGGTGATCGACCGGTTGGTCCATCCGGTCGTTGCCGTGCAGCGCGACGGGGCGGGCAAGCTGACCGGCATCGTGTCCGATCCTGCCGAGGCGACCGGCCGAGAGTCGATGATCTACATCGAGACGCCGCGCGGCGATGCGCGCCAGCGGCGCCACTTGCTCCGCTCTCTCGAGAGCACCTTCGACGATGTGCGCACGGCGGTGGCTGACTGGCCGCAGATGGTCGATGCGCTCCGTGCGGATGCGGAGAAGCTGGAGGGTAAGGCCATCGACGATGCGGAGGGCGCCGCCCTGCTGCGCTGGTTCGCGGACGGTATGCTGACCCAGCTCGGCCATGTGACGCGCAGCCGCGATGGCAGCCGCACCGAGCGCCTCGGCCTCTGCCGCCGCTGGGAGGAGGACGTCCTGTCGGACGCCAGCTACGCCCGCGCCTTCGCGGCCTTCGACGAAGCGCTGGCCGCCGGCTCGGTCAGCGCGCCTCTGGTGGTCAAGGCCAACCGTACGTCCACCGTCCATCGGCGGGTGCCGCTGGACCTGTTCCTCGTGCCGCTGATGGAGGAGGGCAAGGTGACCGCGCTTTCGGTCCACGCCGGTATCTGGACGAGCGCTGCGCTGGCGACCGCGCCGGACCGCGTGCCGCGCCTTCGCCGTCAGCTTGCCGCGCTGGCCGAGCGGATGGACCTCGATCCCAAGGGCCACACGGGCAAGGCGCTGGCCCATGCCCTCACCAGCCTGCCGCACGATCTGGTGCTCGGCCTCGGCGAAGCCGACGTGGAGCGACTGGCGATGACCATGACCGCTCTGGTCGACCGCCCGCGCCCGCGCCTCCTGCTCGCCCATACGCCGCTGCTGCGTCATCTCTTTGCCTTCGTGTGGCTTCCGCGCGACGTGCTTTCCACGCAGATCCAGCAGCGCATCCGCACTATGATCGAACGCGCGGCCGATGCGCCGACGCTGGACTGGAGCCTGCAGGTGGAGGCGGGCAACCTCGCCATGCTGCGCTACACGCTCGACGTGCGGCAGGGCATCCGCGAGCCTTCCGAGGCCGATCTGGACCGTGAGCTGCAGATCATGCTGCGCGGCTGGACCGAAGCGGTGGAGGCCGCGCTCGCCGCCACCATGGAGGCCGGGCGTGCGGCAGCCGTCGCGGGGCGCTACGCCGAAGCCTTTCCGATGGGCTACCGCACGGAGTCGGGTCCGGGTGAGGCGGCGATCGACATCGCCTATCTGCGCCGCATCGCCGTAGGTGAAGGCGGAGCGGCCGAAGGCGGCGTCCAGCCCGCTCACCGGGACGTACGCTTCCACACCCGGGAAGACGACCCGGAAAGCCGCGTGCGCCTCAAGATCTACCAGTCCGAAGGCGGCCTGCCGCTGTCCGATGCGGTGCCGGCGCTCGAGAACTTCGGGTTTCGTGTCCTCGCCGAGATCCCGACCGCGCTGGAGCACGGCAGGCTCGGCACGATCCACGACTTCGTTCTCGAAGCGGCCGACGGCCGCGCGCCCGAGGATGTGCTCAACCGCGCGCCGATGGTGGAAGAAGCCTTGCGCGGCGTCCTGAACGGCGCGGGCGAAAACGACGCGTTCAACCGCCTCGTACCGGGCCTTGGACTGGAGCGCGGGGAGGCGAACTGGCTGCGTGCGTGGTATCGCTATCTGCGCCAGGCCGGGACGCACTTCGGTATTCCCACCGTAGTCGACGCCCTGCAAGGCGCACCCGGCGTGACCACCGCGATCATCGCCCTGTTCCGTGCCATCCACGATCCCGCCTTCGGGGGAGACCGTGCCAAGGCCCGTGCCGAGGCCGAGGAAGCGATCCGCACCGGCCTCGCGAACGTCAGCGCGATCAATGACGACCGCCTGCTGCGTGCCTTCCGCGACATCGTGCTCGCCATGCTGCGCACCAACGCCTTCGCGCCTGCCGGAGAGACGGCGCTGGCGTTCAAGTTCGATTCCGCGCTTGTGCCGGGGCTGCCCAAGCCGCTGCCCTGGCGCGAGATCTTCGTCTATTCGCGCCGGGTGGAAGGCATTCACCTGCGTTCCGGCCCGGTTGCGCGCGGCGGCCTGCGCTGGTCGGATCGTCGTGATGACTTCCGCACGGAAATCCTGGGCCTGATGAAGGCGCAGCGCGTGAAGAATGCCGTCATCGTACCGACCGGGGCAAAGGGCGGCTTCTATCCCAAGCAGCTTCCCGATCCGAGCCGCGACCGCGCCGCCTGGGCCGCCGAGGGGCAGGCGAGCTACGAAATCTTCATCGAGACGCTGCTGTCGATCACGGACAATATCGTCGACGATCGCGTGGTCCATCCCGCAGGCGTGACGGTGCTTGACGGTGAAGACCCCTACTTCGTGGTCGCCGCCGACAAAGGGACGGCCAAGTTCTCCGACGTCGCCAACGGTATCGCCGAGCGCCGGGACTTCTGGCTGGACGACGCCTTCGCGAGCGGAGGCTCGAACGGCTACGACCACAAGGCGATGGGCATCACCGCGCGCGGCGCCTGGCTGTCCGTGCAGCGTCACTTCCTGGAAATGGGCGTCGACATCCAGACCCAGCCGGTCCGCGTGGCGGGCTGCGGCGACATGTCGGGCGACGTGTTCGGCAACGGCATGCTGCTGTCGAAGTCGCTCAAGCTGGTTGCGGCTTTCGACCACCGTCACATCTTCCTCGACCCCGATCCTGACCCGGCAAAGAGCTGGGCAGAGCGCAAGCGGCTGTTCGAGCTGCCGGTGTCGAGCTGGAACGATTACGACACGGCCCTGATCTCCAAGGGCGGCGGCGTCTTCCCGCGTAGCCTCAAGTCCATTCCGCTG
Organism: Novosphingobium sp. HII-3; assembly: GCF_002916655.1. Lineage (GTDB taxonomy): Bacteria > Pseudomonadota > Alphaproteobacteria > Sphingomonadales > Sphingomonadaceae > Novosphingobium > Novosphingobium panipatense. The sequence continues at coordinate 346,592 of NZ_PPSM01000014.1, forward strand.
AGCGAGGAGATCCGCGCGGTGCTGGGCATCAGCGCGAGCGAGATCGATCCGGACTCGCTCATCACGGCCATCCTTTCCGCGCCGGTGGACCTGCTCTGGTTCGGCGGCATCGGTACGTACGTGAAGGCATCCAGCGAAAACAACGTGCAAGTGGGCGATCCGACGAACGATGCCTTGCGCGTGAGCGGCAACGAGGTTCGCGCCCGCGTCATCGGCGAAGGCGCGAACCTTGGCGTCACCCAGGCCGGCCGCATCGAGTTCGCCTCGCGCGGCGGGCGCATCAATGCGGACTTCATCGACAACTCGGCGGGCGTCGACTGCTCGGACAACGAGGTCAACATCAAGATCGCCCTTGCCGCTGCAAAGCGCGCGGGCAAGCTGTCCGAGAAGAAGCGCGTAGAGCTCCTGCACGCGATGACCGATGAAGTGGCGGCCCTCGTGCTTGAGGACAACCGCCTGCAAGCGCTCGCGCTGTCCATCGCCGAACGCGGCGGGGTGCAGGCGATGCCTTCGCACATGCGCCTGATCGAAACGATGGAGGAAAGCGGCTATCTCGACCGTCGCACCGAAGGGTTGGCCGAGAACGAGGTGCTGCTCCGCCGGGCGCAGGACGGTCGCGGCCTCACCCGGCCGGAGCTGGCGGTCCTGCTCTCCAGCGGCAAGTTGCAGCTGCAGGCGGCCATCGAAGACAGCACGCTGCCTAACGATCCCGGTCTCACCGACCTGCTGCTTTCCGCCTTTCCCAAGCCGATGCAGGAGAAGTACGGCCGTTTCATCGAGGAACACCGCCTGGCGCGAGAGATCATCGCGACCAAGCTGGCCAACCGCATCGTCAACCGCCTCGGCATCGTCACCCCGTTCGAGCTGGCCGAGGAAGAGGGCGCTCCGCTTGCCCAGGTGGCGGCAGCCTTCGCCCTGGCGGACAGGCTGCTCGGGCTCACCGCGCTGTGGGAGAAGGTGGAAACCGCGCCCATGGCGGAACCCGCTCGCATCGCGCTGTTCGACACGGTTGCCGTGGCGGTCCGGGGCCACATGGCGGACCTGCTGCGTGCCGGTGCCGGGCAACTCGCGCCCTCGGAGCTGGCTGCGCGTCTGGACAAGGGCGTCACGACGCTGTCCACCGATACGCATGAACTGCTGGGCGAGCGCACGGCCGCGCACTCGCGCAGGCTGCACGCGGGGCTGGTGGAACTCGGCGCGCCGAATGATGTGGCCGACGAGGTGACGCACCTGTTCGACCTTGACGGGGCCGTGGGCATCGCCTCGCTTTCGGCGGAAGTGGGCATACCGCCGCGCCGCCTCGTCGCGGCCTTCACGCGCGTAGGTGCGGGGCTGGGCCTCGACTGGGCGCAGGCGACGGCGGCAATGATGAGCCCGTCGGACCCCTGGGAGCGCCTGCTGGTGGCAGGGCTGGCGCGCGACTTCCAGCAGATGCGGCTCGACTTCCTGCGGGGCCTTGCGCGCACCAAGCTGGGCAAGAGCGACCCGCTTGCGGCGACCGAGGAGTGGGGCCGCCAGCACAAGGGCGCCATCGACGCCTTCCGTGGAGTGGTTCACCGCGCCGAGAATACGGTCACGATCTCGGCCGCCATGCTGGCGCAGATCGCCAGCCAGGCGCGCAACCTCCTGGCGCGGTAAGGTCGGGGGCAGGCGGCTTCCTGCGCCGGCAGGAGCCGCCGGTCACGCCACCGGAAGGGAGCGCTTCTCCTTGATCGTCTCCAGGACGATGATCGATTTCACGTCGCGCACGCCCGGAATGCGCAGGAGCGTACGCAATGTGATCTGCGACAGATGCTCCACGTTCCGCGCCATCACCCGCACCAGATAGTCCATGTCCCCCGTCACCGCGTGACAGGCGATCACGTGTGGGTTCTCGGCAATGGCCTTCTCGAAGCGCGCGATGTTCTCATCCACGTGAGCGACGAGGTTGATGAGGACATAGGCTTCCAGTTCGAAACCCAGCAGGCGCGCGTCGAGGACAGGGGCATATCCGCGGATCACCCCCTCATCCTCAAGCCGCTTTATGCGCCGGCTTACCGGGGTGGCGGAAAGCGCCACACGCTCCGCCACCTGCGCCACCGGCATCCGCGCATCATCCTGAAGAGCGGCGATGATCCCGCGATCGAATTCGTCCAGCTGCATGTATCACCCCCATCCGACCTAACTTATGGTGGATTCCACTAATAGCACCGGCTGGGTGCGCTTCAATCCGCACGGAACTCGCGCCTGAGGTGTGGTACTCTTTTCGCATGAAGAAGCCCTGCACGCTCACAACCAGCAGCGGCCTTCGAGGAGAGTACGAAGGCGCCGCCGACGATTACACCGTCGGGCAGGACTGGCATGCCTACACGCCCGAGATGCACGACCGCTGGCGGCGTCTCTTCGCGCGGCAATCCGAGCTTGTACGGACGCACGCCTGCGCCTCCTTCGGTGAAGGGCTGGCCCGCCTCGATTGCAGCGCGGGCATCCCGCGCTTCGAGGACGCCAACGTCGTGCTCGAAGCGGCGACCGGATGGAGCCTCGTTCCCGTGCCGGGCTTCATCCCGGACGCCACGTTCTTCGATCATCTGGCACACCGGCGCTTTCCGGTGACGCGGTGGCTGCGCGAGGAGCATGAGCTCGATTACCTCGTCGAGCCGGACCTTTTCCATGACTTCTTCGGCCACGTGCCGATGCTGCTGGACCCGGCCATAGCCGATTTCCTGGAGCTGTACGGAAAGGCCGGCGCGCGTGCGCTGGAGATGAATGCGCTCGACATGCTGGCGCGTATCTACTGGTACACCATCGAATTCGGCCTTGTGCGCGAGGATGGCGGACTGCGGGTGTTCGGGGCGGGCATCATGTCCTCCTCGGGCGAAACACGCTACGCGATCGAGGACTGCGAGGTGCTGCGCCTGCCCTTCGATCCGGTCCGCGTCATGCGAACCGGCTACATGATCGACAGCTTTCAGAAGACGTACTTCGTCCTCGACAGTCTGCCTCAGCTCATCGAATCGCTCGTGAGCCTCGATTTCGGCCCCATTTACGAAACCTGGCGGGATGAACCGCCAATCCCCGCCGGTGAACGGCTGGCGGGGGAAACACCTCTCGGAGCACCTGCATGACCGACCTGTTCGACAATCCCATCGGGCTCGACGGCTTTGAATTCGTCGAGTTCTCGGCGCCGGAAAAAGGCGTGCTGGAACCCGTGTTCGAGGCCATGGGCTTCACCCGCATCGCGCGGCACCGTTCGAAGGATGTCGAGCTCTGGCGGCAGGGCGCGATCAACTTCATCACCAATTACGAGCCGCACAGCCCGGCGTGGTTCTTCAGCCGTGAGCATGGCCCTTCGGCCTGCGGCATGGGCTTCCGGGTGCGCGATGCGCGCGCCGCATACGCGCAGCTTCTCGCCCGTTCGGCCGAGCCGGTCTCCGTCGCCACGGGCCCGATGGAACTGCACCTTCCCGGCATTCGCGGCATCGGCAACTCGATCATCTACCTGATCGACCGCTACGAGAAGGACGGCAACGGCGCTCTGTCGATCTACGACATCGACTTCGAGTACCTGCCCGGCGTCGATCGTCATCCCAAGGGTGCCGGATTCACGGACATCGACCACCTGACGCACAACGTCTACGGCGGGCGCATGGCCTATTGGGCGGACTACTACGAGAAGCTCTTCAACTTCCGCGAGATCCGCTACTTCGACATCAAGGGCGAATACACCGGCCTCACCAGCCGCGCGCTCACCGCCCCCGACGGCAGGATCCGCATCCCGCTCAACGAAGAGGCCGAGGGCGGCAAGGGCCAGATCGACGAGTTCCTCCGGGCCTTCAACGGCGAGGGAATCCAGCACATCGCCCTCATCTGCGACGATCTCATCGGCGCATGGGACAAGCTCAAGGCGCTCGGCGTGCCGTTCATGACCGCGCCCCCGGAAACGTATTACGAAATGCTGGAGGAACGCCTTCCCGGGCACGGCCAGCCGACCGAAGCGCTCAAGAGCCGGGGCATCCTGCTCGACGGGACCACGGACGGCGGACAGCCGCGCCTGCTGCTGCAGATCTTCGCCGAGGCGCGGGTCGGCCCGGTGTTCTTCGAATTCATCGAGCGCCGCGGCGACGACGGCTTCGGGAACGGGAACTTCAAGGCGCTGTTCGAAAGCATGGAGCGCGACCAGATCCGTCGCGGCGTGCTGAAGGTGGATGAGCCGGCCGAATAAGGCCGCTCGCCGAAACGAGGTTTGGGAGAGCCGGGCGGGTCCACGCAGATCCGCCCGCAACTTCCCGGGAGAGAGACGATGACGCAAGGCAAGGCCCCCACACTCGGCGGCATCCATCACGTGGCGTACCGCTGCCGCGACGCCAAGCAGACGGTGGATTTTTACCGCGACGTCATGGGCATGGATTTCATGCTGGCGATCGCAGAGGACACGGTGCCTTCCACGGGGGCGCCCGACCCCTACATGCACGTCTTCCTCGACTGCGGAGGCGGCAACGTGCTTGCCTTCTTCGAACTGCCGAACGCGCCCGAGATGGGACGGGATGAGGCAACCCCGGCCTGGGTGCAGCACATCGCCTTCAAGGTGGACAGCGAAGCCGACCTGCTTGCCGCCAAGACGAGGGCCGAGGCCGCCGGGCTGGATGTCATCGGCCCGACGCATCACGGCGTCTTCAAGTCGATCTACTTCTTCGATCCGAACGGGCACCGCCTTGAACTCGCCTGGCAGTTCGGCACGGCGGATCAGATGGAAAGCCTGCGCGCGGTTGCGGACGACATGCTCGACGAATGGGCGCGCACCCGCAAGGCGCCGCGTCATGCGGCCTGGCTGCACGAGAAGATCGCGGCGGAAAGCTGACCGCGATGGCTACGCCCCTTCGCCTTCACGGCTACTGGCGAAGCTCCACCACGTACCGGCTGCGCATCGCGCTCAAACTCAAGGGGCTGAATTACGAGCTTGTCCCCGTGAACCTGCTCGCTGCCGAGCAGCGGAGCGAGAGCTACCGGACGCTCAACCCCTTCGCGGGCGTCCCTGTGCTGGAAGCGGACGGCCATGCGCGGGCACAGTCGATGGCCGTTCTCGAATGGTTGGACGAGCGCTACCCGCAGCGACCCTTGCTGCCCTCGGACATCGAGGCGCGGTTCGTCGCCCGTGAACTCGGCATGGCCATCGCGACCGAACTCCACGCGCCGCTGAACCTGCCGGTGCTCCAATACCTCAGGCATGACCTCGGGCATTCGCAGGCGGAGGTGGACCGCTGGTATCATCGCTGGCTCGAAAAGACGCTGCAGGGCGTGGAGGCGCGGCTGAGGCAACGCGACACCGGCGAGTTCCTGTTCGAGGCTCCCGGCTACTTCGAATGCGTCCTGCTGCCCCAGCTCTACAACGCGCGGCGCTTCGCCTTCGATCTTGGCGACTACCCCCGGATCACGCGGATCGAGGCCGCGTGCCGTGACCTGCCCGAATTCCTCGCCGCGCATCCGGACCACCAGCCCGAAGCCGCCGCGCCTTCGTCCTGATCCGGGGGAAAAGTCAGCTTGCCGTGTCGGCGAGCAGAAGATCGCGCAGGGCGGAAAGGCTGGGCAGGACCGTCGCCCCCGCCAGTGTCATCTCCTCCGTCGCGGGCAGAAGGTCGGGCACCATGACCGTTGCGATGCCCGCTGCGATTGCGGAGCGCACGCCGGCATAGCTGTCCTCCACCGCCACGCAGTCCGCCGGCGCCATGCCGAGACGCTCGGCCGCGAGCAGATAAGGCTCCGGGTGCGGCTTGGGATGCGTCACGTCGCTGCGCGTGACGATCACGTCGAAGTAGTCCAGCAGCCCTGCCTTCTTCAGCCGCCGCTGCGCCAGAGTCCCCATCGTCGATGTGTTCAGCGCCAGCGGCACTCCGGCCTCGCGGAAATGGTCGAGGATCATGAGGGCGCCGGGGCGCAGCGGAATGCCTGCATCCACCGCCGCTTCGAACAGCACGCCCGCCTCGGTATAGAAGCGCGCGAGGGGGAACTCCGGACCGAGGCGTTCGGCCAGCATCCTCTCGTTCGCATCGCGGTTGATGCCCACCATCGCGGAGAGAACGTCTTCCGAAAGCGGCCAGCCGATCTGTTCGGCCGTTTTCGCATAGATGCGGTGCTGGGTGGCTTCAGTGTCGATCAGCGTGCCGTCCATGTCGAAGATGACAGCGCGGATCGGATCGGGAAGTCGGGGGCGGGTAGAAATTTCCATGTCTTCGATATGTGGCGCCATGTCTCAAGAACCAATGCAAATGCGCGAAGAGCGCGTGCGAAAAGCGCTCAGAAGGCGGGACGGTCCAGTTCGTCTAACCCAAGTTCGGCGCAGAGTGCGGCCCGCGCGGCCAGGCAGTCTGCCCAAAGCGCCGGGCTGCCGATGTCTTCCACCGCAATCTGCTCCGGCCAGAGGCGGGCCACCAGCGCCTCAATGCGGTCGAGCCTGTCCGGCGTGGCGAGGAAGCGGGGATCTATGGTCCCCGGGTCGGCTACCACCCGCAGGCGCAGGCAGGCCGGGCCGCCGCCGTTCGCCATGCTTTCGCGCAGATCGTGGACGAAGAGGTGGCGGATGGGGCCGTTGCCCGCCACGTGGGCCTCAAGCCAGCTCCAGACAGCGGGCGTCTCCTGCGCCTCGCCGGGGAGCACCAGCGCGGCCTCTCCGGATGGCAGCGTCACCAGCTGCGCGTTGAACAGGTAGGAGCGGATCGCGTCCGCGAGGCTGACCGCGCGGGCCGGGACCTCGACGATCTCGATCTCCGGCAGCTTGTCGCGCAGGCTGCCGTACAGGGCGTCACGCTCGGCAAATGCGAGTTCATGGGTGAACAGCACCCGTTCGTTGGCGACGGCCACGACATCGTTGTGAAAGGCGCCGGCGGCGATGGCTTCGTCCGACTGGCGAGCGAAGACCGTGCGTTCGGGGGCAAGGCCGTGCCGGCGGGCGACGGCCTCGCTCGCCTCGCGGTGCTGGCGCGCGGGGAAGGGACCGCCTGCGACGCCGTAGACGAAAACCTCGACGCCGGGCGCATCGTGATGCGCGCACAGGCGCATGTGATTGGCCGCGCCCTCGTCCCCGAACGGTGGGGGCACGGGTTCATGAACTGCAAAGTGCCGCTCGTCGGCGAAGGCGAGGCGAAGCTGCGCCAGCGTCTCTCGCCACTCATGGCTGCGGTGCGGCATCGTCACAAGGTTGGCGACCGTCAGGTGGCACCGCCCGTCTGCGGTATCCGGGGCGGGAGAGACGGTGGCCGCGTTCGCCGCCCACATGGAGGACGCGGAGAAAGCGTTGGCCCGCAGGCCGGGGGCGGCATCCTCCATGGTGGTGCCGAGCCGGCGCAACCAACCCGCGTCCGGGCGGCGCTGCGGCAGGAAGAAACCCTGCACCAGACCGCGTTCCAGGTTCGCGCGCATCTTGGCGATGCCCTGCAGGGCGGCGGCGCGCGGGGCCGACACCTTGCCAAAGTTGCGCGTGGACGCGAGGTTGCCGAGGCTCAGCCCCGCGTAGTTGTGACTGGGGCCGACGATGCCGTCGAAATTGATCTCGGTGCGCATGGGATCCCTCAGGCCGGAGCGTAAGTGATGCTGTCGCCGGTGCTTACGCCCAGCAGCGTGGCGGCGGCCTCGTCCAGCGTGCCGTCCGCACCGACACAGCCGAGGCAGGCGCGGAAGTCGGCCAGCCGGCCCGAGGCGATCAGGTGCGTGGGCTCACTCTCCGGGGCGGGCAGCAGGCGGGTGACCTCTTGCGTGCGCGCCTCCTGCACCGTGCGGATCTGGTCCGTCCGCGCGATCATGGTCGGGCCACCGTCGAAGATGTCGATGTAGTTCTGGAAGGCGAACCCCTCGCTCTCCAGCATGCGCATCGCCGGGCGGCCGGAGTAGTGCGGCTGGCCCATGACCTGCCGCGCGGCCTCGGAAAGCAGGGCGGTATAGATCGGGTGCTTGGGCATGAGATCGGCGATGAACTGGTTGCCGTGCCGCCCGTTGAACTCGTCCGCATCGCGGAAACTCATGTCGAAGAAGCGCCCGGCAAGCCCGTCCCAGAACGGCGAGTTGCCGGCATCGTCGATCGCGCCGCGCAGTTCGGCCAGGGTGGTGTCGGCAAACCGCGCGCGATGCATGGCGATGAACAGGTAGCGGCTGCGCGCAAGCAGCTTGCCGACGCCCGCTGAACGCTCGGTGGCGTCGAGGTACAGCCCGCCCACTTCGCTGGCACCGTCAAGATCGGTGGAGAGCGTCAGCATCTCCGCTCGGAAGGTGCGGTCAAGCTCCTTGGAATGCTGGGTGATGCGGCCGATGCGGTAGGAATAGAACGGCAGCTCCGTGCCGACCTGCGAGAACGCCTGACAGGTGCCGCGCACCTTTCCGGCCCGTGTGTCCTCGAGGATGAACACGAACAGGTCGTTGCCGATCTCGCCGTCGTCGCGCGCGAAGCTGCGGGCGGCGCGTTCCAGCTTGCCCTTCAGCGTGGGCCGGTCCGGCGGCAGGTTGGTGAAGCCGCCGCCCGTGCCCTTGGCCATGCGGTAGAGCGCCTCGATGTCACCCTCGCGGGCGGTGCGCAGAAGAAAGGTCAAGCGTGTACTCCGTTCCGGTCGAGGCGGTGCAGGACGAGGGCCGTGAGGCGGGCGCGCGCATCAAGCGAACTGGCGATCATGAACTCCTGCGGCGAATGAATCGCGCCGCCCAGCGCCCCCATCGTGTCCAGCACAGGGACCCCGCAGGCGGCGATGTTGTTGCCGTCGCACACGCCGCCGGTATCCTGCCAGCGCATCGGTTCGTCGCCCAGCTGGCCTAGGTCTGCGGCAGCCTTGCCGACGAGGGTGAACAGGGCCTCTGTCTGCGGCGTGATCGGCTTGGGCGGTCGCGAGATCTGGCCGTGAAGGTGGATCTGCACATCGTGCGTGACGCTTGCGTGCGCCACGGCTTCATCGACAAGAGCGCGGGCGATTTCGGCCAGTTCGGGAGAACGCGGGCGAAGGTTGAAGTGCAGGATCGCGAGGTCAGGCACCGTGTTGTTCGGCGCGCCGCCCTCGATACGGGCCGGATTGATGGTGAGGCCCTCCCGTATCCCAGCAGCGAGCCGCAGGGCCAGCTCGCTCGCCGCGAGGATGGCGTTGCGGCCGTCCTGCGGGTTGCGCCCGGCATGCGCGGAGCGGCCGGTGATGACGGCGGCGTAATTGCCGGAACCGGGCCGCGCCCGGGCCATGGAGCCGTCCGGCAGCCCCGGCTCGTAAGTGAGCGCCGCCAGCTTGCCTTGTGCGCGCTGCGCGATCAACGCGGCGGAGGACAGCGAGCCTGTCTCCTCGTCGCTGTTGATGAGCACGTCGTAGCCGAGCGAGGGAGCTGTCTGCTCGTAGGCAACAAGCCCTGCCAGCATCAGTGAAAGACCACCTTTCATGTCCGCCGTCCCGGGGCCGTTCAGCCGGTCTGCGTCGATCCAGCTGCAGGTCTGGAACGGGTGCTCGCGTGCATAGACCGTATCCATGTGCCCGGTGAGGAGGACACGCCGCTCCGCCTCCGGACGGACTGACAGGAGAAGATGGCGGCCGTGGCCCACCTCGCGAAGTTTGCCTTCCGCGTCGACCTTTTCGACAGGCGCGGGATCCACGAACCGGATGTCTCCGGGCAAGGCCGCGAAAGCTTCGGCGAGGCGATCGGCCATGGCGGCAAGCCCGGCCAGGTTGCCAGTGCCGCTGTTGATCGCAGCCCAGTCGAGTGTGCGATCGAGGATCGCTTCGCGCTCGATCGGCGCGAGCAGGTCCAGCTCCTCGACGGAGAGCGCGCTCACGGCTTCAGTCTGCCGCCGAGGGCGCCGGCGTTACCGGAGGCATCGGGTGCCTCGAAGCTGGCGACCGGGTACGCGCAGTAATCGGCGGCGTAGTAGGCGCTGGGACGGTGGTTGCCGCTCTCCCCCAGACCTCCGAACGGCATGGACCCGGCGGCGCCGGTAGTCGGCCGGTTGCGGTTGACGACGCCCGCCCGGCATTCGACGAGGAAGCGCTCCCACAGCGCATCGTCGCCGCTGATAAGCCCGGCGGAAAGGCCGAAGCGGGTGTTGTTCGCCGCCTCCATGGCGGCGGCGAAATCGGGCACGCGGCTGACCTGGAGGATGGGCGCGAAGATTTCCTCATCGGGCACGAACACGCCGGTCACGTCGAGCATTCCGGGAGTGACGAACGCGGCGGAACGGCCCTCGATCCCGGTGAAGGGGCGGATCACGCGGGCGCCGCGTCCGGCGAGATCGTCGAAGCAGGCCCGGGCGTTGGCTGCCGCGCCTTCGTGGATCAGGGGACCGATCCAGGGCTCGGGCGTCTCGTTCCACGCGCCTATGACGAGCCGGTCGGCAAGGGCGGCGACAGCCTGCACCAGCGCCTCGCCGAACGCGGTGTCGGGCACGATGAGGCGCCGCGCACAGGAACAGCGCTGGCCGGTGGTGATGAAGGCCGACTGCACGACAACCGAGGCGGCCTCCTCCACGTCGGCGGCGTCCCAGGCGACGAGCGGGTTGTTGCCGCCGAGTTCAAGCGCGAGGATGACGTCGGGCCGATCCGCGAAGACGCGGCGGAAGTGCGCGCCCGCAGCTGCCGAGCCGGTGAACAGCAGGCCATCGATGTGCCCGCCGATCAGTGCCTCTCCGGTAGCCCGGGCGCCCTGTATGCACTGGAAGACGTGGGGATGATCGACCAGCGCTTCGGCCCAGCAGTCGGCCATGGCGGCGCCCGTGGCCGGTGTCATTTCCGAAGGCTTGAACACCACCGTGTTGCCTGCCAGCAGGGCGGGGACGATGTGGCCGTTGGGCAGGTGGCCGGGGAAGTTGAACGGGCCGAGCACGGCCATCACGCCATGCGGCCGGTGGCGCAGCACCGCCTGGCCGAACGGCATGTCGCTGCGCTGTTCGCCGGCGCGCTCCGCCTGGGCCTTGATCGAGAGGCCCACCTTGCCGATCATGGACGCGACTTCGCCGCGCGCTTCCCAGAGCGGCTTGCCAGTCTCGCGCGCAATCGTCTGTGCAAGGGCGTCCTTGCGCTCCTCCAGCGTGGCGCGGTAGCGTTCGACCACTTCCACCCGCGCCGCGATGGGCAAGGCGCCCCACGCGGCAAAGGCCCGGCGGGCGCGCAGGAGGGCGGCCGCCACCGCGTTCGCGTCAGCGATCTCGCCCTCCCAGACCAGCGAACCGTCTGCGGGATCGAACGACTGGAGCGTGCTCATGCCTTGGCCCTCGTGACTGCAAAGATACCCGTCGCATTGCCGCTGTCGAACGTGAGATCGAGCAGGCCGGTGTCGGGATCGACATCGCGGGAGATGAATTCGTAGAACGAGCCCGGCACGTCGCGGACGGTCTCGCCGCCATCGGGCAGGCGGAACCGGCGCGCCACTTTATCGGCAAGGACGGCCGTCTGGCGCACCCGGCCGTTGCGGGAGACCTCGACAGTCGGCTTCAACGGGTAGCCGTCCGCCTTCAGCGCCTCGGCATGGGCGTCCACGTCCGGCACGCGCGTGGTCGCGTGGTTGAAGGCGTTGCCCTCGGTGGCGATCCATCCGCCTTCGCGGCTATGTTCCAGGAGTCGTTCGTAATCGGCGAGCGCAGGCACCGGATGCTGCCGATCGAACGCGCGCATGGCACCGCGCAGGATCGTTTCCGCATCGTCCAGCGAACAGTCGCCGTCGCGACCGATGGCGTCGATCGCAGCCCATTCCGCTTCCCCCAGGGGATCGGCGGACTGTCCGAAGATCGCTTCGGCCGCGGTCTGCGCGGGGGCGGCCAGCTGGTCGACGTGCAGTTCCGAGACGAAGAACTGTGGGATGGAGGCGGGCAGATCGGCGTGTACGTAGGCCCGACCCGTCATCGTAAGCGCGGGCAGGGGGTAAAGCCCGCGCACTTCGTAGCCCAGCGGTTCGAGGAAGCGCCCGAAGGCGCCGTGTCCGGGCGGCAGGCCCCCCGTGCTGCCGTCTATCGTGCGCAAGGCGCCGTGATCGAAGACGATCGGCTCGCCCGCCGCCCGCATTCGGCCGACATAGCGCGCCGCAGTCGGCACTCGCTGCAGCAGGTCGAGGAACAGCGCTGCGTTAAGGGCCATCGCCACCTGCGCCCGGCTTACCCGGCCCGGTCCCGCGCCGGGTATCGCAGAATCAATGGCAAGGGCGCGCACGGCCCAGGCCGCCTGCTCCGGCCCGGCCAGGCAAGCGGTGAGGCGTTCGATCGTGGCGCGGGTGTCGTCGTCGCGCGGTGCAGGAGCCATGTGTCCCCTCTCTGTTCATTTATTGCTGTGAAGGGCAACATAGGAAACGGATCGGACGTTGTCCAATGCGATGGAACCGCCGCGACTCCCTGCTGTTTCAGTCAAAGGCCGTGGGCTGGAAGCACGCGCGGCAAAGGGCGTTCTCAGGGGAGCCGGCCTCCACAGAACCGTTCTGGGTAACATCCTGCCCTTTTTTACGCACTTGCGGGAAACCGAATCGGCACCGGGGAATTGTCCGTGCAACAGTTCATCCCTCGTTCACGGTGTTCGAATGGCTAACTTGCCGCTTTCTCAGGATTTCGAATTCGGCCGCGAGGTGGCGGAGGTCCACTCGATCTTCGAGGCGACCGGCGCAACGCCCAAGCGTGGCATGCGCCTCGCGCTCATTGGAAACTTCGCTCCGCGCAAGTGCGGCATAGCGACGTTCACGACCGACATCTTCGAGAAGCTCGGGGCCTACCACCCCGAGATTACGGTCGATGTCCACGCGCTTGACGATCCGCGCCGGCCCCTGAGCTACGAGGGCGTCGCGAGCACCATCGTCTGTGACGATCCCGAAGCTTATTCCCGCGCCGCGCGCCGCATCAACGAGGCTGGTGTCGATGCGGTCTGGCTCCAGCATGAGTACGGCATCTTCGGCGGCCCCGATGGCGAGATGGTCACCCACTTCGTGGACCGCCTCGCCGCGCCGCTGGTGCTGACCCTGCATACTGTCCTGAGCGAGCCGTCGGAGCGGCAGCGCGCGATCATGCGGCACCTCATCACCCGCGCCTCGCGGATCATGGTGATGTCCAGCCGCGCCCGCGACCTGCTGATCTCGCATTACGAGGCGGGCCCAGGCCTCATCGAAGTGATCGAGCATGGCGCTCCCGATCGTCCTTTCGGCCGGCAGGACGAGTTCAAGGCGCGCTTCGGGCTGGAAGGGCGCAAGGTTCTCATGAGCTTTGGCCTGATCGGTCCAGGCAAGGGCCTGGAGCACGCGATCCGGGCACTTCCGAAGATCGTCGCCCGCCACCCGGAGGTGCTTTATCGCATTGTCGGCGCCACTCACCCGAACCTGGTGGCTGCGGAAGGTGAAGCCTACCGCGAAAGCCTCGAAGCGCTGGCGCGCGAGCTTGGCGTCGCGGATCATGTCGGCTGGGAGAACCGGTTCCTCCAGACGGACGAACTGCTGGACCAGCTGGAAGCATCCGACATCTATCTCACGCCCTATCCGGGCCTGCAGCAGGCGACTTCGGGTACGTTGAGCTATGCCGTTGCCCTGGGCAAGGCGGTGATTTCCACCCCTTACGTCCATGCGCGCGAACTGCTGGCCGGCGACGCCGGCCTTCTGATCGAGCCGAACTCCAGCGACACGATCGCGCAGGCTGTCATTACCCTGCTCGATGATCCGGAAGCTATGACGGCGATGCAGCGCCGCGCCTATGCGCGGGGCCGCGAAACGATCTGGCCGCGGTTCGCCAGCGCGTCGGCCCAGCTGGTGACCAAGGCCGTGGCACCTGAACCGGTCGTGCCGCCGGTGACGGCAATCCCCGGGCTGTCCGCCGTTCTGGCGATGAGCGATGCCACGGGCATGCTCCAGCATTCCGTGGGCGTCGTGCCGGATCGCCGCCACGGCTACTGCCTGGACGACAACGCGCGTGCGCTCATGCTGATGAACGTGGCCGAGGGCATCTCGGTTGGCGAGAGGATGAAGTGGAGCCTGGCCTACGCCGCTTTCATCCAGTCCGCGTGGAATCCGGACCTGAAGCGCTTCCGCAACTTCATGCGTTTCGACCGCAGCTGGTGCGAGGACGAGGGGTCGGAAGATTCGAACGGCCGCGCGGTCTGGGCTCTCGGGCAAACGATCGAGCTGTCCCGCGACCCCGGCCTCGCGGATTGGGCGCAGGGCCTGTACGACGATGTCATTCAGGCTGTCGGTGCCCTCGGTTCCCCCCGCGCCACCGCCTTCGCCATGCTGGGCGCCTGCGCGGTGTTGCGCCGCGACCCGGCCCATGCCGCATCGCGCGCGCTGGTTGAACGCGGCGGCGACTTCCTGATGCGCCTTCTGGGTGAAGGGCGCCGTCCCGACTGGGCCTGGTTCGAGGCCGTGCTCGGCTACGACAACCCGCGCCTGTCCCAGGCGCTGATCGAAGCGGGCATCGCCATGGAGCAGGAGCACTGGATCGGTGCAGGACTTGAAACCCTGCAGTGGATCTGTGCGCAGCAGGTTTCGGCACGGGGCCAGTTCCGCCCGATCGGATCGGAAAGCTTCCACAAGGCGCACAGCTACCTGCCGTTCGACCAGCAGCCGCTTGAGGCGCAGGCGGCGGTGGAGGCAGCCCGCACCGCCTGGCGCGCGACTAGCGGCGCCTTCTGGCGCAAGCATGCGATGATCGCCTGGCGCTGGTTCTTCGGCGGCAACGATCGCGGGGTCGTGCTCGCCGACCTCGCCACGGGCCGCTGCCGCGACGGCGTGACCCCGCGTGGCGCCAACACGAATTGTGGCGCGGAATCGATCCTGGCCTTCCAGTTGTCGCATTATGCGCTCATGGAACTGGTCACGTCATCGACGCCCCGCCCAGGGGAAGGAGGACTGTTTGAACCGGCCCGAAAACGCCTGGTCTGAACCGCTACGCATATTCGACACGCGCCTGCACGCTGACCCCTCACGAGTGGTCATCCGCCCGTTCCACCTGGGCTGGCAGGCAAAGAACGCCCGTGACGGTCGCGCCATGCGGCTGGTCCTGGACGTGGCGGCGCTCAGTGAGGAGCGTGCGCGGCTCGAGTATGCGCGTGTCCTTGCCGACTTCAAGGAGAGACACTGGCAGACGGAGTGCATCTTTGCCGAACGCTTCAAGGAAGTGGCGGCAAATCTCGCGCTCGATCCGGCAGACTACTCGGAGACGAAGCAGCGGCTGATCGGTTCGTACTTCTGCCACGAATACACGTTCGCGGCGGCGGCACTGATGAATCCCTCGATCGTCCCTTCGCCGGACCAGTCCGGTCTGCAGGACGATTGCGTGCGCTTCATCATGTCGCTGCGGGCAGTGGGCGAGGGGCACATCAGTTCCATCGCTTTTCGCGAAGGTATCGCGGAGTGCGACGGCGATTTCCGCCTCTGGCCCCAAGCCGCCTTCGCGACGTCGGTCGAGTTGGACGAGGAGGAACTGGTCGACGCCGATTGCTGCGTATCGGTGCATCGCCATGCGGACTCCAGTCTATCGAACACCGTCATCTTCCCCATTACCGAGCAGCAGCGCGGCGGACTGGAAGACCTGCGGCTGGTGCGCTTCGACCATGGCGGGGGCGATTACGAGTGGGTCGGCACGTACACCGCCTATTCCGGCAGTTCGATCCGTTCCGAACTCCTGCGCACGCGGGATTTCCGCCGCTTCGATCTGGAGCCGATCCTCGGCAAGGCGGGACGCAACAAGGGCATGGCCCTGTTTCCGGAGAAGATCGACGGGCGCTACACCATGGTCGGGCGGCAGGACGGCAAGAACCTGTTCCTCCTGCGTTCGGACCAGCTCAACGTCTGGGATGACGACGGCATCCTGCTGATGGAGCCGAAATTTCCCTGGGAGTTCATCCAGATCGGCAACTGCGGCAGCCCGATCCTGATCGACGAGGGCTGGCTCCTGTTCACGCACGGCGTGGGGGCGATGCGCAAGTATTCGCTAGGATGCGCCCTGCTGGACCGGGACGACCCGAGCAAGGTCCTGGCCCGCACCACCGAACCTGTGCTCACGGCTGAGAATGCCGACAGGTCCGGCTATGTGCCCAACGTGATCTATACGTGCGGCGCGCTGAAGGTGGGTGAGCGGCTGCTGATCCCCTATGGCATTTCCGATAGCACCGTGGGCTTTGCAACCTGCGAGATCGACGGCCTGCTGGGCCTGATGGAGTGATCCCGATGCTGGAGCGGCTTGGCCTGGACCTGCCCCTGATACAGGCCCCGATGGCAGGCACGAGCACGCCGCTTCTGGCGGCCGAAGTCTCCAACGCGGGAGCGCTCGGTTCAATCGCCCTGGGGGCAGGCAACGCGGCCGATGCCCGTGTAGCCATCGACGAACTGCGGGCCCGTACCACGCGGCCCTTCAACCTCAACCTCTTCGTCCATCAGGCTCCGGTGGCGGATCCGGAACGGGAGGCGGGCTGGCTGGACTGGCTGCGCTCCCTCTTCGTGGAATTCGGGGTCGAGCCGCCCGCCGCCCTGCAGTCGCCGTACGCGAGTCTGGCCGAAGATGCCGAACTGCTGGCTCTCGTCGTCGAGGCGGCGCCCGCCGTGGCCAGCTTCCATTTCGGCCTGCCGGACGCGGAGGCTGTGTCCGCCCTGCACGAACGCGGCGTGCTCCTCCTCGCCACCGCCACCAACCTTGCCGAGGCACGGGCGATCGAGGCGGCGGGGCTGGACGGAATCATCGCGCAGGGTATCGAGGCGGGCGGCCACCGTGGCATGTTCGATCCCGCGGCAACAGACCCGCAGCTTGGCACCGTGGCGCTGACGCGGCTGCTTGTCCGTGAAACCGGGCTTCCCGTCATCGCGGCGGGCGGGATCATGGACGGTGCGGGCATCGCGGCGGCACTGGACCTGGGCGCGGCTGCCGCACAACTCGGCACCGCCTTCGTCGCCTGTCCGGAATCGGCTGCCGACGAATCGTACCGCGCGGCCCTGATGGGGCCGGGCGCTTACGAGACGACACTGACGCAGCTTGTCTCCGGCCGACCCGCCCGGGCGCTGGCAAACCGCTTCACCGCGCTTTCCGCGCGGGTGGGGGAGCGGCGGCCACCGGACTATCCCATCGCCTACGATGCGGGCAAGGCGCTCAACGCCGCCGCCAAGGCGAAAGGCGAGCATGGTTTCGGCGCGCACTGGGCCGGACAGGGTGCGCCGCTGGCCCGCGCCATGCCCGCCGCCCAGCTTGTGGCGACCCTCAGCGCCGAACTGCACGCCGCCCGCCGCTGACGGGCCAAAGCTCCCGCCGCGACAGGCTGCGCCGCCAACTCAGCCGTGAGCGCCGAACTCGTTCGCCAGCGCCGTGGTGATCCGCAGGGACAGCGCATAGGACCGCGCTATGGGATCGATGAAGTCCTTGTGGATCTGTGCGTACCCCGTCGCGCTTGAATCCGGGTAGTCGCTCGGCGCGTCCACCGCGAAATCGTTGATCGATGGGAAATGCACCGGAAAGGCGCGGCGCAGTTGCGCCAGCCCGTCCTCCACCCGCAGGGTGAAGAACATCTCCAGCACGTCCTCCCGGCTGATGTCGTTGGCGCGGCTGAACTGTGGCACCATGACCGCGCGCAGGAACATGTGCTGGAACAGCGCAATCCGCAGCGCCTGCAACACGCCGAGCGACCGGCGCGTGTGCTCCCGGTCCTTCAGGGGTGCTTCGTCCGGGATGAGTTCGAGCAGCCGGTGCAGCTTCAAGGCATCGACGCGAAGCCTTGAGGCGAGGCGGCGGTAGACCCCGGTCCGGTCGTCCTTGGTGAGGTATTCGGCCAGCTTGAGGCAGGCGTCGGCGATGGTCTCCTCCCCACCGCGATAGGGGCGGCTGGCCCAGTATGCCGAATTGAACAGCTCGCCATAGGCCGAGACAGTCTTGATCGAGGCGAGGGCGTTGGCGGCGCGGGCAAGGCGCACGATCTGCCGCCCGCGCGCGCTTTCCCGCAGCAGCGCCGCGATTTCCTCGCGGTTGCCGTCCGCCGCCGTGCCGATGCCGGCAATGACGTTCACGGGGTAGCCAAGCTGCTGGAGGATGGCGTTGTGCGGAATGGCGCGGATCTGCCTCAGGCTCATCGTGCGGTCGGACGCGAGATCCGACTGGCGCCGCGATTTGCGGCTGCCGGTGTCGTTGAGCAGGCCCAGCCCGAACGCGGTTATTGCGCGGCTGTAAGTCGCGCTTTCAAGATGCTGGTGCTGGACCGCGCGGATGGCGCGGTAGAAATCGAGGCTGAGATCGGTGCGGCGGTAGAACAGGTCCGTGGGTGCATCGACATCCGCTTCCCACAGCGGGCGTTCGGCCATGCGGGTGAGCGTTGCCAGCGCAAGTTCGTCCGAGCCGAACCAAAGGTAGCCGTCGCCACCCTGGAAGCTGACTTCCGGCTCCAGCCGGATGCCTGCGCGCAGGAAGCGCCGGCGAGCCCATGGCGACATCTGCCAGTGGAACCGGTCGTCGATGCTGGAGGGATGGCAGCCGCGCCCCATCGATTCGCCGCCGGTGTTGAAGATCAGCGCGGCCACGTCCGACAGGCCGTTGGCGGCCATGGCTTCGGAGAGGCGGCCCTGCAGACGCTCGATCGCGAGCGCGGCGGGCACCTGGCCGACGAACCGGCCGGCGTCGGAAAAGCCGGTCTGGATCGAGACGCGGCCTCGCTTGCGCGCATAGTCACGATAGGCCGGCTCAGCCAGCACGGCGTCGAGGAAGCGGCCGCCGTGTTCCAGCGCGCTTTCCGTTTCGAACAGCGGCGACACATCGACCTTGTCGTCGATCCCGAACATGCGGGCGAAGTAGAGCGCGGCGAGCACCGTCGTCGGTTCTTCGCATTCGGCCACGAGCATCCGTATCGGCGCATCGCCGTCGATATGGCCAAGGATCTGGGCCATCGCGAGGAACTGGCGCACGGCGGTCGAATTCTCGATCGCGAGCGCGGCGAAGTTGGAGCGGAGCGGCTTCACTTCGGCAAGCAGTTCACGCATCCGCACCAGCGCCGCTTGGCTGGCAAGGCTGAGCTTGCCGTCCGGATCGATGCGGCGGCGGATCGCGTTCTGAAGCTGGGAGGCGTTCACGCGGAAGTGAATCCAGCCCATGCCAAGACCATCAGCCCGCATCGCGGCGGCGGTGACGAGGAGGGCGCGGGCCTGCGCCTGATCGGCGTGGCGGGCCTCTTCCTCAAGCCGGGCGATGATGGGTTCGAGACTGACGATCTTGTCCGCGTGATCGGCGGTCAGGCCGTTCGCGGCGGCGGACAGCGCGTCGGGATCGGTGAGATCCTGGCTGAAGGCACTTGCCAGCTCGGCCGTGTGGGCGTGGGCACGCTCAAGCTGCTGCGCGATGTCGGGCGCGGCCTTGTCCAGCGCCATGGCATAGCCTTCGAGGCGCTGGGCCTTCTCTTCCAGCCGGTAGCGGATCGAGGTGGACCACGAGATGTCCGTGCGCCCGTCCATGTCGTAGCCGACCCAATGCGCGAACCGCACAGGCATCGGGCTGAGGCCCTTCCAGCGCTTCGGCCAGCGCGCGGCGGCCTTGTCGAACAGGCGGGCGTTCATCCGGTCACGCGCCTTCTGGCCTCGTGCGAGGGCGGCCATGGCGGCGGCGTGCTCGTAGTCGAGGGTGATCGTGTCACGCCCGGAAGAGGCCGCGCAGACCGAGGCGTCACTGAAGTCCCCGCTGGAGGCAGAGACCGCCACCGCCTCGCTCTGTGCGGCGCTCAGCAGGAAGGTGGGGTGCGCGGTAAAGACGACATGCGCCGCCGGGCGCTGCCATCGGGCAGCGAAGGCGTTGAAATCGTCGTCGTCTCCGGCCTCGTCCGCCAGTTGGTCCAGCGCCCTGTCGTTTTCCCCAAGAGGCAGGGTGCCGAGAATCCGATCAAGCCGGGCGGCCCGGGCGCGCAGCCCCTCGCACTCCATCTCGGCGACAAGCGCTTCAATGTCGTCAAGGGCCATGCTGCCGTCTTCCAGCAACCGCGACAGTTCCAGGCCAAGCTGGAACACCGGGTTGAACAGCGGGCTGGTCGCGGTGAGCTTGTGCAGTTCCTGCAGGCGCGCCGTCAGCTGGTCCACCGTGCGCAGCGCCGGCTGCCCCCCGGCGCCCATCAGCGCGCCAGCCCCGCAGCAGCGCGAGCGGCGGCCTCGATCTGCGCCACGTCCGGCTTGCCCTTGGGAACCATCCAGCTTCCGCCGACGCAGATTACGGCATCGAGCGCCAGCCATTCCGGCGCGTTCTGCGGCGTGACGCCACCCGTCGGGCAGAATTTCGCGGCGGCGAGGGGAGCGGAAATGGCCTTGAGCGCCGACGGGCCTCCCGCCGCCATGGCGGGGAAGAACTTCAGCCGGTCGAACCCGCATTCGAGCGCGAACATGATGTCGCTGGCGTTAGCGGTGCCCGGCAGGAAAGGGATCTTGGACTTGTAGGCGGCTTCGGCGAGGTTCGGCGTCAGCCCGGGGGAGACGATGAACTCGGCTCCGGCGTCGACCGAGCGCTTGAGGTCGTCCGGCGTGAGAACCGTGCCGGCGCCGACGACGGCGCCCGGTACCTGCTTCATTACCCGTATGGCCTCAAGCGCGCAGTCTGTGCGCAGCGTCACTTCCAGCGCGGGCAGCCCCCCGGCGACAAGCGCTTCGGCGATCGGCCGTGCATGCTCGATGTCCTCGATCACCAGCACCGGGATGACCGGGGCGAGGCGCATGACCTTTTCGACGGCTTCGGATTGCGTGGTCATTACTGAAGATGCTCCCTGGCGAAGGCGGCCGCAGCGCCGAAGAGGCCCGGCTGCGGATGAGTGATGAGCTTGACGGGCATCCTGGCCATCAGGCCGGCGAAGCGACCCTTGGCGCGGAAACGCTCGGCGAAACCGGACGAGCAGATCGTCTCGCGGATGCGGTAGCCAAGCCCGCCGGCGATGACGACGCCGCTGGCGCCATGGGCGAGGGCGTAGTCGCCCGCCGCCGCGCCGAGAGCGAGGCAGAAACGGTCCACCGCCGCGGCGGCAAGGCTGTCCTCGCCCGACATGCCGGCGGTCCAGATCTCGACGTCGGTCTTCTCGTAGATTGCCTTGTGCTCCATGGCGGCGAGCGTTGCGTAGATGTCGACGATGGCCGGGCCGGAGACCACGCGCTCCACCGATACGCGGTTGTGGCGCTTTCTCAGCCGGGCGAGGATGGCATCCTCGATGACATCGAGTGGCGCGTAGTCGATGTGCCCGCCCTCGGTCGCCTGGACGTGATAGCCGCCCCGACCGTCGCGGTAGAGATGCGCCACTCCAAGGCCCGTGCCGGGGCCAAGCACGCTCAGTGTACCGGTTGGGGGCAGCGCGCCTTCGGGGCCGGTGAGGTGGAGGAAGTCGCCCTCATCCGCCGTGGCAACGGCGTGGCCGACCGCCTCGAAGTCGTTGACGACGGTTTGACGCCTGGGGCCGAGCATCTCCTGGATCCGTGCCGGGCGCAGGATCCAGGGGTTGTTGGTGAAGCGGATCACTTCATCGCCGACCGGGCCGGCAACCGACATGGCGACCGCCTCAGGAAGGGTGCCCCCCTGCAGATCCCGGAAGGCCTGCCACGCCAGCTGGAAACTGCCATGGTCCTTGGTGTGCAGCGTCGCAGGCTCGGCCAGCGTGATCTGCCCATCGTTGGCAATGGTTGCGATGGCGAAGCGTGCGTGCGTGCCGCCGATATCGACGGTGACGATCTCAGTGCTCACAGGCCGGCGACCTCCAGCATGGAGGACCCGCCGTGCTCGGCGCTGGAGGCGTTGAGGCGGAACATGGCGAAGAGCTCGCGCCCGGTGCCGAACGCGGGAGGCGGCGGCGGTGCGGGGTCGCGCGTGGACAGGTCGGCGGTGGTGGAAAGGGTGCCGTCCTCGGCCGAGAGACGGACGATGTCGCCGTCGCGCAGGTAGGCGAGCGGGCCGTTGGCGAGCGCCTCCGGCGTTACGTGGATGGCGGCGGGGACCTTGCCGGACGCGCCCGACATGCGCCCGTCCGTGACGAGCGCGACCTTGTGGCCCCGGTCCTGCAGCACGCCCAGCGGCGGCGTCAGCTTGTGCAGTTCGGGCATCCCGTTGGCGCGCGGGCCCTGGAAGCGGACGACCACCACGACGTCGCGATCAAGCTCGCCCGCCTTGAAAGCCTTGGCGACGCCTTCCTGATCGTTGAACACGCGGCAGGGCGCTTCTATGGTCCAGCGTTCCTTGTCGACCGCGCTGGTCTTGAAGGTGCTGCGGCCGAGATTGCCCTGAACCAGGCGCATGCCGCCGTCCGGCAGGAACGGGGCGGAAACCGGGCGTAGCATCGTGTCGTCACCGCTTACGGCCGGGGCCGGCGTCCACGCGAGTTCGCCGTCGACCAGCACGGGTTCGTCGGCGTAGGCGCTCATGCCGCCTTCTGCCACGGTCAGGATGTCGGCATGGGCCAGGCCCGCGCCAAGCAGTTCGCGCACGACCCAGGCTATGCCGCCCGCCGCGTGGAAGTGGTTCACGTCACCCGCGCCATTCGGATAGGCGCGAGTGATGAGCGGCACCACGGCAGACAGCTCGTCGAAATCCTCCCAGGTGATCTGGATACCGCCTGCCCGCGCCATCGCGGGCAGGTGGATGGCATGATTCGTGGAGCCGCCGGTGGCAAGAAGGCCGGCGATGGCGTTCACGATCGCCTTTTCGTCCACCACCCTCGCCATCGGGCGGTAGTCCTCACCCTTGCGGGTGATCGCGGCGAGCCGCTGCGTGGCGGCGCGGGTGAGCGCGGTGCGCAGCGGCGTGTTGGGCGGGACGAAGGCGGCGTTGGGTATGTGCAGGCCCATCATCTCCATCATCATCTGGTTGGAGTTGGCAGTGCCATAGAAGGTGCAGGTTCCGGGCGAGTGATAGCTCGCGCTTTCGCTTGCCAGCAGTTCCTCGCGGCCGACCTTGCCTTCCGCGTAGAGCTGGCGGACCTTCTGCTTTTCCTTGTTGGAGATGCCGGTCGGCATCGGACCGCCCGGAACGAAGATCGCCGGTAAATGGCCGAAGCGCAGCGCACCGATGACGAGGCCGGGCACGATCTTGTCACAGATGCCGAGCAGCGCCATGCCGTCGAACATCGCGTGGCTGAGCGCGACGGAGGTGGACAGCGCGATGACGTCGCGGCTGAACAGCGACAGTTCCATCCCGTCGAAGCCCTGCGTGACGCCGTCACACATGGCCGGGACGCCGCCAGCCACCTGTGCGGTCGCGCCGACTTCCCGGGCGAAGAGCTTCATCTGTTCAGGGTAGCGGCCGTAAGGCTGATGCGCGCTCAACATGTCGTTGTAGGCGGTGACGATGCCGATGTTCACCGCGCGGGTGCCGGCGATCGTCGCCTTGTCCTCGCCAGCGGCGGCGAAGCCATGGGCAAGATTGGAGCAGGAAAGAAAGCTGCGATCGGAGTGCCGGTCGGTCTCGCGGGCGATCATGTCAAGATAGCGCGAGCGGCTGTCCCTGGATCGTTCGATGATGCGGTCGGTGACGCGCGCGACCACCGGGTGGAGGTTGGTCATGGTCTGCTCCTGATCATTCGCGACATCCGGCTTTGCTCCCGTCCCGCCTCTGCAGGGGGATGGTAACCGGTGTCAATCGCTATATTGTGCCCTATGCGGGCTTGGCACATGCAAAACTGGACATGGGCACGAGCGGTCACTCGTGCCAGGTCACTCCATCGCGTTCGGCAAGGGCAATCGCAGCCGACGGACCCCAGCTTCCCGCAGTGTAAGTTCTGGGCTCCTGCTGGTGTTCCTCCCAGCCGGCACGAATTGCATCGATCCATTCCCACTGCGCTTCCACTTCGTCCCGGCGGACGAAGAGGGTCTGGTCGCCCTCGATCAGGTCGAGCAGCAGCCGTTCGTAGGCGATGCGGCGCTGGCGATCGGCGAAGGCGTCAGGCGTGAGGATGGCGAGCGGCGTGGAGCGCAGGCCGTAGCCGTTGCGGTCCAGCCCGGGCACCTTTGTCATTAGCGAAAGGGTGATGTTCTCTTCCGGCTGGATCCCGATGACGAGCCGGTTTGGCACGGTCTTGGCGCCGCGCCCGTTGAAGATCGAGTGCGGAACCTTCCGAAACTGAACGACGATCTCCGTGGAGCGCTTGGGCAGGCGCTTGCCGGTGCGCATGTAGAACGGCACGCCCTGCCAGCGCCAGTTGTCGATGAAGGCCTTGATGGCGACGAATGTTTCCGTGCTGGAATCCTTGCCCAGTTCCTCGTCGTAGCCGGGCACGGCCTGCCCCGTGATCGCGCCCGCGCGGTACTGGCCCGTCACGGTTTCTTCCGGGCGGACCTTGCGCAGCGAGTGAAGGACCTTGACCTTCTCGTTGCGGATGCTGGTCGCATTGTACGAGACGGGCGGCTCCATGGCGACAAGCGCGAGGAGCTGCAGCATGTGGTTCTGGACCATGTCGCGCAGGGCGCCGCTGTCATCGTAGTAGGCGACGCGCGATTCCAGGCCCACCGTTTCGGAAACGGTGATCTGCACATGATCGATGTGCGCGGCGTTCCACAGCGGTTCGAACATGAGGTTAGCGAAGCGCAGCGCCAGGAGGTTCTGGACCGTTTCCTTGCCGAGGTAATGGTCGATGCGGAAGATCCGCTCCTCAGGGAAGGCGTGGGCGACGGCGTCGTTGATGACCTTGCTGGAGGCAAGGTCCACGCCGAGCGGTTTTTCCAGCCCGATGCGGACTTTTTCCCCGGTCAGCCCGCTTTTTTCGAGGCCCTGGATGGTGGGCTCGAACAGGCTGGGCGCGGTGGAGAGGAAGATCGACAATCCCTCCCGGGGCGTGCCGACCTTCTGTGCGAGAGCCTTGAAGCTGTCGGCGTCGTTCGCGTCGAGCGGCTGGTACGTCAACCGGTTCAGGAACTGAGCCATGCTGCCGCGCCGGCTGGCGGGCAGGAACTGCTCAAGCGCTTCACGCGCGAAGTTGCGGAAGCCCTGATCGTCGAAATCGGAACGGGCTGTGCCGATAATCTCGACGTCCTGGCCCAGGAGCCCTTCGGCGTCCAGGGCACAGAGCGAGGGGAGGAGCATTCTGCGCGAAAGATCGCCGGTTGCGCCAAAAAGGAGCAGGCGATCGGAAGTGAATTGCGTCACGGTTGCCTTTCCATCGGTCGGCTGCGCTCCTCCTCACAGCCGTGATGCATATACCCAGAGGTTCGGTGGTATTCGTCCACTAGTGCACGCGACCCACGCTGTTTTCACATAACAAACCCCCGGCGCCAAGGCTAGGTTGCTTGGATGCGGATGCAATGATTTTGCCGCCGCCGTGCCGCCAGACGTGGCTGCCGAGCGTCTTTTCGCTCCGCGTGAATACGAATGTTGCAACACCAGTGTCGCTGAAGCATGTCACGCGACGCGCAGCCACCACGGCAACGCCCAGAGCGAGAGAGAACCGATGAACAGCGAGGGCGTGCACCTCCTCGAACACCTGCAGACCCCGGCGATGATGATCGCGCGTGGGCAGGTGCGCTTCGCCAACGCGGCGGCGCAGTCTCTGCTGGGCGCGCATATCGTGGGGCAGGACGTGCGGATCGCCATACGCGAACCGCGCGCCGTGGCCACGATCCTGAGCCAGGAGGGCGGTCGCGCACAGGTGAAGGGGCTCTCCACCGGCGGGTCGATGTGGGAGGTCGACTGCAAGATCATCGGCCCCAACGAACGTCTCGTGAGCCTCTACGATCTGTCCGAGCGCATCAGCGTGGCCAAGTCCCACGCCGATTTCGTCGCCAATGCCAGCCATGAGCTGCGTACGCCGCTCGCCAGCGTGATCGGCTATTGCGAGACGCTGATGAACCCCAAGGCCGGCAATGACGAGGCGCTGCGCAACCGCTTCCTCGGCACGATCCGCCACGAGGCGCAGCGGATGCAGTCGCTGATCTCCGATCTCATGTCGCTGTCGCGGATCGAGGCGGTCAAGCATGAGGTGCCGTCCGACACCGTCGATATGGTCGCCCTGGCGCACGAGGTTGCCGGCGAATTCCGCGACGGCGCGAAAGTGGCGGTGCGGGAGAACTGCCGGGAGGCGCTGGTGGCGGGGGACCGGGGGCAGCTGTCCCAGGTGCTGCGCAACCTCATCGACAATTCCCGCAAGTACGCGCGGCCGGACGGCCCGGTCGAAGTCGCGGTCGAAGCCGCGAGCACCGGCTGGGTGCTCGTCACCGTGCGGGACGAGGGCGAGGGCATCCCGCCCGAACACCTCCCGCGCGTGACGGAGCGGTTCTATCGGGCGGACACCAGCCGCAGCCGCGCCGTCGGCGGTACGGGGCTGGGTCTGTCCATCGTCAAGCACATCGTCGAACGCCATCGCGGGCGCTTCGACCTGGAAAGCCGGCCGGGCCGGGGCACTACCGCCTCGCTGATGCTGCCCCTGCGCAAGGACTGATCCGCCCCCGCAGCCCGTATCAGAAGTCCAGTTCGAAGCGGGTGCCGATCACGTTCGCGTCATAGCTGCGATCGCCTGAAGGCAGCGCACGTGCGCCGGTATACTGCAGCAGGGCATAGTTCAGGTTGAAGCGCAGGTACTGGATCGGCGACCAGATGAGCGCCACGATGTAGCCGTTCTGCGTGCCACCGCGAATGTCCCGGTCGTTCAGGTCCAGCCAGTCGTAGCGCAGGTTGACCTGGATCGCGCCGGGGCCGCCCTCGTCCAGCGGCCGGGCGGGGTCGTTGCCGGCGAAGATGCCGCCCTTGTATCCGCGGGTATCGCCCTTGGTGAGGAAGTAGCCGACTTCGGCATAGGCACCCTGGAAGGATACGGAGGGCAGGCCGACGCGGCTGGCGGTGAGGTTGTAGAATTCCGCGGCTCCGTGCCAGCGGCCTGCGATGGCGGCGAGTTCCGCGCCGTACATCGTCTCGCGGCTGACATTCATCTCGGGCGTCCCGATCAGGCGGGTGTTGGTGGAGTGGGCGTAGGGCCGCTGGCGGTAGCGGGTGGTCGCATCGGCGAGGCGACCAAGCCGCCGCCAATGCGCCGACCCGCCCACGTGGACCTGGATGTCGCCGATCTTCGGCGCGTAGACGAGGCGTCCGTCGATCGAGTAGCTGTTGTTCTCGTCGCCGCCTTCCGGGCCGTCGCTGCTGTTGGCGAGAGCGCCGATGTCGTCAGCAAAGACGCCCAGCTGCGCCAGCCACGCACCCTTGCCGTACTGCGCGCCGATGCCGAGCCGGCGCTCGAAGTTGAAGGCGTCGGTGAAGGCCGCGCGCTCCATGACGCTGCCGGTGGTGTCCCCGGTGAGTTCGTCGAGCGACCAGAAGGCATTCTGGTTGCCCAGCTGGACCTGCCAGGGTCCGTCCTTGAAGGTCACGAAGGTGTCGACCAGATCGACGGCGTTGTCCGACAGTTCCAGTTCCAGCTTGTAGGAGAACTGGCTGGAAAGCTTGCCTTCGCCGCCCAGGCGGATGCGGCGCATCTCAGTACTGAAGCCAAGGCCCTGATCGTCAAGGCTGTCCGGCGTGGAGACATAATTGGCGTCGGCCTGGATGCGTCCCTTGACCTTGAAAGCCTTGTCGCCCTGCGTGAAGTTGGGGCTGCCCTTCCAGGCGATCGCCGTCTCTTCCTTCGCGGTCTTTCCTCCGCCGGCCGCCGCTCCGGTTCCTTCTTCGGAAGAGGCAAGCGGGGGGGCGGGGGACGACGGGTCCGGCGGGGTCGTATCGTCAGCCGGTGCGGCTGCGGCCTGTGCCGGAGCTGCACTGCCCAGACGGCTTTCCAGCGCTTCGAGTCGTGCCCGCAGAGCGCGGACCTCCGCGCGCAGGGCGTCCGCCTCCTGCGCTCCCATCGGCTGTCCGGAAGACGATTGCTCCGCTGGCGACTGGGCGTAGGCGGGAAACCCCATGAAGGTGGCTGCTACGGCAGCTCCGGCAACGATAGTGCGCATGGGTCGGAAAGTCTCTCGCAACGGCTCGGATGTCTCGCGAGGGGCTACTATGACCTGAAAATGACGATGAAATGACACTTTCGAGACTTCCTTCTCTCCCCGGCCGTCGGGTGCAGAGCTTGTGCCTACAGCGAGGCCGAGCCGAAGGGAAACATTTCGGAAGCAAACCCGAAACACTGTGAACGCGGTGAAACCGCTCTTTTTCAGGAGCACCTCTTCGTCGCATTCGTTGCAAGTACGCTTGCCATCGTTTCTGCCCGCACGTACACCCGGCGTCCTACGCATGTCCCTGTCGAGTAGGGGAAACCCGCCCAGGCAGGATCTTACGGCCCGCGTTCGGCTGTCCCGGCGCGGGATTATTTGCGGGGTGCCCCGGCAATGTCACGCCTTCGTCATGGAAGTGTCATCGAAGCCTAATAGGGGCCCTCCCAAGATAAAAGCCCAAGGGGTTTGCCAATGCGTTCGTTCAAGACCTTCATCTTCGCCGCTGTCTCCGTCGGTGCACTCAGTGCCTGCGGTGGTTCGGGTGGATCCTCCGCAGCGTCGCGCGACTTCGTGCGGGCCGTCGGCTCGTCGACCGTATACCCCTTCGCCACCGCCGTTTCGGAAAGCTATGCGCGGGCATCGGGCGGCAAGTCCCCGGTCATCGAGGCGACGGGCACGGGCGCGGGCATGAAGCTGTTTTGCGCGGGCGTCGGCGCCCAGCATCCGGACATCGAAAACGCATCCCGCCGGATGAAGAAGTCCGAGTACGAGGAGTGCCAGAAGAACGGCGTCAAGGAGATCGTCGAGATCCAGGTCGGCATCGACGGCATCGCCTTTGCCGAATCAAAGAAGGGTCCGGGCTTCAAGCTGACCCCTCTGGACGTCTATAAGGCGATCGCGGCCACACCGTTCGGGAAGCCGAACACCGCCAAGACCTGGAAGGACGTCAACCCGTCGCTGCCGGCCGAGCCGATCCTCGTCTACGGCCCGCCCTCGACCTCCGGCACGCGTGACGCCCTCAAGGAACTGATCCTCGAAGCCGGCTGCAAAACCGATGACGCCACCAAGGCGCTGAAGGACACGGACAAGAACCGCTACGAGGCGACCTGCCACAACATCCGCGAGGACGGCGCCTACGTGGACGCCGGTGAGAACGACAACCTGATTGTCCAGAAGATCTCGCAGAACCCCAAGGCGATCGGCGTGTTCGGCTTCTCCTTCCTCGAAGAGAACCCGGACAGCCTGAAGGGCATCCCCATGTCCGACATCATGCCGACCTACGCGTCCATCTCGGACTTCTCGTATCCGGGTGCCCGTCCGCTCTACATCTACGTGAAGAAGCAGCACCTCGGCCCGATCAAGAGCCTGCAGGGCTATGTCGCCGAGTGGGCGAAGTCCTGGGATCCGGACGGGCTGCTCCAGAAGAAGGGCATGGTCATATCGCCGGCGGACGTGCGCGCGAAGAACGCGCAGGTCGTGGCCACCATGGCGGTGCTTGACCCGGCAGGGCTGAAGTAACCCAGGCACAGGAAAGGGCCGGCGGCCGGATATGATTCTCACCGCAGTTCTACTGGCCGTGCTCGGCCTTGGCCTCGTCGGCTGGTACGCCGCGCGCGGCCGGGCGCGGCTGCTCTACACCGGCCGCGGGTCGATGCACTCGATGCCCGGCTACCACGGCTGGCATGTCGCGCTGTGGATCCTCGTTCCGGCGCTTCTCGTCTGGGGGGTGTGGCAGGCCATCATGCCCGGGCTTGTCGGGGGCGTGGTGCTTGCCAGCCCCGCGGCGCAGGCGCTGCCGGCCGATCCGTTCCTGGCCGGTTCGATCCTGGCCGAAGCGCACGCCATCGCCGCCGATCCTTCCGCCGTCGCCTTCAATCCCGAGGCACAGGCCCTGGCCGAGCCCATCCGGGAAGCACAGACGCGCTTCAGCCTGATCGGCGCGGCCATCGTGCTCCTCGCTGCTTTTGCCGGCGGGGCCTATGGCTTCACCCGCGTCCGGCCTGACTTCCAGGCCCGCACGCATGTCGAGCGCGCCGTGCTGGCGGTCCTGCTCGCGGCCTCGTTGCTGGCGATCCTGACGACCTTCGGCATTGTCGCCTCGCTGGTGTTCGAGGCGGGGCTGTTCTTCAAGGACGTGTCGCCGATCGCGTTCCTCACCGGCACCCACTGGTCCCCGGCGAGCGCGGGCGGCGATAATCTCTCCGACAAGTTCGGTGCGGTGCCGTTGTTCTGGGGTACGATCTACATCGGCGCGATCATCGCCATGGTCGTGGCAATCCCGCTGGGCCTGATGAGCGCAATCTATCTCACCCAGTATGCCAGTGCGCGCATCCGCCGCTGGATCAAGCCGATGCTGGAGATCCTCGCGGGCATTCCGACCGTGGTCTACGGGTACTTCGCCGCGCTGACCGTGGCGCCGATGATCCGCGACTTTGCGGCCTCCGTCGGCGTCAACAACCCATCGACCGAAAGCGCGCTGGCCGCCGGTCTGGTGATGGGTGTGATGATCATTCCCTTCGTCTCCTCGATGGCGGACGATGCGCTCGCCGCCGTGCCGCGCGCCATGAGCGACGGTTCGCTGGCGCTGGGCGCGACGCGTTCGGAAACCATCAAGAAGGTGCTGCTACCCGCCGCGCTGCCCGGCATCGTCGCCGGCGTGATGCTCGCGATCAGCCGCGCTATCGGCGAAACCATGATCGTGGTGATGGCCGCGGGCGCTGCCGCGCGCCTCACGGCCGATCCCTTCGCTTCCATGACGACCGTCACGTACCAGATCGTCCAGCTGCTGACGGGCGACCAGGAGTTCAACAGCCCCAAGACGCTGTCGGCCTTCGCGCTGGGTCTGGTGCTGTTCGTCGTCACCCTCATCCTCAACATCGTCGCCCTGCGCGTCGTGAAGCGGTTCCGCGAAGCCTATGAGTAAGTCCGACTGGAATTCGCCCGCCGCGGCCAGGCGCCTTGCACGGCGCCACGCCGCCGAACGCCGGTTCAAGCTGATCGGTCTTGGCGCCATCGTGCTCAGCCTGTCGTTCCTGGCGCTGCTGCTCTTCATCATGCTCAAGAACGGCCTCGGCGGTCTGGACTGGCAATTCCTGTCCGGTTCCGACTCGACCGATGCCAGCGTGGCCGGCGTCTGGGGCGCGGCCAAGGGGTCGCTGCTGACCATGTTCGTCACGCTGCTCCTGAGCTTCCCGATGGGCGTGCTCGCGGCCATTTACCTTGAGGAGTTCGCGCCACGCACCCGCTGGATCGAGTGGGTGGAGGTGTCGATCAACAATCTGGCGGCGGTGCCCTCCATCATCTTCGGCCTTCTGGGCCTTGCGGTCTTTATCAACACGCTGGGCATGCCGCGCAGTTCGCCGCTCGTCGGCGGCCTCACGCTGGCGCTGATGACGATGCCGGTCATCGTCATCTCCGGCCGCAACGCGATCAAGGCGGTTCCGCCCTCCATCCGCGAGGCCGCCTACGGCATCGGCGCCAGCAAGGTGCAGACCACCTTCCACCACGTCCTGCCGCTGGCGCTGCCCGGGATCCTCACCGGCACGATCATCGGCATGGCCCGTGCGCTGGGTGAAACCGCGCCGCTGCTCATGATCGGGATGCGCGCCTTCGTCGTCACGCCACCAGACGGCCTCACGGCCCCGACGAGCGTGCTGCCGATGCAGATCTTCCTGTGGTCGGACGAAATCGACAAGGCTTTCGTGCAGAACACTTCCGCCGCCATCATCGTGCTGCTCGTCTTCCTGCTCGCGATGAACGGTCTGGCCATCTATCTTCGCAACAAGTTCGAAGTCCGCTGGTAGGGACATGACAGAAGCCAAAATCACAGCCCGCAACGTCGACGTCTTCTACGGACAGAAGAAGGCGATCAACGACGTCTCGATCGACATCGACAACGGCATCGTCACGGCCTTCATCGGCCCGTCGGGCTGCGGCAAGTCGACGTTCCTGCGCACGCTCAACCGCATGAACGACACGATTGCCGGCGCCCGCGTGGACGGCCAGATCCTGCTCGACGGCGAAGACATCTACGCGCCCAGCATGGACTCGGTCGCGCTGCGCGCCCGCGTCGGCATGGTGTTCCAGAAGCCGAACCCGTTCCCCAAGTCGATCTACGAGAACATCGCCTACGGTCCGCGCATCCACGGCCTTGCCAACTCCAAGTCCGACATGGACGGCATCGTCGAGCGTGCGCTCAGCAAGGCCGGCCTCTGGGACGAGGTGAAGGATCGCCTGACGGACGCCGGGACCGCGCTTTCGGGTGGACAGCAGCAGCGCCTGTGCATCGCGCGCGCCATCGCTGTCAGCCCCGAGGTCATCCTCATGGACGAGCCGTGCTCCGCGCTGGACCCGATCGCCACCGCCCGCATCGAGGAACTGATCGACGAGCTGAAGGAAAGCTTCGCGATCGTCATCGTCACGCACTCGATGCAGCAGGCGGCCCGCGTTTCGCAGCGCACCGCCTTCTTCCACCTCGGCAGCCTGGTGGAATACGGCGAGACTGACCAGATCTTCACCAATCCGCGCGAAACGCGCACCAAGGACTACATCACCGGCCGCTACGGCTGAGCCGGAGGGGGAACAGGAAAACGCCATGGTCGATCATACCGTCAAGGCCTTCGACTCCGAGATCGGGCAGCTGCGCGGCCTTGTCGCCGAAATGGGTGGCCTCGCCGAAGTCGCCATCCGCGATGCCATAACAGCGCTTGTCCACCACGACGAGGAACTGGCCGCGCAGGTCGTTGCGGCCGATGCCCGGCTGGATGCTCTTGAGGCCGAGGTGGACCGGCTCGCCGTGCGCACCATCGCGCTGCGCGCACCGATGGCCGACGATCTTCGCGACGTCATCGCGGCGCTGAAGATCTCCGGTGTGATCGAGCGCATCGGCGACTATGCCAAGAACATCGCCAAGCGCGTGAAGACGCTGGAAGGTCGAACCAAGATCGATCCCGTCACGCTCGTCCCCGCCATGGCCGAAATCGCCGAGAGCATGGTTCGCGATGTCCTGAATGCCTACGGCTCGCGCGATGCGCAGCTCGCGCTCGAGGTGATCAAGCGCGACGAGAAGCTGGACCAGTTCTACAACACGCTGTTCCGCTCGCTGCTGACGCACATGATGGAGAACCCTGCGACGATCACCAGCGCCGCGCAACTGCTCTTCATCGCGCGGAATTTGGAGCGGATCGGTGACCATGCCACCAACGTGGCGGAAATGGTCTACTACGCCGCGACCGGCGAGTACTGCACGGAGCGGGACTCGCTTACGGATGACACGTCGTCGGGGCTGCTGTCATGAGCGCGGCCTCCATCCTCGTTGTCGAAGACGATGCGGCACTCAGCGAACTGCTGACCTGGAACCTGAGCGCGGAGGGTTACAACGTCCGCTCCACGCCCGACGGGGAGGAAGCGCTGGTCATGGTGCGCGAGCAGGTGCCCGACGCCATCGTGCTCGACTGGATGATCGAACAGGTACCCGGGATCGAGGTCTGCCGCCAGCTGCGCAAGGACAAGGAAACCGCGCAGGTCCCCATCATCATGCTCACCGCCCGCGGCGAGGAAGAGGACATGATCCGGGGCTTCAAGACGGGCGCGGACGACTATGTCACCAAGCCGTTCTCCCCGCGCGAACTGATGGTGCGGATCGAGGCGCTGCTGCGCCGGGCGCGCCCTTCGCTGGCCGGGAACGTCCTCGCGTGGGGCGACCTTGAGCTCGATGCCGCCAGCCACCGCGTCCGCCGTGGCGGCGAACCGCTCCACCTCGGGCCGACGGAGTTCCGGTTGCTGCGCTACTTCATGGAGCGGCCGAACAGGGTCGTATCGCGCCAGCAGATCCTGGACGGGGTGTGGGGCATGGATAGCGACATCGACGAACGCACGGTCGATGTGCACATCCGCCGCCTGCGCAAGGCCATCAACCGCGACGGCGAGACGGACCCGATCCGCACGGTCCGCGCAGCCGGCTACGCGATGGACGTGGGCTGACCCGGCTCGATCGGTGACAAACCGGGCGGAAGGGCTCGCCTGCCGCCGCCCGGGTGCTATGCGTGGGCGATGGATGACCTTTTCGCCGAGCGCGTTCTGACGCAAAGATCGCTCACCAGCGGCGATCTCGCGCCCTTTGCGGGAACACCCTGCACGCTCATCGAGTGCGATCTGGCGGAAGCGGATCTCACCGGCCTCGATCTGGCGGGCTGGACCTTCGAAAAGTGCGACCTGCGCCAGGCCGACTTGGGCGGCGCCCGGCTTGAGGGCACCCGGTGGCGCTCGTGCCGAGGCGCCTTCGCCTCCTTCGTCGGCGGAGACCTGTCGGATGCCTCCTTCGCCAGCAGCGATTTCAACAACGCCGCCTTCCGGCACACCACTCTCGAATCCGCGCAGTTCACGGGATGCAAGCTCACTGGAGCCGACCTGTCGGAGGCGAAGGCCTTCAACCTCCGGCTGGAGGAGACGCTGCTGGTGAACGCGCGGATGCCGGGGCACGACTTCCGCAAGGCGCAGCTTTTGCGCCTGGACTTCTCGCAGGCCGACCTGCGCAAGTGCGACTTTCGCCACGCCACCTTCAGCGACTGCAGCCTTCGCGACGCGCTTCTGGAATCCGCCCGCTTCGACGGCGCCGATTTGCGCGGGGCCGACCTCGGCGGCTTGCGGCTCGAGGACGCCTCGCGGTTTCGAGGGGCGACGATCTCGCGCGAGCAGGCGGGGCAGTTGCTGGGCGAGCTGGGCCTCAAGGTGCGTTGAGCAGGCCTGCGGACCGGGCGGCCGCGCCGGTCAGTCCAGCCAGCCGGCGGTCCGGGCCAGCAGCCAGAGGCCGATCGCCAGGAACAGCAGCGCGGCGACCGTGCGTACCACGTTGAGCGGCACGCGCCTGATGATTTCGTTCCCGAGGAACACCGCCGGGACATTGGCGATCATCATGCCGATGGTCGTCCCGAGCATGACCGGCACCACGCTTTCGAAACGGGCACCCAGCGCCACCGTCGCGATCTGAGTCTTGTCGCCCATTTCCACGAGGAAGAAGGTAACTGTCGTCGCCAGGAACGGGCCGAAGCGGCTGGGCCTGGGCGCCTCGTCCTCGTCAAACGTGTCCGGGATCAGGGTCCAGCCCGCCATGACGACGAAGCTGGCCGCCACGAGGTAGCGGAACCACGCGCCGTCGAGAAGGAACGCGGCCTGCTCACCCACCAGCGCGGCCAGGAAGTGGTTTGCCAGGGTTGCCGCGAAGATGCCCGCGACAATCGGCCAGGGCCGCTTGAACCGCGTGGCGAGGACGATGGCAAGAAGCTGTGTCTTGTCGCCGATCTCGGCCAGCGCGACGACCGCTGTGGAGGTGAGCAGGGATTCCAAGTCAGATACTCCGGGGCCGGGCGGACACAACGCAACGACGCACACGGAACCCGCCCGGCCGAGCGGCGCCGCGATGCGTCATTGGTCTTGCCCGGACGGCGATCCCGTCCTCCTGCGCGCCATGGCCTCTCGGCCAAGCATGTTGACGGCAGGTCCCGCACGGATGCGGGCGGCTACTCCCCAGATGACAGGAGCGCGCTTACGCCGGGCCGCCGCAGTTGGGAAGCACAAAAAAAGGCCCGGCGCGATGCCGGGCCCACAGTTTGTCGTCGGGAGAGCAGGAGCCCCCGATGCGAGAAGGATCAGAAGGCGATCGCGGCGGAAAGCGAGAACATGCGCCCCACGTCGTAAGTGTTGTAGTGCACCTTGCCGTCCGCGAACTTCTGGTATTCGTAGTGACCCCGGCCGGTAAGATTGCGCCCTTCGGCCTTCAGCTCGATCTGCTTGTCGCCGATCATGATGCCCTGGCGGATCACCACGTCGATGGTGAGGCCGGGGTACTCGAAGATGTCCGGCTGTCCCGTGTTGGCGAGGCCGCGGCTCACGGCGCGCTTGCTGGCGTAGTTCAGGAGGATCGTCTGCTGCGACAGGTTCTGCGTGTCCTCCATGCCGATCTGGACATTGGCGATGTGCTCCGACTGGCCGGTCAGCGGTGCGCCGTCGCGGAAGTAGTCGCTCGCCAGCGATGTGCCCGTACCCGCGCCATAGACCCGCACGGTATCATCGGCGCCAACCTTCAGCTTGGATTTGGTGAAGGTGTAGTTGCCGATGAGGACCAGACGGCGGTTCTCGAAGAACGATCCGCCCATGCTGTCCAGGTACAGGTACTTCTGCACTTCCGCCTCGGCGCCGTAGAGGGTGGCTTCCGGGGCGTTGGCGTAGGAGGTGATGAAGGCTTCGCTGCCGGTCAGGTAGGATTCGATCGGCTTGTCGATCTTCTTCCAGAACGCGCCGACCGCGAACCGCTGTTCAGGCGCGAAGTACCATTCCAGCCGGCCTTCCATGTTGGTGAGCTTGCTGTCGGTCAGGAACGGGTTGCCCTGGTAGGAGCGATTGGTGTCCGGATCGAAGTAGGGTTGGTACAGCAGTTCGCGGAACTGCGGCCGCGCGATGGTCTTGGAGGCGTTGAGGCGCGCCTGCATGCCCGGCTGCAGTTCCCAGGTGAGCGTGGCGCCGGGCAGGAAGTACTCGTTCTTGAGGTCCGTCGGCTGCGTCGCGGGCGCGCCGATCGGCCGCAGGATCGTCGATTCCTTGGCGTATTCCCACCGCACGCCCGCGTCGAAGGACAGGCTGTCGGTGATCTGGCCATCGACCTTGCCGTAGTACGCGTGGTTGAGCAGCCGCGAATCGAAGTTCGCGGTGTTCGCGCCCGGCTCGCGCAGTTCGAGGCCATAGTTCACGCCGTTGTTCGACAGCGTCCACATGTCCGGCTGGAGGAGCGCATCGATCCGCAGGGTGCCGAAGCCGGAGATCAGAGCCGGATCGCCGTTGGCAAAGATTGCGAAGGAGCGGCGTGAATTCGTGCGCGAGTTGATCTGGTAGGCGTAGCCCACCGTACCGGTCCAGCCCTCGAAGAAACGGTGCGACACGTCCACACCGGCCGACCAGACGTTCTCGTTCAGGCGCGAGAAGGTGACGGTGGTCGGGTCCTGGTTGCCGTTGCCCAGGCGGTTGACGAAAAGATCGCCAAGCGGGTCCGCCGTCGAGTTGGTGCGCAGGTACTGCGCCTCGATCTCGAAAGGCGCAAGCCGTTTCGAGTTCGCGTAGCCGGCTCGAACGTCGACGGAGGTTCTGTCGTCGAGCTTGAATTCGCCGACGATCTGCGTGTCGATGAGCTGGCGCTCATACCACGCGGTCGTCTGGTCCATGTAGTCGGCCTGACGGTTGTTCGCCCGCTTGCCGAGGCTGAGGCTCGTGTGCTTGTCGGTGTCGTGGATGTAGACGTTCGTCCAGCGGATCTGGTGCTCGCCCCATTCCAAACCCACGCCGACGAGCGCGTTGGCAACGACGCGGTTGTCCGTGTTGACGGCGTTGGCGTCTTCCCACAGCTGGTCGGGATCGGCGGTCACGCCTTGCGCGCGCTGCCGCAGGATTGCTTTCGTCTGAGTGGAGTTGGAGTAGCCACCCGTCGCGATCACGCCGAGCGTCGCTTCACCCAGGTCGAACGATGTGCCTGCCGACAGGCTGGCCGAGAAGTTCGGCTGCGTGTCGTCGATCCGTTGGACGACGGCGTTGCGCCCGTTCACCAGAAGGCCGCCGAGTTGCTGGGCCTGCTGGCTGGTCGGGTTGATGACGGTGCCGCTGTCGAAATAGTCCTGCAAGGCCCCGGGGATGGAGCGGTTGCCGTTGTCCCAACCCGTCCAGTCCGTCTTGCTGCCGTAGTAGCTGTAGGAGAGCTTGTTCGTCGTCTCGGTGTCCCAGGTGATGCCGCCGCCGATCTGCAGGAAGCTTTCCGCCGGGATCGCCTTGGTCGTGAGATTGATGACGCCGCCGCCGAATTCGCCCGGGAAGTTCACCGAGTAGCTCTTCTGGACGAGCGAGGAGGCGACGATGCTGGTCGGGAACAGGTCGAGCGGAACCACGCGCTTGAGCGGCTCGGGGCTGGGGAGCGGCGAGCCGTTGAGCAGGGCGAGCGAGTAGCGATCGCCGAGGCCGCGCACGTAGACGTAACCGTTGCCGACCACGGAAAGGCCCGTGACGCGGCCAAGCGCGCCGGCGATATCGCCCTCGCCGGTGCGGGCGATCTGTTCGCTCGACAGGACGGAGACGACCTGCGGCGCCGTGCGCTCGATATTGCGGTTGCGCTGGCCGGTGACGATGATGGCACCGCCCGGGATCGACACGTCGGGTGCTTCCTGCGTGCCGGTGGCGTTCTCATCGCCGATCGCGGGCGCTTCCGGGCTGGCGTTGCCCGTAGTGGTGGGCGCGCTGTCCTGTGCGGCGGCGACGCAAGGCGCCAGCATCGCGGTGGAGAGCAGCAGCAGCGAGATCAGCCGCGGCTTGGTCATTGGATGTCCCCTGGAACAAGTATCGGGTGCCGAAGAAAGGGGCGGCCTTTGCGGGACCGCCCCTCCTTCGTCATGCAGCGGGCGGGATCAGGTGGTCGGCAGCGTCGTGCACGACTTGCCCGAACCGAACGGCGCGGTGGTGGTGTCGCAGGTCCAGCCGCGATACCAGGTGTCCGACGCATCCTTCACGGCGCCGATGTACGTCACGGCGTCGAAGTAGGACGACAGCGTCTTGATATTGGCATAGCCGGCAACGCCGCTCTCGTTGGCGCCGTTGACGAAGCTGTTCGTCAGCGTCGACGTCAAGGCGTCGTTGTTGCTGTTGGTGCCGGTGGCGAACAGCGAGGCCGCGTTGACCGAACCCGTGGCATAGCTGCCGGTGCTCTGGTACTTGGCCGCGTTGCAGCTCATGACCGTCGAGTAGGCCTTGAGCGTCGCCGGGGTCGTGCCGGTGCCGTGGACGCGCAGGCACTCGTTGTTCGGCGTCGCGAGCACACCGTTGACCCAGGTGATGTCCGAGTTGCCGCGGATCAGCACCGATGCAAGGTCGTTGGCTTCGTTGTTCGAGCTGGATGCCGGCTGGACGGCGGTGAAGTTGGCCACGAT
Organism: Novosphingobium sp. HII-3; assembly: GCF_002916655.1. Lineage (GTDB taxonomy): Bacteria > Pseudomonadota > Alphaproteobacteria > Sphingomonadales > Sphingomonadaceae > Novosphingobium > Novosphingobium panipatense. Next base: position 385,321 of record NZ_PPSM01000014.1, read on the forward strand.
GGTCTTCTGGCGCGGCTGGTTCTCTTCGTTACCGTTGGAGTCGATCTCCATCAGCGCGTCGCCGCCACCGCTGCGCTGAAGCAGCAGGACGTACTGGAAGTAACCTTCAAGGCCAGTGTCGATGTCGAGGCTGTCATCGTCGGCGTTGACCGCGACGTAGTGCTTCATCTGCACCTTGCCGCCGAAGAATTCGGCACCGTCGTCGGAGCTGTTGACCGTCTGGATGTATTCGAGCGTGGTGCCCGAGCCCGTGCCGCCGGTGGTCAGCGCCTGGAGCTCCTTGCCCTCGCTGAGGAGGTAGCCCGAGTAGCGGATCTGGACATACTTCATGATGCCCGCATTGTAAGCGTTGTCACGGCCGCCGAAGACGGCCTTGTTGACGGCACCCTCCGTATCGCGCTCGCAGGTGTTCGCCGTTGTCGAGCCGTAGTTGCAGTCCGTCACGATGCCGCGGCCGAGCAGCACGATGCCGCCCCACTGGCCCATCGACGATTCGTTCGCGGTGCCGGTCACGTTGGCGCGGCTGGTGAAGATGATCGGACTGGTGGCGGTGCCCTGCGCGTCGATCTTGTTGCCGCGGTTGACGACGAGCCAGCCGGCTTCCGCCGTGTTCTCGCCGAAGAGGATCACGCCCGGATCGATCGTGAGGGTGGCGTTCGTGTCGGCCGTGAGCGAGCGGTTGCCGCAGGTCGCCGTCGTGGTGGTGAAGGGGGCCGCCGCGGTCGGAGCCGAGAAGCCGCCGTCGCAGCCCACGTCGACGCGGCCGTTGATGCGGTATACGACGCCCGCCACCTTGGGCAGGCTAGCGTTCTTGTCGATCAGCGCGGGCAGGGTGCAGACGCGCCAGGTGCCTTCCGGACCGCTGATGGTGCCATCGTTCGTGAGACCGCCGGTTGCGGCGAACGTGGGGCAGCTGTCAGCCGCCACGACCGTGCCGGAGCCGGGCGTGGGGGTCGGCGAGGGCGTGGGGGTCGGGTTGATGATCACGCCCCCGTTGCCGGGCGAGCTTATGTCGTCAGCGCCGCAGCCGGCGAGAGCAAGAGCGCTGCAGCCCATGAGCAGCAGTCCAGAAAACTTTTTCACGATGGATCCCCCGTGTTCAGGTCGAACGATGCAGATCGAACGGAGCGACGATTCCGCTCTCGTTGTCCGGGCCGTCTAGGCGGGCGGGGTGACGCTTTGTTGGCATTACGATGACAGAAATCTGCAGTTATACGACGGCGGCATGACAGCCGGCGGACGGTGGATCGCTGCGATCGCGCGACTCGCGGGAGAAGCTCTGCAGGCGTATGCAGATTGCAGTTTTATGACAGTCGCGTCATTTTGTTGATGAACGGCGTTTTGGGGCGGAGGATGATCCCATCACGAATGATTTCAATGGGAGATCCGCCATGTCTCTGTCCGCACTCACCGCATCCGTCCTTCTCGGACAGGCAGCCTTCTCGCTCGCCGTCGACCAGCCCGCAGCCGAAGCGCCGGACGTCGCTTACGCCGAACTCGCCGCCGGGCAGCCGCAGGCGGCCGTGCGCAAGCTCGAAGCTGCCGGCGCGGCGGGATCGAAAGACCCCGCAACGCTCATCAACCTGGGTGCCGCCTACGCGCAGGCCGGGATGACGGGCAAGGCCGTGCTGGCGTACCGCGCCGCCGTCGCCAGTCCCGAACGCTACGATCTTCAGCTGGCGGATGGTTCCTGGGCCGACTCGCGCGTTGCCGCGCGGCAAGCGCTCAAGGGAATGCTCGCAACGACCGCCGTGGCGGTGCGCTGACCGGGTCGCCTTCGGATCGCGCGCAAGGCGTCCGCTCTCCGCAGCCCTTGCGCGCGCCCGGTCTTCCGGAACAAAACAGACCGCCGGCATAGTGGCGTCCTAGTTGCGGTATGGCCGTGGCGGCGGGCGATCCATGACGATCCTGCCGCCGCATCGTCATATACGTGTCATCCAGTTCGTACACTTCGGCCCTCGTACGGAGGGCACAGTGATTCGATACGCACATCTTCGCAACCGCTTCACCGGCGGTTTTCTCCCCGCCGCCGCGGCCGCCATGGCGACGCTGTTCCCATCGCTCGCCATGGCGCAGGCCGTCGCCACCGATCCGGCCGGATCGGGCCCGATCGTCGCCGCGCTCGGCTGGTTGCAGGGCACCTTGCTGGGCAACGTGGCGACCGCCGTGGCGGTCATGGCAGTTGCCGCAGTGGGCTTCATGATGCTCACCGGACGGATGAACTGGCGCTTTGGCGCAACGGTCATCATCGGCGTGTTCATCCTCTTCGGCGCGGGCGCCATCGTTACCGGCATCCAGTCGGCGGCGATGGGCTGACGGGAGGGGTCCCGTGGCGCTCGCCCGTTATCCCGTTCATCGCGCGCTGACCCGCCCGCAGATGTTCGCGGGTGTTACCTACAGCTTCTTCATCATCAACGCAGCGGTGACGACGGAGGTGTTCCTCATCAGCAAAAGCTTCTGGGCGCTTCCCGTGGCGTTGGCGATCCATGGGACCGGATATCTGGCGTGCCTGCGTGAACCGCGGGTGTTCGACCTGTGGATCGCCAAAGTCAGCAAATGCCCGCGCGTCGCCAACTGGCAGCGCTGGGGCTGCAACAGCTACGCACCCTAACTTCTGCGCGGGGGATGACCGTGATGGCCAAGAGCTCCAAATCGCCTCTCAAAGGCAGGATGGCCCGTTTCCGGGGGAAGGAAGTTTTCTCGGGCGACCGCCTGCCGTACGCAGGTCTCGTCGACGAGAACGTGGTGCGCCTGCGCGACGGGTCTGTCATGCTGGCGCTGGCAGTTCCCGGCCTGGCATTCGAGACCGCCGACAGCGATGAACTGAACGCGCATGTCGCCACGCGGGAAGTTTTGCTGCGCTCCACGCTCGACGCCCGCTTCGTGCTTTACCATCACGTGATCCGGCGGCGCGTCGAGATCGAGATGGATGCGCCCTTCGAGGATCCCGTGGCGGCGCATATCGACGCGCGCTGGCGGGAGCGCACCGGTTCGGGGGCGCTGTTCGTCAACGACCAGTTCGTCACGCTCGTGCGTCGTCCGGCGCGGGGCAAGGCGGGCTGGGCGGAGAGGCTCCGCCGTGCCGTCGGCAGCCGGAACGGCGAAGCGGCGCAGGCCGATCCGGCCGACGTGCGGGCCCTGAGGGCGGCCGCCTCGGCGATGGCCGCCTCGCTTGGCGCCTATGGGGCGCGGCTGCTGGGTGACTACCACACCGCGGCAGGCCGATGCTCGGAGGTGCTGGAACTGCTCTCGGCGCTTTACAACGGCGAGATGCGCCCGGTGCGCCGTCCTTCGGACGAGACGGACATCGGCCACATGCTTCCCTACCGGCGCGCCAGCTTCGGGATGGATGCGCTGGAACTGCGCGGGGCGCGCGGCGCCTCCTTCGGCTCGATCGTCAGTCTCAAGGACTATCCGGACGCCACCGCGCCCGGCCTTACCGACGGGTTGCTGCGCCTCCCCTGCGAACTCGTGCTGACCGAGAGCTATGCCCCGTCGGATCGCCAGATCGCGCGCGAGCGGATCGACCTTGCCATCCGCCGCCTGCGCAGCGCGGACGAGGAGGCTGTGGCCGAGCGGCGCGAGATGGCCTCGGCCCGCGACTCTCTTGGCACTGGCTCCGTCAGCTTCGGCGACCATCACCTTTCGGTACTGGTGCGAGCGGATTCGCTCGAGGGCTTGGACGAGGTGACGGCGATGTGCGCGGCCGCACTGGCTGATGCAGGCGCCGTCGCGGTGCGCGAGGACGTGAACCTGGAGCCGGCTTTCTGGGGCCAGATGCCCGGCAACGAAAGCTTTGTCGTACGGCGCTCGCTCATTTCCAGCGCCAACATGGCCTGCTTCGGGTCGCTCCACGGCTTCGCGATGGGACAGGCGAGCGGCAACCATTGGGGCGACGCGGTGACGCTGCTCGCCACCACCAGTTCAACCCCGTTCTTCTTCAACTTCCACCAGGGTGATCTCGGCAACTTCACCGTCATCGGCCCGTCGGGTTCCGGCAAGACGGTGGTCATGAACTTCCTGGCCGCTCAGGCGCAGAAGTTCGCGCCGAGGACCATCCTGTTCGACAAGGACCGCGGTGCCGAGGTGTTCCTGCGCGGGATCGGAGGCACGTACAGCCGCATCGCGGCCGGGCATCCCACCGGTTTCAACCCGCTGGCGCTTCCCGACACGGCCGCAAACCGCGCGTTCCTGCGTGACTGGCTGGGTGTCCTGCTTTCGGCAAGCGGCGCGGAGGAGCTGGCGACGATCGCGAACGCCGTCGATGCCGCGTACCATAACGATCCGGCCTTGCGACGCCTTTCGCACTTCCGTGAGCTGCTGGCCGGCGCCCGCCGTCCGGAGCCCGGCGACCTGGCCAGCCGGCTCGATGCATGGCTGCAGGGCGGCGAGCATGGCTGGCTGTTTGACAACCAGCATGACCGGCTCGACCTGACCCGCCGCGTGCTCGGCTTCGACATGACGGCACTGCTCGAGAGCCCGCGCCTGCGTACGCCGGTCATGATGTACCTGTTTCATCGCATCGAGGAACGCCTCGACGGCGAGCCCACGATGATCCTCATTGACGAGGGCTGGAAAGCGCTCGACGACGAGGTGTTCGCGGCTCGTATCCGCGACTGGCTCAAGACGCTGCGCAAGCGCAACGCGCTGGTGGGCTTTGCGACCCAGTCCGCGCGCGATGCGCTCGACAGCCGGATCGCGACCGCTCTGGTAGAGCAGACCGCGACCATGATCTTCATGCCCAACGCCCGCGCCCGGGCCGAGGATTACTGCGAAGGCTTTGGCCTTTCGCAGCATGAACTCGACGTCATCCGCACGCTGCCCGCTCATTCGCGCTGTTTCCTCATCCGGCAATCCGACGCTTCGGTGGTGGTGCGGCTGGACCTTTCCGGAATGCCGGAGGTCCTCACCGTCCTGTCCGGTCGCGAGAGCACCGTTCGCCGGCTCGACGCCCTGCGCGAGCGGCATGGCGACGCCCCGCAGGCCTGGTATCCGGCCCTGACCGGCATGCCCTGGCCGGGTGAGGAGGAGCTTGACGAGGGCGTCTGGATCGAGGCGGCGGAGTAGTCCGATGGCCTCCTCCACCTGTGACCAGCTGACCGAAGTCGCCTCCGCCGGGGTTGCCCCGGCCCTGCGGGCGGTCGACTGCGTGGCGAATGAAATGGCGGCTGGCGCCTTCGGCCGCCTGTTCGGCGCGGGCGGCGCGATGGCGCCGGTCCTGACGATACTGCTGACGCTCTACATTGCCTTCTTCGCGTTCTCGCTGCTGACCGGCCGTTCAAGCCTCGGCATCTCCGCCCTCTCGCCCCGCATGATGCGCCTGGGCGTCGTCCTGACCTTCGCGACGAGCTGGATCGCCTACCAGGGCGTGGTCTGGAATCTCGCCGTCGGCGGGCCGGACTGGATTGCGGGCGTCCTGATGGGCGCCAAGGGTTCGGCGACACAGCTCTTCGGGGATCGCATCGACATCGTCTTTTCCGCCATCAACGAAATCTCCGAGGCGGCACAGGGCGGCGGGGCGCAGGAGACTTCCGGCGCAGCCATCGCGAGCAAGGGCGCCAGCGGCCTGTTCACGCCGGAAAGCGTCATGTGGATGGGCGCGCTGCTGCTGCTGCTGGGCACCGTGGGCGTCCTGCTGACGGCCCGCATCGCGCTTGCGGTGCTGCTTGCGCTTGGCCCGATCTTCGTGGTGATGGCGCTGTTCGGCGGTACGCGCGGGCTGACCGCGGGATGGCTGCGCGGCGTGGCGCTCACCGCCGTGACGCCGCTGTTCGTCGTGCTCGGCGGAGGGATCACGCTCGAGCTGCTGGTGCCGATCATTTCGGGCCTGGTCCAGAGCGTCAACGCCGGCGCGATCGACGGGCGCGGTGCGATGGCGCTGTTCCTTGTCGCATCGGTGCATGTCGCGCTGATGGTCATGGTCGTTAAGGTCGCGGCCACCATGGTTTCGGGCTGGCAGGTGTTCGGCCTTGCTCGTCCCGACCGCGAAAGCGGCGCCTCGGCGGGTCAGGCTGCCGCCCCCGCCGTGGTGACGGCCGCGCCGCCTTCCGCGCCGGCCTACCAGAGCCGCAGTGCGGCGGTATCGTCCGCCGCCGCGGCCGGAGCCGGCTCTTTGCACGCTGCCGACGCGCCGTCCCGCCCAGGGGACCGCAGGACTGTCGTCACTCAGGTCATGGGCGGCAGCATCGAAAGCGTTCGCCCGGGGCCAGCAGCGGACCGGGCAAAAGGCATAGGATCGCGCTTCCGCAGCGCCGCGAACGAAAGCGGCAGGCTGCCCGCGAAGGAGAGAATACGATGAACCGCGCGACACTGCGCAGCGCCGCCTGCATGTTGAGCCTTGCGGCAAGCCTTCTGGGGAGCGCTTTGCCCCAGCCCGCCAGCGCCGATGACCGGCTCGTCGCCCGTTTGTACAACGACCACGAAGTCGTGCGGATAGATGGCAAGGCGGGCGTGCAGGCTACGATCGCCTTCGGGGATGGCGAGGCGATAGAGAACGTCGCCGTCGGCGATTCCCAGGCCTGGCAGATCACACCGAACAAGCGCGCCGACCTGCTTTTCGTAAAGCCGCTGGAGGTTGCCGCACGCACGAACATGACCGTCGTGACGAACCGCCACACCTACTTCTTCGACCTTGTCGCCAGCCCCCGCGCGAAGCCGCTTTACATGCTGCGTTTCACCTACAGGGACGAGCCGAAGCCCCAAGCAGGGCCTTCGACGGTTCCCGGCGCGCTGAACCCGGCCGAGCAGGCCCTGGCGGCGAACGATCCCATGGCACTGCCGTCCGATGCGGCGGACCTTAACCGCGACTGGAAGCGGGAAGGCAGCGCCCGGCTGTTGCCCGCGCAAGTGTATGACGACGGATCGTCCACGTACCTGCTCTGGCCCGAAAAGATGCCGGTTCCCGCCATCCTCGTCACCAACGAGAAGGGCGATGAGGGGCCGGTCAACTATGCCGTGCGCGACGCGACCATCGTCATCGACGCCGTGCCCGACCTCATCGTGCTGCGCTCCGGCAAAGCGAAGGCGCAGCTGGTGAACGCACGACCCTTGGCCTCGCGACCGGTGCCTGTGCGCGCCACTGCCCGTCCCGCCTCGGCGGCTCTGGCCAATGCATCCGCCGCTCCGGCTGCGGCCGTGCCCACTGCACAAGGAAACTGACCGATGGCGCTGAGCTCCCTTCCGCGCGACCGCCTGGCTCACGATGCGACAGATCCACGTGACGGGGAGGGCGCGCAGGTCATCGACCTTGCGACCCGCAATGTCCTGCCGCAGGTGTCGCAGCGCAAGAAATCCGACGGCCTCGGCCTCGCGGCGGGCGTGCTGATCGTGGCGGCGCTGGGCGGCGTCACGCTGTGGTCGATGGACTCGGCGCGCAACGGCCCTGCGGCGCCCGCACCCGGCGCGCAGTCGACGCAACCCGCCAGCGGGCAGCCCGCAATCGCTGCTGCCGCGCCGGCGGTTGTCCCGGCTCCAGCCGCCGCACCCGCGCCTCTGCCCGCGCCCGCTCCGGCACCTGTCCTGGCGGCGGCTCCGAATGCCGGAGCAGCTGCAGCCCCGGCGACTGGCCGCTATGCCAGTCCCACGGTGGTCTTCGACGTCGGCAGCGCGAGCGGAGTTCCTGTTCCCGCCGCCGCCGCCGGGGAAGCCGTGAAGGGTGGCAACGCGAACGACGACTTCGCGGCGCGGATCGGCGGCACCGGGTCCACCGCGTCCGCCGCGCGCTCCTTCGATCCTGCGACGACCGTCACTCAGGGCACCCTGATCCCGGCGGTGCTGGAGACCGCGATCGACACGGATGTCCCCGGCTACGTGCGCGCCGTGGTGTCGACGGACGTGCGCAGCTTCGACGGACGGCATGTCCTGGTGCCGCGTTCGTCGCGGCTGATCGGACAGTACAAGAGCGGCCTCACCGCCGGACAGAAGCGCGCCTACGTCATCTGGAGCAGGCTGATCCGGCCGGACGGCGTTTCGGTAAACCTCGGCTCGCCCGCTATCGCCTTCGGCGGCGAGACGGGCTTGCCGGGCAAGGTCAACAGCCATTTCTTCGAGCGCTTCGGCTCGGCCATGCTGCTGTCGGTGGTGAGCGGACTGACCACGCTCGCGTCGAGCGGGTCGAACGTGGTGATCGGCGGGGGCGGCTCGGCCGCCTCGGCCGCCGTCCAGAACGGCGCGCAGATCGGACCGACGATCCGGGTGCGGCAAGGTGAACCCATCCGCGTATTCACCGCCAAGGACCTAGACTTCAGCACGGTGAAGTGAAGCATTATGGCCGACGTTCTGCCTCTCCAGCCCCTGCCGTCGAGCGCCGTCATGGCCGAAGCGCCGCCGGTCGCGCCGCGCAGCGTCTATCTCGATGCCTATCTCGCGCCCCTGCGTCCGTGGCTGGAGCGTGAAACCGTGACCGAGATTCTCGTCAACCGCCCCGGCGAACTATGGGTGGAGGACGCCGCGCTGCCCGGGATGCAGCGCGTGGAGCTGCCGGAAATGGACGACCGCCTGCTGCAGCGGCTTGCAGAGCAGGTGGCGCGGATCAGCCATCAAGGCATCAACCGCGAGCATCCGCTGCTTTCCGCCACACTTCCGGCCGATGCGGGACGCTCCGGCGCACGCATCCAGCTGGTCGGCCCCCCGGCGACGCGTGCCAACTGGGCGCTGGCGATCCGCCGCCACCGTCTGCTGGACCTGCCGCTCGACGCCTATGATCGGGGCCCGATCGCCCCCGTGGCCGAGGAGCCCGGGCCCGATCCGCGGGTGCAGCCGATCGGCTTCCTGCGCGAGGCGATCCGCCGCCGGCGCACGATCCTCATTTCGGGCGGCACATCCACCGGCAAGACCACGTTCCTGAACGCGATGCTGTCCGAGATCCCGGCACACGAGCGGGTGGTGCTCGTGGAGGACACCGCGGAACTGCGGCTGCCCGGTGCCAACGGTGTCGGTCTCATCGCGGTGAAGGGTGAGCTGGGTGAGGCGAAGGTCTCCGCCAACGATCTTCTTCAGGCGGCCCTGCGGCTTCGGCCCGACCGCATCGTTCTGGGTGAGCTGCGCGGCACGGAGACCGTCAGCTTTCTGCGGGCGATCAATACGGGCCATCCCGGATCGTTCTCCACCGTCCATGCGAACACCCCGCGTGGTGCGCTGGAACAGATCGCGCTCATGGCCATGCAGACGGGCATCGGGCTCACCCGCAGCGAAACGCTGGAATATGCGGCGTCGGTCATCGACATTGTCGTGCAGCTTGACCGCAGCGGCGGCAAGCGCGGCATCTCGGCGATAGCGGAGAGCGCGACCCTGCTTTGAACGCAGGGCCGGGGGACGGGTCAGGCCTCGATCAGGGTTCCGCCCGCCGTCTCGACGCGCCAGCTGAGGCCGAGCCATTCCGCCAGCGCCTTGATGTCCTTGCCGTTGCTGGCCCCGTAGAGCGGCCGCACACGCTCCTCCAGCGTCAGGACAAGGATGCCGTCCCTGACCGCGAGTGACGTCGCATCGAGCCCGCCGGGCACACCGCCTGTCAGGCGGCGGCAGAGACGCACGGCAAGGCCCCAGCCGATCGCCCGTTCCAGGTCGGTCTTGCTGGCGAGGCGGGTGAACTGCGCGGGCACCTCCGTCATGCCCGAGTTGGCGAACACGGTCATTGCCATCATCCCGCGTCCGCGCATGTCGAGGCCGATCCAGCGCTTGCGGAGGGCCCAGGCCAGCGCCTCCTCGGTGCGCATGTTCGGCTCCGTCCGCATTGCGGCGAGCGCCAGCAGGCTGGCTGCCTTGCGCAGGTCCGCATCGGCATCGGACTGGACGCAGACCGGTGCTGTCCACGCCGCAATCCGCATGGCGTCGGCGGCGCAGACGCGGGCACCTTGCGCGAAGTCCGCGACGCTGGCGAGCATCGGGCTTTCCTGCTGCACGCTCGCGGGCAACTGCATGTGCAGCAGCCCTTCGCGCAGCCCCCACGAGGAAAAGACCACCCGCGAGGGGTGAAGCTGACCGACGATCTGCGCCATCAGCGCGGCGGCGTCCGGAAGCGTCGCGAGGCGGGAGCTTGAAATGCGCGGGTCGGGGTCTTCGATCCTGCCCTTCGCGAACTGCCGGGCAAGCCGCATGGCTTCGGACGGCGCAAGCTCGAACCCGTGAGGATCATCGACCGGCCATTCGAGCACGCGCATGGCCTGGAGGGCGAGCGCCCGCCACGATCCGCCCACGATGTAGAGGGGCTTCCCACGTCCCCCTTCATGCGGGCCGACGCCCCATCCGCGCTTGGCCAGACCGCCACGCACGGCAGCGGCGAACTTCGCCTCACCGCCTGCGCGAAGATCGGGAAGAAGCAGCGTTCCGAACGGCAGCGTGATGCCGCCGCCGATGGTGGCCGGCGTTCCGGCGTCGGCGGCCGCTTCGATCTCGACCAGTTCCAGGCTGCCCCCGCCAAGGTCCGCGGCAACGCCGCTGGCCCCTGGAAAGGCCGCGATCACGCCCGTGGCACTGGCCAGCGCTTCCTCATTCCCCGAAAGCAGGCGTGGGGAAAGGCCGAAGCCCCTGACCGCCTCGAGGAACTCCGGGCCGTTCGAGGCGTCGCGTGCCGCCGCCGTCGCGACGCACTGCACGTCCTCGACCTCCAGCAGGCGCAGCAGCGTGGCGTACCGCGACAGGGCGGCGAGCGCGAGCCGCATGGATTTTTCGGAGATCGCCCCGCTGCGGCCAAGATCCTTGCCCAGCCGCGCGTTGACCTTCTCGTTGAGCACGACCGAGGGTGCGCGCGGCGTCCCGTTGTAAACGACGAGACGCACCGTGTTCGAGCCGATGTCGATGATTGCGCGCCTGGCGCCGGACTGGCTGATGCCGATCATTCTGATCAATACTTACCACAAGGCCCGAAGGTTCCGAGGCCCGCCGCGAACGAATTTCCGCATAGTCTTGAAAAGGCCCCCGGTTTAGACCGCTCTATGTCAGATGTGCCCCCGTCTGAGCGAGAGCTTGGGGACCTTTCGTCCACTGTCGAGTGCGGCGCCGCGACCGGACAGGGACGGGTTGGTCATGAAGTACCGATGCAGGTTGAAGGCGTTCTCCACCTCTCCCACCCGGGTATAGGTGCCGTCCGGCGCCAGGTCCCACGATTGTTCGCTGTCGAGCAGGTTGGCGAGCATGACCTGGTCGAGCACCTGGTCATGAACCGTCTCGTTGCGGATCGGCAGGAGAACCTCGACGCGCCGGTCGAGGTTGCGGCTCATGCCGTCGGCCGATGTTATGAACACCTTCGCATGGCGGTTGGGCAGGTCCGCACCGTTGGCGAAAGCCCAGATGCGTGCATGTTCCAGGAAGCGACCGATGATCGACTTGACCGCGATGTTGTCGGACAGGCCGGGTACCCCTGGCCTCAGGCAGCAGATGCCGCGCACGACCAACTCGATGTCGACGCCCGCGCGGCTTGCCGCATAGAGCCGGTCGATGAGGTCCGGATCGGTGAGCGAATTGAGCTTGGCCCAGATCGCTGCGGGCCTGCCCGCCTCGGCGTTGGCGATCTCCGCATCGATGCACGCGTTCAGCGTCGCGCGCAGTGAGATGGGAGAGATGGAGAGCATGTCGGTGCTCTTGGGCTCGACATAGCCAGTGATGAAGTTGAACAGCCGCACGACGTCGCGCCCGGCGGCGGGGTCTGCGGTGAAGTACGACAGGTCCGTGTAAATCCGCGCCGTGATCGGGTGATAGTTGCCCGTTCCGAAGTGGCAATACGTTCGGTATGCTCCGCCCTCGCGCCGCACCACGGCGGAAACTTTGGCGTGAGTTTTCCAGTCGACGAAGCCGTAGATCACCTGCACGCCCGCGCGCTCTAGCTGGCTGGCCCAGAGCAGATTCTGCTCCTCATCGAAGCGGGCCTTCAGTTCGACGACCGCCGTCACGGACTTGCCCTGCTCGGCCGCCTGGATCAGGGCCGAGATGATCGCGGACTGCTTGCCGGCACGGTACAGCGTCTGCTTGATGGCGACCACGTCGGGGTCGCGCGCCGCCTGCTTGAGGAAGTCAATCACCACCTCGAAACTTTCGTAGGGATGCTGGACGACGATGTCCTTCTCACGGATGGCGGCGAAGATATCGCCATCGTGCTCGAGGATGCGTTCGGGGTAGCGGGGGCTGTAAGGCTCGAACTTCAGTTCAGGACGATCCTCGTCGCAGATCGCGGAAAGCCCGGAGAGGCCGATGATGCCCTCTGTCTTCATGACCAGCGCCTGGTCGAGCCCCAGCTGCGTTCGGAGCAGCTCTTCGGCGGCCGGGTCGAACCGTCCCTGCAATTGCAGCACGATCACGATCCCCCGGCGGCGGCGCTGGATCGCGGTACGGAAATACCGGACGAGGTCTTCCGCGTCCTCCTCGATCTCGAGGTCGCTGTCGCGCAGGATGCGGAACACGCCGTGGCCGTTGAGGCGGAAGCCGGGGAACAGTTCGGCCGTCGCGCGGCAGATCAGATCCTCCATCGAAATCCAGGCGGCTTCCTCGCCCGGGATGCGCACGAAGCGCGGCAGCGGGGAGGGGATGAGCACCATCTCCATGACCGGCGCGTTGTCCGCGATTCGGGAGAGGGAGAACAGGACGCCGATGCCCTGGTTGGCCACGAAGGGGAACGGGTGCGCCGGATCGATCGCCTGGGGGGTGATGACCGGCATGACGTGTTCGGTGAAGTATTCCCGCAGCCAGGTGTCGCGCTCGGGGCTGATCTCGTCATCCTCGCCCACGACCACGATGCCCGCTTCGGCAAGCTGCGCCTTGAGCGTCGTCCAGGTCTGCTGCTGGATCTGCTCGAGCTCCAGCACCTTTTCGTGCGTGATGGCGATCGCCTGCGACGGGGTGAGCCCGTCGATGGAGATCTCCTCGATCTGGCTGCGGACCTGTGCGTGAAAACCGGCCACGCGCACCATCAGGAATTCGTCGATGTTGTTGCCAGAGATGGACAGGAAGCGCAGTCGCTCCAGCAGCGGGTAGTTCGGGTTGCTGGCTTCCGCAAGCACGCGCTCGTTGAACGCAAGCCAGCTCAGTTCGCGGTTGAAATAGCGTGCGGGTTGGACCGTCAGTTCGTCGACAGTCTCGGGTGGTTCGCTCGTGCTCGGCATGTCCATGGTATTCACTCAAGCGCCTCTGGCACGGCAGGATGACACAATTGCTGCAATTGTGGAAAGGGGGAGCGCCCCCATACAGCTGGTAAGGCGATTTGTTCCCGGCGATCCAGGCCGCATACGGTCAGGGCCGGCTGGAAGACCGGGCGACGCTCAGGACTTGCGGCTCGGATCGGTCACTGGCTCGCCGGGGAATATGCCTGCGATGGCAAGCGCGGCGCCGATGCGGGAAAGCGTGTCGAGCACGTCGCCCACGCTTTCCTCGGCGACCAGCAGGTTGAGCGTCTCGCGCGTGGGGAGGGGGCCGCGATCCCGCAGGGACGTGACGAGTTCGAGAATCACCGCCTCGTGCTCCGAGACATGGCTGCAGCCCATCGGGCAGAAGGCGAGCGTCTCTAGCGCATCCCGGTTGAGCAGCACCATCACCCGGTTGAACGGCTGCAGGCCGCCGATCATGCGCCACCGGGCGAAGGCCGGGGCAAGGACGTGCGCAGGGCAGCGCCGTTGGGCGATGGCCGTCACCCATGCCCGCATGGACCAGACAAGGAACCGGCAACCTTCGTCCAGAGAAGTGAGCGGACGGTCGACGTACTGGTACATGCGAGGTCTCCTTTTAAGGTTTGCACATGCGAATGATTATCATTAGCTAGTGTTACGCGGCTTGCTCCTCTCGTCAAGCCCGCAGCCTGGAGGACTGCTTGTCATGGGGCACTCCTCCCATCCTGTGACCTTGGCCGGGGCGGCTCCTTGCCTTGCCCGCCCCGGCCATCTTTTTCACAAGGAGGAGCGACTTACTTCCCGACCCGGTAATCGCAGGCGCCCTGCAGAGGGCCCTTCTCTCTACCTTCTCCCCAGGTCGTCCACGCTCCATGCGCAGCCTGCGAACAGCTTATCCACAAGCTTGCCAACAGGTTGTGCGGCAATAAGCGGCTTGCCGATCAGCGGTAGTCGAAGCCGCCCTTCGGCTGCACCTTCAGGGAATTCTGCTGGAGTGCCGTCATCAGGTACGATCCGACCAGCATCGGGAATTCGAGCATCTGTTTCTCGTCCCAGGTTCTTGCAAGCGTGTCCCACGTCGCATCGCTCAGGCAGTGGTCGGAAAGCAGTTCCTCCACCCCGCGCAGAATGGCCGATTCGTGCTCCGTCCAGCCGGGCGCCTGCGACCCTTCGAGCACGCGCTCGATTTCCTCGGCGGTGACGCCGAACGCCTTGCCGATGTCGACATGCTCACACCATTCGAACGGCGCGCGGGCGAGGCGGGCAAGGCGCAGGATCGCCAGTTCCCGCTCCCGACCGGGGATCGCCCCCTTCGCCAGTTCGATGCCAAGAACCATTTGCCCCTTGAACATCCCGGGATGACGCAGGGTGATGAGGCTGACGTCGGGAAACGGCCGACTTTCGGGGATGGAGAAGGCGGCGCGGATGACGGCGACCTGCTCCATGCCTTCGGGGCTGACGTCCTCCAGCCGCAGCGGGGCGTAGCGCGGGCCCTTGTCCACGGTCTGCTTCATGCGGGCGGCAGCATCGAAATCGTACGTGCCGGTGATCGGTTCGGGCATTCGGGTTCCTTCGTCGTCAGGCCGCCCAGCGGTCCATGTGATGCAAGTAATCGGTGAAGCGCGCGCGCACCGCCTCCAGGTCGAGGCCGAAGCGGGCGGGGTCGGGCTTGACCATGCGCTCGGCCTGTTCGTTGCCGGCCCACCACTGGCTCATGGCTCGGGCGAAGGCGGGGGAAACGTCCTCTCCCAGCCAATCGTAAAGGCGGCGAACTTCGCCGATCGGATCGGCTTCCATGGTCCGGAAGTGAATGTCGAAGAAACGATTGTCCTGCCCTGCCGCGCGGAAAGCCATGGCGCGCTTCATCGCTTCGGACCAGCACTGCACGTTGAGTTCGCCGATGTAGACCGGGTCCGGATGGTCGGTGAACTTGCCGATGATGTCGGCATAGACGGTGGCGACGGAAAGCATGACCTCGGCCGGATCGCGGTGCGTCATCACGAAGCGGCCATCGGGAAAAGCGGCATCCAGCGCGCCGAGGTAAAGCATGTGAGTAGGAGCCTTGAGACGCCACGGCCGCGCCGACTCCCCCCATTGCAGCAGCTTGAGCACGCGTCTTTCGTAGCGGTAGGTACCGGCCAGATCAGCTTCGATCAGCCATTCGGAATAGCTGGGTATCTGGGCGAAGGCCTGGAAGATCTGGCTGCGGAAATCGAGCGCCATGAGGTCCTGGCATTCCATCGCGCCGTCGATGCCGGTGGGCGTGCGGCGACCACCCTTCAGCGTCTCGTCGACGGCGCTGGCCGAGGCGCCGCGACGGGGGTCGGCGGCCTCTACGGTGGAGGGGGGCGGACAGGGCTGCGCGCTTTCCCAGACCCGCAGATAGCGGATTTCCGGGTCACTGGAGAGCAGGAACGACAGGGCCGACGATCCCGTCCGCGGCAGGCCGACGCCGAAGAGGGGGGAGCGGATCCGCTCGTCCTCGATTTGCGGGAAGCGACGATACCAGTCCTCCACCATCAGGCGCTGGCGCAGGTGGAGCAGGATGCGGTCACGCAAGGCGTGGTCGCCGGCGGCATTCAGGCGCGCTTCGGTGTTCAGCGCCCGGACGAGACGTTCCAGCCCCTCTTGGAAGCCATCGTCGCCAAAGTCGGACAGGCCGGTCTCCGCTTGCGCCGCCGCCATCAGGGCTTTGCTGTCTTCCATGCCTCTCCCCGCCCGGTTCGTCCGGTCTTGCGCACCAGTATGCGCGGGCGCGGGCGGGGCGCCAAGCGCCGCGGCGATACTGGCGCGTGGAGAGGGGGCTACCCCCGCGCGGCCCTGACCGCCGCAGCTCCGGCGAAGGGCGCTATGGCGATGAGGACGAGGCTGCTGGCTCCAGCAAGGGCGAGGCCGCTCTCGCCGCCCGTGCCCAGACTGCCGGCCCCGAAGATCAGCACCGGTACTGCCATCGGAATGACGAGCAGGCCCGCGAGAGCCGCTCCGCCGCGAAGGCCCGCCGTCAGCGCCGCCACGGTGACACCAAGCGCGGCGAGTCCCGGTGTACCCGCCAGGAGGCCGAGCTCGACCATACGCAGGGTGGCACCATCCAGTCCCAGCAGGGCGGCGGCGGGAAACGCGGCAAGCATCAGGGGCGGGCCGAAGCTGAGCCAGTGCGCCAGGACGCGCACGGCGATGACGAGCTCTTCCGAGATCCCGCGCAGGGCCCACTGGTCGAAGACGCCGAGCTCGATGTCAGGTTCCACCAGCCGGTCGAGCGGGAGGATCGCAGCCAGCAGCGCGGCAACCCAGATCACGCCGCCGCCCGTGCGGGCCAGCAACGGCGCATCAGGGCCGACGGCGAAAGGATAGAGCATCGCGACGGAAAGGAAGAACAGCACGGGAAGGAGCGGCCCGCCGCCCCGGCCGCCAAGCAGCAGTCGTCCCAGATCCCGGCGCAGCAGCGCGGCGGCCCGGCTCATGCCCCGAAATCCGCGAGCGCGAGGCGCGCAAGGCCGGTCAGGCGAAAGGACTGGTGCGAGGCGACGATCGCCACGCCTCCGGCCGCGCAATGCTCGGCCGTGAGGGTCTCGGCCAGTTCGACAGCCCGCGAGTCCAGCCCGTTGAGCGGTTCGTCGAGCAGCCAGACCGTCGCCTCCTGTGCGAGGAGGCGGGCGAAAGCGGCGCGCTTCTTCTGGCCGGTCGAGAGGTAGCGTACCGGCACGTCTACAAGAGCGGCCAGGCCGAGCCGCTCAAGGTTGCGCTGAACCGCTTCGGTCGGGGCACCGTCCATCCGCTGCCAGAACGCCAGAGCCCGGCCGAGCGGCAGGGCAGGGTCAAGGGCGGGGCGCTCGTCCAGCAGGCCAACGGAGCCTTCCACGGTGACGGTCCCGGCGTAGGCGGGGGCCAGCCCCGCGAGGATGCGCAGGAGGCTGGACTTGCCGATGCCGTTGTGCCCCGCGATCTGCACCGCCTCTCCTGACGAGAGGTTGAGCGAGAGCTCGGCGAAAAGCACCCGATCCCCACGCCGGCAGGCAATGTTCCGGGCGGTGATGGCTGCGGTTCGTAAGGGTGCCCCTTGCATGGCGCGGAGCGATAGGGGAAACCTCGCGGCCTGCCAAGGAGACGCCAGTGACCATTTCCCGCCTGACCGCCGACCAGCGTGACGCCATCCTCGCGGAACTGCCGCGCTGGCGGCTGCGGAGCGACGGCCTTGCGATCGAGGCCGAACTGAAGTTCGCCGACTTCAACGAGGCGTTCGGCTTCATGACCCGGGTCGCCCTCTATGCTGACAAGGCCGATCATCATCCCGAATGGTTCAACGTCTACAGCACGGTGCGCATGACGCTGACGACCCACGACGCCGGCGGCCTCAGCCAGCGGGACGCGGACATGGCGCGGTTCGTCGAGACGCTGCTGCCGGGCTGAAGAAGCGGCCGGTCAAAGGGCGGGCCGATCAAAGCGCTGGATTGTTGTAGCAGTGCCACGTGAAGATGGCTGCGGCGCCCCGGTGCGGGCGCCAGCCCTCTGCCAGTTCGCGGGTCTGCTTTTCGCTCGGCCGTTCCCCGAGAGTCAGCAGCTTCTGCAGCCCGACCTGCACGGCAAGGTCGCCGGCCGGCCAGATGTCTGGGCGGCCCTCGGCGAAGAGGAGGTAGATCTCGGCGGACCAACGCCCGATGCCCTTGATCTGCACCAGCTGGGCTATGGCCTCCTCATCGTCGCGCGGCAGGTTATCGAGGTCCAGGCTCCCTGCCACCACCAGTTCGCAGAGCGAGCGGGCATAGCCCTGCTTCTGGCGGGAAAGGCCACAGCCTCGCAGGGCGTCGAACTCGGCCGCCAGCAGGGCTTCGGGTGCCATCGTTTCGCCCAGCAGGGCTTCGAGCCGGTTCCAGACCGACGCGGCGGCGGCCACGCTGACCTGCTGGCCCACGATCGTGCGCAACAGCGTCGCGTAGCCCGTGGCGCGGATGCGCGGTTCAGGGTAGCCGGCCCGCTCGATCGCCCGCGCGATAGCGGGCTCTGTCCGGGCAATCGCGTCCAGCCCGGTGCGAAGTTCGTGTGCCGTCAAACCCATGCGTTGTCGTAACCTTGCAAAACAAGGTTGCAGCCTTTAGCAGCCTGCGGCAAGTGCGCATAGAAATGCAGATATGATACAGGATGTATCAGAAGGGGACTCGAGAGATATGCCGCAGATCATCGTTGTGAATCAGTCGGGCGAAGAGTCGAACGTAGAGGCTCCGGAAGGTCGCACCTTGATGGAAGTCATCCGCGACAACGGCTTCGATGAACTGCTGGCGCTGTGTGGCGGCTGCTGCTCGTGCGCGACCTGTCACGTCCATATCGACCCCGCTTTCATCGGCAAGTTGCCCGCGATGAGCGAGGACGAGAACGACCTGCTCGACAGTTCGGATCATCGCAACGAATACTCGCGCCTGTCGTGCCAGGTGCCGGTGACCGCCGATCTGGAAGGCCTGAAGGTCACGATCGCTCCGGAGGACTAAGCGCGACTCCGGGCTGAACTGCGCGACGGCGCCGGCCTGTGCCGGCGTCGCTCACCTCCGGAAGGATCCCGGGGGCACAAATTTGTCGATCAAAACATTTGCGCGCAGCGCCTTGGCTTCCTAACTGTCGCGCCATGACCGCGACAATGCCAAGCGCCCCGCTCTCCAGGCCCTCGACTCTCGATCTTATCGGCAACACCCCTCTGGTGCTGCTCGAGGGGCCGAGCGAAGCCGCCGGCTGCGAGATCTGGGGCAAGTGCGAGTTCGCCAATCCCGGCGCCTCGGTGAAGGACCGTGCCGCCCTGTGGATCGTGCGCGATGCCGAGGAAAAGGGCCTGCTCAAGCCCGGCGGCACCATCGTCGAAGGTACGGCGGGCAATACCGGCATCGGCCTGGCGCTGGTGGCGAATGCCCTGGGTTATCGCACCGTCATCGTCATGCCCGAGACACAGTCGCGGGAGAAGATGGACACCTTGCGCGCGCTCGGCGCGGAACTGGTGCTGGTCCCGGCCGCGCCCTTCTCGAACCCCGGCCATTTCGTTCACACCTCCCGCCGTCTTGCCGAGGAGACCGAAGGGGCGATCTGGGCGAACCAGTTCGACAACATCGCGAACCGCAAGTCGCACATCGAATCCACCGCTCCCGAGCTCTGGGAGCAGATGAATGGTCGCATCGACGGTTTCACCTGTGCGGCGGGCACCGGCGGGACGATCGCGGGCACCGGCATGGGGCTGAAGGCGTTCGACGAGAACATCGTCGTGGCTCTGACAGACCCTCACGGCGCCGCCCTCTACAACTATTACGCCCATGGCGAACTGAAGGCCGAGGGCAACTCGGTCGCCGAAGGGATCGGGCAGGGGCGCATCACCGCTAACCTCGAAGGTGCGCCCATCGACACCCAGTTCCGTGTCTCCGACCAGGAGGGCCTGGAATGGGTGCGCCGCCTCCTCAGCGAGGAGGGGCTGTGCCTTGGCCTTTCCTCGGGCATCAATGTGGCGGGCGCCGTGGCGCTCGGCCGCCAGCTCGTTGCCGAAGGGCGGGAGGATCCACGCGTCGTGACGATCTTGTGCGATACGGGCTTCCGATACCTGTCCTCGCTGTACAACCCGGAGTGGCTTGAAGCGAAAGGCCTGCCGGTCTTCCCTTGGCTGGCGCGGTGATGTAAGCCGGGAACGAACGGCAGGTGTTCTTCCGCCAACATGCACTATGATTGAGTCGCAAAGTATTCTCGAACCTCTGAAAACGGCGCAGCACTATACGCCGCGGTCCGCGCGTGAACTGCGCTCGCAGGCCGTGTACCGGCTGCAGGTGGGCCTGTTCGGCCTTTGTGCGATGCTGCTGATCGTCGGCCTCGCCAACGTCATCCGCGACCGTCTGCGACTTTCGGAAAGCGCCGACCCCATCCAGCAGGTCGTCGCCGTCGACGCGAAGCCGACGAAGGCTGCCAGCGATCCGCTGGCCGACATCGGCGTCGTGCCGTCTGCCGATACGACCACCCGTTCCAAGCCGTCACCCATCCCCGACGCGGAGATGACGGATGAGCCAGGTGCGCCTGTCGCGCCGTAGCCGTCGTGTCCTCCTGCCGGGCTTCCTGCTGGGACCCTTGCTGGCCGCCTGCGGATCCGGTGGCGCGGAGAACCTGGAGACGGCCAGCCAGCAAACGATCGGGCTCTATTCCAGCCTGCCGATAGCCTGGAACGAGAGCAGCGATATCCGCGGTCTGCTTGCGGATGACCATCCTCCACACTGGGCTCTTCGGCTGTTGCGCGACAGAGGAAAGGTAGTGCCGCTCGATTCGCTTGCCGATGCGACTGGAAAGCTGCCGCTGCCGCTCTCCGCCGTCCTCGTTCTTGCGCAGCCCCGGCCCCTCACGCCGCAGGAGAATGTCGCCCTTGACGCCTGGGTGCGCCAGGGAGGGCGGGTGCTGCTGTTCGTCGATCCCCTTCTCACCGCCCATTCCCTCTTCGGCCCCGGTGACCCGCGCCGGCCGCAGGACGTCGCCATGATGTCCCCGATCCTCGCGCGGTGGGGTCTGGGGCTCGAGTTCGACGAGGCGCAGCCCGCCGGGGAGCGCGAGGCCGAGCTCGCCGCCGGTTCGGTGCCGGTCAATCTCGCGGGGCGCTTCCGGGCCTTGGGGAAAGCTGGGGAAGGGGCTTCCGGGAAAACCGGGGATGCGGTCGCGTCCTGCGACATTTCCGCGCAAGGGCTGCTGGCGGAGTGCCTCTCCGGCCGCGGCCGGATCGTCGCTTTTGCCGATGCGGCCTTGCTTGAGAGCCCTGAAAATCCGGGGATCATAACGGCACGTCGCGATGCCCTTGCTGCGCTACTTTCTCGGCTGACCGCCGCGCCCCGCTGAAGCCCGTCCGCGGTGAAGATTTCGTAATACCGGGGATGACGCGGGACGGCGCAGGTGCGCCTGCTGACCCCGATATTCGTCTGAATAGACGCGGTTTTTTGCTTCCGAAATGTCAGCGCAGAGTAAAGGCCTCGTCTATCCAAGGGCAGTTCACCGTAGAAATACCCTCGTTTCCCCACATTTCCCTTTTATCCCCGATCTTCCCGTTATAGAACACCGTCAATCGGAAAGACTGAGTCTCGCCGCGCCTGATTCAGGTGCGGACCCCCGGCGCGCGCGCCGCCGGGTGCGGGGCTCATTATCGTCCGGGATGGCAACACAGGGGCATCACAAACGGGAATGGCGGGGCAGCCATACATCTACAGCGGACCGGGCTTCTCGCTTCTGCGCGACAAGAACCGTTTCGTGCTGCCCAAGGAGCTTCGCTCCCCCGTCCGCGATTCCAGTGGCAAGGACGTGCTTTGTCTTGCCAAGCATGCCGAATGGAAATGCCTTGTCGGGTTCGGCCTCTCCCGCGTCGATGATTTCGAAGCGCAGCTCGACGCCGAGCAGACCCGCGCTGATGGCGCCGGGAAGCCTTTCAATCGCGACAGCCGGGCCATGCAGCTCTACAACTTTCAGCAGGTGCCCTTCGATGGCAGTGGCCGCTTCACGATGCCCGAGGCTCTGGCCGGGCTTGCCGCCGTTGGTGACCAGCTCTTCTTCCAGGGGATCGGCCGCACCGGCATCCTGATCTGGAATCCCGACGAGCTCTACAAACATGCCGACGATCCCGCCTTCGAGGCGGCGATCGCAACCTGCCGCTCTCTCCAGGAAGCGGAACTCGCAAAGGCGAAGAAGTCGTGAGTGCCCCCGGTCAGCCGCATATCCCGGTCCTTCTCGAGGAAGTGGTCGCCGCCCTCGCCCCGCGCGAGGGCGACGTGATCGTCGATGCCACCCTCGGAGCCGGCGGCTACACCCGCCGCCTGCTGGACGCCGGCGCGACGGTGCACGCGTTCGACCGCGATCCCGACGCGATCGCCGCGGTGGAAAACAATCCGGGGAAATGGCCGGAGCTTGCCAGCAATCCACCGCGCCTCGTGTTGCACCCGCGCCGCTTCTCCGAAATGGTCGAGGGTCTCGGTGAACGGGGTATCGACAAGGTTGATGGCGTCGTCATGGACATCGGCGTATCCTCCATGCAGCTCGATCAGGCGGAGCGCGGCTTTGCGTTCGGCGCCGATGGCCCGCTGGACATGCGCATGAGCCAGGACGGCCCTTCCGCTGCAGACTTTCTGAACGGGGCCGACGAGGCCGAGATCGCCGACGTGCTTTACCTGTATGGAGAGGAGCGCCAGTCCCGCCGCGTGGCGCGGGCCATTGTCGCCGCGCGTCCGCTTGCCACCACTGGCGATCTCGCCCGCGTGGTGCGCAAGGCGCTGGGCTACAACCCGGCCTACAAAGGAAACGCGGCGCAAAAGGATCCCGCGATCCGCAGCTTCCAGGCCGTGCGCATCCACGTGAACGGGGAACTGGACGAGCTTGAAGCGGCGCTCGGCGGTGCCGAGACGCTGCTGCGCGAAGGTGGACGGCTGGCGGTCGTGACCTTCCACAGCCTTGAGGATCGCAAGGTCAAGCGCTTCCTGCGCGATGCGGGCAGCGCGGCGCGTGCGACCTCGCGCCACCTGCCGCAGACCGCCACCGCGCCCGCGCCCTTCACTCAGGTGTCGAAGGGGATTCGGCCGGGGGAGGCGGAACTGGAAGCCAACCCCCGCTCGCGCTCGGCCACCCTGCGCAGCGCGGTACGAACCGATGCTCCCCCTCGAATGCCTGATGGCGCCCCCGGTCGAAGGAATGCCGCATGAACCTGACCAGTGACCGCATCCGATCGATCGGCTGGGTGTCCGCGCTGGTGATCTGCGGCGCCGTGACCGTGGGCCTCACGCTGCGCGTCAACGCGGTGAAGAGCCAGGTGCACGACACCGAAAAGAAGATTGTCTGGGTGAAGCAGGACATCGACTTTCTGGAAACGGAATTCCAGACCCGCTCCAATCAGCAGGCACTGAGCGACCTCAACGAGCTTGAGTTCGGCTACAAGGCCCCGACGGCCGCGCAGTACATCGAAGGCGAACGCCAGCTTGCCGCCCTCGGCGTGCCTGCCGGACCGGGCGCCCCCGCGCCGATCCGCTACGCCAATGCCGACGCTCCGGGCAGCGCTGCCGGAGAGGGATCGCTGCTGGCGATGGTTTCCCCGGTGGCGGGCGCGACGGCGGCAGCCCTCGCGGAGAGTTCAAAGGCCACGGCCGCCTCGCGGGACGACGGTCGCGATCCGGAACGTGCGGCGCTTGCGCGTGATGCCGCGGCTCTCAGCAAGCGCCTCGCTCACATCGAGGTCGCCGAGGCGGCCAAACAGTGAACGCCCCTGCCTTTCCCCTCGGCACGATCCCCACCACGGTCTCGGTCGGGCGTCGGCGGTTGGTGAACGTGCGCCAGCGCTCGCTGCTGGTCGCCAAGATGCGCACCCTGTGGGTGCTGGGCGTGTTCGTGCTGATCACGGTCCTGGCGCTCTTGCGCATCGTCTATCTTGGCTTCACGGGCGCGACGCCGCGTCAGATCGATCTGGCGGGGCTGCTCGTTCCGGACCGGGGCGAGATCGTGGACCGCAACGGCGTGCCGCTGGCGCGCGATTTTCGCGTCTACTCGCTCTGGTTCAATCCCAAGGCTATGACTGAGGGCTCCTCGCTGATCCACAGTCCCGAGGAAGTGACCGCCAAGCTCGTGGCGATCTTCCCCGACCTTGATCATGACGACATCCTGGCGCGTCTGCGCGCGGGCCGCCCGAGCTACCTGCGCAAGTCGCTGCTGCCCGAGGACGCCAACAAGGTCCACGCGCTGGGCGAACCGGCGCTGGAGTTCCCGCTGGAGGCGACCCGTTTCTATCCGCAAGGATCGATGGCGGCGCACGTGCTGGGCTATGTCGACAGCTACGGCAAGGGCAAGGTCGGCATGGAGGAGGCGTTCAACGACCAGTTGATCAGCCCCGAAGGGCGCATGAACCCGTCCGTCCTGTCGATCGACTTTCGCGTGCAGAGCGCGCTGGAGGACGAACTGGCCCGCGCCATACAGCTCAGCCAGGCCAAGGGCGCGGCGGGTGTCATTCTCGACGTCGATACGGGCGAGATCCTGGCTCTCGCCTCGCTGCCCTCGTTCGATCCCAACCACGTCAAGCCCAACGACATGGTCGTCACACCAGAGCAGGCCGCCCAGGGCGAAGTCCCGCACGGCTTCAACCGCGTGACCAACCAGGTCTACGAACTCGGCTCCACCTTCAAGCCGCTCACGGTCGCAGCGGCGCTGGACGCGGGCACGATCACCGATCTTGGCCGCCGATTCCCGGCCAGCCCGCTGCGGGTCGGGCGCTTCACCATCAACGACACGCACCGCTACGGCGCCACGCTCAACGTGCCTGAAACGCTGATCCACTCCTCCAACATCGTCACCGCTCATATCGCCGACGAACTCGGCGGCGTCAGGCTCAAGAAGACGATGGAGTCGCTGGGCATGAACGAGCGGCCGTACGTGGAGCTGCCCGCACGCGGTTTCCCGATCTGGGCGCGGGGTGAATGGCCGCGCCTGCGGACCATGACCGTCGCCTATGGCCACGGCATCGCCGTCACGCCGCTCCACCTCGCCTCTGCCTACGCCGCGCTCGTCAACGGCGGGATCTGGCGTCCGGCGACCCTCAAGAAGTTGGCGCCCTCGGATGTTCCCGAAGGCCGCCGGGTGTTCAAGGCCTCCACCAGCGCGCGGATGCGCCAGCTGCTGCGGATGATCGTGCAGTACGGCACCGGCCGCAAGGCGGACGCTCCGGGCTTCCGGGTCGGGGGCAAGACGGGTTCGGCCGAGAAGCCGGGCGCGGGCGGTTATCGGCGCCACTCGCTGATCTCGACCTTCGCGGCCGCCTTCCCGATGGACAAGCCGCGCTACGTGGTGATCTCGATGATGGATGAGCCGCAGGGTACGGCGGCCACGTCCTACCAGCGCACGGCCGCGTGGAACGCCGCTCCCGTGATCCAGCGGGTGGTGCCCCGCATCGGACCGCTGCTCGGCATCATGCCCGATGAAACGCGCGACATCGACACCAGCGACCTCAGGCCGCTGGTCCCCGGGGGAGACGCCGAATAATGAAACTCTCCGTCCTGTGCAGCGCCGCCGGGGTCTCTCCGGCAACGAAGGACCCGGTGGACGACGTCACCGTCACCGGCTTTGCGATCGACAACCGCAAGGTTGCGCCGGGCACCATCTTCGGCGCCTTTCGCGGCGCCCGCTTCAACGGCGAGGATTTCATTCCCGCCGCGATCCAGGCCGGCGCAGTCGCGATCGTCGCACATCCTGACGCCGTGGTGGAAGGCGCGCTTCATTTCGCCGACCCCGAACCGCGCCGCCTCTTCGCGCGCCTTGCCGCGCCGTTTTTCGCGCCCGTGCCCGAAACTCTGGTCGCCGTCACCGGAACCAACGGCAAGACCTCGACCGTCGAGCTTACCCGGCAGCTCTGGCGCATGGCGGGTCATCGCGCGGCCTCGATCGGCACCCTTGGCGTCACCACCAGCGACGAAACCGTCTCCACCGGGCTGACGACGCCGGATATCGCGACGTTCCTGGCGAACCTTGCCGGTCTCGCCCGGGAAGGGGTGACGCATGTCGCCTACGAGGCGTCGAGCCACGGTCTTTCGCAGTTCCGCATCGAGGGGCCGCGGGTGGCGGCGGGCGCCTTCACCAACCTCAGCCGCGATCATCTCGATTATCACGCGACGATGGATGAATATTTCGCCGCGAAGATGCGCCTCTTCGATGAGGTCGTCGCCGAGGGTGGGACGGCTGTCGTCTGGGCTGACGACGCGTGGTCGGACAAAGCGATGGAACATGCCCGCCTGCGCGGGCTCAGGCTTTTCACCGTTGGCGAAAAGGGCGCGGACATTCGCCTCGTCGGCCGCACGCCCAGCGGGCTGGGCCAGAAGCTGGAGATCGAGCACGCGGGCCGCGCGCGGATCATCGACCTGCCGCTGATCGGCGCATATCAGGCCGCCAACGCGCTCGTCGCGGCGGGGCTGGTGCTGGCGACGGGCGGGGACGTGGATGCCACGTTCGATGCGATGAAGCGGCTCGTGACCGTGCGGGGCCGCATCGAGCGGGCGGCGATCACGCCGGCCGGCGCTCCCGTCTATGTGGATTACGCGCATACGCCGGACGCGCTGGAAGCCGCGATGGCGGCCCTGCGCCCGCACGTCAGCGGCCGGCTGATCGTGGTATTCGGCGCCGGCGGCGATCGCGACCAGGGCAAGCGGCCGGAAATGGGCCGGGTGGCGGACGAGGGGGCAGACCTCGCTATCGTCACCGACGACAACCCGCGCGGCGAGGATCCGGCCGCGATACGGGCAATGGTGTTGGCGGGCATGGGGCCAGCCGCGCGTGAAGTGGGCGACCGGCGCAAGGCCATCGGGCTCGCGGTCGCAGAAGCCGGGGCTGGGGACATCGTCCTCATCGCGGGCAAGGGGCACGAACAGGGGCAGATCATCGGCAGCGGCGACAACGTGCGCGTCCTGCCATTCGACGACGTCACGGTGGCCAGGGAAATGGCTGGCTCACTGGGGAGGTAGGATATGAACGCTGTCACCCGGATCCTCGACTGGCCCGCAACGCCGCTTGAGGAGAGCCCGCTGGTCCTCTGGGACGCCGTCACCATCGCGCGCGTGGTCGGCGGGGTGGCGAGTTCCGACTTCACCGTGTCCGGGGTGGAGATCGACAGCCGGGACGTCCAGCCCGGCGACCTGTTCTTCGCGCTCAAGGGCGAGGCGATGGACGGCCACCGCTTTGTCGAAGCCGCCTTCGCGAAAGGCGCGGCTGGCGCTGTCGTCGATCGTCCCGTCAACGGCCCGCACATCCTTGTCGAAGACACCCTGCAGGCGCTGGAGCGGCTCGGCGCCGCCGCCCGCCTGCGCGCCCGTGGCCCGATCATCGGCGTCACCGGCTCGGTCGGCAAGACGGGCGTGAAGGAGATGCTGTTCGCCGCGCTGGACCGGGCGAGCCGTGGCGACGCGCATCGCTCGGTCAAAAGCTACAACAACCACGTGGGCGTGCCGCTGAGCCTTGCCCGCATGCCGGCCCGGGCACGTTTCGGCGTGTTCGAGATGGGCATGAACCATGCTGGTGAGATCGCCGCGCTCACCCGGCAGGTCCGCCCGGACGTGGCGCTGATCACCACGATCGCGCCCGCCCATATCGAGATGCTCGGCTCAGAGGAGGCGATCGCCGACGCGAAGGCCGAGATCTTCGAGGGGCTGGAGGAGGGCGGCACGGCCATCATTCCCGCCGACAGCGAGCATTTCCTTCGGCTTCGGGATGCCGCGACCGCCTGCGGTGCCAGGGTGGTGTCCTTCGGCAAGGCCGCCGACGCCGACGTGCGGCTTCTGGACGCAGTGCCCTCCGCCGATGGAGGCTCCCTCGTCACGGCCGATATGGGCGACCGGCGCGTGTGCTATACGGTAGCGGCGCCCGGCGAACATCAGGTGATCAATTCGCTCGCGGTCATGGCGGCCGTCCGGGCCGTCAAGGGCGATCTCGGCGCGGCCGGGGTGGCGCTTGCCGAAATGGGCGGGCTCGCCGGACGCGGCGCGAGGATGCAGATCCCGGTGGGAGGGGACGGCGAAACCGCGCTCCTGATCGATGAGAGCTACAACGCGAACCCGGCTTCGATGCGGGCGACGCTGGCGCAGCTGGGGCGGACCCCGGCGAACCGCCGTATTGCGGTTCTGGGCGCGATGAAGGAGCTGGGCAGCCATGGTCCGGACTACCATACCGCCCTTGCCGGTCCGCTGCGTGACGCCGGTGTCGACTATGCGCTTCTGGTGGGCGACGAAATGGCCGCGCTCGCCGTGGAGTTGGGGAAATCGGACGCGGCGGCGCTTGGCAAAAGGGTTGCCTTCGCTCATTGCCCGAGCGTGCGGGAAGCTGTCGAAACCTTGCGGGCTTTCGGGCTCCAGCGGGACGATGCGATTCTCGTCAAGGGTTCGAATTCAGTGGGTCTCGCAGCGCTCGTAAGCGCGTTCGGCAAGCAGGAAGGGTAGGGGCGAAAGCCCGCAAGATGCTGTATCTCATCGCAGAATGGTTCCAGTACGAGGGACTGTCCAACCTCTTCCGCTACCAGACGTTCCGCTCGGGCGCGGCCTTCATGACGGCGCTTGTCATCGGGCTGATCATCGGCCCCAAGTTCATCAACATGCTGCGTGTGCGCCAGGGCAAGGGGCAGCCGATCCGCGAGGACGGTCCGCAAAGCCACCTGGCGAAGCGCGGGACGCCGACCATGGGCGGCCTCATGATCCTGACCGCGCTGATCGGGTCGATGGTGCTGTTCATGGACGTGACGAACCCGTTCGTCTGGGCCTGCATCGCGGTGACAGTGGGCTTCGGCCTGATCGGCTTCATGGACGACTACGACAAGGTGACCAAGCGCCACCACGCCGGTCTGTCGAGCAAGGTGCGGCTGCTGCTGGAATTCGTGGTCGCGGGCATTGCCGCCTACATCATCGTCAGCCAGATCAGCACCAACCTTTACGTGCCGTTCCTCTCCGGGCGCTATATCCCGCTGGGGTGGCTTTATTACGTCTTCGCAGCCGTGGTGATCGTCGGGGCGGGTAACGCCGTCAACCTGACGGACGGCCTCGACGGCCTGGCCACGATGCCGGTCATCATCGCAGCCGGTACGTTCGCGATCATCTGTTATCTCGCCGGCCGCGTCGACTACGCGAACTACCTCGGCATCCCCCACGTGCCGCGCGCGGGCGAACTGGCGATCTTCTGCGCGGGAATCATGGGTGCAGGGCTCGCCTTCCTGTGGTTCAACGCGCCGCCCGCCGCCGTGTTCATGGGTGACACCGGGAGCCTCGCGCTCGGCGGCGCGCTCGGCTGCATCGCGGTTGCCGCGCACCACGAGATCGTGCTCGCCATCGTTGGCGGCCTGTTCGTCCTGGAAGCGGCCTCCGTCATCATTCAGGTGTTCTGGTTCAAGCGCACCGGGCGTCGCGTCTTCCGGATGGCGCCGATCCACCACCACTTCGAGCAGAAAGGCTGGCGCGAATCGACGGTTGTGATCCGTTTCTGGATCATCTCCATCGTCCTCGCGGTGCTCGGCCTTGCCACTCTGAAGCTGCGATAAGGGGGCGGGCGCGTGATCGTCTCCCCTGTATTCGCCGGCAAGCGGTACGCGGTTCTGGGCCTCGCGCGGTCGGGCCTGGCTGCGGCCTCCGCGCTGGTCGAGAGCGGGGCCCATGTCATGGCCTGGGACAGCAGGGACGAAGCGCGCCAGCAGCTTTGCGAGTGGACGCAGTGTGGCAAGGTGGAACTGGCGGATCCCGCCACCGCCGACCTGACCGGCTATGACGGCATCGTCGTATCGCCGGGCATCCCGCTCAACCGCCACCCCATTTCCGAAGCCGCCGCCCGCGCCGGGGTTCCTCTTATCGGGGACATCGAACTGTTCGCGCTGGCGCGGGAGAGCCTGCCGGCGCACCGCGTGGTCGGCATTACCGGTACCAACGGCAAATCGACCACGACCTCGCTCGTCTGTCATCTGCTCGAGACAGCGGGCGTGATCGCGCGCGCCAGCGGCAACATCGGGGTGCCGGTGCTCGGCACGGATCCGCTGCCTGCCGGCGGGGTCTACGTGCTCGAACTGTCGAGCTATCAGATCGACATCACCGAGAGCCTCGATTGCGACGTGGCGGCGCTGCTCAACATCACGCCGGATCACCTGGACCGCTACGCGAGCTTCGAAGCCTACGCGGCGTCCAAGGCGCGCCTCTTCGAGATGCAGACGCGTGAGCGATCCGCCGTCTTCGGCACAAGCGACAAGGAAACGCGCGCCATTGCGCATATCGAGGCGGCGCGCCGTGCGCCTGGGCTCGTGCGCCTTGTCGACGGAACGGATCTGGCGGGCCTGCAGAAGGAATGGCCTTCGCTCCAGGGACCGCACAACCTGCAGAACGCCGCCATCGCGGTCGCCATCGTGGAGGCGCTGGGCGTCAAAAAGGCGCAGTGGCGCAAGGGGATGCGCACCTTCAGCGGCCTGCCGCACCGGATGGAGCGTGTCGCGGTGGCGAATGGCGTCACTTACATCAACGACAGCAAGGCCACGAATCCCGCATCGACCGCGCCTGCCATCGCGGCTTTCCCGCCCGATCCGGAACCCCGCATTCACTGGATCGTCGGCGGCCTTCCCAAGGGCGACAACCTGGACGAATGCGCGCCGTTCTTCGGGAACATCGCGGCGGCTTACACCATCGGCGACGCGGGACCGCTGTTTGCCGAAATCCTCGCGCCGCACACCCGGGTGCACCGTTCCGAAATGATGGCCGAGGCCATTCGTCAGGCCATGACGGAAGCCCGGCCGGGCGACATCGTGATGCTGTCCCCCGCCTGTGCCAGCTTCGACCAGTTCCGTGACTACGAGGCGCGGGGCCAGGCTTTTCGCCAGATCGTCGAGGCGCTGCTCGAACCGGAGGGACGGCCCTGATGGCGACACTCGCACCCAATCCGGGCAGCACGCAGCGCTACAGTCGCAATCGCCGCAGCCAGCTTGCCATATGGTGGCAGGAGATAGACCGGACCACGCTGGTCCTCGTGCTGATCCTGATGGCGATCGGCGCGGTTGCCGTGGCGGCCGGCTCCCCCGCAAGCGCCAAGCGCCTCTCCACGTCGGCGGAGACGTTGCGTTCGCTGCACTTTTTCTACCTGCATATGCGCTGGCAGCTTCTTGGCCTGGTGGCGCTGTTCTGGGCTGCCAGCCTCACCAAGGAGAACGCGCGGCGCTTCGGCATCCTCCTGGCGGGAGCGATGCTGTTCGCCCTGGTGCTGGTGCCCGTCGTCGGCTCGGAAGTGAACGGTGCGCGCCGCTGGCTGCGTTTCGGTTTCTCGCTGCAGCCTTCCGAATTCCTGAAGTGCGGATTTCCGATACTGCTGGCGTGGATCGTGTCCTGGCGGACCCGCGATCCGCAGATCCCGGTGGTCGGCATCTGCTTCGGCCTGATGGGCGTCCTTGGCCTCTTGCTCATGTTACAGCCGGATTTCGGATCGACCATGCTGTTCGGCTGCGCCTTCATGGTTCTTATCCTGCTGTCTGGCATCGACGTGAAGCGCATCGCAATGTTCGTCGGCGGAGGCGTGCTGGGCATCGTCCTGATGTACTTCACGTACGACAACGGCCGGAACCGCATCGACAACTTCCTGTTCGGCGGCTCCGCCTTCGATCAGGTCGACCTTGCTCAGCGCACCCTGCTGAACGGCGGCTGGACGGGGCTCGGCTTCTGGATGGGCACCCGCAAGATGGCGCTCCCCGAAGCGCACACCGACTACATCTTCTCAGTCATCGGTGAAGAGTTCGGTCTGCTGTCGTGCATGGTGATCGTCATGGTCTACATCGCGATCCTCGTGAGAGTGATCCTGCGCCTCGTGGAAGAGGAAGACCTGTTCACCGTCCTCGCCGCGTCCGGGTTCGCCGCGCAGTTCGGCGCGCAGGCGTTCATCAACATCCTGGTCAACCTGCAGCTCTTTCCGTCCAAGGGCATGACCCTGCCGCTGATCAGCTACGGCGGATCGTCGACGGTGGCGATGTGCCTCAGCATGGGCCTGCTGCTGGCTGTGACCCGGCGCAATCCGTTCATCCAGCGCGAGAAGTTCACGCTGCGCGCCATCGGAGACCTTCCATGAGCCAGGTTTCCCGCCATTACGTTCTGGCCGCGGGCGGAACGGGCGGACACCTCATCCCGGCCTTCGCCCTTGCCGCCGAACTCCACGCGCGGGGCCATCATGTCGCGCTGGTGACGGACCAGCGCGGCGCCGCCATTCCGGGCAAGCCTTCCTACCTCACCACGCACGTCCTGCCGCCGGGCCGCATCGCGGGCAAGAACCCGTTGAACTGGCTCAAAGGTGCCAAAGGCGTGTACGACGGGCGGCGCATGGCGCTGCGCCTGTTCGAAAGCTTCCAGCCCTCGGCGGTGATCGGCTTCGGCGGCTACCCCGCTTTGCCGACGCTCCTGGCGGCGCGATCCGCCAAGCTGCCGACGATCCTGCACGAGCAGAACTCGGTGCTGGGCCGGGTGAACCGCTTCTTCGCCGCCAAGGTCGATGCGATCGCCACCTCCGCCGAGCGGACGGAGCGTCTCGATCCCGCGCTGGCGGGCAAGGTGACCCTCGTCGGCAATCCGGTGCGGGACGACGTGCTGAAGCTGCGCGACCAGCCTTTTCCCGAGTTCACCGAGGACAGCCTGTTCCGCATCCTCGTCACGGGCGGCAGCCAGGGCGCGCGGGTGCTCTCGGAAGTGGTGCCCGATGGCCTGGCTATGCTTCCGCCCGCCCTGCGCTCACGCCTGCAGGTGATCCAGCAGGCCCGCGCCGAGGACATCGAGCGCGTGCGCGAGCGCTATGCGGCGCACGGCATCCCGGCCGAGCTGGCGACT
Organism: Novosphingobium sp. HII-3; assembly: GCF_002916655.1. GTDB lineage: Bacteria > Pseudomonadota > Alphaproteobacteria > Sphingomonadales > Sphingomonadaceae > Novosphingobium > Novosphingobium panipatense. The sequence goes on from NZ_PPSM01000014.1 coordinate 417,737, forward strand.
TACTTCGAGAACATGGCCGAGCGACTTGCCAGTGCGCACCTGTTCATCGGCCGCTCCGGCGCGTCCACGATCGCGGAGCTGACTGCGGTCGGCCGTCCGGCGATCCTCATCCCGCTTCCCTACGCCACGGACGACCACCAGAGCGCGAACGCGCGCGAGATGGTGGCGGGCGGGGGCGCGCGCGTGATCCGTCAGCCGGCGATCACCACGGAGGATCCGCACGCCTACAAGGGCGACAAGCGCAACGCCCTGCTGAAGGAGCAGGGCGAAATTCACCAGAAGATGGCCAAGGACCTGTGCCTGCAGATCCAGGCCATCGCGCAGCGCCCCGAGACGCTGGCCAATGCGGCGCACGCCTCGTGGAACTGCGGCTATCCCAATGCCGCGAAAGATCTGGCCGATCTCGTGGAGAGCTTCGGCGCGGCTCCGATCATGGATGTAATCAGAATGGAAAAGAAGCCCGCTCCCAAGAGCGGCGAAGCGCTTGCCGTGGGGACCGCGAAGTGAAGGGTGTCGGCACCGAAATCGGGACGATCCACTTCGTCGGCATCGGCGGCATCGGCATGTCCGGCATCGCCGAAGTCATGCATAACCTCGGCTATTCGGTGCAGGGCAGCGACATCGCGGAAGGCTATGTCATCGAAGGCCTGCGCCAGCGGGGCATCAAGGTGATGATCGGCCACGCGGCCGAGAACGTGGAAGGCGCGGCGGTCGTCGTCACCTCCACGGCGGTGAAGCGTGAGAATCCCGAAGTGGTCTATGCCCTGGAGCACCGCATCCCGGTGGTCCGCCGGGCCGAGATGCTCGCCGAACTGATGCGCCTGAAGAACACCGTCGCGGTGGCCGGCACGCACGGCAAGACCACGACGACTTCGATGGTGGCCGCGCTGCTGGACGCCGGCGGCGTCGATCCGACGGTCATCAACGGCGGGATCATCAACTCCTACGGCTCGAACGCCCGCCTGGGCGCGTCCGACTGGATGGTGGTCGAGGCGGACGAGAGCGACGGTTCATTCCTTCGTCTCGACGGCACCATCGCTGTCGTCACTAACATCGACCCCGAGCATCTCGATCACTACGGTTCGTTCGATCGCGTGAAGGAGAGCTTCGTCGAGTTCATCGAGAACGTGCCGTTCTACGGCGCGGCGCTCCTGTGCATCGACCACCCGGAAGTTCAGGCGATCATCCCCAAGGTGCGCGACCGCCGCGTCGTCACCTACGGCTTCTCGGCGCAGGCCGACATCCGGGGCGAGAACGTGACGCCGATCCCGGGCGGCAACCGCTTCGATGTGGCGCTGCGCCAGCGTGACGGCTCATTCCGCCGCATCGAAGGCATCGAACTGCCGATGCCCGGCCGCCATAACGTGCAGAACGCGCTGGCGGCCGTCGGCGTCGCGGTGGAGATGGGCTGCTCGGACGCGTGCATCCGCACCGGCTTCTCCAAGTTCGGCGGTGTGAAGCGCCGGTTCACCAAGGTCGGCGAGGTGGAGGTGGACGGCGGCACCGCCAGCGTGATCGACGACTACGGGCATCATCCGGTCGAGATCCGCGCGGTACTCGCCGCGGCGCGCGAAGGCGTGAAGGGCCGGGTCATCGCGGTGGTGCAGCCGCACCGCTTCACGCGCCTGCGCGATCACATGGAAGACTTCCAGGCGGCCTTCAACGACGCCGACGTGGTCTATGCCGCGCCCGTCTATACCGCTGGCGAGCAGCCGATCGAGGGCATCGACAGCGCGGCCATGGTGGCCGGGATGAAGGCGCGCGGTCATCGTTCGGCCCAGGTCGTTGCGGGTCCCGAAGAGCTGGCGGAGGTTCTGGCGACCTCGATCCAGCGGGGCGACATGGTCGTCTGCCTCGGTGCCGGTGACATCACGAAGTGGGCGGCGGGTCTTGCCGACGCGATCCGCGCCCGGAGGGTCGGGTGAGCCTTACGTTCGATCAGGCGGCTGTCCGGGGCAAGCTGACGGCCGACGCGCCGCTGGCCCCGCTCGTCTGGTTCAAGGCGGGCGGCCATGCGGAGTGGCTGTTCGAACCGAAGGATCTCGCTGACCTGCAGGACTTCCTGCGCGCCCTGGACCCGGCGGTGCCGGTCATGGCGCTTGGCCTTGGCTCCAACATGATCGTGCGCGAGGGCGGTGTGCCCGGCGTGGTAATCCGGCTGGGCAAGGCCTTCGCGAAGGTGGCCCGTCTGGACGGCGAGACGCTGGACTGCGGCGGCGGCGCCTCAGGCATCCTCGTCTCCTCCACGGCGCGGGACGAAGGCATCGCGGGGCTAGAGTTCCTGCGCTCGATCCCGGGCACCGTCGGCGGCTTCGTGCGGATGAACGGCGGCGCTTACGGGGGTGAGGTCAAGGACATCCTGGTGGACTGCGACGTGGTGCTGCGTTCGGGCGAACTTGTGACGCTGGGCAACGCGGATCTCGGCTACACCTACCGCCATTCGGAACTGCCCGAAGGCGCGGTCGTCGTGGCTGCACGCTTCAAAGGGCGCCCCGGAGAGCCCGCCGCCATCCAGGCCGAGATGGATCGCATCTCCGCCGCCCGCGAGGCAAGCCAGCCGCTGCGGTCGAAGACGGGCGGGTCGACTTTCAAGAATCCCGAGGGCCATGCCGCGTGGAAGCTGGTGGACGAGGCGGGCTGCCGTGGCCTGACGCTGGGCGGCGCGCAGGTGAGCGAGAAGCACACCAACTTCCTCCTCAACACCGGTGATGCCACGAGCGACGATATCGAAGGCCTCGGCGAAGAAGTGCGGCGCCGGGTCAAGGACCATTCCGGTGTCGAACTCGAATGGGAAATCCAGCGGGTAGGCCGCCGCCCATGAGGGACGACCGCCTCTCCCGCCTTGAGCAGCAGATCATCGACAACGTCGAGGAGTTCGGCTGTCACATCACCGTCGTCACCCCGCCCGACGAACTGGATGAGGACGAGGGCGAGGAGCGCTTTGCCTATTCCGTCGGCTTTCCGCTGACGGTCGACCAGCCCGAAGTGATCGTGTTCGGCTTCTCGACCGAACTTTCGGCGGCCGTCATCAACGGCGTCCTCGACATGTGCCGCGAAGGCCTGGTGCTGGAGGACTGGAAGGTCATCGACGGCCTGCTCAAGGGGCATCGCTGCATGGTTCGCGAAGTCGAGCCGGACTGCCTGATCCCGCACTATTTCAATTCGGCGATGTGGTTCGCCGAGCATGAGGGCGACCTGATGACGCGGGCGATGCAGATCGTCTGGCCCGGCGTCGACGACGGCCTCTTCCCCTGGGACAAGGGCTGCTCCCAAGCGGTCCGTGACCTGCAAACCCCGCTTTACCGAACGAGTCTGAATTCATGAGCCTCAAGCCCCTTCACGTCGCGGTCCTGATGGGCGGTTGGTCGAGCGAACGCCCCGTGTCGCTGATGAGCGGCGAAGGCGTGGCCAAGGCTCTGGAGTCCAAGGGTCACAGGGTCACGCGCATCGACATGGATCGCGAAGTCGCGCTGCGCCTTGCCGAGGCGAAGCCGGACGTCGTGTTCAACGCGCTGCACGGCGCGCCCGGTGAAGACGGTACGGTGCAAGGCATGATGGACCTGATGGGTCTCACTTACACCCATTCCGGTCTGGCGACTTCGGTGATCGCGATCGACAAGGAACTGACCAAGCAGGCGCTCGTGCCGCATGGCGTGCCGATGCCTGGCGGGCGTGTGGTCAAAAGCGCGGACATTCACGAGCGCGATCCCCTGCCGCGCCCCTATGTGCTCAAGCCCGTGAACGAGGGCTCGTCCGTCGGCGTCGCCATCGTCACGGCCGAAGGCAACTACGGCAATCCCATCGCGCGCGGCGCAAAGGGGCCGTGGCAGGAGTTCGATGAACTGCTGGCCGAGCCTTACATCCGCGGGCGCGAACTGACGACGGCGGTGATTGGCGACCGGGCCTTGCTGGTCACCGAGCTCAAGCCCAAGTCCGGCTTCTACGATTTCGATTCCAAGTATACGGACGGGATGACGGAGCACGTCTGCCCGGCCGAGATCCCGGACGCGATCACCCAGGCCTGCAAGGACATCGCCCTTCGTGCGCACCAGTTGCTGGGTTGCAAGGGCACCAGCCGCTCGGACTTTCGCTGGGATGACACGCAGGGTATCGAAGGGCTGTTCCTGCTGGAAGTGAACACCCAGCCCGGCATGACACCCCTGAGCCTCGTTCCCGAACAGGCACGCGCCTGCGGCATGGAGTATCCGGAACTCGTCGAGGCGATCATCGCAGAAGCGCTCGCGGATGCCCAGGCAAAGGCCGAGACCTCATGAGCCAGACCATCCGGCGCAAGGCCACCACCGCACGCAAGGCCGCCGCCGCGCAAGGGGCGCAGCGCAAAGTGCGCGCCGCGAAGGCACGGACGGGCTCGGCGATGGACATGATCATGGCCTGGCTGCCGTTTTCGGAAAGCCAGCTGCACAGGATCTTCCTTGTCGCGATCCTCGGCGGGGCGGCGGCACTGGTCTGCGTCGTGGCGAGTTTCGCCGGCCTGCCGACCCTTGCCGGGCACCAGATGGCCCTCGTCGCCGGCCAGACCGGCTTCGAGGTGAAACGCGTCGAAGTGCGCGGCGTCAAGAACATCAACGAGCTCAAGGTCTACGAGAAGGCGCTGGCCGAACGCGACCGGGCGATGCCGCTGGTGGATATCGAAGGGCTGCGGCAGGACCTGCTCGGCCTGTCCTGGGTCAAGGATGCACGCGTGTCGCGCCAGCTGCCTGACACACTCGTCATCGACATCGTGGAGCGTGAACCCCACGCCGTCCTGCGCAAGGCGGATCGCTTCGTGCTGATCGACGAGACCGGGCATGAGCTGGAAGCCGTCAGCCGCAGGAATGCGGGTGGCAAACTGATCGTTTCCGGTCCCGGCGCGGGACAGCAGGTCATCGCACTGGGCAAGATGCTGGAGGCCGCGCCCGCCATGAAGCCCCGGGTGGCCGAGGCGGAATGGATCGGCAATCGCCGGTGGAACCTGACGTTCCAGTCCGGGCAGGTCCTGGCCCTGCCGGAGGGCGAGAGCGCTTCAGCCAGCGCACTCGTCACGTTTGCGCGGCTTGACGGCACCAACCGCCTCATCGGCGGCAAGGTGACGGCGTTCGACATGCGGGCCAAGGACCGCATCTACCTGCGCGTGCCGGAGCAGGACGGGCAGGAACTGGCGCTCAAGGCCGGCGCCGTCCCGCGCACGGGGGCGAGCGCAAGCAGTGGTGGGGAAGAACAGTGATGAGGGGCACGCGCTGATGGCCAACCAACGCATTACCCGCGTGTTCGGGGCGGTGAATATTGGCTCGTTTCGGATCTCCGCGATCGTCGCCGGGATCAACGAGGTGGGGGACATGGTGGTGCTGGGCTCCGGCCACCGCGCCAGCCAGGGCATCAAGCGCGGCTACGTCACGGACATGGCGGCAGCGACTTACGCCGTGCGCGACGCAATTGATCGGGCTGAGAAGATGGCCGACACCGCCGTGCAGAAGGTGTGGATCGGCTGCTCCGGCGCCGGGCTTGCCAGCCGCATCGACCAGTTCGACGCGGAGATCGGCGGCCGCCGGATCGAGCAGGAGGACATCGACCAGCTCCTGATCTCGGCCAAGGACGTGATCCAGCCTGACGGGCGCATGGTGCTGCACGCCCAACCCGCGCAATACCGGCTCGACGGCGCGCATGGCGTGGGCAACCCGAAGGGCCTTCATGCCGAGCGACTTGGCGTCGACATCCACATCATGCTGGCGGACGGCGCGCCTATCCGCAACCTCACCGAAGCGGTGCAGTCGGCCCACCTGGAGGTCGAGGCGGTGGTCGGCTCTCCGATCGCCGCAGGCCAGGCCTGCCTTTCGCCGGAGGAGCGCGACCTTGGTGTCGCGCTCGTCGAATTCGGCGGAGAGGTGACCAACGTCGCGATCTACGAGCAGGGCATGCTCAAGGACATGATGTCGATCCCGATGGGATCGGCCGACATCACCGACGCCATCGCCTCGGCGTTCGGCATTCGCCGCTTTCAGGCCGAGCGGCTGAAGTGCGTCAACGGCTCCGCCATCGCCAGCCCGCACGACCACCGCGAGATGATCCCCGTCAACGCTCCGGGCGAGGAGGGCACTGGCCCCATCGCCCGGCATGCGGACGACAAGAACCGCATCCCCCGTGCCGAGCTGATCGGCGTCATCACCGGTCAGCTGGGCACACTGATGGAGGAGGTGAACAAGGCGCTCAAGACGATGCGCTTCACCGGCCAGCGCGCCAAGCAGGTGGTATTCACCGGCGGCGGCGCGGAGCTTGTGGGCCTTGCCGACTACGCCCAGGCGGCTATCGGCAAGCCCGTGCGCATCGGCCGGGTGCCGCACCTTTCCGGGCTCGCCGAGGCGCACGTCAAGCCGGGCTTCTCGACCCTTGCCGGGCTCGTCCTCTACGCCGCCGCGGATCCGGTCGACATCCGCGCGATGGGGCGCAACCACACCCGCACGATCCGGCTGGGCAAGTTTGGCATGGTGGGCCGCGTCTATCAGGCGTTGCGGGAGTATTTCTGAGCGCGATGAACGGTCCTGCGTCCTTCGCCGTAACGGCCGCCGGCGCAGCGCCGCGCGGGCAGCCGCACCGGCGGCGCCGTTCTTTCTTTTTCTTTCATTCACATGCCGCGCGCCCACCGGAACGAACCGTGTTCGGGAGCGCTGCGGACCAGCCGTGCAACCCGGGGGACCAACGCGCGCAAAGTGGCGGAATTCCCGGCTTTGGCTGTGGACAAAGGTCTATGATCCTTTGCCTAGACGAATCGAAGCGTGCAATCAGAGTGGTCAAGAGATTTTCTTCGCGCGACGTGTCTGCAGGAGAGCGAAATGAGCATTAACATCGGACCGCCGGCGATCGACGAGCTTCGTCCGCGTATCCTCGTGATCGGTGTAGGCGGAGCCGGCGGCAACGCGATCGCCAACATGATCCGCGCCCAGGTCGAAGGTGTCGACTTCGTGGTCGCGAATACCGACGCCCAGGCACTGAACAACTCGATCGCGGAAACGCGCATTCAGCTGGGGCCTGAGATCACACAGGGGCTGGGTGCCGGCGCCCGCCCGGAAGTGGGTCGCGCGGCGGCAGAGGAAACGCGCGAGGATCTCGAGCGCCTGCTGGACGGTGTCCACATGGTCTTTATCGCCGCCGGCATGGGCGGTGGCACCGGCACGGGCGCCGCGCCGATCATCGCGCAAGCCGCCCGTGAGAAGGGCGTCCTGACGGTCGGCGTCGTGTCCAAGCCGTTCATGTTCGAAGGCACGCGCCGCATGCGCGCAGCCGACTCCGGCATTGATGAGCTGCAGAAGCACGTCGACACCCTGATCGTCATTCCGAACCAGAACCTGTTCCTGGTGGCGAAGGCGGAGACAACCTTCAAGGAAGCGTTCGAGCTTGCGGACGAGGTGCTGCAGCAGGGTGTGCGGTCGATCACCGACCTGATGATCATGCCGGGCCTCATCAACCTTGACTTCGCAGACGTCCGTTCCGTCATGGGCGAGATGGGCAAGGCCATGATGGGTACGGGCGAGGGCGAAGGCCCGAACCGCGCGCTCGAAGCGGCGGAGCGCGCGATCGCCAACCCGCTGCTTGACGGGGTGTCGATGCAGGGCGCCAAGGGCGTCATTATTTCGATCATCGGCGGCGACGACATGAAGCTGCTCGAAGTCGACGAGGCCGCCAACCACATCCGCGAACTGGTCGATCCGGACGCGAACATCATCTGGGGTTCGGCGTTCAACCCTGACCTCCAAGGCAAGATCCGCGTCTCGGTCGTCGCCACCGGCATCGAACAGACGACCGAAATGGCGGAAATCGCCTCGCGTCCGTTGAACCTGGGCGCCTCGCGCGGTCCGGTGCGCCCGGCGGTCCAGGCTCCTGTCGTGCCGTCCTACCAGGCGCCCGCTCCGGCCCCGGCGCCGGCCCCGGTCGTTCCGCCGCAGCCCGTGGCGGCGCCCGCGCCGCAACCCGCCCCCCGTCCGGCGGCGTACGAACCTTCGGCCGAGCTCGAGCTCGGCGCCGAGGAAGAGGCTCAGGCAACCCCGGCTCCGACCGGTTTTGCAGGGCTGCGCGGTTTCCAGAAGGATGCGCTGCACCTCAACCAGGAAGCGGCGCCCGCTCCGACGGCTGCACCGGCACCTGCACCTGCACCGAAGGCGCAGGATGAACTTCTGCTCGACGGCGGACAGGCTGCGCCCGCACCCGTGCCGGCGGCGGCTCGTCCGAAGCCCGCAGGCGGTGGCAGCACCCTTTTTGAACGGATGACCAGCCTTTCGCGGCCCCGTCCGGGCGCGGACGCTCCGTCGGGCGGCGAGGACGAGGGCGAGGGAGGCTCCATCAGCATCCCGCGTTTCCTGGGCCGCCAGAACAACCAGTAAGACTACAGAAAGGGGAGGCCGGGTGGACTGGCTTCCCCTTCGGTCCTTCGGAAGGCGACACGTTCGTTTCCGGTTCATCTGTCACGGTGCATAAGCGCCCCGCGCCTTGACAGAAGTGCGCGCCGCGCGGCTTCCGACCGGCCGGCGGTCATTCAGCAGTTCACGAGATGCAGGCAACCCGCCGTGGCCGTGCCTTGCCCTTCGGTTGGAATGAGATGAGGACTTACCGGTGAAACAGTTGCTTGCGGGCTTGCTCGGCGGCGTCGCCTCGGTAGCGGCGCTTGCCTCGGCTCCCACCGCATCGGCGCAAGGGGCGTCGCATCCCGTCGTTCAGGCTATCCCGGGTGAGGACAACCGGAAGCTCACCGCCGCGCTGGCGCGGCTCGGGCGTGATTCGCGCGACCTCGCGGCTCTGATCGATGCCGGCGATGCCGCAAGGGCGCTTCAGGACTACGATGCGGCCATCGGCTTCTACCGCCGCGCAGAAGAGGTGAGCGCGTCCAACGCCCGTGTGAAGGCCGGCCTCGGCAGCGCCTTCGTGCTGAAGGGCGATCCCCTTTCCGCGCTCCCGCATTTCGATGCCGCCGAGCGGGCGGGAGGCACGCCTGCACTGATGGCGGCCGATCGTGGCCTCGCCTACGACTTGCTGGGGGACAACGCTTCCGCACAGAAGTACTACACGCAGGCCCTGTCCGCCGTGCCCTCCGCCCAGGCGGACGAGGTCCGCAGCCGACTCGCGGTCAGCCAGGCGATCGCCGGCAACGCGGATGCAGCTTACAAGACGCTGCTGCCGCTGCTTAACAAGCAGGACAAGCCGGGCTGGCGCACGCGGGCTTTCACGCTTGCCATCGCCGGGGAGACGAGTGAGGCCGTGGACGTGGCGGGCAAGATCCTGCCCTCGCCGCTCGCCGCGAATATCGCGCCCTACCTGCGGTACATGCCCCGGCTCACGCCCGCACAGCAGGCTGCGGCGGCAAACCTCGGGCGCTTTCCCAAGGCTTCCGAAATCGGACGCGACGATCCGCGCATAGCCGCCTACACCCCGCCCGCAACGGTCGGGGCAGGGGGCGCCCTCGTTCCCAAAGGCGCGCCGCTCGGTCGGCCGCTGGCGACGACGACGGCGGCGGCCCGCACCGCAGCGACGACGCGCCGGACGCGCAGCGCGCGTTCCGCGGCGACAGGGGGGCGGCAGAGGACCGGCGCGAACGCCACCCGCGCGGCGCAGGTTGCCGCTGCCGATCCGGAGCGCGTGGCTCCTCCTGAACCCAAACCGGCGATCGAACGCGCGACGGGCGAATTGCCGCCGCTGGCGCGCAGCACCCCTGCGCCGAGCACGGCTGCCACGATGGTCGCAGCCCTCGCGCCGGTGCAGGCGACAACGGCCTCCACAGCCACCCTCGCGCCGACGCCGACTGCCGCGCCCGGCCTTTGGGGTGCGGCGGCACCATCGTCCAGCGCGGTCCCCCTTTCGGGTGCGGGGCAGCCGACACCCGCAGCGCCGCCGCGTCTTAGCCTTCCTCCGGTCACGCAGGCCCCTTCGCCCACGCCTGGAGCCACGCCGCGCGTGACGCTTCCGCAGGTGGTGCAGGGCGCCTCGGCGCCTTCCGGGACGGGGACCACGTCGTCAGCGCCGGCTCTGGCTGCGGCGGCGCCCGCGCCTGCCCCCGCCCCCGCCCCCGCGCGTACCGCTTCGCCTATCGCGGCCGCTTCCGCGCCGAGCGGTCCTCCGCCCGGCCCCGGTCAGCTGTCGCTTTCGGACATCTTCGCCGATCTCGGTCGGCCTACCGTGGAAGCCCTGCCTGTCTCAGGAGCGGTCGACATGCGGCTGATCACGCCGGCTGCGCCGCCCCCGCCGCCGCGCGTTCAGCTGCCCACGCCTGAAGACATGAAGCCGATCGAGGCCAGGACGAAGGCCGCAGAGCCGGAAGCCAAGGCCGAGCCCCGGAGCCGGACCGCGAAGGCGAGCGAAGCCCCGGCCAAGGGCAAGGCAAAGGCGGACGCGGCGAAGAAGAAGCCCGCTCATCCCAGCCGGACCTGGGTGCAGATCGGCGTCGGCCGGGACAAGGCCGCCATCGCTTTTGACTGGCGTCGCAACGTGCGGGAGTACGGCTTTCTCTTCAAATCACGTGAACCTTACGTCAGCGATATGGGGCACACGAACCGCGTGGTGGTGGGGCCTTTCGCGTCCCGCACGGCGGCAAACGCGTTCATCGCCGACGCGCGCAAGCAGGGCTTCACGAACGTTCTCCCATGGGTCAGCGAGGACGGCGAGGCGGTGGAACCGCTAGCGGCGAAGTAGTGCCGGCGGCCGCGCAGGTCATTTCAGGTGGCGGACAAGTCCCGTGAGGCGACGTTTATCCACACGCTGTAAACAGGCTTGTGCAGTTATGCGCAGGGGAACGCGGAACACGGATTGTGCTTACCCGTCGCCAGGCAGCATCCATGCACGCGTATTCGCGGAGGGCTGATGTCGTATACTATGAGGACCGTTGAGGACGATATCGACCGGGACGACGAGGCCGCACCCGTGGAGATGCTTGCCTCGCTGTTCGAGGCGCGGGACTGGCCTTTCGAATTCTCCGGCGAGGATGAAATCTCCGCCGAGATCAAGGGGGCCTGGGCCACGTACCAGCTGCAGGCCATCTGGCGCTCGGAAGACCGCGTGCTTCAGCTCCTGTGTCTTCCCGACATCCGCATCGCCGAGGCCAAGCGTCCGGCCGTGTTCGAGGCGCTGGCGCTGATCAACGAACAGCTGTGGCTCGGCCACTTCGACGTCTGGTCGAACGGCGGCGTGGTGCTGTACCGCCACGGGCTGATGCTGGGGCCGGACGGTCTGCTCGGCCCCGGTCAGGCGCAGATGGTCGTCGAAGCGGCGGTCGAGGAGTGCGATCGCTTCTACCCCGTGTTCCAGTTCATCCTCTGGGGCGACAAGACGCCGGCCGAGGCGCTTGCCGCGGCGCTCGTGGACGCGGCCGGGGAAGCCTGAGCGGCGCGCGGCCTGCGGGCGAGGGCCTTGGCAGAACGGCATCGCTCGCCTAAGCCGCGCCCCTCGGCTATCCGGAAGGGACGGACATGGAGCGGTTTCAGAACATCCTGCTTGTGGGCTGCGGCAACATGGCCGGGGCCATGCTGACCGGATGGCTGGCCGCGGGCATTCCTGCCGCTCGGTTCACGGTCGTCGACCCTGCGCGTGAGGGGTTGCCGGACGGCGTGCGGCTCCTGCGCGAGCTGCCCCGGGATGGTCGCTTCGATGCCGTGCTCCTCGGGGTGAAGCCGCAGGGGCTCGATGGCGTGGCGCCCGCGCTGGCTCCGCTCGTCGGGCGGGAGACGGTGCTGTTCTCTATCCTCGCAGGTGTGGAGTTCAACAGCCTTGCCGCCCGGTTCCCGAACGCAGGCGCCCTGGTGCGGATCATGCCGAACCTGGCGGTCGCGATCGGCAAGTCCCCCATCGCTCTCGACGCGCGGGGCCTTGACGAAACCGGGCGGGCAGCCGTGACCGCGCTGATGGAGCCGCTTGGCACACCGGAATGGCTGGCGGGCGAGCACGAGTTCGACGCGGTGACGGCGCTTGCCGGTTGTGGGCCTGCTTTCGTCTACCGGTTCATCGATTCGCTGGCGGCAGGCGCGATCCGCCTCGGCCTGGACGAGGAGCAGTCGCGCCGGCTGGCGCTGGCGATGGTGGAGGGGGCCTCGCTTCTCGCCGCCGCATCCGACGCGACGCCCGGCCAACTGGCGGACCGCGTGGCAAGTCCGGGTGGCTCGACGCGGGCGGGGATGAACGTGCTCGACGCCGACGGGGCGCTGGCGGAGTTGGTGGCTGCGGCCATGGCCGCTTCGCGCGACCGGAACGCCGAAATGGCCGCCGAGGCGCGAAAGGGGTAAGCAGCGCCCCTGCGTCTTATACACTTTGTCACAAATGACTGGGTCCGGTTCTTCTTGAAACTTTCGGGGGGCGGCGCGATATTCACTTCAGAGCGGAACCGCATTGTGCAGGCTTTCCGCTGAAGGGAGTTAGAAATGGCGAATTGGAACGACCCCCAGCCCCGTTCGGGCTTCGGTGCGTCTCCGAGCCTCGACGGGCGTACCGCCGGCCGGACCACCTACGATGCGGGTCTGCGTCGGCACATGCTGTCGATCTACAACTACATGGCCTCGGGCGTGCTGCTTTCGGGCATCGTCGCGCTGCTCTTCGCGCCTTACGCGCTGCAGATGATGCAGTCGCCGATCAAGTGGGTGGTCATGCTGGCCCCCCTCGGCTTCGTCTTCGCGATCAGCGGCGGTGCGCAGCGCTTCAGCGAAGGCACTCTCAAGGCTCTCTACTGGTCGTTCGCCGCAATCATGGGCGTGTCGCTCTCGACGATCTTCGTGGTCTTCACGATGACGTCGATCGCAACCACCTTCTTCGCGACGGCCGCAGCTTTTGCCGGTCTCAGTCTCTACGGCTACACCACGAAGAAGGACCTGTCGGGCTTCGGCACGTTCCTGATCATGGGTGTCGTGGGCATCCTCGTCGCCTCGCTTATCAACCTCTTCGTGGGTTCGGGCGTGCTGCAGATGGTGATCTCGGTGCTGGGCGTGCTGATCTTTGCGGGCCTGACCGCCTATGACACGCAGATGCTGAAGAACCAGTACTTCCACCTTCGCGGAACGGACTTCGTGGGCAAGGCGGTCGTGCTGGGCGCACTGAGCCTGTACCTCGACTTCATCAACATGTTCCAGTTCCTGCTGAGCTTCCTCGGCCAGCGGGACTGACCCGAAAACGATGGGCTGGCGGAGTAATCCACAGTCCAGTTCGGGGATAGCTGCGATGCCCGGTGCGTTTCATCGCACCGGGCATTTTCTTTGTGCCGACGTGACGCTAGACCTCGTGGTCCACCTGATGGAGAACGATCGGTGAACCAAGGGAATGAGATGACGGTGATCGAGCAGGGGCGCCGCCGCCTTTCTTTGCTGGCGGGCTCGGCGGTCGCCGTTACGCTCGCGGCTCTGGCCGGGTGCGCCAAGCCGCCGCCACCCCCGCCGCCGCCGCCGCCCGTGGTGGTCATTCCACCCATGCCGGCGCCGCCGATGGGCGCGCCGCTCAACATGGTGACGCCGCCCAAGGCGGAAGACGGCACGCGCCAGACCGTGAACCGCGGCATCTCCACATCGCAGACGGTGTGGAACTTCCGGTCGGCCTACAACGTCGCCGCGCTGAACTGCGTCGAGGCGGAATACACGCCGATTCTTGACGGCTACAAGCGCTTCCTCACGGTTTACGACCAGTCGCTCGACCGCGCGAGCAACGAGATCGACGCCAGCTTCCGCACGCAGCACACCGGCCGTGCCGCCATCGTGGCGCGCGAAACCTATCAGACGCAGGTCTACAACTTCTTCTCGCTGCCGCCGGTGGATTCCGGCTTCTGCAAGGCTGCGATGGAAGTCAGCGCCGAACTGATGACGGTTGATCCCACTCAGTTCGAGGCGTGGTCCTACACCGGGCTGGCCAAGCTCGAAGCGCCGTTCAAGGCGTTCTTCGACGCTTACGACCAGTACCGCGCCGATCTCGCCGCCTGGCAGTCGCGGTACGGGTCGAACGGGCTGATCATCGTGCGGCCTACCTCGGGACAGGCCTCCGCCGGTCCGGTGCCGACCCCGGTGGCGACGCAAACCTTGCCGCAGCCGCAGCCACTGTCGCAGGCCCAGACGGTGACGCAGGCGCCGGCGCAGCCACAGGCCGTTCAGCCGACGATCACGCTGCCGACGGTGCAGTGAGGCCGTGACAAGACCGCGTGGCGCGGGAATGTCGATTCTCGCGCCATGCATTTTTGGACTTCCGCGCGCCGCCGCTGTTCGCTAAAGGAGCGCTCCCGGTGCGGTGACGCGGCGGGCTTGAGTACTGGAACGGGGCCGTAGCTCAGCTGGGAGAGCGCGTCGTTCGCAATGACGAGGTCAGGGGTTCGATCCCCCTCGGCTCCACCACCAGTATATCAGAATTTCAGGCATGTCCGGAAGAGCCGGGCACCACCCGGCCCGCGACACGGCCGGGTTTTTTGTTTATCTGCGGCCAGCGGCGCTCGACGGGGAAATCGTCACCAGCGACCGGGACCGGTCGCGATCAGGGCGCCAGGAACAGCGCCAAAGGCGACGGACCATGCATTTTCTCGACCAAGCCAAGATCTACATTCGCGCCGGCGCCGGTGGCCCGGGTGCCGTCAGCTTCCGGCGTGAGAAGTACGTCGAATACGGCGGCCCCGACGGCGGCAACGGCGGCAAGGGCGCGGACATCGTGGTCGAAGCAGTCGCCGGTCTCAACACCCTCATCGACTTCCGCTACACCCAGCACTTCAAGGCGCCGCGCGGCGGGCATGGCATGGGCAAGAACCGCAACGGCGCTGCGGGCAAGGACCTTGTCATCAAGGTTCCCGTCGGCACCCAGATCATTTCGGACGAGGATCGCGAAACGGTGCTCGCCGACCTGACCGAGGCGGGCCAGCGCGTCGTCCTGCTCGAAGGCGGACTCGGCGGCCGGGGTAACGCCAGCTACAAGACCAGCACCAACCGCGCACCGCGCCAGCACCAGCCGGGCATGCCTGCGGAGGAAATGTGGGTGTGGCTGCGGCTCAAGCTGCTTGCCGACGTCGGCCTTGTGGGTATGCCCAACGCGGGCAAGTCTACCTTCATCAACAAGCTGTCCAACACCAAGGCGAAGGTCGGCGACTACGCCTTCACCACCTTGCGCCCGCAGCTGGGCGTGGTCACGCACAAGCACCGCGAGTTCGTCCTCGCCGATATTCCCGGCCTGATCGCAGGCGCGGCGGATGGCGCGGGCATCGGCGACCGCTTCCTCGGTCACATCGAGCGCTGCCGTGTCCTTGTCCACCTGATCGACATCTCGAACACCGATCCGGTGGAAGCGATGCAGATCGTGGAGGAGGAGCTCGAGGCCTACGGTGGCGGGCTTGAAGACAAGCCGCGCCTTGTCGCGCTGAACAAGATCGACCTCGTCGATGACGCGCTGGCGGAAGACTACGCGCGCGAACTGCTGAAGGCGGGTGCGGACGAGGTGTTCCCGATTTCCGGCGCTACGGGCAAGGGTATCTCGAAGCTGCTGGACGCGGTGATCGACTACCTGCCTGCCGCGACCGTCACCGAACGCCCCGAGGGCGAGCGTGAGGACGCGGACGACAAGCCCTGGTCGCCGATCTGATCGGCCGGGTCCGTCGCGTCGTCGGCCTGCCGCGCGTCCTGCTGTGACGGCGAGGCGGGCCGGACGCGGCCTGGACCGACCAACCTTGCGCTTTCCTCAACTTGCGCTTTCCCTTAGAGGCTGGCGTTCCCATGCCCATAGCCCGAATCTCCGACCTCGCCGATCCCGCTCTCGCCCCGCGCCTTGTCATCAAGGTGGGGTCCGCGTTGCTGGTCGGCGCGGATGGCGTGCGCCGCGCCTGGATCACGCAGCTGGTCGGCGAAATCGCGGAGGCGCGTGCGCGCGGCCAGGACGTCATCGTCGTATCTTCGGGCGCAATCGCGCTGGGCGCGGCGACTCTCGGGCTTGAGAGAGGGGGGCGCGGCAGCCTCGCCGACGCGCAGGCAAGCGCCGCCGTGGGGCAGATCGCGCTATCGGGTCTCTGGGCGGAGCTGCTGGGCCGGCACGGCCTGACGGCGGCGCAGATGCTGCTGACGCTGGAGGATCTGGAGGATCGCCGCCGCTACCTCAATGTCACCGCAACCCTGACACGGCTTCTGGATGCGGGCGCGGTTCCCGTCATCAACGAGAACGATTCGGTCGCGACCGAGGAGATCCGCTTCGGTGACAACGACCGTCTCGCGGCACGGGTCGCGCAGGCCGCCGGGGCCAGCGCGGTTGTCCTGCTGTCGGACATCGACGGCCTTTACGACCGGCATCCCAGGCTCCCGGGCGCGCGGATGATCCCGGTGGTGGAGGGTGTGACAGAAGAGGTGCGCGCCATGGCCAGTCCCGAGTCCAGCTCCGGCATGGGGTCCGGCGGTATGGTGTCGAAGCTGCAGGCAGCCGAAATCGCGGAGCTTGCAGGCATCTGCCTCGTTATCGGTAACGGCCAGCATGAGCGGCCCGTGGCCCGGATCATCGACCAGGGTATCGGGACGCTCTTCGTGCCCCGGCGCAAGGCCGCGGCGCGCAAGGCATGGCTGGGCGGGCGTCTGCGCCTCAAGGGGGAGATCATGGTGGATGACGGCGCTGCCGCGGCACTGGAGCGGGGCTCCAGCCTTCTCGCCAAGGGCGTGACGGCGGTAGAAGGCATCTTCGCACGCGGTGACGCGGTCGCGATCGTGGATCGGGAGGGCAGGGTGCTGGGGCATGGCCTTTCCGAATACGCGGCCGGTGAGTGCGTCGCGATCCTTGGCCTGCATTCGCGTGAACAGGAGGACGTGCTGGGCTATGCACCGCGCTCCGCCGTGGTCCACCGCGACCAGATGGTGTTGAAATGAGCGGTCGGCCATCCCTGAGGCACAGGCCGGTCATCGCGCTGACCGGTGCGACCGGTTTCGTCGGGCAGGCGGTGCTCGATGCGGCGGTGGATGCGGGCTTTTCGATCCGCGCCCTGACGCGGCGCACCCAGCCCGAGCGCCCGCATGTCGAGTGGATCGGTGGCGAACTGGGCAACGCGGCCTCGCTGGTCGAGCTGGTGGGCGGTGCCGAAGCGGTCATCCACGTCGCCGGCGTCGTCAATGCTCCGGATGCGGCCGCGTTCGAGGAGGGCAACGTCACCGGCACGCTCAACCTTGTGGAGGCGGCTGTCCGCATGGGCGTGCGGCGCTTCGTGCATGTCTCTTCCCTCTCGGCGCGTGAGCCGGACCTGTCGGCCTATGGCGCCTCGAAGGCGCGGGCGGAGAAGATCGTCATGGCCAGCCCGCTGGACTGGACGATCGTTCGCCCACCCGCGATCTACGGGCCGCGCGACAAGGAAATGTTCGAGCTGTTCCGCGCGGCGCGCTGGGGGTTCATCCCGATGCCGCGGGAGGGCCGGGCCTCGATGATCCACGTCGAGGATCTGGCCCGCTTGCTCGTCGCACTGGAGCCTGGCGGACTCGCCGTGACCGGCAAGGTGTTCGAGCCGGACGACGGCAAGCCGCAGGGATGGGAGCATTTCGAGCTGGGCCTGGCCATCGGCTGGGCCATGGGCAGGCGCCCCCGCGTGATCGGCCTGTCACCCTCCATGCTGGAGCGCAGCGCACGGATCGACGGCTTCTTCCGTGGCTCCCGCGCGAAGATGACGCTCGACCGGGCGGCGTACTTCAGCCACCCGGACTGGGTGGTATCGCCGGAAGCGGCACCGCCTGCGACGCTCTGGCGACCACGGGTGGAAACGCGCGAGGGGTTGAAGGCCACGGCGCAGTGGTATCGCGAGCATAAGTGGCTGTAGGAGCGTGATCCCCGCATGAAGCGCCTGCTCGACCGGTTCTATCTCGATCCCTATCTGCTGCTGCTGATCGGTATGGTGGTGCTGGCGACGGTGCTGCCGGCGCAGGGCGTGTGGGCCGGGGTGGTCGGTCGGGCGGCCGACCTGGGCATTGCCCTCCTGTTCTTCCTGCATGGCGCCAAGCTTTCGCGCGAGGCCATCGTGGCCGGGGCGAAGGCGTGGAAGCTGCACCTGACGGTTGCCGCCACGACCTTCGTGCTGTTCCCCGTCCTCGGGCTGACCGTGCAGGCCATTCCCGGCATCGAGCCTTCGCTGGGGACGGGCATCCTGTTCCTGACGCTGCTCCCCTCCACCGTGCAATCCTCCATCGCCTTCACGGCGATCGCCGGCGGCAACGTAGCGGCGGCCGTGTGCAGCGCCTCCTTCTCCAACCTCGCGGGCATCTTCATCACGCCCCTGCTCACCGCGCTGTTCATCACCGGCAAGAGCCAGGGCTTCTCCACCGATCCGATCGTGAGCATCGCGGTTCAGCTGCTCCTGCCGTTCCTGGCGGGCCATCTCCTGCGGCCGTGGATCGCCGATTTCGTCACGCGGCGGAAGGCGATGCTGGGCTACGTCGACCGTGGATCGATTCTGCTGGTCGTCTATACCGCATTCGGAGCGGCGGTCCTCGACGGCCTCTGGCAGAAGGTGTCGCTGCAGGAGCTGGCGCTGATCGCGGTTCTTTCGCTTGCCCTCCTGGCGGTGGTGATGGGCGCGGCGGTGGCCATCGGCAAGGCGCTTGGCTTCTCGCGGGAGGACCGGATCGTGCTCCTGTTCTGCGGCTCCAAGAAAAGCATGGCGACGGGGGTGCCTCTGGCGGGCGTGCTCTTTCCAGCCGCGCAGGTGGGCGCGGTCATCCTGCCGCTGATGTTCTTCCACCAGATCCAGCTCATGGTTTGCGCCGTCCTGGCGCGCCGTTTCGCCGCAACCACCGGGGAGGCGGCGGAGCAGGGAACCGCACCCGCCTGACCCTGGGTCAGGCGGGCTGGTGCGCCCGTGCGGGAGCGGGGTCGAACGCGATCGGCAGGGACTTGATGCCCCAGACGCCGCAAAAGCTGCGCCAGCTGGGTGGGCCTGCGTGGCGCGGGTTGGTGATGCGTTGGGCGATGAGGTGCGTCGCCTCTTCGACGTTGGCCTGGGCGAGGAACTGGCCGAGGCAGATGTGCATGCCTCGTCCGAAAGCCAGCGGCGCCGTGCGGTCTGTCCGGTCCGGGTCGAATTCCAGCGGACGCGCGAAAAGCTCCGGGTCGCGCCCGGAGATGCCGAGCGGGAACAGCAGCATGGTGCCCGCCGGGATAGTGACGTCCTGCCACGTCACGTCCCGGGTAGTGACCCGGTACGTATTGGAAGGGCTGGTGAGGCGCAGCTGCTCGCGCACGACCTTGCGGCAGTAGTCAAAGTCCTGCGCGCACCGCTTCCAGATGGCGGGGTGTGCGATCATGGAGTCCATGAGCAGGGTCAGCAGGTTCTTCGAGGTGTCGTAACCCGCGCCGAACAGGAATACGAGCATCTGCCGCAGTTCCTTGTCCGTGATGTTCCCCCCGGTGTTTGCGGCAATGAGATCGTCGAGGAGGTCGCCGTGTCCTCCCTCCGGTCCGCGCTCGGCGATGAGGTCGTCCACGAACCGCCAGAGCACTTGGTAGGCGGCTTCGATCCGTGGCGTATCCTCGACGACCATGTTGAAGCTGGTGCCCTGCACTTCGAGCGAGGAGATGATCGCCGGGAGCTTCGCGATGTCGCCGCCGATGAGCGCGAACATGATGCGGACCGGGAAGTTGGCGGCGAACTCGGTGAAATCGAACGTGCCCCGGGGTGCCCACTCGTCGAGGAGGGCCGCGATCGTTTCACGCATGACCGGGCGCATGCGCTTGACGTTGTTAGGGCCGAACGCGCCGCTCACGCTTGACCGCAGGCGCTGGTGGTCAGCCCCGTGGCGCACCAGCAGCATCTCCTCCGCGAAGTCCCCCCAGCCAGTTCCCTTCGCACCCATGATCTCGGCGATTTCAGCGCCGGGCATCGCCAGCGCGTCGTCCATCCGCATGATCTCGTCGATGGCGCGGTAGGAGGTGAGCACCGGGCCGATGGTGCTCGTCGCGAGCCAGGGATGCTGCTCCCGCGCCTTGGCCAGCCACGGATCGGGGGCCTCGGCGAACGCGGCCGTTTCGACGGGAAGGTGAAACAGCGTGAGATCTTCGATGCGCTGTGCCGTGGTGGCCATGGCGGTGGTCCTCTCTCCGGGCGGTCTCTTAGCGAGACTCACTGGCTCACAGTGTACCGGCACAATCGCTGTCGCCAACCGACAAGCGAAGGAGCCTTTTTCGCCGGAGCGATATTCCCGGGGATGGCGAACATAGATAGTGCTGACTACCATAACGGCATCAACGACCTTCACTGCCGAGGCTTCCATGCAGACAGAGCGCGATCTCCTCCCGTATCTCGCGGATCTCGAAGGGGCCATCGGCAACCTGCGGAACACCTGGCGACCCGACGACCCGGCCTATCGCGCCGACGTCTGCCGACAGACGATGATGAGCCTGTCCTACGCCTACTTCATGTACTTCCATGCCGATGCGGAACATCCGGACTGGGCGCCGCTGTGGAACCCCGTCTACACGCTCCAGCCCAACCCCGACGACATCTACGTGCAATCCCCCATCCGAGGCGATCTCACTTACCGTGTCTCGGGAAACCGGGGCACCTGCCGCATCCTCTCGTTCACCTCGCAGGCGGCGCTTTCCGGCACGGTCGATACGATGCCGCAGCCCAGCGGCCACCGGGAGTGCGACACCAACGACCTGGGGATCGGGCTGGGTGAAAACTTCTCGATCATCTTCAGTGCGGAGCGTCCGGCGGGTTACGAAGGGCACTGGGCGCCCATTGACCGATCCGCGCGTGGGCTCTTCACCCGGTACCGCATGTACGACTGGGAAACCGAGGTGGACCCGGTGCTGTCCATCGAGTGCCTGGATCCGGTCCCCCCCAAGCCGCGCCTTTCGCAGGAGGAGATCCTGCACCGCATCACTGAAATGGCGAAGCTGCCGCGCCGCAAGACCGATCTCTACTATCCCATGCAGAACGGCGTGAAGGACCGGGTGGGCTTCAACGTATTCGAGCCTGTGCGCTATCCCGGCGCGCTGGTGAAGCAGACCTACTGGCCTGCCTGCTTCCAGCTGGATGACGACGAGGCGCTCATCATTGAAACAGAGATCCCGGCGCGGGCGCCGTACTGGAATGTCCAGCTCAACGACCCCTACTTCAACGCGCTCGAATACGTGTACCGACTGAGCAGCACGAACGGTGCCATGGCCACGCTTTCGAGCGACGGGAAGTTTCGCGGCGTTATTGCGCTGACCGACCCCGGGGTGCCGAACTGGCTTGATCCTGCCGGGTACAATGAGGGTGGCATCTATGGCCGCTGGTACGACTGCGACAGTGAGCCGGTCCCGACGATCACCCGCGTAAAGCTTGCCGAGTTGCCTGCGCATCTGCCCGCCGACACGCCGGTCGTCACGCCCGGGCAGCGGGCCGAAGAGATCCGTCGCCGCGCCGTCGCCTGCCAGCGCCGGCGCCGGTGGTAAGGGAGCGATCCGATGGACGTGCGCTACGATCCCCCCGCCGCGTTCCGCCATTCCCGCGACCAGCTCCACGATCTGGTCAGCGCGGAAACGGGGCTGCACGATTTCGGTCCGGCTGACTACCTGTCCGGTCTCACCGTGCTGCTGCAGTCGATGGACTACGATCCCCGCTTCTCGGACCAGGGGCGGCGCATCGCCTGGGGCATGGTCGTGGGCGTGTTGCGCGGGCGGGCACAGGCCATCGCATCGATGAAGGCCAACCCGGGGTTCGATGCAAGGCCGGTGCTTTCGCCGGTCGTCATCACCGGCGTGCCGCGGACCGGGACCACGGCGCTGCACCGGCTGCTGGCGGTGGACCCGCGGTTCCAGGGGCTGCAGACATGGCTGCTCGACAGCCCCATGCCGCGTCCGCCGATGGAGGAGTGGGCGCGCTACCCACAGTACCGCAGCACCGTCGCCGCGCTTGACGCGCAGTATGCGGCCGTGCCCGGCGCGAAGGCGGCTCACTTCCGTGCGGCGGAGGAGGTGCACGAATGCTGCATGGTGCTGCGCCAGTCGTTCGTGTCGAACCTCTGGTCCTGCGCGTGGTCGGCGGCCACTTACGACGCCTGGTGGCAGTGCCAGAGCGAGGCCGAGGCGTACCGTCATTACGCGCGCTGCGTGCAGTTGATCGGGCTCAACGATCCGGATCGGCGCTGGCTCCTCAAGAACCCCGGGCACATCGAGCATCTGGATCTGCTGCTGGCGGTGTTCCCCGATGCCCGCGTGATCCAGACGCACCGCGATCCGGGGAAGGCGATCCCCAGCCTCGTGTCCCTGCTGATGAACCTGAACGGGCTGACGGAGCCCGACCGCACGCAACAGCGGGCAGAGAACCTCCTGCGGCGCGAAGTGGCGAAGTGGGCGCAGGCGGTCCGCAAGTGCGAGGCCGTGCGCGCCCGCCACCCGGGGCAGGTGCTGGACGTCGTCCACGCCGATTTCCACGCGCGGCCCATGGAGACGGTGGAGGCGATCTACCGCTTCATCGGCATGGACATCCCGGAAGCCACACGCGCCGCACTGCTCCGCCGGATAGAGGAGAAGCCGGAGCTCCGGCACGGGGTCCATCGCTATGCCATCGAGGACTACGGCATGACGGCAGACGAAGCGCGCGCGCCGTTCGGGGACTACATCGCGCGTTACGACCTGCTTGAACGTGCCTCTCTCGCCTGAGTGAGGCTCAGGCCGGGACCGGCTCTCCCGCCGCTTCTTCATGCGGCGCTCCGCGCAGCATGAGCAACAGTAGCGACCCGACGAACACGGCTGTCCCGGTGGTCACCAGGAAGGTGTTGAAGGTACCTGTGCTGGCGAGGGTCCAGCTCAGCAGCGCCGCACCCGATGCGGCTGCCAGTGAACAGACTCCGGTGAGCAGGCCGAGCACGCTCGAGTAGATGGCGGGCCGGAAGTGCCGCGCGACGAGGAAGGCCAGGATGTCACCCTCGGCACCTACCGCGAAGCCCAGGCTGAAGATGGAGGCGGTGACGATCCAGGCGGCGTCAAGGTCCGTTGCCAGCACGAAGAGGCCGAGCCCGGGAAGGCCAAGCGTGAAGAAGGAGACCACTTGCGGGGCGAAGCGATCGAGAGCGACGCCGGTGATGAAGCGGCCCAGCAGCATGCCGGCGGCAAGCGCCGTGAACATGATCGACGCGCCTTCGCCCGTGATGCCCTGATCGAGCACGAGCATCTTGAGCTGCACGAGGATCAGTGTGAGCGGCAGGTTGCACAGGTACATGGCGCCGAGCAGCACCCAGAATGCGGGTTCGCGGAAGATCAGCGGGTAATCCTCACGCGCGGAGCGTTTCGGTTCTCGCCGGGCGGAGGCGCCTGCAGGGGCGTCCACGGTCGCTGCCGCGTGCGACGACGGGATCAGCAGGAAGGTGACCGCGCCCGCGATCGCCGTGAACACCGCAAGCATCTGGTATGTCGCCATCCAGCCGTTCGCCTCGACGTAGGCGTTGATGACCGGCCCGCCGATCGCGCTGAAGAGCGCGGGGCCGCAGGCGACGATGGCCAGGGCGAGGCCCCTTGCGTGGATAACGTGCTGGACGACAAGGCGGGTGTAGACGGTTGCGGTGGTGGTGACGCAGACGATGCTTTGAAACACGAAGACGGCGACGTAGACGCCGAAGGAGCCGCCGTTGAAGCTGAAGCCGAGCAGAGCGAGCGGCATGGCGACGATGCCGATCAGCGCGGTGAGCTTCACGCCCGCGACATCGGCCAGTCGCCCGATGAAGGGCATCGCGAGGGCGGTCAGCATGCCCAGCATCCCGGTCATTGCGAACTGCGCCTTGGACCAGCCTACGTCCGCGACAAGCGAGGGTGCAATGGCGCTGGTGATGGTGCCGATGATGGACATGCCCGTGCCCATGCCCAGGCCGGCAGCCAGCAAGGGGCGCCAGGCCGCGAGGATTTCCGACAGATAACGCAAGGCTTCTTCTCTCCGCACGGCTTTTTTGTCTGGGCGTGCAGCTTGCCACCCCGGCGTCCCCGGTCAAAGCGGGTCGGCGCCGGAACACCGCCGTTTCGGGACGCGCGAGGCGTAAGATCGCCACGGCGGTTACGTGTGCGGGACGAGGTTCTCCTGCCGCCGTGGCGGTTGAAAAACGGCAGGGGTCGCGGGCGTCGTCGGCGGGATCAGAAGACCGGCCAGGCCTTCCAGATGCTGAACAGGCTGGTGGCGATCAGCACCGCAGAGACGGCGATCAGCAGCGCGCGCGGCTTGATGCGCTTGGCAAACAGGGCACCGAAAGGCGCGGCCACGACGCCGCCGATGATGAGGCCCACCGTTGCCGCCGTGAAGGCGGAGAGGCCGATGGTGGAGATGAAGGCGACGGAGATCGAGAGGGTCAGCAGGAACTCGGCGGTATTGACCGTACCGATGGTTTTGGCCGGTTCCCCGCCCTGGACAAGCAGGTTGGAGGTGACGACCGGACCCCAGCCGCCGCCGCCCGCCGCGTCGAGGAAGCCTCCGGCCAGCGCAAGGGGCGCCGTGTAGCGGGGGTCCTCGAAGCTCGGCTTGCGCATGCGGATCGCGCGGATCATCAGGTAAATGCCGATCCCGGTGAGATAGATCATCACGTAGGGCTTGGCGACCGAGGCGTCGATGCTGGAAAGCACGTAAGCCCCGGTCACGCCCCCGACGATCCCGGTCGGAACGAGCCGCAGGAACAACCCCCAGTTCACGTTGCGGTGCAGGATATGGCTGATGCCCGATGTGCCGGTGGTGAAAAGCTCGACCAGGTGGACGCTTGCCGATGCGGCGGCCGGGGGCACGCCGACGACGCTGACCAGCAGGGTCTGGGTGATCACCCCGAAGGCCATGCCAAGGGCACCGTCAACGATCTGTGCGGCAAAACCGATGGCGATGAAGGGGGCGATTTCAGCCAGTGTCGGCAGCGAATCTAGCATTCGTACTCCTCCCGGGGCAGGGTTGGATCAGGTCTCGACCTTGGTGGCCTGGCTGTTGCCGAGCAGAAGGCGCCGGCCGGTGCATTCGGCGGTGAGGCGAGCGGCAAGCCGCCAACCGGGGCAGGATCCGCCGGTGGACCGGCGGTATCGGCACCCCTGCAACGGCTCAGTGGTTGAAGCGGCGGCGCTCGGTCACATCCACCTGCATGAGCTTGCCATCGTGGACGGTGAGCTGGATGACACCGAAGCGTAGCTGCTGCAGCGCCTCGATGACGTGCTGCACGCCTTCGTTGAGCAGCGGATGCTCAGTGACATTCGGCTCGTTCGGCTTTGCTATTCGCATGCGCATCTCCTCTCCTGCGGGACGAATGCCACATGCCTATTGTCAAGTTTTGAGGTTGACAATGGGGAGAAGCACGAAGCTTTACTTTCAGGTCCGAAAGTTCAGCCCATGTCCGGGCCCGTGGCGCTTTCAAGCCCTTCGGCCGCCGGCACGGGGTCGATGCGGTCGGACAGGCGCACGCCGTCGAGCAGGCTGGCGGTGGCGTCGCGCACCTGAAGCATCAGGGCGCGGGTGCGGCAGTCCTTCTCCTCGACGCAGTTCTTGCATGTCTCGTGAGCGAAGCGGCTGGCGCAGGGCACCAGCGCGAGCGAGCCGCGCATGATCCGGATGAGGTCGCCATACGTGATGTCGATCGGCGGAACCCCCAGCCAGTATCCGCCATCCTTGCCGCGCTGCGAGGCGACGATGCCGAAGCGCGAGAGTTCGGAAAGGATGACGGTGAGGAACTTGGCCGGGATGTTCTGCGTCTCGGCGATGTCAGTCAGGGGTATGGGCCCCTGGCCGTACTTGTCCGCGAGGTGCTGCATGGCGCGGATCGCATATCGGGTCTTCTGCGAAAGCATCGGCGCATCACTCGCAAGGGTGGGGGGCCCTCACTTGCTCCAATCTCCGTCGCGCCGTCAACCCGGAGCGCCGCCGGTCCGGGCGGCGGCCGGTGGATTGTGCCGGCGCCGGCCGCCTGCCCTTCAGGCGGTCTGGCTCACGCCACCTGATAGATGCGATCGACCTTTGCGGGGTCGGCGGCGACGCCGGGGCGCTCCTTGCCCGCGATGGTGGTGCGATGCATGACCCGGCCCTCGTCCGTGTAAGGGACGACGCGGTGCATCAGGCCCTGGTTGTTCCAGATCACGAGGTCGCCCTCCTGCCACTTGTGCGTGTAGACGAAGTCCGGCTGCGCGGCCCACTGCTGAAGCCGGGCGAGGAGGGCGCGTCCGTGCGCGCCGGGCATGCCGACGATCCCGTCCGCATGGGTGCCGAGCAGGAGCGACTTGCGCCCGTCGTCATGGGTCCAGACGAGCGGCTGTTCCATGACCGCGGCCATGGCCTTGTAGCGGGCGCGGCGCTCCTCGCTCGGATGGCCGTGGACCGGGCGGACAGCAGCCTCGACGCAATGGATGACCGTCAGCCCCTCGTACTCGCGCTTCTCGTCCTCGGGCAGGTGGTCCCACGCCGCGTAGAGATTGGCGAACTCGGTGGCACCGCCTGTGTCCGACAGCCTGCGCGCCGACAGCACGGTGGCCTTGGGCAGCGGCTGGTCGATCGTGATGCCGTCGATATGCCAGAAGAAAGTACCGAGCACGTAGTCCGGCTCCGAATTGAGCCTGCGGTCCAGCGTGATCTTGTAGACGTCGGGCGTTTCCGCGTCCGAACCGGGCACCTGACGCGTGAAGTTCACCCGGTCTCCCAGCCGGTCGGTGAAGGCGAGCTGCAATTCGTCCGACACGTTGATCTGCGGGAACACCAGCACGCCGCGCATTTCCAGTTCCCGGCGAACGGCCTCGATTGTCTCGTCGTCAAGAAGGTGATCGGGGGAAACGTCGATAATGCCGCCGATGTGCGGCTTGATGGCGTTCACGCTGATGGTCACGAAAGGCTCCTCTCCGCAGGCCCCGATTGCCGGGTGCTGTACAGGTGTACAGTGTGCGCCAATCCCGAACCTGTGTAAACCGTCAACAGCGCGGTGCACGGCGCCTCAGGGCAGATCTTCCTCTGGATCGAAGTACCAGCCGTGCGTTTCCACCATAATCGCCGGCACCGGCTCTCCGCGGCTGTTCCGGGATGGCCTGAAGCGGAAGCGTTCGGTGATGAGCCGGCAGGTCGTGGCGTCGAGCGAGGGGCGTCCGCTGGACACCAGGATGCGGCAGTCGCTCACCCGGCCATCCACGCCGATGCGGTAGCGCAGCTTGAGTTCGCCGCCGGTCTTGCCCTCGCGCAGGTCGCGCGGAAGGTCGGAGAAGCGCAGGCGTCCGCGGATCTGCTCCGGGCGGGTGAGGGCGTCGTCACCCTCGCCGTCGCCGTTCCCGTCACCCCCGCCACCATCGCCGTCGCCGATGCCGCCGGCCCCCTGTCCCGGGCCGGCGCGATCCGCGGCGCCGCTCTGCGCGGCTGCGCCGGTTCCGGCCCTGGGCGCGGTGACGACGGGCGGCGGCACGATGAGCGGGGGCACCCTGGCCGGAGGGGCGACGATCTGCGTGGCCTTGTTGCGCAGGTTCGGGGGCGAAGGGCGCCCTTTCGCGGCGGTGGAGCGCGCCTTGGCCGGGGTCTCCTTCGGGCGAGGCTCCTCCGGTTCGTTGCGCAGCGGCAGCACGGCGGCGAGCGCCTCGCGCCGTTCTTTCGGCGTCATCTGAGCGGCAAGCCCGGCCACCAGCGCGGCCACGCCGCCTGCCACGATCAGCAGTGATGCGAGCGCGGATACCACGCGGTCGCGGGCGGACGTGTACACTTCTCGGGTCTCCTCGGCAGGAGAACCCGAAGAACGGCGGGTTGGTTGCGCGCTACCGGAAGAGCCGACGCAGCCAGGCCAGCATGCGCGCGATCAGGGAAACCGAAGGCCCGGAGGCGCTGGCCCGCGCATCGTCACCGGCTGATCGCGGGGCGGCTCCGGCTGCGCCTGTCTCCGCCTCGATGCGCGCCTTCAGGTCCTCGGCGAAGCTGCGGGCGAAACGGGGAAGCACGGGGCCACCCATCGCTTCCCACATCGGCGCCATCGGCCCCGACCCGCGCACCTGCACGGCCAGCGTGATCGCCGTGCCGTCTCCGTCGGCCGCCGCACGGTAGGAGCCGGCCCCCTCGACCGGATCGCCCAGCAGGCGGAACGCGAAGTCCACCTCCTGCGGGCCCGCCCAGCGGGTGACGTGCACCGCCACCTTCACCGTCCGCACGAGCCCGCCGACCCCGACCTTGAGCGTCCAGACAGAGTTGTCCGCATCGGTGATCTCGCAGGCCTGGTAGCCCGGCATGATCTGCGCCCAGCGATCCACGTCGCGAGCATAGTTCCAGGCGAGCTCGAGGGGGGCGGCGACCCGGACGCTCTGGCTCGTCTCGATCACAGGCCCATTCGCTCCGCCTCGCGCGCCAGCCGGTCGCTGGGTCTGCCGGCCGCGTGCTGCGCCGCCAGCCAGCCGTAGGTCATGCCCCGGGCGTTGGAGATGCCCGACTGCATGACCGCGCCCGTTTCCATCCGGGCCTGCGAGTTCCCGGCGACGTAGAGGCCCTGTATCGGCGCGTCGTTCCAGTCGAGCGCCTGCCCGTGCATGTCAGTGAGGATGCCGGACGAACTGATCGCGGTTCCGCCCATCCGCTCCAGCCGGACGGCGTGGAATGGCCCCTCTTGCAGGGGACCGAGCACGGGGCTGGGCTTGTGGTAGGGATCGCCGCACATCCAGGTGCTCCATGGATGCGTGCCGCGCCCGTAGTCCGGATCGACCCCGCGCTCGGCATTCGGGTTGAACCGCGCCACGGTCTCTTCCAGCCCGTCGGGATCGACGCCGATGACCTGTGCCAGCTCGCGCAGCGTATCGGCCTGCGCTCCGAATCCTTCCGGCCAGTCCGAGCCCGGCATGATCGAGCCGAAGGGGTACTTCTCGCGCGCCTGGCTGTCGATGATCGCCCAGCAGGGGAAGTTGGGGTGCGTCTGGTTCGAGCCGTCGATCTGGTCGATGGTGTAGTAGAAGCTGCGGTAGAACGCCTCGTTGCCGAAGCGTTTTCCCGCCCGGTTGACGACGATCGTGTGCGGCTGGCCGATTACGGGCAGCGCGCTGTTCCAGAGGGGCTGGCCATCCTCCCCCTCCATCCCGGGGATGGTGAAACCCAGCGAAGTGATGTCCGGCACGCGCGCGATGCGTGCGCCGAGCGGGCTGGTGAGCCGGAAGTTCGCGCCGTCCACCGTCGAGAACACCATCGATCCAAGCTCCAGCTGCTGTCCCAGCGTGCGGTTGAAGCCCTGATGGCGTTCGTAGCTGGAAACCGAGACGAGAACCCCACGCCGTGCCCTGACGAAGATGTCCCGCCCGTCGCGCACCGCCCGCACACCGACGACGCGCGAGCCGTCGGCGATCAGTTCCTCCACGCCGGTCTCGGTCATAAGCGTGACGCCATGATCGATGGCGCCCTTGACGAAGTAGGCGGCCAAGCCGGGTCCGAGGCAGCGCTCATCCTTCGTCAGGCGGTCCGCCATACGGCCGAAATCCCACTTCACGATATTGGCCGTACCGCCTGCGGCGAACATGTCGTGGTGGGTCAGACCATAGGGCATCTGCGGGGAAATACGGGTGCCTGCCTGCCACTCCCCCAGCGTTGCGGCCGGGAACGGCTCCACCTCCAGCATTCGGCCCTCGGCCACGGCATCGTTGCTGTGGCCGTAGTAGTAATCCGGACAGTCACGGATCACCTCCATCCTGAGGCCGATGCGGTCCTCGAAATAGGAGAGCGCCTCGCGGGCGTGAACGACTTTGTTGAGGATCGCGAGATCGGCGCCGTATCCCATCGAAAGCCGCTGGAGGTAGCGGAAGCCGCTTTCCGCGCTGTCCTCCAGGCCAAGATCAGCGGCGTGATGGTTCCCGGCCACCCAGACCTCACCCATCGACAGGGCCGTCACGCCGCCAAGGAGTACGGATTTCTCCAGCACCATCGCCTCCAGGCCTTGGTCGCGGGCCGTTATGGCAGCGGAGAGACCGGCAATTCCGGACCCAATCGACACGAAATCGGTTTCGGCGTCCCACTTTCGGGGAGTGTTATCGAGCATAGACGCATCTTCTCCAGCCTGCCGGTCTCCTCTTGGGCGGGACCTTTGCACGGCGCGAGTGTATTTTAACACCTTTGTCGTTTCAACCGCTACTGGTAATTTCCGCGTCTCCTGGACGCCTTCAGCTTTCCTTCGGCTTTTTAAGCACCTTCAGGGTTTCAATCGCCATACGCTCAATCGCCGCAGCGTAATGGAACTGCGTTGCGACAAGCGGTGGAGGGGAGGGCGGAACCTTGCGTTCCACTGCTTGTTATGGGTTCAGAACACGCTATCCCGGAGACGAACCCATGACCCTCCTTCTTATTCTGCTTGTCGGCGGTATCATCGGCTGGCTCGCATCCATTCTGATGCGCACCGACGCCCAGCAGGGTGTTTTCCTGAACATCGTCGTCGGCATCGTCGGCGCCGTGATCGCCGGCTTCATCATCACTCCGCTCATCGGCGGCGCGCCGATCACCAGTGGCTCGTTCGACATCCTGTCGCTCTTTGCCTCTTTCCTCGGCGCCGTGATCCTGCTGGCGATCGTCAACCTCTTCCGTCGCGGCTCGGTTCGCTAAGAGCCCCACGGCAAGGGCCGGGCAGCATCGCTGCCCGGCCTATTGGGGTACGCGCGTTGCCCTTGATCTGAATGAACGCGTCTGAAACTGTAACAGGGACAAAGGATCTCTAGCCATGAAAGCCAATACCACCTCGCGTCTGGCCATGATCGCGGTCGCGTCGGCGGCTCTCGGACTCGCCGCCTGCAACAATCCCACGGACGACGCCACGGAACAGGCCGCAGACGCGGTGGAGGCACGGTCGGACGCTGCTGCGGACGCGCTTGAGACCCAGGCCGCCGCCACCAGTGGTGCTGCCGCTGATGCCCTCGAGAACCAGGCTGACGCCGTTGAGGATGCCGGCGAAGCCAAGGCTGACGCCCTCGAGGAAGCGGCCGACGAGGCTAAGCAGAACCCCTGATCCTGCCAAGGCTGCGCTTCAACGCCGGCCAAGGTTGGCTTGCCCTCGTTCGCCACCCCCTTGCAGAACGAGGACGACCACGGGAGAGGATGGCGGTAACCCCGCCATCCTTTTTCGCGTCTGCCGCCTGCCTAATTGTGCCCAATGTGAAAATGGCACTATTGCACGCTTGAATTGTGGGGCGGCTCGTCAGAAATAGGCGCGTACGTTCTCCAGCTCCGGCGCAGGCCGGGGGTGCAGCCAAGCTTCGATAACCTGAACAGGAAAACAAGCCATGACCATTGCCCTGATGCCGCTGCCCTACGCGCAGGACGCGCTCGAACCGCACGTTTCGAGCAAGACGCTGGAAATCCACCACGGCGCGCACCACAAGACGTACGTCGACAAGCTGAACGCCGCGATCGCGGGAACCGAGAACGAAGGCAAGCCGGTCGAGGAAATCGCCAGGAACTCGTCGGGCCCGCTGTTCAACAACTCCGCGCAGACCTGGAACCACGGCTTCTACTGGCACTCGCTCAGCCCCGAGAAGACCGAGCCGAGCGAGGCGCTTGCCGCTGCCATCACGGCCGACTTCGGTTCGATGGACGCGCTGCTCGAAGCGCTCTCGAACGAGGCGATCAATCACTTTTCGAACGGCTGGGCCTGGCTCGTCGTGGATGGCGGCAAGCTCAAGGTCATTTCGACCCACGACGCCGACAGCGCTCTCGTCAAGGACGTGAACCCGCTGCTGACCGTCGACGTGTGGGAGCACGCCTACTACATCGACCAGATGAACAAGCGCCCCGCCTACGTGAAGGCCGTTCTCGAGAACATTCTGAACTGGAAGTTCGCGTCCGAGAACTTTGACCGCGGCACCGACTGGGTCTACCCTTCGTAAGCCGGATGGCCTGAAGATCGTTGAAGCCCCCGCGGCCGCAAGGCTGCGGGGGCTTTCGCGTAAAGGCGCCGCGTGCAAGGCAAGGCGCCGCATCCTCGCGGGCGCGGCGCCTGTGCTTCATTCGTTTGTGCGAAGATCGTGGCGGCTCTTCCGTTCCAGCAGGAGCAGCCGGTGGTCAGCCCGCCTTGCGTGCCCGGACTTCGACGGGCTGCGGCGGCTGGTCGCCATCGAGCATCCGGGCCAGATCGGCGCGGGCGCGGGCAACGCGGCTCTTCATGGTGCCGATCGGACAGCCGGCGATCTCCGCCGCTTCCTCGTAGCTGAAGCCGGAGGCGCCGACGAGCAGCACAGCCTCCCTGCGCTCCGGAGCGAGCTTCTGCAGGGCGGATTCCATGTCGCCCAGGTGCAACGGGCCTTCCTGGTCGGCTTCCATGACAAGCATTCGCTCGACCGCGCCTTCGTCAAGGTCCGTCTGGCGCTTCGACCGACGCAGCTCGGAGAGGTAGTGGTTGCGCAGGATCGCGAAGGTCCAGGCGCGCATGTTCGTGCCGGCCTGGTAACGCTCCCGCGCGGTCCACGCCTTGATCGCGGCCTCTTGTACGAGATCGTCTGCAAAGTCGGAGCGGCCGGAGAGACCGCGGGCGAAGGCGCGAAGGTGAGGGAGGACGGCGAGAAGTTCCTTGCGGAAACCTTCATCAGTGGAGTTCGGCGTGATCCGCTCAGGCATCGTCGCTGTCATCCAGCTTCTTCAGGAGATCCTTGAAGCTGTCCGGCAGCGGTTCTTCCACCACGGAGTTATAGAGCTTCCTCAACCCCCCGGCCCAGCCGGGCTCACCGTCCTTGCGGACTTCAGGCGGTAGGCCCGGCATCATCTGGCCGGGTGCACCACGTCCATTGGGCTGACTCAACACGAACTCCCTTTCCCGAGTACACTTGCGGCGAGACCGGAAGCCGGTCAAGCCCGGAGCGCGGCGATTATCCTTATGGCTAACAGCCTAAGTCACGGCGCTGCACGGGCCCCGTCCGATCTGCAAGCGAAACGGACGTCCTTTGAAAACTGGAACAATCGACGCAATGCATAGTTCCCCTTTTCTGAAAGTGTTGGCATAGCGCGGTGCCTGTGGTCAGATGTGATCGCAAGTCACGGATTTTGAGGGTACAGGACGTTGCGGGGTGATTAACCAGGCGCTGCTCGACAGGGTGCAGAAGCAGGCGTGGTTCCATAAGTATCCGCGTGGCTGGCCGTTCCTGCTGTTCCTGATCGCGAGCATAACGACGGCGGTATCGGTCATGGCGATCGAGCGCGCCGACAAGCAGACGCGCGCGGTTGAACTTGACCGCAGTCTCACCGAGGCGGCGTCCGCCCTTCAGCGCCGCATCACCGAGAACACCGCGCTCCTGCGCGCCGCCTCCGCCATGTTCGCCGGGCAGTCCTCCGTCAGCCGCCAGCAGTTCGCCGAACTCAGCAGCGAGCTGCAGGGTGATGGACGGCTCTATGGGTCGCTCGGAATGGGCTGGGCGCCGCTGGTGCGTGCCCGCGACATTCCCAATCTGGAAGAGCGGATCTACGAATCCGGCGTGCCGAACTACTTCGTTCATCCCCAGCCCGGCACCAAGCGGGATCTGGCGGTCCCCATCGTCTACCTCGAGCCCGAACACGGCAACGGCAACCAGCTGGCCTTCGGCTACGACATGTATTCGGAACCCGTGCGACGGGAGGCGATCGACAAGGCGCGAAAGCTCGGCCGGCCGATCGTTTCGGGCAAGGTCGGGCTGATACAGGACCAGGAGGGGGAGGGTACGCCCGGCTTCCTGATCTATATGCCCGTCATCGCCATGGAACAGGGCCGCCGGGTCACCCGCGGTTTCGTCTATAGTCCGTTCCGCGCCGGAACCTTCCTCAAGTCCGCAAGCGAGCTGTACCGTGACGACAGTATCGACATGGCGATATATGACGACCATGTCGACAGCGAGACGCTCCTGGCGGAGCGCCGGGCGGAATCCGCCGACGGCCGCACGCTGGAGCGGCGCATCGATGTGGGCAGCCGCGTCTGGGTGGTGCAGGTCCGGGACCGCAAGTCCAACACCCTCTCGCCGCTGTCGCGCCTCACTCTGTTTTTCGGCGCGCTGGCCTCGCTGATGGTCATGGCGATCGGCCGCCTGATTACCAAGCGCGCGGCAGAGGATCGCATGGTGCTGGAGTGGCTGACGAGCCAGGCCTCGATCCGCAACTCGCTGACGCGCGAACTCAATCACCGCGTGAAAAACACGCTCGCCAACGTCCTGTCGATCGCGGCGCTGACCCGGCGCCGCTCGCGCGACATCGACGATTTCACCGAGAGCCTGACCGCACGCATCCGCGCGCTGTCCGCCACGCACGATCTGCTCTCGCAGTCCGACTGGGGCAACGCGGCGCTCGGTGACATCGTGCAGTCCGAACTGGCCCCTTACATGGACGGCAATGAAAGCCACGTCTCGATGTCCGGGCCGACGATCAAGCTGGCCCCGAACGATGCGATGTCGCTGGGCCTCGCCATTCATGAACTGGCGACCAATGCGGCCAAGTACGGCGCCCTCAGCACCATCGAGGGGCGGATACACGTGAACTGGCAGCTGCTCTCGCCCGACCTCGCCGAACTCCACTGGCGCGAAGAGGGCGGCCCGCCCGTGTCCGAACCGAGCAAGCGCGGCTTCGGGCGCGACCTGATCGAGAAGATCGTCGCGCACGAACTGAAATCCGAAGTCGACCTGCGGTTCGAGCCGGGCGGCGTCGAATGCCGGCTCAAGGTTCCCGTGCGCGCCTCGCGCGAGTTCGTGCTGCGCAACGAGCGCAAGTGACACCCGCCGCCGACAGGCGGCCGGATCCGTCCCTCCCTTCAGCGATGGCTGAAGCGTGCCGTTGCAACTCCGGGACGCTTTGAGGGGTAGAAGAAGGGACGCGGGCAATCTGCCGCCAGGTCGACTGGCATGTTCGCGCTCGCCGCTGCTCGCGCCATGGGCGGGCAGGTCGTCTGGCAGGAAGACCTCTGGGGCAGTCTGTTTTTGAGGTGCCGATCTGCGCAACGGCGGTGCGCCGGAACGGCTTCGCCCCGCAGGTTCCCGGCTTCGAGCCGGTCAGCGGGTCCGAGTCAGTCCCGGACAGGAAGCGGCGATAGCCCGGGCGAGGCCCGCCCCGCCACCGCTCCGGTGAGGAGCGGCGACGAGCGGGTGGCTTGCGGGATCAGTCCTGCGGATGGGTGGAGTTGAAGAACAGAGCCTGGCTGATCGTCGCCCGGACGGTGGTTTCCTGGAACGGCTTCGTCACCAGATACGTGGGTTCAGGGCGTTCGCCGGTAAGCAGGCGTTCCGGATAGGCGGTGATGAAGATCACCGGAACCTCGCCGAACTTCAGCAGATCTTCGACCGCATCGATGCCGGAACTGCCGTCGGCCAGCTGGATGTCGGCAAGCACCAGCCCGGCGGGGTGACGCTCGAAGATTTCCAGCGCCTGCTTGCGCGTGGCGGCGGTGCCGACGACGGTATGGCCGAGATCGGTGACGAGGCCTTCCAGCTGCATCGAGATCAGCGGTTCATCCTCGATGATGAGGACGCGCGTGGTGCTTTCGCCTTCGATCTCGCGGATGGCCTGGCTCACCAGGGCGTCGACCTCCTCCACCTCGAGGCCAAGGATCGTCGCGGTGTCCTCGCGCGAGAATTCCTCGACCGTGGTGAGGAGCAGAGCCTGCCGGTGCGTGGGTGCTATGGTCGAGAGGCGTTCCTGGGCCGCTTGCTCGTGCGTGCCTGCGTCGATGTCGCCTGCCGGTTCCTCCACATGGCTGGTGGACCAGATGCGGGTGAAGGCTTCGTAGAGCGCGGCGCGGCTGCGGGCTATGGCATCGCGCAGCGAACGGTCGGCCAGCGCGGCTTCCAGCGTCGCGCGGACATAGGCGTCGCCCGAGTGCTGCGAGCCTGTAAGGGCGCGCGCATAGCGGCGCAGGTAAGGCAGCTGGATCGCGATCTGATCAGAGACGGACATTCAAGTTCCTCAGGCCTAATGGGGAAGCGGGCTTCCCGATTGTACGTCGATAGGCGCCCTTGCGCCATAAGGCCGGTGTCGTTTGTCTGACTCCGTGGCGCGTTTAGGGCAACCGGAAAATTTTTCGCGGCAGGACGCTTTCCGGGGAACCAACGGCGGGCGACTACGTTCCCACTGTATCACCACTGGCTCCCCCACCCCCCCCCGCAAACCAGTGGTGATCCGATCCCGGAGGCCCCGCTCACCTTCAAAGGTGGACGGGGCCTCAATTTTTTTAAAGGCCGGTTTGTTCCCGACCGGCGAGAAAATTTGGCATCCGGTCCTTCGTTGCGCGCGATTCGCCGCAAATATGCGCATCCGTGGAACGAAGTGGCGCGGTCCGGGAACTAAATGACTTCGCGCGCCGTTAGCTACCCACTGGTTTCTTATGGAGGGTAACCGCAATGTCGACTCTGGTCGAAGCACGCGTCGAAGGGGTCCAGCCCGAACAAAAAGTCGCCCTGAGCGATCGCGATTTTCGTCGGGCTCTCGCGGAGGTCGCCCCGCACCTGCGCGCTTTTGCGCGCGGCCTGTGCGGCTGCCGCGATCGCGCGGACGATCTGGCTCAGGAAGCCATGCTGCGCGCCTGGGCTGCTCGTGAGCGGTATGCCGCCGGCACCAATTTCAAGGCATGGACCTTCACCATCCTGCGCAACCACTTCTATTCCGAAGCGCGCCGCGCCCGCTTCCACGGCGAATATGACGAAGTGGCCGCCGAGCGCATCCTGCGCGCTGAAGCGAGCCAGGAAAGTGCCATCGAGCTGGCGGACGTCCTGCGCGCTTTGACCGCCATTCCCGAGACCTATCGCGAAGCCCTCGTGCTGGTTGCCGCCGGCAATCTCTCGTACGAGGAAATCGCCGACATCTGCGGCATCGCTCTTGGCACTGTGAAGAGCCGGATCTGCCGGGCCCGCGCCATGCTGTCCAAGATCATCGAATCCGGCCAGCTTCCGGATTTCCGTCACAACTTCGTGCTCGGTGGTGAGGCTATCGACGCGTTCTTCGCCGAACTGGTGAAGATCGCCAACGTCGACGCCGACCAGAGCCTCGCGGCCTGAACAGGAACTGCGTCCTTGGGTGTAGAGGCCAACGGCGCCGGAAAAGTCCTCATCGTCGAGGACGAATTCCTAGTTGCGCTGCAACTTGAAGACATACTGGCCGATGGCGGGCACGCCGTCATCGGCACGGTTCCCGACATGGCGTCGCTCGGCAACCTGGGCGAGATACCGGACATCGCGCTGGTGGATCTCAACCTCCGGGACGGACTGACAGGCCCAGCGATCGCGCGTGATCTTTCCGGCCGCTACGGCGTGCGGGTGATCTATGTCACCGCGAACCCCGGACAGATTGACACTCCCGCGCCGACTGCGGTCGGGATCGTTCAGAAGCCTTTCACGCGACAGGCCATCCTTTCCGCGATTTCGTACGCCCTCTCCGGTTGCCCGGAGACCGACCGGCCCAGGGAACTGGAACCGCTGCGGCACGCCTGAGCGGTCCATATCCTTGAGAGAGCCGCGAGGCGGAGGGCAATGACGATGAAGAAGATTGAACACCCCGAGGCATCGGTTCGCGGATGAGCGAGTTCGTCCTTCAGTGTCTGCAGTACTATGGCGCCGCCGCGGGAACCGTGGCGGCGCTCATCGTGTCGCTGGACCTTGGGCGGCGCTGGACAGGGGCCGGGTTCGTGATCTTCGTCACCAGCTCCATCACGCTGATCGCCTGGGGTTTCCTCAGCGGTGAGGCGGAGGGGATCGGTGTGCAGAACATGGTCCTGTTCGTGATCAACTGCCTGGGCGTGTGGCGCTACCTTCTCTCCAAGCGACCTCGCCAAAACGCCTGACGCCCGAAAGGCTTCAGGCGGGGCGCCGATGCGAAAAGGGCGCGGTGGCATGGCCACCGCGCCCCCGCTGCCCAGTCGCGGGTCCTAGAGGGTTCAGACCCGCCCGAGCGCGTGCTCTCCCGCGTCATGGTCCTTCATCGGCTTGCCGGTCATCAGCTTGAACGCGCCTTTCACGCCCATGTCGGAAGTCCAGACCTCGGAATCCTCGATGTCGAAACGCAGCATGAGGACTGAGGGATCGTTCTTCCCTTCCGGGAACCACGCTTCCACGGAGTTGTCCCAGTGCTTGTCACGCACGGCAGGATCGGTTTCCTCGACCAGCGTGCCTTCGATGCAGGCGAAGACTTCGTGCCCTCGGGTCATCACCTGACCCATCGCCTTGCCGCCGCCGCCGATGCGGTTGTCGCGCTTGGCGAAGAACCAGATCGCGTGATGGGCGTCCTTGTCGAGCTGGGCCGTCATCGGCTCGGCGTGACCGGAAGCGCCTTGCAGCTTCATCATGATGAAGGGGCTGGCCTGGAATGACTTCCAGAAGTGCTCACGGATGTCCTTATCCATGGTCCGTCTCCTTGTTGTGACTATCTGGGAGGCAACGCACCGCCTGGCCTCACTGTTCCCCCGTTCCGACGTGTCGCCCGGACGCGTTTTCCCGGCCGGCGCAAGACCGGCCGGGCAGGGCTCACTCGCGCGCGTCGCCGGGCAATTCCTTCTCGGCGATCTCGAGTTCCTTCGGCTTGCGGTTCTCGAAGATCTCCGCAAGCTTCCTCTCGGCGTCTTCCGAAAGGATTTTGGCGGCGGAGGGGAACATGTCCTCTTCCTCCTCGTCGATGTGGTGGAGGTAGCGGTGGCGCATCTCCTTGAACTTCGTCATCCATTCGGACGAAGCGGTGTCGATCTCCACCAGCTCGCCCAGGAAGTCGTCGATCTCCTTGTGCTCCGAGACGGAGTGCCGGGCCTCGTCGCGCAGTTCCGGGCAGCCGAGCATCGTGGCATAGAGGGATTCCTCCTCGGCGGCGGCGTGGGCCTGAAGCTCCTTGCGCAGCTCCTCGAAGAGAGTGGCGCGTTCCTCGCCCTTGGCCTCCGTCGCGCCCAGCTTCTCCAGAAGCGCGCGATGGGTGTCGTGATCGGCCTTGAGATCCCGGAAGATCTTCGCATCTGCCATGGTATGCTCCTGTGGATTGGTCTTGCCTTGCCTGAAGGAACGGTGCCGGGGGCTTCCGGTTTCCTGACGGCCCCGACAACCAGATCACCGGCCGCGCGTTGAACAGGGCAGGATCTTTCGGGAAAGCCGCAATGCTGATGACGCGTTCCACGACACCGCGCCTCAAGTTCGCTGACGACAGCGCGCCGGGCATCGTTCGCAAACCGGTGCGCGGGAACAAATGGGCCTACTTCGACCCCGACGGCAAGCGCATTACCGAACGCGACGAGATCGACCGGCTCAACCGCATCGCCATGCCGCCCGCTTATGTAAACTGCTGGTTTTCACCGGATCCCGACGTGCATCTGCTGGCCACCGGGTACGATGCCAAGGGCCGCAAGCAGTACCGCTACCACCCCGACTGGCGCCAGTCGCGCGAGGAGATGAAGTTCGATCGCTGCATCGCTTTCGGAGAGGCGCTGCCAGCGGTGCGGGCGCGGGTGGCGGCCGACATCAAGTCGCGCGGGCTGACCCGGACGCGGGCGATCGCCTCCGTCGTCGCTCTGCTGGACACGGGCGCCATCCGCGTGGGTAACGAATGTTATGCAAAGGCCAACAAGAGCTTCGGTGCCACGACCCTGCGCAACCGTCATGCCAAGATCGAGCGCGGCACGCTGATGCTGCGCTTCAAGGGAAAGTCCGGCAAGCTGCACCAGATCACCTGCGACGATCCGGGGTTGGTGCGCTGCGTGCGCAAGATGCAGGACCTGCCCGGGCAGCACCTGTTCCAGTATGTCGACGAGGCGGGTGAGGCCGTTCCGGTCGACAGCCATGACGTCAACGAATACCTGGCCGAGACGATGGGGGCGGGCTTCACCGCCAAGCACTTTCGCACCTGGGCGGCGAGCACGCTGGCCTTTACGCTGCTGCACCGCAACCCGGGGCTTACGCTGAAGGCGATGCTGGACGAGGTGTCCCAGCGCCTCGGCAACACGCCGGCGATCGCCCGCAAGTCCTACATCCACCCCCTCGTCCTCGCGGCGGCAAAGGGGGGAGCGGACGCGCCGCAGCTGCCGGCCACCCTGCCGCGCAAGACGCGCTGGATGACACGCGAAGAGCGCGGCCTGCTGCTGTTCCTGGAGAAGAACGGCTGATCGGCGGGCGGGAACAGCGCTAAGGCAAACCTTGTGTCCGAGCGTGTTGGAAACCGGCTCCGGGCGCAGTATGGGCAGGGCATGACCCAGGCACCCATTCTCGTCGTCACCACCGGCGGCACCATCGACAAGCAGTACTTCGACGCTCTCAGCGAATACCAGATCGCCGAGAGCGTCATCGACAAGATGCTCAAGACTTCACGCGTCGCGCACCCGTTCCGCGTCATCGAACTGCTGCGCAAGGACAGTCTCGAACTGACGGACGAGGACCGCGCCCTGATCGCCGCGACCATTGCCAACGCACCGGAAAGGCACGTCGTCATCACGCACGGGACGGACACGATGACGGAAACGGCGGCGGCGCTCGCTGATATCGAAGGCAAGACGATCGTGCTGTGCGGCGCGCTGGCACCGGCCCGCTTCGCCGAAAGCGACGCGGCGTTCAACCTTGGCATGGCGTTCGGCTGCTGCCAGTCCGCCAGCCCCGGCGTGTGGATCACCATGAGCGGCACCGTCTTTGACGGGCTGAAGGTTCGCAAGGACCGCGAGGCGGGCAAGTTCGTCGCCCGCTGACCGGCGCCTGCTGAAAGGCGCCTGCTGACTGGCGGGGGCCTCCGGGCCCCCGCGCAGGTCAGGCGGGCTTCTTGAGAACGCGGCCGATCGCGGAGCGCACGTCGCGCTCACCATAAGGTTTCGTCACCACCGGAACCCCGCTGAAGGCGCCGCTCTGAAGGGCGCGGTCGCCGTAGCCGCTGGCGAAGATGAACGGAATGCCCCGTTCCCTGAGCGCGTGCGCCACAGGCTCGCTCGTACCCTGGCCGAGGTTCACGTCCAGCATCGCGAAAGTGACGTCGGCATCCTGCAGCACGCCAAGGGCCGACGCGACCGAGCCGGCGATGCGGCAGTCGGTGAAGCCGAACCCGCGCAGGACGTCCTCCGCCTCCATGGCGATGATGACGTTGTCTTCCACGATCAGCGCGGCACCCAAGGCCAGTTCGCTCCTGAAGTCGCTCGGCGCGGGCGGTTCAACCGCGGGTTCGTGCAAGGGGACGCCGGGCGTCTCGAAGCCGGAGACGTGATCGCCGGGGATGAGGAACAGGGCGTGAAGCCCCTCTTTCGGGAAGATGACCGAGGCGGAACCGTTCAGTTCGTGCGGTATCGTGCGTTCGATGATGGTCGAGCCGAAACCGCGCCTGGTCGGTTCATGGGTCGGCGGGCCGCCTTCCTCGCGCCAGTCGATCTCCAGCGCGCCGTCGTCCGAACGTTCCAGCGTGACCTTCACGTGCCCTTCCGGAACCGAAAGCGCGCCATACTTGCACGAGTTGGTCATCAGTTCGTGAAACACCAGCGCGAGCGTGGTGAAGGCGCTGGGCGCGACAAGAGCGTCCGGCCCTTCGATGACGACGCGGTCCATGTCGATCGTGGTGTAGGCGGCCGCTTCGGTCCGGATCAGTTCGTAGACCGGTGACGGCGACCAGTCCTTGCGGGTGACGAGGTCGTGCGCCCGGGCGAGGGCGTGGATGCGGCTGCCCACGATCTGCGCGAACTCGTCGATGGTGCGCGCGCCTTCCTTGCTCTGCGAGACGAGCCCCCGGATCAGGTTTAGGATGTTGCGGACGCGGTGGTTGAGCTCGGCGATCAGCATGTCCTGCTGCTGGCTGGCCTGCTGCCGCTCCACGTGAGCGGCGTCCGAGAGCCGCAGGACTACTTCGAGCAGAGTGACGCGCAGCGCCTCGGCGGCGGAGATTTCCTCATCCGTCCAGGGGCGCGCATGGCCACGGCGTTCTTCCTTCCAGATCTCGAAGCTCTTGCGCGGCGTGAGGCGGGCGCCGTTGGGGCCGAGCTCGACCGGCTTTTCGGGGTTGCCGGCCCAGCGCACCTCGCGCAGCGCCTCGTTGCGGAAGAGAACGATGTAGTCGCGCGGCCTGCGGCTGACCGGCAGGGCAAGGAGACCTGCGGCCTTGTCCACCCATTCGCGCGCCGGTTCGTAAAGCGCGCCGATATTGTCGGTGGCCCAGATCGCGCTGGCCCCGGCGGTGTTGAGGAACCGGGCCAGCCCTGCGAACTCCTGCTTACCGGGGGTGGAGCCGTGCGACAGGAAGCGGCCGTCCACCCAGCCGACGACACCGTCGAACGGAATGACGTGGCCGATCGATTCGGTGAACTCGTCAAAGGCCTCCAGCAGCGAACCGCCGCTGGCGACGCGAGCCATGATCTCGTCGTGGAGGCGTGTGGACTGGTCCCGCTTCTCCAGCGCGAAGTCGGTTTCCTTCTGCTCCAGCAGGTAGGCGAAGAATTCCCCGAACAGCTCGCTGGCGGTGCGGACCGCATAGGACAGGGTCAATGGCGAATAGTGGTGACAGGCCATCAGCCCCCACAGCTTGCCGCGCCGCATGATCGACACGGACATGGAGGCTTTGACCCCCATGTTGCGCAGGTACTCGATATGGATGGGCGAGACGGCGCGCAGCCCGGACATCGAAAGGTCGAGCGGATCGCCGTTCGGCCCGGTGGTCGGGTAGATCGGGACCGTTGGGTCGTCGACGTCGCTGATGATGCGCAGGAGGTTGCGGGTGTAGAGCTTGCGG
The DNA here is from genome assembly GCF_002916655.1 of Novosphingobium sp. HII-3. Classification (GTDB taxonomy): domain Bacteria; phylum Pseudomonadota; class Alphaproteobacteria; order Sphingomonadales; family Sphingomonadaceae; genus Novosphingobium; species Novosphingobium panipatense. Next base: position 460,254 of record NZ_PPSM01000014.1, read on the forward strand.
GCCTGGGCCGGGATGTCCGATGAGGGGAAGTGCAGCCCCTTGAAGCTGTCCACCATGCCGTTCAGGCTTTCGGCGATCACTTCCCCCGCACCGTCACCTTCGAAGCGGTAGACCATCACGCGGTCGAACCCGGTAAGGCCCCGCAGGTGGCGCGCCGCGCTGGCGCAGAGCTTTTCCACGCTTGCCGACTGGCGCAGCCGTTCGATCATCGGCCGCACGTAGGAGACGAAGTCGCGCCGGCTGGTGGCGTCGTGCTGTTCGATCTCCAGCACGAACGAGCGGCCCGAGACGTGCACCGCGACATCGAAGAGGCGGCCGTCGCCGAGCAGGTCGAGTTCGAACAGCCGCTCGACCGTGTCGGCGCTGCCAAGGATCTGCAGCCGCGTCCGGATATCGTGCATGGCCTCCGGGGCGAGGAACTCCACCGCCGAAAAGCCGATGAGGTCCCGCGCCTCGCGGCCGAACAGCGTCTGACAGTTCAGCGAGACATGGTTGATGATCCAGTCGCTCGAGAAGGACAGCAGCCAGCCGAAGCTCTGGATACGACCGATGATGTGGATCGGTTCGAGATCACACGTCGTCAGGTCGACGGTGGGGGCGGAATCAGCCATTGGCAGGTGCCTTGACCCCGGCGCCGGTGGCGAAGGCATCGGCGAAGGTATCGAAGGCGGCAAGAGCGGCCGTGCGCACCGCGTCCACGTCCATTCCCGGACGAGTGCGGCTGCGCAGCACCGGCACGAGGGCCTTCCACGCTTCGTGCCCGCGTCCGTCGCTCATGTAGGCAGAGCGGAAGCCCTGCGCCTCGCCCCAGTAGCCGCGCTGGCGGATAACCACGAGGCCGAGCCGCGAGCCGGAGACAACGTAGGCAACACCGGCCCTGCCGGCTTCGTCCCCGATGCCGGGGCGCGCGGCGATGGACGGCAGCGCGCCGACGCCCAGCGCGTCGAGGTCCGCCCGCAGCATGGCGGGATAGTCGGGGCATTCAAGGCCGAGTTCATCCTCGACGAACGCGCGGAAGGCGGGGAAGAGGGGTTCCAGCCCGATGGCATGGGCCGACAGGAAGCCCGCGAGGTCGGCGCGCTTCGACAGGTCGAGCGAGCCGAATGCCGCGTCGAGCCGCTCATGGGACGGGCCGGTTGCTTCGCGTAGTAGAGTCAGCACGTCTGGCATTTCAGGCGATCCGCAGTCGGCTTGCATGAGGTCCCGCAGTAGAGGCCCATTGGGCTGTAACAAGCGAACCGGCTGGTGCGCCTGGATCCGGGAACACTTAGGCTCCTGGAATGTTCCGGAGTCACACAGTAACAGGTCCGTGTGGTTCGGTCTGTTCACTTATGACCGCAGGAGCATGGAACCGCAACGGCTCATCTGGGTTGTCGTTCGCGACGGCGTCGTTCGCGCGCTTACCCCAGTCTCGGCCAAGGACGCACAATGAGCACCATCCCGCAGACAAGCCCGGTATCCGCTGCCACCGTCGCGGGCAGCGAACTGCTGTCGGCCCTGCGCCAGGATGACCTTGCGCTGCTCGAGTCCCGGCTCGGCGAATGCCGCCTTTCCTCGGGCGACATCATCTACCAGCCGGGCGACGAGGTCGAATACTGCTATTTCCCGACGGGCGGCGCCATGTGCTCCTACTTCGTGGAGATGGAGGACGGCACGGCGGTGGAAACGATCCTCGTCGGCCGGGAAGGCGCGCTGGGCGGCATCGTCAGCCATGGCTCGCTGCCGGCCTACGCGCGCGCCAACGTTCTTCATGACGGGGCCTTCCTGCGCATCTCGGTTCGCGACCTTGAGGCCGTGAAGGAGCGGTGCCCGGCCGTCTCGCACCTTTTCGCGCGCTATGCCGACTGCGTGATGGCGCAGGTCTTCCAGTCCATCGCCTGCAACGCCGTCCACACGATCGAGGAGCGCGCGGCCAAGTGGCTCTCCGCCGCCGTCGACCGCATCGGCCGCAACGACGTGACGATGACGCAGGAACAGTTGGCCTCGATGATGGGAATCGGCCGCAGCTACGCCAGTCGCGTGCTCCAGCGCTTCAAGCGCGACGGCATGGTGCGCACGCGACGCGGCGGCATCGAGGTGCTGGACCGCGAGGGGCTGAGGGGCCGCGCCTGCGCCTGCAACACCCAGGTCGAGGAACACTTCCACCGCGTGCTGGGCGGCGTCTACCCGCACGAAAGCTAGGCGGGGCGGGGGCTTCGCCTTCGCAGACGGGCCAGCATCACATAAAAAAGTTCTCCGCCCGCCTGTGCGCTCGTCGTCCGTCAACCCGCGGTAATCCGCCGATGCGGCGAGCCGTTCGGCGTGATGGTCGAAATTCGGTCATGAAACGGCAATCAAGCCGCCATCGTTCTTGCGCGGTGCTGTCATGAAGCGCCCCTAGCTGTCGCCCCCGCGATCAACCACAGGGGCTACACCATGAATGAAGCAGATCCCGCCGTTACCTACACCGACGGCGAAGTTGATGTGAACGATTCCACCCAGCGCACTCTGGAGAGCATGGCAGCCGAGCGGTATTCGCGCCGCCAGGCGATGTTCCGCGGTGCGGGCGCCACGACGATGGCTTTCATGGGCACCGGCCTGCTCGCCGCCTGCGGTGACGATGACGACGATCGTGGCCAGATCAGCGTGACGGCCGGCGAGAACGCCGCGACCAGTTCGGGCCGCGTCGTCAACCTGACCGGCACCGTCACCGGTCTCGTCGGGGACACCGCTCCTTCCTGGAAGCAGACCTCCGGCCCCAGCGCCACGCTCATGGGCACCGGCAGCAGCGTCAGCTTCATCGCCCCGGCCGTCGCCACCGCGACTGACCTTGTCTTCACTTACACCGCCGTCTCGACCTTTGGCGAGAGCGCCAGCGCCACCACCACCATCCGCGTGTCGCCCGCGGCGCTCGGCTTCGCTGCCGTCGCGCACTTCACGGGCGACGCCGTGGTCGTTCCGGAAGGCTACACCGTCACCGTCGTGACCCGCCTCGGCGACCCGCTGGCGCAAGGCCTTGCCGCCTACAAGAACGACGGCACCGACACCGACTTCGACAAGCGCGTGGGCGACCATCACGACGGCCTCGTCTACTTCGGCCTTTCGGCAGCCGGCGGCGTCGATGCGGCCAGCTCGACGCGCGGCCTGCTCGTGCAGAACCACGAGAACATCACGCAGAAGTACCTCCACGCCGCCGCACCCTCGACCGGCGCCCGCCTCGAAGCGGAAGTCGTGAAGGAAATGAACTGCCACGGCGTCTCCATCGTCGAGTACAACGACGCGGGCGGCCGCAAGTGGAGCTACAACCAGAACAGCGCCTTCAACCGCCGCATCACGCCCTTCACGCCGATGGACTTCCACGGACCGGCAGCCGGTTCGGCCATGCTGCGCACGCAGTATTCGCCGGAGGGCACCCGGGGCCGCGGCACCATCAACAACTGCGCCAACGGCATGACCGGCTGGAACACCTACCTCACCTGCGAGGAGAACTACGCCGGCTACTTCCGCCGCGACGCTTCGGACGATGCCCTGCGCACCCCGCGTGAGCTGGCCTCGCTGCGCCGCAACGGCGTGACCAGCCGTACGGGCAGCTATTCGTGGTCGAGCGCGAACACCACCAACACCGCCATCAAGCGCTGGAACGCCACCATCAGCAGCGCGACCGCCACTTCGGCGGACGACTACCGCTACGAGATGAACCAGATGGGCTGGGTGGTCGAGATCGACCCGTACAACCCGAACTCGACCCCGCGCAAGCGCACCGCGCTCGGCCGCTTCGGCCACGAAGGCGCCTTCGTCCGCGTCGCCGCCGACCAGAAGGTCGGCTTCTACATGGGCGACGATTCAGGCGGCGAGTACCTCTACAAGTTCGTCTCGGCCGCCACCTGGGCCGCCGCCGACGCCAACGCCGCCGACCGTCTCGCCATCGGTGACAAGTACATGGACAACGGCACGCTCTATGCCGCCGTGTTCAACCCGGACGGCACGGGTGCGTGGAAGCCGCTGGTCTATGGCCAGGTTCCGCCGCGCGCACCGAGCACCAGCTACCCCGACGGTTACACCTTCGCCGATCAGGCCGACATCTGCGTCAACACCCGCTTCGCCGGTGACGCCGTCGGCGCGACGCCGATGGACCGGCCCGAGTGGACGACCGGCAACCCGGTGACCGGCGAGATCTATCTCACCCTCACCAACAACAGCGGTCGTTCGCCCACCACGACGAACGCGCCGAACCCGCGCTCTTACCAGAACAACCCGGGCACCGGTAGCCAGGGCAACCCGAACGGCCATATCGTCCGCATCCGCGAGGACGGCGACACGACCAGCGCGCTGACCTTCCGGTGGGACATCTACATGTTCGGCGTCGATTCGACCGACTACCCGAGCAACCCGAACGTCAACGTCTCGGGCCTGACGCCCGCGAACGACTTCTCGAGCCCGGACGGCGCCTTCTTCTCGCGCGCGACCAACGTGGGCGGGCAGATCAACCCGCTGCTCTGGATCGAGACCGATGACGGCGCGATGACCGACCGCACCAACTGTATGCTGCTGGCCGCGCTTCCGGGTCACGTCGGTGACGGCGGTGCTGTCACCATCGACAATGGCGGCGGCAATACGCAGGGCACGATTGTCGGCACCAAGGCAACCGGCGCCAACCTGCGCCGCTTCCTCGTCGGCCCGGTGGACTGCGAGATCACCGGCATCGACACCACGCCGGACGGCCGCACCATGTTCGTGGGCGTCCAGCACCCGGGTGACAGCGGCACCATCGCCGCTCCGGGCGGTCACTGGCCAGCCGGACAGGACGGCACCACGCCGACGGCGACGACCCGCCCGCGCTCGGCACTGGTGGTCATCACCAAGAACGACGGCGGCGTGATCGGCCTCTGATCGGGCCCTGCGTTCGCCGGAACAGTGCAGGGGAGGGGGCGCCGCGCGGCGTCTCCTCCCTTTCGCGTTGCGCCGCCGACACGCGATAGGGAGGCGCCTTGCAGGCGCCTCCCTTCGTCTTCGTGCCAATCCTGTGGCGGTACCGGCAGCGCGACCGGAGGGGGCGGGGCCGCGCTGCCGGACCGACCGGGGCGGGCTTTCGCCCACCCCCCGGGGATCAGAACCTTTGTGGCTCAGAACCCTGTGCGGATCAGAACCGGTCCGCGTTCATGACCTTCGTCCAGGCGGCGACGAAGTCGTCGACGAACTTCTGGCCGGCGTCGTTGGAGGCGTAGACCTCCGATACGGCGCGCAGTTCGGAGTTCGAACCGAAGGCCAGGTCGACCGGCGTGGCGGTCCAGCGCAGCTTGCCCGTGGCGCGGTCCTTGCCTTCGTAGAGGCCCGGCGTCGCGCTCTTCGCCCAGACCGTGTCCATGGACAGCAGGTTGACGAAGAAGGCGTTGTCGAGCTGGCCCGGCTTGGCGGTGAACACACCGGCGGCGGACTTGCCGGAGTTCGCGCCAAGGGCACGCATGCCGCCGACGAGGACGGTCATTTCCGGAACCGTGAGGTTCAGCGCGTCGGCCTTGTCGATCAGCGCCGAAGCGGGATCGAGGTCGGCGTTGGGCGCGTAGTAGTTGCGGAAGCCGTCAGCCTTGGGTTCCAGGTAGGCGAAGGAGGCGACGTCCGTCTGCTCCTGCGTGGCGTCGACGCGGCCGGGGGTGAAGGGCACCTTGACCTGATAGCCAGCCTTGGCGGCGGCCTGCTCGATGCCGGCGTTGCCCGCCAGAACGATGAGGTCGGCCATGGACACGGGCTTGCCAGCCTTGGCGAAGTCCTTCTGCACGCTCGTCAGCCTGGTGAGGACCTTGCCCAGTTCGGCCGGGTCGTTCACCGCCCAGTTGCGCTGCGGTTCAAGCCGCAGGCGAGCGCCGTTGGCGCCGCCGCGCATGTCGGTGCCGCGGAAGCTCGCGGCCGAGGCCCAGGCCGTGCGCACCAGTTCCGGAGTGGTCAGGCCGGTGGCGAGAACCTTGGCCTTCACCGCCGCCTGATCGGCGTCGTTCAGGGGCGCGAAGGTCGCCTGCGGGAGCGGATCCTGCCAGCTGAACGTCTGGTTCGGGATATCCTTGCCAAGGTAGCGACCCTGCGGACCGAGGTCGCGGTGCGTCAGCTTGAACCACGCGCGGGCGAAGGCCTGTGCGAATTCCTCGGGGTTGGCGTGCCAGCGATCGGCGATCTTGCGGAAGCCGGGGTCTTCCTTGATCGCGATGTCCGTGGTGAACATGATCGGCGCGTGAGTCTTGCCCTTTACGTGCGCGTCCGGAACCAGGCTGGCGGCCGCCGGATCGGTGGGGATCCACTGCGTCGCACCGGCCGGGCTCTTGGCCTTCACCCAGTCCATGTCCAGCAGGTTGTCGAGGTACTGCGTGGTGAACTTGATGGGGTTTGCCGACCATGCGCCTTCGAGGCCGCTGGTGATCGTGTCCTCGGCGTTGCCCTTGCCGCACTTGTTGTCCCAGCCCAGGCCCTGCTTCTCGATGCCGGCGGCTGACGGTTCCGCGCCCATGCACTTGTTCGGGTCATGCGCGCCGTGCGCCTTGCCGAAGGTGTGGCCGCCCGCGATCAGCGCCAGCGTTTCCTCGTCGTTCATCGCCATGTTGCCGAAGGCGCGGCGGATGTCGGCGGCTGCCGAAATCGGGTCGTGGTTGCCGTTCGGGCCTTCCGGGTTGACGTAGATGAGGCCCATCTGCGTGGCGGCGAGCGGGCCCTTGAGGTTGCCCTTCGCGTCGCGGCGCTTGTCAGTCATCATCTTGGTTTCCGGGCCCCAGAACACCAGGTCCGGCTGCCAGGCGTCGACGCGGCCACCGGCGAAACCGATGGTCTTGAAGCCCATGTCCTCCAGTGCGACGTTGCCGGTCAGCACCATGAGGTCACCCCAGGAGATCTTGCGGCCGTACTTCTGCTTGATCGGCCAGACGAGGCGGCGGGCCTTGTCGAGGCTGACGTTGTCGGGCCAGGAGTTCAGCGGTTCGAAGCGCTGTTCGCCGCCGTCCGAACCGCCGCGGCCGTCGCCCACGCGGTACGTTCCGGCGCTGTGCCAGGCCATGCGGATGAAGAACGGACCATAGTGGCCGTAGTCAGCGGGCCACCACGGCTGCGACGTGGTGAGGACCTTGCGGATGTCGGCCTTCACCGCTTCGAGGTCGAGGCTCGCGAACTCCCTGGCGTAGTCGTAGTCGGCGCCATAGGGGTTCGACTGCGCCTCATGCTGGCGCAGCGCGGTCAGGTCGAGCTTCTTGGGCCACCAGTCGCGGTTGGACATGCCGCCCGGCTTGGTCTCGGGAGCGGCGCCCTGTTCGGTGACGGTCTCGGCCTCGGTTGCACCCTTGTTTCCCTTGGCCTCTTCCGCCGCGTTGACGGGGGCGCTGAGCGCGCAGCATGCCGCACTCAGCAGCAGCATGATGGAGCGGCCGGGGGCCGTGCGTGAAATCTTGCGGGACATGCTGTCCTCCTCCTGTTGTATCTCTGCCCTCAGGCGGGCCCACCGGCGTTACGGCACGTCTTGTCGTGGCTGAAGCGCGCTTCACCGATGAGAGTTATCACTCCAGGCGATGATTGCTGCCTGCGTGAGTGAAGAATGCGATTTATGGCCGCTTCATCGCTCCCGCGTTGCACGCGCAAGCGCCTTGGAACTGCGCGCCGGGTGGCTTAATAGACAGGCCTGTTGAATAGCGCGCATGGGAGAGACTGCGTGACCAAGCCCGGAGCCTGCGAGGCCGACCGCCGTGACACTGGCCGCCTGACCGCCGCCGACATGGACGCCGAAGTGCTCGCCACATACCCGACCGAAGCGTTCCTCTCGAAGGACTACCTCCAGGCCGAGAAGAGGCTGCTGTGGCCGAAGGTCTGGCAAATGGTCGAGCGGGAGAGCGACCTGCCAAACCCCGGGGACTGGATGACCTACGACGTCGCGGACGAATCGATCATCGTGCTGCGCCGGGACGACGGCTCGCTCAAGGCGTTTCACAACGTCTGCCCGCATCGGGGCCGCCAGCTCGTGTCCGTGCCGGACATGCTGCCGGGCAAGGTCCACGACGTGCGCGGCTCCAACCGGCGCAACTTCATCTGCGGCTTCCACGGCTGGACCTTCGACCTCGACGGGCAGAACACCTATATCCTCGACCCGCAGGACTGGCAGAACAAGCTGACGCCCGAGATGACCTGCCTGTCCGAAGTGCAGGTCGATACCTGGGGCGGGTACATCTACATCACCATGGACCCGGACGCCGTGCCGCTGAAGGAGTGGATGGGCCGCGCCGGGGAGATCCTCGATCACTTCCAGCTGGAGAAGATGCGCTACAAGTGGCGCCAGTGGGCGATCTACGACTGCAACTGGAAGACCGCGATCGAGGCGTTCCTCGAACCCTACCACGTCGCGGGCACGCACACGCAGCTGCTGGCCTACGGGGACTACTACGCCCTGTCGAAGCAGTACGGCCTGCACTCCGTCTCCAGCTACGACACCCGCGACGCCAAGTTCGCGATGAGCGAGAGCGCCGGCACCACCCGCGCCGGAAAGGGGGATGACCCCCGCGTCTCCACTTACGAACTCATCCGCGAGAATTACGAGACGGTGAACTACTCCGCCTCCACCGAAACGCTGGTGAAGGCCGCCTCCCGCCTCCAGCACGAGCTGCCCGAGGACGCGACGCCGCAGGAGTGCATCGCGCACTGGCTGAAATCCGCCAAGGCCGACGATGCCGCGCGCGGGGTGATCTGGCCCGAGGTCCCGCCCGAGGTCAAGAAGGAGGGCGGCCTCGCCTGGGGCCTGTTCCCCAACCAGAACATCCTTCACGGAGAGACCTTCGCCCTGTGCTACCGCGTGCGCCCCTACAAGGACGACCCGGACAAGTGCATCTTCGAAAGCTACGCCCTTGAACGCTTCCCGGAAGGGGAGGAGCCGGAGACGCAGTGGACCTACGCCGATCCCATCGGGGAGAACTGGGGCTCGGTCCTGGCGCAGGACTTCTCCAACATGCAGTTCGTGCAGAAGGGCATGAAGTCCAGCGGCTTTCGCGGCCCGCTGCCCAACCCGCACCAGGAGCAGAAGGTCATCAACCTGCACCGCAACCTCGCCAACTTCATGGAAGGGCGCGGCGCGCCGACCAAGCTGGACGTCTGAGCCCGCGGGAACGAGAGGGGGGCGTCACGTCCCCCAGTAGCCCTCCATCTCCTCCTGCGCGATCCGCTCCTGCTCCTCGGCCAGTTCGGCGGCATGGGCGAGGCGGCGCTGGCGGATGCGTTCGATCTTGGCGTTGATGCTTTCGATCACCTCTTCGGAGGAGGGTTGGCGCGCCTTGTAGTCCGCGACGATCCGTTCGTAGAGCGCCGAGCCCGGCTGCGGATCGCGCCGCCCGCCGATCCCGCCGCCGCCGCCCTCGGCATAACGCTGCGCCCGCCGGTGGCGCAGCAGGAACAGCATGAGCGCGGTGTCATGGCGCAGGTACGTCGCCACGACCTTGCCCTGGCTCGCCACCGGGCGCTCCTCGCCCCGGATCGCGCGTTCGAGGGCGCAGTCCTCAAGCCGCAGCACGCCGCGATCGAGCGCGCGTTCCCACGCCGCCGCGAAGCCCTCCGCACCCTTGCGGTGGCGCAGGCGATAGAGCGCTTCCAGACTCGCCCCGATGGAGCGCGCCGCCTGCGTGACGATGCCGCACCCGGCCAGCGCGGCGATGAAGGCGCGCTGCCGCTCCGGCGTGATCGAATTGCGACGCGGCGCCGCGTGGATATAGGGCGCAAAACCGAGCAGCGGATCGTCCGCCTCCGGCTCTTCCTCGAAGAAGGCCACGGCCGAAGTCCGCCGCGACGGCCGGGCGGACCGGCATCCCGCCCCCGACCTCTCCGGCTGCGGCAGCAAGGGATCGCCGAAGCGGCCGAAGCCGTCCCCGTCCCCGGGCGGAAGCGCCCGCCAGTCGGGAGCGCCCGGCGGCGCGGCGTCAAAAGGGTTCAGGCTGGATGGCGAGGACGCAAAAGGGTCATCGTTCCACCCGAAGGCGGGAGGATCGTACGGGTCCGACATGGCTGGGAACTCCATGAATGTTGGAGTGAAGGCCCCTCATGGCGGACCTGTGTAACGCAGGCCGGGGTGTGTAGGAAAATGGTTTGTTGGGGCGGAGATTGGCCGGTAAGCGTCCGTCCGGTTTAGAGCTGGGGTGCCGCGATAGCCGACGCTCGCGTGGGCGGCAGCCGACCATGCCCGGCCGTTCCCAACTGGTTCCGGAAATGTCCGATCATGACAGAACTTGCCAATATTGGTGCGAACTGATTGTAATGAAAAATAGGGATCCAAAAAGCTCGAGACTGGAGCGCCATGCAAGATCGGTGGCCACTGATACAACGCGGATTTTTCCTGAAACTTTGCCGCCCTGCTTCACATCCATTGACCTGAAGCGCGCGTTTTCTGGCCTGATCCGCGACCTCAAGGCCAAAGAGCTACGCAACGGTCGGCACACAGACTATGTACGCTACAGCGGAACAAAACACGATGGCAACCGTCGGTATTACGGCACACCCAATCCGATCTCCTACTTCTACGTGGCGAGCTTCATCTCGGATCATTGGCCGGAATTTGAAGCACGGTTCACCAATTCGCCTTTTTCCGTGAGCCAGCCAAAGCTTGGAAAGCCTACGGATGATCGCCCCATAGTCGTTCAGTCCCTTTCAGAGCTGACGACAATCGCGTCGCAAAAATTGGGCCGCTCAGCATTCCTCCTAAAGACCGATATCGCTCAATTTTTTCCTAGTATTTACACCCATGCGATATCTTGGTCGGCACATGGTATCGACAAAGCGAAGGCGGACCGCGCTCCTAGTTCTGCAGAAAACTACTTCAATAAACTCGATTTCTTCACGCACAGTTGCCAGCTTGGTGAAATCCGCGGTGTGCTGGTTGGACCTGATGCCTTTCGTCTCATCGCCGAATACATTGCGGCCGGATTGGACGCCGATTTTTTTGCCAACCAGGCAAACTTTGTCATCGGGGCCGCGCGGCACGTCGATGATTATTATATCGGTGTCAGAGGTGAACCCGAAGCCTTGGCGGCGCTGTCTGTCCTCCGGGATATACTCCAACGCTATAGCTTGCACATCAATGACGCAAAGACGCGGGTTATGCCTGGTATTGAGCCGCTGAACGATGTCTGGGCTCAGGCGTTGCGAAAGGAGGCAAGAAATTTAACTGCACAGTTCTGGGCTACGAATGCCAATGACATCATTCTATTCTACGACCGTGCGCTAATCCAAGCCAAGGAAGTGCATTCCGACAGCCCAGTCAAAATCGCGCTGCGGGCGTTCGACCAGCTCAAGATATACGATTCGCTGCTGTGGGATACGATGGAGCCGTACCTCCAGAGAACGATGTTCCACCATCCCCACTGTATCGATTACGTAACGCTCATCGTTGCCAAACGAGTTGCGCGCGGAAAACCCATAGATGTGACAGGTTGGAAAGAAGCTGCCTACGACCTGATTCAGAGACATCTCCCGCTGAACCACCATCAGGAGGTAGTTTGGCTTGTGTGGCTGCTACTTGTCGCGAGGCTCGAAATTACCGACCTATTGGTCGCCTCTCTGTCAAACAACGACAACGCCCATATCCGCTCCTTGGTCGTTGCCGCATTCACAGACGGCCTTATCACCCGCAAGCCTCCCATTAAGCTCGGGTTGAAGCTGGCCACGACAGACCAACATTGGTTGCTCAACCTTGTGGCCAAAGCGAGAGGTTATTCCGGGGCAGCTTTCAGTGGTGGGCTTGCCGCTGAATTTCAGCATTTGGCCACAAAGCGGGTACGCCTCATCGATTTCAAGGCCCACATGAAAACCATGCAGGAGGTCAACGTCCGCGCAATCAGCCGGACCCGTTACGGGTATGATAGCGACGATTATGACGATGACCCTGACCCATTTTGAAAAATTTTGGCAAAAAGGCTCAAGCGCATCCGAGAGTGGCGGGTTTTGGAAAGAATGGACCTTCCAAGGCGCAGCATCGAGCGGCAGAAAAGTCCCAGCCTCGGCCATAACCGGACTGACCGCTCGTAGGCATGAGTCTTTTCCAATTGAGCGGCTTGGACGGGCGCAAAGCCGCCCCTTCCGCTCTCCCTTGACCCCAAACCCTCAATCCCCTAAAGGCGCGCATCCCTTGCGGGCGTGCTCGCGGTGGATACTAAAGAGCTGAACATTGCCGTTTCAGCGCGTTTCTCCGGCTTTTCCGCGGCTTTCAGGCACGGCGGGCCAGTGATCTCGGACGGTTTTCCTTGCCCGAATCGGGTGAGGGGGCATCCGGCGGGCGGGCGGCAAAGTAATCCGGCAGCGCTTCTTGGCGACCGGGTGGAGTGTTTTTCGGCTCACGGGTGCGGCCTCCTTTCGTGAAGAAGGAGGCAGGGCAGCCACCGGCGGTCCGTCCTTTTCCTGGATGGCGGTTTCGGGGCTTCCTCAGCCGCAAGGCCCCGTGATCGACTACTCTTCTCCCGAACATCGCTGCAGCAGCCCTCCCGGCCCGGTGATCCTGCCGGGGTGCGACGGGTCGACGCCGATGCGTCGGTTTCGATCCATCGCACTCCCATTTGAAAGAAGAGTATAGATGCCCACTATCAACCAGCTGGTCCGCAAGGGCCGCGAGCCGCAGAAGGCCAAGTCCAAGGTCCCGGCCATGGAGCAGAACCCGCAGAAGCGCGGCGTCTGCACCCGCGTGTACACCACGACCCCGAAGAAGCCGAACTCGGCTCTCCGCAAGGTCGCCAAGGTGCGCCTGACGAACCAGCGCGAAGTCATCTCGTACATCCCGGGTGAAGGCCACAACCTGCAGGAGCACTCGGTCGTGCTCATCCGCGGCGGCCGCGTTCGCGACCTTCCGGGCGTTCGCTACCACATCCTGCGCGGCGTGCTCGACACGCAGGGCGTCAAGGATCGCAAGCAGAGCCGCTCGAAGTACGGCGCCAAGCGTCCGAAGTAAGCTGGTGGCGGGCCGGGGGTGCTGACCCTTCACGGCTCGCACGGTGATGGAATTACCGGCCGGTGACGCTCACGCTCCCGCCCGAAAGAACAAGGAATACAAGCGATGTCACGTCGTCGTCGTCCCGAGAAGCGGGAAATCCTGCCTGATCCCAAGTTCGGTGATCTGGTCCTGTCGAAGTTCATGAACAACCTCATGCTCGACGGCAAGAAGTCGGTCGCGGAATCGATCGTCTATGGCGCCATGACCACCATGGAAACCCGCGCCAAGGCCGATCCGGTCCAGCTGTTCCACGATGCCCTGAACAACGTGAAGCCGCAGATCGAAGTGCGTTCGCGCCGCGTCGGCGGTGCGACCTACCAGGTCCCCGTCGAAGTGCGCCCCGAGCGCGCCCAGGCCCTCGCCATCCGCTGGCTCATCACCGCCGCGCGCAACCGTCCCGAGACCACCATGGCGGCGCGTCTCTCGGGCGAACTGCTCGATGCGGCCAACAACCGCGGCAACGCCGTGAAGAAGCGCGAAGACACGCACCGCATGGCGGACGCGAACCGCGCCTTCTCGCACTACCGCTGGTAATGTGGGTGGTGATGCCCGGGTGGAAGGTCATCCGGGCGTCACACTTTTATTTCAGGGGGCAAGGTCTTATCTGAAGGCCGCTCTCGCTCCCGAAACCCTCGCTAAGGACTCATCCCATGGCACGCAGCCATCCGCTCGACCGCTACCGCAACTTCGGTATCATGGCGCACATCGACGCCGGCAAGACCACCACGACCGAGCGTATCCTCTACTACACCGGCAAGTCCTACAAGATCGGCGAAGTCCATGACGGCGCTGCTACCATGGACTGGATGGAGCAGGAGCAGGAGCGCGGCATCACCATCACGTCGGCCGCAACGACGTGCTTCTGGAACGACCACCGCCTCAACATCATCGACACCCCCGGACACGTCGACTTCACCATCGAAGTGGAGCGCTCGCTGCGCGTCCTCGACGGTGCCGTGGCCGCGTTCGACGGCGTCGCAGGCGTCGAACCGCAGTCGGAAACCGTGTGGCGCCAGGCCGACAAGTACGGCGTGCCCCGCATGTGCTACATCAACAAGCTCGACCGCACCGGCGCGAACTTCTACTACTGCGTCCAGACGATCATCGACCGTCTCGGCGCCGTTCCGGCTGTCCTCTACCTGCCCATCGGTGCAGAGTCCGAATTCGTCGGCCTCGTCGACCTGATCAACGAGCGCGGCATCGTCTGGAAGGACGAGAGCCTCGGCGCTGAATTCCAGTACGTCGACATTCCGGAAGACATGAAGGAAAAGGCTGCCGAGTACCGCGAAAAGCTCATCGAGCTGGCGGTCGAGCAGGACGACGCCGTGATGGAAGCCTACCTCGAAGGCACCATCCCCACGGCCGACGAACTGAAGGCGCTGATCCGCAAGGGCACGCTCGCTCAGGCGTTCGTTCCGGTCCTGTGCGGTTCGTCGTTCAAGAACAAGGGCGTGCAGACGCTCCTCGACGCGGTCGTGGACTTCATGCCGTCGCCGCTCGACATCGCCGACGTCCAGGGCGTGAACCCCGACACGGACGAGCCCGACACCCGCAAGACCGCTGACGACGCACCGTTCAGCGCCCTTGCGTTCAAGGTCATGAACGACCCGTTCGTGGGCTCGCTCACCTTCATTCGCATCTACTCGGGTACGCTCTCGAAGGGCAGCTACCTGAACTCGGTGAAGAACAAGAAGGAAAAGGTCGGCCGCATCCTCGAGATGCATGCCAACGAGCGCAAGGACATCGAAGAAGCCTTTGCGGGCGACATCGTTGCTCTGGCGGGCATGAAGGAAACGACGACGGGCGACACGCTTTGCGTCGAGAAGACCCCGATCATCCTCGAGCGCATGGAATTCCCCGAGCCGGTCATCGAGCTGTCGGTGGAACCGAAGACCAAGGCCGACCAGGAGAAGATGGGCGTCGCGCTCAACCGTCTCTCGGCCGAGGATCCTTCGTTCCGCGTCAGCACCGACCACGAGTCGGGCCAGACCATCATCAAGGGGATGGGCGAACTTCACCTGGACATCATCGTCGACCGTATGCGTCGCGAGTTCAAGGTCGAAGCGAACGTCGGTGCGCCGCAGGTGGCTTACCGCGAGTACCTCGGCAAGCCGGTCGACATCGACTACACCCACAAGAAGCAGTCGGGTGGTACGGGTCAGTTCGGCCGCGTGAAGGTCAAGGTCACGCCGGGCGAGCGCGGTGCGGGCATCACCTTCAAGGACGAAGTCAAGGGCGGTAACATTCCGAAGGAATACATCCCCGCCATTGAGAAGGGCATGCGTGAAACCGCCGCCTCGGGCTCGCTGGTCGGCTTCCCGATCATCGACTTCGACATCGTCCTCTACGACGGTGCGTACCACGACGTCGACTCGTCCGCTCTGGCGTTCGAAATCGCCGGCCGCGGTGCGATGCGCGAAGTCGCTCAGAAGGCTGGCATCAAGCTGCTCGAGCCGATCATGAAGGTCGAAGTCGTGACCCCGGAAGAGTACCTGGGCGACGTCATCGGCGACATGAACAGCCGTCGCGGCCAGATCCAGGGCACCGACAGCCGCGGCAACGCCCAGGTCGTCGAAGCCATGGTGCCGCTGGCGAACATGTTCGGTTACGTGAACCAGCTCCGCTCGTTCACGCAGGGCCGCGCAAACTACTCGATGATCTTCTCCCACTATGATGAGGTTCCGGCGAACGTCGCGGCCGAAGTCAAGGAGAAGCTTGCCTGAGGGCAAGAAAGGTTTTAGGGGCGGCGCCTGATTCCATGGGAGCCGCTCCGATACCCGCGGATTCAAATTCAAGACGAAAGAAGGTTTGAAAATGGCCAAGGCAAAATTCGAGCGGAACAAGCCGCACTGCAACATCGGCACCATCGGTCACGTTGACCACGGCAAGACCACGCTGACCGCCGCCATCACCAAGGTGATGTCGGAAACGTTCGGTGGTGAAGCGGTTGACTTCGCAAACATCGACAAGGCTCCCGAAGAGCGCGAGCGCGGCATCACGATCTCGACCGCACACGTCGAATACGAGACCGACGCTCGCCACTACGCGCACGTCGACTGCCCGGGTCACGCCGACTACGTGAAGAACATGATCACCGGTGCTGCCCAGATGGACGGCGCGATCCTGGTTGTGAACGCTGCTGACGGCCCGATGCCGCAGACCCGCGAGCACATCCTGCTCGCACGTCAGGTCGGCGTTCCGGCTCTCGTCGTGTTCATGAACAAGGTTGACCAGGTCGACGACGAAGAGCTTCTCGAGCTCGTCGAACTCGAAGTTCGCGAACTGCTGTCGTCGTACGACTTCCCGGGCGACGATATTCCGATCATCAAGGGTTCGGCTCTGGCCGCTCTTGAAGGTCGTGACGACAACATCGGCAAGGAAAAGATCCTTGAGCTGATGAAGGCCGTTGACGAGTTCATCCCGCAGCCGCCGCGCCCGACCGACAAGCCCTTCCTGATGCCCGTCGAAGACGTGTTCTCGATCTCGGGCCGTGGTACGGTTGTGACCGGCCGCGTCGAAACCGGCATCATCAAGGTTGGCGAGGAAGTCGAAGTCATCGGCATCCGCGACACCCAGAAGACCACCGTCACCGGCGTCGAAATGTTCCGCAAGCTGCTCGATCAGGGTGAAGCCGGCGACAACATCGGTGCACTGGTTCGTGGCCTGAAGCGTGAAGACGTCGAGCGTGGCCAGGTTCTGGCGAAGCCCGGCACCGTGACCCCGCACACCGAGTTCTCGGCCGAGGTCTACGTTCTGTCGAAGGAAGAAGGCGGCCGTCACACCCCGTTCTTCGCGAACTACCGTCCGCAGTTCTACTTCCGCACCACCGACGTGACCGGCGAAGTGATCCTCCCCGAGGGCACCGAGATGGTCATGCCGGGCGACAACGTTGCCCTGTCGGTCAAGCTCATCGCTCCGATCGCCATGGACGAAGGTCTGCGCTTCGCAATCCGCGAAGGCGGCCGCACCGTTGGTTCGGGCGTTGTCAGCGCGATCACGAAGTAATTCGCTGATCTCAGGCTGAAGTGATTGGCCCGGCCTTCCGTTTGGAAGGGCGGGCTTTTCGCGTAAAAAGGGTAGGGGCGACGATTCCCGGAAAACTAGGGGTTGATCGACTCGCCGCGCCGTTGTAGGGGCGCGGCTCGAATTTGACGGGACTTCGGTCCTATGGCTCTTTCTCATCGGTAGTAGGTAATGGAAGCTCAGAACATCCGTATCCGCCTGAAGGCGTTTGACCATCGCGTGCTCGACCAGGCCACTGGCGAGATCGCTGACACGGCCCGCCGCACCGGCGCTCTGATTCGTGGCCCCATTCCGCTGCCGACCAAGATCGAGAAGTTCACGGTGAACCGTGGTCCGCACATCGACAAGAAGTCGCGTGAGCAGTTCGAAGTCCGCACGTACAAGCGCCTGCTTGACATCGTGCAGCCGAATGCTGCCACTGTCGATGCTCTGATGAAGCTGGACCTGGCTGCTGGCGTGAACGTCGAGATCAAGCTCGCTTGAGCTGGTTTACCGGGGCAGTCGCACGATTGCCCCGATGGTCCTTTCCGGTCGGACCCTAACTAGACCGAGGATTATCTTGTCGGCTCGATGACGCCGGCTTTGCGGGGAGAAACCCGCAGAGACAGAGCCCTGAGGGAAAAGCCCGAAGGGACACAAGGGATACCTCCGGCAACGCCTTCGGGCCTTGTTCGGGAATGCGTCCCCCGTCTCGTTTCCGCGAGGCCTTCAAAGGCCTTGCAGGGAACACCTGACCCGGACGGGGTGCGTATCACACATAGGGTTGGACATGCGTGCGAGGGATGGTCCTGCGTACGCCTCTGTAAGGAGTAAGGTCATGCGTACCGGCGTGATCGCAAAGAAAGTCGGGATGACCCGCCTGTTCCAGGAGGACGGCCGCCACGTGCCCGTCACCGTCCTGGCGCTGGAGGATTGCCAGGTCGTCTCTGTCCGCACCGAAGAGCGCGATGGTTATGTCGCGGTTCAGCTCGGTGCCGGCGAAGCCAAGCAGAAGAACGTTGCGAAGCCGCAGCGTGAGCACTTCGCGAAGGCTCAGGTTCCCCTCAAGATGCGCGTCGCGGAATTCCGCGTCGCCGACGACGCTCTCCTCGAAGTTGGCGCGACGATTGCGGCTTCGCACTTCGTCCCCGGCCAGCTCGTCGATGTGGGTGGCCACACGCAGGGCAAGGGCTTCCAGGGCGCTATGAAGCGCTGGGGCTTCGGCGGTATGCGCGCCACTCACGGTGTGTCGATCTCGCACCGTGCGCACGGTTCGACGGGTAACCGTCAGGATCCGGGCAAGGTGTTCAAGAACAAGAAGATGGCCGGCCACATGGGCGACCGTCAGCGCACTCAGCAGAACCTCGAAATCGTCCGAGTGGACGACGAGCGCGGCCTGATCTTCGTCAAGGGCTCTGTCCCCGGTGCGAAGAACTCGTGGCTCACCGTTTCGGACGCCGTCAAGGTGAACCGTCACGCCGAGGCTCCGTACCCCGCCGGCATCAAGTCGGTGGCCAACACCAATGATACGGCCGCTGCCGAGACGCCCGCTGAGACCGCGGCTCCCGAAGCGACCGAAGGCCAGGAGGGCTAATCATGAAGGTTCAGGTCCTCAATATCGATGGCTCCGCCGGCACTGGCGACATCGAGCTTTCGGACGACGTGTTCGGCCTCGAGCCGCGCGCGGACATCCTGCACCGCGTCGTCACCTGGCAGCTCGAGAACCGTCGCGGCATCGCCCGTGCGACCCGCGAGCGTTCGGACGTCGCGCGCACCGGCAAGAAGTTCGGTCGTCAGAAGGGTGGCGGCACGGCCCGTCACGGCGACCGTGCGGCTCCCGTGTTCATCGGCGGTGGTAAGGCTCACGGTGCTCGTCGCCGCGAGTTCAACATCTCGCTGAACAAGAAGATTCGTGCGCTTGGCCTGAAGATGGCCCTGTCGTCGAAGGCACAGAACGGCCTCGTCATCGTCGACACCCTCGACGTAGCCGACGCCAAGACCAAGGCGCTCGCCGGTCAGCTTGCGAAGGCTGGCTTCGGCAAGAAGGTGCTCGTTGTTGATGGTGAGCAGGTCAACGAGGGCTTCGCCCGCGCTGCCCGCAACATCGTCGGCGTGAACGTGCTCCCGGCTGTCGGCGCGAACGTCTACGACATCCTGAAGCATGATACGCTGGTGCTGACGCGCGCCGCGGTCGAGAAGCTGGAGGCGCGTTTCAATGGCTAAGACCGTGGATATCCGTCACTACGACGTGATTCTCGCTCCGCACATCACCGAGAAGTCGACCCTCCTTTCGGAGAACAATGCGGTCGTCTTCAAGGTTGCCGACAAGGCGACCAAGCCCGAGATCAAGGCTGCCGTCGAGGCACTCTTCGATGTCAAGGTAACCGGCGTGAACACGCTCGTGACCAAGGGCAAGACCAAGCGCTGGCGCGGTAAGGCTTACCGCCGCAGCGACGTGAAGAAGGCGATCGTCACGCTGGCGGAAGGCCAGTCGATTGACATCACCGAAGGCGCGCGGGGTTAATTTCCGATGGCACTCAAGAACTACAACCCGACCAGCCCCGCTCGCCGCGGCCTGGTCCTCGTCGACAAGTCGTCGCTCTGGAAGGGCAAGCCCCTCAAGGCGCTGACCGAAGGCAAGAGCAAGACCGGCGGCCGCAACAACAAGGGTCACGTGACCTCGCGCGGCATCGCGGGCGGTCACAAGCAGAAGTACCGCTTCATCGACTTCAAGCGTCGCAAGTGGGACATGGAAGCCACCGTCGAGCGGATCGAGTATGACCCGAACCGCACGGCCTTCATCGCGCTGGTGAAGTACACCGACGGTGAACAGGCTTACATCATCGCTCCGCAGCGTCTGGCTGTTGGCGACGTGGTCGTCGCTGGCGAAAAGACCGACGTGAAGCCGGGCAACGCCATGCTTCTGTCGCAGATGCCGGTCGGCACGATCTGCCACAACGTCGAGATGAAGCCTGAAAAGGGCGGTCAGATCGCCCGTTCGGCCGGTACGTACGTCCAGGTCGTCGGTCGTGACCGCGGCATGGTCATCGTTCGCCTGAACTCGGGTGAGCAGCGCTACCTGCGTGGTGACTGCATGGGTACGGTTGGCGCGGTCTCGAACCCCGACAACTCGAACCAGACCCTCGCCAAGGCCGGTCGTGGCCGCTGGCTGGGTCGTCGCCCGCTGACTCGTGGTGTCGCCAAGAACCCGGTCGACCACCCGCACGGTGGTGGTGAAGGCCGCACCTCGGGTGGCCGTCATCCGGTCACGCCGTGGGGCAAGCCGACCAAGGGCGCCCGCACTCGCAACAACAAGCAGACGGACAAGCTCATCATCCGTTCGCGTCACGCCAAGAAGAAGAGGTAAGTCACGATGGCACGTTCCGTCTGGAAAGGCCCCTTCGTCGACCTCTACCTTCTCAAGAAGGCCGAAGTCGCGCAGGATGCCGGCAGCCGCGCTGGTCCGATCAAGACCTGGTCGCGTCGCTCCACCATTCTCCCGCAGTTCGTTGGTCTGACCTTCCAGGTCTACAACGGGCACAAGTTCATCCCCGTTGCTGTCAACGAGGACATGGTCGGTCACAAGCTCGGTGAGTTCGCGCCCACCCGCTCGTTCCCTGGCCACGCCGCCGACAAGAAGGGCAAGCGCAAGTGAGCAAGCCAGCAGCACCCCGTCGCGTAGGTGACAAGGAAGCTCTCGCGGTCAACACGAACATTCGTGGTTCGGCTCAGAAGCTCAACCTGGTCGCTGCCCTGATCCGCGGCATGCGCGCCGAAGACGCCATGAACGTCCTGGCCTTCTCCAAGAAGGCCATGGCGGTCGATGCCCGCAAGGTTCTCGCTTCGGCGATCGCCAACGCGGAAAACAACCACAACCTCGACGTCGACGCTCTCGTCGTCGCCGAGGCGTCGGTCGGCAAGTCGGTGACCATGAAGCGTTTCCACGCTCGTGGCCGCGGCAAGTCCACCCGCATCCTCAAGCCGTTTTCGCGCCTGCGGATCGTCGTTCGCGAAGTCGAGGAGGCCTGATCCATGGGTCATAAGAGCAATCCGATCGGTCTGCGTCTGCAGATCAACCGTACCTGGGACAGCCGCTGGTTCGCGGAAGGCCGGGACTACGGCAAGCTGCTTGAGGAAGACCTCAAGATCCGCAAGTTCATCATCGAGACGGTGCCGCAGGCAGCGATCTCGAAGGTGGTGATCGAGCGTCCGGCCAAGCTGTGCCGCATCTCGATCTTCGCGGCTCGTCCGGGCGTCATCATCGGCAAGAAGGGCGCGGACATCGAAAAGCTGCGCAAGCAGCTTTCGGCCATGACCTCGAGCGAAGTGAAGCTGAACATCGTCGAGATCCGCAAGCCGGAAGTCGATGCGAAGCTCATCGCACAGGGTATCGCTGACCAGCTGATCCGCCGCGTGGCGTTCCGCCGTGCGATGAAGCGCGCCATGCAGTCCGCCATGCGTCTGGGTGCCGAAGGCATCAAGATCATGTGCGGCGGCCGTCTTGGCGGTGCGGAAATCGCCCGTGTCGAGCAGTACCGCGAAGGCCGCGTGCCGCTTCACACCCTGCGTGCGAACATCGACTATGCCGACGCCGAGGCGCTAACCGCCTATGGCATCATCGGCATCAAGGTCTGGGTCTTCAAGGGTGAGATCCTGGGCCATGACCCGACGGCGCAAGACCGACTGATGGTGGAGGCTCAGACCTCCGGCGTCCGTCCGGCCCGCTGATCCCAGGATTAGAGAAGCACCATGCTGCAACCCAAAAAGACCAAGTTCCGCAAGGCCTTCAAGGGCCGGATCAAGGGTGACGCCAAGGGCGGCACCGATCTGAACTTCGGCTCGTACGGCCTCAAGGCCCTCGAGCCGGAGCGGGTTACCGCCCGTCAGATCGAAGCTGCACGCCGCGCAATCACCCGTCACATCAAGCGCCAGGGCCGTCTCTGGATCCGCGTTTTCCCCGACGTGCCGGTTTCGAAGAAGCCTGCTGAAGTCCGTCAGGGTAAGGGCAAGGGTTCGGTTGAATACTGGGCAGCTCGCGTGAAGCCGGGCCGCATCCTGTTCGAGCTGGACGGCGTTGCCGGCCCGCTCGCAGCCGAAGCCTTCAGCCGCGCTGCGATGAAGCTGCCGATCAAGACCAAGGTCGTTGCTCGCCTCGGCGACACCTCGCACCTTGGCGGCGAGTAAGGAAGTCCATCATGGCTAACAAGATCGAAGACCTTCGCGCCAAGACCGACGACCAGCTCACCGCTGATCTCGTCGAGCTGAAGCGCGAGCAGTTCAACCTGCGTTTCCAGGCCGCCACGAGCCAGCTCGAGGCCCCGGCGCGCATCAAGGAAGTCCGTCGCGACATCGCCCGCATCAAGACGCTCCAGGCTGAGCGTTCGGCAGCGGCGAAGGCGTAAGGAGAAACAACGATGCCCAAGCGTATTCTGACCGGTACCGTCGTTTCCGACAAGACGGACAAGACCGTGACCGTGCTCGTTGAGCGCAAGGTGAAGCACCCGCTCTACGGGAAGATCATCCGCCGCTCGAAGAAGTACCACGCTCACGATGAGGACAACGCCTTCAAGACCGGCGAGCGCGTCCGGATCGAGGAGACGGCTCCTTACTCGAAGACCAAGACCTGGAAGGTTCTTGACCGTCTTCAGGCGAGCAAGGGTACGGCACTCGAGGCCGAGGTTTGATCCTCCGCTGAGATCGAAGCCGGGGACTTCAGTTCCCGGCTTTGGCCTTGCCTGACACGAGTGTTGACCTGTGCGGATGAATGCGGCAAAGCGCCGCCTTCGCCCCCGCAGGGCGACTCGGGCCTCTTCGGGGGCCTGTATTTTTAGGAACTGCCGGACTGGTTCCGGCAAGCCAGATGAGAAGGACTCGGATCGATGATCCAGATGCAATCCAATCTCGACGTGGCGGACAACAGCGGCGCAAAGCGCGTCCAGTGCATCAAGGTACTGGGTGGCTCCAAGCGTCGCTTCGCAGGCGTCGGCGACATCATCGTGGTGTCGATCAAGGAGGCGCAGCCCCGCGCTCGCGTCAAGAAGGGCGACGTGCACCGCGCCGTTATCGTGCGCACCCGCAAGGACGTGCGTCGTACCGATGGTAGCGTGATCCGTTTCGACAGCAACGCTGCCGTGCTGATCAACAAGAACGAGGAGCCGATCGGCACCCGTATCTTCGGCCCCGTGGTGCGCGAACTGCGCGGCCGTGGCTTCATGAAGATCATCTCGCTCGCTCCGGAGGTGCTGTAATGGCTGCCGCGAAGATCAAGAAGGGTGACTCGGTCGTCGTCCTGTCCGGCAAGGACAAGGGTCGCACCGGCACGGTTCTGCAGGTCCTGCCGAAGGACGGCAAGGTCGTTGTCGAAGGCGTGAACGTCGCCACCAAGCACCGCAAGCCCACCCAGCAGAACCCGCTGGGTGGCATCGACCGCACGCCGGCTGCGATGCCGATCTGCAAGGTCGCCGTGGCGGACAAGGACGGCAAGCCGACCCGCGTTCGCTTCGAAACCAAGGACGGCGTCAAGGTCCGCGTGGCCGTGAAGTCCGGGGAGACCATCGATGGCTGACAAGTACACCCCCCGTCTGCGTTCGAAGTACGATGCGGAAATCGTCAAGGCGATGACCGAGAAGTTCGGCTACAAGAACGCGATGGAAGTGCCGAAGATCGAGAAGATCACCCTTAACATGGGTGTGGGCGAAGCGAGCCAGGACAAGAAGAAGGTCCAGACCGCTGCAGCCGAGATGGAAGCCATCGCCGGTCAGAAGCCCGTCATCACCAAGGCTCGCAAGTCGATTGCGCAGTTCAAGCTGCGTGAAGGCATGCCGATCGGCTGCAAGGTGACGCTCCGCCGCGAGCGCATGTACGAGTTCCTCGATCGCCTCGTGACGATCGCGATGCCCCGCATCCGCGACTTCCGTGGCCTGAACCCGAAGTCGTTCGACGGCCGTGGCAACTACGCCATGGGCCTGAAGGAGCAGATCATCTTCCCGGAGATCAGCTACGACAAGATCGACAAGGTGCGTGGCATGGACATCATCGTGACCACCACCGCGAAGACCGACGACGAGGCGCGTGAGCTGCTGCGTCTGTTCGGTTTCCCGTTCCCGGCTGAAGAGTCGGAACAGAAGGAAGCGGCGTGAGCCGCTGAGGAAGAGAGCTTAAGTCCATGGCGAAACTGAGTTCCGTGAACAAGAACGAGCGTCGCAAGAAGCTCGTCAAGAAGTATGCAGGCAAGTACGAGCGCCTCAAGGCGGTCGCTGCTGATGAATCGCTCGATGAAACCGAGCGCCTCATTGCTCGCCTGAAGCTGGCCGAGATCCCGCGCAACGGCAACCCGACCCGGGTTCGCAACCGTTGCGCCACGACCGGCCGTCCGCGCGGTTATTACCGCAAGTTCGGCCTGTGCCGCGTCGAGCTGCGTGATCTTGCCAACAAGGGCATGATCCCCGGCGTGACCAAGTCGAGCTGGTAAGGGTTAGAAGCAATGGCATTGACCGATCCCCTGGGTGATATGCTCACCCGCATCCGCAACGGCCAGCAGGCGAAGAAGGATTCTGTTCTTTCGCCGGCCTCGAAGCTGCGTGCGCGCGTCCTGGAAGTGCTTCAGCGGGAGGGCTACATCCGTGGCTACTCCGACGAAGCGACCGGCGCTCACCCGCAGCTTCGCATCGAGCTGAAGTACTTTGAGGGCGAACCTGCCATCAAGCACATTGCTCGCGTCTCCAAGCCGGGCCGCCGCGTCTATTCGGGTTCCAAGGAACTTCCGATCGTGCGCAACGGTCTTGGCATCACCATCGTCTCGACCCCGCGCGGCGTGCTCTCGGATGCCGAAGCCCGCACGCAGAACGTCGGCGGCGAAGTGCTGGCGGAGGTGTTCTAATGAGCCGCATCGGTAAGAAGCCGGTGGCCGTTCCTAGCGGCGTCACCGCCAACATCGACAACGGCGTTCTGTCGGTAAAGGGCCCGAAGGGCACGCTTACCCTCAGCCTGTCGGACCAGGTCACCTACGCGGTGGAAGATGGTTCGATCGCCGTGCAGCCCGTCAACCAGTCGAAGCAGGCCCGCAGCCACTGGGGCATGCAGCGCACTCTGGTTTCGAACCTGATCGAAGGCGTGACGAACGGCTTCACCAAGGTCCTCGAGATCAAGGGCGTCGGCTACCGTGCGAACTCGCAGGGCAAGACCCTGAAGCTTCAGCTCGGCTACTCGCACGACGTTGACATCGCAGTGCCGGAAGGCATCGAGATCAAGACCCCGGATAACACCACGGTCGAAATTTCGGGCATCGACAAGCAGAAGGTCGGCCAGATCGCGGCCGAGATTCGTCGCTGGCGCAAGCCTGAGCCCTACAAGGGCAAGGGTATCGCTTATCGTGGCGAGTACATCTTCCGCAAGGAAGGGAAGAAGAAGTAATGGCAAAGCTGTCTCTCTTCGATCGCCGCGCGCGCCGCGTACGCACCGCGCTCAAGGCCCGTTCGGGTGGTCGTCCCCGTCTGTCGGTGCACCGCACCGGCCGTCATATCTATGCGCAGATCATCGACGATGCGCAGGGCCACACCGTTGCCGCAGCCAACACGCTTGGCGCCAAGGGCACCGACCTCGACGCCGCGACCCGCGTTGGCAAGGAACTCGCCGAGGCCGCCAAGAAGGCGGGCATTACCTCGGTCGTGTTCGACCGCGGCGGCTTCCTGTACCACGGTCGCGTCAAGGCGCTGGCCGAAGCCGCCCGTGAAGGCGGGCTGGAGTTCTGATCATGGCCGACGAAAACATCACCGAACAGCCGATCGCGGCTGAGCACCCGCAGGGTGGCGTTCCTCACGAAGGTCGCGAAGGCGGCGGTCGTGGTCGTGGCGGCCGTGGCCGTGGCGGCAACGACCGAGGCGATCGTGGTGGCCGTGGCCGCCGCGACGACCGTCGCGGCCGTGGCAACAACGAGGAAGAACAGGGCGAGGAGCTCATCGAGAAGCTCGTCCACATCAACCGCGTGTCGAAGACGGTCAAGGGCGGTAAGCGCTTCGGCTTCGCAGCTCTGGTCGTCGTGGGTGACGGCAAGGGCCGGGTAGGCTTCGGTCACTCCAAGGCACGCGAAGTGCCGGAAGCGATCACCAAGGCGACCGCTTCGGCCAAGAAGAAGATGATCCGCGTCGCGCTGAAGGAGGGTCGTACTCTCCATCACGACGGCAAGGGCCACTTCGGTGCGGGCCGCGTGAACGTGCGTACGGCTCCTTCGGGTACCGGCATCATCGCCGGCGGTCCGATGCGCGCCGTGTTCGAGAGCCTGGGCGTCGCTGACGTTGTCACCAAGTCGGTCGGCACTTCGAACCCCTACAACATGATCCGCGCCACCTTCGACGCGCTGACCAACCAGACTTCGCCGAAGTCGGTTGCCCAGCGTCGTGGCAAGAAGGTCGCAGACCTGCTGGGTCGCGGTGGCGCCAGCGAAGCGGAGGCTGAAGCCGCCGCCGAAGCGATCGCGGAGTAACAGGCATGGCGAAGATCAAGATCAAGCAGATCGGTTCGCCGATCCGTCGTCCCGAGAGCCAGAAGAAGATCCTGATCGGTCTTGGCCTCGGCAAGATGCACCGCGTCGTGGAGCTGGAAGATACCGCCGAAGTGCGCGGTGCCATTGCCAAGCTCCCCCACATGGTCGCTATCGTCGACTGAGCATCACGGGCCTTGCCCGCGAAGTTTGAAAGGCCCCGGTGGAAACGCCGGGGCCTTTTGTCGTATGCGGGCGGGGGCGGCTACAGGAAAGGCCTTCCAACAGGGCACGGCTGTGCTATTCGCGCCGGCATGATGGGCGCATGACGGCGCCGTTTTTCCATTCGGGGACTAGTCTTGATCGGCAGGCGGCTTTGTGCAGCTTCTCTTCTGTCTCTCGGAGTGCTGGGGGTGGTTGGCTGCTCGCAGAAGGCTCCTGAGACGAACCTGACAGTGGAGGGGGCGGCGGTCAGCCAGTGCGGCGATCGCCGCGCGGATACGGGCTTTCTTGCAGCGCTGCGCAAAAGCGACAAGTCGCTGCGCCGCAAGCTCGCGCTTGGGGATGCCAACGCCGTGGCCGAGGCGCATAAGGCGCTGGACAGGGGCGACTACCGCCTGATCGCGGCGACGACACCCTCTGGCATCTCGACCGAAGCGTACGGTGTACAGTGCCGGGTGCTCGGCGGGCTCTCGCCGTGGTCGGTACGGGCGGTGGCTTTCGTCCCGGACGGCAAGATCGACGAGGGTCAGATGAAGCCCGACGACACAGTGACGGGCTTCGGGCGGCGGTACAACGCGGCCGTCCTGGCGGATCCGCGGTATCCCTACGGTGACGTGTGCCGGGCCGTGGACAAGGCCGGACCCGCACCGAGCCTTCCGGAGAGCCCGGATGCGGGGGTCGAGCAGCCGTTCGGGTTCGCGGAACTCGGCGTCGCCCGGATGGAGCACGGCTTGGGAGCAGCAGCCCGCCGGGGGTCCATCCGTGACATCGCGGTGCTGCTGAAGCGGGATCCGGCAGCGCTGGATCGTCCGGACCTCTTCGGCCTCACGCCTCTTGCCTGGGCCGTCGCTTACCACCGATGGCCCGCTGCGCAGGCCCTGCTGCGCGCGAAGGCAAGCCCGACGGGCGGCACCTGTCAGACGACGATCGACCGCCAGTCCCCGTTGCAGATCGCCCGCATCATGCGGTGGTACGGCGTCATTCGCGCGATGCGGCCACTGGTGACCGAGGAAGAGTTCGCGAGCCTTCGCCAAAAACCGCGCTGGGACGATGCCAGCCTGATCGAGTTCAATCATGCGCTGACGGAGCTGAAGGAGCGTTACCGCACGGTTCTTCGCGGACAGCGATTCAGCCGTCATGACCTGAACTTCCAAGTCGACGAAAAGGGCAACACACTGGAGTGCGTGATGGAACCCGCCTCGGGTTCACCTGCGTTCGACAGGGAACTGTGCGGCTTGGCCGTAGAGATCGTGCGTTGGGCTCCGGCACGCGACGCCTTCGGTACCCGGGTGCCGGAAACCGCGAAGCTGCTTGTCGGCTTCGGCGGGGGCAACTGACGGTGGCCGACAGATCGAGGGCCCCTTCTGCCATGCGGTAGGGCAGAGCGCAGGAGTACGGTTTGGGGCGTGACAATCGGCGGCGCGTCCTCTAAGGGCGCCACTTCCTATCAGCGCGACTCAAAGCGAAAGCGAGTGCAAGACATGAAACTGAATGACATCCGTGACAACGCTGGCGCCCGTCACCGCCGCATCCGCGTAGGCCGTGGTATCGGCTCGGGCAAGGGCAAGACTGCCGGCCGCGGTCAGAAGGGCGCGAAGGCGCGTTCGGGCGTGTCCATCAACGGCTTCGAAGGCGGTCAGATGCCGCTTCACATGCGTCTGCCGAAGCGTGGCTTCTCGAACAAGAAGTTCGCCAAGGACTACGCAGAAGTGAACTTGGGCCTCGTCCAGAAGGCGATCGACGCCGGCAAGCTCGACGTCGCTGGCGTCGTCGATCACGCGGCGCTGAAGGCAGCCGGCCTTGCGCGTGGCGGCAAGCACGGCGTGCGCCTTCTCGCCAAGGGTGAGCTGACTTCCAAGGTGACCTTCAACGTTGCCGGCGCATCTGCCGGCGCGGTGGCCGCCGTCGAGAAGGTCGGTGGCTCCGTGATCGTTCCCGCCAAGGAAGAGGCTGCGGCCTAAGTTCCGGGGTACGGAGAGCAGATCAAGGGAGAGGGCGGGCGCCGGGCGCTTTGCCCTCTCTTTGCTTTCGGGGGCTGCCGGGAAGTGATGCACGCACATCACACCAGCGCGTATGCTGCGGGACAGGGGCTTTCAGAGCTTGTTCCAATGTCTATATGGCCAGTTCCTTTCCCGGGTTCGACAACGCCGGCATGAGCGGCTAAGGGCGAATCCGATCAGATTCTTCGAGGCTTTTTAGAACGTCATGGCTTCACGCGCCGACAACATCGCCAGCACGCTCAGCCTGGCCAACTTCTCCAAGGCCACCGAGCTCAAGAACCGCATCTGGTTCACCATCGGCGCCCTGATCGTGTTCCGTTTCCTGAGCTTCGTGCCGCTGCCGGGTGTCAATCCGATCGCGCTGCGCGACCTCTACCTGCAGACGCAGGGCGGCATTCTCGATCTCTTCAACACGTTCTCGGGCGGTTCTCTGTCGCGCATGAGCCTCATCGCTCTGGGTGTCATGCCGTACATTACTGCTTCCATCGTGGTGCAGCTCGCCGCGTCCCTTCACCCGGCGCTCATCGCGCTGAAGAAGGAAGGCGAGGCCGGTCGCAAGAAGCTGAACCAGTACACGCGTTATGGTACGGTCCTGCTTTGCATCGTGCAGGGTTATGCCATCGCCACCGGTCTGGAAGCCCTGTCGACCTCGCGCGGCCTGACGGCTGTCGTTGATCCGGGCATGATGTTTCGTATCGGCGCGGTGATCTCGCTGATCGGCGGCACGATGTTCCTCCTGTGGCTTGGTGAGCAGATCACGTCGCGGGGGATCGGCAACGGCGTTTCGCTCATCATCATGGCGGGTATCGTCGCGCAGATGCCGACGTTCGCCAGCAATCTGGGCGCGGCTTACGCGGCCGGCGACACGGGTTCGATCCTCATCATCGCATTGATCGCGCTTGTTGTAGCGATGATCCTGATGATCTGTTTCATGGAGCGCGCGACCCGTCGCCTCCTGATCCAGTATCCCAAGCGTGCGACCCAGCGTGGCATGATGCAGGCGGATCGCAGCCACCTCCCGCTGAAGCTGAATACGGCAGGCGTCATTCCGCCGATCTTCGCCAGTTCGCTGCTGCTGCTGCCGCTGACCATCAGCCAGTTCGCGGGCAATTCGCTGACGCCGGACTCGACGATCGGCAAGATCGTTGTGACTCTCAACCAGTACCTTGCGCATGGCAAGCCGCTGTACATGCTGCTCTACGCGGCCGGCATCATCTTCTTCTGCTTCTTCTACACGGCGGTTGTGTTTAATCCCGAGGAGACGGCCGAGAACCTGAAGAAGAATGGCGGCTTCATACCGGGTATCCGGCCCGGCAAGAACACCGCAACGTACCTGGACTACGTGTTGACCCGCATCACGGTCCTCGGCGCTGCGTACCTGGTGATCGTCTGCACGGTTCCGGAATACTTCATGTCGCTGACGGGCTTGCCGCTGCTGTTCATGGGTGGCACCAGCCTGCTGATCGTGGTCAACGTGACCGTCGATACGATCACGCAGATCCAGTCGCACCTGTTGGCGCACCAGTATGGCGATCTCATCAAGAAGGCGAAGCTGAAGGGTCGGCTGCGCTGATGCGCGCTAGGGTCTGA
Source organism: Novosphingobium sp. HII-3 (assembly GCF_002916655.1). GTDB lineage: Bacteria > Pseudomonadota > Alphaproteobacteria > Sphingomonadales > Sphingomonadaceae > Novosphingobium > Novosphingobium panipatense. The sequence continues at coordinate 490,507 of NZ_PPSM01000014.1, forward strand.
CCCATACCGAAGTAGTGAGGGGGTTTACGGCGTGAATATCATCCTTCTGGGGCCGCCCGGGGCAGGTAAGGGCACCCAGGCACAGCGCCTGGTGGACAAGCACGGAATGCGGCAGCTTTCGACCGGCGACATGCTGCGCGCTGCAGTGCGTGCGGGAACGCCGACCGGGCTTGAGGCCAAGGCCGTGATGGAGCGGGGCGAACTGGTCTCCGACACCATCGTTTCTGCCCTCATTGGCGACGAGCTTGACGCGATGGGGTCCGGCACGGGCGCTATCTTCGACGGGTATCCCCGGACTGAGGCGCAGGCGATTTCACTCGATGCGATCCTCGCCGAGCGCGGCCGCAAGCTTGACCACGTAATCGAGCTGGAGGTGAACGAGGACGCTCTTGTCGAGCGGATCACCGGCCGCTTCACGTGCGCGAGCTGCGGCAAGGGCTATCACGACAGCTTCGAGAAGCCGAAGGTCGAGGGCACCTGCGACAGGTGCGGCGGCCACGAGTTCAAGCGGCGTCCGGACGACAACGCGGAGACCGTGCGCACCCGCATGGCGGAGTATCGCGCGAAGACCGCACCGATTCTGCCGATCTACGAAGCGCGGGGCATCGTCGCTAAGGTCGATGGCATGGCGGACATGGACGAGGTGACCGCCGCCATCGAAAGCATCGTGGCGGGCTGACGCCCACGGGTATCTCGCGACAAACGGGGCAGTATCTATGAGGATGGCGATAGCTGCCGCGTTATTGACGGCCGGACTGGCTCTGCAGCCGATGCCGGCGGTGGCCAGGGTCGCGCAGGTGGCGAGCGCCGGCTTCGTCGTGCGGCATATCGTCCAGGTCACCGCCAGCCCCGAAGAGGCCTGGGCGGTCCTTACCAGGCCCTCGGTCTGGTGGGACGCCGAACACACATGGTCCGGCGAGGCTGCGAACCTGTCGCTGGACGCGCGGGCAGGGGGCTGCTTCTGCGAGATCCTGCCGGCGAAGTCGGGGGACAAGGCGGGCGGGCGCGGGAGTGTCGAGCACCTTCGCGTCATCTACGCGGAGCCCGGGCGGGCCCTGCGAATGATGGGCGCGCTTGGTCCGTTGCAGTCGGAAGCTCTGACCGGAACCCTGACGTTCCAGCTCAAGCCTGATCCCAGCGGCACCTCTACGCAGATCCTGCTGGAGTATGTGGTCGGCGGGTACGCCCGTACGGCTTTCAACCAACTTGCACCTGCGGTCGACGGCGTCCTGGCGAACCAGATGAAGCGACTTGCCCAGAAACTGGGGGGCAGTTTCGCGGAGGCTTTTTCAGGCATTGATACGGGCATCGACGCCGGGAAAGCCGTCGAGAATGTCGAACCGACCGAAGAGGAAGCGCCGGGCTTGAATACGGCCGTTCCTCCCGGGTTGCTGCCGCTTTCGGAGTCCCCCGCTCCGCCGACCGGCGCGCCTATAGGTCGCTGATCGATCGTCCCGGCGCACCTCCGGTGTAGAGGATCGGCGGGTGGCCTTTGACGGCTGTGCGGATCTGTATTAAGCATAACTGCATTCCGTCAGGCGTTACGCACCGGTCCCGGGTGCTGCCGGCCGTCGGCGCTGCGGGCGTTGACTTTGACGCCGAATCATCTTATGCGCCCCCTTCACTCGACAGCAACGGCAAGTCCGGAAGGCCAATACCGCGTGTTCAATGCACCCGCGAGTTACCGCCCACCGGACCTTTTGCCATTTGACTTTTCCGGGTGTGACAGCGTTGAGATGGGGGTGCGCTGTCGTGCCCCTGTGGAGCAGGAGAATTAAGTGGCTCGTATTGCAGGGGTAAATCTCCCCACCAACAAGCGCGTTATTATCGCGCTGACGTATATCCACGGCATCGGTCGTACCAAGGCCGTCGAAATCGCCGACAAGCTCGGTATCGATCATACCCGCCGCGTGCAGGACCTGTCGGACGCCGAAGTGCTGCAGATCCGTGAAACGATCGACGCGGATCACACCGTTGAGGGTGACCTTCGTCGCGAGACCGCGATGAACATCAAGCGTCTGATGGACCTGGCCTGCTACCGCGGCCTGCGTCACCGCAAGGGTCTCCCGGTTCGCGGCCAGCGCACGCACACCAATGCGCGCACCCGCAAGGGCAAGGCCAAGCCGATCGCCGGCAAGAAGAAGTAAGCCGCGGAGCCGTACAGGCTTTCGGTTTCCCGCAGCGATATTTCGACAGGATAGACGAACATGGCACGCGAACCTCAGCGCATTAAGCGCCGCGAGCGCAAGAACATCACGAGCGGCATTGCCCACGTGAATGCAAGCTTCAACAACACCATGGTGACCATCACCGACGCCCAGGGCAACGCGATTTCGTGGTCCTCGGCAGGCATGATGGGCTTCAAGGGCAGCCGCAAGTCGACGCCGTATGCCGCTCAGGTGGCCGCGGATGACGCCGGCAAGAAGGCCGCCGAACACGGCGTCCGTACCCTCGAAGTCGAAGTCAAGGGCCCGGGTTCGGGCCGTGAGAGCGCGCTGCGCGCCCTCCAGGCTGTCGGCTTCACGATTACCTCGATCCGCGACGTCACGCCGATTCCGCACAACGGCGTTCGTCCCTCGAAGCGCCGCCGCGTCTGATCGAGCTAATGCGGGCGACGACCGGTCGTCGCCCGTCTTCGGAACGTCCCGGGCCTCTCCACCAGGCCTTCGGGGCGTAACCGCCATCACTCCCAGGGGAAGTCCATGACTGTCAACATCAAGAACTGGCAGGAACTCAAGAAGCCGAACAGCCTTGAGGTCAAGCCGGGACCAGACCCCAAGCTGAAGGCGACCTTCGTCGCCGAACCTCTCGAGCGCGGCTTCGGTCTGACGCTCGGAAACGCGCTGCGTCGCGTGCTCCTTTCGTCCCTGCAGGGTGCGGCGATCACCTCGATCAAGATCGAGAACGTACTTCACGAATTCTCGTCGCTTGCCGGCGTGCGTGAAGACGTCACGGACATCGTCCTGAACGTCAAGCAGATCGCTCTCAAGATGCAGGGCGACGGCCCGAAGCGTCTTCAGCTTTCGGCGACCGGCCCGGCTGCCGTCACGGCTGGCGACATTGCCGTCTCGGGCGACATCGAGGTCATGAACAAGGACCTGGTGATCTGCCATCTCGACGAGGGCGCGACGCTCAACATGGAGCTGACCGCCGACACGGGCAAGGGCTACGTCCCTGCGGTGTCGAACCGTCCAGTTGACGCGCCCATCGGCCTGATCCCGGTCGACTCGCTGTACTCGCCTGTTCGCCAGGTGAGCTACAAGGTCGAGAACGCCCGCATCGGTCAGGAACTCGATTTCGACAAGCTGAACCTGACTGTCGAGACCGACGGCACCGTGACCCCCGAGGACGCGGTTGCTTACGCCGCTCGCATTCTGCAGGACCAGCTCGCGCTGTTCGTCCACTTCGAGGACATCGCTCCGGTTGGCGCCTCGCCGATGATCGGCGTCGCTGTCGGCGGCACGACGACCGCGGAAGAAAGCGACACCAATCAGCTCAACCGTTACCTTCTCAAGAAGGTCGACGAACTGGAGCTGTCGGTGCGTTCGGCGAACTGTCTCAAGAACGACAACATCATCTACATCGGCGATCTGGTCCAGAAGACCGAAGCCGAGATGCTGCGCACGCCGAACTTCGGCCGCAAGTCGCTCAACGAGATCAAGGAAGTGCTTTCGTCGATGGGTCTGCGCCTCGGCATGGACATCCCGGGCTGGCCGCCCGAAAACATCGAAGAGATGGCCAAGAAGCTGGAGCAGGAACTGCTCGGCTGATCGGGCGTCCCGAGGCTGACATGAAGAGGGCTCCGCGAGAGATCGCGGGGCCTTTTTCTTTGGCTTGACTCCTTGCCCGAAATCGGGTTGAGGGCAGCGCTTCACGATAGGTGAACCGGCTTTGGGCGATGGCCGTACTGCATCGCCCGGCAGGCAGTACCTTGAACGGCTGTCTGACGAACGGAGAAGAGAACATGCGTCACAAGTATGGCCAGCGCAAGCTGCAGCGCACCTCTGGCCACCGCGCCGCCCTGCTGCGTAACCTCGCGGCCGCGCTCATCAAGCACGAGCAGATCCAGACGACCACGGCCAAGGCCAAGGAACTGCGCCCCTATGTCGAGAAGCTGATCACGCTCGCCAAGCATGGCGGCTTGTCGAACCGCCGTCTGGCCCACGCTCGTCTCATGGACGAAGCGCAGGAAAAGAAGCTGTTTGAAGTTCTCGCCGAGCGCTACGCTGGTCGTAACGGTGGTTACACCCGCATCATCAAGGCTGGTTACCGCGCCTCGGACGCGGCTCCGGTGGCGATCATCGAACTGGTTGACCGCGACGTTGCGGCCAAGGGCCAGGACTCGGGTCCGGTGAATAATGACGTCGAGGAATACGCCGAGGCTTAAGCCCGGCGGCGTCCTTACAGGATCTACGGAAGCGGTCGTGAACTTCGGTTCGCGGCCGCTTTTGCGTGGGAAAGGCCGAAGTGGAGTTCGCCCGCGCCGCCCGCGCGGAGCACAGTCCCTAAACGCCTGAGCGGTATCGGTGCTGCGGCGGACATAGCTGTTGCGCGGGCCCGGCAGCCTCTCCTTATTTCCCGATCGGCTTTGCGGCAGCGGAGGCGCCGCTTGACGGTGTGCGGGGGTAGATGAGGATGGGTAAGGGCGAGGACGTGAGCAGGCAGGGCGTATCGCGGGAGGTGCAATGTGCTGAGCGCGGCTCCGGTCTTCCCGAGGCCGCGGCGACCTTTGCGCAATTCATCCACGCCGTGGCCGCAGCCTATGGTGATGCGCCTGCCGTGACACTGGAGGACGGGGGTGAGGTGCTTGCGTCCTTGACGTACCGGGAGCTTGGCGAAAGGTCCGCGCTCCTTGCACGAGGGCTGCTGGCGCAGGGGGTCGGCAAGGGATCGCGGGTGGGGTTCATCCACGGCAACGGGCCCGGCTTTGCCGTGTGGCTTGCCGCGATCAGCCGGATTGGAGCGATCGCCATTCCGATCAGCACGATGATCCGGGCGAATGAACTGGTGCGGGTGCTGAGGCAATCGGACATCCAGGGCCTTGTTGTGCAGCGCACGATGCTCGGCAAGGATCTGATCGAGCGGCTGATGGAGGCGCTGCCGGAACTCGAAGGGCAGGAGCAGGGTAGGCTGCGCCTCCCTTCGGTGCCTTACCTGCGCTGGATCGTATCGGCAGGCACAGCACTGCCCGGCTGCGTGGGCACCTCCACCTTCCTGACGGACGCGGCCGGGAGCGTGAGCGACGACCTGCTTTGTTCCGTCCAAGCGGAAGTGCATCCGACCGACCAGATGATCGAGATCTATACCTCGGGATCAATGGCGCTGCCCAAGGGTGTGCGGCACGGCCATGGGGCGGTGTGCCTGCGCAGCCACACGTTGCGGAAGATGATGGGGCATGTTGCTGGCAAGCGCGTGCAATGCCCGCTGCCGATGTTCTGGGTGGGTGGCTTGATGATGTACCTTGTGCCCGGGCTCGAAGCCGGCGCGACCGTGGTGTGTACGGAGCGGACGCTTTCCGACAGCCGCTTTGCGATGGGGTCGGTGCTGGCGGAGGAGGACCTTGCCGCTATTCGCGGGCCAAAGCCCTGGTGGGGCCTCGGCATGAGCGAGACGCTGGGGCCGTACTCCTGGGGAGACGATTTCCGGGCGCCCGGCCGGCCGGTCTGTGCGCCGATGGATCATTTTGCACCGGGCTACGATATCCGTGTCGCGGACGGCGATAACCGGCCGGTCACCCCGGGGGAGACTGGCGAGATGCAGGTGCGCGGCTATCCGGTTGCACTCGGGCTGCACAAGATCGAGCGGGCAGAGCACTTCACGCCGGATGGATACTACCGGACGGGCGACATGTGCCTTGTGGAGGATCGTCCGCAGGGCCGCCGCGTTCATTTCGTCGGACGAAGCGGAGACATGATCAAGGTATCCGGCTCCAACGTCTCTCCGGCGGAGGTCGAGATGGAGCTTCAGACGTTCGACGCCATCCACGCCGCCTATGTCGTCGGCCTGCCTGACCGGGAACGCGGCCATCGCCTTGTGGCGGGCGTCGTCGCGAGGGATGGTGCCGGTTTGGACTTCGCCGTGATCGAGGGCGAGTTGCGACAGCGCCTATCCAGCTTCAAGGTCCCTCGCGCCTATCTGGAACTTGAGCGAGAAGAGGTGCCTCTGCTGCATTCCAACAAGGTGGCGCGCCGCGAGCTTGCCCGGATGCTGGCGGAGCGGCTTGACCGACAGGACGGTCAAGCCTGACGCGCCGGCTAGTCGTCGTCGCCCTGGTGAGCGGGGAGGCCAAGCGACCAGTGTATCGCCGCTCCGCGCAGGCTGAAGCCGGCAAGTACCGCTATAGCCCACGTCAGCGGCGCTGAGAGACCGAGCGCGATGCCGAGGCTGGCGAGGCTGGCGGCAAGCGCGGCGGCAGTGACGTAAAGCTCCGGTCGCATCAGGATCGAGGGTTGCCCGGCCAGAACGTCGCGCACGATGCCGCCAATGCAACCGGTGATGACCCCCATCAACACGGCGGGGACGGGCGGTACGCCCCAGTGCAGGGCCTTGATCGTGCCGAATACGGCATAGACCGCCAGACCGAGCGCGTCCGCCCATTCCAGTAGCTGCCCGCGCCACCAGCGAACAGGCGTAAACCAGGCGAGGAGCGCCACGGCAAGGCAGACGGGGGCCACCAGCGGGTCGTGAACCCAGAACACCGGGGCGCCGATGAGCAGGTCACGCAGCGATCCACCACCCACGCCCGTGATCAGTGCAAAGAAGGCGACCGTCACGAACGTCTGGCGCAGCTGTGCCGCCGCAAGTGCACCCGTCAACGCAAAGACAGCGATACCGAGCAAGTCGAGGGCCGGTGGCAGGGCGGGCGAGGGCGGGATCATGGCCGGGCTGGTAGCATGACGAGCAGCACTTGACCCACATTCAATTTACGATACACAGCGGATCATAAGAGTGGAGCGGGCCGCATGAACTACGAGACTGCCGACTGGTACAGCGACGTGTCGCTTGTGGATGATCCACACGCCTATTTCGACCACCTGCGGCAAAAGGGCTCCGTCGTTCCCTTGCCTCACCGGGGGGCGGTGGCCGTGGTCGGCTACGAGGAAACGGTGCAGCTTCTGCTCGATACCGAACACTTCTCCGAGATCAACGCGGTCACGGGCGGGATGGTCGAACTGCCTTTCACACCGGAGGGGGACGACATCGGACCGGAGCTGGAAGCCCACCGCAAGCAGATCGCGTTTGCCGACCAGATCGTGGCGGAGCAGGGCGCTCGCCATGCCGACCTGCGCTCGATCCTTTCGCGGCTGTTCACGCCCAGCCGGTTGAAGCAGCTCCAGCCTCAACTCGCCGCGACAGCGGAGGGACTGATCGACGAGTTCCACAAGGATGGCCGCGTCGATATCGTGCGCCAGTACGGCAGCCCTTACGGTGCCCTCGTGATCTCCGACCTTCTCGGCCTGTCAGAAGGCACCCGCGCAAAGTTTCGTGGACTTCTGGAAGGCGCCATTCCGATACCGATGGACGCCACGCACGAGGAAATGATGAAGAACCCCCTCGTGCCGGTGGGTAAGGATCTCTTCGGCCTCATCGCGCGCCGGCGTCTGGCCAGCCATCCGCTGATGCGGCCGCTTCGTCGCCTGCTCGCTCAGGAGGATATCCTCAACGACCTTGCCAGAGCGACTTATCCGGACGGGTCGCAGCCTTCGCTGGTCGATGTTACCGGATTGGCGGCGTTCCTCTTCGGCGCCGGGCAGGACACCACCAATCGGCTGCTGGCGAACGGCTTCAAGGTGATCGCGACCCGCCGCGATATCCAGGAGACGCTGCGGCGTGACGCTTCACGCATCCCCGACTTCATCGAAGAATTGCTGCGCTACGATGGCTCGGTCAAGAGCGGCGGGCGGATCTGCCGCAAGACAACGACGCTGGGCGGCGTGGAGATCAAGGCGGGCACGCCGATCCTCATGAGCCACATGGCCGCGAATCGCGACCCCGCGCGTTTTCCCGAGCCGGGCCGCTTCGACATGGACCGGCCACGCATCAAGGAGCATCTGGCTTTCGGCCGCGGCGCCCATACCTGCATCGGGGCGCCGCTGGCCCGGCGGGAGGTTGCGGTCAGCATCGAGCGGCTGCTCGCACGCATGGACAACATTCGTCTGTCGGAGGCGCATCACGGCCCGGAAGGCGCGCACAGGTTCGAGTATGAACCGACCTACGTGCTGCGGGCGCTCAAGGCGCTCCACCTCGAATTCGATCCGGTTTGAAGGTTTGAGGCCGGCGTTTGAGCCGTGTCCGGGGAAGGTTGCACCCGGCGCGCTTGCATGAGGCGCTCGTCGCACTAGGCTGGAGGCATAGCAGAACACAACGGACGTCCTTGATGCTCATCCTAAAGCGCCTTTCCCCTGCCGCTCTGTTGCTGGCAAGCGCCGGCTGTACCGCCACCTCTTCCGCAGACGTGGCTTCCGGCGCTTCACCGACGCCGCCCCTGGCGCAGAGCCTGCCTGTGACCGCTGAAGTCGATTACGATCTTGCCGCGCAGAAGGAAAAGCTCGCCACCATCCCCATGGAGGTCGACACTACCTTCCTGAACGCTGAGGAGCGGGAGGTCGTGAATCTGCTGATCAAGGCATCGGACCTGATGAGCGAGATCTACCTTCGCCAGCGCTACGAACGCAATCCGCAGGTCCAGCGCGCCGTATCGATGAACCGGCGTTCGGATCGGGACCTTCTGGTGGAGATGTTCGCCCGTAACTTCGGGCCGTGGGATGAAATGGCGGACCTGCATCCGTTCTGGGGAACGATGCCGATGCCGGAAGGCGCGGGCTTCTATCCCGAGGACATGACGCGGCAGGAACTGGACGCCTACATCGCCGCGAACCCGCACCAGAAGGCGGCACTGCTGAACCCTTACACGGTGGTTCGCCGGGATGGCGCAAAGCTCGTGGCCGTGCCGTATTCGGTGGCGTACCGGCAGTGGCTGGAGCCCGCCGCCAGGCTGCTCGAACAGGCTGCGGCGCGTACGAGCAATCCGAGCCTGAAGCGCTTCCTCAGCCTGCGAGCGAAGGCCTTCCTCACGGACGATTACTATGAAAGCGAACTGGCCTGGATGGACCTGTCCGGCACGCCGATCGAAGTGGCGATTGGACCTTACGAGGTCTACACCGATCGGCTGATGGGGGCCAAGACCGCTTTCGAGAGCTTCGTCACCCTGAAGGACCCGCAGGAGTCGGCCGCTCTCGCCAAGTACAAGAACTACCTGCGGGACATGGAAGCGAACCTTCCGATCGCGGATGCCTACAAGAACTTCCAGCGCGGCTTCGAGAGCCCGATTGCCGTGGCCGAGCAGGTCCGTGGCGGCGGGGACAACGTGCCCGGTTCGCAGACAATCGCGTTCAACCTGCCGAACGACGAACGTGTGCGCGAGGCCAAGGGCGCCAAGAAGGTGATCCTCTCCAACGTGCTGGGGGCGAAGTTCGACCGTATCCTGCAGCCGATGGCCGCGCTTGTCCTGAAGCCCGACCAGGCTCGGCTCGTGGTCAAGGATTACATGCAGTACGAGACGCTGTTCCATGAGCTTTCTCACAGCCTCGGGCCGGGTTCGATCACCGTCAACGGTGAGAAGACCACGGTGGACAAGGCGCTGAAAGAGCAGAACTCCGCCCTCGAAGAGGCGAAGGCCGACGTCGCCGGGGTCTGGAACATCCTGCTGATGATGAACAAGGGCGAACTGCCGATCGCCCAGCGTCCGCAGCTCTTCGCAACCTACTTCACGGGCATCTTCCGCGCCGTCCGGTTCGGTGCCGTGGAAGCCCATGGCAAGGGCGCGGCGCTGCAATATGCTTACCTGCGGGACAAGGGCGCTTTTACCTATGATGTGGCCGCACGCCGATACGTCATCGACGACGCCAGGATGGAAGCGGGGCTGAAGGCCCTGCTGCACGACATCCTCATGCTGCAAGCCACCGGCGACTACGAGGGGACCAAGGCCTTCATGGCGCGCTGGGCGAAGCTCGATGGTGAGGCCGAAGCGGCGATCGCTGCCATGGCCAGCCTGCCGGTGGATATCCGGCCCGTCTACCCCGACGCCATCTGAGCGCCACCCGCCCATCGCCGCCTGCGCGAAAGAGAAAGCCCTTCTTCAGCCGGTGAAGAAGGGCTTTTGCATCAGGGGGTGAAGCGCAGGTAGGCCATGACCCGGGAGCCCGTGTGGCGATCTGTCCAGGGAGACAGGCTATCGACCTCGTCGGCGCCGATGGAAGTGCCCGAATAGCGCACGCCTGCAGTGAGGTTGGCGGCGGTATACTCGGCACCCAGGTGATGGTCGAGGTAGTCTCCGCCCGGACGCAGGCGCGCCACGCGAGGGTCATTGCGTGATGAGCCGCTGGTGTGGCCGATGCCGCCGTAGAGGGTGACCGGCGTTCCCGGCAAGCTCGCGGAGAGCTGCGCGTCGATATAGAGGTTGCTGCCGCCGATAGCGTCCTGCGCGGGTGCGAAGGCCGCACCGACGACGAGCTGTGCGGGGCCGAGCGTGCGCGCGACGTCGCCGGTCAACTCGACGTAGCTGGTCCCGGACCGGCCGATGAAGACGTTGCCACGGACACCCGCCGACACGTCCCACCCCCCCGTGCGCAGGGTGTAACGCGGGGCGATGGTGAGGCCCACGTCGGCGCCGCCATGGCGTGCGCTGTCGCGGAGGGTCACTGCGTCGAGATCAAGCGCGAGATCGTACGTGACGGGAAGTGACGCCTCGAGGCCGAAGGCGGCCTTGCCGTCGCTCCAGCTCAGCCCACGCTCGCGGTGATCGGTTTCGAACTCGATGGAAGCGGAGGCCGGGGCCGACTGGGCTCGGGCGTCAGCCGTGATGAGGCCGCCGCACAAGGCAGCGGCCAGACAACAGATGTATCGCATCCCCGGCGTCTAGCGCCTTGTCAGTTGGATGCAAAGTGATGAGCGGCATCGATGGCGGCGATTGCATGCGACCGGTCCTTCGCCGCAAGCTGCGCGAGATGCGCGTTGATGGCGCCGCTCTTGTCCTCGACCAGCTTTGCAAGCTGCGCGTCGCGGCCGCTGCAGCTGCCGGGCAGCTGGCGGGTGTAGGTTTCCTTGCCCGGGAGCTTGGCCGTGAGTTCATGGCCACCATCGGTGATTGCACGCTCGACCGATACGGTCGCGGTCATGACGCAGCGCTGCGAGCTTGGCCGGGTGGGCGGCGAGATGCCGATGCTGCGGGTGGAGGTTTCGACCCTGGACCGGTAATCGACGGTGTACGTGCTGCCCCGGTGTTCGAGATTGACAGTATGGACCGGTGCGGCGGCTGCGGCTGCCGACATGGCCGCAAGAACGAGAAGGCTCATGATGTCTCCCACTAGGATGCCTAAAAACTAAGCAGCTGTGCACATTTCTTGTGCAATGGGGAGGTAGGGGCCAATTGCTTCCCGCTTGTTGCGCAGGCGTGAGGATATTTGACTTCACGGCGCGACGGTGATGGATGCCTCGCCGTCGGCCCAGACCGGAAGATAAAGGCCTTGCCCCGCAGCCTTGATGCGCCCCGTGCGTGTGCGGGTGATCTCGGCGTGGATCAGGATCGTGCCTTCGCGCTTGGCCTCTATGGCCCGGTCGATCTTGCCCAGCAGTTCGGCGTAGTCCTTTTCGAAGTTCTGCGCGAGAGCATCGGCAATCGTCGCGTCGAGCACCGGCGTGTTGGCAAGGCGCAGGATAAGGTCGCCGCCTCTCATGTCCGTCGTGCCGCTCACTTCGAATTCCTCAAACCGGACGCGGCGCGAATTGTCCGCATTGACCGGCTTGCCTGTCATCCACACCGTTCCCGTCGTGGGTCCGATCCGCCCGGCATCATCGCGAGCCGTGAAGGTTACGCCCACGGCGATGCGCCCGCCCTCGGTCCCGTAGATCGTTGCCTTGTGGAACTTTGCACGAACAGGCCCGACGCCGGGTACAGCGAAGGGGCGCGCCGAGCGCTTGTGCAAGGCTTTCATCAGCACCGGCTCAAGCTCGCGGTAATCGGCAATGACGGGGATGAAGAACGCCAGTCTCCCCGCCTCGGCCTCGAGCGGGGTCATGGCCGGCAGCGGAGTGGGGGCAGGGTCCTTCGGTCGATGCCCTACGAAGGTTTCGGTAACGGCTTTCAGGCCGAGGCGCAGCCGCATGCGCGTGCCGTCGAGTTCGTAGCCGCCGTACTGCAACTCCGTCGGCTTTACCCGCATCCATACCGGCGGGTTTCGGCGGTTTAGCGACAGCGTCGTGAAAGCGGACTGCCAGGCGTTCTCCACCTGGCGGCGCACCTGGAGCTTGCCCAGTTCGCCGGGCAGTTCGCGTTCCAGGCGCGCAATGACGGGGGCAAGCTGGCTTTCGGCCTGTTCGCGCAGGTCGATACGCTGTCCCAGAAACGTGAGGTGCGGTGCGTTGGTCCAGTCGTAGCGGATGTCCACCGTTCCCTGCGGCGCCCAGTCCTGCGCGAGGCGGATACGGATCACGGCATGGGCCATGGCGTCCGCTGTTGCCGTCTCGCGCTTCAGGACGCCGCCAATGTCTTCAGCGCGCACCACCGCGTGCAAAGGCATGGCGACGCGAATTTCCTTGCCTTTGCCCGCGAAAGTCAGCGCGCCGCGCGTGACTTCGCCCACGATCCGGCACTTCAGCTTTGGGGTCTTGAGCGTGGCTATGCCAATGTCCACGCGCTTCGATGGTACGCACGTCTGCCCAGGCTTGTTGATGGTCCACAAGGTGCGCGGGATCTGGCGTTCGAGGGCGGCGGCAAGGCTGCCGAGGTCCGCCGTCACGGGAACGGTGATAAGGGAAGCCTGTGAATCCACCGTGATTGCGTCGTGGGCGCGGGGGGGCGGCTCGTTCCGGTGGCGGTTGCAGGCAGCCAGCGCAAGCGTGCCGGCGATGGCGATCAGACCGATGCGCGGATAGTTCATTTGCGGAAAAAGTGCCCCAAACCGTGTCGCGATGAAATCCGCGAGGGGGTTTGTGGTTCCTGCTCCTCTGGCTAGGCAGCGCTGCAGGATCCGCGCATAAACGAAAAGGCCGGCGCTTTCGCGCCGGCCTTCCGAAGTCAGATCCGAGATCCGATCACATGTGGATCGGCTTGCCGGTGACAGCCATTGCCGCTTCCTTGATCGCTTCCGAGTGCGTCGGGTGCGCGTGGCAGGTGTAGGCGATGTCTTCACTGGTCGCGCCGAATTCCATAGCCTGCGCCGCCTGCGCGATCATCGTGCCGGCAACCGATGCAATGCACCACACGCCCAGCACGCGGTCGGTCTCGGCATCGGCGATCACCTTAACGAAGCCGTCAGGCTCGTGGTTGGTCTTCGCGCGAGAGTTCGCCAGCATCGGGAACTTGCCGACCTTCACCGCGCCACGTTCCTTGGCGGCTTCCTCGGTCAGGCCGACGCCCGCGATCTCAGGCTGGGTGTAGACTACGCCCGGGATGACGTCGTGGTTCACGATGCCGGTCAGCCCTGCGATGTTCTCGGCCACGGCGATACCTTCGTCCTCGGCCTTGTGGGCGAGCATCGGGCCGGGGATTACGTCGCCGATGGCCCAGACGCCGTCCACCTTGGTGGCGAAGTCGTGGTCTGTTTCGATCTGACCGCGCTGGTTCAGTTCAAGGCCGATGTTGGCGAGGCCGAGACCCTCGGTATTGGGACGGCGGCCAATGGAAACGAGGACCACGTCCGCCTCGATCACTTCCGCTTCGCCGCCCTTGGCCGGCTCGACGGTGACCTTCGCGCTCTTGCCTTCAACGGTCACGCCGGTGACCTTGGTGCCGAGCTTGAGGGTCATGCCCTGCTTCTTGAAGATCTTGGACGCTTCCTTGCGAACGTCCATGTCCATGCCCGGAAGCAGCTGGTCGAGGAATTCGACGATGGTGACTTCCGCGCCGAGGCGACGCCACACCGAACCGAGTTCCAGCCCGATCACACCGCCGCCGATGACGACCATCTTCTTCGGCACCGAAGCCAGTTCCAGCGCGCCGGTCGAGTCCACGACGACACCGCCTTCGTTGTCGATCTCAACGCCGGGCAGGGGCGTGACCGACGAGCCGGTGGCGATGACGATGTTCTTGGCCGTCACGGTCTTGCCCGCGACTTCGACGCTATGCGCGTCCTTGAACTGGGCGTAACCCTTCAGCCAATCGACCTTGTTCTTCTTGAACAGGAACTCGATGCCGCCGGTAAGGCCCTTGATCGCGTCAAGGCGCTGGCCCTGCATGGTGGGCAGGTCAAGTTCGGGAGTGACCTTGATGCCCATGGCGGCCATTGCGCCGCCCTTGGCCGCTTCGAAGTATTCCGAAGCGTGCAGCAGCGCCTTCGAGGGGATGCACCCGACATTGAGGCAGGTTCCGCCCAGCGTCTCACGCCCTTCGGCGCAGGCCGTCTTCAGGCCCAGCTGTGCCGCGCGGATCGCCGCGACATAGCCGCCGGGGCCGCCACCGATGACAAGGACGTCGTAGTCGTAATCAGCCATTTCTTGGCCTCCTCACGCTCGTGGATTTCACAAACTGGTACGAGCGGTAGTTAAGCGTTTCAGCACAAGTGAAAACCCCGCCCGACCTGAACTCGGGGCGGGCGGGGCGTTTCATCTCAGAGGTCGATCAGGAGACGCGTGGGATCCTCGATCGCTTCCTTGATGGTCTTGAGGGCAGTGACCGCCTCGCGACCGTCGATGATGCGGTGGTCGTAGGACAGGGCGATGTACATCATCGGGCGGATGACGATCTCGCCGTTGCGGACGACCGGGCGGTCCTCGATGCGGTGGAGGCCCAGCACGGCCGACTGCGGGGGGTTGATGATCGGGGTCGACATCAGGCCGCCGAACACGCCGCCGTTGGAGATCGTGAAGGTGCCGCCCTTCATGTCTTCCATGGTGAGCGTGCCTTCCTTGGCCTTCTTGCCGAAGCCCGCGATCGCCTTCTCGATGCCCGCGAAGCCGAGCTTGTCGCAGTCCTTCACGACGGGAACGACAAGGCCGTTCGGCGCCGAGACGGCGATCGAGATGTCGACGTAATCATGGTAGACGATCTCGTCGCCGTCGATCTGCGCGTTGACCGCCGGGATGTCCTTGAGCGCGAGGACCGACGCCTTGGCGAAGAAGGACATGAAGCCCAGCTTGATGCCGTGCTTCTTCTGGAACACGTCCTTGTACTTCTCGCGCGCCTCGATGACCGCCGACATGTCGACGTCGTTGAAGGTGGTGAGAAGCGCCGCGTTGTCCTGCGCGGACTTGAGGCGCTTGGCGATCGTCTGGCGCAGGCGCGTCATCTTGACGCGTTCCTCGTTGCGGGCAGCCGGAGCGGCGGCCGCCGCCGGTGCCGACGTGGCGGGCGCGGACGCCGGCTTGTTCTTGGCCGCTTCGAGGACGTCGTCCTTGGTGATGCGGCCATCCTTGCCAGTGCCCTTGATGGTCGCCGGATCGATGCCGTGCTCAAGGATCGCGCGGCGCACGGCCGGCGACAGGACCGACGAACCGGCCGAAGCCTCGTCGGCGGCCGGAGCGGCGGCAGGGGCTACCGCCGCAGCGGGCGCCGGGGTGGCGGCGGGGGCTGCGGCAGGCTTCGCAGCCGGTGCGCCTGCGCCTTCCTCGATCGTGGCGATGAGCGCGCCAACGGTGACGGTGTCGCCTTCCTTGGCGATGTGCTGGCCCATCACGCCTGCGTGAGGTGCCATGACGTCGATCGCGACCTTGTCGGTTTCGAGGCTGGCAATGGGCTCGTCAGCGGCGACGGCTTCGCCCGGCTGCTTCAGCCACTGGCCGATGGTGGCTTCGGAGACGGATTCGCCGAGCGTGGGGACCTTGACTTCGGTGGACATGATGTATCTCAAGCCTTCTGCTTGCGACGGAGTTCGGAACGAACGGAAAGATGCAGCGCATCGGCAACCAGCGCCGCCTGTTCGGCGGTGTGGCGCTTGGCGAGGCCGGTGGCCGGCGAAGCCGACGCGGCGCGACCGGCGTAGCGGGGACGAGGGGCGGAAACCCCTGCCGCCTTCGCGGCTTCCTCGATCAGCGGGTCAACGAAGAACCATGAACCGTTGTTCTTCGGCTCTTCCTGGCACCAGACGATCTCCTCGAGATTCGGCATCTTCGAGAGACGCTCGGTCAGCGGTTCGCCCGGGAAGGGGTAGAGCTGTTCGAGACGGATGATCTGGGTGTCGGTGATCTCGGCGGCATCGCGCGCTTCGAGAAGATCATAGAAGACCTTGCCCGAGCACAGGATGACCTTCTTCGTCGCTTCGTCCGCCGAGCCGTTCGGGTCGGAGAGGATGCGCTTGAAGTCGCCTTCCAGGAACTCCTTCGCGCTTGACTTCGCCAGCGGGTGGCGGAGCAGCGACTTGGGAGTCATGATGATCAGCGGCTTGCGGAACGGACGGCGCATCTGGCGGCGCAGAACGTGGAAGTAGTTCGCGGGGCTGGTGATGTTGCAGACCTGGATGTTGTCCTGCGCGCAGAGCTGCAGGTAACGCTCCAGGCGCGCCGACGAATGCTCCGGCCCCTGGCCTTCGTACCCGTGCGGCAGCAGCATGACGAGGCCGTTCGCGCGCAGCCATTTGGATTCGGCCGAGGCGACGTACTGGTCGATGATGATCTGTGCGCCGTTGGCGAAGTCACCGAACTGCGCTTCCCAGAGGACGAGTGTTTTGGGATCGGCGCTGGCGAAGCCGTACTCGAAGCCGAGCACGCCGTATTCCGACAGTGTCGAATCCAGCACTTCGAAGCGGCCGTGCGGCAGCGTCGAAAGCGCGACGTACTTGTTCTCATTCGTCTGGTCCGTCCACACCGCATGGCGCTGCGAGAACGTGCCGCGACCGCAGTCCTGGCCGGAGAGACGAACGCCATAGCCCTCGGTGACGAGGCTGCCGAAGGCGAGGGCCTCCGCCGTCGCCCAGTCGAAGCCTTCGCCGCTCTTGAACATCTCTTCCTTGGCGGCGAGCACGCGAGCGAGCGTCTTGTGGACGGTGAAGCCCTCGGGGACGGTCGTCAGGGTGCGGCCCAGGCTTTCGAACAGCTTGGGCTCGACCCGCGTGTCGACGTTGCGGCGCGCGGTTTCCGGATCGGCCGGCTTGTGGAAGCCGCTCCACTGGCCACCGAACCAGTCGGCCTGGTTCGACTTATAGGTCTTGGCCGCCTCGAACTGCTCTTCGAGGTGCGCCGTGAAGGCCGCCTCGGTTTCCGGCAGGAAGTTCGCGTCGATGACGCCTTCCTTGAGGAGACGCTCGCCGTAGATCTTGCTGACCGGCGGGTGCTGGCGGATCTTCTGGTACATCAACGGCTGGGTGAAGCCTGGCTCGTCGCCTTCGTTGTGGCCGAAGCGGCGGTAGCACCACATGTCGATCACGATGTCGCGGCCGAAGGTCTGGCGGTAGTCGATCGCCAGCTTGCAGGCGAAGGTCACCGCCGCCGGATCATCGCCGTTGACGTGCAGGATCGGCGCCTGGACGCCCTTGGCGACGTCCGAGGGATACGGCGAGTTGCGCGCGAACTGCGGGCTCGTCGTGAAGCCGATCTGGTTGTTGATGATGAAGTGGACGCAGCCGCCGGTGTTGTAGCCCTTCACGCCCGAGAGGCCGAAGCACTCCCAGATGATGCCCTGGCCCGCGAAGGCCGCGTCACCGTGGATGAGGACCGGCAGCACCTGCTTGTGCTTGGCGCCGGGGCCGATGTCGTCGCCGATATCGTCCGCGATGGTCTGGTAGGCGCGCACCTTGCCGAGAACGACCGGGTCGACCGTTTCGAGGTGCGACGGGTTCGGCATCAGGCTCATGTGAACCTTCGTGCCGTCGAAGTCGCGGTCGGTCGAGGTGCCGAGGTGGTACTTCACGTCACCCGACCCGCCAACGTCCTCCGGGTTGGCGGTGCCGCCCGAGAATTCGTGGAAAATGACCTTGTACGGCTTCGCCATCACGTTCGCGAGGACGTTCAGGCGGCCGCGGTGGGCCATGCCGTAAACGATTTCCTTCACGCCGAGCTGGCCGCCGTATTTGATGACGGCTTCAAGCGCCGGAATCATCGATTCGCCGCCATCCAGGCCGAAGCGCTTCGTGCCGACGTACTTCTTGCCGAGGAACTTCTCGTACTGCTCACCGCGCACGACGGCCTGCAGGATCGCCTTCTTGCCTTCCGGCGTGAACTCGATCTCCTTGTCAGCGCCTTCCATGCGCTCCTGGAGGAAGCGGCGCTCCTCCGTGTCGGCGATGTGCATGTACTCGAGGCCGACCTTGCCGCAGTAGTTCGCGCGCAGGATCTGCACGAGTTCGCGGACGGTGGTCCATTCCAGGCCGAGGGCGCCGCCGACGTAGACCTTGCGGTCCTGGGCCGCTCCGACGAAACCGTGGTAATCGGGCGTGAGGTCGGCGGGCAGCTTGCGCTGGTTCAGGCCGAGCGGGTCGAGGTCCGCCGCGAGATGACCGCGCACACGATAGGTGCGGATCAGCATCATCGCCCGGATTGCATCGGCCGCCGCTTCGTCTATGCGGGCCTGGTCGACCTTGACGCCGCCCTTGTCCGCCGCCTTCTTGATCTCGGCCTTCAGGACAGTGGGATCGAGGCCCTGGGTCCAGTCGTCCTCGGCCTCGCCGCCGACGAGCGGCCAGCTGCCGCGCTGCCAGCTCGGTCCGGCCTGGGGCTCGTCGAGTCCCATGTCGGGGGTGAAATCAAAACTCTCGTCGCCCATAGGAAACACCTATCGCCACGCCCGGACAGCAAAAATCGTCCGGCGTCTCGGTTTGGCGGCTGACGGGTCCAGCAGGAGAGCCGTTAGTCCGCTCGGGTACTCACGCCGGGACCGAATGCCCCGTGCGCGTCTTGGTAAGCGCTCCCGGGCGGCAGGGTTCCTGCCGTACCGCCCGGTTGCGCCTTAAATCAGGCGTAAGCCTTGATGGCTTCCACCAGCGTCTCGCCCAGCAGCGAGGGGCTGGACGACACCTTGATGCCGGCCTCTTCCATCGCTGCGATCTTGTCCTCGGCGCCGCCCTGGCCGCCCGAAACGATCGCGCCCGCATGGCCCATGCGGCGGCCCGGAGGCGCCGTACGGCCGGCGATGAAGCCCGCCATCGGCTTGCGACGGCCGCGCTTGGCTTCGTCCTTGAGGAACTGGGCCGCTTCTTCTTCCGCTGAACCGCCGATTTCACCGATCATGATGATCGACTTGGTTTCCTCGTCAGCGAGGAACAGTTCGAGGACGTCGATGAAGTTGGTGCCGTTGACGGGGTCGCCGCCGATGCCGACCGCGGTGGTCTGACCAAGGCCTGCCGCGGTGGTCTGGAACACGGCTTCATAGGTGAGCGTGCCCGAGCGCGACACGACGCCGACCGAACCCTTGGAGAAGATGTTGCCCGGCATGATGCCGATCTTGCATTCGTTGGGGGTCAGCACGCCGGGGCAGTTGGGGCCGATCAGGCGCGACTTGGAGCCGACGAGCGCGCGCTTCACCGGCACCATGTCGAGAACGGGAATGCCCTCGGTGATGCAGATGATGAGTTCCATCTCGGCGTCGATCGCTTCGAGGATGGCGTCGGCGGCGCCGAACGGCGGCACGTAGACGCACGATGCGGTGGCGCCGGTGGCGGCCTTGGCTTCGTGGACCGAGTTGAACTGCGGCAGGCCGAGGTGCTCGGTGCCGCCCTTGCCGGGGGTCACGCCCGCGACCATCTGCGTGCCGTAGTCGAGGGCGGCCTGGGTGTGGAAGCTGCCCGTGGCGCCGGTCATGCCCTGAGTGATGACCTTGGTGTTCTTGTTAACGAGGATCGACATCGGTTTTCCTGTTCCTGATCATGGAAGCAGCCGGTGAGGCCGGGGAGGTTCCAAGAAACTGTGAGGCCCTCGCGCTGCCGGCCCGGGTGCGGGGCCGGCGGCGCGAGGGCAGTGTGTGTCTGTGGCCTCAGGCCAGCGTGTTGTCGATGCCCTTGCAGGCGACCAGCAGTTCCTTGACCGCGTCGACCGAGACCTGGAGGTTGGCCTTGGCTTCTGCGTCGAGTTCGATCTCGATGACCTTCTCGATGCCCTCGGCGCCGATCATGGCGGGGACGCCGACATAGAGGCCGTCAACACCGTACTGGCCGTCAACATAAGCCGCGACCGGCAGGATGCGCTTCTGGTCGTTGAGATAGGCTTCGGCCATCGCGATCGCCGAGGCTGCCGGAGCGTAGAACGCCGAGCCGGTCTTGAGCAGACCGACGATCTCGCCGCCGCCCGAACGGGTGCGCTGCACGATGGCGTCGATCTTCTCCTGGGTGGAGAGGCCCATCTTGATAAGGTCCGGAACGGGGATACCGTTGACGGTCGAGTACTGCACGACCGGCACCATGGTGTCGCCGTGGCCGCCGAGCACGAAGGTGTTCACGTCGCGGACCGAGACGCCGAATTCCCAGGCCAGGAAGGTCGAGAAGCGAGCGGAGTCCAGCACGCCGGCCATGCCGACGACCTTGTTGTGCGGCAGGCCCGAGAATTCGCGCAGCGCCCAGACCATCGCGTCGAGCGGGTTGGTGATGCAGATCACGAAGGCGTCGGGAGCATACTGCTTGAGGCCTTCGCCGACGGCCTTCATGACCTTGAGGTTGATGCCCAGGAGATCGTCGCGGCTCATGCCCGGCTTGCGGGGAACACCGGCGGTGACGATGACCACATCGGCGCCCGCGATGTCAGCGTAGTCGTTGGTGCCGGTGATGCTGGCGTCGAAGCCTTCAACCGGGCCGCACTGCGACAGGTCAAGAGCCTTGCCCTGGGGAACGCCCTCGGCGATGTCGAACAGGACGATATCGCCCAGTTCCTTCTGCGCCGCGAGGTGCGCCAGCGTGCCGCCGATGTTGCCGGCGCCGATAAGGGCAATCTTCTTACGAGCCATGATCCGTCAGTGTCCTTCCCAAGGCGGGATTTCCGGACTTCAAGGCGGCCTGCTCTTAATCCCGCGAACGGCAGGTGCCGGGTTGCGAAGGCGGCCCTACGCCCCTTGGCAGGGCATTGCAACCGCCAAAGGCCTCTTTCTCCGATGAGCCCGGAACTTTTATGTGATAATAGTTCGCAATTTCATTAAGCGCTCGAATGCGGCGGAAAAGGCCGTGTTTGTTCATGTTTCAGCAACGCGCGGCAACGGTTCGACCCGCTACGCAGGCCTCTCTCGAGCATTCCACCCGCGACTCGGCAAGGGCTGACCCGGGACATCCTGATGCAGGTAAAGCGATCGACCCGCAGCGGGCTTCAGATCACGAGACGGGCGGCGGTCGCGGCGGCGAGGCGGGGGTCGAAGCGGCCGCAGATGTCCAGCCACCGCGCCCGCTCTCTCGGCTGCCGGGAAACGCCGGCAACCTCGGCCTCTTCCGCCGCACGCCGTGCTGCGGAAAGGCCATGGCGGGCGAAGTGCATGAGCGCTTCGGCGAGGCGCGCGTCCTCTCCCGAGGTGTCTTCGCAGGCAAGCGTGCGCAGGATGCGCGGCGAGAGCACCGCATTGTCGTTGGCAGCGCCGAGCGGCGCGTCCTTGCAGATGACACCGCAGACGGCCGGCACCGTTCCGTTAAGGGCGGCGGCAAAGCGGATGGTCATAAGAAGGTGCCCCTCTGTGGCTGCGACGTTGTGTGCACATTGTCACGCGGCAGGGCTAAGCTATCGTGAGAAAGTATGGTTTACGAAATCCTGCCACGGGCATCTCGGGCCGTGAAAGCCACGGCCCGCCGCTTCGTCCAACGCCGCGTGGACAAATGCGAACGTCAGCTAGCGCCCCAATCCTGCCGGAACGTAAGCGCCCCCTAGCGGATGTTTCGACAGGCGCTATGCAGGCATGATGATCCGGCGAAGCTTGTTCATCTTAGGTGCGGCGGTTTTTGGCGTGCTGCTGCTCATCGTGGCCGTCCCCTTTGCCCCACCATTGCTGAACTGGCTGACGTACGATCCCCAAGCCTGCGCCGTCTACTCCGAGAAGAACATCGCGGATTTCGTAAGCGCTGATCTGAGTGCTGGGCGCAGCGTCTGCTCGATCAGCAAGCCACAGAGCTGGTCCAACGATAACCCTGCCGATGTTATTATCTGCGACGGCGAACGGCGATCAGTGGAACGCGCTGAGGTCTATCCTGACTGCGGGATTGAACACAGACCTATGGGCCGCTGAGCTGCCTGATGGCAGCTAACCACCCGTGTCAGTCTTTCACGCCGGTGTCGAATCTGTCCACACGGTCTAGCGAGTACCCGCGGATGCGCCGTTTGGCGTTGCAATCCATCGCCCGGAATTCGCGTACTCAGGGCGGATGCCCTGCGTGCCCGGCAGGTTGCGCGCCGTGTAGAGAGCCTCGCCGCCCCGCTCGCGCACCTGGCTTGAATAGGCAGGCGCGGGTGCTGCCGGGGCCTTCGCTTCGGCGGCCATGTCCTGCACCGCCGCCCCGGAAGCGGGAAGGCCGGTCGCGAACGCCTGCTGCACCGCCAGAGGATCGAGCGCGGCGCTGACAGCGGCGCTGGCGGCGCTGTCGTCCCGGCGGTGCGGCGCGGCGACAGGTTCCCCGCCCAGGTAGGCGAAGCGAAACGTCGCGGGTTTTCCGGCGGCGCCCCGGAAGGCGTAGAAGCGGTGCGCGCCGATGGTGCCCAGGGGGTGCAGGCTTGGCGCCCAGTACGGCCGGACCTGTACAGTGTGGTAATGCGTGGCGAGCCCCGCCGGCGCATAGACATAGCCCGCCAGCGCAGCACGCGCGACGGCGCGGGCCCGCTCCCAGAACATCGGCTGCGGCCGGCGCGCCAGCGACCCGTCGCACGTGAAGGAGAACTGGCACCCGGTCGATCGCTCCGACCCCTGGTAGACGACGCCGCACACCGTGCCGGGATAGGCGGGATGAGCCACCCGGTTGAGCACGACCTGCGCGACCGCGCGCTGGCCTGCGTCGGGCTCACTCGCCGCTTCATAGTAAATCGCCGCCGTGAGGCACTGGAGCGCGCGGGTGCGATCGACGCCGGACCTGTCGATAAAGAGGGGGCGGGCGAAAGGCAGCGGGCCGCTTGCCCGATCGTCCGCGTCCGAATGGATGCCCTCGCCGATCTGCAGAGGGCGCGTCTCCGCTTCAAGATAGTAGAAGGCGGAGCCCGGAAAACTTGCACCGGCCTGCTCGAAAGGTATCGGCTGCGGGCCCGATTCGGAAAGCGCGGCGTCAGCGATGGCGAAGCGCCCCCAGTCATCGCCCCACTCATCGGGCGCCGCGAAGGCGGGCAGCGCGACCGTCATGGCCGCCGTCATGACGTAGATCCAATGTCGCTCAAGCCCGCGTGGACGCCGTCCGACCGGCCGGGCGCGGCGCGGATACCGTGCGGCGAAGTCACGGGGCCTCTGGACCACGAGCTGCTCGCGCTCCATCCGATGCGCCTCTGCGGCGTCTCGTTCGGTGGAGGCGGGGGGAGCAGGCACGCGTTTCCTTTCAATCTCGAGCGTCGCCTACTGCAAGTGGCCGGATGGCGCATCCTGCCGTTTCGGAGCCGTCCCGTTGCGGTACAGGGTGGCTCCTATCAGCAAAGGTTTACGATTTGCTCCGAAGCGGCCGCCTCTTTGCGCGGCGGGAATGCGGCACCGCCGGAGCGGCTTGCCAAGTGGGCGGCGCACGACTATCCGCCCGCTCACGTCATGGGTGCCTGTAAGGGCCTAAGAGGGAAGCCGGCTGCAATTGCCGGCGCTGCCCCCGCAACTGTGACCGGGGAGGGGCCTTCAACAAGCCACTGGCCGCAGGCCGGGAAGGTGAGGGCGCACCGGCGATCCGGAAGCCAGGAGACCTGCCCGCTGACGGTCGTTCCGCAATCGGACGGGGTGTACCGGTTGCAGCGAGCGTGTCGCGCCGAAAGGTCCGGCTCGCACGCCTCCGCCATGAACGGCAAGAGCACGTTCAAGGTCGGGAGGCCACATGAAGTACCTGTTTATGCTTGCCACAGCGCTCACGATGGCGCCTGTTGCCCAAGCGGAAGAGATGGCGCCCGCTGATGGTGGGCGCTCCGATATCGTCGTGACCGCCACGCGTGAGCCAACGCCGCTGACCCAGGTGGGCCAGTCGGTGAGCGTCGTCACCCGCGACGAGATCGAGCGCGTTCAGGCGATTTCGGCCACGGACGTCCTCTCCCGCCTTCCGGGCATTTCGGTGGTGCAGTCCGGCGGCTTTGGCCAGCCGTCGAGCGTCTTCATACGCGGTGCCGAGAACGCGCAGTCGCTCGTGCTCATCGATGGCGTGCGCATCAACGATCCGGGCGACGTGGGGGGTGGGTTCGATTTCGGAGCCTTACCGATCGCGCAGTTCGATCGTGTCGAGGTGGTGCGCGGCGCATCCGGCGTGCTGTGGGGGAGCCGCGCGGTGGGCGGGGTCATCAACCTTATCACGGCCGAGCCGACCGAGGAATGGAGCGCGCGTGGCCAGGCCGAGTACGGCTGGCGCGATCGCAGGCAGGCGAACGTGTCGGCCTCCGGGCTGGTCGGCCCCGTCGGGGTGGTTCTCGGTGCCAACTGGATGAAGGGCGACGGCTTCTCCGCGTTCAACGAGCGGCGCGGCGGGACGGAGAAGGACGGCTTCGAGAGCCGGAACGCCAATGCGCGCCTCTCGCTGGAACTGGCTCCCGGGCTTTCGGCGGATGCGGGCGGGTTCTACACCAAGGCGAATTACGATTACGACGCGTCCGGCGCCGACGCGCTGCACGTCGGCCTGAAGCGGGATACTCTGGGCTACGCGAACCTGCGTTATGCCGATGCCGCCGGTCGCCTCAGCGCGCGCTTCGGCTACGGCCTCAACGACACCCGGCGCGTTTCGGACGATGCGGTCTTCGGCCCGTACGAGACAAACGGCCGGACCGAGCGGCTGGAAGCGCAGGCCAGCTTCACGCCGTTGGAGATGGCCAGCCTCCTCGTCGGCGGGGAAACCGAAAAGCAGACGTTTGACGACAACTACGGCGCGCGCGATTCCACCCGTATCAACAGCATCTTCGGCAACCTAACTCTTCGTCCGCTTTCCGGCCTGACGCTGAATGGCGGGCTGCGTTACGACGACAGTTCCGATTTCGGGGACCGCACCACCTTCGCCGCCAACGGCGCCTGGGTGCTGGGCGAGGGCGAGGAAGCAGCGGTCCTGCGTGCGAGCTACGGCGAAGCCTTCAAGGCGCCGTCGCTGTACCAGCTCTACACCAACGCCGGCTTCCGCAATCTTGATCCCGAGACCTCGACCAGCTGGGACGTGGGGCTGGAGCAGCCCTTCGCGCAAGGAACGGGCCGCTTCACGCTGACCTATTTCGACCGCAGGACGCGCAATCTGATCGACTACGACCTGGCGAACTGGAATTACTACAACGTCGGTCGGGCCCGCGCGAAGGGGCTTGAACTGGGAATGCAGGTGACGGATTGGGAGGGCTTCGACGTCAATCTCGCCTATACCTACCTGGATGCCACCAACGCGATCACCGGGACACAGCTGGCTCGTCGGCCGCAGAACAACGTCTACGCCAGCATCGACAAGACCTGGGAAATGGGGCTGAAGCTGGGCGCGGACCTGCGCGTCGGCGGCGGGCGCTATGATGACACGGCGAACACGCTCTATGTGACGGGGCATGCCGTGGTCGGTCTTCGCGCGGCTTATCCGCTGACGGATACGGTGGAGGTCTACGGGCGGATCGAGAATCTTCTCGATGAACACTATGAAGTGGTTCGCAGCTACGGCACTCCGGGACGGTCCGCTTACGCCGGCATCCGGGTGACGATCTGATGCAGCGGGCGGCTCTTTCGTCCTACGGGCGCTGGAGCCGCCGACTGTCGCTGCTGGCGGCATGCGCCGTGCTGGCGGGGTGTCAGCCCAGGGCCGCCGGACCTGACGGGACGCCGCCCTCGCATCCGCGCATCGTCTCGCTCAATCCTTGCACGGACGCCGTGCTCGCGGACGTGGCGTCGCCGGGGCAACTGCTTGCCGTCTCGCACTACAGCCACGATCCAGCGTCGACGTCGATGGGTGTGGCACGGGCTGCCACCTTCGGAAAAGTGTCCGATGCGGTTGAGGACATCCTGGCCCTTCGCCCGGACGTGGTCGTCGCCAGCAGCTTCCTTGCGCCTGCCACCGCGCAGGCGCTGCGGGACATGGGGATAGCCGTGCATCTGGAACCGCTCCCCGCTGACCTCGCCGCCGCGCGCGAGCAGGTCCGAAGGCTGGCGAGCCTCGCCGGCAACCCGGCAGGCGGGAAAGCGCTCGTCACCCGGATCGACACGGCCCTTGCAGCGGCCGCTCCCCCTGCGGGATCGCGGCCCGTCCGCGCGCTGCTGTGGCAGTCGGGCGGGATCGTCGCGGGAGACACCACGCTTATCGCCGACCTGATGCGCCACGCGGGGCTTGCCAACGCAGCGGCGGCCCGCGGGCTCTCGCAGGCCGACTATCTGCCGCTGGAGCGTGTGATCGCGGATCCGCCGGAACTGGTGCTGACCGCCGAGACGGAGGGCGGGGAGGAAAACCGCCTGCTCGATCATCCCGCACTGGAGCGGGTGAAAGGGCTCGTACGCGTGCCGATCGATCCGGGGCTGGCCTGGTGCGGCGGGCCTACGATACCGCGGGCCTTGGCGCGGTTTGCCGAAATACGCCGGGCTATGAGACAAGAATCGCCGCGAGCGGAGGGTCGGCCATGAACCGGCGTCTGATCCTCGCCCTTTCCCTCGCGCTCGCTTTCGCGGTTCCGCTTTCGCTGCTGGCAGGGCGGGTCTGGATTGCCCCTTTCTCCCCGATGACGGGCAATGCAGCGCTCATCCTCATGGAGCTGCGGCTGCCGCGCGCGGTGCTGGCGCTGGTCGTCGGCGCGGGGCTGGGCATCTCGGGTGCCGCGATGCAGGGATACCTGCGCAATCCGCTTGCCGACCCTGGCCTCTTCGGCATAGCGCCGGGCGCCGCTCTCGGCGCGGTTCTGAGCTTCTGGACGGGCTATGCCGCGTCGGTCTGGCTCCTGCCGGTGTTCGCGCTTGCGGGCGCAGCCGGGGCCATGGCACTGCTGGCGCTCGTCGCGGGGCGGCAGGCGGGGGTCGCGCTTTTCGCAATGGCCGGGCTGATGATCTCCAGCCTGGCGGGCGCGCTGACCAGTCTTGCCATCAGCCTCTCGCCCACGCCCTTCGCCATGGGCGAGATCGTCACCTGGCTGATGGGGGCGTTGACAGATCGGTCCTGGCGCGAGGTCCTGATCGCCGCGCCGCTGACCGCCGCCGGGATGGCGCTCCTGCTGACCGCCGGGCGCGGGCTGGACGCGCTGACGCTGGGCGAGGCGGCTGCCCGCTCGCTGGGCGTGGAGCCGCGCAGGCAGCAGGCGCTGATGATCGCCGGCGTCGGGCTGACGGTCGGCGCGGGCGTGGCGGTGGCGGGGATCATCGGTTTTGTCGGCCTTATTGTGCCGCATCTCGTACGGCCGCTGACGGATCGCAGGCCGTCCTCGGTCCTGATGCCGAGCGCGCTGGCAGGCGCGCTGCTGCTGCTCGTGGCTGATGCCGGGTGCCGCATCCTCCCGCTGGCGGGAGGAGAACTGCGGCTCGGCATAGCGCTCAGCCTGCTGGGAGCGCCGTTCTTCCTCGGGCTGCTGCTGCGCATGCGCCGGGGGCTCGCATGAGCGCGGACCTGCGGGCAACCGATCTCAGCCTCGGCACCCGGCTCAAGGGCGTGACAGTGGCGTTGCGGTCCGGAGAGGTCACGGCGATCTGCGGACCGAACGGGGCGGGCAAGTCGACGTTGTTGTCCTGCCTGGCGGGGCTGACCGTGTCCGATGCCGGAGCCGTCACGCTGGAGGGTGAGGCGCTGTCCGCGCTCCCGGCGCGCAGGCGCGCACAGGCGATCGGCTACCTGCCGCAGGGGCCCGAGGTTGCCTGGGATGTCACCGTGGACGTGCTCGTGGCGTTGGGGCGTCTGCCTTGGCAGGACGCGTCCTCGCCGCAGGGGCAGGCCGCGGTGGAAGCGGCGATCGCGACGATGGACCTTCAGCCGCTGCGGACGAGGCCAGTCTCCCGCCTCTCGGGGGGCGAGCGGGCAAGGGCGCTCATGGCCCGGGTGCTCGCCACGCAGCCCCGCTGGCTGCTGGCGGACGAACCGCTCGCCAGTCTCGACGTTGGCCAAGCGCTGGCCCTGATGAAGCGGCTGAGGGAGCAGGCGGACGCCGGGCGCGGGGTGGTCCTGGTCCTGCACGACCTGGCGACGGCGATGAACCACGCCGACCGCGTGATCGTGCTGAAAGACGGACGGCTCGCCACGGATGGCGAGCCGGACCAGTCACTTGCCGCCGACATCATCGGCGCAGTCTGGGGATGCGAGGCGCGATGGCTGGGCGAGCCCGGAACCCGGGCGCTCTCGGTAAGTTAGCGGTCAGGAGGGAACGAAGCGTCCTTTTGACCAGACCCGCATCGGATTTTCGCGGTGGTCGGTCTGGCGCTGGTGCTCTTCGCGCTGGCGGTCGAGGATCAACGATCCGGTTCCGCGTGCAAAGCGGCTGCGACGGAAGGGGATTTCGGCTCCGATGGTCATTGTCACTCTCCTCTGGAGAGGCAACGACGCACGGCCCCCCGGGGTTCCCTAGCGCGTGCCCACGCCCCGCTCGAACTGCGCCTGCAGATTGGCGAGCGTGCGGGGCGCTATCGGAGGGAGGGCGCGTGCCGGCTTTCCCTTGCGCAGCGCGGCGCGGTCCTTTTCATCCGGCTCGACCACGCGCACCCGCACGGCCGCCTTGCCGCGATGTCGCACGCCGAGCAGTTCCGCCGCGCCGCGCGAAAGGTCAATGATGCGGGCGCTCTCTCCGAAAGGCCCACGATCGTTCACACGCACGACGATGCGCCGGCCGGTGTCGAGTGCGGTGACTTCCACGTAGGTGGGAAGAGGAAGGGTCTTGTGCGCGCCCGTAATCCACGAGGGACGAAAGCGCTCGCCATTGGCCACCTGGTTGCCGCTCTCGGAGCCGTACCATGTGGCATAGCCCAGCATGTCGTAAGCGGGCTGGGCGGCAGGCGTGTACGTGGTGCCGCGCACTTTATAGGGCGGGCCGATCCGCACCGGCACGTCGCTCACCGGGCGGTAGCGCGTTCCGCCGCCGCAGGCGGCGAGGAGGGCAGCGAGTGCGACGACGAGGGCGCTTCGGAATGGACCGGGCATGGCTGCGAGCCTAGCGCCCGGGCGAGGCGGCTCCAACGCGCCTTTGCCCACTTTCCACAAGGGTGCGCGGAACCCGCATCGCGTGCAGCCGGTTCTGCCCTACCGGACCTGCAAGTACGGAGCCACGATGCCCACTATCCTCGAGACCATGACGGTTGCCGCGCGCGATCGGGCGCGCATGGCGGAAGTCAGCACCATCATCGGGCGCTTCGGTCTGGATTCGCTTCTCGCGCGGCTGGGGCTTGGCGGCGAGGCGCGCGAGGATGCCGATCTCCCCACCCGCACCCGCCGGGCCCTTGAAGCGCTGGGGCCGACATACGTGAAGCTCGGCCAGATCCTTGCCA
Source organism: Novosphingobium sp. HII-3 (assembly GCF_002916655.1). GTDB lineage: Bacteria > Pseudomonadota > Alphaproteobacteria > Sphingomonadales > Sphingomonadaceae > Novosphingobium > Novosphingobium panipatense. The sequence goes on from NZ_PPSM01000014.1 coordinate 519,962, forward strand.
CCCGGCGCGATCTGCTGACGGATGAGTGGATCACTGCCTTCGAGCACCTGCAGAGCAACGCGCCCCGTCTGCCGTTCGATCAGCTGCGACCGGTCGTGGAAGCCGCACTGGGCGAGCCGCCGGAAGCGGCCTTCGCTCGCTTCGACGTCGAACCCTTGGCTGCGGCCTCCATCGCGCAGGTCCACCGGGCGGTCCTGCACGACGGCACGGAGGTTGTAGTGAAGATCCGCCGCCCCGGTATTCGCAAGGCGATGGAAGCGGACCTTCGGCTGCTGCGCCATCTCGCCGTCCTCGTGGAGGAACGCAGCGCAATGGCGCGGCGTATGATGCCGTCTGCCATGATCGAGCAGTTGGGGCGCGAGATCCTCGACGAACTGAACTTCACGAATGAAGGCCGCAACGCGGACATGCTGCGCGCCGACCTTGCCACCATGCCGGAAGCGGTGGTGCCGCGCATTCATTGGCAGCACACCAGCGACGCCGTTCTGGTGATGGATTACATCGTCGGCGTACCCCCACGCGATCCGGTCGCGTTGCGCGACAGGGGCATCGATCCTTCGGTCATCGCCGATATCGGTGCGCGCATGGTGCTGGAAATGGTACTGGTCAACGGGCGCTTCCATGCCGATCCTCACCCCGGCAACATGCTTTGCCTGCCGCCCGGCCAGCGTGGGACGGGAGAATCCGCTGGGGCAGGCGCGGGCGAACGGCTGGCGCTGCTGGACCTCGGTTCGGTCGGGTTCGTCAGCCCGCGTCGCCAGCATGAGTTCCTCACTTTCATCCTCTCGCTGCGCAACAACGACCCTGCTGGCGTGGCGGACATGCTGGCGCTCTGGTCCCAGGCCGGGGAAGTCCCGCGCGAGCGGTTGCTGACGGCGTCGGAGCGCCTCGTCGCGCGGCACGGCAGCGGCGCTCTGGTGCTGAACGCGATGGTGGCGGATTTCTTCCCGTTGCTGCGCAAGGAAGGCCTGATCCTGCCGCCCGATCTCGTGCTCATCTTCAAGGCCATGGTGACGATGGACGGCGTCCTGTCCGCCATCGCGCCTGACTTCGACCTCTCCAAGGCGCTGACGGCGCTGCGTGGCCGGCTCGTCTCCGCACGGCTGACCCGGCTGGCCGAGCCGGAGCGCCTGGAGGCGCTGTTCCTCGAAGTGTCGCGGCTGTCAGCCGATGCACCGCGGCTCATGCGGGCCGCCACCGCGCGGCTGGAACAGCGTGATCCGCCGACGCAGAGCGACGGGACGGCGCGTGCCATCCGTCATGCGGGGACCTTCGTGGGGGCTGCCATCGTGCTGCACGCGGTCGCGTCGCTGCTCGTGGCTTTGATGTAGGAGAGGTTGCCGGCGGCGGGCCGCGCTTAACGGGCGCAGCGGTTGTAGTTCCCGGCGTTGCAGGCGGCGACGTCCTTGCGCCAGGCGCGCATGTCGCGCTCGTACTGGCGGCGCTGCGCCGCATAGTCCGCCTGGCCCTCCTCGTACGCGCGCCTGTCCCGTGCGTAGCGGCTGCCGCTGTCCCGGGCCGCCTCGTGATCGCGCCACCCTTGCGCATAGCCGGCATCGCGACGGCGCACGTAATCCAGTTGCTCCCGGTTGAGGCGGCGGATCGTGGCGGCGTCCTTGGCGATCGCTTCCGGGGTCATCGCCGCATCGCGGGGATCATCCGCGAACAGCGGCGCCGGAATACTCATGCACGTGACAAGGGCCAGAGCCAGAACCGAACGCGCAACCCGCATGAACCGCCACCCTCATCAATCTGACGAGGTGCGTTTGCCTCTTTGGGGTGGCGGTTGCAAAGCGGATGCGACGAGCGGTTCATCGCAAAAGCAGGCGGGCCTCGCGATTCGAGGCCCGGAGCCGGGCGACGGGCCTCAGCGGGTGGTGCCGGGTACGGCGGGTTCGGGGGGGCACTTTACCGCATCGCCGTCCCAGCAGGCCTTGGTGCGCACCTCCCACTGGTCGCGGCTGGCGCGGTAGGCTCCGACTGCCTCATCGTGCGCCTGCAGCGTGTTCGCGTAAGCCTGTGTGTCGCGGCGGACCTTCATCTCGTTAAGGGCAACCGCGGCTTCGTGCTGCGCCTCGCTCGCGGAATTTGCTGCGACCTGCCGCTGTGCCGCTTCGGCCTGCTGCGCGTTCAGGATACGGCGTTTCTCTTCGGGGTTGCCCGGTTCGGGCCGGCTTGATGCGGGTGCGTCTACCGTCTGAGCGGTTGTTCGCGCGGTCGGCTCCTGCGCCGTGGCGGGCACGGTCAGGGCGAGGGCTGCAAGAGTGGCAGCGAGGCTGGGGATCGGGCGCATGGCTTTCTCCTGTGTCGTTGGCCAAGGGTTCGTAGCGGGACGAACGCCCGGGAGCCGGCCGGTATCCGCTGGGCAACCGCTTCACCCTCTCAGCCGTTGCTGACGAACGACGAGGCGCCGCGTGCCCCCCGCATTACCGCCGCCGCCAAATTTCCATTTCCCCGCCGTCCCTTGCCTTGACCTGCGTAGATCCCATCTAAGCGAAAACCCGCGAAGCGCCCTTGATGGCCGCGAACAAATCTGGAACACAGCCTTCCCATGAGTCTCTCCCACATCACGGTGCGCGGTGCGCGCGAGCATAACCTCAAGGGCTTCGACATCGCGCTCCCGCGTGAGAAGCTGATCGTCATCACCGGGCTTTCGGGTTCGGGCAAGTCCAGCCTCGCGTTCGACACGATCTACGCCGAAGGGCAGCGCCGCTACGTGGAATCCTTGAGCGCCTATGCGCGCCAGTTCCTCGAGATGATGCAGAAGCCCGATGTCGAGCATATCGACGGCCTCTCGCCCGCGATCTCGATCGAGCAGAAGACGACGAGCCGCAACCCGCGCTCCACCGTCGCCACCGTGACCGAGATCTGGGACTACATGCGCCTGCTCTGGGCGCGCGTGGGCGTGCCCTATTCCCCCGCCACAGGCCTCCCGATCGAGGCGCAGACGGTGTCGAACATGGTCGACCGGGTGATGGCCCTGCCGGAAGGCACGCGCCTCTACCTGCTCGCCCCCGTGGTGCGCGGCCGCAAGGGGGAATATCGCAAGGAACTGGCCGAGTGGCAGAAGGCGGGCTACACCCGCGTGCGCATCGACGGCGAGTTCTACGCGATCGAAGATGCCCCCGCGCTCGACAAGAAGTTCAAGCACGACATCGAGGTCGTGGTGGATCGCATCGCGGTGAAAGACGGTATCCAGACCCGCCTGGCCGACAGTTTCGAGCAGGCGCTCAAGCTGGCGGACGGCCTGGCCTACGTCGACCTGGCCGATGGCATCGTGCCGGGCCGGGAAGAGGGCGGGGAGGGCACCAACCTCAAGGGCGCGGGCCTGCCCGCCAACCGCATCGTCTTCTCCGAGAAGTTCGCCTGCCCCGTCAGCGGCTTCACCATCGAAGAGATCGAGCCGCGCCTGTTCTCGTTCAACGCGCCGCAAGGCGCCTGTCCGGCCTGCGACGGCCTTGGCGAGAAGCTGCTGTTCGATCCCCAGTTGGTCGTTCCCAACGAGCATCTGACGCTCAAGCAGGGGGCTGTCGTCCCCTGGGCCAAGTCCAACCCGCCCAGCCCCTACTATATGCAGGTGCTCTCCAGCCTTGCCGCACACTTCGGCTTCGCGCTGACGACGCCGTGGGACGAACTGCCCGGCGAGGTCAAGCTGGTGATCCTCTACGGCACCGGCGGCAAGGCGGTGCCGCTCACCTTCAAGGACGGGCGCAAGGAGTACACCGTCAACAAGCCGTTCGAAGGCGTAATCGGCAATCTCAACCGCCGCATGATCCAGACCGACAGCGCCTTCATGCGCGAGGAACTGGCCAAGTACCAGACCGCGCAGCCGTGCGAGACCTGCCACGGCAAGCGCCTCAAGCCGGAGGCGCTGTCGGTCAAGGTGGCGGGCAGCGACATCGCGGACGCCGCGCGCCTCTCCGTGGCGGACGCCTTCGCGTGGTTCGGCGGGCTGGAAGACAGGCTCACCAACCAGCAGCGACAGATCGCGCACGCCATCCTCAAGGAGATCAACGAACGGCTGGGCTTCCTCAACAACGTCGGCCTGGACTACCTCAACCTCGACCGGACCAGCGGCACCCTCTCCGGCGGTGAGAGCCAGCGCATCCGCCTCGCCAGCCAGATCGGCTCGGGCCTCTCGGGCGTGCTCTACGTGCTCGACGAGCCCAGCATCGGCCTCCACCAGCGCGACAACGACATGCTGCTCGAAACCCTCAAGCGGCTGCGCGACCTCGGCAACACGGTCATCGTGGTGGAGCATGACGAGGATGCGATCCGCACCGCCGACTACCTCGTGGATCTCGGCCCCGGCGCGGGCGTCCATGGCGGCGAGGTCGTTGCCGAAGGCACGCTCAAGCAGGTGCTCAAGAGCAAGAACAGCCTTACCGCACAGTACCTCAACGGCACCCGCCGGATCGAGGTGCCCACCGAACGCCGCAAGGGCAACGGCCACTTCGTTTGCGTAGAGAACGCGCGCGCCAACAACCTGACCGGCGTGACCGCGAAGTTCCCGCTCGGCACCTTCTGCTGCGTGACGGGGGTTTCGGGCTCTGGCAAGTCCTCGCTCACCATCGACACGCTGCAGGCGGGCGCCTCGCGGCAGCTCAACGGCGCGCGGGTGATCGCGGGCGCACACGACCGGATCACCGGGCTGGAAAAGTGCGACAAGGTCATCGAGATCGACCAGTCGCCCATCGGCCGCACGCCGCGCTCCAACCCGGCCACGTACACCGGCGCCTTCACTCAGATCCGCGACTGGTTCGCCGGCCTGCCGGAATCCCAGGCGCGCGGGTACAAGCCCGGCCGCTTCAGCTTCAACGTCAAGGGCGGCCGCTGCGAAGCGTGCCAGGGCGACGGCCTCATCAAGATCGAGATGCATTTCCTTCCCGACGTCTACGTGACCTGCGAGGAATGCCACGGCAAACGCTACAACCGCGAAACGCTGGAAGTGAAGTTCAAGGGCATGTCCATCGCCGACGTGCTCGACATGACGATCGAGGACGCCGAAGAGTTCTTCAAGGCCGTCCCCCCGATCCGCGATCGTATGCACATGCTGAACGAAGTTGGCCTCGGCTACGTCAAGGTCGGCCAGCAGGCGACGACCCTCTCGGGCGGCGAGGCGCAGCGCGTCAAACTCGCGAAGGAACTCGCCCGCCGCTCCACCGGCCAGACGCTCTACATCCTCGACGAACCCACCACCGGCCTCCACTTCGAAGACGTGCGCAAGCTCCTCGAAGTGCTCCACCGCCTGGTCGACCAGGGCAACTCGGTGGTCGTGATCGAACACAACCTCGACGTCATCAAGACCGCCGACTGGATCATCGACATGGGCCCCGAAGGCGGCGTCCGCGGCGGCGAGATCGTCGCCGAAGGCACGCCTGAGGATGTGGTGAAGGAACCGCGCAGCTTTACGGGCCAATACCTGAAGCCGCTGCTGGGAAGCTGGGCGAAATAGCGGTGGACGGTTGGCGCGCGTCGTTTGAGAACGCCCTTCGCGTCCTCGCGCGCATCAGCCGTGCCATGGACGAAGCTGGCCATCGCCCGCCGATCCTCGTTGGCGGCGCGGCGGTCGAGATCTACACCGGCGGGCAAGTCACTACCGGCGATTTTGACTTGTCCTGCGGGCGGCAGGATCTGCTGGAAGACGAGTTCGTCCGCTTCGGCTTTCAGCGCCCCACCGGCGCAGGCAAAGCCACGCGCGGCTGGGTCCACCCCGAACTCGGTCTCGGGTTCGAGGTCGTGTCCGATACTTTGCTCGACGGTATGGCCGACCGTGCAATGATCCGCGTTCTGGAACTTGATGTGGATGGCGCCGTCGCCATAATCGCCCCCGAGGACATCATCGCCGACCGCATGGGCCAGTACGCTTCGGGCAGCGCTCCGGAGATGCTCGGGCAGGCTAGGGCGCTCTACCGCCTTTGCGAGAGCCTCGATATCACGTATATGGAACGAAGGATTTCAGAGGAAACTTCTGGCAGTCATGGCCTTCAAGACCTTGCAGACGAAGCGTGAGCCGCTGACGCTTGAAGCGTTGGCGAAGAGCATCGCCCGCCGCCGCGCAGCTGCGTCTGAAATCATTGTTCCCCGCAACAGCGGCAAACGCCGCACGGCCTCCAAGCAGGCGCTGCTCGATGCGATCGCCAAAACGGGTACGAAGTGGTAACCCGCGTCTTGCAGGTATTGACGATGGACGCAATTTTGCGGCGGTCGGCTTTTCCCCACACCCATAACTTTCCTACAGCCCCCAAGATGCGATAACTGAACCGTTCACCTCGACGCAGCCGTTCGGGCTGCGTCGTGGCCATTCGTGGCATTCCTCTTGCGCGAGGTGGACGATGACAGACTTTTCTTCAGACTTCGGGGCTGACGGTGAGGCCGGGAAGGCGCCTGCGGCCCCCCGCTTCGGCCGCGGCTGGATTCCCGAAGCTCGCGACATCGGCATCCCGGGCGATCCGGCGAGTGCGGACACCGCCTCGAGCACTACGGAAAAGCCCTGGCAGCGCGTGGGCGATGGCCCTCGCATTTCCTCTTCCTTTTCGAAATCCGGTGATCCCCACGTCCCTCACACCGCCTGGGATGCCTCCCGCAAGGTTCGGTTCCTGCACCACCTGTCCGAAAAGGGGGATGTCAGCGCGGCTTGCGCGCGGGTGGGGATGAGCCGGACGTCGGCTTATCTCCTGCGCCGGCGGGATGCGGCGTTTGCGGCGGGGTGGGAGGCGGCTCTGGTGCTGGCCCGGCGCCATGTCGAGGAAGTGCTGGCGACGCGCGCTCTGGATGGTGTGGAGGAGGCGGTGTGGTTCCGGGGCGAGTTGGTCGGCAGCCGCCGGCGCTACGACACGCGGCTTCTTCTTGCGCATCTTGCACGGCTGGACCGCGTGGCCGAGGAGACGGCGGATCACGCGGGCCGGTTCGACGAGGCGCTGGCGTTGGTGGCGGGGGAGCGGGCGGCTCTGGATGACGATGACGATGGAGCGGCTGGCGGCGAGCGGGCGGGTGCCATGCCGCTCGGGCGCTCGGCGTATGTGGCGGAGGGGGATCGCGCTTTCGTCGCGGCGAACGAGGCGTGGCTCGACGAGGTAGAGGCGATCGACGGCGCTTTCGAGGCGGAGCATGGCTTCGAGCCGGCGAGCGAGGATCATGATCGCCGTCCGGACGTGCCGGAGCCGGTCTACCCGCCTCGGCCCAGCCGTTCCGTTCATCGTTCGGCGCGGGCGACGCGGTGGGATGGCTGGCAGGCCCGCGCCGTGAGCCGGGTCGATGCGGAACTTGCGGGGGAGATCGAGTACAAGTCGCTCGAGGGGTTGCCTCAGGACCGTGTAAACCGGGTAAACTTGTCCGTTGGTCGACAGCGCGGCACGGACCGGCAAAATGAGGCGGGGGCCGGGAACGCTCCCGCCGTCTCGCTGTTATTCGATGTGAAGGCCGGCGCGGCGCTTCCCCCACCCCCTCCCAGCTGCGCCGGCCGACCCTTTCTCCCGAAAATCAGGATCTTGGACGAAGCCTCACGGGGGGTGTGACGGTACGCTGGCGCGCTGGCTCAGTCGGCCAGGACGGCGAGTTCCACGCGGCCACTGCCGGCGCGGGCAATGCCGATCTCCTCGGCCGCGGCGTCCGAAAGGTCGATCACGCGGTTGCCGTGGAAGGGGCCGCGATCGTTTATGGTGACGACGACGGACTCGCCGCTGCGTGGGTTAGTCACCTGGACCCGGGTGCCGAAGGGCAGCGTGCGGTGCGCGGCGGTGAGGGCATCCGGCGCGTAGCGTGCGCCGCTGGCGGTGCGGGCGCCCTTCAGATGGCGGCCATAATAGCTGGCGACGCCGCCTGCGATAGGCTCGAACTCGGGCTTTTTGGCAATTTGGGGAACTTCTGCAGCCACGATGGCGTTGACGCCAACGATAGGAACGACCGGGGCTTCTGCCTGGGCGGGTCCTGCAAACGGCAGGATCACGGCGGCGCACAGCGCCAGCATTCCGGTCGATCGTACTTGCAAAACCTACCCCGCTTCGTCGTTGACGGTGCGAGGAGTCCTAACGGTGCGGCCTTTCCAAGGCCACCCATGTGAAAGCGGCCCGTCGCGCTTTGGCAACGGGCCGCCCGATGTGTGCAGGATGTCGTTAAGGTTCAGCGGGAGTCGCGCTGCGCCAGCAGACGGAGTCGAAGTGCGTTGAGGCGGATGAAGCCGGCGGCGTCCTTCTGGTCGTAGGCGCCTGCGTCATCCTCGAACGTGACGTGGCGTTCGGAGTAGAGCGAATCCGCGCTCTTGCGGCCCACGACGGAAGCCAAGCCCTTGTAGAGCTTGAGGCGAACGGTGCCGTTGACGCGTGCCTGCGAGTGGTCGATCGCGGCCTGCAGCATCTCGCGTTCCGGTGCGAACCAGAAGCCGTTGTAGATGAGCTCGGCGTACTTCGGCATCAGCTCGTCCTTGAGGTGCGCGGCACCCCGGTCCAGCGTGATCTGTTCGATGCCGCGGTGAGCGCGGGCATAGATCTCGCCGCCCGGTGTCTCGTACATGCCGCGCGACTTCATGCCGACGAAGCGGTTCTCGACGAGGTCGAGGCGGCCGATGCCGTGCTTGCGGCCGAGTTCGTTGAGCTGGGTCAGCAGCGTGGCGGGGCTCATCGCAACGCCGTTGAGCGCGACACCGTCGCCCTTTTCAAAGTCGATGGTGATGTATTCCGGCTCGTTCGGCGCGTCTTCCGGATTGACGGTACGCGAATAGACGTAGTCTGGCGTCTCGTCCCAGGGATTTTCGAGCACCTTCCCTTCGGACGAGGTGTGCAGCAAATTCGCGTCGGTGGAGAAGGGGCTTTCGCCGCGCTTGTCCTTCGGCACTGGGATCTGGTGTGCCTCGGCCCAGGCGATGAGCGCGGTGCGGCTGGTGAGATCCCATTCGCGCCAGGGGGCGATGACCTTGATGTTCGGGTCGAGCGCGTAAGCCGAAAGTTCAAAGCGGACCTGGTCGTTGCCCTTGCCGGTCGCGCCATGCGCCACGGCATCGGCGCCGGTTTCGTGCGCAATTTCGATCAGGCGCTTGGAGATGAGCGGGCGCGCGATGGAGGTGCCGAGAAGATAGTCGCCTTCGTAGCGGGCGTTGGCGCGCATCATCGGGAACACGAAATCACGGACGAACTCCTCACGAAGGTCGTCGATGTAGATGTTCTCGTCCGGCAGCCCCATCAGCTTCGCTTTGGCGCGAGCGGGCTCGAGTTCCTCGCCCTGACCGAGGTCGGCGGTGAAGGTCACGACTTCACAGTTGTACGTGACCTGGAGCCACTTGAGGATGACGCTGGTGTCGAGGCCGCCGGAGTAGGCGAGGACGACCTTCTTGATGTCGGACATGGGCAGGGCTTTCGCGGAGAAAAGGGCGTTTGGATGAATTGCGCGCGCGCCTAACAGGTGCGCCCCGGCTTCGCAATGGTTCAGCCGCCAGGCAGCGCCTTCTCGCTCTCCACCATATACGTGCGGGTGATGGGCAGCGCGTGGCGGCTGCGCGCGTACTGTACCTGATAGTTGCACATGCCGCCGCTTTCGAAGGCCGCCGTCGCGCCGGAAAGATAGAAGATCCACATGCGGTAGAACCGCTCGTCGTAAAGCCGGACGATGGCTTCCTTGTTCGCGACGCAGCGCTTGTACCATTCGCGCAGCGTCTTTGCGTAGTGAAGGCGCAGGTTCTCGACGTCGGTGGCGATCAGGCGCACCTTCTCGCTCGCCGCAAGGGTTTCGCTCAGTGCGGGGATGTAGCCGCCGGGGAAGATGTACTTGCGCGTGAACGCGTCCGTCGAGCCAGGCTTGCCCATCCGTCCGATCGTGTGGAGGAGCATGACGCCTTCGTCTGCCAGCAATCTTGCACAATCGCGGAAGAAGCGGTCGAACTGTGCCTGGCCGACATGCTCGAACATGCCGACCGAGACGATGCGGTCGAACTTCTCACCCGTGTCGGCGAGGTCGCGATAATCGACCAGTTCGAAGTCGACACGGTCTCCGAGGCCGGCGTCTGCAGCGCGGCGGCGGGCGAGGGCGAGTTGCTCCTCGCTGAGGGTAATGCCTTTCACCGCAACGTTGAAGTTTTGAGCCAGATAGATCGCCATGCCGCCCCAGCCGCAGCCGATGTCGAGCACGGTGTTGCCCGGTTCGATCGCCAACTTCGCGGCAATGTGGGCGAGCTTGGCGGTCTGCGCTTCTTCCAGTGTCATGCCTTCGCGCGGCCAGTAGGCACAGGAATACTGCATGTGCTCGCTGTCGAGGAAAAGGCGGTAAAGATCATTACCCACATCGTAATGGTGAGCGATGTTGCGCTTGGCGCTGGCGGCGCGATTGATGCCGTCGATGAGAGTGATGACCTTGCCGATCGCGCTCTTCAGGCGAGAGCTTTCGTGGAGTTCGCCGCCACGATCCCAGCGGGCATTGGCGCGAAGCAGGTAGACCAGCTCCATGATGTCCCCGCGCTCGACCAGCAGATGGCCGTCCATGAAGGCTTCGGCAGCCCCCAGCCGGGGATCACGCAGGATCCGCCGTTCAGTTGCCTTGCCCATCAAGCGGATGCGGACTTCGGGGAATCCTTCGACGGGGGTGCCGAAGCGGCGGATACTGCCGTCCGCGCGAACCAGTTCAAGCACGCCCTTTCGGACGCCGCGTTCAAGGAAGCGGTCTAGGATGCCGAGTGCCATGCGCGGGTTGTGCGGTGCGGAGCCTTCCTGCGCAAGAGGCAGTGTGCTGAAAAACACACAAACCGCGCACGACGTGCGTCATTGACGCGCCAGGAACAGCACGTCCCGCGTCTGAGTGAGGAGATGCTGGCCTGAATCCACGTACACGGTTTCCCCGCTCATCAGCCAGCCACCGGCGAGAAACAGCGCTGCGCCGGCCACATCTTCGGGTGTGGCACGGCGGTTCAGCAGGTTCATGCGGTGGGATACCTCCGCCTCGGCGTCGGTCTGGTCGTGACTGGCGAGGATGGCGCCGGGCGCGATGCCGTAGACGCGATCGCGATCATCAGTGCGCGCCATGGAGAGCATGGGAATGGTTGCGGCCAACGCATGCTTGCTCATGGTGTAGGAAAAAAAGTCCGGGTTCGGGTTGAGGAGCTTTTGATCGGTGACATGGATCAGGCGCCGTCCCGAGGCCGAGCGGGCGTGAGCGAGGTAAGCCTGGCCGAGCCGGGCGGGGGTGCCGGCGTTGACGCGCAGGGCCTTGTCAAAGGTGGCAGGATCGAGCGCTTGTGCGGTGTCGAGATCGAAGACGCTGGCGCAGTTGATCAGGACCCGCCAATCGTCGAACCTGCCCGCAAGCGCTTCCACCATGGCCGGACCTTCGGTCCAGTCATGGAGGTCGCACGAAACCGTCTCCGCGCTGGGCAGGCGTGCGGCCAACGCTTCGGCCTGGAGTCTGGATCGGCCATAGTGAATGACGACATGCCAGCCTGCGGCACCGAAGGCTTGGGCTATCGCTGCACCGATTCGCTTGGCGCCGCCGGTTACCAGCATCGTGGGACGATGGGCGGAACGCAGGCTCATGGCCTCGCTCGTTCCTTCGCCACGCGTGGCACAGGTTTACACGGTTTACACGGTCCAGGGGAGTTGGAGCCGGCCACCCTCAAGGACGAAGGAGTGACGCCAGAGCGGCTGAAGATCGTGGTAACGCGCTGAAACATGGGGCCATTGGAGCACAGCGCCCCCAAGTAGGAAAGGCTTCATGCAGATCATCGTGCGGAGGGCAGTGATCTGAAAAAGCAAAAGGCGCGCCGTTGCATGAACGACGCGCCTTCTGGAAGAGTTTGGGGTGCGATCAGCGGCAGCGCGGACGCGAGTTGCTGCGGTCGATTTCGCGGCCGAGGAGGGCGCCGCCCGCAGCGCCCAGGATGGTGCCGGTGGCGCGATCGCCGCGCGTGTCGATCGCCCTGCCTGCAAGAGCGCCTGCGACGCCACCGATCAGCAGGCCCGTCGTGCCGTTCGACTTTTTGCAGCGGTAACGGCCGTCATTGCCCCGCCAGTAGCGGATGCCGTTGTCGGTGCGGCTATAGCGGCGGTCGCGTGCTTCAGCGGGGGCTGAGAAAGCGACGGTGGCGGGAACGGTGAGTGCCATCATGGTGGCGGCGAGAATGGCTTTACGCATATATCATGCCCTCAATTGCGTTTTGAATGTCCGGTAACGCCGCTTTTGGTTCATTGATCCACAACGGCAGATGAACGAAATCAGTCCCTTGCGAATGCCTGACGAACCGGGCGAAAGCAGCGACAAAACGATAAGTGTCGACAGGGGCAGGAAAACGAAGCGCGAGCGCCCATGGTCCGCCACGCGCGTGTCAGCGGCACTGCACGTCTCCCTTGTCGATCTCCCGGCCAACCACGCCGCCAAGGACACCGCCGAGGATCGTTCCAATCGCACGATCGCCGCTGCCAGCGATCTGGTTGCCGGCGAGAGCGCCGACACCGGCACCGATGAGCAGCCCGGTCGTGCCGTTGTCGCGCTTGCAATAGTAGCGCCCATCAGTCCCGCGCCAGACACGCGAGTCGCGCGTGATGCGGCGAGGCTCACGGTACCGCCCACGGGAATCGTAGATGTCGTTGCGGTCCCGCCCATCGTCCCGTCGCTCGTACCGATCGCGGTCTCGGCGGCCTTCGGCTCGCGCCCAGGAAGGGGGATCGGCGGAAACGGGCGTGGTGGGTAGTGCGGTGAGGGTTGCGGCGAAGGTGGCCATCGCCAGGAGGGACTTCTTCATGTCTTGAACTCCTGCGGAATTTCGGTGTGCGACCTTTGCGGCTGGACCGGCAGGCCGGATCGGGCGATGAACCGTCCCGCGGATCGGCGGCACAGGGACAAGGCCGTACCTTCCTCTAAAGCGCTGAAAGTACGAAAGGCTCCAGGCAGGAAAATGATGCTTCTCGATCTCGTCGATGTCTTCGGCTCAGGCTCCCTGACCGGTAATCCCCTGGCGGTGGTGCGTGGCGCAGAAGGGCTGAGCGACGCGCAGATGCTGCGGTTGACCCGTTGGCTCGGCTATTCGGAGACGACATTCCTGCTGCCGCCTACGGATCCTGCGGCCGATTACCGGGTCCGAATCTTTTATCCTGCGGGGGAGTTGCCCTTCGCCGGACATCCGACCCTGGGCACGGCGCATGCCTGGCTTGCGGCCGGCGGAGTCCCAAAGTCAGCCGGCCGCGTGGTTCAGGAATGCGGCGTCGGCCTTGTCGATGTGCGGCGGGAAGGAGATGCGCTCGCCTTCCGGGCGCCTCCGCTGATCCGTTCCGGTCCCCTGGATGATGCGGACAGGGCCGACGTTGTCCGGCTCACGGGAGCAAAGGACAGCGAGATCCTTGCGGCTGTTCATGCCGAAAACGGGCCGGGCTGGAAGCTGTTGCATCTGGCTTGCGCAGAGGCTGTTCTTGCTGCGGAACCGGCATCGCGCGCGCCGGTAGGGACGGACGTCGCCCTGCTGGGCGCCTATCCGGCGGGAGGCGACGTGCAGTTCGAAGTTCGGGCGTTCTTCGCCGATGCGACCGGGAAGATGGTGGAAGATCCGGTGACCGGCAGTCTGAACGCGGCCGTGGCGCAGTATCTGTTCGCAAGCGGATTGGCGCAGGATGCCTATGTCGCGGCGCAGGGGCGCAAGGTCGGGGCCGATGGCCGGGTCTGCTGTTCGCAGGACGACACCGGTGCCGTGTGGGTTGCCGGCCGGGTGGAGACGGTCTCCACCGGCGGCACGCTTTCCTAGGCAGGCTTCTTTGGAAGGGCGATCTCGGCTGTGCCGGTGCACATGGTCGTTCCTTTCTGGTTCTTCATCAGGTGTTTCACATGGACGAGGTGACGGCCTTCCTCGTCCACCGACCTGTCGATCACCTCGGCGGTCTGGATCGTGCCGTCGCCTGTGAGGGCGGGGCCGCGGTAGTTCGCGACCGAATGCACCACCATGCCGTGCTGGCCGGCCCATCCCGAGAGGAAGTCGGTGACCCACGAGCCCATGGATGCGCCGTAGCCGTATCCGCGCGGCATGCCGATCCTGCGCGCGAACCTTGGGAAGAGGTGACCGCGCGAAGGGCCATAATATGCGCCGTCCGTAAGGAAGGGGTTGACCTTCATCATGTCCGGATCGTTTTCATACCCGGCCATCTCGCGGGTGAAGCCCAGCCCTTCGAGATCCTGCTTGCGCAGGTCCAGCGCGCCCCAGGTGTTGACAATGAACGCGCGCCACTCGGTAGCGAAGCTGGCGATCGAATGCGGGCCGAACACGCGCTCCGGAAGCTGGTCCCCGACGGCGATGTCGTCCCACCAGCGTTCCTTGTTGCCGAGATCCGCAAGCATCTTTACCCAGGCGAACCGGCGCTCCTCCATCTCCTCAAGCTGGGCGTCGGTCCATTCCGGCTCTTCGAACTCTTCGGTGTTTACGGTGTTGCCGCCCGCCTCGGCCCGGTAGCGGATGGAGGTGGAGCGCTGGCGGGCGATCTTCTCGCCCTTTTGGTTCGCGTAGTTGTTGTCGCCGCGCTGGAAGCAGGTCGGCCCGAAGCCCGTTTCCTTGACCTTGTAGTCGAAGGGGATGCGGGTGTTGGTGATCACGTCGCCCGGCTCGATCCGGGGGCCGTAGAACCACCATTCGTCACCGCCGAACAGAAGGTGTGAATTTTCGATCCGGCCTACGCAGGCCGGCGCGGCGCCGTGCCCGTCGTCCGTCGCGATCGCGAAGCTCTGCGGCGCGACGTGCCGGCCCCACACGCTGGCCGTGATATGCTCCGGATCGAAATGGGCGAGGTTCGCGTAATGCATGGCATGGACCCAGCGGCGGATGTCGTTGGGGGCGATGGCCTCGCGCAGGGGCGAGAAGTCCATCGTCTTGCCGAGGTGATTGTCGATGTCGGAACAGTCGAAGTCAGTGCTCATCAGGTCTCTCGAAGCTGGCGCGCCGGGGCGGCCGAGTTAGAACTGCCGGGTTCCGGTCGCCTCGTCCGGCGTGAACACGGGGCGCGGTTCGACCGCCTTGAGCATGACCAGCGGGATCAGGCGGTCGGTCGATTTCTGGTAATCGGCGTAGAAGGGATGGCAGGCGACCATGAAGGCCCAGATCCTGTCGCGTTCCTCACCCTCGGGCTCGCGCCAGGTGGCGCGGAAGGCCTGGGTGGCGATCTGAAAGTCGACCGTCTTGGCTTCGCGGATGTTGAGATACCAGGCGGGATGATGGTCCGCGCCGCCCTTCGATGCGCAGATCACCACCTCCCCGCCGATATCAGCGTAGCAAAGCGGCGTGATGAACACCTTGCCGCTCTTGCGACCGACGTACTTGACCAGACAGTGCGTGGCAAAGGATCGGCCGCCCACGGCCGTCACGTCCATGATGTGCCCCTCCGCCCCGCCCGAGGAGAGGTACATTTCGCGATGCTCGACAACCCAGTCCTTGCGCGTGTCGCGGATTTCGGCCGATGTGTCGTCGCTCATGGGCGGTTCCTCTCCTTGCGAACGGGAGGAACGATGGCCGAGGTGGCGCGGGCGCGTCCAACACCGATTGCGCCCGGCGGCCAGTGATCGCGGGGGCGGTTAGCCTGTCTCGCCCTCGTCCGGCCAGACCAGATGGGCGATGAGGTTGTCCACGAAGGCCTCGTGTTCCGGCTGGCCGACGGGGTCTGGCCGCAGCAGGACATCGGTGCGATACCCCGTGACGGCGGCGGCAGTGATCTGAGTCAGGCGGACGGCCTCCTCCCACTCAAAGCGCGTCGCGAAAAAGTCCGTGATCGCGCAGCGCAGGGTGACGGGGCCGCGCGTGTAGAAGGTGTCCTTGATTTCGGGATGCCGGTCCCCCTCGCTGACCACCAGCTTGTAGAGAAGGACGGAGTTTTCGCGCAGCAGGCAGTCGATCAGGCGCAGGCATGCGCGGCGCAGCGCCGGCAGCGAGAAGCTCTGCCCGGTCAGCACTTCCTCCACATCATGCGCGAAGGTTCCCACGTGCAGGTCGACCACCGCGGCGAAAAGATCCTCCCGGGAGGCGAAGTGGGCCCACAGTGTGGCCTTGGATCCACCTAACGCGTCGGCGATGGCGGACATGGTCGTCGCGGCGTAGCCCTGTTTGAGGAACATGCGGGACGCAATCCGCACGATATCGGCGCGCTTCCTTGCCTTGTTGAGCTCGCGCTTGGAGGGACGCGTGGTGTCGATCATGGTGTACTAGGCAGTACGCTTTTCGATTGACAGCCGCAAGGCTTGTAACAATTAAAGCCGTACCGATGAGTACGATTGCTTCTTCCCGAGTCGCAGCCCTTGTGCTGCTGACGCTGACCACTTCGCTTGCCGCATGCGGCGCGCCCGATCTCGGGCCGCGTCCGCAGCTGCGTCCGCCCTCCAGCCTCGACAGCGCCGGTTCGATCAGCGGCACGTCCGCCGAGTGGCCGCGGCAGCGCTGGTGGACCGCCTACGGCGATCCCCAGCTCGACGCCCTTGTCGATGAGGCCGTTGCCGCGTCGCCTGACCTGGCGACCGCGCTTGCCCGCATCCGGCAGGCGCAGGGCATCCTTGAAAGTTCGCGCTCGTCGCTGCTGCCGCAAGTAGGCGCGCGCGGCAGCGCTTCGGTCGAGAAGCAGAGCTACAACAACGGGTCCCCGCCCCAGGCGCTGCCCCGTGGCTGGAATGACTACGGTCTTCTTGCGCTCTCCGCCGATCTCAACCTCGACATCTGGGGCAAGAATCGTGCCCTGCTGGCAGCGGCAACCTCAGTGACCGAGGCAGCCATCGCCGACGCCCGCCAGACGGAACTGGCGCTCGCCTCGCAGGTCGTGGCGTCCTACTTCGACCTCGCGCGGCTGATCGAGCGGCAGAAGGTGCTGGAATCCTCGCTCGCCGCGCGCGAAACGTCCGCCGGGCTGGTCGGGCGTCGCGTGGCGCAGGGCATCGAGAACCAGGCTACTGTGCGGCAGTCCAACGCACTTGCCGCGCGAGCCCGCGTCGATGTGGCCGCCAACCGCGAGCAGATCGAACTGCGCCGCCACGCGCTGGCCGCGCTGCTTGGTGCGGGGCCCGACCGTACGCTGACGCTCACGCCGCCGCCCATCGCGGACATCGCGGCCACGCCGGTTCCGGCCGATGCCGCCATATCGCTGGCCGGACGCCGCCCCGATATCGTGATGGCGCGCAGACTGGTCGAAGCATCGGACAAGGGCGTCGAGTACGCCCGCAAGTCGTTCCTGCCGGACATTTCCCTTAGCGGCCTGATCGGGCTCAGCTCGCTCGGCATCTCCAACCTGTTCGACGATGGTTCGGATTTCGGCAACGCAGGCGCCGCGATCAGTCTCCCGATCTTCCAGGGCGGCAAGCTGTCCGGTCAGTACCGCTCCGCCCGCGCCGGGTACGACAGCACGGTCGCCAGCTACAACAAGGCGGTCATCGGCGCGCTGCAGGACGTGGCCGACGCCTTGTCCACCCGTGCATCCGCCGCCGAGCAGGAGCGGCACGCCCTTGTGGCGCGGACGGAGGCGAACGCCGCCTACGATCTTGCCGTCCAACGCTACGAAGCCGGCCTGAACACTTACATCGACGCGCTTGACGTCGAGACCACAGCCCTCGACGCGCGGCTTGCCGCCGTCGACGCCCATTTCGCCACGCTCGCCAGCGAAGTCGCGCTCAAGCGCGCCCTGGGCGGCGGTTATGCAGACGAATCCAGCAAGAAAGCCCCGATCGATGAGTGACGACACCACCGCAAGCGCAGACAGCCAGTCCGGCTCGAGCAGCGTGGTCGACAAGAGCAAGCGCAAGAGCCTTCTGCTGGGGCTGGGGGGCGCGGTTCTGGTGATCGGCGGGCTCTGGTTCATTTATGAGGAGTTCATCGCGAGCGGCTCCGTCTCGACGGAGAACGCCTACGTCGCCGGTGAGAACGCGCAGGTCACGCCGCTCACCTCCGGGCGCGTCGTCGAGGTTCTCGTCACGGACACGCAACCGGTCCGCAAGGGCCAGCTGCTGTTCCGTCTGGAAGACGCGGACCAGAAGATCGCGCTGCAGCAGGCCGAAGCGAACCTCGCCCAGGTGCAGCGCCGCTATGGCCAGTCGCTTGCCAGCAACGCGGCTCTGGGGGCCGCGGCAAGCGCCAACGAAGCGCAGATCAACACCGCGCGCGCGGCGCTTGCCTCGGCGCAGGCTTCGCTGACCCGGGCCCAGGAAGACTACCGCCGCCGCGCGGCGCTTTCGGGCAGCGGTGCGGTATCATCCGAAGAGCTGACCACCGCGCGGCAGGCGCTGGATTCCGCGCGCGCCGCTTATCAGGAAGCGCAGGCCGGCGTCGCGCAGGCTCAGGAAAACGCCCGCAGCGCCCGGCGGCAGGAAGAGGCGGCCGTAGCCCTCACCAAGGGCACGAACGAGCAAACCGCCCCTGAAATCCTCGAGGCGCAGGCGCAGGTGGACAAGGCGCGGCTCGATTTAGAGCGCACCGTGGTGCGCGCGCCGATCAGCGGCGTCATCGCCAAGCGCGCCATCCAGGTGGGACAGCGGATCCAGAGCGGACAGGCGGCCATGACGGTGGTGCCGGTCGACCAGCTCTACGTCGACGCCAACTTCAAGGAAGACCAGCTCGGCAAGGTGCGATCTGGTCAGAAGGCGCGGCTGACCTCCGACTTCTACGGCGGTGACGTGGTGTATCACGGCAAGGTCGTGGGCTTTGCGGGCGGCACGGGCGCGGCGTTCTCGCTGATTCCCGCGCAGAACGCGACCGGCAACTGGATCAAGGTGGTCCAGCGCCTGCCGGTGCGCATCCAGCTCGATCCCAAGGAGTTGAAGGAGCACCCGCTGCGCATCGGCCTGTCCATGGAAGCCGAGATCGACCTGACGGACAACGACTGATGGCGGCTGCAGCAGCCGCCGGGCCCCGTGCCGGGAGCGATGCGCCCGCGCCGCTGACGGGAGCCCGGCTGGTCCTGGCGGGCCTCGTGCTTGCCCTGGCGAACTTCATCGTCGTTCTCGACACGACGATCGCGAACGTGTCCGTGCCGCACATTTCGGGCGGCCTGGCGGTGTCGGTGTCGAGCGGGACCTGGGTCATCACCTCCTACGCGGTGGCCGAGGCCATCTGCGTGCCGCTGACGGGCTGGCTCGCAAACCGCTTCGGCGCGTTGCGCACCTTCATGTTCTCGCTCGTCGGGTTCGGCATCTTCTCGACCCTGTGCGGCCTCTCCGGCACACTATCGGCGCTTATCGTCTTCCGGCTCGGGCAGGGGTTCTGCGGCGGCCCGCT
The DNA here is from genome assembly GCF_002916655.1 of Novosphingobium sp. HII-3. Classification (GTDB taxonomy): domain Bacteria; phylum Pseudomonadota; class Alphaproteobacteria; order Sphingomonadales; family Sphingomonadaceae; genus Novosphingobium; species Novosphingobium panipatense. The sequence continues at coordinate 539,157 of NZ_PPSM01000014.1, forward strand.
GATGCCGCTGACGCAGACCCTGCTTATGCGCATCTTCCCCAAGGAGATGCAGAACAAGGCCATGGCTATGTGGGCGATGACGGTGGTCACCGCTCCTATCGCCGGGCCGATTCTGGGCGGATACATCTCCGACAACTGGTCGTGGGAATGGATCTTCTTCATCAACGTGCCGATCGTCGCGCTGATCTTCTTCGGCGTCGCGGTGCTGCTGCGCGGGCAGGAGACGCCGCGCCAGAAGCAGCCGATCGACAAGATCGGCCTTCTGCTGCTGGTCGTCTTCGTCGGCGCGTTCCAGATGATGCTTGACCTTGGACGTGAAGAAGATTGGTTCTCGTCTACCAAGATCGTCGCACTGGCCTGCATCGCCGCCGTCGGCTTCGTCGCCTTTCTCATCTGGGAGCTGACGGAGGAGCACCCGATCGTCAACATCAGCGTGTTCCGGCACAGGGGCTTCGCCGCCTCGACCCTGTCGTTGACGATCGCCTTTGGTACGTACTTCTCGGCCATCGTCATCATCCCACAGTGGCTGCAAACCTCGATGGGTTACACCGCGACGGAGGCGGGCAAGGCGACAGCCTTCAGCGGCGTCCTCGCCGTCGTGTTCTCGCCCTTCGTGCCTTCCTTGATGAAGCGTTTCGATCCGCGACTGCTCGTTTTCATCGGCGTGACCTGGATCGGTATCTGCTCGCTGATGCGCATGACCTGGTCTACGGACATCACGTTCTGGACCATCGCCGTCCCGCAGCTTCTGCAGGGCGCAGGAGTGGCGCTGATGATCGTGCCGCTGACGACCATCGGCCTCAGCTCGGTCCTGCCGCAGGAGACCGCCTCGGCCGCAGGCATCGCCAATTTCGGGCGCACGCTGGCGGGTGCCGTCGCGACGGCGATTATGACGACCGTGTGGAGCGACATGTCGCGGGCGCGCAGCGACGAGTTGTCCGGCACGCTGAATGGGTCGCAGGCCACGTCCGAGATGCTGCAGCAGCAAGGTTTCACTGTCGAACAGGCGCGGGTGGCGATTGCGCAGATGGTGGAGAGCCAGGGGACGGCGGTCGCCACCGGTGAACTGTTCGTGGTCAGCGCGATCGCCCTTTTCCTGGCGGCGACGACGATCTGGCTTGCTCCGAGGCCGCCCAAGAACGTGAAGCCTGCCGACGGCCATTGACCCTGTGGCCCGGGCGGCGGCCCAACGCGAAAGTGTCCGACGCACCGTGCGCGATGTGTGAGCCCTTGCACGGTGCGTCCGTCCCGGTCATGGCGGGGGCATGACCATTGATGCCCGTCGCCAGGCCCCGGCCACAGCGCGCAATCGCGACGCGATCCTCGCAGTCCTTCGCGAGGCGCTGCCGGCGTCCGGCCGAGTCCTTGAAATCGCGAGCGGGACGGGGGAGCACGCCATCCACTTCGCCGCCGCCCTGCCGCAACTGACATGGCAACCGAGCGATCCGGATGCGGAGGCGCGGGCATCCATTGCCGCCTGGCGTGAGCAGGCGGCCCTGCCCAACCTGCTCGCGCCGATCGCCCTGGACGCGTCCGCCTCGACCTGGCCCGTCGAGGAGGCGCAGGCGATCGTGTGCATCAACATGGTCCACATCAGCCCATGGGCAGCTACCGAGGGCTTGATGGCGGGAGCGGGACGGCTCCTGCGCAGCGGCAGCCCGCTTGTCCTATACGGGGCCTACCGGCGGGAAGGTCGTGCGCTGGAGCCCAGCAATCAGGCCTTCGACGAGGAGCTGCGGCGGCGCAATCCAGCCTGGGGACTGCGCACGGTCGAGGCGGTCAGCCACTGCGCGCAGGAGCAGAGGCTCGATTTGGACCGATGCGTCGAGATGCCGGCCAATAACCTGATGCTGGTGTTCAGGAAGCGCTGAAGCTGCGGCGGACCAGGCCGGGCAGGACAGCCGCCTGCGCCAGCGCGCGACTGGCGAAAAGCACGGCAAAGGCAGCCCAGAGCCCGTGGTTGCCTAAAGGCCGCAGCGCTGCGAGGGCCACGAGGTAAGCGGCAATGGCTACGGTCATCGTCCCCAGCATCGCTCGCGTCCATCCCGCCCCTACGAAAGCCCCGTCGAACACGAACGAACAGACGCCGAGGAGGGGCAGAAGCGCGATCCAGGGAGCGTAACGCGCGGTCGCCGCGATTACCTGCGGGTCGGTGCTGAACGCCCCGGCCAGCGCCGGGCCCGCCAGCGCGTAGACGATCGCCACCACCAGTCCCATCGCGCCGCCCGAGACAAGGGCAGCTTTCAAGGCATCGGTGAAGCGCCGCCGTGAGCCCGCGCCGCTCGCTTCCCCGCACAGGACTTGCGCACCGCTCTCGAAGCCGTCCAGCAGCAGGGTGGAAAGCATGAACAGCTGGAACAGCACGCCGTTGGCCGCCAATGTCACGGGACCGCCCTCGGCACCGGTTCGTGCGAACAGGAGGATCGAGCCGGTGAGCAGCAGCGTGCGCACGAACAGGTCGCGGTTGAGGGCGAACAGGGGCGCCAGCTCCTGCCGCGCCCAGGTGCTCCTGCGCCGGATGGCTGCGGCGCACGCAGGCACTGCCCCCTCGCGCGTCATCAGGACGGCCAGCAGCGCAAACTTGAGGAGTTCCGAGGCCAGCGTCGCGACCGCCACGCCGGTGACGCCCCACCCGGCAACGAGGACGAGGAGGAGGTCCAGCGCGATGTGAACGACGTTAGCGATGATCTCGACGGCGAGGACCTGGCGGACCTTGCGCCGCCCGATCATCCAACCCACGAGGACGCAGTTCAGCAGCCACACCGGCCCGGCCCAGTATCGCACCTCTATGTAGCGGCTTGCCGCCGTGCGGACCGCGCCTTCCGCTCCCAGCAGGTCGAGGCCGAGGGGGATGGTCAGGGGCATCGCGACCAGCAGGACCAGCCCGATCGCCAGCGAGACACCGGCCGCGCGGACAAGCGTTGCGCCTGCCTGCGTATCGCCGCGGCCGCTTCCCTGCGCGGTGAGCGCCACGGTGCTGGTGCGCAGGAAGTTGAACACGTTGAGCAGGCCGAGCATGAACTTGGCCCCCAGCTCGACCGCGCCCTGAGCCGGAGCATCGCCAAGCCGGCCGATCGCCCACATGTCCGCCAGCCCGAAGAGAGCCGTCGCCACGTTCGTCAACATTGCGGGCAGGGCGAGAGACCAGAGCTGGCGGGACATGTTCATGGAAGAAGGGGCTCGATCAGCGCCGCCGGTGGGGCGAAGGATACGCCGGGAAAGGACAGGGCGATCCCGGCGGCATAACGGCGACCGGCTCTATCCAGGGCAAGGACAGCGCGCAAGGTGCCGCGGCGGCTCGCCCGTGTTCAGTTCTGACCGATTCGAATCGCTTCCTGCTTTCAGGCGGGCTGCCGTTTGCTGCCGCGTCGATGGTGCAGCGCGAAAAGCGAAGCGGGCCCAAGCGGATGAACGGCGGAAAAGAACGCTTGCATCAGTCCCGAAACGTGCGACTATTCAGGGCGAGGACGCGGATTTTAGATGATGCTGCAGTTGCGAGAAGAAATCGGCGCGCCGGAGTGAACTAGTCATCCCCGGCGCGCTCTCTCCCAACACCGGTAAGGTCCGAAGAACCTTTCCCGGCCACCTTGCACAAGAATGAGTGTTTGGGAAAGCGGAATTGTGCCGCTTGCTATCACTTCTGCCGAAAACCTGTTCTGTTCAGGCCCGCGCAGCAACTTCCCGGCGGTACTGCCCGGCGGGAGATCAACACAGCGTTACCAGACGAGCGGCAGGTGCTCCGGCCCGATCACGCCGCCAGGGCGGTATTCGATCTGGGTGCCAGGCTTGACTGAGAAGCTTGGAATGCGCTTCAGCCATTCCTGAAGCGCGATCTTCACTTCGAGACGGGCGAGATGCGCGCCCATGCAGCTGTGCACGCCGACCGTGAAAGCCAGGATCGTCTTGCGCGGACGGTCAAAGTCAACATCCTTCGGATTGGGGAAAACCTCCGGATCGAAGTTGCAGGCCGGCAGGACGAAGGTGACGCGGTCCCCCTTCTTCATCTGGATGCCACGCATTTCGAAGTCCTTGTCGAGGACGCGGCCTGAGAAGGTCACCGACCAGCGGCGCAGCAGTTCCTCGACGATCTTGTCGATATCCTGCGGGCGTGCATGTATTTCGGCCAGCTTGTCCGGGTTCTGCGCAAGATAGAGCCAGATGTTGTTCAGCGTCGCGAAGACGGTGTCCAGCCCGCCGATGAACAGGAAGCAGACGAAGCCGAAGATCTCCTTGTCGGAGAGCGGCTGCCCGTCCGGAGTGGCATGGGCGATGCGGCTGACGACGCCGTCGTCCGGGTTTGCCTTCTTCTCCTCGATTGCCTGCTTGAGATACGCGGTGATCTTCTGCATCGAGTCCGCCATGATGGCGCGATCGTTGGAGTGCAGGAGCTTGACCGCCCAGTCCACGAACTCGTCGCGCATGTTCTGCGGAAGGCCCATGATGTCGAGGAAGACGGAGACCGGAAGAGGGCGGCCGTAGTCCTCCGTGAACTCGCAGGTGCCGCCGGCTGCGACCTTCGCCTCAATGGCGTCGATCAGGTCGTTCGCGCGTTGGCGGATCTGCCCTTCCAGCTTGAGTACGCCCTGGGGCGAGAACACCGGATCGACGATGTTGCGGTACTTGCGGTGGTGCGGAGGGTCGATCTCGATCGGAATGAAATAGAAGTAGTCGTTCGGATCCCGCGGAAACGGAGTGGCGCCTTCGTTGGAGAAGATCTCCGGATGGCGCAGGCCGAACAGCGCATCCTCATGCTTGATGAGGTGCCACATGTTCCCCATCGGACTGACGTCATAATAGATCGGCGGCTGCTTTTCGTGGAGCGCGGCCATGAAGTCGTGCGGATTGGCGAGGAAGTCCGGGCCCACGGTGAGACCGGACTGGCGGATCAGTTCCGGTGGGACATGGTCGGGCACCTGATCCATGCCGACATGGCGGGGGAAGCTGGGCGGAACCGGATTTGCGGCATCGATCGGCATCGGCTCGGCCTTTCTCAGAACTGCGTTTCGGGGAGATGGACCACGAGCCCGTCGAGAGCCGGCGTGATCTCCACCTGACAGGAGAGGCGGCTGGTCGGGCGGATTTCTCCGGACGCGGATTCCAGAAGTTCGGCTTCGGCCTCGGACGAGGGGCCGCCCACCGTGTCGGTCCAGTCCTCGTCGATGTAGCAGTGGCAGGTGGCGCAGGAGAGACCACCGCCACATTCGCCGACGATCCCCTCGATCCCGTTGTAGAGCGCCCCGCGCATGACGTTTTCGCCAACAGGTATGTCGACGCGTGTTTCGTGACCGTCGTGATCGACGTAAGTAACCTGCGGCATGATCCCTCTCTTATCGTTTTTCGCGAGAACGCTGTTCTCGACTTTTAGCCTTTCACAGTGGAGCAAGTCAATCGCCCTGCCGATGCTCTTGGGCCCGTTCGGGGGACTGGACCGGCGCCGCTGCGGCGCGTAGCGGACAAAGGCGATGCCATATGCCGCTCCTCCTCTTCTGCTGCCGGCGTCGGGATACCCCGATGGTGACTGCGAACGCACGAACGCGCTCATCCGCGCTGCTTATGACCTGCTTGACGAAGGCGGGCTGGAGGGGCTGACGATCCGCGCGGTTCTGGCGAGGGCGGGTCTCGCGCGCCGCGCCTTCTACGAACGCTTCCAGGGCAAGGACGATCTGGTGCTTGCCGTCTTCGACAATTCACTGCGCGCGGCGGCGTTGTACTTTCGCACGATCACTGCGCAGATACCGGAACCGGTGGAAGCACTTCGGGCCATCGTGACCGGCATCGTCATGGGCCAGCTGGGCCGGGGACAGGCCGGAGCGAACCGGCGCGGGGCGGCGCTCAGCCGCGAGCACCTTCGGCTGGCACAGACACGCCCGGCCGAACTGAACTCCGCGCTGGAACCCTTGCTCGACGTCATGGCCGGGCACGTCAGCCGGGGCATGGCGGAAGGCGTGTTTCGCAAGGCCGATGCGCAGCTTCAGGCGCGGCTGATCTACAACCTGATCTCCACAACCATCCACACCGTCCTCCTGGCCGAGGAGCAAGGCACGGTTGCCGATCGCAGCGAGCGCGAGGGACTGGCCGGCGAGCTCTGGGAGTTCTGCCGCCGCGCGATCGTGGCCTGAGGGTTCAGGCCGCCGACCGGGAGGCCATCGAGGACGAGACCGGGGGCGGGGCGGCCTTGCCGAACAGGTAGCCTTGCCCTTGCGTGCAGCCTTCTTCGCGCAGGTAGTCCCGCTCGATCTCGCGCTCGATCCCCTCAGCCGTGACGGTCAGGCCAAGGCTGCGGCCGAGCCCGATGACCGCGCGGATGACCGCGCGCGAGCTCGCTTCGTGATTGAGGTTGAGGATGAAGGATTTGTCGATCTTGATCTTCGTGAAGGGGTAGTTGAGCAGATAGCTCAACGACGAATAGCCGGTGCCGAAGTCGTCCAGCGAAATGCCGATGCCGAATGCGCGCAGGTTCCGGATTATCGCGGCCGGGCGCGGCCCTTTCTCCATGAGCACGGCCTCGGTGATCTCCAGTTCGAGCCGCTCGGCGGCCAGTCCGGTCGTAGACAGGGCGCTGATGACGGTGCTCAGAAGGTTGCCGTTGCGGAACTGGAGCGGGGAGACGTTGACGGAAACCTTGATGTGCGAGGGCCAGGCCATCGCCGCGCTGCAGGCGCTGGTCAGTACGAAGCGGCCGATCTGGTCGATCAGGCCGATCTCCTCGGCCAGGGGAACGAAGATGTCGGGCGCCACCGCACCGCGCTCCGGATGGTGCCAGCGCAGCAGGGCTTCGTAGCATTCGACGGCGCCGCTCTCGAGATCGACGATCGGCTGATAATGCACCTCGAGCAGGTTCTCGCTAACCGCCCTCCGCAGGTCCTTCTCAAGCCGGTTCTTCTCCTGCGCGGCGGCATCCATGGCCGCCTCGAAGCTGCGGCAGGTTCCGCGCCGCTCACCCTTTGCGGCGTAGAGCGCGAGATCGGCGTAGCGAAGCAGCGTCTCGGTGTCGCGGCTGTCCTGCGGGGCGGCCGCGAAACCGATCGTTGCGCCGATGTGGATGATGTGACCCTGAACGAAGAAGGGCTCGGACAAGGTGGTCACGATGGACTTGGCCACGAGTTCCGCCTGAGTCTGGCTGCAGCGATGGAAGATCACCGCGAACTCGTCTCCGCCGATGCGGCACAGAAGCGAGCCGGGCGGGATCAGGTCGCCCATACGCCGGGCCGCCTCGGTGAGGAGAATGTCACCGAAGTGGTGCCCGTAGGTGTCGTTCACGGGTTTGAAGTGGTCGAGATCCACGAACGCCACCGTGACCCGTTCCATCGGCCCGGCGTTCTCCAGCAGTTCGCTCAGATACTGACGGCAGTAGGAGCGATTGGCGAGCCCCGTGAGCTCGTCATGGCGCGCCATGTGCGCCATGCGCTGCTCGATCCGGCGGCGCTCCGTCGCATCGAAGATCGAGACGATCGTGCCGGAGAAATCCGGCTGATCGGAAGTCCGGGTCGAGATGACCGCGTCGATGGAACTGCCGTCCCGACGCAGCATGCTCCAGCAGTCGGCCGTATCGCTGCGGTCCGAAGAAAGCAGGTCGTCCGCCGCGTGCCACAGGTCCTCGGGGAAGAGCCTCTGCGCAGGCAGGCCGGTCATTTCCGTGCTGTCATATCCGAACAGAGTGCAGGCCGAATCGTTCGCAGAGCGGATGCATCTCGTTTCGTGGTCGTAGACGAACATCGCCAGGGGATTGCGCTCGAACAGCAGGCGAAAGGCCGCTTCCTTCTGCTTGAGGTCGGTGATGTCCACCCGCACGCCAATGGTCCCGCCGCTCGCCAGCCGGCGCTCCTCGATCATGATGCAGCGTCCGCTCGACAGCCACTGCTCATGCCGTCGACCGGGATCGCGCAGGCGGGCGATGCGGTCTTCCAGCCACTCTTCTTCACGGCCGATCGCTTCCGGGTAGTCGCCCCGGGCGATGCCGATCCGCAGCGTATCGCTCAGCTTGGCGCCGCGCTGAAGCAGGTCGGCCGACCGCTCGTAGATCTGCGCGTACTTTTCGTTCCAGAGAATGTAGCGGTCATGTTCGTCGAGGAAGACAATGCCCTGCGGTATCGCCTCGATGGCCTCGCGCAAGCGGGTTTCGGCGAGCGATGCCGCTTCCAGGGCGGTATCCAGCGCCAGTAGTCCGTCGCCATGCGCGGGTCCGTCCGGGTGTTGATTGCCCGCTGTCTCGTCAGATAGCCCCAAGTACACGCAGATCCCCATATGTTTGAAGCAGGCTAGAAGCGAAAAGGTTAATTTTTGCTCTATCAAGTCCTGCTGGAGGAGAAGGTGCCCGGCCTTTTCCAATATCTTAGCCGATTAAAGTTTGTTCATCGCACAACCCTCGTCGAACGAGGGGCCGCGCATGCAAATGGCCCGCCGCACACAGGTGCGACGGGCCAAGCTTTCCTCCCCAGGAAAACTTCAAGAACGGTCTCAGCGGCGGCCGGCGCTGCCGAGGCGATGGTAGAGATTGGAGTACTTGGACGAGATCGGGTCGTCCTCATGCGCCTTGAGGTAGAACAGGACGGCTTCCTGAAGAAGCTTGAAGTCCTCGTTCGAGAGCACCGCGCGCGCGCGGCTCGGTTCGGCGGTCATGGTCGTCATGCTGTATCCTTTCCTTGCTGTGCGGGTTGCTTCCCCTGGCCGGGGGTGACCCCCGGCTTCCTCCGGATCGGTGCGCCTCAGGCGGCGAACTGATTCATCGTGTTGTGTGCGCCGCCTGCCTTGAGGGCGGCTTCACCGGCAAAGTACTCCTTGTGGTCGTCCCCGATGTCGGAGCCGGCCATGTTCTGGTGCTTCACGCAGGCAATACCCTGGCGGATTTCCTGGCGCTGCACGCCCTTGACGTAGCCGAGCATGCCTGCCTCGCCGAAGTATTCCTTCGCCAGGTTATCGGTCGACAGCGCGGCGGTGTGGTACGTCGGCAGGGTGATGAGGTGATGGAAGATGCCCGCCTCGCGCGCCGCGTCCTTCTGGAAGGTGCGGATGCGCTCGTCGGCTTCGTCCGCCAACGCCGTGCCGTCGTAGTCCACGCTCATCAGCTTCGTGCGATCGTAGGATGACACGTCCTTTCCGGCCGCTTCCCAGGCGTCGAACACCTGCTGGCGGAAGTTCAGCGTCCAGTTGAAGCTGGGCGAATTGTTGTAGACCAGCTTGGCGTTGGGGATCACCTCGCGGATGCGGCTGACCATGCCGCCGATCTGGCCGATGTGCGGCTTCTCGGTTTCGATCCAGAGCAGGTCCGCCCCGTTCTGCAGCGACTGGATGCAGTCGAGTACGCAGCGGTCCTCGCCGGTTCCCGGGCGGAACTGGTAGAGGTTGCTGGGCAGGCGCTTCGGCTTCATCAGCTTGCCGTCGCGGCTGATGAGGACAGCGCCGTGGCCGACGGCCGAGGGGTCGACCTCTTCGCAGTCGAGGAAGCTGTTATACCGGTCGCCGATGTCGCCCGCCTCCCGGGTGAAAGCGATCTGCTTGGTCAGGCCCGCGCCCAGAGAGTCGGTGCGCGCCACGATCACCCCCTCGTCGACGCCCAGTTCCATGAAGGCGTAGCGGATCGCGCGGATCTTCGCGATGAAGTCCTCGTGCGGGACCGTGACTTTGCCGTCCTGGTGGCCGCACTGCTTCTCGTCGGAGACCTGGTTCTCGATCTGGATGCAGCAGGCACCGGCCTCGATGAACTTCTTGGCGAGGAGGTAGGTCGCCTCGGCGTTGCCGAAACCCGCGTCGATGTCGGCTATGATCGGCACGACGTGCGTTTCGTAGCCGTCGATGGCATGTTCGATGCGTTTGGCCTCGATCTCGTCTCCGGCGTCGCGGGCCTTGTCGAGGTCGCGGAACATCATGCCCAGTTCGCGGGCGTCGGCTTGGCGCAGGAAAGTGTAGAGTTCCTCGATCAGCGCCGGAACGCTCGTCTTCTCGTGCATGGACTGGTCGGGCAGCGGGCCGAATTCGCTACGCAGCGCGGCGACCATCCAGCCGGACAGATAGAGGTAGCGACCCTTGGTCGTGCCGAAGTGCTTCTTGATGGAGATCATCTTCTGCTGGCCGATGAAACCGTGCCAGCAGCCCAGCGACTGCGTGTAGCTGGCCGGATCGCGATCGTAAGCGGCCATGTCCTCGCGCATGATGCGAGCCGTGTAGCGGGCGATGTCGAGGCCGGTCCGGAAGCGGTTCTGCAGGCGCATGCGCGCAACCGACTCCGCCTCGATCCCGTTCCAGGTCGGCTCTGTGTCGATCGTGGCGTCGGCCTCGATGATCTTGCTCTGGTAAGTCACGATTCGGTTCCCTTTGCGGAAGGCGGTTGCATCTGATGCCTTCGAGTTAGGCGCCGCAACGCAGCGAAGGAACCGCTGCCAAGGTGCTGTTGTCAAACTTTACAGATGTTCCTTGTAAAGTTGTGTGGTAGTGACAAGGCCCTGTATAGACGATGGGAAAGCTCAGAACTTTGGCAGACAATCGCCCGCTTTATCTCGGCCCCAGACTGCGGCGCCTGCGGCGGGAACTGGGCCTGACCCAGCAGGCCATGGCGGACGATCTGCAGATATCCCCCAGCTACGTCGCCCTGCTGGAGCGTAATCAAAGGCCGGTAACGGCGGACATGCTGGTGCGGCTGGCGCGGACCTATCGGCTCGACATGGCCGACATAGCCGGCGACGGCGGCGAGGATTACGCCCGTCGACTGACGGACGTGCTGCGCGATCCGCTGTTCGCCGACATAGACCTGCCCCGGCTCGAAGTGGCCGATCTTGCGATGAGCTTCCCGGGCGTTTCGGAAGCGCTGCTTCGGCTGCATCAGGCGTACACGCGCGAGGCGCAGGCGCTTGCCGAACAGAGGGCTGCAGGTCCACTGGCGGACGAGAACGAACCGGTGCGCGAGGCGCAGCGCTTCCTGGCCGCCAACCGCAACTACTTCCATGATCTCGACACCCGTGCCGAGGAACTGGCGTCCGAAATCGAGAAGGCCGGCGGGGCCATTGAATGGCTCGCGGGCAAGGCCGTGCGGGTGCGCTTCCTGCCGCCCGAGGTGCTGGTCGATTCGCTCCGGCGCTTCGACCGCCACAACCAGCAATTGCTGATTGCCGACACGCTGGATGCCGCCAGCCGGTCTTTTCAGATCGCGACGCACATCGCGCACACGGCGCTGCGTTCCGAGATCAAGCAGACGATCCGGGGGGACAGCTTTTCCAGCCGCACGACGGCTACGCTGCTGCTGCGCGCCCTGGCGGGCTACGCGGCGGCCGCCATCGTGATGCCCTATGGCCGCTTCGCCCGCGCCGTCGAACAGCGGCGCTACGACATCGACGCTCTCTCAGCACTTTTCGGGGCCAGCTTCGAGCAGGTGGCGCATCGCCTCACGACGCTGCAGCGCCCGGGTGATGAGCGGGTGGGCTTCTTCTTCATCCGTGTGGACGAGGCGGGAAACGTGTCCAAACGGCTTGACGGGGCCGGATTCCCGTTCGCAGCGCACGGCGGCGGGTGCCCCTTGTGGAGCGTCCATCAGGTGTTCCGCCGGCCGGGCGAAATCGTTCCCCAGTGGCTCGAGCTCCCGGGAGGCGAGCGGTTCTTCTCGATCGCGCGGACCGTGACAGGCGGCGCTGCCGCCTACGGCGGTACACGCGTCATGCGGGCCGTCGCGCTGGCCTGCGCGGCGGAAGAGGCGGGCAGGCTCGTCTATGCGCAGGCCACAGGGCAAGCCACGGTGCCCGGCACGCCGATAGGCGTGACGTGCCGGCTGTGCCAACGCGCCGAATGCACCGCACGCTCCGTTCCGCCCATTGGTCGCGATGTGCTGGCGGATGACTATCGCCGCGCGGCGCAGCCTTACACGTTCGCCGAAAGCTGATCGAAGTGTGGCCAGAGCGCAGGCGTTTCGACGGGAACATCCAGCTGGTCAGCGCCGTTCCGTTCTCTTCGTGGAGGTCAGCGCCCGTGCCATTCACTCGAAAGGACGCGTGCAGGGGACAAGGTGGGCACATGTCGTGGCCGACCCCTGCCGATCGGTGCCTCAGACCTGCGTTGCACCGCGGGTGATGCGTGACCGCCCTCGAGCGGGAAGGCCACAGGCTCGGCCACGGTGGGGCGTGATGGCTGTCGTTCTGCTCATGCACATCCTTGTCGTTGCGGGACTGATACGCGCTTTCACGCCAGATTTCGTGGCACGGGTCAGCCGATCCGTAACGCAGGCTTTCACGATCGAGGCTCCGCTTCCTCCATCACCCACGCCTGCGCCTTCAACGCAGTCCCCCAGCAGCGCTGCACCACGGGACGAAGGAGTGGCCGCTGCTGCCGGTCGCAGGGCCGACCCCCGCGAGGCTGCTGTTCCCCCAGCGAAAGTGATCGTCCGTCCGACGCAGGCGCCGCCGGTACCAGGGCAGGGGCGTGAGAACGCCGCCGGTGCGGCTGCGCAGGGCGAGGGCACGGGCGCTTCCGGAAGCGGCTTGGGTACGGGGGCCGGGCGTCGCGGTGCGGGACAAGGCGGTGGCGGCCGTTCCAGCCCGACCGTCAAGATCGCGGGCGACATAAACTCGGCAAGGGACTACCCGCGAGCTGGTCGTGACCGTCGTATCGGTTCGTCGGTCATCATCGACATCTCGGTCGGAAAGGATGGGCGGGTTTCTGAGTGCCGGGTTGTCCAGCCCAGTGGCGATCCGGAGGCGGATCGCATAACCTGCGCCCTTGCCACCCAGCGGTTCCGCTTCCGGCCGGCGCTAGACAATGAGGGCAACCCCGTAGAAGCTGTCTTTCGATGGCGTCAGCGATGGTTTTACTGAAACCTTGAACAAGCTGTAACGTTGCATCCGGTCGACCTGCGACTATTAAGCACAACCCTGAAACGTCATCAGACGAGCACCTCCTTCATGCCCATGATCGTACCGGTAATTCTCTGTGGTGGCAGCGGCACGCGTCTTTGGCCGCGTAGCCGCGCCGCGATGCCCAAACCATTCCTGCCGCTGGTCGGGGACAAGACCCTGTTCGAAGCGGCACTGGCGCGCTGCCCCGCGTCCGGCGGGTTCTCGCCTCCGGTGGTGGTGACCGGGCACAAGCACCTGGCTCATGTGGAAGCGCAGCTTGGGGACGTGGAAGGCGCGCAGGTCATCGTCGAGCCTTCGGCACGCAACACGGCCGCGGCGATCGCCCTTGCCGCATGCCGCCTGCCGGAGGATGCGGTAATGCTGGTCTGCCCGAGCGACCATCATATCGGCAATGCCGACGCCTTCACCGCAGCCGCCTGCTCGGCCGCTGAACTTGCGGCGGACGGCTGGCTCGTGTCCTTCGGTATCGAGGCGACGGCTCCCGAAACCGGCTTCGGCTACCTCAAGCGCGGCGAGTCCATCGCGGTCGGCAGCGGTGCAGGCGGCTTTCGCACCGCGCAGTTCGTGGAGAAGCCGGACCTCGAGCGGGCGAAAGCCTTCCTGGCTGAAGGGATCTATGCGTGGAACGGGGGCATCTTTGCCTTCCGCGTCAAAGACTTCCTTGAGGAGCTGGGTGCGCACCGGCCGGAGGTCGCGGCCGGGGTGGCGGAGGCGGTCGCGCGTGGTCAGGAAGACGGCCGCCGCTTCCATCCCGATGCAGAGGTCTTCGGCAGGGTGCCCAGCGTCTCTGTCGACTACGCCGTCATGGAGAACACGGATCGCGCCGCGATGGTGCCGGCCGATATGGAGTGGTCCGACATCGGCAACTGGCAGGCGCTCCACGATGCGCTGGAGCGCGACGGGAACGGCAACTCCGTTCGGGGCGCGGGTGAGGTGGAGATGGTGGACTGCCGCAACGTGCTGGTCGACAGCGACGGGCCACGCGTCTCGCTCATCGGCCTTGAGGATGTGATTGTCGTTGTCGACGGGAACGACATCATGATCACCACGGTTGCAGGCGTACAGAAAGTCGGAAACCTATTCGGCGCCAAGAATCAGTGAGTACCCTGCCGATGCCTGTTGATGGTCCTCCCGCGTCGCTCCCCATTCGCCAGGTCGAGAAGCCTTGGGGCAAGGATGTCCTGCCTGCGCCGTTCGCGGCACCGGAAGGCAAGCGCATCGGGGAGATCTGGTTCGAGCCGCCCGCCGCCCTGCCGGACCTGCTGGTCAAGTACATCTTCACCAGCGAGGCGCTGTCGGTGCAGGTTCACCCATCGGATGCGCAGACGCTCGCCAAGGGGCTGGGCCTTCAGGGCAAGGAGGAATGCTGGCTCATCGTCGACGCGGAGCCCGGGGCGAAGCTGGGGATCGGCTTTGAACAGGAGATCGGCGGCGACGCCATGCGCGCCGCAGCGCTCGACGGCTCGATCGAACAGCTGATGACGTGGCACGATGTCTCACCGGGTGACTTCTTTTACATTCCGGCGAACACTGTTCATGCGATCGGAGCTGGCGTCAGCCTGATCGAAGTGCAGCAGAACAGCGACATCACGTACCGGCTCTATGACTACGGCCGCCCCCGCGAGTTGCATCTGGAGGAGGGCATCGCTGTCGCGCGGGGGGAGCCGTACTCGCTGGACACCTGGCACAAGCATGTTCCGGAACATGGATCCCTCACTCTTGTCGACGGTCCTCTCTTCCTCCTGGACCAGATCGAAGGCGCCCCCTCGGACGCGGTGGCGGCTCGCTACCCCGACGCGCTTCTGGTGATCCCGCGCCAAGGAAGCGTGCAGATCGGCGGCGACACTGTCGCGCCGGGCGGATGCGCACTGGCGGCAGGGCTGTCGGACGTGCGATTTGCGGATAAGGGCGTCTGCCTTCTGGCGAGGGCCTGTCCAATCGCCGCATAGGATTGCATGACTGACGGCATGATCGTCCAGACCATTCAACTTGCCCTGACACCGGTCTTCGTTCTGGTGGCCATAGGGAATATCCTGAACATCCTCTCAAGCCGCCTCGGCCGGGTGGTGGACCGTGCGCGCAACCTGCAGGAACGGCACGGCAGTACGCATGGCATCGAGCACGACATGATCGTCAGCGAACTGCGGCTGGTGGACCGGCGCATGACGCTGATCACGCATGCCGTGCGCCTCATGGTGCTCTCGGCTCTCGCGATCGGGATCACGGTGGCCGTTCTCTTCCTCTCCGGGTTGAGCGGCCTGCAATGGCATACCGCCGCTGCCATTACGTTTCTTGCGGCCATCGTGCTGCTCCTGCTCGCCCTGGTGCTGTTCCTGCGCGAGACGCAGGTGGCAGCCGAAGCTCTTCGTATTCCGAGCGATTATCTGGAGCTTCACAGGCAGATCTGATTTCGCGCCGCTGCACCATCGTCGCGGCGATTGGACTTTTCGCCGTTTCGCCTAGGTTCGCTCCTCGGGAGAACGATGGATGGCGACAGGCGAGACAGGTGCATCGCAGGAGTGGAAGCGCGGCTGGCCGGTAGTGCTGGCGGCAGTGGCGGTTTCTCGTTCTTTTCGGTCGTGATTTCAGCAACCGGGCTGTTCATCGAACCGCTCGAGCGGGACTTCGGGTGGGACCGTGCCACGCTCTCGATGGGGCCTGCCATCGCAACGGCCGTGACCGCGCTTCTGTCTCCCTTCTACGGCGCGCTGATCGACCGCTTCGGATCGCGGCGGCTCGGCATCCCCGGTGTCGTGACGACGATGGCAGCGACCTGCATGTTTGCCTTCGCCAATGGTTCGACGACGCAGTGGATCGTGATGTGGATCGTCTTCGGACTGATCCTCACCTCCATTAAGTCGACCATCTGGACCACGGCCGTGGCCGGAACCTTCAGCAAGGGGCGTGGCCTTGCTCTTGGCCTGGCCGTGACCGGGCCAGCCATCGCCCAGACCCTGGTGCCGCCGCTCGGCAACATGCTGATCGAAAGCTTCGGCTGGCGAGCCGCCTACGTATGGTTCGGCCTTGGCTGGGGAGGCGTTACCCTGCTCCTGTGCTGGCTGTTCCTGCACGATTTGCACGACCGGCAGCCTGCCGGTGACAAGTCAAGGGGCGCCGCCATTCCGGGGCTTCACAGGCATGAAGCGTGGCGAAGCCGTGCCCTCCTTCAGGTGGCGCTATCCTCCTTCATCGTCATGATGATGACGATCGGGCTGGCCATTCATCTGTTCCCCATCCTCACCGAGGCGGGAGTGGCGCGATCGGAAGCAGCCTGGCTCCTTTCGCTGGGCGGGATCGCGGGCATCGTGGGAAAACTCGTAACCGGCGCCTTGCTCGACCGCTTCCGCCCGAACTGGACCGGCAGCCTGACCATGGGCGTCACGGCCGTCACCTTCGTGGTGCTGATCTGGTTTCTGCATTCGATGCCGGCGCTGATCATAGCGCTGATCATCAACGGCTATGCGGCCGGATCGAAGACACAGATTACCGCGTTCCTCACCGCAGGCTATGCGGGTCTGCGCAACTTCGGCATGATCTACGGCGTCATGTCCGCCCTCGTGGCTCTCGCTTCCGGACTGGGGCCGTGGCTGGCGGGAAAAGTCTATGACGTGACGGGCGGATATGAGCCATTTCTCTGGACGGGCGCGATCGGCTGCGTCGTGGGCGGGGCCTTGCTCCTGGTCCTGCCGCCGATGCCGAGATGGGATCAGGCCGAGAGCGTCTCTTCGTCCGCATAGCGCTGGTCCGGTTCGGAATCGTCCTTCCGAATGAAGCTGATCTTGCCTTCCGGTTCAAGGATGGCCCAGGCTATCTGGCGCAGGCTGGATAGCCCCGCAAGCCGCATCTCGACGGCGAGTTCGGCGTCGTCGATCCGCTCCTCATCGAGATTGCCCTTCAGCAGGCGCCCATCGCGGACCAGCACCACGGGCCGGCTTTTCAGCCCCCGGCGCGCCTTGGGGAACCGGTGCGAGACGATGCCCATGACGAAGCTCCAGGCCGCGAAAGTGAAGATCGCCAGCGTCGCCCCTGTTAGCGAGAAGTCCTGGTGTGTCACGCCCTGCTGGATGAGATCGCCGGTCACGATCAGGGACAGCAGTTCGAATGGCGCCATCTGGCCCAACTCGCGTTTGCCCATCAGCCGCAGCAGCACATAGACCACTACGAACATCACTGAGGCGCGGATCACGATCTCCATCAGGATGGTTCCATCAGGGCAGCACCGTCACCTTGACCGGGACGGCGAGCAGGGGGCGTTCGCCGTCCCTGATTTCCATGCTACCGGATAGCGTCCGAAGGGCGCGTGGTTGTATTTGCCCGTCGATCTTGAGTCTGAAGGCTTCACCGGCCTTCACTTTCCCGAAGTGATAGGCGTAACGACCGTCTAGCGCCTCGGCGCTCTCGGCGTCGGGAACCAGCGTGTCGATGCTCATCCCGCGCCAGAGCGTATCGTCGACGGCGACGACAAGATCCTCGACGTCCACCGCCGGCGTCACGGTGACAACGGTTTCAAACCAGTTGCCGCTGCGCAGGATCGGTTCGTATTCGATCACCGCCCTGGCATCACGCGCGCGGTATTCCGTCACTTCGGGCGAACCGCCGCCCAGCCAGCCCATCAGGGCGCTGCCGAGTACCGCCAGGAAGACCAGCGCGGCCAAGGGTGTGCGCCAGCGGGAGGCGGGGGAAACCTCGCAGTGTACGGGGTCGATGCCGTACGGTGGCTTCACGGACGTGCTGTCGGTCGACATGGCAGGAAAGAAAGCCATGCCTTCCTTCTTTGTTCCAGCGCACGAAAAAGGCGGGGCTCCTTTCGGAACCCCGCCTTGAACGCTTGCTTTGGGCGAGCGGTCAGGCCGCGAGCTTGAACGGCTCGATCTCGCCGGAAAGGTAGAGCTTCTTGGCCTTGGCACGGCTGAGCTTGCCCGAACTGGTGCGCGGCAGGCTCTTTGGTGGAACCAGTTCCACCACGCAGTTCATGCCGGTGATTGAGCGCACCTTGTCGCGGATCAGGTCACGCAGTTCCACGCGCTTGACCGGATCGGAGACGCGGCAGTGAACCAGCACCGCCGGCGCTTCCTCGCCGTTGTCCATTTCCACCGAGAAGGCGGCGATGTCGCCATGGTTGAAGCCGGGCAACTGCTCCACGGCCCACTCGATGTCCTGGGGCCAGTGATTCTTGCCGTTGATGATGATCATGTCCTTGGCGCGGCCGACGATGAACAGGTACCCGCCGGCCATGTAGCCCATGTCACCCGTGTCCAGCCAGCCGTCGACCATGCAGGCGGCCGTCGCCTCCGGGTCGCGGAAGTAGGAGTGCATGACCGAGGTGCCACGGCACCAGACCTTGCCGATCTGGTGATCGCTCAAGGTGTCGCCACTCTCGCCCCGGATCACGACTTCCATGTCGCGCACCGGCTTTCCGCAGTTGACGATGGCGCGGTAGCGGGCAGGGCGGCTGAGGTCGCGCGGGGCGCCCGACAAGCGTTCTTCCTCGACCAGTTCGACGCGGATGCCTTCGCGCGGCGGCATGATGGTGACGGCAAGGGTCGCTTCGGCCAGGCCGTAGCTGGGCAGGAACGCGCTTGCCTTGAAGCCCGCGTCGGCGAAGGCATTGACGAAGTTCTGCATCACGTCGGGACGGATCATGTCCGCGCCGTTGCCGGCCAGGCGCCAGCGCGACAGGTCGAAGCGGTCGCTCACCGGGCTCTGGCTGGAGATGCGGCGGGCGCAGATATCGTAGCCGAAGGTCGGAGAGTAGGACACAGAGGTGCCCTCGTTGCGCGTGATCAGGTCCAGCCACGCGAGCGGACGGCGGGCGAAATCCTCAGTCTTGAGGTAGTCGCCCGAGACCTGGTTGGCGATCAGCGAGAGGAAGCAGCCGACGAGGCCCATGTCGTGATACCACGGCAGCCACGATATGCAGCGGTCGCCGGGTTCAAGCTTCATGCCGTGGCTGTGGGCGGCGAGGTTCGCCAGCAACTGGCTGTGCGTGACCGCGACGCCATGGGGAAAGCGGGTGGAGCCCGACGAGTACTGCAGATAGCAGATGTCGTCCGGCGAGGCCTTGGGAAGCTCTACCTCGGGCGCGTCCTTCGCAGCAAAATCCGCCCAGGTGGCGTGGGCGCAGCCTTGGCGTTCGGCGGCGGCGGCGGTCATCGCGCCGATCTCGTCCGGGCCGACCAGCAGCACCGGGTCCGAGCTGGAAAGCTGGACGGCCAGCTGTTCAATGTAGTTGTCCTTGCCGCCGAAACTGGTGGGCAGCGGCAGGGGAACGGGCCAGGCACCGGCGTAGACGGCGCCGCAGAACAGCGCCGCGAAATCGACCCCGGTCTCGGCAATGAGCGCGACCCGGTCGTCCTTCTTCACGCCGCGGGCGACGAGAGCGTGCGCAACCTTCAGCGCGTCCGTGCGTAATTCCGAAAACGGATAGACGCGGATCAGCGTGCCGCGCGGGTCATGGAAGTTGAACCCGCGTTTGCCTTCAGCGGCATAATCCAGGGCGTCGCCAAATGTGGCGAAGTCGGCGAAGATGCGCGTCTGCGTATCTTCGTTCGGGGTGGGGATGAGTGCCTGCCCCAGATTCGGCACCACGTCGATGGTGTCGGCCATATGTTCTAACCCGTTGTAGTTATACCGTTACTCTCACGAGACGGCGCTTTTACCCGGCGCATTGTGAACCGGAGTTGGCTATGGTTGCGTCCCGTTGCGGTCTCGCGCACCCTCCCCAATCCTGCCTGAGTGTGGCACGAATAGGGCAGCATGTCGGACAAGCGTCGCAATTCCCACCGCAGTGGGCCACCACCCTTGAATCCCACCCGCCTCGAGGAACTGGCGCTGGCCTATGTCGCGCGTTTCGCCACGACGCAAGCCAAGTTGCGCGGTTATCTGCAGCGCAAGCTGCGGGAACGGGGTTGGGACGGGGAGGACGCGCCGCCCCTCGACGCCCTCATCGCCCGGTACTGCGAGCGCGGCTACATCGACGATGCCGCCTGGGCACGGATGAAGGCCGGGAGCCTGCTGCGGCGCGGCTATGGCGCGCGGCGGGTAGGCGAGGCGCTCGGGCAGGCGGGTGTTGAGGAGGCGCTTCGGGTCGAGGCGCGGCCAGCCGTCGCGGACCAGCGCCGCGCGGCGCTCGTGCTGGCGCGGCGGAGGCGGTTCGGCCCCTTCGCGCTCGCCACGAGCCGTGGCCTGGCCGACCCGAAAACGCGCGATCGGCAGCTTGCCGCGATGTTGCGTGCCGGTCACCCGCTCGACATCGCGCGCCGGATCGTCGAGAGCGATGACGCCGACGCCCTCGAGGAGTGGGCCGAGTCGGACTTTGGAGACTGTTGAATGCGCCTGACCCGTTCCATCACCGCTCTGTCGCTCCTGCTGGCTTGCGCCGCCTGTTCGCAGACCGGGCATGAAGCGACGGCGAAGCCGACGGCCACACGTCCGGCCGTTCATCCCGTATCCGGACTGCCCGTGGTGCCGCTGACGGTAACCTCGGCCAACGGCACGCACACCTTTCAGGTGGAAGTCGCCTCCACGACCGAGCAGCAGGCCAAGGGGCTGATGTTCCGCACCGAGATGGGCGAGAACGAAGGCATGATCTTCCCCAACAAGCCGCCGCGCCCCTCATCGTTCTGGATGCATAACACGGTGATCTCGCTCGACCTCATCTTCATCGGTCCCGACCATCGCATTCTCAACATCATTCCTGAAGCGGTGCCTTACGACGAAACACCGCTCCGTTCCGACGGCGTGGCCGCCGCGGTGCTGGAGCTGAACGGCGGGCGTGCCGCCCAGCTGGGCCTCAAGGCTGGCGACAAGGTGCGCTGGTGAGGCGAAACCGCCCGCTTCGTGGATGAAGCCGCGTTTCGGCCCCTCTTCACCCTTGCCTTGGAGGGGGGTTCGGGGCTAACGCGCGGCTCATGGGAATCCTGTCCAAGATCTTCACCTGGTGGGACGGCGCCACCATCGGCACCTCGCTCTGGAGTTCGCGCAACGGCGAGCATGTCGGCACCGACTCACAGGGCAACAAGTACTATCGTTCCAAGAACGACAAGGTGAAGACGGCTGAAGGGCTGGACCGCCGGTGGGTGATCTACGCCGGCGCCAACGATGCCAGCAACGTTCCGGCCGAATGGCATGGCTGGCTGCACCACCAGTACGACGGCGTTCCCGAAAGCCATCTGCCGCCGCCGCGCATCTGGGAGGTGGATTACACCCCCAACGCCACTGGCACGGCAACGGCGTACCGTCCGCAGGGCGCGCTTGAGCGGGGTGGCCGCCGCGCCGCCGCGACGGGCGACTACGAAGCCTGGTCCCCGGAAGCCTGAGGGTTCCCCTCGTGGCTCGCTTGAGGATTGCGACGGCGCTTTCGCTGCTGTCGGTCCTTGCGGCCTGCGGCAGCGAACCTGCACCGGAAGTGCAGGACACCAGCGTGCCGGACGCCATCGCCGGAATGCAGGCCGCGCCTGCTCAGGCGGCGCAGGGCCAGCAGATCGGAACGCCCAACAAGGACCGTGTGGTCACGCTGGGCGTGCTCAACAAGCGCAACAACCTTACTCAGAACCTGGTGATGAAGCCGGGCGAATCGCGGCGTATCGGCAATCTCGTCGTGAAGGTCGCTACGTGCGAGAAGACGCTTCCCTGGGAACGGCCTCAGGAAGAGGGCGCTTTCGTGCAGGTCTTCGTCGAGCAGCGACGCACCACGGCTGAGAAGCTGGCGTGGCACAAGGTGTTCTCCGGCTGGCTGTTTAGGAACAATCCCGGCGCCAACGTGGTCGAGCATCCCGTCTATGACGTCTGGGTTAAGAGCTGCGCGATGAGCTTCCCGGGCGAAGAGGAAAGCCCGGCGGAAGCGGCTTCGTCCAGCAGGGCTGCGAAGGCGTCCGGCAACGGTGGCACGCCCGCGGCGGCGCCGACGGCGGAGCCGGTGCCCGCGCCGACTCCCACTCCCGAAGAGCCCGAGCCGGTCGAGGAACCAGCGGTCGAGGAGTGATCGGCCGAATGGTGCGCCTGCGCCGCCTGCAGCAGCGCAAGATAACGCTTCTGGGGAATCTCGACAGCCCCGAGCGAGGCGAGGTGCGGGGTGAGGAACTGGCAGTCCAGCAGTGTCGCGCCCGCCCGGCGCAGCGCCGCCACTAGCCAGCACAGTGCTACCTTCGATGAATCGCTAACGGTCGAGAACATCGATTCGCCGCAGAACACCCGGTCAAAGCCGACACCGTAAAGTCCGCCCACCAGTTCGCCTTCGCGCCACACCTCGATCGAGTGAGCGTGGCCTAGGAAGTGGAGGTTTTCGTAACTCGCCTGGATGCGATGGCTGATCCAGCTGCCGCCTTCCTCGTCGGCCTCCCCGCGGCGCGGCGCCGCGCAGGCATCCATCACCTGGGCGAAGGCGCGGTTGCAGGTCACGTCGAACTTCCCGCGCTTCAGGGTGCGGGCAAGGGACTGCGACAGATGAAGTCCGTCCAGCGGAAGGATGGCGCGCAGGCGCGGCTCGATCCAGAAGATCTCCGGATCGTCGCGGCTGTCCGACATCGGAAATATCCCGCTTCGGTAAGCGAGCATCAGCAGTTCGGGTTCGATGATCGGGTTTGACCGGGGGGCGTGCACGGCATCATGCTAGCAGAACGTGAGCGCCAGTGCACTAAGCCGCGCACTATTGCGTTTGACTGGAAAATCCCCGCTTGCCATCCTGGCGGTCTCCCATTAGAGGCCGCCGAGCCCGCAGGAGTGTAGCTCAGTTGGTAGAGCATCGGTCTCCAAAACCGAGGGCCCACGGTTCGAGTCCGTGCACTCCTGCCAGCACTTTTCCGATAAATCGACGCTTACCCCAGCGGGGGGCACCTGCTCCGCCGGGCGCTTGCTCAACCGGACGGATCTGCCGCGCGCCCGGGGCTTGGCAGCGGTGCGGAACGCGCTTCGCCGCACGCGCGCGGGAAGAGGGTGCTGCACGGGATTCATTTGCGGGCAAACTTGCTCTAGGAGAGCCCGTTCGCCGATTCGGACAGTTGTCGAACGGACAAAGCGGGAAAGATCCAGTCGCACATGCACGCCAGCGCGCAGCCTGAGACAGTCGAGGCCGGTCCCGGCCGGAGCAGCGAGACGTACAAGCGGACACGCCACGAGGCAGTGTGGATGGGCTTTGTCCTGTCCTGCCTCGCCATGCTTCCGGCCATCGTAGCCTGGACGCCGCAGATGACGGATTATCCGTCGCACCTGGCCGGATACAAGATCATGCTCGACCATGGGCACGATCCGTTCCTGACGCGCTACTTCCTGTTCAAGTGGCACTGGACCGGCAACCTCGGCGTCGAATTGCTGATGGTGCCGCTCACCCCGATTCTGGGCCTGGAAGCGGCCGGGCGCTTCATCGTGGCGGTCATTCCGTTCCTCACCGGCATGGCGATCATGGCAGTCGAGTGGAGCTTGCGGAAGCGGGTCGGGGTCGGTGCGATCCTGGCTTTTGCGATGATCTGGTCGCCCTCGTTCCTGATGGGATTCCTCAATTACTCGCTGTCCATAGCCGTGGCGCTGTTCATCTTTGCCGCCTGGGTGCGACTGGGGAACTGGCCCTGGCGCTGGGCGGTGATGATCCCTGCAGGCTTCGTGGTCTGGCTCTGCCACGTATCGGGGTGGGGCGTTATGGGCGTCCTGGTATTCGGCTACGAATGGTCGCGCCGTTCCGGGTGGAGGGACTGGCGACCGTTCCTGAAGCCATGGCCGCTGATCTTCCCGCTGCTGCCGATGCTGCTTGGCGTCGGTGCGAACACGAAGGTGTCCTACGGCCGCTGGGGCGTGCTCGAATACAAGTGGCAGATCCTCTACAAGGCGATGCGCAGCTACGACAAGGTCTTCGACATCACCAGCCTGTGCCTGGTGATGGCGGTGGTCGTGGCCGCGCTGATCATCCGGCGCTTTGATGGCCGGGTCGGCTGGGCCGCGCTGATCCTGCTCGTGCTGACACTGCTTGTGCCGCGTCAGATCTTCGGCGGGGACTACGCGGACTATCGACTGAGCACGACCGCGCTGCTGGTTGCGTGCCTTGCGATCGACTGGCCCGTGCCGCGCTGGGGCCTTGCGCTGGCGGGGCTCCTGTTCAGCGCCCGCATCGCGGTGACCACGGTGGTCTGGTACGAGGACGCGCAGACCTCGCGCCAACTGATCGGGGCTCTCGACCATGTGCCCGAAGGTGCGCGGGTGGCGACAGCCGTGGCAATTCCGCGGCAGCAGTGGCTGTTCGGCCCGTTCGAGCATTTCGGCAGCTATGCCGTCGTGCGCCGCAGTTCGATGGAGAACTCCAACTTCGCGCTTCCAGACGTGCACATGCTCTCGATGCGCGAGACGCGCTATCGCTTCAACGACCCGACGCACCGCATCCTCTATGGCGAAAACCAGCGCATAGACTTGCGCAAGTTCAAGCCGGCGCGCCACGCCGATTACTTGTGGTTCATCGGCACCAAGGCGCCGATCGCGATCCCGGACGGCGCCCGGATTGTCTATGCGACGCCCAACTCCTTTCTTGCCCGGCTCCCGGATTCGGTGGACCTTGCAAATCCGGGCAACGGAAGCTAAATCCCCGGTTCCTCCCGACAGGCGGACTTCATCAGCCCCTCCCGGCCAAGGCCGGGGCGGCGATGGCCCCTAGGCGGAAGACACGCAAATTTCCGCGCCGAGCGGCATATTAGAGAGCGACGTAAGATGGCCAAGATCACCCCCGGCGAATTCATGCGCCAGGTTCAGGCGGAAGCGCGCAAGGTCCACTGGCCGTCTCGCCAGGAGACGGTGACGACGGCCATTTTCGTGGGCCTGATGACGGTGCTTCTGGCTGTGTTCTTCCTGGGCATCGACGCGCTGTTCGGCTGGGTCGTCAGCGCGCTGCTGTCGGCCCTTTAATCGCCAGACCTTAGGACGAAGAGACAACATGGCCCGCTGGTACATCATCCACGCCTATTCCGGCTTCGAGAACAAGGTTAAGGAAGCCATCATCACCGAGGCCGAGCGCATCGGCCTCTCGCAGCTCGTCGAGGACGTCCAGGTTCCCTCGGAAACCATTACCGAGGTGAAGCGCGGCAAGAAGGTCCAGACCGAGCGGAAGACCATGCCCGGCTACGTTCTCGCCAAGCTGACGCTGAACGATGACGTCTACCATCTCGTGAAGAACACGCCGAAGGTGACGGGTTTCCTTGGCAACAACGGCAAGCCGCAGGCCATCAGCGAGAGCGAGGCTTCGCGCTACTTCGGCGCGGCCGAAGCTGCCGCCGCCGCGCCGCGCAAGACCGTCAACATCGACTACGAGATCGGCGATTCGGTGAAGGTGCTGGACGGCCCGTTCGCCAGCTTCAACGGCATTGTCGAAGAACTCGACTTCGACAAGAACCGCGTCAAGGTTGCGGTGTCGATCTTCGGCCGCGCCACGCCGGTCGAGCTGGAGTTCGAGCACGTCGAACTCAGCAAGTAAGGCGGCAGCGCTTTCGCGGTCTCGGCGTCTGACGGGACTTGCGTGCCGCGCCAGTCGAAACGCCCTGCCGCCGTGCAGGGCGTTTTCGTGTTCGCAGCAGGGTTCCCCTCCGGTAAGCGGTAAGGGGGCGCGCGGCTGCAAACCAGCGCTTCCCTTTAGCGGGCTTTTCGTATAGGGGCGCCCCCTTCGGAGCGGCTTTGGCCGTGACGATTCCCTGCGGGAGGGCTTCAGGGCCCGTGACACCGCTAGGCATGAGCGTCGGCGTCATCGACGCGACAGTGTGAAAAGGAGCGGCCACATGGCCAAGAAGATTACAGGCTACATCAAGCTGCAGGTTCCGGCCGGCAAGGCCAACCCGTCGCCGCCGATCGGTCCGGCGCTGGGTCAGCGCGGCGTGAACATCATGGAATTCTGCAAGGCGTTCAACGCCGCGACGCAGGAACTCGAGAACGGCATGCCGATCCCGACCATCATCACGGTCTACGCGGATCGCAGCTTCACCTTCGTCACCAAGACCCCGCCCGCAACCTTCCTCATCAAGAAGGCCGCCGGACTGAAGTCGGGTTCGAAGGAGCCGGGCAAGGTTTCGGCCGGAACGATCAAGCGCTCGCAGCTTGCTGAGATCGCACAGGTCAAGATGCCCGATCTGAACGCCAACGACATCGAAGCGGCGACGAAGATCATCGAAGGCTCCGCGCGCGCGATGGGCCTCCAAGTGGTGGAGGGCTGATAAGATGGCCAAGCAGACCAAGAACCAGAAGGCCCGTGCTGCGAAGCTGGGCGACAACATGAAGCTCTACGGTGTCGACGAAGCGCTGCAGACGCTGCGCGACGTCAAGACCACCAAGTTCGACGAGACCATTGAAGTCGCGATGAACCTGGGCGTTGACCCGCGTCACGCCGACCAGATGGTCCGTGGCATGGTTTCGCTTCCGGCCGGCACCGGCAAGACCGTTCGCGTCGCCGTGTTCGCCAAGGGCGACAAGGCTGCCGAAGCTCTCGCAGCCGGTGCGGACAAGGTTGGCGCCGAAGACCTCATGGAAGACATGCAGGCGGGCAACCTCGACTACGACCGCGTCATCGCCACCCCGGACATGATGGGCGTCGTCGGCCGTCTCGGCAAGCTGCTGGGCCCCAAGGGTCTCATGCCGAACCCGAAGCTGGGCACCGTCACCCCGAACGTGACGCAGGCCGTGAAGGACGCCAAGGGCGGCCAGATCGAGTTCCGCGTCGAGAAGCAGGGCATCATCCACGCCGGCATCGGCAAGATGTCGTTCTCGGATGCCGACCTGAAGACCAACTTCACGGCGTTCGTCGACGCGATCGTCAAGGCGAAGCCGTCGGGTGCCAAGGGCAAGTACGTTCGCAAGATCTCGCTCTCGTCCTCGATGGGCCCGGGCCTGAAGATCGACACGACCGAGATCGCCGGCGCCTGATTTCAGCGCCGACGTAACGGATTGAAGGGCCGGGAGGGAGACCTCCCGGCCCTTTTCGTTTGTCCGCCCCGGCGGTGTCTTTGTCTCGGCCCGCCAGCCCATTTACTGCCCGCGCAATTGGCTGTAGGTGGATGCTGTACACATGTTCAGCATCCTGCCGGGAGAGGCGGCCACATGGCTATTCGTTTCGAAGACATCAAGGAGCACATAGGGTCACGCGTGATCTGGGGCGATCGCACCGAACTTTTCACGCCCGAAGCGGCGCAAGCGATTCGCGCCAAAGTGGAAGAGCGCACAGTTCTGGTTTTCCCCGAAGTTCACCTCTCGGACGAAGAGCAGCTCGCCATCACGGAGGCCATGGGCGAAAAGGTGCGTCTGACCGCGCGCAACAACGTCCAGAGCACCGACCAGGACGTCTATCAGGTGACGCTGGACGAGAAGATCAACCCGCAGCCCGAATACGTGCTTGGGACCTTCTTCTGGCATATGGACGGGATCACCGTGGACATGCCGCCGCCGTTTGCCACCCTACTGTCCTGCCGCATCGCGCCGGATAAGGGCGGGGAGACGGAATTTGCCAGCACCTACGCCGCCTACGAAGGGCTGTCGGAGGAAGAAAAGCAGGCGCTGGAGGGTCTCAAGGCCGTCCACTCGGTCCGCGCCAGCCTTTCCCCCATCGCCGACGCCATCCCGGAAAAGCACCGTGAAAAGGTGCTCGGGATCGGGCTTGTCAAGGAGCACCCGCTGGTCTGGACGCACGAGTCCGGTCGCAAGTCGATGGTGATCGGAACCACCGCCGATCACATCGTGGGCATGGAGGTGCCGGCCGGCCGTGCTATGCTCATCCGCCTGCAGGAATGGGCCGCGCAACCCGCCTTTTCCCTGCGTCATAAGTGGACGAAGGGTGACTTTGTGATCTGGGACAACACCGGCGCGATGCACCGGGCCATCCCTTATGACAAGTCGACCGGCCGCATGATGCACCGCACCTCGATCGCGGGAACCGAGGCGGTCGCGGCGTGAATCAGCGCGGCGGCGGGCGCAGGTTCGTCGCCGTGTAGCATTCCACCAGGTACGCCAGCGGACGCCCGTCCGGCAGGACCAGGATCGCCTGATGCGTCGATATGGTGCCCGCCGGGCAGCCGCGGGCTGGGCCGGCCGTGACCGAAAGCGGCCGGCGCCGGAAGTCCAGCGCCGCCACCACTTTGCCGAACGGCACGTCCGACGAGCGGAGCGCCTCGTTCATCGGCGCAGTCAGACGCTCCGAAACGTACCAGTTCCATGCGACGGAAAGGACAAGAGGGCCACAGCGCAGATGCACGTTGCGCTGTGTCACGCCTTCGCCTTCGTTCAGGGCAAGCCGAGCCCGAAGTTCCGGGTCCACCTCGCCCTCCTGCTGGCTGAGCGTTTCTGCCGTGATCCGTGGCGGGTGGCCCAGCCCGCGCCGGGCGCACCATTCCTCCAGCGCCAGAGTTGCGCTGTCATGACGGCGCAGGACCGCTTCGAACTCCTCCAGCGTTGCCGGGGCGAAGGGAGGCGCGGCGGCAGGCGTTGCTGCAGGAATCATGGGGGTGACCATCAGCGCAGCGGCGGCCGATCAGATACCGCCGGGAACTGCGGTTCGACCCATGGCGGATAACCCGTCGATGAGAGCGCGTGTGCAGGCCGCAAGGTCTTCGGCGCTGACAGACCGGATGACGAAATTGGCGCCGGTCCGGCCTTCACCCCAGAACGGGTACGAGCCGATCTGGCAGCTTTCGAAGGCCTTCTCCGTTTGGCGCAGGAGTTCGGCCACTTCGCTCTCGCCCACCCAGCAACCGACGGTTTCGGACAGCAGCGGTGCGCCGCCCTCCAGCTCGCCGGACAAGGCGTCGAGCATCCCGGCGGTGATGCTGGGCACGCCCGCCATGATGAAGATATTGCCGCAGCGGATTCCGGGAGCGCCCGTGTAGCGGTTGGGGATGAGGCTGGATCCTTCCGGCGCGCGCGCCATCCGGAGACGCGCCTCTGTCAGGCCGCCCCGGGTCTCATAGTAGCCTTCAAGAATGGCGCGGGCTTCGGGGTGCACGACGACCGGCACGCCCAGGGCCTCGGCGATGGCATCCACCGTGATGTCGTCGTGAGTGGGCCCGATGCCGCCGGTGGTAAAAAGATAATCGTTGCGCACACGCAGCGTGTTGACCGCTTCGACAATCGCGGCGGTCTCGTCCGCCACGACGCGAACCTCCTTCAGCCGAATGCCTTGTACCTGCAGCCAGGCGGCGACCTGCGCGATGTTCTTGTCGTGAGTGCGGCCAGACAGGATCTCGTCTCCGATGACGACGAGGGCGGCGGTGAAGATTCGCTGCGAAGAAGCCATTCGGTTTCGCTAGGGCAATTACGCCGCCACTGCCAGTCACCTCGGCAGCCAGGCATACGGTCCCATGACAAAACGCAAAAAGAAAGGGCCGGTCCGAGGACCAGCCCTGTAAAAGTTTTGGGAGAGGATGCCTGAAAGGCCCGATCCTTATGCCCGGGGGACCGACATGCTGCAAATGCGAAAAGATTGAGCTTTGTTGCAAGCCTTGCAACTTGTCATCTGGGAGTTGTGCCGCGCGTAGCAACGGGGAAAGACCCAGCAGCCATGCGCGATAGGCAAAAAAAAGGGCCGGTCCGAAGACCAGCCCTGTAGAAGTTTTGGGAGAGGATGCCTGAAAGGCCCGCCCTATATGAAGTTCAGCCCTGATTTCCGCAAACGCGAAAACCTTTACCGAAGTTGCAAGGCATGCAAGTGGTGAAAGCGTTACGCGCGGCGCACTGCTCCATACAGATCGTGCTCATCCGCATCTTCGATGAAAACGTCAACAATATCACCGACTTGTACGCCAGAAGCGTCCCGCAGGAAGACGTTGCCATCGATTTCCGGAGCATCCGCCTGTGAACGCCCGGTTGCGCCCACATCACCATCTTCATCCGCTTCGCCGACTTCATCGATGATGACAGGAAGCACGCGGCCGACCTTCGCCTGGAGTTTTGCGGCGCTGATGGCGGCAGTCTTTTCCATGATGCGTGCGTAACGCTCTTCCTTCACCTCTTCAGGCACGGGATCGGGGAGGGTGTTCGCCGCAGCGCCCTCGACCGGCTCGAAGCGAAAAGCGCCGACGCGATCGAGTTGTGCTTCGTCCAGCCAGTCCAGCAGGTACTGGAAGTCCTGCTCGGTCTCGCCGGGGAAGCCGACAACGAAGCTGGAGCGGATGGCGATATCCGGGCAGATCTCGCGCCACTTGTGGATGCGGTCCAGCACCTTGGCCTCGTTGGCGGGGCGCTTCATGGATTTCAGCACCGAAGGCGCGGCATGCTGGAACGGGATGTCGAGGTAAGGCGTCAGCAGCCCTTCGGCCATGAGCGGGATCACGGCGTCCACATGGGGGTACGGGTAGACGTAGTGCAGCCGCACCCAAGGCTTGCGCCCTTGCGCATCGCTCAACTGGCCCAGTTCACGGGCGAGATCGGTCATGTGCGTGCGTACCGGGTGATTCTTCCAGGTGCGCTCTTCGTGTCGCACGTCGACACCATAGGCCGACGTGTCCTGGCTGATCACCAGCAGTTCGCGCGTGCCCGCCTGCACCAGCTTTTCGGCCTCACGCAGCACCGCGTCGATACGGCGGCTCGCCAGCTTGCCGCGAAGGCTGGGGATGATGCAGAACGAGCAGGCGTGGTTGCAGCCCTCTGAGATCTTCAGATAACCGTAGTGACGCGGCGTCAGCTTCACGCCGGCTTCGTCATAGGCCTGCGGGATCAGGTCCAGGTACGGCGAGAGTTCGGGCGGGGCGGCATCATGGACGGCTTCGACAACCGCTTCATACTGGTGCGCGCCGGTGACGGCGAAGACTTGCGGGAACTTCGCGCGGATGACCTCTGCCTCGTTGCCCATGCAACCGGTGACGATCACACGGCCATTCTCGGAGATCGCTTCGCCGATCGCGGCGAGGCTTTCCTCCTTGGCGGAATCGAGGAAGCCGCACGTGTTGACGAGCACGACGTCGGCCCCGGCATAATCGGGGCTCATGTCGTAGCCGTCTGCACGCAGGCGGGTGAGAATACGCTCGGAATCAACGAGCGCCTTGGGGCAGCCGAGGCTGACCATGCCGACTTTCGGCGGGGAGGGGAGTTCTATAGCCATGGGATTGCCGCGCCCGATACTCGCATTGGGGCCGCGAGTCACGAAAAACGAGCTTTGCGGATGATTCGCAAAACTTGCACAAGTCTGCGGAGCCTGCAAGTAAGGCGCCGTTACAAGAGCTTGTCACCAAGGGAGAGAGACATGGGGGCCGTAAACTGGCTGGCCGTGGTTCTGGCAGCAGCAGTAGGGGTGTTGATCGGGGCGCTCCGCACCGGACGGCCTTCTCAGGGAGGACGCCAGATCGTTCCCGGGAAAGCCGAGCTTGCGGGAAACTACGCGACCGCGATCATCGTCTTCCTCATCGGGGCGACCATGCTTGGCCACAGCTTCGCGCGCATCGGAAGCGAGACCCTGGCGGTGAAGCCCTGGCTCTATTTCATGCAAAGCGGCGGCGTCGCGCTCGCCTTCGTGGTGCCGGCGGTCTGGATCACGCATGTGCATAATCGCGTCGAACCGCTGCGCCGGGTCATCGATTGCCTGTTCTGGATCGTCTCGTATCTTGGGATGGGCATCGTCTTCTGGGCGCTGGGCTGAGGCTCAACGCTCCTGCGTGGAGGTGACCTCGACCACCACGTCGCCCGGCTGCAGTGCGTGAGTCTCCGGTTCCCAGAAGCCGTAGGCGGCCTGTCCCCTGTAGATCCGTACACCCTTGCCGGTGCGGATATCGTCGAGTGAATGTCCGATTTCCTCAGGCAGCACTTCGCGTTCCACCAGTTGCACCCGCCCGCTGACCGAGGCCAGGTCCGACATGTACTCCGCGATATGCTTGCCCTGGGCGGAGCCGGCAAGCAGCAGCCCCGTAAAGCGAACGGGGTTGATGACGTTGTCGGCTCCGGCCTGGACGGCAAGCACTTCGTTGTCGTCGGCCCGGATTACGGCGGTGATGGGAACCCCGGGCGCGAGGTGGCGAGCGGTCAGGAGGATGAGGATCGTTGTATCGTCCCGCCCCGCGGAGACGAGAATCGTGCGCGCGCGCTCGATGCGCACTGAGGCGAGAGTTTCGTCCCGGGTGGCGTCGCCTTCAAGGACGTTGCAGCCCATCCGCTCGGCCTGCTGGAGGCGGGCGGGCGACGGGTCGACAACGACAATGCAGGCCGGGTCCGTGCCACGCTCGATCAGTTCCCGCACGGCTTCGGAGCCGCTCACTCCATAGCCCAGCACGACCACGTGATCGGAAAGGCGCTCCTGGATGCGCTTCATGCGCCAGCTCTCCCAGCTATGCTTGATGAAGTAGTTGTACGCCGTTCCCACGAAGATGAAGATCACGGCGAAGCGGATGGGGGTGACGATGACGGCTTCGATCAGCCGCGACTTGTCGCTCACCGGGGCGATGTCGCCGAAGCCGGTAGTCGTTATCGATATCATCGTGAAGTAGAAGACGTCGAGGAAGCTGACGTAGCCGTCGTGCGTGTCCTTCAGGCCCTCCCGGTCCACCCAGTGGATGAGGACGACGAACATCACCAGCGCGAGAGCACCGCCCAGCCGCAGCCCGAGATCGGCCCAGACCGGCAGGTCTATCGCGCGTCTGAGGGGCTTTCGCACCGAGAGAGGCAAAGGCGCGCGACGTCTGGCCATGTGGGTCAGGGTACCTTGGGAAGTTCGCCGCGCGGATCGACGGGCTTGCCGTCTCGCCGCACTTCGAAGTGAAGTTCGCTGCCCTTGGCGAGACCGGTCGTGCCGACGAGGCCGACGCGTTCACCGGCCGTCACGCTGGCGCCTTCCTTCACCGTGACGCGGCTCAGGAAGCCGTAAGCCGTGTGCCAGCCGTTGCCGTGATCGATGACGACGAGATTGCCGAACTGGCCTTTCTCCTCGCCCGCAAAGACGACCGTACCGGCGCCGGCTGCGCGCACCATGGTTCCCGCCGGCGCCGTGATGTCGAGGCCGTCGTGAAAATTGCTGCCGCTTGCATAGCCGCGCCGGACGGGACCGGTCAGGGGCCAGGCGAAGCGTGCCGAAGCCGTTCGTGCGGCGGGCGCGGGCACATCGTCCGATGCAGTCACGGGGCTCGAGCGCGTCGATCCGCTTGCCGGCGGGTTGAGCAGGGTGGGGATGAGGAGGGTCTGCCCCACTTTCACCGCCGCCGCCGGTTCCAGGTTGTTGGCCAGGGCGATCTGTTCCCACGGCACGCCATAGTCCATGGAAATGCTGAAGCTCGTATCGCCGGCCTTGACGGCATGGCGTCGCGTACGGGGGATACGCAGTGTCTGGCCTGTGCGCACGGCATAAGGCGGCTGCAAACCGTTCGCTTCTGCAATGAGGATGCGCGGCACCTTGGCGCGGGCGGCGATGCCGCCAAGCGTCTCGCCGGGCTGGACCAGATGTTCGGTTGCCGTTTCCGGGCTGCGTGTCGGACCCGATCGTGCGGCAATCACGCGGGAAGCGGTCCGCGCCGCCTGGGCGGCTGCGGGTAGCGCTTCGTCGGCGGGCTTCGCGGCGATTGGCCGGGCGGGCTTCGCGGCACTTGGCCGGGCGGGCGCGGCGGCGCGTGGGATCGCCAGCTTCTGGCCCACCCGCACCACGTAGGGTTCCCTGAGGCCGTTCGCCTTGCTGATCGCGCTGGCGGACACCCCTGCACGGTTGGCAATGCCGTTCAGGGTCTCTCCGGAAACGACGACGTGCGTGGTCTCGCTCTCGGGCGACGCCGCAAGGCTGGGGAAAGCGGCAAGAGCTGCCGCCAGAACGACAGCCCGCCTCACGAGGTCGCGCGTTCCTGTGCGAAGCGTTCGGCCATGGCCTTGAGCGACGCGTCGTGCGTGAGATCAAGATGAAGTGGCGTCACTGAAATGTGTCCCTCGGCGATCGCTTCCAGGTCCGTGTTGTGAGCGGGTGTATGCTCGATACCCTGTAAACCGAACCAGAAGTAGGGAAAACCGCGCGGATCCACCCCTTCGACGAGCGAGCCGCGGGCATAGTCGTGGAAGCCCTGACGAACCACGCGGATGCCTTTGACCTGGCTGGCCGGCAGGGGCGGGAAGTTGACGTTGACCAGCGTGCGCGGCGCGAACGGCTGGTCCAGCAGCGGGCGCAGCACCCGTGCGCCCCATTCCTCGGCAGCGGAGAAGTCCACGCCGTCCCCGATGCTCTCGCGCACGGGGACCTGGCTCAACGCGATCGAGCGCACACCCGCCAGCGCACCTTCCAGCGCCGCCGAGACAGTGCCCGAATACGTCACGTCGTCGCCGAGGTTTGCGCCGCGATTGACGCCGGAAAGGATGAGATCCGGCGGCTCGGGCAGAACCTTGCGCAGGCCCATCGTCACCGCATCTGTCGGCGTGCCGGTCACGGAAAAGCGACGTTCGGCGTGCTTGCGCAGACGGACCGGCCGGTTGAGGGTCAGCGAATGCCCGGCACCAGACTGTTCCTCGCTGGGCGCGCAGATCCAGATGTCGTCCGAAAGCTGCGCCGCGATCTTTTCCAGGACGTAGAGGCCGGGCGCGTTGATGCCGTCGTCATTGGTGAGGAGGATACGCACTGTGTCTGTCTTTCCTTGCCAATTGCCTGCGATGACCCGAGGCGGTCAGGCGGGCACTTCCAGCGTGCCGATGCCGCCCATCCACGGCTTCAAGGCTTCCGGCACAAGGACGGAGCCATCTTCCTGCTGATAATTCTCAAGTACCGCTACGAGCGTGCGGCCGACGGCCAGCCCTGAACCGTTGAGCGTGTGCACGAACTCCGTCTTTTTCGAACCTTCGGGCTTGAAGCGCGCGTTCATGCGGCGTGCCTGATAGTCACCGCAGTTGGAAATCGAACTGATTTCGCGGTAGGCGCCCTGGCCGGGCAGCCAGACCTCAAGGTCGAAAGTCTTGCGCGCGGTCGCCCCCATGTCGCCGGCGCAGAGCAGCACCTTGCGGTACGGCAGGTGGAGCGCCTGCAGGATTCCCTCCGCCGCCGCCACCATGCGCTCGTGCTCGGCCTCGCTCTCTTCCGGCTTGCAGACGGTGACGAGTTCGACCTTCTCGAACTGGTGCTGCCGAATGAATCCCCGCGTATCGCGGCCTGCGGCACCGGCTTCGGAACGGAAGCACGGGGTGAGCGCGGTCATGCGCAGCGGCAGCGCCTCCGGCGCAAGGATCTGCTCGCGCACGGCGTTGGTCAGGGACACTTCAGCCGTGGGAATCAGCCAGCGGCCGTCAGTGGTGCGGAACAGGTCTTCCGAGAACTTGGGAAGTTGCCCCGTCCCGAATACCGCATCGTCCTTTACCAGCAGCGGCACGGCGCATTCCATGAAGCCGTTCGCCGTGGTCTGCGTGTCGAGCATGAACTGCGCGAGAGCGCGGTGCAGGCGCGCCATCTGGCCCTTGAGGAATGTGAAGCGAGCGCCTGAAAGCAGGGCGCCCGTTTCGAAGTCGAGGCCAAGGGCAGGGCCGATGTCGGTATGTTCACGGGGGGTGAAGGCGAACTCACGCGGTGTGCCCCAGCGCGCCACTTCCACGTTCTGCGCCTCGTCCTCGCCGTCGGGGACCTCGTCTACCGGAATGTTGGGCAGGCCCGCCAGCGCGTCCTGCAGCCGGGCGGTGAGATCCTTTTCCTCCGCCTCAAGTGCAGGGAGGCTGCCCTTGAGCTGCGCGACTTCCGCCTTCAGCGCTTCCGCGGTCTCCGTATCGCCCTGACCCATGGCCTTACCGATCGCCTTCGAGGCTTCGTTGCGGCGGTTCTGCCCCTCCTGCATGCGAGTGGCGACGGCACGCCGCTGCTCATCAAGAGCGATGATGCTGGCGGAGACGGGCGCAACGCCCCGGCGGGCGAGGCCGGCGTCGAAGGCTGCGGGATTTTCGCGGATCTGGCGGATGTCGTGCATGGCGCGGGCTATGCCTTTTCGCATTGACCCGCGCAAGCGCGGGAACATGCGATCTGCGCCGCAGATCAACGCTTTCGGCAGTCGGCCCAGACATCCATGCGCGCCGTGGTGAGCGCGTCGGGCGTCTCGATGTTTGCGACCCGCCGGCAATTCTTCCGCACATAGGCATAAACGGTGTCGAGCACCTCCATGTTGGGAGGCCCCTCGCGCGGTTTGTCCGGCGTGACGACGATGCCGGGCCGTTGCGCCAGTACGCGGCGTGTCTCACCCAGCGTGGAAAGATGGCTGAGATCCTTCTCGTTCGCGTCGCCCAGATGATGCGGGAATACCAGCGGGGTCGGGAAGGCGTGCCCGGTCAACGTGTAGAGCTGCGGAGGACCGTCCACCACGAAGAGCAGGCTGCCGTCGTCGTGCGCGCGGATCACGTCCGCCAGTTCCGCGAACGCGTCGATCGATTGCTGCGTTCGCCGTGCGTCGAGGGGGTCGAACGTGCAGACCGAATAGGCCGCCAGACCGGCCATCGCAATCTGGCCGAAGACCGGGCGGGCAAGGAACACCGCAGTGGCTGCGCTCAGAGGGACGAGAAGAGGCAGCGAGTAATGCATGTAGAAGTTGGGCACGAAGACCAGCCCGATGACGGCTGCGGCGATCCAGCCCGTGACGAAGCGACGGCTCTCGCCTTTCCAGTCCGCCAGCGACAGGGTGGCCACCACCAGCAGAGGAGCAAGAATGACGAACGTGATGAGAAAGCGCATCGTCGTCGGGTACAGGAACATCGGCCTGTTCGCGCTCGCCGTATACATCGCATGCCAGTAGATCCCCCAGTACCCCTCCGCAGCATACCAGCCCGCGATCGCCAGCGTGGGGGCAGCGCCGATCGCCGCCCACAGGAGAACAGGTCTCCAGACGAGGCTCCGCGGCATGGGTGAGCGAAGCAGGCGGGCCGAGGCGTAGAGGCCGAGGAAGCTCGCCTCGAACACGGCTGTCTGTTTGATCGTTATGGCGACGCCGGCCAGCGCCATGGCCACGACGACGCTGGGCGGGGCCTGCCCCCGAAGCAGGCGGTCGCGGGCGCTGAAGACGAGCAGCGCGGCCGTCGCGATGAACAGGTTGTAGAAGATCGGGGTCTGCCCTCCGAAGCCTTGCAGTTCGGTGAGCCACAGAAGGTACGCCATTCCGGCGAGGAGGCCGGCACGGGTGGTGCTCCAAGCGCTCGCCAGCCGGGCGATGACCCACGCCGTCGCAGCCGCGAAGATCGTGGCGATCACCTGGTAGGCGATCGGGCTGTAGGAGATGAAGGCGATCAGGTAATAGAGGAAGAACAGGCCCCAGGGCTTGCGATCCCATACATCGACATAGGGAACCGCTCCTTCGTGCATGGCAATACCGACGGTCTGATAGAAGCTCTCGTCCACATGGAGATTGGGGTCGCCGAACGTGGCGATGCGAAGCGCGATTGCCGTGACGAGGAAGAGCAGCAGATGAAGGGGGCGCACGCCTGGAGCTTCGCCGGTGCGGGAGTCCCGTGTTACCCGTTCCATAAGCATCGAAGAGCCGTCCCGCCTCCAGAAGTCGCGGCGTTCCTGTACGAAACGGACCTAATTTCCCGTTAACCGCGCAGGCAGGCGCCCGGCACGCAAATCAGTGTGCAGAATGATATTGAGGTTTTTCGAAGGACCATCCCGGTGGGATGGTGGGCGCGACAGGGATTGAACCTGTGACCCCACCCGTGTGAAGGGTGTGCTCTACCGCTGAGCTACGCGCCCGCTTCGTTGCGGAAGCGCGCCTTTAGACAGGCCGGATCGAATTGACAAGCGGGGAATGCAATATAAATCGCGGGGGCATGACTGAAGAGACCACCACGCCCGAAACCGCCGGCCCTGACGTGCCGCCGGATCACCTCGCGATCAACCCGCGCAGCCCGTTCTTCGATCAGGACAAGCTGCAGCGCGGCATTGGTATCCGCTTCAAGGGCACTGTGCGCACCAACATCGAGGAATATTGCATTTCCGAGGGTTGGGTGCGCGTGCAGGCCGGAAAGGCGATGGATCGCCACGGTAACCCGCTGACGATCAAGCTCTCGGGTCCGGTCGAAGCCTGGTACGAGGACCTGGGCGAAGGCGCCCCGGTGGCAAAGAAGGATTGAGCCATTCGCCGGAGGAGGCGCGCCGCCGAGAGGGAGCGCGCATCCTCCGGTCCAAGCCGGATCAGTAAGCGCCGGCGATGATGGCGCCGATGGGGTCGCTTCGGCGGCCCTTTCCATTGGAGGCTCTGGCCGCCGTGGCAAGGCGCGCGGTCTCTGCGCGTTCCCGCGCCTCAGAGCGCGAGCCGGGCTTGCTGTTGTAAATGAAGCCCGCGACAGGCCAATGCGTGGTGCCGAGACCCCGGGCCGGGGCATACCAGATGCGGACCCGGCTCCAGTCATTCGCGGGCGACACGTCGAGCGCGGTCACGTTGCGCTCGACCTGGCCGGGGACGGACCAGTTGGCATGGCTCAGCAAGACTGTGCGCGAATCGATGATCCGGCTGACGGTCGCCACGTGGCCGAGCCGCGAGTTGTTGAAGGGTTTGATCGCCATGACCGCGCCGACGCGGGGGCTGGTGCCGGTCGCGTAGCGACCCTGTGCCTGAGTCCACCACGTCCACGCATCACCGTAAAGCTGGATGCCCGATGTCGTGCGGGCATAAGGCACGCATTCCAGATCGCCGGCCGGATGGCCAGGCGGCTTGCTGGAGATGAAGCCCGCGCCCACGGCGCTGTCGTCCCGCGCGTCCGTGTCCGGCACGGCGCGCGCGGATGCGGTTGGGATGGATGCGGCTGCGCACATGGCGGCTAGCCCCAGAACGATCGCGTTTCCCTGTACCCTCATGCCCCGCTCTGTGCCCCACGAAGATTATCGGGAATCTTCCACGGTTGGTTAACGGCGAAGTAGGAAAAGGTTCCCCGTCGCGGCAAAAATTGTCGCCAAGCGCTGCGCCCGGGCTGCGAACCGGCCGTTTTGGCCCGCCAGCACCCGCCTAATGCTTGCCAAAGCCGGCGGAAGTCCCCAAGCGGTGGGAATCATGCTTCCTCAAGTCATCATCATAGGCCGACCGAACGTCGGCAAGTCCACGCTGTTCAACCGGCTGGTCGGCAAAAAACTGGCGCTGGTCGACGACCAGCCCGGTGTCACGCGCGACCGCCGATTCGGTGATGCCGAACTGCTGGGCCTCAAGTTCCAGATCGTCGACACCGCAGGCTGGGAAGACGACGAGGCGGAAACCCTGCCGGGTCGGATGCGCAAGCAGACCGAAGCCGCGCTGCAGACGGCGGATGTCGCGCTGTTCGTGGTCGACGCCCGCGCCGGCCTTACTCCTCTGGATGAAGAGATAGGGAACTGGCTGCGGGCATCCACCGTGCCTGTCATCCTGCTCGCCAACAAGGCGGAAGGCCGCGCCGGAGAGGGCGGCCTGCTGGAGGCCTATTCGCTGGGTCTCGGCGATCCTGTCGGCATCTCGGCGGAGCACGGCGAAGGCATGGGAGACCTGTTCGAGGCCCTGCTTCCGCACCTCGACCCGCTCCAGCCGGTGGAGGACGAGTTTGCCGCGGAGGAGGACGAGGAAGCGCTGCTTCGCGCGCCCCTGAAGCTCGCGATCGTCGGCCGTCCCAACGCGGGCAAGTCCACGCTCATCAACAGGCTGCTGGGTGAAGACCGGCTGTTGACCGGGCCGGAGGCGGGCATTACCCGCGATTCGATCGCCATCGACTGGACGTGGACCGACCCCAAGACCAAGGAAGCCCGCGAGGTCCGGCTGATCGACACGGCCGGCATGCGCAAGCGCGCGAACGTGACCGAGAAGCTGGAGCGACTCGCCGTGGCCGACGCGCGTCACGCGATCGACTTCGCCGAAGTCGTCGTCCTCCTTCTCGACGCAACGCGCGGGCTGGAGCACCAGGACCTGACGATCGCCTCCAAGGTGCTCGAAGAAGGCCGCGCCCTGATGATCGCCATCAACAAGTGGGACGTGGCGGAGGACGCATCGAGCCTGTTCAACGGCATCCGCGCTGCGCTCGATGATGGCCTGGCGCAGGTGAAGGGGCTGCCGCTTCTCGCTGTCTCGGCCCGCACCGGCAAGGGCTTGGACGATATGCTGGCGGCCGCCTTCTCCATCCGGGAAGCCTGGAGCAAGCGCGTGCCGACGTCCGCGCTCAATCGCTGGTTCGACGATGCGCTTGCGGCCAATCCGCCGCCGGCGCCGGGCGGCAAGCGGATCAAGCTGCGCTACATCACCCAGGCAAAGACCCGGCCGCCGGGCTTCGTCATCTTCGGCACCCGCCTCGATCTCTTGCCCGAGAGCTACAAGCGGTATCTGGTGAATGGGATGCGGCGGGAACTCGGCTTCGAATCGGTGCCGATCCGGCTCAATCTGCGCAGTCCGAAGAACCCCTTCAAGAAGGACTGACGCGGGTTGGACGCAAGTACGG
Organism: Novosphingobium sp. HII-3; assembly: GCF_002916655.1. Lineage (GTDB taxonomy): Bacteria > Pseudomonadota > Alphaproteobacteria > Sphingomonadales > Sphingomonadaceae > Novosphingobium > Novosphingobium panipatense. The sequence goes on from NZ_PPSM01000014.1 coordinate 579,305, forward strand.
GTTGATGCCCTGCAGGGGCGCATCGACCCGCACGCGCGGCTGGACCGATGCGCCGGAACCGCGCCTCGCTCAGGAAGGGTGAGCGACGGATTCCTCGACAGCCCTGCTTGCCACGGCATCGGTCTGCACCGGCACCGGGGATCCTGTAAGCACTTCCTCGCGTGCGCGGCGGCTGTCGCGATGATGGTTCCAGACCGCGATGAACAGCGCGGCGATGACGGGGCCGATGATGAAGCCGTTGAGACCGAACAGTTCAAGTCCCGATAGCGTGGCGATCAGGACCACGAAATCTGGCAGGCGGGTGTCGCGCCCGACGAGGATCGGCCGCAGCACGTTATCGACCATGCCGATGATGAACACGCCGCAGAAGAGGACGATGCCCGCCTTCATGGGTTCGCCTGCCGCGAACAGGTAGATGGCCACGGGACCCCAGATGATGGCCGTGCCCACGGCTGGCAGCAGGGAAAAGAACCCCATCAGCACGCCCCAGATGAGGGCGCCTTCAATCCCGAGCGACGAGAAGAGGATGCCGCCGAGGAAGCCCTGCACGACGGCGACGACGACGGTGCCGCGCATTGTCGCGCGCACCACGAGCAGGAAGTTCTCGATCAGGGCGTCGCGCGTGGCGGGACGCAGCGGCAGGCAGGTGCGGAACTTCTCGCCATAACGGTCGCCGTCCCGAAGCAGGAAGTAGCTGAGGTAGAGCATCACACCAAGCGCGGCGATGAAGCTCAGCGCTCCCTGGCCGACCGTCAGCACGCGCCCCGCGATTGTCTGCAGGCCGCTGGTGATGCTGGACCCGAACTCCCGCCGGATTGTCTCGAAGTTCGTCAGATCGTACTCGGACAGGAGTTCGCGCGCCCGGCGCGGCAAGGCGCTCATGACCTGCTGGAAGATGCGGCCGAAGTCGATCTGGCCGCTGGCGATCTTCTCATACAGCATCGTGGCTTCATTGACGAGGCTGATGCCAAGGAGGATCGTCGGCACCACGAGCAGCGTGATCAGCCCGAACAGGACTATCGATGCGGCCAGGTTCTTGCGGCCGTCAAGCCGTGTCGCAAGCCGGGCGGTCAGCGGCTGGAACATGATCGCGGCAACCACGCCCCAGAGGACGGGTCCGAAGTAGGGAGCCAGAAGGTAGGCCGCCGCCAGGGAAATCAGCACGACGAGGACGGTAAAGCCTATGTCCTCCGTCTCGAAGCCGCTCTTCTCTTGCGAACCCATCGTTCCCCCTAATAGCGCACAGAGCTCCTGCCATCCATAATCGATGGCAGGAGCCCGTGTTCCCTGGCCTGCTGATGGGGGTCAGTCTTCCGCCGGTTTGCTTTGCAGCTGGCAGTAGTTCTGGATTCCCATTCGCTCGATCATGTCGAACTGCTTCTCGAGGAAATCAACATGCTCTTCCTCGCTTTCGAGGATTCGTGCGAAAATCTCGCGGCTGACATAGTCGCGGACCGTTTCGCAATGCGCGATGGCTTCCTTGAGCATGGGAATCGCATCGTACTCGAGCGCGAGATCGGCCTTGAGGATCTCCTCCACCGATTCGCCGACGCGCAGCTTGCCCAGGTTCTGGAAGTTCGGCAGCCCGCCGAGGTAGAGAATGCGATCCGCAAGCACGTCGGCGTGCTTCATCTCGTCGATCGATTCGTGGCGCTCGTACTCGGCGAGCTTCTTGATGCCCCAGTTGTCCAGCATGCGGTAATGCAGCCAGTACTGGTTGATTGCGGTGAGCTCGTTGAACAGCGCCTTGTTCAGAAACTCGATAACCTTGAGGTCGCCCTTCATCGCGCGGAAACTCCTGTTCTGGAGCCGCGGCTATACGGAAATTCGGCAATGAGGACAAGTCAGGACAGAGTTTCAGGCGGCGGCAGCTATTCCCATGCTGTCGGACGAAAGTTCGTCCGCGATGATGTCATCGGCTTCGTCAAGGCACTGGCGGCATTGCGGAGCGCGGCCGAGAGCACCGTAGATCGCTTCGGCATTCCCGCGACAACGGCGGGCGGCGCAGCGAAGTTCGGTCTCTCGAATGGCATTGCAGATGCACACGTACATGAGCGAATCCTTTCGTTGCGCCCAATATATGCGAGTGCGAATGGATCGCAATAGCGAAAATGCCTCAGCCTGTTCGATTGTTCAGCGGGCGCCGTTCCACGAGCGAGCGCCACAGCCATTCAAGCGGTCCACGGCGGAAAAGCCGCAACCACAGAGAGCTCCAGACAAGCATGAGCGCCCACCCTCCGGCAACGAACAGCCACTGTTCCGCCGGCGATACCCGCCCGTGAAGGCCCAGCCCCCAGCCGTAGAACAGCGCTGTCATTACAAGGCTGGTGAGGATGTAATTGCTGAACGCCATGCGGCCCGCCGCTGCAAGGGTCCGGCCCAGACCGGAGCGCGCCAGCGCAGGCGTGGCGAGGACGAGCACGGCTGCGTAGCCGATCCCGCCCAACAGGTGCGGAAGCGCCATTCCCCAGGCGAATGCGGCCTGCATGGCCATGAGCGGGAAGCCCCTCGGCCAGGCCCACGCGAGATACAGGCCCGTCAGCAGGAGCCCGGCAAGGGTGCAGCCCCACGCCAGTGCCCGAAGGCGCGCACGCGGCAGGCGTCCGTCGAAGAACCCGCGCCGAAAGAGGACCATGCCTATCAGGATAAGGGGCAACGTTTCGGCGTAAGAGCTGGCTACCATCTGCACCTGCCAGAACGGCCGTTCGATCAGCTTCGTCCCGACCAGTTCAAGGAACCCGAACTGCGCCTCCCGCAGTTCCAGCGCTGCCCAGGCCCGGATCGGTTCGACATGGCTGGCGAGCAGGCGAGCCTGCGCGGGACTGGCGGATGCGGTGCGTGCTGCCTCTTCCGCTTGCAGCGTCGGGATGGCGCTGACGAAGCCCCAGGCATGGTAGCCGCAGTAGAGCGCAAGAGCCATCCAGAGAAGGGGGCGGTCCCCGATGGACCTCATCGTCAGCGCAACGATGCCGCATGCTGCGTAGAGGAACAGGATGTCGCCCCACCACAGGAGCAGGTAGTGTGCCATGCCGAAGATCAGCAACCAGCCCAGCCGACGCAGCTGCAGACTGTCGCCGTCCCGGCCCGCCGCGTCGGCGCGCTGCGAGAAGAGAACGAGTCCGGCGCCGAACAGCAGTGTGAAGAGGGCGCGCATCTTCCCCTCGAACAGCAGGAACCCGAAAGACCAGGCGACCTTGTCCAGGAGTTCGGGGGACGTTCCTTCGAACGGCGCCACACTCGGCCGCAGCGTTCCTACCATCGGTCCGGCGAACCCTGCGATGTTGATCGCCAGAATACCCAGGACGGCCACGCCGCGAATCAGGTCAAGCGTCGGCAGGCGTGCGCAGGACGCCGCACCTTCGAGGTTTTGCTCGGCCTGTATCAGTCGCGGCTCGGAAGGCAGGTAAAGCCACCCGCAGAGAGCCGGGCGCACGCCGCCGAAGCCTCGGCGCGGGACGCGAAGCCCGTGGCCTGAAGTTTGGTCAGTTTGCCCACGCGGACGAGGGCGCGCGCATGGCCAGCCAGTTCCGGCCTGCCCTTCAGGCGGCTCCAGAGCGTTTCGGCGTTGCCGGCCACGGCGAAGGCGCCGAGCTGGACCCGCCAGGCACCGCTCGCCTTTTTCGCAACCGGCGGTGCAGGCGGCTCCTTCGGCTTCGCCGCGGCGGTTACCTGGGGGGCAGGCTTCGGCGAGCGAGGCGGCGACGGCGGCCGCGCCACGGGTTCGGCTTGCGCCAACCGCGTATCCAGTTCGACGGCGGTGTTCAGGCGCTCGCGGTTGGCCTGCGCCTGTGCGGAGATCTGCTCCGCGACGACGACGCTCTTCTGCCGGTCGGCTAGAGGAACGTGCTCGTCCATCCGCGCCAGAGCCTCGGCTGCCTGCGGCAAACCGGCCTGGCGAGCGAGGCTCGCAAGAGCGTAGGCGCGCACCCAGTCCTTTGCGACGAGGTCGCCGTTGAAGTGTGCGACACCCAGGATGTACATCGCGCGCGGATCGCCGCGTGCGGCCGAAGCCTGGAGATAGGGGAGGGCGCGTTCGCGTTCGCCTTCCTGGAAAAGCAGCAGGCCATAGGCATCGGCCGCCTGCACATGCCCCTTCTCAGCGGCCTGTCCGTAAAGCCTTTCAGCGCTGGAAAGATCGAGCGGAACCCCGCGGCCCAACTTATAGGCCTGCGCGAGGTTGAACAGCGCATCCGCATCGCCTTTCTGCGCAAGCGGCTCCCACGTTCGGACGGCGGCTGCATAGTCCCCGTTCGACCAGGCATCGACCCCATCCTTGACGCTGTGCGTCGCAGCCTGCGCCACAGGCGCGGCGAGGGTGAGCAGGACCAGTGCGGTCATCGCATGTATCGTCTTCACTGCCTTGCCATTCCGCTGCCGCCGACCCCTGTCCATTGAAGTATCCTGCAGACATCTGCCGGGCACCAAAACCACGGCGTTAGTCTGCCAGAATTCCCTGGCTTCTGACTAGGCGTGAAGAGTTAACGCGTCGTGGACGTTTCAGCTGCCGGTTTCTTCGTCGGAATGCGGGTTTGGTCGAAATCAGAGGCAATTAACCGTTAATTAGGAACGTTAGGGCAGTCCCTCCACTGGCGACGCGCTCGCCGCAATGGGGGACTATCGTTTTGCGCGTACTTGCACTGGCATCGCAGAAGGGCGGTTCGGGGAAGACCACGCTGTCGGGCCAACTCGCCGTGGAGGCCGAGCGTGCAGGTGCCGGCCCCGTCGTCCTTATCGACATCGATCCGCAGGGCTCGCTGACCGACTGGTGGAACGAGCGCGAGGCGCCGACGCCCGCCTTTGCTCGAACGACCGTCGCGCGGCTGGCGAGCGATCTGGAAACCTTGCGTGAACAGGGCTTCAAGCTGGCGGTGATCGATACCCCGCCGGCCATCACGGTGGCGATCCAGACGGTGATTGCCGCGAGCGAACTCATCATCATTCCGACTCGGCCGAGTCCTCACGACCTGCGGGCCGTGGGTGCGACCGTGGCCCTGTGCGAGCGGTCCGGCAAACCGCTGGTCTTTGTGGTGAACGGCGCGACGCCCAAGGCGCGCATCACGACCGAAGCGGTCATCGCACTTTCCCAGCACGGGACGGTGGCCCCGGTCACGGTGCATCAGCGCACGGATTTCGCCGCCTCGATGATCGACGGGCGCACCGTCATGGAAGTCGACCCGCGCGGGCGCTCCGCTGCGGAGGTCGCTGCGCTCTGGGCCTATGTGGCCGATCGCCTGGAAAAGAATTTTCGTCGCACGATTTTCGCCGCACCTGCCGCCGGGCAGTCCGTGGCGGGGGGCGTGCTGCGTCCGGCCGGCAGCTTCGGCCGCCGGGTGCCTGCGTGAGCGGGCCGGCATGATTTGGGACATGAAGATGAAGAACCGTCATAACAGCCACGCCCGCTCCGCAGGCTTCACCTTGTGTTCGGCGATGGTGGCCGCGCTGCTGGCGGGATGCGCCGGTGGCCCGACCTCCCTCGCCAGTGCAAACGGGACACAGGTTGTGGCTGCAGCGAACCAGCCCGGCGTGAGCGAGGCCGCGCTGGCGAAGCTCGAGAAGCGGGTTTTGAAAGCCCCGCGCGACGCGTCCGCCCGCGGGCTGCTGGGGCAGGCCTATCTTGCCGTCGGTCGTTTCGATTCGGCGGCCACCGCGCTGGAGGATGCGCTTTCGCTAGGCGACAGCAATCCCCGCAGTGGCCTGGGCCTGGCGCTGGCCTACATCAGTTTGGCCCGCAACGCCGATGCCCTTGAAGTGCTCGGCCGATGGAGCACTCAACTCCCCGTCAGCGATTACGGGCTGGCGATCGCGCTGGCGGGACAGCCCGCCTATGGCGTCACGGTGCTTTCGGAGGCGATCCGCGGCGGAGACAACTCGGTCAAGATGCGGCAGAACCTGGCCTATGCCTATGCGTTGGACGGGCGCTGGGGCGAGGCCCGGCTGATCGCGTCGCAGGACCTTACCGGAGACGAACTTGACACCCGTCTGCGGGAGTGGGCCAGCCGGGCGCACCCGGAGCTCGGCCGTGAGCGGGTGGCGAGCCTGCTCGGCGCGCCGCTGCGCAGCGATCCCGGCCAGCCCGCCGCGCTGGCGCTTGGTGGCCGCGTCCGTGCGCCGCAGATCCGGACGGCTGCGTCGGAGCCGGGCGAACTGCCGCCGATGGAAGCCGCCGCTCCCGTCACACCGTTTGCAGCGATCGTGCAGACTGCCATCAGCGACGGCGAGGCGAGTGTCTCCGTCGCGGCCGAGGCTGCGCCGCCGCCGCGCGTGGAGCCTCGGCCCGCAGGCGAGGCCCCGGCTCGGCCGAAGCCCGCGCGCACGTCCGTCGAGCGGGCTTTCGCGGGGATGACGGCTCCTGCGGCCAAGACGATGGCCCCTGCAGCGAAGAAGGCGGCTGCTGCGCCTGCGGTCCGGCCCAAGCCTGCGGTCCACAGTGGGACGCATCTGGTACAACTTGGGTCGTTCCGCACGCTGGAGGGCGCGAAGCGGGCATGGGGCATCCTGCAGAAGCAGAACCCGTCGCTGCGCGGCCGCACCTTGCGCATCATCGAGGCCGATGTTCGCGGAGAGCGCTATTTCAGGGTCGCTGCCGAAGGTTTCGGCGCAAACTCCGCGCAGGCAATGTGTTCGACCGTCCGCAAGAGCGGGCAGCAGTGCCTGGCTTACGCGGACGACCGCCCGCAGCCCGGCACCGGTCGCGGCGAGAAGCCTTTGCTGGCGCGTCGCTGACCGGCTGAGCCGCAACGGCATGAAGAAGGCCTTTCGCCTGATGGCGGAAGGCCTTCTTCATGGCCGATCCCCGATTAGCCGGAGTTCGACCGCCGGACCGCCATGCCACCCTTGAACAGCGCCAGGACGCGACCCTGGACGGGCTGGCGGTCGAACGGCGTGTTGCCGGCAGCGGCCGCCATCTTGTCCGAATTGACGATCCACGGACGTTCCGGATCGATCACCGCAATGTCCGCCTCGGCGCCGACTGCGAGGCGGCCGGCGTTGACGCCGAGCAGGCGGGACGGGTTGGTCGACAGCAGCGCGAAGGCCCGCCCGATATCAATCACCCCGTCGCGAACGAGGTTCAGCGTCAGCGGCAGCAGCGTCTCCGCTCCCGCCATGCCGGGCGCCGAATCGGAGAACGGCAGGCGCTTGTCCTCCGGTCCGCGCGGGTCGTGGCCCGATGTGATGACGTCGATGGTGCCGTCCTTGATGGCGGTGACGACCGCCTTGCGATCCTCTTCGCAGCGCAGGGCGGGGGAGAGGTGCGTGAAGGTGCGGAAGGCGCCGATCGCGAGGTCCGACAGCATGAAGTACGCCGGGCTAATGCCCGCCGTCACGTGCAGGCCGCGCGCCTTGGCGGCCCGCACGAGGTCAAGCCCGGCGGCTGTCGTCACGTTGCGGAAGTGGATTGCGGCGCTTGCCATTTCGGCAAGTGTGATGTCACGGGCGATCGCCAGCGCCTCTGCCTGAGCGGGCGCGCTGGGGAGGCCGAGCCGGGTGGCCATCTCACCAGCGGTGGCGACGGCGTTGCCGACGATCCCGGCGTCCTCCGCATGAGCGATGACGATCATGCCGAGCATGCCGGTGTACTGGAGCAGCCGCAGCATCGTGCCCGAATCGCCAATCCACCGGCGCCCCGTGGCGACTGCGCGGGCGCCTGCGTCCCGCATCATCGCGATCTCGGCGAGAGACGTGCCCTCAAGCCCCTGCGTGGCTGCGGCAAGGGGATGCACCCAGAAGTCGGGCTTGCCGGACTGAGCCGCGAAGCGAACCCGGGCCGGAACGTCCAGAGGGGGATTCTGGTCCGGCATCAGCGCGGCCCGCGTGATGCCGCCGAAGTGGAAGGCGGGCTTGTCGATCGCGAAGACGCCGATGTCGACGAGGCCCGGCGCGACGATCCGGCCCGCCGCATCGTGGACCGTGTCGCCCTTCTGAGGGACGACACCCGCGCCGACGGCGGTGATGAAGCCGCCTTCGCAGCGCACCGCGCCGGGAGTGACGGTGCCGTCCGGCAGCAGAAGCTGGCCGCCGGTGATGGTGAGGGAGGCCTGGATACTCATGCCCAGCCCTCCATTCCGCGACCTTTTCGGGTCAGCACGTCAAGGCAGGCCATGCGGATGGCGACGCCCATCTCCACCTGGCGGGTGATGAGCGAGCGTTCGATGTGGTCGGCGACGTTGCTGTCGATCTCGACGCCTCGGTTCATCGGGCCCGGGTGCATGACTAGCGCGTCCGGCTCCGCCCGCGCCAGCCGGTCCAGCGTCAGGCCGTAAAGGTGCCGGTACTCGCGCGGGGAGGGGATGAACTGGCCTTCCATGCGCTCCATCTGCAGGCGCAGCATCATCACCACGTCCGCGCCCTTCAGGGCTTCGTCGAAGTCATGGAACACGGTGACGTTCATCCGCTCGATGTCAGCGGGCATAAGCGCGGGGGGTGCGCAGACCCGCACTTCGGCGCCCAGCGAGTTGAGGCACAGGATGTTCGAGCGTGCGACGCGGCTGTGCAGGATGTCGCCGCAGATCGTCACCCGCAAACCGTTGAAGGCGCGCTTGGCGTGGCGGATGGTCAGTGCATCGAGCAGCGCCTGAGTGGGGTGTTCGTGCTGGCCGTCCCCGGCATTGAGGACCGGGCAGTCCACCTTGTCCGCGATGAGCTGTACCGCGCCGGAACTGGCGTGACGGATGACGATCGCATCCGCGCGCATGGAATTGAGCGTCATCGCCGTGTCGATCAGCGTCTCGCCTTTCTTCACGCTCGATGTCGCGACGGCCATGTTGACCACATCGGCTCCGAGGCGCTTGCCCGCGATCTCGAAGCTGAGCAGCGTGCGGGTCGAGTTTTCGAAGAACGCGTTGATGATGGTCAGGCCTGACAGCAGTTCCCGCCGCTTCTGTGCGCCCCGGTTCATCTCGACCCATTGTTCCGCTTCGTCCAGCAGGAACCAGATCTCGTGCGGAGCAAGGCCCGCTATGCCGACGAGGCCGCGATGGGGGAAAGCGAGTGCGCCTTCCGGGTAAGTGTATTCAGGGGGTGTCATCAAGGACCACGCTAGTAGGCGCGCCCCGGCGCCTGCTCAAGCCCCTGCGGGCTTTCGATGCCTTCCAGTGTTTACAAGGGGGACCGCCTGCGCCGGTACAAGACCGGCCGAACGCCGTGAGGCGGGGGAACCGCCGGATGCGCCGCCCCTTTTCCAATGCGCCTTGCAGGAGGTAAGGCTGCACCGGAAAGGTATTCGTCACATGAGATTCGCGCGCAAGGTCTGGAAGCTGCTCGTCGCCGTGAAGGACGCGCTGACGCTGCTGTTCCTGCTTGCCTTCTTCGGAGCGATCTACGCCGTCCTGATGGCACGTCCTGTCGGCGGACGGGTCGAGGAGGGCGCCTTGTTGCTCCGCCTCGACGGCACCATCGTCGAAGAGAAGAGCGCTGCCGATCCGTTCGGGCTGCTCATGGCCTCGGGGGGGCAGATCGGCGAGTTTCAGGCGCGTGATGTCGAACGCTCGCTTCGGCTTGCGGCAACGGACACGCGGATCAAGGCCGTCGTGCTGGATCTATCGCGCTTCCTCGGCGGCAGCTACGTCCACCTGCATGGCATCGGCGAGGCCATGGACGCGGTGCGCAAGGCCGGGAAGCCGGTGCTGACATTTGCGAACGCCTATGCCGACGACGGAGTGCAGCTTGCCGCTCACGCAAGCGAAGCCTGGGTCGACCCCATGGGCGGCGCGATCGTCACCGGGCCGGGCGGCAACCTGCAATTCTACAAGGGCCTGTTCGACAAGTACGGCGTCACCGCTCACGTATTCCGCGTCGGAACCTACAAGAGCGCGGTCGAGCCATACCTGCGCAGCGACCTTTCGCCGGAAGCGCGGGAGGATTTCAAGATGGTGCTCGACGCGCAGTGGAACGCCCTGCGCGCGGAGATCGCCCGGGCCCGGCCCAAAGCGCAGATCGACCGCGTCGTTTCGGACCCGGTCGGCTGGACCAGGGCTTCGGGCAACGACCTGGCCAAGGCCGCCCGGGCGGCCGGCCTAGTTGACCGCATCGGCGATCAGACCGAGTTCGAAAAACGGGTCGAGAAGCTCGTCGGCGTCAGCACCATGGCGCGCGACGATACCGATGCGCCGGGCTACGCGCATACGCCGCTGACGACCTGGCTTGCCGCACATCCCGAGAAGGCCGAAGGGGCAGGCATCGCCGTGGTCACCATCGCGGGCGAGATCGTCGATGGCAAGGCAGGGCCGGGGCGCGCAGGGGGTGATCGCATTGCGCGGCTGCTCGACGAGAACCGGGACGCCGGGATGAAGGCGCTTGTCGTCCGCATCAATTCCCCCGGCGGGTCGGTCATGGCGTCGGAGCGCATCCGCCGCGCCATCCAGCGCTGGCGCGACGCGAAGATACCCGTGGTCGTCTCCATGGGACCGGTCGCGGCGAGCGGCGGGTACTGGGTGTCCACACCCGCCCAGCGCATCTTTGCGGAGCCGGCGACACTCACCGGCTCGATCGGCGTGTTTGGTTTCATGCCCAGCTTCGAGAAGACGCTGGCGGATTTCGGTGTCACCAGTGACGGCGTGCGCACCACCCCGCTGGCCGGGCAGCCCGACCTCCTTGGCGGCCTCACTCCGGAGGTGGAAGCGATCCTCCAGGGCTCGGTGGAAGGAATCTACGGTCGGTTCGTGGGATTGGTCGGGCAGTCGCGCGGCAAGTCGGCGCAAGAGGTCGATTCCATCGCTCAGGGCCGCGTATGGCCGGGCGCCGAAGGCCAGCGCATCGGCCTTGTCGATCAGATGGGCGGCCTCGACGATGCGCTGGCCCATGCAGCGAAGCTTGCCGGGGTCGGCAACGGCAAATGGTACGCGGAGTACCTGATGGAGCCGGCGGACCCGTTCACGTCTCTGTTGGAAAGCCTGATGCCCGCATCGCGCGAACAGGCCGGGGCTTACGACGTCCCCGGCCTGCTCGCCGCGCGCCAGCGAATGCAGATGGTCCAGGCTGTGTCCGGCCTCGAGTCCGTTCTCGGCGCGCAAGGCATCCAGGCCTACTGCCTCAGCTGCGGCGCCGTGCCGGGGAACCGCAGCGTCCCGAAGCCGCCGCGGGCGGACTCGCCCATGATGCTCGTCGCGCGGCTGGTGGGCTTGCGATAGGCACGAAAACGGCGGGAGGAGCCATCCTCCCGCCGGTCACCGGCAGATTGCCGCTCCGACGCCGTCAATCGGGCGGCGGAAGTTCCGTGGGGGCGTTGTCTGGCTGATCGTAATCCGGCCCCTCGGCGGGAGCTTCTTCCGGTCCGCCGGGAACCCCGGGGTCGTTGCCGGGCGTCGGGAATTCGGCGGGCGTGTCGCCCGGATTGTCGGCTGGAGGCTGCGTGGCCATGGTCGTCCTGCTCCGTTTTCACCCGCTCCCTTAACCCACTTGGGCACCGTCCGGTCCAACTGCAACCCCGCGATGCGACTCGTCGCACTTGCCCTTTGCCGCGCGACGCTATAAGCGCCCGTGCCTTGAGTTTCAGGCTACACTCATGCGGGCGTGGCGGAATTGGTAGACGCGCTGGTTTTAGGTACCAGTATCGAAAGATGTGGGGGTTCGAGTCCCTTCGCCCGCACCAATCCGTCACCTGTGCGAGGGCAAGCCGCGTAATGCTGGCCCATGGGCCACTTGGATTGCACAGGAAGGCATCGAAATGCAGATCGTCGAAACGACCAACGAAGGCCTGAAGCGCGCCTATACGGTCACCATTCCCGCCGCCGCCATCACGGCGAAGATCGAGGGCGAGGTGAAGAAGATCGCGCCTCAGGTGAAGATGCCCGGCTTTCGTCCCGGCAAGGTGCCTGCCAACCTCGTCAAGAAGATGCACGGCCCGGCAATCCACCAGGAAGCGCTGAACACCTCGATTCGCGAAGCGATGGACAAGCTTGTCGCCGACAACGCTCTGCGTCCCGCGATGAATCCCGACGTCTCGCTCGCCGAAGGCTACGAAGAAGGCAAGGACGCCGAACTGACCGTCAGCCTCGAAGTGCTGCCGCAGATCGAAGCCCCGTCGCTCGAAGGCCTGAAGCTCGAGAAGCTGACCGTGCCGGTTTCGGACGAAGCTGTGACCGAGGCAGTGGAGCGTATTGCTTCGCAGCAGCAGCGCTTCGAAACCAAGGACGGCGAAGCCGCTGACGGCGACCAGGTCATCATCGACTTCACCGGCAAGCTCGACGGCGTCGAGTTCGAAGGCGGCAAGGCCGAGAAGGCTCCGCTGGTCATCGGTGCGGGCCGCTTCATCCCCGGCTTCGAAGAGCAGCTGACCGGCGCGAAGGCGGGTGAAGAGCGCACCATCACCGTCACCTTCCCCGAGGACTACCCGGCCGAGAACCTCGCCGGCAAGGAAACCACCTTCGACATCGTCGTGCACGAAGTGAAGGCACCGGCCGAATCGAAGCTCGACGACGACTTCGCGAAGGAACTGGGTCTTGAGAGCCTGGAGCAGCTGCAGGGCCTGCTGCGTGGCCAGCTGGAGCAGGAAACTGCCGGCCTGACCCGCACTGCCATGAAGCGTTCGCTGCTCGACCAGCTTGCCGCCGGCCATGACTTCGACGTTCCGCCGACGATGGTCGAAGCCGAATTCTCGCAGATCTGGCAGCAGCTCGTGCAGGAAGCCCAGAACGAGGAAGATCCGGCCGCAGCTTTGGAAGAGATCGAAGCCGAGAAGGACGACTACCGCAAGATCGCCGAGCGCCGCGTGCGCCTCGGTCTGCTGCTTTCGGAAATCGGCCAAACCAACGGCGTGGAAGTGACCGCGCAGGAAATGTCGATGCTGGTCTCGCAGGCCGCTTCGCAGTACCGTCCGGAGGACCGTCAGCGCTTCGTCGAATACGTCCGCCAGGACCCGATGATGGCCGCACAGCTTCGCGCGCCGCTTTATGAGGACAAGGTCGTCGACTTCCTCATCGAGAAGGCCGAAGTCACCGAGCGTGAAGTGACCCGCGAGGAACTGCAGGCCGCGATCGAGGCTGACGCGGACGGCGAGAGGCCGGCAGAACCGAAGAAGGCGAAGAAGGCTTCGACGAAGGCTGCCAAGAAGGACGCCGAGGAAGCTCCCGCCAACGAAGCCGAGGCCGAGGAAAAGCCGAAGAAGGCTCCCGCCAAGAAGGCCGCCGCCAAGAAGGCTGACGACGCCGAGGGCGACGACGCCAAGCCTGCCAAGAAGGCTCCGGCCAAGAAGAAGGCCGCTGCCAAGGAGGACTGATCCCCCAACGCGGTGCGTGAAAAGAGGCCCGGTGCAGCGATGCACCGGGCTTCTTTCGTTTCGGCGCCAGCGCTGGTCGTCAGTCCTTCAGCTGGCCGAAGGGAACCAGCTTGCGCGCCAGCACGGCGGCTTTCTTGCCATCATTGGCCCGCAGCGCCGGCAGTACGGCAAGAGCGGCGCGCTGCATCAGTGCATCGAGGGGGCTCTTGGCTGATGCCTTGGAAGCCGCCTCGGCCCATTGCCGGGCAAGAGAGATGTCGCCGGGATCGTTGCGGATCTGCAGCAGGGCAGCCAGGCCGGGAAAGAACGCGCGGTTGCCGCCCAGCGCTACCGCTTTCGCCAGCGCGGCCTTGCCGGTGCTCGCCCGTGCGCCCAGCGCAGTGCGGGCAAGGAAGCCGCCCAGCTCGTCCACCGCGCCCAGATGCCAGCCGGCGATCGCCATCTGCATCTCGGGATCGCGCGGGTTCTGCGCAGCCAGCTTCTGGAACACATCGCGCGAGGCGCGCACGTCCGAGCGGCTGCGGGTGAGCTTGCCGCGATAGCCGACGGCGATGGCACGCTGCAGTGTAGCCTCCCGGTCTTCAGGACGGCTTGCAAGGGTCCGTTCCGAGACGAGGATGGCCTGCCCCACGAGGTCGAGCGCACGGGCCTTGGACCCGGTCTGGAACGCGGCCGTGGTCAGCAGTTCGCGCGGGGTCTGCGCGTGGGCCGCGGCAGGCGTGAGGATGGCGATGGGAGCAACAAGTGCGGCGAAGGCTGGCAGAGGCGAACGATACACAAGATCTCCCGCAAAGCTGGACGGCGGCAGGATGACCGAACACCAGGGCTAGCGCCAGCGGTTATCGGCGGTACGTTCGCTCCCGCTGGCCGGTCACCATGGGGGCGGGGCGGAGCTCTCCCTCGGATCCGCGCCGGACAGCGCGGCGCCCAGGGCGTCCACGGCAATGGCGAGGCGTTCGTCGAGCGCCGCTAGAAGGTGAGTCCAGCCGGACAGGGCCTCAAGCTCGCCCGGACCGTCGGAGACGCCGCGCAGGCCGATCATCGGCACGCCGAAACGCTGGCATGCGCGCAAGACCGCGAACGTCTCCATGTCGACCAGATCTGCGTCGATCCGCGCGTAGTCCTCCCCGCCGACGATGTCGCCGCCCGTCGACAGCGAGGCGCGGGGGACGTCGGGCAGAAGTGCGGGAATCGCGATCACTGCCGGAATATCCGAGAAGGGCGTGACCCCTCTCGGGAAACCCAGGCGCGATGCGTCCATGTCCCGCCACGATACGCTGTCGACCTGGTACACGTCGCCCAGCGTGCACCGCCGCGACCCGGCCGAGCCCAACGAGACGACGAGGTCGGGGAGTTCACCCGTTGTCTGCAGCTGCTGGAGGCAGGCGGTGGTGCCGATTGCGGCTTCCACTGGACCGACGCCGGTGATCAGCGGGGTCATGCGCGCCTGCAGGTGGGCACCGTACTCGTGATCGGTGGCCATGATGAACAGCACGCGCTTGTCCGCAATGCGGGTGGGGGTCATCTCTTTGCTCCTGCAGGGCGCTCGCGGCCGAAGTGGCAGCGGCCATTACGTCAGGGGCATGGGGCACGGCAACCGGCGCAGGGTTGATCCGGGGCGCTTTCGGCACCAAGTCTGCGCCATGCAACCTCACACACGCTCGCTCATCGCCGCGTCGGCTTTCGCCGTGGTCACCGGACGCAAGGTCGCCGGCCTCTTTGATCACGCCCTGGGCGGCGACCGGCGCATTGCCGCCGAATGCCGTGACGGCCGTCTTCAGGGGATCGACGGCGATCGCGGCGCGAAGTTCGGGGGCACATTGCCCGAGATCTTCGACGCGGTGGACAAGGCCTTCATCTCGCTGGAGGAGGACGGGCAGGGCGTGAGGGGATACGACCGCGGATCGGCCACCTTCTACACAGCGCGCGTGGCGGACGGACTGGTGCAGGTCTACGATCACGGCGCCGACGCATGGTTCGCGTACGACGTCCAGGATCCGGACGCGGTCAGCGGTTACCACCGCGCTGCCGGGTAAGATTCCCGGGCTGGTCACGCGGGACCCGCCGTGACGGAGGTTGGCCGGGCAAACGCATCGCCGTGCATGGCTGCGGACCCGGTTCTCCCAAGCGCATTGCCGATCGATGGGTTAACCCCCTTGAACATCGCGGCAAGCCACGCGACATAGGCGAGGCAAATCGTAAAGAGGACTCTCATGCTCGACCTGTTCGGCGCCTCCAGTGCCCAAGGAAAGTTCACCACCGATCCCGTTACCGGCGCTCTCGTGCCGATGGTCGTCGAGCAGACCAGCCGCGGCGAGCGCTCCTTTGACATCTATTCGCGCCTGCTTCGCGAGCGCATCGTATTCGTGACCGGACAAGTCGAGGACCACATGGCCTCGCTGATCGTCGCTCAGCTGCTGTTCCTCGAATCGGAAAATCCCTCGAAGGATATTTCGATGTACATCAACTCGCCCGGCGGCGTGGTGACGGCCGGCATGGCGATCCACGACACCATGCAGTACATCAAGCCGCGCGTCTCGACCGTGTGCATCGGTCAGGCCGCGTCGATGGGCAGCTTCCTGCTGGCCGCCGGCGAGCCGGGCATGCGCATCGCGCTGCCGAACGCCCGCATCATGGTTCACCAGCCTTCGGGCGGTGCGCAGGGCATGGCCAGCGACATCGAGATCCAGGCGCGGGAAATCCTGCGGATGCGCAAGCGCCTGAACGATCTCTACGTGAAGTACACCGGCAAGTCTCTCGACGAGATCGAGAAGGCCATGGACCGTGACACTTTCCTCGAAGCCGAGGAAGCACTGGCCTTCGGTCTGGTCGACAAGGTGTTCGAAACCCGGCCCGATGCCGACAAGGCGGACGGATAACAGCTCGAAAGTGGGGCCGGCTCTTCATGCTATCGCAAGCAAAATGGCGGTAGAGTTGCAAAACCGGCTCCCCACAGAGTAGAGTCAGCGAGTCGCCTCGCATGGAGGCCTAAGACGGAAAATGACGAAATTGAGCGGATCTGACGCGAAAAGCACCCTTTACTGCAGCTTCTGCGGCAAGTCGCAGCACGAAGTGCGCAAGCTGATCGCGGGCCCAACGGTGTTCATCTGCGACGAGTGTGTCGAGCTTTGCAACGACATCATTCGTGAAGAGACGAAGGCCGGAATAGCGGGACGCAAGGACGGCGAAGTCGTCTCTCCCCGCGAAATCTGCGAGACGCTGAACGACTACGTGATCGGTCAGGAGCGTGCGAAGCGCGTCCTGTCGGTGGCTGTCCACAACCACTACAAGCGCCTCAAGCACAGCGGCAAGCAGGGCGACGTCGAACTTTCGAAGTCGAACATCCTGCTGGTTGGGCCGACCGGCTCGGGCAAGACTCTGCTCGCGCAGACCTTGGCCAAGACGTTCGACGTGCCCTTCACCATGGCGGACGCCACGACCCTCACCGAAGCGGGCTACGTGGGTGAGGACGTGGAGAACATCATCCTCAAGCTGCTCCAGGCTTCCGACTACAACGTCGAGAAGGCGCAGCAGGGCATCGTCTACATCGACGAGATCGACAAGATCAGCCGCAAGGCCGAAAACCCGTCGATCACGCGCGACGTGTCGGGCGAAGGCGTGCAGCAGGCGCTGCTCAAGCTGATGGAAGGCACCACCGCCTCCGTTCCCCCGCAGGGCGGACGCAAGCATCCGCAGCAGGAATTCCTGCAGGTGGACACGACGAACATCCTGTTCATCTGCGGCGGCGCTTTCGCAGGTCTGGAAAAGATCATCGCGGACCGTCTGCAGAAGCGTTCGATCGGTTTCGGCGCCCATGTCGCCGACCCGGACAAGCGCCGCGTTGGCGAACTGCTCCAGAAGGCGGAGCCCGAGGATCTTCTGAAGTTCGGTCTGATCCCCGAATTCGTCGGCCGTCTGCCGGTGATCGCGACCCTTAACGACCTCGACATCGAGGCGCTGGTCAAGATCCTCAAGGAACCGAAGAACGCGCTGATCAAGCAGTACGCCCGCCTGTTCGAACTTGAGGACGTGGAGCTCACCTTCACGGATGAGGCACTCGAGGCGATCGCCCAGAAGGCGATCGACCGCAAGACCGGTGCGCGCGGCCTGCGCTCGATCGTCGAAGGGCTGCTGCTCGACACCATGTTCGACCTGCCGACCGAGCGTGACATCGCCGAGGTCGTGGTTGACAAGGACGTGGTCGAAGGCCGCAAGGAACCGGTCCGGGTTCTCAAAGGCGACAAGGCGGAGGCCGCCGCCTGACGCCGCCGGCGTAAGCGACCTGATAAGACGTGAGGGCCCGGTCAGTTCGGCTGACCGGGCCTTTTCGCGTCCGAGGGATCGCTCCCGCGCGATATCGGTGCTGCATGCAAAGGCTGCCTTGGCACAGCCGGGGCGCTGCCACACTCTCTGCGCAAAGACACGGAGGGACAGATATGGCTGCACGCATCGCGGTGACCCGGGTGATCCACACCATCCACGCCGTCGCGGATATTCACGCCTGCCGCGCCCTTTACCAAGATGCGCTTGGGGGCCTCGTTTTCGCTGAAAACTACTTCCCTGCGGAGGACAGGGATGCAGCCTTGCTTTACGTGACAGATCACATGGTCGAACCCATGGCCGCCCGCCATCCCGACGATCTGGGCAAACCCTTCGCCCGGCAGTTTGCGCGCATCGGCGAATCCTTCCACTCCTTCGAGCTTAAGGTGGCCAACGGAAGGGAAGCGAGCGCTGCCTTCCGTGAGGCGGGCTGCACGGTCGCCAGCGACTATGGCGTGTTCTTCTTCGTGAAGCCCGAGTCCACGGGCGGGGTTCTTCTTGAAGTCTGTGAGCTGCCAATGCCGAACGACCCTTGGGACCGCGGGAACTGGAACCCTGCGGTCAGCGCCGGGCATCACGCGACGGTGAAGGGGCTGGATCATATTGCCTGCGTCACGAAGGATATCGACGCCGCGATCCGCTTCTTCACGGAAGTGATCGACGGCCATCTGCTTGAGGACGCGCGCACGACGTTGCCGCAGGCTGGCCGCCGCGTGCTTCTTCAGGTCGGCGATACCCGGGTGGCTTTCACGCAGCCGGACGAGGTCCGGGAGGGGGCGCTGGCGGCCTTTCTCCATAAGGAGCAGAATGGCATCTACGCGCTCGTGTGGCGAATCGCGGACGAGGACCAGGCGCGCCGCCACTTCGCGCAAAAGTTGTCCCTGCGCCTGACGGAGGAGGGGTGCGTGTCACAGGGCTTCGCCATCGAGCCGGCTGACTTCATGGGGGCGCGGCACGAATTCGTCGCCTAGACGGCCGCTTCGTTCTCCAGAGGACAGCCTCCCTGGTCATCGAATTCCACCTGAAGGGTGGAATGCGCGATGCCGAAGTCGTGCTCCAGCTGCTCTGCCACCCTGTGCAGGAAGCTGTTACCCGGTTGCCCCTGCGGCATTACGAGATGCGCGGTGAGAGCGGTTTCCGTCGTACTCATCGGCCAGATGTGAAGATCATGCACCCGCGTTACGCCGGGCTGACTTTCCAGCAGGGCGCGGACCTTGGCCGCGTCGATGCCTTCCGGGACGCCGAGCATCCCCATACGCAACGAATCGCGCAGCAGGCCCCAGCTCGACCACGCGATCACGGCAGTGATGATGAGCGATGTGACGGGATCGATGAGCGCCTCGCCGGTCCAGCGGATGAGCAGCCCGGCAACCACTACCCCCACGGAAACCAGCGCGTCCGCCATAAGATGCACGAAGGCGGCGCGCAGGTTGATGTCGGAGCGGGCGCCTTTCGCAAAGAGCAGCGCGGACAGACCGTTCACGGCGATGCCGATCCCGGCAACGATGACCATCGTGGTCCCGCCCACCGCTTCGGGAGAGGGGAGACGGCGAAGCGTCTCGACAAGAATGGCGCCGATCGCCACCCAGAGAAGCGCGGCGTTCGCAATTGCGGCAAGAATGGACGAACTCTTGAGCCCG
Source organism: Novosphingobium sp. HII-3 (assembly GCF_002916655.1). Taxonomy (GTDB): domain Bacteria; phylum Pseudomonadota; class Alphaproteobacteria; order Sphingomonadales; family Sphingomonadaceae; genus Novosphingobium; species Novosphingobium panipatense. The sequence continues at coordinate 598,478 of NZ_PPSM01000014.1, forward strand.
TAGGTAAAGCGCTGCGAAGGAGGTCTGGCCGACAGTACGGATGCGGCCCAGGCGAGTGCGAGAGACAGCACATCGGACAGATTGTGCCCGGCATCCGCCACGAGGGCCATCGAACCACTGAAAAGCCCTGCCGCAAATTCCGCAATCACGAAGGTTACGTTGAGCGTCAGTGCGATGGCAAAGGCCGTCCCGGCATTGGCCGGCGGTGCATGGCTGTGCCCGTGGTGATGTCCGGCATGATGTCCGTGACTGTGATGATGATGTCCAGCGCCCATGATCGTTGACTGGCAGGCGGCGCCCGGTTCTTCAACTGTTCTTGAGCAAGAACTCCGACCGAGTAGCGGCACGGAAGTTTGGCAACCCACGGCCACCCGCATCTGTGGCATTTATGTCGCAGATATTCCTTAGGGCTGTTCCGCTAAGCGTCTGAAAACGCGCCCTTAATTCTCACCGCGTAAAAAGGTTCCCAGACGGGGTCATGAAATTTCCTAATGGCGCAGCTATTTGAATCCAAAATGTCAAAGAGTTGTCATATGGGGCTGCTCTTAGCAGCCGCAGCAAAACGCGGCCGGAAAAATTTCGTCGCACTCGAGACCACTCTAACCTGTAAAGCTCAGGGGCATTGCATGAAATTCACCTCACTCCTTTCGACGGCGACCAGCACGATTGCTGTCGGCGCCGCATTCCTCGCTGTCCCTGCAGTCGCGCAGTCGACCGGATCGGTTGACTTCGAGGAAGGAACTATTGTCGTTACCGGCCAAGCAAGCCGCAGTGTAGCAGGCGTTCAGGTACCCAACACGTCCAAGGCCAAGCAGGTCCTCACGGCGGAAATCATCCAGACGCAGGTTCCGGGTCAGACCGTGAACGATGTGATCAATCTGATGCCGGGCGTAAGCTTCCAGAACAATGACCCGTTCGGTTCGGCCGGCGGTACGCTGACGATCCGCGGCTTCGACGACACGCGTATCTCGCAGACTGTGGACGGCATTCCGCTGAACGACACGGGTGGTTATTCGCTGTACTCGAACCAGCAGCTCGACCCCGAGTTGATCGAGCAGGTTAACGTCAACCTGGGCACGACGGACGTTGACTCGCCGACCGCCGCTGCTTCGGGTTCGACCGTCAACATCCGCACCCGCAATCCGTTCGATGAATTCGGCGTCCGCTTCCTGGGTTCGGCCGGCGACTTCAACTTCTTCCGCATGTTCGGCGAAATCGACACCGGCGTCCTGAACTCGAGCGGCACGAAGGCATTCCTCTCGGCTTCTAAGGCAACCAATGATACCGTCTATGGCGGTATCGGGAAGATCGACAAGACCCAGTTCAACGCGAAGATCTACCAGCCGATCGGCGACAACGGTGACTTCGTCTCGATTGCTGGCCACTGGAACCGCAACCGCAACAACTTCTTTGGCTCGACCCCGCTGCGTCTGGACGCGAACCGTGTTGTCGGCCCAGATTCGAGCAACCGCTTCCCGCGCACGAAGGACGAGCGGTTCTATGAGGTCGCTCGCTGCCAGATCAATCCGGGCACCAACGGCGTCATTGATATCGATGGTTCCTCCAGCTGCGGTTCGCTGTACGACTACCGCTTCAACCCGTCTAACACCGGTAACCTGCGCATCAACTCGCGCTTTACACTCAGCGATAAGTTGACCCTGAACGTCGATCCAAGCCTGCAGTACACCAAGGCGAATGGCGGCGGCACGGTGGATGCACGGGAAGGCTTTTACACGCAGTCTGCAAACGCCACGCGTGGTGCGATCACTGCCGCTCAAGGTGTTTCCGGTTACATTGGCGGTAAGCCCTACTTCGGTGGTGTTGACCTGAACGGCGACGGTGACACGCTCGACACCGTGCGCGTTCTAGCACCCAGCAACACCGAAACATGGCGTATCGGCGTCATCGCTTCGCTGCGCTACGATATCGACGAATACAACCGTGTCCGCGTGGCCTACTCGTACGATCGTGGTCGTCACCGTCAAACCGGCGAAACCAGCCTTCTGCGTTCTAATGGTTTTGGACGTGACCTGTTTTCGGACAACGCGCTGGCCGACGCCGAGGGCAACGTGCTGCAAAAGCGTGACCGCCTGTCCTACGCTATCCTGCATCAGGTTTCGGGTGAGTACTCGGGCGACTACATGAACGACCGGGTGCACGTGAACGTTGGCATTCGTGCTCCGTTCTTCAAGCGCAACCTCACGAACTACTGTCTTGCCACCAGCGCGAGCGGCTTCGTTGACTGCTTCAGCACGAATAGCACGGATCAGGCGACCTACGCAGCCGCCAACCCGAGCTATAAGCTGCCGCAGCAGCGCATCCTGAACTACAGCAAGGTCCTGCCGACGGCTGGTGTCGTCTTCGACGCAACCGACAACGCCAGCCTGTTCTTCAACTACTCGAAGGGCCTGCAGGTTCCGGGTACGGATAACCTGTACCAGTCGTTCTGGTATGCGGAAGACACCGCCGGAGCCAACCCGGTTCCTGAAACCACTGACAACTTCGACCTTGGTGTCCGTTATACCTCCGGCATCATCCAGGCGTCGCTGACTGGCTGGTACACCCGTTACACCAACCGCCTTGCCTCGGCGTTCGATCGTGACCTTGACGTGACGATCTACCGTAACCTGGGTCGGGTGGACAAGTATGGCATCGACGGTAGCCTGGCCGTTCGCCCGGTTCCGGAGTTCAGCCTTTACCTCTTTGGTTCCTACCTGAAGTCGAAGATCAAGGAAAACGTCGAAATCGCCGATGGTGAGTTCGCGGAAACCAAGGGCAAGCGGGAAGCCGGCGCACCGGTCTTCACCTTGGGCGCCCGCGCGAGCGGCAACATCGGCCCGGTCGAACTCGGCGCGCAGGTCAAGCGGACCGGACCGCGCTACGTCAACGACCAGAACAAGGCGATCGTGATTGGCGGCGTCGAGGTCTATGGCAAGAAGACCCCCGCTTACACGCTGGTTGATCTGGACGCGAAGGTGAACCTCGACTTCATCGGTCTGGGTGAGCGCACGTTCCTGCAGCTCAACGTCGTCAACGTCTTCGACAAGCTTTACGTGGGCGGCTTCGACGGGGCCGGTACGTCGACCACCAGCGTGCCGAATGCCTTCATCGGCACTCCGCGCACGTTCATCGGTTCAATTAGCTTCGGCTTCTGATCCCAAACATCCGCTATCGGAACAGGGAAGGGGAGGGACCGTGAGGTTCCTCCCCTTTTTTCATGCCGCCCATCACTCGGGCGCTATCGGACGCCGTCGTGTTGCCTGTCGACCTTGCGCCGCTAGCCTGTGGTCAGGGACGGGAGAGCGAGCATGGCATGGGACCCGACGGCGCGTGAACGGCAGATCCTGGGAGCTGCGGAGCGGCTCTCTCCTGTGGGAGCGGATGCTCTGGATGAGCGGCATTTCCAGGCGATGGAGCAACTTCGGTTGTTGTACGGCCACCCCGAAACGGTCCCGCTCGCGTCCTTCTTCGCGAACCTGGCGCACAGTCCGGAGTTTTTCGCCGCGTACATTCAACTGGGCGTGACCATCTCGATGCACAGCGCCTTGCCGCGGCGCTTACGCGAGCTGGCGATCCTGCGCACCGCGTGGTTGACCGGCGCGCCCTACGCCTGGGGTGAGCATGTTCATGCCACGCAGGGCGGGCTGCTGTCGGAGCAGGATATCGCCGCCATCATCGAGGGCTCGCCTTCGATGGCGTGGGGCGATCTCGAACGGGCGGTCCTGCAAGCCGTGGAAGAGCTGCACGCCGATGCCCTGATCGGCGATGCGACATGGTCCGTGCTTGCGGGGCATCTGGAGGAAAGGCAGCTGGTGGAGCTCCTCATCCTCATCGGCCACTATGTGACCACCGCCTATCTTCAAAACAGCCTGCGAACCGCCCTGACCGCTCATGGCCGCGGCCTGTCGGCGCGCTGACGGTCCGCTTATTCGTACACGCAGGCGTCGTAGCCGTCGCGCTTGACGGTGGCGATACGGGCGGCGATGGTGTTGCCGTAGCGGCGCGTGAAACCCGCCGGGCTCTTCACGGCGCGAGTCTTCGGGCTGGGCAGGGCAGCCGCCATGCGACCTGCCTGGGTGGGCGTGAGCTGGGCGGCGGACTTGCCGAAGTATCGCTGCGCGCCCGCTTCCACGCCATAGGTCCCGATGCCGGTCTCTGCGACGTTGAGATAGACTTCCATGATCCGACGCTTGTCCCACAAGGTTTCGATCAGGAAGGTGAACCACACCTCCAGCCCTTTGCGCAGGTAGCGGGTCCAGCCTTCGCCCTGCCAGAGAAACACGTTCTTGGCTGTTTGCTGACTGATGGTGGAGCCGCCACGGATGCGGCCGCCTTTCGCGTTGCGCTCCATGGCCGCTTCGATCGCCTCGGTGTCGAAGCCGTTGTGGGAGCAGAACTTGCCGTCTTCGGCGGCGACCACCGCAGCAACCATGTTCCGGTCGATCCGGCTGAGCGGCACCCAGTCCTTGGTGATGCCGTTGCCGTCGATCAGCATCGTTACCGTGACGGGCGGCGGCACGAATCGATAGAGCACCGTAAGCCCCACGCTGATCGCGACGAACCAGACGATGATCTTGGCGAGAAGGCGCATGAAGGACGGGAACCCTGGCTGAGAAAAGAAGGCTCCCCCTCTAGTCCAAGTTCCCGGCCGGGCGCCAGCCCATCGCGCTGCCATTGGTTGCGCGGCGATGCGACGATGCGGCGTTCGGGCGAGGGCTTGAGGGCAATGAAAAAAGCCGGGTCGTCCTTGCGAACGGCCCGGCTTTCGACTGGGGTGTGCCTATATCAAAGCGCCGGCAGCAGCTTTCGGTCACCGGCAATGCGGTTCATTGCCTTCTGCAGCTTTTCGAAGGCGCGGACCTCGATCTGGCGGACGCGTTCGCGGCTGACCGAGTAGACCTGGCTGAGTTCCTCAAGAGTCTTGGGGTCGTCCGTCAGGCGGCGCTCGGTCAGGATGTCTCGCTCACGGTCGTTGAGCGAGCCCATGGCTTCGACCAGCATTTCGTGACGAACCGAAGCTTCCTCCGCGTCGGCGACGGTTTCGTCCTGGAGCGGGCGGTCATCCTGGAGGATGTCCATCCACTGGCCCTCGCCTTCCTCGCGCAGGGAGACGTTCAGCGATGCATCGCCGCCCATCATCATGCGCCGGTTCATATTGACGACTTCCTGCTCGGACACGCCCAGCGTGGTCGCGATCTTGGCGACGTCTTCCGGGTGAAGATCCGTGTCCTCGTAGGCATCGAGGTTCTTCTTCATGCGGCGCAGGTTGAAGAACAGCTTCTTCTGCGCCGCCGTCGTGCCCATCTTCACGAGGCTCCACGAGCGCAGGATGTACTCCTGGATCGATGCCTTGATCCACCACATGGCATATGTCGCGAGGCGGAAGCCCCTTTCGGGCTCGAACTTCTTGACGCCCTGCATCAGGCCGATGTTCCCTTCGGAAATCAGCTCCGACACGGGCAGGCCGTATCCACGGTAGCCCATCGCGATCTTCGCGACGAGACGCAGGTGGCTGGTCACGAGCTGGGCTGCGGCCGCTGGATCCTGATGTTCCGAATAGCGCTTGGCGAGCATGTATTCCTGCTCAGGAGCCAGCACCGGGAACTTGCGGATTTCGGACAGGTAGCGGTTGAGGCTCTGCTCACCACCCAGGGCCGGCACGCTCGGCAAGTTTCGTTGGTTGTTGCTCACGTTCATCCGTCCTTTCTAGGTCGGCACACGGTCAAAGACCCTTGAAGGCGTCTTAGCTTGTGGCCACCTGTTCACGATAGCACATAAATGCGATTTCAGTGTCGCAGTTCGTCGATCAATGTCCGCATATCGTCGGGCAGGGGGCTGACGAAGTGGACCCTTTCCCCAGAAACGGGGTGGACGAAGCCCAGTTCCGCAGCATGCAAGGCTTGTCGCGAAAAACCGAGCCTCTGGAGACTCGAGCGAAGGGGGGAAGGCGTTCGTCCATAGACAGGATCCCCTAATAGCGCATGGCCTATTGACGCCATGTGAACGCGCACCTGATGGGTCCGTCCGGTTTCGAGCCGACACTCCACCAAGGAGGAATGGCGGAGCGGTTCGAGAGTGCGGAAATGTGTCACCGCATGCTTGCCGCGGCCGTCGTCTACGAGAGCCATTTTCTTGCGATCGTGGACGGACCGGGCGATCGATCCGCGTACCGTGCCGCTTGCCGGCACCGGACGTCCGCCGACGATCGCCTGATAGGCCCGCTCGATGGAATGATCGGCGAACTGCACCGCAAGGCCCTCGTGCGCCTTGTCCGTCTTCGCGACGACCAGCAGGCCGGAGGTGTCCTTGTCGATGCGGTGAACGATGCCGGGCCGGGCGACGCCGCCTATTCCCGACAGTTGGCCCCGGCAATGGTGAAGCAGTGCGTTTACGAGCGTTCCGTCGAGATTGCCCGCAGCCGGGTGGACGACGAGTCCGGCCGGCTTGTCGACGATGACGAGATGGTCATCCTCGAACACGATGGCCAGCGGGATGTCCTGCGCGATCGCTTCGGCGGGCAGGGCCTCCGGCACGGCGATGGCGAAAGGCACGCCAGCCTCGATCTTGAGGGACGCCTGCTTCACGGGCTTTCCGGCAAGCGTAACCCGACCCTCGCTCATCAAGGCCTTCACGCGCTCCCGGGAAAGGCCGCTGGCCTCCGCCAGAGCCTTGTCGATGCGGCCGCCGGTCGCGACTTCGCCTTCTATGATGTTTGCGATGACCCCCATTGCCGATAGGATTTGGGGATGATCCTTGAAGTGACAAGTGCCGTCATCATGAAACTGCGCGAAGACGCGTCTCGCGCCGCGCCTGAGGAATGCTGCGGACTGCTGCTGGGGCGGCACGGGCGAATAGAACAGGCGCAGGAAGCGGCGAACATCGCTCCCGACCCGCGCCGCCGCTTCGAGATCGACCCCGCAGCCTTGTTCGCAGCGTTCAAGGCGGCCCGCGGCGAGGGCGCGCAGGTGCTCGGATACTACCACTCCCACCCGACGGGCGATGCAAGGCCCTCCGCTACGGACAGGGAACATTCCACCGGGGATTCGCGCATCTGGGCGATCATCGCGGATAGCGAGGTTGCTTTCTGGCGCGATAACGCCAATGGATTCGCGTCCCAGCCATTTCGCATCGTGCAGTAAGCGAGGCGATAGCCCAAGTAGTACGGAAAGCAGCTGAAACCCATGACCACGAGTTCAATCGAACTTGCCAGCCTCCTGTGTTCGCGCCTGTGCCACGACATGCTTAGCCCGGTCGGCGCGCTCACCAATGGTCTTGAACTGCTCGCCGATGAGAAGGACCCGGAGATGCGGCAGCGCTGCTTCGAGCTTCTCGATCAAAGCGCGCGTATTTCCACGGACAAGCTGCGGTTCTTCCGCCTTGCGTTCGGCGCCGCCGGTGGCTTTGGCGAAATGGTCGCGGTGAGCGAGGCGAAGGTCCTCGTCGATGCGCTGGTCGCAAACAACCCGCGCGTGACCCTGGCCTGGGCGCTGCCGAGCGATTCGATGCCCAAGGCGGCCATTAAGACACTTCTCAATTTCGCGCTGATCGGCCTTGAAGCGCTGCCGCGCGGCGGCACGCTGGAAATAGCGGCTGAATACCGCGACGATCACAGTGAGCTTGTGGTGCGTGCCGCCGGGCCACGTATCGCTTTCGACCGCACGATCGGCAGTGCTCTTGAAGGGACTTTGCCGGAAGGGGAGCTGTCGAGCCGGACGGCGCCTGCCGCGATGCTGTGCCAGCTTGCGCGCGAGCTGAAGGGGCAGTTGCAGTACGTGCTTGCGGAAGACGCGCTGGTGCTGGGCGCCATGCTGCCAAGGGCCTGAACACACTTCCGCGGAGAGGAGCGCGATGAACCGCTGGCTGGTCAACCGGACCGTGGCGTCTCCCAACTGGAACGAGCGCAAGCTGCCGGTCAGCATGATGGTGCTGCACTACACCGGCATGAACTCGGCCGACGAAGCGCTTTCGCGCATGTGTGACCCGGCCGCGGAAGTCTCGGCCCACTACATGATCGATGAGGAGGGCTGCGTCACCGCGCTCGTCCCCGAGGACAAGCGGGCCTGGCATGCGGGGCGCTCCTACTGGCGCGGCGAGACCGACATCAATTCGGCGAGTGTGGGGATCGAACTTGTCAATCCGGGGCACGATCGGGGCTATCGGCCTTTTCCCGAGCCGCAGATGGCCGCGCTCCTGCCCTTGCTGGCAAGCATCATGAAGCGCCACGACATTCCCCGGGCGAACGTCGTCGGCCACTCGGACATCGCGCCCTCCCGCAAGCAGGATCCGGGTGAGCTCTTCGACTGGGACAGGCTTGCGGAACTGCGGCTGGCGCTGGCTACGCCGAGGGCCCGGATGAACCTGTTCTATGACAACCCCGGCGCCTTCTACCTCGCGCTGGAGCGCTTTGGCTACGACATCACCGATGGCCGTGCGGCGGTTACCGCGTTCCAGCGGCGGTGGCGGCCGGCGATCATCGACGGGCAGATCGATGGGGAAATCGGCGGCATCCTCTTCGAACTTCTGTTGGAGCGCGACACCGGCCGTGCTAGGTGACCGCCCGCGTCGGGGAGCCGGGCAGCCGCGGGGTCGCAAGACCGCGAGGAAAGTCCGGGCTCCACGAAACAAGGGTGGCGGGTAACGCCCGCCGGGCGAGGAAGGCTTCCAGGCCTTCCGAAGCCTAGGGAAAGTGCCACAGAGAGCAGACCGCCGATGCTTCCTCAGGGAAGCAGGTAAGGGTGAAAGGGTGCGGTAAGAGCGCACCGCGCTTCCGGTAACGGAAAGCGGCTTGGCAAACCCCACTCGGAGCAAGACCGAATAGGGGCTGCGCGCCGGCGTCGCGAAAGCGGGGGATCGGCGGGTTCGTTTCGGACCCAGGCAGCCCGGGTTGGTCGCTTGAGCGATGCAGCGATGCATCGCCTAGAGGAATGGCTGCCGCCGCGGCGTAAGGTCCCTCGGGCTTCGGCCTTAATGGGGAGACCACGCCAGGTACAGAACCCGGCTTACAGGCTCCCCGGCGCAATCACGAAAGCTCAGGCCGCTTTGCTGCGGGCCTCTTCCACTTCGCTCGCGGTCAGGAACCAGCGGTCGGTCCCTTCGAGGCCAATGGCGGTCAGCGTTCCGTGCAGGAACGCGCCGGTATCGATGCCAATGCGGTTGCTGCAGATGTCCGGCTGCGGGGTGATGGTGTGGCCATGCACGACGAAGCCGCCGAAGTCTCCGCGATGGCTGAGGAACGGTTCGCGAATCCAGCGGCAGTCCCGGCCACGCTGCTGGTCAAGCGGGGTATCGGGCCGTACGCCAGCATGGACGAAGACATAGTCTCCGATGCAGACCAGTTGCTTGAAACCCGCGAGGAAATCGATGTCTTCCTGCGGAATGGCGGCGTTCATCAGCCGCTGCGCCTCCTCCCAGTCCGCTTCGCGCAGCACGTCTTTGTCGACACCATAGGACAGTATCGTTTCCGTGCCGCCAAACTTGAGGAAGCTGCGCAGGGCCTCCACGTCCTCCCGGGAGACGAGAAGCATCTCTTCGTGGTTGCCCTGGATGTATTCGATCCGGCGGCGGGCGCCCCAGTTCCTTGCCCGGCGGACGACGGCCGCGCTGTCTTGGCCGCGATCGATCAGGTCCCCGAGAAGCACGACTGTGGTCTGCGCAGGGCCGCGCTCGGCATCGTCCCGCTCGATAGCCGTTATCAACTGCTCGAAAAGATCGGCGCGGCCGTGGATGTCTCCGACGGCGTAAACCCGTTCGCCCGGGGGCGTCGAAGGAACTTGGCGATTATCAGCCCGGCCCAGAATCTTGCGTATGGTGTTCAGCATTGTATTGCCATGGAGTATAGCCGTCGCAGAAATCGGGCACAACCCGTTGCGAATACGGAGATCGCTGCCGCGGGGCGGCCCGACGACGGATCCTGGTGGGGCAGATGTCGTCGAAAACTCCTGGGCACTGCCCTTGCCAGCCTGTCGACGGGGTCTATCTACGCTCCTCGAAAAGACCATTCACAAGGCCCTTCCATGACACGATACCTTCACACGATGATCCGCGTAACCGATGCGGAGGAGACCGTCCGCTTCTTTGAACTCATCGGTCTGCGCGAGACGCGCCGCTTTTCCAACGAGAAGGGGCGGTTCACCCTGATCTTCCTCGCCGCGCTCGGGCAGGAAGACGCCGAGGTCGAGCTGACGTACAACTGGCCCGCTGAGGACGGTTCCGCCGAAACGTACACCGGCGGCCGCAATTTCGGCCATCTGGCCTTCCGGGTCGAGAACATCTACGAGACGTGTCAGCGGCTCGCCGATGCGGGCGTCACGATCAACCGCCCCCCGCGCGACGGGCACATGGCGTTCGTGCGTACGCCGGACGGCATCTCGATCGAGCTGCTTCAGGAAGGCCATCTCGAACCGGCGGAACCCTGGGCGAGCATGCCCAACGTGGGCAGCTGGTAAGCCATTGACCAGACCGGCCGAGACCGGCCGCCTTTGCTTCGGCCATTAACATTCTGACATTGAACAAAAGCTCATTTGCCCAGCACGCATGGCCCGGAATACCCGGAGCCTGCGCCGGATCGTAGCTACACGGTCCGGCGCGGGCTTCGGCCCCGGGGGAGCAAAGTGCCAGTACCGCAAGCGTTGACTGACGTCGTCCTCTATCTGGAGACGCTGGAGCATGAACTTCTGCTCTTCGCGGCGTTCTGGATCGTGATCGGCGCCCTTGATGAACTCGGCCTCGACCTGTGCTGGCTGAGCTCGCGCCTTCTCGGGCGGGGGCGCTCCAGCCGGATCTCCGAAGCCGAGGCTGGCGCACCTCTGAGCGGCGGTGCGGCGGTGATCATTGCCGCGTGGCAGGAGGCCGATGTCATTGGCCATACCGTGAGGCACGCCCTTTCCGCATGGCGGCAACGCGACTTCACGCTCTATATCGGCTGCTATTGCAACGACGCGGCGACAATCGCGGCGGTGATGGAGGCCAGCAGCGACGATCCGCGCGCCAGGATCGTGATCACGCAGAACCCCGGGCCGACCACCAAGGCGGACTGCCTGAACCGCATCTACGCGGCCTTGTGCGACGATGAGGCGCGCCATGGCAGGCGGTTCCGCTGCGTCGTGCTGCACGATGCCGAGGATATGGTTCATCCCGCCGAACTGGCGGTGATCGACAGGGCGCTCGACCACGCCGATTTCGTCCAGCTCCCGGTGCGCGCGGAACTTCTGGAATCCTCGCCATGGATCGCGGCGCACTACGCGGACGAGTTCGCCGAAACGCATGGTAAATCGATGGTCGTGCGTGACGCCCTCGGCGCCGCGATACCGGCCGCCGGCGTAGGCTGCGGGTTCGCGCGGGAGATGATCGCCCGCATCGCGGCGCAGCGCGGCGGGGGACGGGGCCCGTTCGCGGCGGAGTGCCTGACGGAGGACTACGAACTCGGCCTTCTGGTCACGCGCGAAGGCGGCCGTTCGCGTTTCCTGCGCGTTCGCGACGAGCAAGGGGCGCTTGTTGCGACGCGTGCCTACTTCCCCGCACGGCTCGAGGATGCCGTGCGCCAGAAATCTCGCTGGATCCACGGCATCGCCTTCCAGGGCTGGGACCGGCTTGGCTGGAGCAGCGGCTGGGTGGACATGTGGATGGCGCTGCGGGACCGGCGGGGGCCGTTGACAGCGGTCGTGCTTGCCTGCGGGTACGCCCTCTTGCTGGCCGAGGGGCTGCTTCAGCTTGCCGCATCGGGCGGGCTTTCCGGCGGCCCTGTCATGTCGCCTCTCCTCGAAGCGCTGGTTGTCATCTGCCTTGTCAGCTTCTTCTGGCGCTGCGCCTTCCGCGTCGCCTTCACGTCCCGCGAATACGGCATTGTCGAGGGTCTAGGGGCGATCATGCGAATACCGGTGGCGAACCTCATTTCCATCCTGGCCGGCTGGCGCGCTGTCTCGGCCTACGTGCGCACCCTGTTCGGCGGAGCGGTCCGCTGGGACAAGACGCGGCATGACGCGCATCCGGCCGCGCTTGCGTTCCGCTCGGAGGCAGTGCTTTGAGCCGGGGGAAGATTGCGCGTGGTCATCCGCTCGTGGCTTTGCTCGCGCTGCTCGGCGGTTGGGTGGCGGGCAGGGCGGCCACATGGGAAGCGCCGGTCGCCCGCGCGAGTGCGGCGGTGGAGGCCGCCGATATGTCCCTGGTCCCGGGCCCCCAATCGCTGCCGGATATTCAACCAGTTGCGCCTCCAATTGCTTTCGGAGCGACTCCACCCTTTTCCTCGCCTCTGTCGCTTACCGCGGCCGCTCCGCCTGCGGCCCTTCCGGTGTACGGTCATTGGAGCCGGCCGGCAGAGCACGGCGCGGCTCTGACGCACCTGCGCCGGGACTTCGCAACGTTGACGGCGCAGCCCCGTTTCTTTGCTCCGGAAATGCCGGGTACGGAACTGCCGCTGCCGCCGGGTCTTCCGGCCTTGCCGCCGCGTGCCCGGCGCTGGTCCATGGATGCGTGGGCCTTGCTGCGCCGGGACGGAGCTTTGTCGGCCGCTTCGGCCGGCGCGCTGCCGGCCACGTACGGGGCGAGCCAGGCGGGCGCCATCCTGCGGTATCGGTTGTCGATGAGCAGCCCGCAGCGTCCAAGCCTTTATCTCCGCAGCACGTCCTCGGCAGGGCAGGTCCGCGAGACCGGCCTTGCACTGGGATTTTCAGGCAGGCCCAAAGGCAGCATCCCGATCGTGGCCGCCGTCGAAGGCCGAATGATCGACCAGGCGGGCCAGCGTCGCATGCAAGCCGCTGCGATGGTCGTGACGGAACTGCCCACGTTCACGCTTCCCGCAGGCTTTCGCGGCGAAGCGTATGGACAGGCGGGTTACGTCGCGGGCGATTACTCCACCCCGTTCGCGGACGGGCAAATCCGCGCCGACACCCCTCTCTTCAGCACGCGATCGCTTTCGGCTCGAGTGGGGGCGGGTGTGTGGGGCGGCGCTCAGAAAGGGGCAGCCCGGCTTGATGCGGGCCCCAGCGCGTCGCTCGCGATGCCTCTCGGGCGCGGGCTGAACGGCCGCGTCGCAGTCGACTGGCGCTTCCGGCTGGCCGGAGCCGCGGAGCCCGGTTCCGGCCCCGCCGTGACGCTATCCGCAGGATTCTGAAACGCGGCTTTTCCCCGGGGCGATGCTGCGGTAGCGAGTGTCTCGCCATGGATGTCTATCTTCCCATCGCCAATCTGTCGGTCAACGGCCTCGTCATCATCGCGTTGGGGGCGCTTACGGGCGTGCTCTCGGGCATGTTCGGTGTGGGTGGGGGCTTTCTCACCACGCCGCTGATGATCTTCTACGGCATCCCGCCGACGGTCGCCGCCGCTTCCGCCGCCAGCCAGGTGACCGGTGCGAGCGTCTCCGGCGTTTTCGCACATACGCGGCGCGGCGGCGTGGATTACCACATGGGCGGTGTAATGGTGGCGGGCGGGATCATCGGCACGGGCCTTGGCGCGGCGCTGTTCAACCTGCTTGAGCGGCTTGGCCAGATCGATACGGTGATCAACATCCTTTACGTTCTCCTGCTGGGTTCCATCGGCACGCTGATGGCGCGCGAGAGCATTCAGGGAATTCGCGCCGAAAAGAGCGGCGTGCCGGTCGCCGCGCGCAAGCGCCGTCACCATCCGATGGTGGCAAGCCTGCCGATGCGGTGGCGGTTCTATCGCTCCGGCCTCTACATCTCGCCCCTGGCGCCCTTGCTGCTGGGCGTCGCGACCGGCATTCTGACGATGCTCATGGGCATCGGCGGGGGCTTCGTGCTCGTACCGGCCATGCTTTACATCCTGGGCATGAGCGCGAACGTGGTCGTCGGAACGTCCCTGTTCCAGATCCTCTTCGTGACTATGGCCACGACCATGATGCACGCCCTGACCACTCGCGCGGTGGATATCGTTCTCGCCTCACTGTTGCTGCTTGGATCGGTTTCCGGTGCTCAGATCGGCGCTCAGTTCGCGCAGAAGGCCAGTCCCGTGAAACTGCGCCTTGTGCTCGCCCTCATCGTCCTGCTCGTGGCGGGGCGCATGGCGCTTGGGCTCGGCTACCGTCCGGACGAGATCTATACGGTCGCACCGCTGTGAGGGTCTTCATCGCCCTGCTGGCCCTTCTTGCGCTGACCGGGGCCCGTGATCCGATCCTCGTGCCCGAGGTTTCCCAGCACAAGGTGGACCTCCAGCAGGGGTTCACGGGGACGGAACTCCTGCTCTTTGGCGCCGTCCTGACGCCGGAAGGATCACGCGCGGCGCAGGATTACGACATCGTGGTCGTACTCAAGGGCCCGACCCAGTCCATCGTGCTGCGGGAGAAGGAGAAGGTCGCCGGCGTGTGGATCAATGCCGCCAGCACCGAACTGCGCAGCGCGCCCAGCTACTACGCCATCGCATCGAGCCGCCCGATTGCCCGCATCGTGGACGAGAAGACCGCCGCGATCTACGAACTTGGCCTCAAGTGGCTGCAACTCTCCCCGATCGGAGCGATCGACCCTGAGGAACAGGCGCGTTTCTCGGCCGGTCTCGTCGACCTCAACAAGCGCATGGGTCTCTATCGCGAGGAGGAGGGCGGCGTCACCGTGAAGGAGCAGGTGCTCTATCAGGCGCGAATAGAACTGCCTTCGCGGGTGCCGACCGGCATCTACACCGCCGAGACCTTCGCGATTTCGAAGGGGCGCGTTGTCGCCTCGGCCAGCAGCGAGGTCGAGGTACGCAAGCTGGGCGTCGAGCGCGCCATTGCCGATTTCGCGGAGAACTACGGCTTTGCCTATGGCCTGCTGGCAGTGTTCGTCTCGGTGGCGATGGGGTGGCTGGCGGGTCGCCTGTTTGCCCTGATCTGACCTCTTAGCTTCCGGTTAACCCTCTGGCCCTAGGCTTATGCCTTGTTGCTGAATTCATGAAGGGTTGACGGGCTGATGCACTCCGATGGCCATCCTGAATCGCGTTTCGTCCCCTTGCAGACAGAGGGTCGTGCGGCGCGCGGTCTCGAGCCGATCGGCTCTGTCCTGAAGATCGACGGCGGAGGAGGATGCGTCGCCTTTCCGGTGGAGCGTTTCCGCCAAACGCGGTTGGACAGCGATCCCTCGGTGGCGCTTTCGGGTCAGGTCAACAGCCAGGTCAAGATCCGCGTCAGCAGCGGCTGGCTCTTGGCAAGCGTGCGGAACCAGAGCCTGGACGACACCGGCGCCATCGTCTCGGAAGTGGATTTCCTCGGCGAAGGGCGGGAGGATCCGTCAACAGGCCACATCCACGGGTTTCGCAGGGGCGTCACGCAGTTCCCGGTCCCGGGCGCGCCCGTCTTCCCCGCCACGAGCGACGACCTGCGGCAGATCTACGCCAGCGACGAACGCGAGGCGGTGGAGATCGGCGCGGTCTATCCCACGCAGGATATCCGCGCCGGGCTGAGCGTGGATGCGCTGCTTGGAAAGCACTTCGCGCTTCTGGGTTCGACCGGCACGGGCAAGTCGACCAGCGCGGCGCTGATCCTTCACCGCATCTGTGAGCGTGCGCCTGAGGGCCACATCATCATGGTCGACCCGCATGGGGAGTACGCGGCGGCGTTTCGGGACACCGGCGTGATCCTGGACGTGACCAACCTGCAGATGCCGTACTGGCTGATGAACTTCGAGGAGCATTGCGAAATCCTCCTCACCTCGCGCGGCGACGACCGGCAGCTTGACGCCGAGATCCTCGGCAAGGCGCTGCTGGAGGCGCGTTCGAAGAACCGGCTTGCCGAGCAGGTGGGCAAGATTACGGTGGACTCGCCGATACCCTATCTGCTGTCGGACCTGGGGGCGATCCTCAACAACGCGATGGGAAAGCTCGACAAGGGGCACAACACCGCGCCTTACTTGCGCATCCGCAACAAGCTGGACGAGCTTCGCGGCGACCCGCGCTACCAGTTCATGTTCTCCGGCATGCTCGTGGGCGACATCATGGCGGAGTTCATCGGCATGCTGTTCCGCCTGCCATCGCGCGGGCGGCCGATCTCGATCATCGATGTGTCCGGAGTTCCCACCGAGATCACCTCCACCGTCGTCGCCGTGCTCAGCCGCATGGTGTTCGACTTCGCGGTCTGGGCCCGCGGGGAGGAGACACGCCCCATCCTCCTCGTGTGCGAGGAGGCGCACCGCTACGTCCCCAACGAGAGGAACGCCGATGGATCCTCGGTCGGTCGCATCCTGTCGCGCATCGCCAAGGAAGGCCGCAAGTACGGCATCTCGCTCGGGCTCATAACCCAGCGACCGTCCGATCTTGCCGAGGGTGTCCTGTCGCAGTGCGGCACCATCATTGCGATGCGCCTCAACAACGAGCGGGATCAGGCCGTGGTGCGCGCGGCGATGCCGGAGGGCGCGCGCGGGTTCCTCGATTCGATTCCGGCGCTGCGCAACAGGGAGTGCGTCATCAGCGGCGAGGGCGTGGCGATCCCGATGCGCGTGGCCTTCGACGATCTTGAGGAGAGCCGCCGGCCGGCCTCCGCCGATCCTTCCTTCGCGCAGCTGTGGAAGCGGACCGGTGGCGAGGAGGAGATGGTCCTGCGTACCGTCCGAAAATGGCGCGCGCAGGGGCGGTGACCTACATCGAGAAGGCGTCCCGCCACTTGCCGAAGCGGTGATAGAGCACCGTGATGAGAACCGTCAGCCCGGAGCCGACCGGGTATGACCACCACACCGCCTCGCTGCCGATGAGCGGCTCGGCTATCGCGTAGAAGCCGAGGCGTCCGGGGTAGAGTCCCAGGAACAGGATCACCAGCGGCGCGACGACGGCGCCGTAGGCGCGCATGGTGCCGGTCAGGATCATCGTGATAGAGACGATGACAAACGAGGCGGTGCAGACGAGCTGGATATGTTCGGCGATCGGCATGGCGGGGCTATCCGCGCCGAGGAACAGCGCCAGCAGCGGGGCGTCGAAGCCGACGATCAGGGCTGCCAGCACGATCGAGAGGACAAGCGCGGTGCCAACGCCGATGAGGGTCACACGGTCGACGCGGCTGTGGTCCCCTGCGCCGAGGGACTGGGCCACCATGGCGCTGACGGCCGAGCCGATGGCGAAGGCGGGCATCTGCAGGTAGTTCCACAGCTGCAGGGACGCGCCATAGGCCGCCGCGGCATTCAGGCCTTCGCGATTGACGAGGCCGACCATGATCAGTCCCGCGGCCGACACGATCAGCATCTGCGCGCCCATCGGCAGGCCTTTGCTGAGGACGTAGCGCAAGTCATCGCCGCGGGGGCGCAGGTAGCCAAGCTCCGGCCCGCGCAGGCGCAGCGGCAGATCGTTGCGATAGATCACCCAGATCTGCAGCAGCATTCCGGCCGTGTTGGCAAGTGCCGTGGCTATGGCGGAACCCGCCACGCCAAGAGCGGGAAGCGGCCCCACGCCGATGATGAGTATCGGGTTGAGCGCGATGTCGACGACGACCGCCAGGATCATCGCGTAAAGGGGAGTCTTGGAATCGCCCGCGCCGCGCATGCCCATCGACACCATCATGTTCACGGTCGCGAGGGGAATCGTCACGAAGACGACCCGCAGGTACGCCAGCGCGTTCGCCTTGCTGGCGGCCGGCGTGCCGAGGACGTCCAGCAGGGCACCGGCTCCGAACCATCCGACAACGCCCGTGGCGATGGAGATGAGAAGACAGAAGCCGACCCCGGTGCCGAAGGTCTGGCGGGCGGCGTCGATCTGGCGCGCACCGAAGTGCTGGCCGACGCGCACCGTCGTCGCCATGCCGAAGCCGAAGACGGCGGCGAAGATCAGGAACATGACGATGTTGGCGTTCGCCGTCGCCGCCAGCGCCGCTTCGCCCAGCAGACGGCCCACCCAGATCGCGTTTACCGAGCCGTTCAGCGCCTGCAGCACGTTGGACGCCAGCATGGGGATCGAGAAGAACAGCAGCGTCTTCAGGATCGGCCCCTTGGTCAGGTCGCCCCGCATGGCCGGACGCGCCGCTGCTTGCTCCTGAGGCGAATCTGCAGCGGCGAGCTCTTCTCCGGCAGGAATGGGCGATGCTTCGTTCATGTCCCTCTCGTGTCTCCCCAGAGATGGATGTGCAAGCGGTCGGTGAAGCGCAGTCCGTTCGCCGCGCAGAAATCCGCCAGCCATCCCGACCGTTCCCGTATGACATCGCTGGAGCGGCCTTCGGGCATCAGGAACAGCCGGGCGCCCGGGATCGCATAGGTTTCCCGGAGGGCGCGGACCTCGTCGAGGTCGTCGGGTGTCGCGATCACGAACTTGAAGTAGGCGCGGGGCTCGGCCGCCCATGCGGCAAGGCGTTTCGGCAGGAGCGCGAGGTCGGCCGGGTTACCGCTGTGCGCCAGCTTCGGGCTGACGTTGTACTGGTTCACGCGTGCATCCAGCGCCGGATGGGGGGCGACGGTCGAGTTCGTCTCCATCTCCACGTGCATGCCGGGGCGCAGATCGTCGAGAACGGCAAGCATGCGGGCAAGCGCCGCGCCCTGAAGCAGCGGTTCGCCACCCGTGATGACGAGACGGTCCGGGACAAGTGCCGCGATCCGCTCCGCCAGCGCGGCTTCCTCCATCGCCACCTGGTTCTCGCTCCGCTCAAAGGCCAGGGCGTCGCGGTGCGGGCGATTGTCGCCGGTGAAGCGCCAGGTGTAGGCGGTGTCGCACCATTGGCAGGCGAGATTGCAGCGCGAGAGGCGCACAAACGTGCTCGGCTGCCCCATCGAAGGGCCTTCGCCCTGCAGGGAGGCGAAGATTTCCGGCTCGCCGGGCGTGGTGGTGGCTAGGGTCAGGGGCATAGGAAGAGGGATGGTTTACACGGTTTACACGGTACAGAGAACGAAGCGGCGCCCCGGGTCCAGGGTGTCGCCGGCGAAGGAGACGATGCGCCTTGCAGCGTCGCAGAAGATGCGCGCGCGGGCATACAGTCAACCGGGATTACACGCGTGATCATCACGCGACAGTGTCAGAGGTCCGGCAAGTAGGAAAGCGCCGGGCCCAGGCATGGCCCCGGAGCGACCCGGGGCCACATCTCATCAGCCAAGCCGTGCAAGCGCAGCGGCCAGCCTTTCGGCCTCCGCCGAATGCGCCGCATGGTCGGCTTTCGCCTTTTCGACCGCTTCCGGTTTCGCCTTCTCGACGAAAGCCGGGTTCTCGAGGCGCTTGCCCAGCGAGTCCCGCTCCTTGATGGCGGCGGCATGGGCCTTTTCAAGGCGCGCTTTCTCCGCCGCGATGTCGATCACGCCTTCGAGCGGGATCGCCAGCATCGCATCGCCCGCGCCTACCTGCATCGCGGCGCCGGCTGGTGCCGCTTCGAAGCGGATCGCGTCCAAACGGGCAAGGCGGTCGACCACGGCCGGGTTGCGCTCGATCACCGCGCGCGTCGCCGCGGAAGGCTCGGCGAGATAGGCCGTCAGGCGCGCCCCCGGCGCGATGCCGAGTTCCGCCTTGGCGCCGCGCAGGTTACCGACGAGGGCGATGAGCCATTCGACTTCCGACTTGGCTTCGGCGTCCACCGAAGCGTCCGGCGCGGGCCACTGCGCCACGATCAGTTCGTGGGCTCGGCTGCCGGTCTTGCTCCACAGCTCTTCGGTGACGAAGGGCATGAAGGGGTGCAGCATGACGAGGATCTGGTCGAGCACCCAGCCGGCGACGGCCCTGGTCTCGTCATCGAACTGACCCTTGATCAATTCGATGTACCAGTCGCAGAACTGGTTCCAGACGAAGTGGTAGATCGCGTTGGCGGCGGCGTCGAAGCGCAGATCGGCCATCGCCTTGTCGAGTGCGGCGACGGTTTCGACCACTTCGCCGATGATCCAGCGGTTGACCGCCGAAGTGGCCTTGGGTGCGGCGACCGAAGTGCTGCCGACGATGCCATTGGACTGGCAGAAGCGCGCGGCGTTCCACAGCTTCGTCGCGAAGTTGCGATACCCCTCGACGCGCTTCTCATCCATCTTCACGTCGCGGCCCTGGCTTTCCATGGCGGTCATGAAGAAGCGCAGCGCGTCGGCCCCGTACGTGTCGATGAGACCCAGCGGATCGACGACGTTGCCCTTGGACTTGGACATCTTCTGCCCGTCCGCCGCGCGCACGAGGCCATGCAGGTAAAGCCGCTTCCACGGCACTTCCTTCATGAAGTGGATGCCCTGCATCGCCATGCGCGCATCCCAGAAGAACAGGATGTCGAACCCGGAGACGAGCAGGTCGTTCGGGTAGTGCTTCTTGAGCAGCGGCGCGTCCTCGTCCGGCCAGCCGAGCGTGGCGAAGGGCCACAGCGCCGAGGAGAACCAGGTGTCGAGCACGTCGTTGTCGCGGGTCAGCGCCTTGTTCCCGGCAAGGGCCTGCGCCTCCTCCTCCGTCTCCGCCACGAAGACTTCGCCGTCCTCGGCGTACCATGCCGGGATGCGGTGGCCCCACCAGAGCTGGCGACTGACGCACCAGGGCTGGATGTTCTCCATCCAGTTGAAGAAGGTTTTTTCCCACGATTTCGGGACGATTTCTATGGCGCCGCTGCGCACCGCTTCCATCGGCGGGATGGCGAGGGTGGCGGCGTCGACATACCACTGATCGGTCAGCCAGGGTTCGATCACCACGCCGCCGCGGTCGCCGTAAGGCGTCTGGATCACGCGGTCCTCGACCTTCTCCAGCAGGCCGTCCTCGTCGAGCAGTTCGATCACGCGCTTGCGGGCATCGAAGCGATCCATTCCGAGGAACTCGTGCGGGATCAGGCCATCCGCCGTCTGGCAGACCTTCGCCTCCGCATCGAGCATGTTGAGCATGTCGGCGGCCTTGATGCCTGCGCGCTTGCCCACTTCGAAGTCGTTGAAATCATGGCCGGGCGTGATCTTCACCGCGCCCGAGCCCAGTTCCGGGTCCGCGTGCTCGTCCGCGACGATGGGGATCTCGCGCCCGGTGATCGGCAGGGTGACGGTGGCGCCACGCTCGAGCAGCGGCTTATAGCGCTCGTCCTCGGGATTCACCGCCACGGCCATGTCGGCCAGCATCGTTTCCGGGCGCGTGGTCGCGACGTGGATGTGGCCCGAACCGTCGGAGAGCGGGTACTTCAGGTGCCAGAAATGGCCCTGAACCTCGCGCGTCTCCACCTCGAGGTCGCTGATCGCGGTCTTGAGCTTGGGATCCCAGTTCACCAGCCGCTTGTCGCGGTAGATGAGGCCCTGCTTGTGCAGGTCGACGAAAACCTTGACCACGGCGCGCGTGAAGTGCGGGTCCATCGTGAACTGCTCGCGGCTCCAGTCCATCGAACAGCCGAGACGGCGCAGCTGCCCGGTGATGGTGCCGCCGCTCTCGGCCTTCCATTCCCAGACCTTCTCGATGAACGCTTCGCGCGTGTAATTGGTGCGCTTGTCCTGCTTCGCTTCGAGCTGGCGCTCCACCACCATCTGCGTCGCGATGCCGGCGTGGTCGGTGCCGACGACCCACAGCGCATCCTTGCCACGCAGCCGTTCGTAGCGGATCACGACGTCCTGCAGCGTGTTGTCGAGTGCGTGCCCGATGTGCAGGCTGCCCGTCACGTTCGGCGGCGGGTTGACGATGGTGAAGGGCTGCGCGTCCGGGCGTTCGGGCCGGAAAAGGCCCTTGTCTTCCCAGTGGGCATACCACTTCGCCTCGATCCCGGCAGGGTCGAAGGTCTTGTCGAGAGCGGGTTCGGTCGGCGCGCCGGCATTCTGTTCGGTCATGGCGCCGCGCCATGCCAGCGGGCGGGTTCGCGCGCAAGAAGCCATTGCCTCGCTTTTGCCGCAAGCGCGTGCGATCCAGCGATCCGGGCCTTTCGTCGCCCGAGCGGAACATCTTGCCGGTACGTGCTTTTTGCACCATTGCGAGAAAACATGCGGGAATGGGCTGAATTCACCCTGTCGGAAAACGACCAAGGAAGCGATCACGTGCTGGCGCTCAAGGGACCGCTGCGCGTGCATTCGCTCGGGAACCTTGACGCAAAGCTGGCCGGGCTCGATGGCGACTACACCCGGATCGACATGTCCGGCGTCACGGACATCGACACGACCGGCGCCTGGCTGGTGGCCCGCCATGCCCGTGAACGGGGGCTGGAGATCACCGGCGAAAGCGAACAGGCCCGCCGCCTCATCGCAGCCATCGGCGATCTTTCCGAACATGAGGCGGAGCCCGAACGGCGTCCTTCGCTGCTGATCCGCACGGTCGGTGAACTGGGCGATCTGGTCGCCAGCTGGGGCGTCGGCCTTCGCAAGATGCTCGGGTTCCTTGGCGAACTCATCCTCGCGTTCGGCGTGATGATCCGGCACCCGTCGCGGTTGCGGGGGACGGCGCTGATGTTCCACATGCAGTATGTGGGCATCAACTCGCTCTGGATCATCGGCCTGATGAGCTTTCTCATCGGCATCGTCATCGCGCAGCAGGGTGCGGTGCAGCTCGCCCAGTTCGGGGCGGAGATCTACACGATCAACCTGACCGGCCGCCTCTCCATGCGAGAGCTGGGCATTCTCATGACCTCGATCATGGTGGCGGGCCGGTCCGGCTCGGCCTTCGCCGCGCAGATCGGCACCATGAAACTGACCGAGGAGGTGGACGCCATGCGCACCATCGGCGTGTCTCCCATGGAAACGCTGGTCGTGCCCCGCGTTCTGGCCTCTATGCTGATGATGCCGCTCCTGGGCTTCTATTCCTCGGTGCTGGCGATCATCGGTGGCGCCACCATCGCCGGGTTTGCGCTTGACATACCGTTCTGGACTTTCCTCCAGCGCACGCAGGAAGTCGTGCCGATGACTGACCTGTGGATCGGGCTCATCAAAGCCCCCGTGTTCGCGCTGATCGTGGCGCTCGCGGGGTGCTACCAGGGCATGCAGGTGACCGCCAACGCGGAGGAGGTCGGCGCGCGTACCACGCAGGCCGTGGTCACCGCGATCTTCACCGTCATCGTCCTGGACGCCTTCTTCGCGATCTTCTTCACGAAGATCGGCTGGAAGTGATGGGTCTCGCATGACGATGAACGACACGTCGACCACACCTGCCACGGACCCGCAGACCCGCAGCGACGCGGAGGATTACCCCATCGTCGTGAAGGGTCTGCACAACGCCTTCGGAGAATACGTCATCCACGACGGCCTCGACCTCAAGGTGCGCCGGGGCGAGATCATCGGCGTGGTCGGAGGATCGGGCACGGGCAAGTCCGTCCTGATGCGCTCGATCATCGGGCTGCAGCAGCCGACGGGAGGGGATATCACCGTCCTCGGCCACCGCATGGGCGATGCGACCGAAGAGGATTCGGTCGATCTGCGCTCCCGCTGGGGCGTTCTGTTCCAGGGCGGTGCCCTGTTCTCCACGCTCACCGTCGGAGAGAACGTCGAAGTTCCGCTCAAGCAGTTCTTCCCCGAGATATCGGACGAACTCCGGGCGGAGATCGCGCGCTTCAAGGTGCGCCTCTCGGGTCTGCCGGAGGACGCGGCGTTCAAGTACCCGAGCGAGCTTTCGGGCGGCATGAAGAAACGCGCCGGCCTGGCGCGCGCGCTGGCGCTCGATCCGGAGCTGCTGTTCCTCGACGAACCTACCGCCGGGCTTGACCCTATCGGCGCAGCCGCCTTCGACACGCTGACGCGCGAACTGAAGGAGACGCTGGGCCTCACGGTCTTTCTCATCACGCATGACCTCGACACGCTCTACGCCATCTGTGACCGTGTGGCGGTGCTGGCGGACAGGAAAGTCATCGCGGTCGGCACCATCCCGGAGCTGCTTGCGCTCGATCACCCGTGGATTCAGGAATACTTCAACGGCCCACGCGGCCGTGCGGCGCTTGCCGCGAAGGACGACCCGGCGGTGACGCCGGAACACGACACGGCGCAAGCCGTTGATTCATCTTCCGCTCCGCCGCCTGCAGGCCGGAGCATGGACAGCGACAGGACGGGGGCATAGGTCACGGCGATGGAAACACGGGCCAATCACGTCTGGGTCGGAGCCGTCACGCTGATACTGCTGGCGCTCCTCGCGGCTTTCGTCATGTGGATTGCGCGGCTGGGTGAGGGTGCCCAGAACGAGTACGACATCTTCTTCAAGCAGTCGGTCGATGGCCTGGCAAGGGGTTCGGAAGTCGGCTACGCGGGCGTTCCTTCCGGGCAGGTCACGCAGATCGAGTTGTGGCCACAGGATCCCAGCTTCGTGCGGGTGCGCGTCAAGGTCGACGAGAAGGTGCCGATCACCGTAGGCACGACGGCGACGATCCAGGCAAGCTTTACCGGTGTCTCCGACATCCAGCTGGAGGGCGCCGTGAAAGGCGCGCCGCTGCTTACCGAGCCAGGGCCGGAGGGCGTGCCTGTCATTCCGACAAAGCGTGGCGGTTTCGGCGAGATCCTCTCGAACGCGCCGTTGCTGCTGGAGCGGCTGGCCACTCTGACCGAAAACCTCAACCAGCTGCTCAGTGCGGAAAATCGCAAGTCGATCACCGGAATCCTGGCCAACACCAACAAGATGACCAGGGATATTTCGGACGCGACGCCGCAACTGCGCGCCACAATGACCGAGCTTCAGGGCAGCCTTCGCCAGGCGACGCAGACGCTCGCCGCGTTCGAGGGCGTGGCGCACAAGGCCGATGACCTGCTCGGGGATGAAGGCAGCTCGCTTGCCGACCAGCTGCGACGGACGCTGGCGTCCGCGCAGAAGTCGATGGAGCAGTTCGACCGTACGCTGCAGAGCGCACAACCCGGCCTTAGCCAGGTGACGGAACAGACGCTGCCCGCGGCCGAAAGCGCCATCCGCGACCTGCGCGCCACGAGCAAGGCTCTGCGCAGCCTGACCGAACGTATCGACGAACAGGGCGCGGGTGCCCTGCTCAAGGGGCAGAAGCTGCCCGACTACGAGCCATGAGGGGTATCGCAATGAACCGTGTCGGCCATGGCCTGCTTGCTGCGGCCACAGCACTGGCGCTAACCACCGGTCTTGCCGGCTGCGTCAGCCTCGGAACCAAGCCGCCGGACGAGCTGCTCAAGCTCACGGCCGAGGAAAGCGCACCCGCCGGCAGCACAGCCACCGCGCAGCTGAGCGAGGCGATCGTGGTCCTTGATCCCGAAGCGGATCGCGGGCTCGACGTTCTTCGCGTGCCTGTGACCGTCGATGCCTCAAGGGTCGCCTACCTCAAGGACGCGCTTTGGGTGGAGAAGCCGACGCGCCAGTTCCGGGCGCTGCTCGCCGAGACGCTGCGCGCGCGGACGGGCCAGCTCGTGGTAGAAGGCGGTGACTTCGAGGTCACGGGCAGGACGCTCATCGGTGGGCGCCTGCTGCAGATGGGCTACGACGCCCAGCGCAGCGCCGTCGTGGTGCGCTTTGACGCGGTGCGTTCGGAACGCGGCACCGGGCCGCTTCAGACGCGCCGCTTCGAGTCCGTGGTCAACGGTGTCGAGGCCAAGGCGAAGCCAGTCGGGGCCGCGCTCAATCGCGCCACCAACGACGTGGCGCGACAGGTGGCGGACTGGATCAAGGGTTAGGACGGCAGCGGCCGATCGCAAGGCCGATACTTGGGCTGAGCTGCCCAAAATACTTTGGGCGGCTCCATCCCCGATAGGACGGGAACGGGAAAGCGGCGCAAGATCGGCGCTGGCGGGGCCGGGCCTCCAAGCGCGCAGTGACTAATGTATCACACTGTGTCCTGTTTGTTTCGGACAGGCATCTTATTGGTTTCTCCTCATAATCTCCAAAGCTACAGGGCGCCTCCCTGCTGCCGTCCAAGGAAGCTGGGAGATAAAACTTTGGAGGAGCATTTCATGAGGACATTTGCAGCACTCGGTCTCGTCGCCGGGCTTTTCGCCGTTCCGGCCCTTGCACAGGCACAGGCCTTCGTGCAGGCGGAAACCGGCCTCGATTCCCTTTCGGCGGCTGGCGATTCCGAGGAAGGCGTATACTACGGCGTGAGCGCCGGCTACGATATGCCGCTTTCAGGCGGGATGTTCGTGGGCATTCAGGGCACCGTCGCCGACAGCAGCACCAAAAGCTGCGCCGCCGCGGGAGCGGAGCGTCTCTGCTTGCGCACTGGCCGTGACCTCGCTGCCGTCGTTCGCCTCGGTACGCAGATGGGCGACCGCAGCCAGCTCTACGTGCTCGGCGGTTACACCAATGCCCGCCTGCGCCTGACCTACACGGACGGCGTCAACAGCGCCGATGTGGGCGAGAACGCCGACGGGTTCCGTCTTGGCGCGGGTGCGCAGTACGACCTCAGCGGCAACCTCTTCGCCAGGGTCGAGTACCGCTACTCGAACTACGAGGCCGACTTCAGCCGGCACAACGCCGTCGTGGCGCTGGGCGCGAAGTTCTGATGCAGGCGTAAGGGCGGGTCCGTTCTTCGGACCCGCCTCCTGCTATCCGCGCGAGAGCTGCGCCAGCCGCATGGCCAGCTTGAACGCGTCGAAGCGGGCCGTGCGGCGCTCGGCCGCTTCCCAGTCCTCACCCCAGAGTTCGACCTGCCAGTCGGCCTCGAGCTCGGCCGCCTCCCACAAGGTATCCGCATCGGCGCTTGGCCGGATCGCCTCGACCGCGATCACCAGCGAAGCGGCAAGGCTGGCCAGCATCTTGAGCGCCGCCAGTTCGAACGCGCTGCACTGTTCAAGCTCGGTACGAAGGCGGGCAAGGGTTTCGGGCGGCTGCGGTTTGTGCATGATGCCCGAGATGCGCGAGAAGCTGACGCCCAGCCGCGTTTCCGCCGCCGCAAGAAGCGGCTCCCACACCTCCAGCTGCCGCTTGTACAGCGCCTCATCCGGATCGCCGCGATAGCAAAGCGTATCCGTCTCTGCGTAAGGCAGCAGTTCTGCGATCACCGCATCCGGCGCAGGTGCGACGGCATCGATCGTGAAGTCCACCAAGTCGCGGTAAGGGAAGGAGGCCGGGTCGATCTCCTCGCGCTGCGCCTGCCATTCGGCGGCGAGAGCTTCGGCGAGGGCCTGGCTGGGCACGATCTGCGGTCTCCCGCCGGCGGTGCGGATCGGCCGCCCGTCGAGGGTTGCGCGCCACCCGCCGTCACAGCGTTCGGCGGCGGCCTGCTTGTAGAAACGCTTCATTTCGGAGTGCGCCACTTTCTGACGAGAACAGCGGGAATGACGAAGGCGTCCACCAGCCCGTTGGCGACGAGCAGATAAGCCACCCAGTCGGGTGCGTCGGGAAGAATGCGGCCATTCGCCACAAGAATGCCGAGCACGACGAAGCCAACGCCGGCAAGGCGCACGAGGTTGATGATCGCGAACCGTGCGGCTGCGGGATCCCGTTCGCTCATCGCAGCAGGTGCTCCAGCAGTTGCGCCGGGCTTTCGACCACGACCTCCGCTCCTGCGGCGATAAGCTCGCGCGGGTGGTGGTAACCCCAGTCCACCCCGATGCCCCGGACATGGGCGCTTGCGGCCATCTGCATGTCGTAGGCGGTGTCACCGATCATCACGGCCTGCGTCGCATCGGCGCCCGCTTCGAAGAGGGCGTGTTGCAGCATGGCCGGGTTCGGCTTGGACGGGTGGCGATCCGCCGTCTGGAGCGTCACGAACAGGTCGGTGATGCCGTTGGCCGCAAGGCAGAAGCTCAAGCCGCGGTCCGACATTCCGGTGGCCACGCCAAGCGTCCAGCCCTGCGCTTGAAGCGCGCGCAGAGTGTCCCCGACGCCGGGGAACAGAGGCTGCGCCACGCGGCCCTGTTCGCGCGCGGTGCGGAACGACTGCTTGTACACCTCGGCCATCGCCTGCTGCTGCTCCGCGTTCGAGGCGGGCAGGAGCTGGCGTATCGCCTGCGGCAGCGACAGGCCGACCGCGCGGCGGATCGCTCCGCGTGAGGGCGGGGTGAGCGCGAAAGCCTCGAACGTCAGCTCCATCGCCTCGCAGATCGGCGCCTGACCGTCGACCAGAGTACCGTCGCAGTCGAAGACCGCCAGCTTCACCGGCTACGCCCTCGCGGGGCGCCGCCGGGCTTCGGGCCGGGGCGGGCGCCGCCGCGCGGGCCGGAGGGCCTGCCGCTGCCCGGACGCGCCGGTTTGCCGAAGGGCTTGGCGCCCGGCTTCGTCCCCGCCCGCGCGCCTGGCTTGCCGCTGGGTTTGCCGGCTGGCTTGTTCGGCCGGGTCTGGCCCGAGGGCGGACCATCGCTGCGCTTGCGGCGCTCGCCACGGCGTTCCTTGCGGTATTCCTTGGCGTGCTGCCTTGCGGCGCGCTTCTGGTCTTCCTTGGTGAACTCGACCGGCGCCTCGATCTCGACGTCGCCCTCAGACTCCACGAAGCCGAGCGATTCGAGCGAGTTGGCGAAGTGCTCGGGCAGCGGAGCGGTGACGTCGAGCGGCGCGCCGTCCGGATGCTCGATCAGCAGGCGGCGTGCGTGGAGGTGCATTTTGCGGCTGATAGAGCCGGTAAGAAACGCCTCCTGCCCACCGTACTTGCCGTCACCCACGATCGGATGCCCGATGGCGGCCATGTGGACGCGCAATTGGTGAGTGCGGCCGGTCAGCGGGTGCAGTTCGACCCATGCGGCACGGTTCCCGGCGCGATCGATCACGCGATAGCGGGTGCGGGCGCTCTGACCTTCCTTCTCATCGACGTGCATCTTTTCGCCGCCGGTTCCCGGCTGCTTGGCCAGCGGCAGTTCGATCATCCCGTCCTCGATGCTCGGTACGCCGACGACGAGTGCCCAGTAGATCTTCTTGGCGGAGCGGCCGGAGAAGCGCTTGGAGAAAAACGCCGCGCTGCCCGGCGTGCGGGCGATCAGCAGGACGCCCGAGGTGTCCTTGTCGAGACGATGGACAAGGCGCGGGCGCGGGCCCTTGTCGGCGAAGGCGTCGAGCAGGCCGTCGACGTGCTCCTGCATGCCCGAACCGCCCTGCGTGGCGAGGCCCGGCGGCTTGTTGAGGACGATGGCGGCGCGGTCCTGCGTCAGGACCATCGAATCGGCCAGCTCGATCTCGGCCGGGGTGAGTTCGCGGCGCGGACGCGGGGCGGTTCCGCCCGCCTTCGCCTCGCCGCCGGGCGGCACGCGCAGTACCTGGCCCGCTTCGAGGCGTGTATCGACGTCGGCGCGCTTGCCGTCGACGCGGATCTGGCCGGTGCGCGCCCAGCGGGACACCATGGCAAAGCCGACTTGGGGCAGGTGGCGCTTGAACCAGCGGTCGAGGCGCACGCCATCGTCGTCGTGGCCGACCGTGAATTGACGGACGATATCGTTCATGCCGGGCTCCGCATCATGAGTAGGCCAAGGAAGAGGCCGCCGAATCCGGCGATAAGAGAAAGGCCCGTATAGAGAGCGGCGGTGGCGATCTCGCCACGCTCGATCAAAACCGCAAAGTCGAGGCTCATGGAAGAGAAAGTCGTGAAACCGCCCAGCACGCCGATGCCGAGGAGAAGGCGCGTCCCTTCGGCATTGTTGCCGAACCGCGCGAGCCAGCCTGCAAGGAGGCCCATCAGCAGGCTGCCCGCGACATTGACGCTGAGTGTGGCATAAGGAAAAGCGCCTGCGCGCATGGGACCAAGCACCGCGGTCCAGCCGCGCCCGACGAGAAAGCGCAGCCAGGAGCCGAACGCGCCGCCGAGGGCCACGTAAAGCGAGGCCATGAAAAAGGAAGGTTGGGGCATGGCGCTCGCCTTAGCCGCGAATGCGCCAATTTCCAACGGCTGCGCACACGGAACGGCGCGAAAGAGGGCTTGGGCCTTGTCTTGCCTGCCTCCTTTTGCTAACGGGCCCGTCAATCAGCTGCCCCCGAGTCCGGCGGCGGCCCTTTTTTGGCTCAGGATTCGCGGCTCGCCACGCCAGACCGGATGCGTGGCGGCCCGTCTATTTTTGTGAGGTGTTTCGGTTTATGCAGATTCTCGTCCGCGATAACAACGTCGATCAGGCTCTTCGGGCTCTCAAGAAGAAGCTGCAGCGTGAGGGCGTGTATCGTGAAATGAAGCTGCGCCGTCACTTCGAGAAGCCCTCGGAAAAGCGCGCTCGCGAAAAGGCTGCCGCCGTTCGCCGCGCTCGCAAGCTTGAGCGCAAGCGCGCCGAGCGTGACGGCTCCAAGTAAGCGCGCTTTCCTGCGCATCTGCGCAGGGCGCCTCTAAATCTCGGTGAGCGGCTTGAATGCCGCGCCGGGTTGAGCCATGAGGGCGCGGAATCACCATTCCGCGCCCTTTGTGCATCTGCCGTTCGGGCGTTCCATTTTCCGAGTACGAGGCCACAGACGATGACAGAGATCACCCGCGTCCCGCTTCAGCCGATTGCCAAGGGCGCTGTCTCCAAGCTCTGGATCGGAATCGCGGCGATCGCCCTGGCTTCCGCCGGTGTCGCTTATGCGGCGCTGCCGCCGACCCCCACCGTCAAGACGCTGACCGCCGGAACGGGCGAATCGCCGACGATGGATGACGTGGTGCTCATCAACTACAAGGGCATGCTGACCGACGGTACGGTGTTCGATCAGAACAAGAATTACCCCAATCCGGTTGCCCAGTTCGTGCCGGGCTTCTCCAAGGCGCTCCAGAAGATGCAGCGCGGCGGCAAGTACGAAGTCATCATTCCGTCCGAACTCGCGTATGGCGCTACGCCGCCGGAAGGTTCGCCGATTCCCGCCAACGCCGATCTCAAGTTCGAAGTCGAACTGATCGACTACAAGAGCCTTGCTGAAATCCGCCAGCAGCAGCAGATCCTGCAGCAGCTTCAGCAGATGCAGCAGGGTGGCGCTCCGGGAGCAGTCCCGGGCGCTCCGGCACCGGCGCAGCCCTGACCGGCGTGACCATGCTTCGACTTGCGGCGCTGCTGGCGCTGACGCTGCCCTCGGCAGCCTTCGCGCAGGCCGCGCCTGCCGCTGCCCCCGCAGCTGCGCAGGTGAAGGTGGAGACCCTGTCCGCCGGGGTGGGCGGAAGGCCGCCGGAGCACTCGTTCGTGCTCATCAACTACAAGGGCATGTTGACGGACGGCACCGTCTTCGATCAGGCAGACCGTGTGCCCATGGCACTGGATGAAGTGGTGCCGGGCTTTGCGCAGGGTATCGTCCAGATGGAGCGCGGCGGCCGCTACCGCCTGACCATCCCGCCCGAGCTTGGCTACGGCGCAGAGGCATCGGGTCCGATCCCGGCCAACTCGACGCTGATCTTCGAAGTCGACCTGATTGACTTCAAGACCGCTGCGGAGCTTCAGGCGATGATGGCGCAGATGCGCGCGCAAGCCGCGAACCCTCCGGCAGAGCCGCAACAAGCGAAGTAGCTCGGCGGCGGCCGCCCTCCCGTCCCGGATCGCCCGTTCCCGGCGGTTCGGGGACGGGCGCAGCCGCATTGCGCCGTGCTTGAAGCCGGGCCGCCTCGCTGCTAGCTGGGGCGGCTTCGAATTTCCGCCCGCCGCGCCTACCATTGGCGGGCTCAACCGTGAAGGAAAGCCATGTCGGTCGATACCGCAACCGTGGCGAAGATCGCCAGCCTCGCGCGCATCAAGGTGAGCGAGCCGGAGCTCGAGGCCATGGTGCCCGAACTCAACGGCATTCTCGCCTGGGTGGAGCAACTGGGCGAAGTGGACGTCAGCGGCGTGGAGCCGATGACCGCCGTCATCCCCAACACCCTGCGCCTGCGCGACGACGTGATCGATGCCGATCCGCTGACCGGCGGAGACAAGCGCGACGCCGTTCTTGCCAATGCCCCCGCCGCCGAACACGGCTTCTTCGGCGTGCCCAAGGTGATCGAATAATGAGTGACATTACCGACCTGGGCGTAGCCGCCCTTCGCGACGGCGTGGCCGCCGGCCAGTTCTCTGCGGTCGAGGTGGCCGAGGCGTTCAACGCCAATGTCGCGGCGGCGCAGGACGCGCTGAACGCCTTTATCGTCGTGACGCCCGAAAAGGCTGTCGAAGCCGCCAGGGCGGTGGATGCGAAGCGCGCTGCCGGTGAGGCGCTGGGTGCGATGGCCGGCGTGCCGATCGGCATGAAGGACCTGTTCGCGACCTTTGGCGTACAGACGACCGCGGCCAGCCACATGCTCGAAGGCTTCGTGCCGCAGTACGAATCCACCGTGTCGCAGAAGCTGTGGGACGCGGGCGCGGGCATGCTGGGCAAGCTCAACCTCGACCAGTTCGCCATGGGTTCCTCCAACGAGACCAGCCATTTCGGCAACGTCATCTCGCCCTGGCGCCGTCCCGACGGCAAGGCCCAGCTGACGCCCGGCGGTTCCTCGGGCGGCTCGTCGGCCGCGATCGCGGCGCGCCTTGCGCCTGCGGCCACGGGCACCGATACGGGCGGATCGATCCGTCAGCCGGCGGCCTTCACCGGCACGACCGGCATCAAGCCGACCTATGGGCGCTGCTCGCGCTGGGGCGTGGTCGCCTTTGCCAGCTCGCTCGACCAGCCCGGCTCCATGGGCCGCGACGTTACCGACTGCGCGATCATGCTCGAAGCCATGGCGGGTTTCGACCCCAAGGATTCGACCAGCCTCGATCTTCCCGTGCCGGCCTGGACCGCGTCGCTTTCGGCGGACATGAAGGGCAAGAAGGTCGGCATCCCGCGCGAATACCGCGCCGATGGCATGCCGGCCGAGATCGACGCCGTCTGGGAACAGGGCATCGCATGGCTGAAGGACGCCGGCGCCGAAGTCGTCGAGGTGTCGCTGCCCCACACCAAGTACGCGCTGCCGACGTACTACATCATCGCGCCCGCCGAGGCGTCGTCCAATCTCGCGCGGTATGATGGCGTGCGCTACGGCCTGCGCGATCTGCCGGATGGCGCGGGTCTGCAGGACATGTACGCCGCCACCCGTGCCGCCGGCTTCGGCCCCGAAGTGAAGCGCCGCATCCTGATCGGCACCTATGTGCTGTCCGCCGGCTTCTACGACGCCTACTACACGCAGGCCCAGAAGGTGCGCACGCTGATCTCGCAGGACTTCGCCAGGGCCTTCGAGCAGGTCGATGTCCTCCTGACTCCCACTGCGCCGAGCGCCGCCTTCGCTCTGGGCGAGAACGTCGACGATCCGCTTGCGATGTACCTCAACGACGTGTTCACGGTCCCGGCCTCGCTCGCCGGCCTGCCTGCGATGTCGGTGCCTGCAGGGCTGGACGCGCAGGGCCTGCCGCTCGGGCTGCAGATCATCGGCCGCCCGCTGGACGAGCAGGGCGTTCTGAACGCCGGCCTCGCGATTGAGAGCCGCGCAGGATTCACGGCCAAGCCGGGGAAGTGGTGGTAATATGAGCACGTATCGCATCCAGGGCGCCACCGGGGACTGGGAGGTCGTCATCGGCCTCGAAATCCATGCGCAGGTCACGTCCAATTCCAAGCTGTTCTCCAGCTCGGCAACGGCATTCGGCGCCGAGCCGAACACGCAGGTTTCGCTGATCGACGCGGCAATGCCGGGCATGCTGCCGGTCCCTAACCGGGAGTGCATCCGCCAGGCGGTGCGCACCGGCATGGCGATCGACGCGCAGATCAACAAGTGGTCACGGTTCGACCGCAAGAACTACTTCTACGCCGACCTTCCGCAGGGCTACCAGATCAGCCAGCTCTACCACCCGCTCGTTGGTGAAGGTTCGATCACGATCGAGGCGGACGAGAAGGCCGGCATTCCCGAGGATAAGGTCATCGGCATCGAGCGCATCCACGTCGAGCAGGACGCGGGCAAGCTGATGCATGACCAGCATCCCACCATGTCCTACGTCGATCTCAACCGTTCGGGCGTGGCACTGATGGAGATCGTCAGCCGCCCCGACATGCGCTCGCCCGCCGAGGCCGGTGCCTACGTGTCGAAGCTGCGCACGATCCTGCGCTATGTCGGCTCGTGCGACGGCAACATGGACCAGGGTTCGATGCGCTGCGACGTCAATGTATCGGTGCGCAAGCCCGGCGAGGAATTCGGCACCCGCACCGAGACGAAGAACGTCAACTCGGTGCGCTTCGTCATGCAGACGATCGAGCATGAGGCGAACCGTCAGGTCGACGTGCTCGAAGGCGGTGGCAAGATCGTGCAGGAAACGCGCCTGTTCGACCCGAATACAGGCACCACTCGCTCGATGCGCTCCAAGGAGGACGCGCACGACTACCGCTACTTCCCGGACCCGGACTTGCTGCCGCTGGTGCTGGACGATGCGTTCCTGGAGGAGTGCCGCGCCTCCTTGCCGGAACTCCCGGATGCGAAGCGCGCGCGCTATGTCGGCGATCTTGGCCTCTCGGCCTACAACGCGGCGGTGCTGACCGCCGATGTCGACACCGCGGGCTGGTTCGAGGCGCTCCTCTCCGAAGCGGCCTCGGCACAGGGGAAGGCGCCGGCGGAGGTGGCCAAGCAGGCGGCCAACTGGCTGATTTCCGAGTTCTTCGGCGCCCTTAACAAGCTCGGCCGCAGCCTGGACGATTCTCCGGTCAGCCACGAACAGGCGGCTGAGCTGCTGGCGCTGGTGGGCAAGGGCACCATTTCCGGCTCGATCGCCAAGCAGGTGCTGGAGATCATGCTGGAAACCGGCGACAGCGCCGGCGCCATCGTGGAGCGCGAAGGGCTCAAGCAGGAAAGCGACACCGGCGCCATCGAGGCGAAGGTGGACGAGATCCTTGCCGCCAACGCGGACAAGGTCTCGCAGTACAAGGACGGCAAGGTTGCGCTGTTCGGCTTCTTCGTCGGCCAGACGATGAAGGCGATGCAGGGCAAGGCGAACCCGCAGGTCGTCAACGAGATCCTCAAGGCGAAACTGGGCTGACGCCTCGCCTCCTGACAAGAAAAAACCCCGTGGAAGCGAAAGCCTCCGCGGGGTTTTTCTTTGGTAGCCCCATGTAGAGGCAGGCTTAAAGTGCGATTAACGATAATCGTCTTGCCATCATTCCGTCCCGTGTTATCCCTTAGTTGCGGGGAACAGGGGCGTCTTGAAAAGAGGCCGGGCGAAAGCGCTGCCTCTCGTGCAACGACGGCTGGCGCTGCAGGCGCCGCGTCAAGGGCTCACCTGGGGGGGTGAGAGGGCCCGGCACTGCGCCTTGCTGCGCGCGGTGCCGGGCTTTTTCCGTCCGGTATTCAGGCCGTCTGCCGGGTGCCGGTCAGTTCCATTGACCCGAACATGCCCGCCTTGATCGTTCCCGTCAGCGCGTCCCCGGTAACCGTGGCCTTGCAGTCGAGGTTCATCGGCATGGGCGAGGTCATGCGCATGGACCACTTGAGAGCCTGGCCGTCAACGCGGCCGTCCTTGATGTCCATCGTGCCGAGATCGCCGGTGATGTTGCCGGTGAACTGGCCGTCACCACTCGGCGTGACGGTGAGAACACCCTTCTTGCGCCCCAGCGGGGTGTTGGTGACGCAATCGTAAGTACCTGCAACAGACATTCTGATCTCCTTATTCGCCGTCCGTGGCGTCGTCGCCGCCCGTGGGGGCGGGGCGAACTTCTACGGGCAAACCGAGGCCCTTTAGCTGAGGTTCCACGATCTTGCGATCACCTACAATGATCCAGGTGAGATCGTTCGGCTGAAGGTACTGCCGGGCGGCACCGCCGATCC
Organism: Novosphingobium sp. HII-3; assembly: GCF_002916655.1. Classification (GTDB taxonomy): domain Bacteria; phylum Pseudomonadota; class Alphaproteobacteria; order Sphingomonadales; family Sphingomonadaceae; genus Novosphingobium; species Novosphingobium panipatense. The sequence continues at coordinate 633,828 of NZ_PPSM01000014.1, forward strand.
GCTCGGCATCGATCCCGCGATAGGTCTGCGCGAGGCGCACGTAATAATCTTCAGGCCGGCCGAGGCGGTCATTCCGGATGATGGCCGAGAGGACAGCGGCGTTGGTTTCGAACTGAGTGGGCAGGGCGCGGATGGCACCCTCGGTCACGCGCTGGAATTCCGCGGTCGTGATTGGGCTGCGGGCGGGGAAGGCGCTCATGTTCTGGATGACGGCCCGCACGGAATCGCCTGTCCTATCCGCCTGTACGGGTGCCATGACTTCTATCACCCGTGGCCCGCTGTTCTGAGTCACGCCGGAGCGCACGCCGTAACTCCAGCCTTTGTCCTCGCGAATGTCGGCGTTCAAGCGCGAGAGGAAGCCGTTGCCCACCACGTCGTTGGCCAGCATCAGCGGCTCCTCACCCGGTGTGCGTCCCGTCAGCGGCAGGACACGGCCGGCGAGAATCACCGACTGCGGCGAGTTTGGTCGGTCGATGAGGACGACGCGCGCGCTTGGCGCCGGCACGGCAGCGTCCAGAGGCTTGTTCGGCCGGGGTGCGGCGGGCGCCTTCCATGCGCCGAAGGACTGCTCCAGCAGCGGCTTGAGCTGCTCCATCGTCACGTCCCCCACCACGGTGATGCGGGCGAGGTCCGGCCGCACCCACTTGGCATGGGCTGCGCTCAGCGCTTGCGGAGTGAGGGCGGCAAGCGAGGTTTCCGTTCCCAGGCCGTCACCTGGCTGCGCGTAGGGATGATCGCCGAAGAGTTCCGCATTCAGGGTGCGCCCGGCAAGTGCGCTGGGGGTCGACTGGGCCTGGGCCAGCTCGGCCATGGCCTGCCCGCGCGCCCGCTCGAAGTCGGCGGGGGCGAAGGCCGGGTGGAGGAGCATGTCGGACGCGAGCGCAAGCGACGGCGCGAGGTTGGCGGAGAGAGCGCTCACGACAAGGCTGCTGCTGTCGAGGCTGGCATCGGTCCGGATGGACGCGCCGAGCCGTTCCTGCTCCTCCGCGATCTGAGTGGCGTTGCGCGTCTTCGTGCCCTCGTCGAGCATATCGAGCATGAGGCCCTGCGTGCCCGGCGTATCGAGGGCATCGGCCGCGAAGCCGGCGTCGAAGTCGATGGCCATGACGAGCTTGGGCACGCCGGTCCTGCGGGCGAGCGCAACGGGGATGCCGTTGGACAAGGTCGTCCGCTCGATCGAGGGAAACGCCAGTGCGCCCACGGGCGCGACGGGCGGAGCCGTGCGCCTCGGAGCAGGGCCGATTTTCGCCGCCTTCGCGGATTTGGCGACCGCCTTTCGGGGGGTGGTATCCTCATCCCCCCACCCGCCCATCGTCGCGCCGTCTTCGGTGCGGACACCCGGGACGACGGCGAGCTTGTAGACGGGGCGGCCGAGCCATTTGCGCAGCGCCGCGTGCACGGTGGGGGGGCTGAGTGCCGCGATGGCCTGGAGGTCCGCCTTGTACTTGGCCGGGTCGCCCGAATAGACTTCGCCTTCCGCAAGGGTTGCGCCCTTGCCGGAGAACCCGCCGACCTGTTCAAGGCCGCCGATCTCGCCGGAGAGGACGCTGGTGACGGCGCGCCGTACTTCGTCCTCGGTCGGTCCCTTGGCGATGTATTCCGCCATCACCCGGTCCAGTTCGGCTTCTGCCGCCGCCCGGTCAACGCCGGGCTTCACGTCCATCGTCGCGTTCAGGAAGCTCGATTGCTCGAACACCATGGCGGACGCGCGCACCGAAACCGCCATCTGGTTGCCGCGCACCAGTGCATTGTCGAGCCGGGAGCTGGAAAGCCCGCCCAGGATGTGCATGCCGATGCGCAGGGCGACGGCGTCCGCGTCGTTGAGGCCCGGGCCGCTCCAGTCGCGGCTGATGCGCAGCACCGGAACCTGATCGGTCATCTCGCGCGAGACAGGGGCGGAGAGCGTTACCGGTCCGGCTGCGACGGGCGCCACCTCCGGCCCCCGCCGGATGGCTCCGAACCACTTTTCCACCATCGGTCGCGCAGTTGTCGCGTCGATGTCCCCGGAAAGGACCAGCACTACGTTGTTTGGACCGTAGTGGTCGGTGAACCATTTCTGCACGTCCGCCAGCGTGGCGGCGTCGAGATCGGCCATCGAGCCGATCGTCGAGTGGCGGTAAGGGTGGCCCACCGGAAAGAGGCCTTCGGCGGTCAGGTACTCCGCAAGCCCATAGGGCTGGTTGTCGCCCTGCCGTTTTTCGTTCTGAACGACGCCCCTCTGCTTGTCGAGCTTGTCCTGGGTGACGGCCGGCAGCAGCGCGCCCATGCGGTCGCTTTCCATGAACAGTGCAAGATCGAGCGCACCGGTCGGGACGGTTTCGACGTAGTTCGTGCGGTCGTACCAGGTCGATCCGTTGGTCGATGTCGAACCGGCACCTTCCAGCGGAATGTCGAAATTGGGGACGTTGGCCGAACCGCCGAAGAAAAGGTGTTCGTAGAGGTGGGCGAACCCGGTCTTGCCGCGCGGTTCGTTCTTGGAGCCGACCTTGTAGTACAGCGTCACGCCTACGATCGGGGCCTTGCGGTCCGTGTGGACGATGGTCGTCAGGCCGTTGGCGAGAACGAACTTTTCATACGGGATGTCGACTTTCGCGACCAGTTCCTGCGGCGAGGCGGCGGGCGCAAGGCCGGGGGCAGGGGGCGCTTCTGCCGAGGCCGCCGGTCGGCCGTTCGGCGAAGTGGTGCAGGCGGAAAGAAGAAGGGCGGCGGCAAGAGCGGTGACGCTCGACTGTGTGACGGATCGCATGAGCCGAGGTTAGCAGCTTGTTCTTTCGTGACCAGCAGGAAGTCTCGTGGTGGCCCCGATAACGAACCGGGGCACTTCCCCGTCAGCCGCGCTTGAAGATCTGGCCGGAATCGAACATCGTGATGCGCCATTCGCCGTCCTCATCGCGGCGGCATTCCATCTTCACGTCGGCAACGGCGAGCGGATCGCAGTAGCTGTCGAACGGGCCTTCGCCCAGCGCCGCGAAGAAGACGAGAAGGTAGCCCACCCGGGCGTGGTCGGCGTCATCGAAGCTGACCCGCAGGGAGGTGATGATGTGGCGCATCGTCATCAGGCCCGCTCCGGCCTTCATGGTTTCGGCGCGTCCCTGGTAGAAAGCTTCGACGTCCTTCAACCCTTCGCGCCATTGGCCACCCACGTTGTAGCGGACATCTTCCGCCAGGCAGTTCGCCGCGCGCATATGCAGGCCGTTGTTGATGTCGAGCTCATCGCCCCATTCGTAAATGGCCTGCTTGATAGCCAGCACGTCCGCAGCCTGTTGAGGTGTGAATTTCGCCATGCGCCTCGTCCCTTGGTTCTGTTGCCCCAAGGCTAGGCCACCCAATCCACCTGCGCCACGCCCTGATAACCGGCCGCCGATCATTACCGCCCCCGCGAAGCCTCTGGCATTTCTTCGTGGTGCTCCCATCTTCTGCCACAGGCCGGTTCCGGCAGCTTCTCTTGAGCGGGATACGATCCGATCGGGCGACACTGCGAAAACTGCGCTAAGGTCACTTGTGTTGCAAATCTGCAACACTATATTACGAGTTCAGGAGGCGAGTTATCCTATGAATCTCGAAAAGTTCACAGACCGTGCAAAAGGTTTCCTTCAGGCCGCGCAGACCGTTGCCATTCGCCTGAACCACCAGCGCATCGCACCCGAGCACATCCTCAAGGCCCTGCTCGACGATTCCGAAGGCATGGCGGCAGGGCTCATCAAGCGCGCCGGGGGCAATGCCACCTATGCTACGCAGGAACTCGACAGGGCGCTCGCGAAAATTCCGGCCGTCTCCGGCGGTGGTGCTGCAGGTGCCCCCGGCCTCGACAATGACGCCGTGCGCGTTCTCGACGCGGCGGAGCAGGCAGCGACCAAGTCTGGCGACAGCTTCGTCACCGTGGAGCGGCTGCTTCTGGGTCTTGCTCTTGCGAGCACCACGGCAGCCGGCCAGGCGCTCAAGGCGGCGAACGTCACGCCCCAGGCGCTGGAAGCGGCGATCACCGAACTGCGCGGCGGCCGTACCGCCGACAGCGCCGGTGCGGAGAACGCCTACGACGCCATGAAGAAGTACGCCCGCGACCTCACGCAGGCCGCGCGCGACGGCAAGCTTGACCCGGTGATCGGCCGGGACGAGGAAATTCGCCGCACCGTGCAGATCCTCGCGCGGCGCACCAAGAACAACCCCGTGCTGATCGGCGATCCGGGCGTCGGCAAGACCGCCATTGCCGAGGGCCTCGCGCTGCGCATCGCCAACGGCGACGTGCCTGACAGCCTCAAGGACCGCCAGCTGATGGCGCTCGACATGGGGGCCCTGATCGCTGGCGCCAAGTACCGCGGGGAGTTCGAGGAACGCCTGAAGGCCGTGCTTGACGAGGTAAAGGGTGCCGAAGGCCAGATCATCCTGTTCATCGACGAGATGCACACGCTGATCGGGGCGGGCGCGTCCGAGGGCTCCATGGACGCAGGCAACCTGCTCAAGCCCGCCCTCGCGCGCGGTGAGCTGCACTGCATCGGCGCGACCACGCTCGACGAATACCAGAAGTACGTCGAGAAGGACGCCGCCCTGCAGCGCCGCTTCCAGCCGGTTTTCGTGGGCGAGCCGACAGTCGAGGACACGATCTCGATCCTGCGCGGGCTCAAGGAGAAGTACGAGCTCCACCACGGCGTGCGCATCACCGACGGCGCGATCGTGGCGGCGGCGACGCTGTCCAACCGCTACATCACCAACCGCTTCCTGCCCGACAAGGCGATCGACCTCATGGACGAGGCCGCCAGCCGTATCCGCATGGAAGTGGAGTCCAAGCCCGAAGAGATCGAAAAGCTGGATCGCCGCATCATCCAGCTCAAGATCGAGGAAATGGCGCTCAGCAAAGAGACCGACGAAGCATCGAAGGACCGCCTGGCCACCCTGCGGGAGGAACTGGCGAATCTTGAACAGCAGTCGAGCGAGCTGACCACCCGCTGGCAGAACGAGCGCGACAAGATCGCCGCCGAGGGCAAGCTGAAGGAACAGCTGGACGCTGCACGCAACGAACTGGAACAGGCCCAGCGCGGTGGTGACTATGCCCGCGCGGGCGAACTGTCCTACAGCACGATCCCGCAGCTGGAGGCCAAGCTGGCCGAGGCGCAGGCCTCTGCCGGCAACGCTCTGCTGCGCGAGGAAGTCACCGAGGACGACATCGCCGGCGTCGTCAGCCGCTGGACCGGCGTGCCGGTGGACAAGATGCTGGAGGGCGAGCGCGAAAAGCTCCTCAAGATGGAGGAAGTGCTCGGCGCGCGCGTGATCGGGCAGAAGGACGCGGTGGCGGCCGTCTCCAAGGCGGTGCGGCGCGCGCGTGCCGGCCTTCAGGATCCGAACCGTCCGCTCGGCTCGTTCCTGTTCCTGGGCCCGACGGGTGTGGGCAAGACCGAGCTGACCAAGGCGCTGGCGGGCTTTCTGTTCGACGACGACACCGCGATGGTGCGCATCGACATGTCGGAGTTCATGGAAAAGCACGCGGTCGCCCGCCTGATCGGCGCGCCGCCGGGCTACGTCGGCTACGAGGAAGGGGGCGTGCTGACCGAAGCGGTGCGCCGGCGGCCCTATCAGGTTGTCCTCTTCGACGAGGTGGAGAAGGCGCACTCCGACGTCTTCAACGTGCTGCTGCAGGTGCTTGATGACGGACGGCTGACGGACGGGCAGGGGCGGGTGGTGGATTTCACCAACACGCTGATCATCCTGACCAGCAACCTGGGCAGCCAGTACCTGGCAGGTCTGGACGAGGGCGTGGACGTGGCCACGGTCGAGCCGCAGGTGATGGAGGTCGTGCGCGGGCATTTCCGGCCTGAGTTCCTCAACCGCCTGGACGAGATCGTCCTGTTCCACCGGCTCGGCCAGGAGCACATGGCGCCGATCGTCGACATCCAGGTCGACCGTGTCCAGAAACTGCTGAAGGACCGCAAGATCGTCCTCGACCTGTCGGAATCAGCAAAGCGCTGGCTCGGGCGCGTTGGATACGACCCCGTCTACGGTGCCCGCCCGCTGAAGCGCGCAGTGCAGCGCTACCTTCAGGACCCGCTGGCGGAAAAGCTCCTCGCCGGCGAAATCCCCGATGGCTCGCACGTCCGGATCGAAGACGGCGACGGCGCCCTGGTGATGACGGTGGAGTGAGTAACGCGGCCGGCGGCAGCAATGCAGTCACGGGGCCGCGCTGGTCGCGGCCCCGTCGTCGTATTCTAGGCTGAGGATTGAGTCCAAACGTCGAACGGCTTTGCCCTGATCCAGCGCGTGGCTGCCCACTTGGCACCCTGGCGAACAGGTGCGCTGGCATGGCGGCTGCGCGTGTCGGGTGAGCCGTCAGGCAACGTGTTGGCGAACGCCACCAGGTCTCCGCCGCCTCCCGCGATAGAAAGGTTCTGTTCGGGAAAGCAGGTCTCGCCACCGATGTATCCGGTGTTCAGGTAAGCCAGGGCGGTGACGATCCGCTGGTTGGAGACGTGGGGCAGAGTGTCCATATGCGGCAAATACTGTTGTCCCGGTGCGTAGTGGAGCACGTTGAGCGGTTCGCCCTGTTCAACCCCTGTTTCCGTCGCCTGAGCAATCCGGCGCATAAGGGCCTGCAGGGGAAGGGTCTCCCGCGTTGGCCCCACCACAGCCGCCGATGATGTGCGGACCGGATGGGGTCTCAAGCGCCCTGTGCGGGGATCGGCCACTGTAGAAGGCGCAAGAAGGTCGTGCACCGACATCGCCAGATGGGCGCACTCTTCGGGCGTGAGGAACTGGCGCCACCGCTTTACCTGATACCCTTCACCCATGCGCTCCGGTTCCGGCATCTGCCGCGGGTAGCCGGCTTCGTCGAGGTCCATGCGCGAGAGGAGGGCAAGATCCTGGGTGGCCACGCCTCCGTGAAGGTCGGCCGCCTCCTTCAGGATCTTCACCGCGCCTTGCCAGTCGGGCCGGGCGCCCGTTCCGTTGGCCGTCAGGGCGGCCTCCGTCAGTGCCGCATCAGCGTTGCCGGAGAGAGTCGCCTGGCGCAGCAGGCGGCGCGCTTCGGGAAGGTCGCGCGGCAATGGCCTGCCGATCAGCCGCCACCGCGCAAGCAGGCTGAGACATTCACCATCGCCACGCGCGGCGGCGTCCTCTGCAATGGCGACAGCATCCTGATGCCGACCGTTGTCCAGCGCGGCTTGGGCGCGATCACGAGCTTGAGTCATGACGTTCGTTCTGACCTCTGGAAGCTGCAAAGAAAAGGGGCGGCGGGATAACCCGCCGCCCCTCGAAAGCCACTGTGATCGAAACGATCAGAAGTTGGCCGTGATACCTGCGTAGAAGTAGCGGCCCAGGTTCGGGTACACGCCCGAGCCGGCGCCGACGCCCGTCTGGCCGTACGGCGGCATCTTGTTGAACACGTTGTCAACGCCGACGTAGAACGTGAACTCCTTGTTCAGATCCACGGCAGCCTTGATGTCGTGGTAGAACACATCGTCGTACTTCTTGATCGGAGCATAGTCCGCGTTCTGCGGGGGAAGCCCGTTGAGCGAGTTATAGTCTTCCCAGGTGTTCAGGTACATCGCATCAAGCCAGCGCATGCCATAGCTGAACTGGAATGCGCCGGTCTGGAAGGTCGCGTTCAACGTGACCTCGTCCGACGGATCGTTCAACTCGTTCACGAAACGGTTGGCGAAGGTCGGATCAGCCGGGTTCGTGAACGAATCGTTCTGGAGGTAGTGAGTCCAGTACGCTGCCAGATTGAGGCGACCGAAATCGAACGTGTGATCGTAGTTGATCTGCGTGTCGATACCGCGAACCTTCAGCTTCGCGAAGTTTGCTGAAGACTGCAGCAGCGAACCTTCGAGGATCTGGTTGGCAACTTCTCCATCCGGACCGCCGCTCGCACCGGCGCGCTGGAACAAGCCACAGAACACATTGTCGAGCGTCGGCGAGTCATAGCACAGGTTCGCGATCTGCTGGGCGGAGACCGAGGAGATCACGTTGTCCACCTGGATGTTCCAGTAGTCGACCGAAATCGACAGACCCGGGACCCAGCGGGGCTGCAGCAGCACACCGATGGTGTAGGAGTCCGAGGTTTCCTCGTTCAGGTTTGGATTGCCACCGCTCACGATCTCCAGCGACTGACTGTAGACAAAGTCATAATTCGTCGGAATGCCGGCAGCGGCACAATTTGCGGCACGGTAGGAGCTACCCGTCGCGATGTTCCGCTGCGAGCAAGGATCAACAAAGCCCGGAGCGTAGTTCATGCCCGCTTCCGAGTAGAGCTCGCTCAGGTTGGGCGCACGGACTGCACGGGCGTAGGTGCCGCGCAGCGTGACGTCCCTGACCGGGCTCCAGATCAGCTCGCCACCGTAGGTGTACACGGTCCCGGTCGCACCCTTGTAATCCGAGATACGGCCGTTGGCGCGCGCCTGCAGCTTCTCGAAGAACGGGGTGTCCGACAGGATCGGCAGCAGGACTTCGCCGTAGGCTTCCTTCACTTCGAAGGAAGGCGCGGAGAATGCCGGGATGGCGTTGTAGAAGGCGTAACCATCCTGCGTGAGGTCGTCGAGGTCGTACGAAACGGTTTCGCGACGGTATTCGCCACCGACCGAGAACGAGATCGGACCGCCCGGCAGGTTCAGGAACTCGCTGGTGTCACCCGACACGAAGCCCATCACATCGGTCTGCGACATCTTGCCCACGGCAAGCGAGTCGACGAGGATGTAGTCCTTTGCCGCCTGGCTCACCGAACCCTGGCCGAACGGATTGAGCGGAACGCATGCTGCGATGTCGCCTGCGAGACGCGGATCCGTCGAGACGCCGCCACCGGTCACGTAGGAAGTCTGGGCAGCAGTCGCAGTTGGGATCTGCGAACGGCATACGATGTTGCCGCTGGCGTCCGTCGTGGAATCGAGGGCGAGCAGGTAACGCTGAACGTTGACGTTGCCCTTGATGATGTTCCGCTCTTTGTGCTCGCCGTAGTTGGCCGAGATCTCGTAATGCCAGTCATCGTTGAAGTCGCCACGAAGGCCACCGACGATGCGATAGGTCTCACGCTTGATCTCTTCGTCGCGCATGCCGAAGTCGACCCAGTTGCGACGCAGGTTGAGCTGGAACGAACCATCGTTGATGGCCGCGATCTGCGCAGCGGTGAGAGCAGGAGCCGTTCCGGCGCTCGAGTTGGGGTCCACGCCTGCTGCGAGGATCGCCTGCGTCAGCGTGGTGCGTGCGCTGCCGCTCAGGTACGGGTTGTCGAGGCGGATACGCTCACGGCCACCCGGATCGCCCAGGGTGGTGCCCTGCGAGAAGAACGGCCCGCTTTGCGAACCGCGCGCGTCGGTGCGGCTGTACTTGGCTTCGAAGAAGGGAACCAGCGCCGGCGTGATTTCGTAGTGGCCGGTCAGGTTCGCGGTGTAGCGCTTGAGGTCAGGCGCAAGCGCGACGAGCTGGCCTTCGCGGTTGGTGGCGCCATTGCCGCCCTGGAAGCTGCCGTTCGGGCCGATGCCGACACGATCACCCGTCTGCTGGATGAGCGAACCGTCCGGCTGGAACAGGTACGTGCAGGTGTAGGCCGAGCCGCCGCCGCTGCCGCAGGGCGCGGAGGAGTTCTGACGCAGAGCGATCAGGCCGCCGAGCGAGATGGTGGCCGAGCGGATGTCGGTGTAGAACGTGCGGTCGAACACGTCGTCTGCGCCGTTGACTGCGCCGGCAGGATCGGTGTCAGTGACGACCCACCCCTGGTTGCGTGCCAGGCCCGGGCGGCCCGAAGCGTAGAAGTCGTCGGAGTGCGAATACTCACCCGAGAAGGTGATGTTGCCGCGGCCGTCGGCGAAGTTCTTGCCGGCCAGAACCGACACGAACTGCTTGCCAGCGTCACCGTAGTCCGAGATGCCGTTCTGCGCACGCAGCTTCAGGCCATCATAATCGTCTTTGAGGACGAAGTTCACAACGCCGGCAATCGCGTCCGAACCGTAGACGCCGGACGCGCCACCGGTGACGACATCGACGCGGTCGATCAGATCGGCCGGAATGGTGTTGACGTCAACCGACGTGCCGTTGACGAGAACGTCGCTGCCGACGTGACGGCGGCCGTTGACAAGAACGAGCGTACGCGACGTACCCAGACCACGCAGATCGAGCAGGTTGAGGCCGCGCGTGCCGAGAAAGCGGGTCGAGTTCGCCTGGCTGTACGTGCTGCGCAGCTGCGGCAGCTCGTTCAGCTGGTCGCCCACCGAAAGGTTGCCGCTGCTGAAGATCTGCTCGCCAGTGACGATCGCGACCGGGTTGGCAGACTGCAGGTTCGGCGTGCTGATACGCGAGCCGGTAACGACAATCGCTTCGCCCGCGTCTGCCGGGGCGGTCTCAGGAGCGGCGTCCTGAGCGTAAGCCGTGCCGCACATCAGTGCCAGGGCCGAAAGGCCGGCAGCGCCGCGCAATGCGGCGGCAGGAATGAATGCGGAGCTCAGAAGCAGCCCGCTTCTTCCAGACTTCATTTTTGTGTCCCCTTGATTGATGGCAGACCCGGAAAGACCCGCCGCTCTCGACTGAAAATGCATCGAGAAGAATGGCATCGTGCCCATGCTGCCCCGATCCGCAACTAAAAATGGCCACGCTGCGCAATTTTTGACGATGCCGTGGCAACGGTGCAACAACATCAGGCAACATGCGGCGTCCTGATCATTCCGATCAGTTATACTGGACGCAGCATTCTGTATGTTGAGCGCGTTGCCTGAAACCGTTCGCCGCTCGCGAGCCGAGGGCTGACGCACCGGGAAAAGCATGGCGCGGGGCGCAGACCATCGTGCGAGGGCGGTTCGTTTCGACGGGTATGTCGCGTCACGCCGGGCGGGCAACAGCTTCCGGGTGTAATCACCGCCTCGGCGGATTGACGCCCCCGGAGCGCTCATTTAACCGTGCAGTTAACGTCCGGTCGGCAGGGCGGCGACGGTTCCGATTGCCGGAACTGGTTCTTGGGGAGGTAGAACACGTGATACTGGACAATACCGTGGCAGCAGTCGTGACCGGCGGGGCTTCGGGTCTCGGGGCGGCTACGGTTCGGGCGCTTTCGGCCAAGGGTGTGAAGGTGGCCATCTTCGATCTGAATGCCGAGGCTGGAGAGGCGCTGGCGGGTGAAATCGGGGGTGTGTTCTGCGCCGTGGATGTCACGAACGAGGAGAGCGTCGTGGCTGGCTTCGAGAAGGCGCGCGCCGCGCACGGACAGGAGCGGGTGCTGGTGAATTGCGCGGGCATCGCGCCGGCCGCCAAGACGGTGGGCCGGAACCGGGAAACGGGTGAGACCCGCGCGCACGACATGGCCTTGTTCGAGAAAGCGATCGCGATCAATCTGGTCGGCAGCTTCCGCTGTCTGTCCAAGGCGGCGGCCGGCATGGCGGCGCTGGACCCGGTGGACGCTGCCGGTTCGCGTGGCGTGATCGTCAACACCGCCAGCGTGGCCGCGCAGGATGGCCAGATAGGGCAGGCCGCCTACGGCGCGTCGAAGGGCGGTGTCATGGCGATGACGCTGCCGGTGGCACGCGATCTGATGGGCGACGGGATCCGCGTGAACACCATCCTGCCGGGCATCTTCGAGACGCCGATGATGGCCGGAATGCCGCAGACGGTGCAGGATGCGCTGGCCGCGATGGTGCCGTTCCCCAAGCGTCTGGGCAAGGCGGAGGAATACGCCAAGCTTGCCTTGTTCATGATCGAGCACGATTACCTCAACGGGGAATCGATCCGCCTCGACGGCGCCATCCGCATGGGACCGAAGTAAGCCCGCATGAAGAACACCGCCGCCTCTGCGCCCGCTGCCGTGGACGGTACTCATGCAGGCGCGCGCGAACTCCTCCTCAGCACCGCAAGCGCGATCATGCGGGATGGAGACGTCATCGACATCTCCCTCTCGGAGCTCAGTCTGCGCTCAGGGCTCAATTCGGCGCTGGTGAAATACTACTTCGGCAACAAGGCCGGTCTGCTGAAGGCACTGCTCGACCGCGACTGGCAGGCCATCGTGGCGAGCGTGGACGCCCTCGTCGCGAAGGACGGGTGGGAGCCGGAGGCCAAGTTGCGGCGGCACTTGTGGAAGGTGGTCGACACCTTCTACGAGGTGCCGTACCTCAACCGCCTCACTATGCGCATGGTCAGGGAAAGTGACGATGCCGGCGCGCGGCGCATCGCCGACTGCTACCTTTCGCCGATCTACCGCGCGTACGAACAGCTGATAGGCGATGGCGTGCGCGCGGGTGTCTTCCGTGAGGTGGACCCCCAGCTGTTCTACTTCACCGTGACCGGAGCGGTGGATCGCTTCTTCTCGGCCAGGCTCGTGCTCAAACACTGCTTCAATCAGGACACGCTGACCGAAGAACTTCGCGACCGCTATCGCGAGCATACGATCGACATCATCATGGCGGGCATCCTCGCACGCTGATGGCCCGGCGAAGGAAGCGTTACCTTACCGCCACCATGGCGGACGGCTACGTGAAGACGATCGGCCCCACAGCCGATCCCTTTACGCATTACTGGCGCGTGGTGGCAGACCTGGAAAACGGCAAGACCGAGGTTTTCTGGGGGCACACGCGCTCGCTCGCCGAAGCGAAGAAGAAGCGCACCGCGCTTGCAGAAGCGGCGCGGATGCGCGGATGGAAGAACTACGCCTTCGAAGTTGTGGAACTGGTCGAGAGCGAGGCCTGAGTCGCGCGGCGTCAGGCCGTAGCGCAATTCGCGTGGATGACTGCTGCCAAAGCCGCGCACTTGCGCTATGGCCGCATACCATTTGGCCTTGGAGGCATTCATGCACATCGCGGTTCTGACGTTTGACGGCTTCAATGAGCTGGATTCGTTCGTCGCGGCGGCGATCCTCAATCGCATGAAGACGAGGGGATGGGCGGCCTTCATCACGTCTCCCACCGAACAGGTGACTTCGATGAACGGCGTGACCGTTCAGCGGCAACGTCCGCTTGAATTCGCGGCAGAGGCTGATGCGGTGCTGATCGGGAGCGGCGTCAGAACGCGCGAGATCGCAGGGGACGGCGATCTGCTGACGCGCATCCGTCTGGATCCTTCGCGCCAGTTGATCGGGGCCCAATGCTCGGGAACGCTCCTGCTTGCCCGGCTGGGGCTGATCGGCGATCTTCCGGCCTGTACCGACCTCACCACTAAGCCCTGGGTGATCGAGGCGGGCGTGAACGTCATCGATGCGCCGTTCGTCGCCCACGGCAACGTGGCGACGGCGGGGGGCTGCCTTGCCTCGCAGTATCTGGCGACCTGGATGATCGCACGAGGCGCTTCGCTGCCTGACGCGCTCGAGGCGATGCACTACGTCGCGCCAGTAGGCGAAAAGGCGCTTTATGTGGAGCGGGCGAAAGCGGTCGTCATGCCCTTCCTCGAACCGGCGGGATGCCTTCCGGCCTGAGCGGGACTGCCCGTCAGCCGTTCGGCGGCTGCGGATCGCCGCCCGAAAAGGCGTCGGCGATGGAACAGGCGGCCGGTCCAAGGATGACGACGAACAGCGTCGGCAGGATGAAGAGGATCAGCGGCACGGTCATGATCGCGGGAAGGCGCGCGGCCTTCTCCTCGGCGCGCATCATGCGCTCGTTGCGGAACTCGGCCGAAAGGACGCGCAGCGAGGAGGCGAGGGGCGTACCGTAGCGTTCGGTCTGGATCATCATGGTGACGACGCCGCGCACGGCATCGAGGTTCACGCGATAGGCGAGATTTTCAAAGGCGTGTCGGCGCTCGGTGAGGAACGAGAGTTCGATCGCGGTCAGCGAGAACTCGTCCCCCAGTTCGGGATAGGCCCGTCCCAGTTCGCGCGCGACCCGATCGAACGCCGCGTCGACTGTCAGACCTGCTTCCGCGCAGATGACCAGAAGATCCAGCGCATCGGGTAGCCCCTTGCGGATGGCGTCCGTGCGCTTGGTAACCAGGTTCTGGATATAGATGTCGGGTCCTTTGTAGCCGACCAGCACGGCGACGGCGAAGGCCATGAATTTCTTGAGCGCGGACCAGTCCGGGAAATAGTCGATGCCGTAGATGACCAGCCCTGCGATGCCGCCGAGCACGATCGGCGTCACGAGCCGCGCGAGGACCACTGCGACGGCCCATTCCTTGTTGCGGATGCCGGCCTGCGCCAGCTTCTGCTGGATCTCCGTGATCTGGCTGTCCTGCAGCATCCGCGCACGGCCGAGGAATGCACCCATCTTGTCGGTTGCATCGTTGCGACGCACGACGCTCTGGCGCTTGCGGGGCGCGTTGATGATGCCGGCCTTGAGCTGCTCACGGCGATCGTTGAGTGCCTTGACCCGCTTCTGCATGGGGTCGCGGATCGTGACGGCCGAGTAGATCGCGACGAAGACCGCCAGAGCGGCGATGACGGAGAGCAGCGTTCCGACGGTTGTGACGTCGAAACCGAGGAGGGTGGGACCGGCGGGTTGGTTGAGCATGTGCGGTCCTCAGATCTCGAAGCTGACCATCTTGGCCATGATGAAAGCGCCGATGCCCATCCAGATGGCACCTCCGACCCCGGCCACCATCAGGCGCTCGTCGATGAAGAACTCCCCGATATACTCGGGATTGATCCAGTAGATCATGGCAAAGACGATGAACGGCAGGGAGCCGACGATATAGGCGGATGCCTTGGATTCCGAGCTCATGGCGCGGATCTTGAGCTTCATCTGCGCGCGCTTGCGCAGCACGTCCGACAGATTGGCGAGAGTCTCGGCCAGATTGCCGCCGGTCTCGCGCTGGATGGCAAGCGTGATGACGAAGAAGTTGAACTCGGGCATCGCCAGCCGGTCCGCCGTGGCCTGGAGCGCGTCTTCCATGGTCTTGCCCACTTTCATGCGATCCGTGACAAGCTTGAACTCCTCACCGACCGGGCCCGGCACCTCCTGGGAGACGAGGGCGAGCGTCTCCGACACCGGAAGCCCCGAGCGCAGGCCGCGCACCAGAAGGTCGATGGCATCGGCGAACTTGGCGGTGAAGGCGTTGTTGCGGCGCTTGATGAAGGTGTTCACCACGAAGTGCGGCAATCCCGCGCCGACGAAGATGCCGAAGGCCAGCGCAAGGAGCAAGGCTCCGGTCTGCAGGAAAACCAGCAGCGTCACGAATGCGCCGAGACCCAGCGAACCGTAGACGTACTGCGGGATCGTCCATTTCAGGCCTGAGCGGTCCAGCCGGACGGCAAGGGCTTCCGCGCGGGAGGCCGAGCCGGCGATCTGATGGATGCGGGGCTTGCGCGCGGCGACGGCGCGCCGCATCTGGGCTTCCAGCCGATCGGTGGCGCTGGAGGCGTGGCGATAGCGCACCGATTTGAGGCGCCGGGTGGCCTCCTTCCTCGGCGAAGGTCCGGAGAAGAGCGCCCAAAGGAGCAGCGCGACGCCGGAGAGACCGGCCGCGACTATGATGACCTGCAGGTAGTTCATAGTCCTTACCCGACCTTACGAAGGCGCCTGGGCCTTCTTCTTCGCTCTTGGCATCATCGCCTTCAGATCGAACTTGCCCAGAAGCGATGGCTTGGGCGGGACCACGTCAACGCCGACATCGATGATCTCGCGGGCGATCTCGCGAATGACGCTGGCGCCCTTGGTGGCCGTGTTCGCCTCGGCAAAGGTCTGCCCCAGCTTCGCGGCCATGGATGCGGCCTTGAGATCGTAGGGAATCGTGAAGTCGATCGGCGTTTCGATCGACGCCTCAAAGTCGGCCTTGCTGATCTCGGTGAAGTTGGGCTGCACCTTGTTCGCGACGATGATCAACCGGGCCTGCGGGGCCTGGGACTTGAACCACGACAGCAGGCGGATGGTGTCCCGCGCTGAGGCCAGCGTCAGCTCCGTCACCAGCACGGCCACGCTCAGGCTGGGCGCAAGCTGCGGGAAGTTGATCAGCATGTTGCGCGGCAGGTCGAGCACTGTCACTTCGAACGCCTGGCGGAACTCGGTCTCCAGCTGGACGAAGGCGGAGCCGTCCGTGAGGAGCGGCGAACTGATCGGCGCCTCGGCAGAGAGGATGGCCAGATGGTCGTTCACCCTGACCATCGCGCGCTCGAGGAACAGGCCGTCGATACGGCTGGGGTTCTCGATTGCGTCCGTCAGGCCGCGCCCGGGCTCCAGATCCATGGTGAGGGCGCCGGTGCCGAAATGAATGTCGAGGTCGAGCAGCGAGGTCGCCAGCTTGTTATCGGTGCTGAACAGCCAGGCGAGCGAGGTAGCGAGGGTCGAAGCGCCGACGCCGCCGCGCGTTCCGATGATGGCGGCGGCCACGTGGTTCTTGGCCGCGGAGGGGTCCACCGTGCGCGGTGCTGCGAACACGGCCTGCGCCTGTGCCAGCGCGTCGCGAACGGTCGCGGGCTGCAGCGGCTTCAGCAGGTAGTCGTGGATGCCGCTGGCAACGAGGTCGCGGTAGAGGCGCACGTCGTTGACCTGGCCCACAGCGACGACAACCGTGCCCGGCTCGCAGACTTCGGCCAGAGCGTTGATGTCGCTCAGCGGGTCGCCGCTTTCGGAAAGGTCGACGAGCAGAATATTGGGGCTCGCGGTCACCGACAGCGTCTGCACGGCGTTGCGCAGGCCGCCCTTGAAGCACTTCTCCGGCTGCCAGCCCATCTCCTCGACGATGGGACGCAGAACCTCGAGCGAGGCTTCGTCGCACATGAAGGAGGCGAACTGGTCGCGACCGGCGGAACCACCGGATTTCCAGGGGGCATTCATGGCGTCAGTTCCCTCCGCCGGTGCTGGAAGTGGAGGTCTGTGAGACCGTGTTGCCCTGGCCCGTGGCCGGAGCGGTGCGGTACGCGCTGATCGCGCGGTTCGACGTCATCGCCGCGGTCGAGCCCGTGTCGTTCTGGCCGCGCACCAGATCCTCGGGGTCCGCGACCATCGCCGCGAGGTTAGAATTCGTCGCGCAGCCATAGTTCGACGACAGGCCATTGTTGGGATTGCCATCGCTCTTGACGGACCAGTCCGGGCATCCCGGCACCGTCGCGATCGCGCGCGAGACGGTGATGCGGGCGACGCCCGAGGGCACGGTGCCGGTCGGCGCGGAGGCATCGTCGATGACCAGTCCGAACTGCTGTGCGGCCATGGCCACGGCGTTGCGGGTGGTCGGGTCCATGTCCGGATCGTCCACGAGGATGCGGTCACCGTACTTGAGGCCGAGCGTCTCGAACCAGCCGGCGAGACGGGCCTGTTCGCCATAGGCGAGGCCACCGCCGGCCGTGGTCAGGTCCAGGGAATAGCTGGTCTTCTCGACTACCGGCTGATGAACCGAGTACATCGAGCGGTTGGTCGGCACGCCGGCGCAACCCGAAAGGACAGCGCCGAGCGTTGCAGCAAGAGCAGCGGTGGCGAAAGGCAGATTGCGCATGGAAATCACCTTGAACACTTAGAGGCTGAAGCCGGGCTTGGCAGATTCGTCGGAGGCGGCGCGCTTCGACTTCTTGCCCTTGGCCGGCGCTTCGCCCGCGCCGAGCCCCGGCCCGGGTAGCGGGGCGGGTGCGGGTGCCGGGTTCGAAGTGGTCGGACCGGGCCGCTTCTCCCCGCTCACGCCATCGTTCGACATGTTGCCAAGCAGGCGCTGGAGTTCGTTAGGCGCATTGAAGCCATCGGTGGGCAGGACGACCTTCGACGACGAGTTCATGGGCTGCACGATGTACGGTGTCACGATAATCACGAGTTCCGTTTCGCCCCGCCGGTAGCCGGTGGACCGGAACAGCGAGCCCAGGATCGGCAGATCGCCCGCGCCCGGCATCTTCTGGATCGTGTTTTGCGCGTTCGTGCTGAGAAGGCCCGCGATCATGAAGCTCTGGCCGGAGCCGAGTTCGATGGTCGTCTCCGTGCGGCGCACGGTGAGGGCCGGGATCTCGTACCCGTTGAGGGTTACGGCGCCTTCGCTCGAAAGTTCCGAAACTTCGGGGCGCACGCGCATGGAAATGCGGCCGCTGGTCAGCACCGTGGGCGTGTAGCTGAGGCTCACGCCGTAGCGCTTGTACTCGATCGACGTGGTGCCGAGACCTTCGCTGATTGGGATCGGGTATTCGCCGCCGGCCAGGAAGTCCGCGGTTTCGCCCGAAAGCGCCGTGAGGTTCGGCTGGGCCAGCGTGCTGACGAGGCCGACCGTCTCACCGGCATCCAGAGCGCCGAGGATGTCGAGGCCAAGCAGGCGCCCCGCGAAGCCGAGCGTGGTGCCGGTGGCGGTGGCAGCGATGTTCGACCCGCCAAGCTCGGCGATTTCGCCCGTGACAGGGTCAATGCCGATCTGAGTGGTGGCCCCTGTTCCCACACCAAGGACGCGCCCCGGTACGAAGGCGCCGGTGGTTGGGCGCTGACCGATGCCGAACTTGAAGCCCCCGGTGTTGTCGAGCGTGGACAGGCGGGAGTTCAGCGACTTGACGAGCGTGCGGCTGACTTCCGCAATGCGGACCTGCAGGTTCACCTGAAGCGGGGTAGCGATCCGCAGGCGGCTGATGACGTTCGCCTCGGCTCCGGCGTAGGCCTGCACGAGACGCTCGGCTTCGGCGGCATCCTCGGGATTCTTGATCGTGCCGGTCAGGAGGAAGGTATTCGCCCCCATCGTTGACACGCCGATGCTCGCCTCAGGCATCGCGAGGCGCAGCATCGCGTCGACGCTGTCGAGGTTGGAGCCCACCCGCACGGTACCCGACCAGAGGATCGTCCCGGCCGCGTTGCTGGCATAGACCGTCGTGGTGCCGCCGGCCTTGCCGAACACGTAGAATTGCTTGGGGGACTTCACCTGGACGTCCGCCACCGCGTCGTTCGAGATGAAGACGTCGGCCATGTTGCCGGGAACGGTGACAAGCTGGCCATTGCCGATCGACAGGACCAGTTCCTGCGCCGGCCGCGACACCGAGCTGCCCGTCTGCGCATCGGCCGAGGTGCTCAGGGCTGCCAGCGGCGCAAGCGCGGTCGCTCCGATCAGCATGGATTTGAGAAGGCTGAACTTCATCGTGGTGCCCCCGAAGAGTGAAGGACGTGCGGCGGACGCGCGCATCAGTGCTTGCCCGCAGGTTCGATGGTGGTTTCGTTGCCGCGGGTGACGCGGACCACGGGGCCGCGGAAGACCGGCGCGGCCGGTGCTCCGCCCGCCGTCTGCGGCTGCGGCGCAGCCATCGGAGCGGCCGAAGGCATCGAGCCGCCGGTGTTCTGCGGCGGGCGAGTCGCCCGCTGGAAACGCGAGACGTCGGCCCCGGTCACGTACGTCGTGGCCCCGTCGAGCGGCTGGTTCATGGCCTGGCTCATGAACTTCTCTTCCTGTTCGCGGGTCGCGCCCTCGGGAAGCTTCACGTCACCGCTGGCGAGGACGCGATCGAACTCGCCCTGGTTGTCGGCGATGGAGCGCAGTGAGAGGCTGATCTGGCCGATCTGCTGAGCGACGGCGACCTTCTCGGCGATGCGCGGGGTAACTTCGAGAGTGACGGTGCGGAAGCCCTGGACAACGGTCTTGCCGTCCTCGACCTGGCTCGTGGTGGCCTGATCGGTGGCGAGCACGCGCAGGTTGCGCAGGATCGTCTCGGCCGTGCGCAGCGGGTCGCCGTCGCCCTTCACATCCTGCGTGAGGACCAGGTCCACGCGGTCGCCCGGGAAGACGAAGCCGCCGACCCCGGCGTCAGCCGAGACGGAGATGGTGACGGCGCGCATGCCCGCGCCGAGCGCGGCCGCAAGGAAGCCCCGGTCTCCCGGCGCCACCAGCGCACCCTGCGTCAGCGGCTGCCCGGCCGTGATCGGGAAGCGCACGACCGTGCCCAGCAGCTTGGACATGTCTGCCTGGCCGTCGATGTAGTAGGCGTCCTGCACGAGATTGTCCGGCCAGCTCTGGAAGGCGACCGAATCGGCGGTGATGATCGTGCCGACGGGGAGGGCGCGTTGAGCGACAAGCACCTTGGGGCCGGTGGGATTGGCAGCCGGAACCGCCCCGGCTTGCGGTGCAGAACCTCCCGCCAGCATCGTCCTTGCAACGAACGCGGTGAAGGCCGCGACGAGCAGTGCGACCGCGAGCAGCACCACTTTCTTCCTGTCCATGGCTATTGAAGGCCCTCTGAAAATCCCTGTTGTTCAGCGTTGTGAGCCGAAATGGTTAACATCGGGTTCAAGCCGGATTTCGGGGCATTTTGGCACCCTCCCAATGGGCGCAGACGAGGTTTCGGCGCGTGCTTCACGTGGCGAGAGGCGCGAATCGGACGGTTGGCAGAACGACTGAGCCCAGGACCCAGAGCGATGCTGTCGTGATTGCGATGCCGTAGGGCACCTCGATCCTCGACTTCTGCCGGCCCATCATGTGGCGAAGGCCGATAAAGACCACGATGAGCGCCGCCAACCCCGCGACCGGGATGATCCAGAAGGCGGGCACCATGGTGACGAGAGCCTGTGCGCCCGAGGGCGAGACGATCGGCCGGTCGAAGGCGAGGGCGAAGAGCACGGCGCCAGCGCACCAGATCCAGGCGAGCGCGGCGAGCGCGGCGAGAATGTCGCGAAACCGTTCGCTGCGTCCGGTGGTCATGTTGAGCGCCGCCATCGCTACGGATGCGCCGCCGCCCAGAACCGCCATCAGGATGATCACCTGCAGGAAGGGTACGGGAGGAAACCAGAGGGCCAGCGCCGACAGCAGCTTCACGTCTCCGCCGCCCATCTGGCCGATGGCGAACAGGAGGCTGGCGACGCCCAGAGTTGCGCCGGCGAGGGCAACCTGCAGCGCCATGTCCTGCGGCGTGAGCCCCGAAGCCAGCCACCACAGCGGCGCGGCGAGCGCGACCGCCGCGGTGAGGCGGTTGCCGATATGGCGGGCGCGAAGATCGGTCAGCGCCGCGATCAGCAGCGCCGTTGCCAATGCGGCCAGCAGTGCGTAGGAAAATACAGCGCCCGTCATGCTTCGTCCCATTCGATTGAAGCGGTCTAGCCTGCCAACCGCTACCAAACAGTAACCACCATCCGAGGCTCTCCCGGCGATGACCTCTTCCCTTGAAACCCTGCGTCGATCCCCCGCGCGTCGGGCGATACCGCCTACGGCAGCGGAAACGCGCTGGGCACTGCCCGACGGGCATCTGCTCCGCCGCATCGACTGGTCGGGGCGCGGGCGGGGCTCGATCCTCTTCATGCCGGGCCGGGGCGACGCTTACGAGAAATGGCTGGAGACGCTGGACGGCTGGCATGAGGAAGGCTGGGGAGTTGTGTCGGCGGACTGGCGCGGACAGGCCGGTTCGGGGCGGATGGGGCGTGATGCCACCACCGGGCATGTGCCTGACTTCGGTCTCTGGGTGGAGGACTACGCCGCCCTCTATGCGTCATGGGCCGCATCCACCCCCGGGCCGCACGTCGCCATCGCCCATTCGATGGGCGGGCAGATCGTGCTGCGCGCGGTGGCTGAAGGATTGGTTGTTCCGGACGCGATCGTGCTGTCCGCGCCCATGCTCGGCCTTCATCCGAGCTGGCTTCCTTCCCGCCTGCTGCACCGGATGGCGCGTGGTATCGTCCGGTTGGGCGATCCGCGCCGTCCCGCATGGAAGGCGAGCGAGAGGCCGAGCCTGCCGGGATCGCTCGCTCCGCAGGCGCGCAGCCTGCTGCTGACGCACGACGACAGCCGCTATGAGGATGAGCAGTGGTGGCGGCAGAAGCGGCCGGCCCTCGGGATGGGCCCTGCCAGTTGGGGCTGGGTCGAGCGCGCTCTGGCCTCGATCTGCAGGCTCGAGCAGCCTGGGACGCTGGAGGCCATCATGACGCCGTGCCTCCTGCTGGGCACGAGCATCGACGGGCTCGTCTCCTGGCCGGCGATCCGCCGCGCAGCCGAACGGTTGCCCTTGGGCGAGCTCGTCTCCTTCGGTGCGGAATGCCGGCACGAGATCCTTCGCGAGGCCGATCCCGTGCGCAATCGGGCCTTGGCGGCCATCAGGGACTTCCTCGATCGTCACGCCGCCGCTAGGGCGTGAGCAGGATGGAAGCAGCGTACGATATCGTCATCGCCGGTGCCGGCATGGCCGGAGCCTCGCTTGCCGCCACGATCGCCGGGCGCGCGCGGGTTCTCGTGCTGGAGGCAGAAGAAAGGCCCGGTTATCACGCAACGGGGCGGTCGGCCGCGTTCTGGACGGAAAGCTACGGCGGGCCGGGCGTGCAGCCGCTGACCACGGCATCGGGACCACGGCTGAAGGATCTGGGTGTCCTGAGAGCCCGCGGAGCCCTGACGCTGGGGCGCGCCGGTCAGGAACTGGAAATAGCGCACTTCGCGGAGCAATTTCGTGCCATCGGCGTGGAGATGCACCTTCTCGGCCGCGAGGCGCTGGTGGAGCGTGTGCCCGGCCTCCGTGAAATGTGGACCTGCGGCGCCTTCGAGCCCAGCACCTGTGACATCGACGTGGCGCGGCTGCACCAGCATTATCTGAAAGAGGCGCGGCGGGCGGGCGCGGAGATCCGGTGCCGGGCGGGTCTTGCCGCCGCGCGGCGCGAGGGCGGGGCATGGCGGCTGGAGCTGGCGGACGGGCGGCACGTGGCCGCGGCCGTCCTCGTCAACGCCGCAGGCGCCTGGGCTGACGGAGTTGCGCGGCTCGCGGGCCATTCCCCTCTGGGGATAGCGCCCTATCGCCGCACCATCGCGCAGGTCGCCATCGGTAGCGACGTTCCGGATGATCTGCCGCTGGTGCTCGACATTGCCGGACAGTTCTACTTCAAGCCCGAGAACGGCCGCCTCTGGCTGAGCCCCCATGACGAGACGCCAAGCGCCCCCTGCGACGCCGCGCCTGAAGAGTTCGATGTGGCTCTCGCCATCGACCGGCTTGAGCAGGTGCTGGACACGAAGGTTGAACGCGTGGAGCATCGCTGGGCCGGCCTGCGCTCCTTCGCGCCCGACCGCTTGCCGGTCTATGGCTTCGCGCAGGGAGATCCTTCGTTCTTCTGGTTCGCGGGGCAGGGCGGCTTCGGCATCCAGACGGCGCCGGCTGCGGCGGACCTTGCCGCACGGCTGCTGCTGGGCGAGGGACCGGGGGTGGTGGATCCCACGCCTTACGCGCCTGGACGGTTCAGCGGCGCCTGAGACGCCGTCTCACTCGTTGTTCGGTGCATCCGCCGCACGGGCGTCGGTCTTGTGCCTTGGCACGAGCAGATGCCAGGCGAGGAGGACGGGTTCCAGCACCGCCATGCCAACGAGACCGCTGATCAGGCGCTGGATGGCGGGCCAGATCTGCGCATCGGCGTAGCTGTCGGGCACGAGGACGACGAGCACCGTCAGGGTGAACTGGAGCCCCAGGTACGTCACCTCGGGCAAGCCGTTCTCGATGTGGCGGCCGATGACGATGCCGAGGCAAGTTCCGGCGACGAGGACCGGGACGCTGCCCTGGGCAAGCAGCAGGACCGCCAGAGCAAGTGCGCCCCCCGCCAGGCAGCCGACCGCCCGGTGCAGAAGGCGGCGTGTGACCGGAACGAAGCCGCTCTTGCCGATCCCCGCTACAGGCACGATCATCACCGCCATGATCGTCACCGCGGCCTGCGGCAGCTCGGGAATGCGGAACAGCGCGTGCAGGAGGGGCAGCGTCGCGATGGCGAGCCCGGCCTGGGCCGCGTGGCGGGCGGCTTGTGGATGCCAGCGCATCCTGTCGGGCGGCGGCTTGCGATCCATCCACCAGCGCTTCCCGGCCATGGCGCCGACCGCAAGGCTGACCAGGGTGCAGGCAATCGTTCCCGCCGCCACCTCCAGCAGCCGCGTGCGCGCAAAATCAAGGGTGTCGAGGTCGGGCCGGGCGATCTTGTCCAGCAGGATCATCTCGAACGTCAGGCCGAACAGCAGCCAGGCGTAGGCGCGCCGGGCTGTGATCATCCCATAGAGACCGACCGCGCCGACCAGCGCGGCCGCCGTCATCGACACGGCCACGGAACCCGATGCATAAGGCACCACCGCCAGCGCCAGCAGCGATCCTATCAGCGTGCCGGTCATGCGCATGACGCCGCGCAGCAGCGTTTCGCCGACGTCGCTCTTCAGCAGGACGAATGCGGTAAAGGCCGCCCATGCCACCATCGTGGCGCCGAGCATGTGCGCCAGCAGGATGGCGAGGAGCACCGAAGCGACACAGGCCCATTCGTCCGCCATGCGCGGCCCTGGCGTGACGAGGGCGCGCAGTTCCCCGCGCAGCGTTCGCGCGGCACCGGGCGAGCGGGAGACCGTCACTGGCGCGGGCCTCCAACGAGGCTCGCGGCCGGGGAACGGAGGGGCACCCTCAGGCGGCGGCCTTTGCGGCGTCGCTGGCCAGCTTGTCCACGCGTTCGTTCTCGACGTGACCGTTGTGTCCCCGAACCCATTGCCAGGTGACCTTGTGGCGCCCTGCGGCTTCGATCAGTTCGTGCCAAAGATCGGCGTTGCGCACAGGTTGCCGGCTGGAGTTGACCCACCCCTTCTTCTTCCAGCCGTGGACCCACTTGGTGATGCCGTCGATCACGTACTTGCTGTCTGTGAAAAGGGTGACCTCGCAAGGCTCGATCAGCGCGTTCAGACCCTTGATCGCGGCCGTCATCTCCATGCGGTTGTTGGTCGTGTCGGCTTCGCTGCCGGCCATTTCCTTCTCGTGCGGGCCCATGCGCAGCAGGACGCCCCAGCCGCCGGGGCCGGGATTGCCCTTGCAGGCGCCGTCCGTGAAGATTTCCACCTGCTTCATACCGGCATCTTCTGTGCGAACAGGTCGGCATTCGCGGGGTCCGCATAGAACTGGAGCCGGCGTGCGAAGGCCATGGGGTCCTTGGGCGTGACGAGCGCATCCGCCGGGGTGTTGAGCCAGTCGTACGCGCGCGTCGCCAGAAAGCGCAGCGCCGCGCCGCGGGCGAGGAGGGGAAGCGCACGGCGTTCGCTTTCGCTCATCGGGCGGACCGCCATATAGCCGCGCAGCAACGCTTCGGAGAGGGCAGGGTCGAACCGGGAGCCGTCGGCGCCGAAGCACCACGCGGCGTGCGTGACCGCCACGTCGTACGCGAACAGATCCGTGCAGGCGAAGTAGAAGTCGATGAGGCCGGTGACCTTCTCGCCCAGCATCAGGACATTGTCGGGAAAGAGGTCGGCATGGATCACGCCCCGGGGCAGATCCGCCGGCCAGGACTGTGCAAGCTGCGCCAGTTCCCGTTCGACAAGCGCGCCAAGGTCGGGGTGCAGCGATTCCAGGCCTTCGCGCCCGCAATCCTTCAGGAGCTGCTGCCAGGCGGGCAGCGCCATCGTGTTGGCGCGGGTGCCGGGGAAATCCGCGGCGGCCAGGTGGATCTGCGCCAGTGCGCCGCCCACGGCCTCGGCTTGGCCTGGGGTAGGTTCGGAAACCGAGACGCCGGGCAGGAATTCGATCAGCGCCAGCGCCTTGTCGCCTTCCGCAGTTCGGTGCAGGCGGTGGCTGGCGCCGGTGGTGTCGTGCATGGTGCGCGGAACAGGTGCGCCGCGTGCCGCCAGATGGTCCAGCAGGTCGAGGAAGAACGGCAGTTCCGCCACTTCGGTCCGGCTTTCGTAGATCGTGAGGATGAAGCGCCGTCCGGTGCCGTCCTGCTCCGTCTCGATGAGCCAGTTGCTGTTCGAAACCCCTTCCGCGATGCCCTTGGCCGAAATGAGCGTGCCTACATCGAATGCGGCGATGATGCCGGCCATCTCTTCGGCGCCGAGGCGTGTGTAGACCGCCATGGGCTCAGCGCACCAGTTGGCGCGGCAGCTTGAACGTCATGCGCTCCTCGGTCGTCACAATCTCTTCCATCGCCACCTCGCGGATCGTCCGGATGTGAGCGACGACTTCGTTGACGAGCTCTTCAGGCGCCGAAGCACCGGCGGTCAGACCCACCGTCCGCGCGCCCACCAGCCATTCGGGATCGATTTCGTTCGCGCGCTGGATCATGTGAGCGGCGACACCCGCCCGTTGCGCGACCTCCACCAGCCGCAGCGAGTTCGAGCTCTTGGGCGATCCGATGACGAGCACGACATCGCATTCGGACGCGATCTGCTTGACCGCCGCCTGCCGGTTCGATGTCGCGTAACAGATGTCCTCGGCCTTGGGGGCGGCGACTTCCGGGAAGCGGGCTTCGAGGGCCTTGATGATGGCGTGCGTGTCGTCGACCGAAAGCGTGGTCTGCGACAGGTAGGACAGTTGGGTCCCCGGCGCGAAGTCCAGCTGCGCGACGTCGTCGACCGTCTCCACCAGGGTCATGTTCCCTTCCGGCACCTGGCCGAACGTGCCGATCACCTCGGGATGACCGGCGTGGCCGATAAAGATGATGTGGCGGCCCGCCTCGATCTGGCGTTCGGCCTGCCGGTGAACCTTGCTGACAAGCGGGCAGGTGGCGTCGAGCCAGTCGAGCCCGCGTGCCGTGGCGGCAGCCGGAACGGACTTCGGAACGCCGTGCGCGCTGAAGATCACGGGCACACCGTCAGGCACTTCGTCCAGCTCCTCGACGAAGATCGCGCCCTTGGCCTTGAGATTGTCCACCACGAACTTGTTGTGAACGATCTCGTGCCGCACGTAGACCGGCGCGCCGTAGATTTCGATCGCCCGCTCGACGATCTCGATCGCGCGGTCGACGCCGGCGCAGAAGCCTCGGGGAGCGGCAATCAGGAGGCGGATCGGCTGGTCCGGGCTGATCGGCGGCGTGGACTGAAAGGGCGCGTTCATGAACGGCCCTCTAGCGCTTTGCCGCGCGCATCGCTAGGGCAAGCGCACGCCATTCGAGGAAGTTCACGATGAATGCACGCCGCCTGACCGCAACTGTCCTGTGCTCCGCCGCTGCGCTCGCTGCGCTCAGCGGGTGCAAGACCAAGGGCGAGATCGTGGTTGACCAGGGAGTCGGCATCACGGCGGTGCGCTCGACGTGCCCGGCCGTCGGCATCCCCGAATACACCGGCGACGTGACGACCTTCCGCAACGCCGGGGCGAAAACGGCGGACAACATCGATGTCGTGGCCGCTCTCACCGGTGTGCGCGCGCAGTGCAACGAGGCGGACATTGCCGCGGCTGCCGGCGACAAGGTGACTTCGACCGTGACATTCCAGGTTCTCGGTCGCCGGAGCGACACCTCGGGCGCGCGGCAGGTTACGCTGCCTTACTTCGTGAGCGTGCTGCAGGGCGGCAATTCGGTGGTGAGCAAGCGCGTCGGCACGGTGACTCTCAATTTCGCGGATGGAGAGCCGCGCGCGCAGGCGACCGTCACGGGCAACGCCTTCATTGATCGCGGCGCGGCAACGCTGCCGCAGGAGATTCGCGACCGTATCACCCGCAAGCGCAAGGCCGGCGACACCGACGCCGCCCTGGACCCGCTGGCCGATCCTGAAGTGAAGGCGGCCCTTGCACGAGCCTCGTTCGAGGTGCTGGTCGGCTTCCAGCTCGACGACGGTCAGCTGGCTTACAACGCCACCCGTTGATGCAGACCTCCGTCTCGCCCTTCAGAAGCGGGCGGACGGAGGATCCCCGCCTTGCGTCACTCGGTGACGGGTGGCGTCCGGTGCTGCCCGGCGCGAGCGCGTGCGATTGCGGAATGCGCGGCCCTGGCCATGCGCTTGCGGTCCGCCCGTTCGTCAGGCGAAAGCGGCGTCAGCAGATGGACATCAAGATGTATCGGCCTGACGCGGGCGAGAAGGCGCAGCGCGTTATGAAGGCCGCTCTCCTCACCGATCCAGGCGATGCCGGGCGTCTCGGTCCCGTAATCAAGCCAGACGGGCTGGACAGCGACGCCCGCGTCGCCTTCGAGGGCTGAAAGCAGTGAGGACTTGAACGGCAGGGTGCCCGTGCCGTCGGACGTCGTGCCCTCCGGAAAGATCGTGAGCGCCCCGCTCTCGGTCAGGGCATCGCGCACTTGCCTGACCTGTTCGGCAACGCTGGTGCGCCGCTCGCGCGCTACGAACACCGTATCGTTCAGTTTGCACAGCCAGCGGAGAAGGGTGACGCGGGCAAGGCCCTCATGCGCGACGAACGCTGTGCCGGTGCTGCCCGCAAGTGCGGGGATGTCCAGCCAGCTCACGTGATTGGAAAGCAGGAACGTGCGTTCATCGGTGCGCTTCCCATGTGTCCGCACCCGCAGCCCCGCAATCATGCCCGCCCCGCGTAGAAACAGGCGCGGGATTGGGCTGGAGGGAGAAAAGAGGGCAACAAGATGATGGAGCAGCAGACAGCCGATCAGCCACGTTAGCAGCACGGTGAGCCGGACCGCGATCAGCGGCCAGCCCCATGGGCTGATCCGCTGGTCGGTTCGCAAGGCTTCTGCTGCCACCGGCGCCTCAGCGACGGGTGACGGGCTCACCATCTTCGCGTTCGAGCTTCACGCCGAACAGTTCCATGCGGTGGTCGACGAGACGGAAGCCGAGGCGTTCCGCGATCTGCCGCTGAAGGGCTTCCAGTTCGGGATCGACGAATTCGATGACCTGGCCGCTTTCCACGTCGATCATGTGGTCATGATGCGCTTCGGGAGCCGCCTCGTAGCGGGCGCGGCCGTCACCGAAGTCATGCCGGTCGAGGATGCCCGCTTCCTCGAACAGGCGCACGGTGCGGTAGACCGTCGCGATGGAAATGCCGGGGTCGATGGCCGTCGCGCGCTCGTGCAGCTTTTCGACGTCCGGATGGTCCGTGCTCTCCGAAAGCACTTTCGCGATGGTGCGGCGCTGTTCGGTGATCCGCAGTCCGCGCTCGGCGCAAAGGGCTTCGATGTCGATTGGTTGGCTCACGATGGACCTGTAAGTAGAAAGAGAAAGGCGCGCCGCCTAGATAAGGTGGCGCGCCTGCGATCACAACAGCGATGGGGATTCGTCCGGGGGGCACGGCAGGCAAGCGCGTGACTTGTCCCCGGAAAAACGGCTTTCCCGCTATCACCGTCCGGCGTCATCGCCGGCCCGGATCATGTCTCCGAAAGTGCCGCGCCGATCAGGCGGCGGCCACCTTGGGCTTGCGGCCACGGCGGGTGTCCGCTTTGCGACCCAGGCCGATCTTCTTGGCCAGTTCACGACGCTTCTCGGCGTAGTTCGGTGCGACCATCGGGTAGTCGGCCGGCAGGTTCCAGCGCGCGCGGTACTCTTCCGGGGTCATGTTGTAGTGCGTCATGAGGTGGCGCTTCAGCATCTTGAGCTTCTTGCCGTCCTCAAGGCAGACAATGTAGTCCGGCTTCACCGAAGCGCGGACCGACACGGCCGGCTCAGGCTTTTCTTCTTCGACAACCGGAGCTCCGCCAAGGCCGGCAAGTGCGCCATAGACATTGGTGATGAGCGAAGGCAGATCCTCGACCGTGACGTTGTTGTTGCTGACGTGAGCGGCGACAATGTCGGAGGTCAGCGTAATCAGCGTCTCGTTCATGTCGGTCTGGATATTTTCCATTGTTCTGTCTTGTCCTTAGGTGCGACCAGTTTTTTTGAAAGCCGGGAGGCCTGTAGGCCTTCTGGTCGGTCCATTGGACGATTTCGGTCACAAGTGCAAGTTGATTGGGGCGTTGTGATCAAAAAGCACTTCCAATTGCAGTAATCGGAAAAATAACGATTACGCTTTAAGCTATGTCACAGGCAAAAGTAACCGCGTCGAGCCGGCGTCCGCTTGGGGTGCGGTAATACTCGCGCCGCTCGCCAATGGGGTAGAAGCCGAAGTTGGTATAGAGTGCTTCTGCCGGATTTCCTCTTCTCATTTCCAGAAGAAGTCGTCGCGCTCCGCGACTGGAAGCGCCGAGCCGAAGCCGGTCGAGCAAGATGCGGCCGAGGCCCTTTCCTCGGTATTCCGGGCAGACTGCGAGAAGCAGGAGTTCCTCTTCCTCGTAACCGGTGCGCGAAAGGAAGAACCCGGCGCCCTGTTCGCTGTCCGCCGGAAGTTGGCCTTGTGATGACAGCACGCAGTAGTGGCAGTTTCCGAAGCCGAGCGCATCTTCGACTTGCCGGCGGTTCCACGCCTCTCCGTAGATCGGGTCGAACGCTGCGGTCATGACGGCCATGATCAGGTCGATATCGTCGTTCATGCGGCTCCCGCAGGCAACTTCGCGTCAGGACCACGGCCATAGAGTGGCAGGGCCTCGGGCATCAAGATGCTGGAAGAAAGCAGCCCGAAGGCGCGTGCGTCCGGCCACAGGGGCAGGGCGCGCCCGTGGCCACGCGCCGCCACCAGAGCCTGCGCCTGGTTGCCGGCCACGAGTTCGCAAGTTACGGCGGCCGCTGCCGCATCCGGGCGCAGCGATGCCAGGGCGGAGCGCGTCGCGCCGTCCGCGTCGAAGCTCTCGACGAACCACTCGCCGTGGCCGCCTGTCGTCGCGACGCCGAGTCCTTGCGGCCCTTCGCTCTCGCGCGCCATGGCGGCGATCAGCGCGAGGGTGGGGTAGCCGACCAGCGTCGCCCCCCAGGCAAGGGCAAGCGCGCGTGCCGCCGCGAGGCCGACCCGGACGCCAGTGAAGCTGCCCGGCCCAAGCGCGACGGCGATCCGGTCGGCGCGGCCCTTGTCCGGCAGCGCCGCGATCATCGGCACAAGCGCTTCGGCGTGGCCTCGGCCGAGCATCCGGTAGTCCCCGGCAACGCACGCGTCACCTGCGAAGAGCGCCACCGAACAGGCATCGGTGGCGCTATCGATTACGAGGGTCGTCGTCTCGACCGGGGAGGCGGCGCTGCGATCCGAACCGGCGTCAGCCATCACGGGAGCACCCGCTTCGCATGATCATGGCGTAGCTCAGGCCGCGCGCACTTCGGTCACTTCGGGAACGTAGTGCTTCAGAAGGCTTTCGATGCCGTGCTTCAGGGTTGCCGAGGACGAAGGGCAGCCGGAGCAGGCGCCCTGCATGGAGAGGTACACGACACCGTCACGGAAGCCACGGTAGATGATATCGCCGCCATCGTTGGCGACGGCCGGCCGCACGCGGCTTTCGATCAGATCCTTGATCTGGTCGACGATATCGGCGTCGGCCGGGTCGTCCCCGAAGTTGTCTTCCTCCGGCGGGACGGAAATCCCACTGGCGTCGCCGCCCTTGAACAGCGGCGCTTCCGAGACGAAGTGATCGAGCAGGATCGAGACGACCTGCGGCCGAAGCGACGCCCACTCTACCCCTGGCGCTGCGGTAACCGAGATGAACCCGGTGCCGAAGAACACACCGGTCACGTCGCCGAGATCGAAGAGAGCTTCGGCCAGGGGCGATGCCGCTGCATCTTCCGGCGAGGTGAATTCGCGCGTGCCGGACGGCATGACCTGCCGGCCGGGCAGGAACTTGAGCGTCGCGGGATTGGGCGTCGTTTCGGTTTCGATGAACATGATGGTCGCGATGTAGGTGAAGTCTCGGGAGGGTCAAGCCTGCGAAGACCACCTTGCCTGCGCAAGGGAGCATGAAATTGCCGTGCATCCTCCGTGCGTTCATTTCTGGACATGTGTTTGCTGCTATTCACTAGCCCTTCATCCTTCGCCTCCCTATATCTTGCGTAATGACGACCCCCACGCGCGCCGCCCGCTCGCTCGCCTGCCTGCTCCTTCTTGCCCAGGCACCGATCCCGCCCCTGCTTGCGCAGGAGGCCAGGGTTCAAGCCGCCCCGGCGCCTGTGGGCTCCCCCATCGTCGCGCCGACCATAGGTCAGACGGATCCGTGGCTGTACCGTGGCAGCGACATTCCGCGTGATCCGGAGTGGCACTTCGGCGAACTTGCGAACGGTCTGAAGTATGCCGTGCGCAAAAATGGCGTGCCGCCCGGGCAGGTGTCCATTCGCATCCGCGTAGATGCCGGCTCTCTCTACGAGACTGACAAGGAGCGGGGATATGCGCACCTTCTGGAGCACATGTTGTTCCGCCAGTCGAAGTACCTGCCCGAAGGCACGGCCATCGCGGCCTTCCAGCGCCTTGGGGCAACGTTCGGCAGTGACACGAATGCCGTCACGTCGACCACGCAGACCGTGTTCAAGCTCGATCTGCCGAACGCCACCGCAGCCACACTGGACGAGACGTTCAAGCTGATGAGCGGCATGGTGACCGCGCCGACGCTTTCCGCCTCGAACCTCAAGGCCGACCTGCCGATCGTCCTGGCCGAGATGCGGGAGCGGGGGGGCGCCGCCAAGCGGGTGCAGGACGCAATGCAGCAAACGCTCTATTCCGGCTTGCTGCTGGCTGACCGTGAGCCGATCGGCACACAGGAATCCCTGACGGCGGCCACGCCGCAAAGCGTCCGGGCCTTCTATTCGCGCTGGTACCGGCCGGATAACGTCGCCGTGATCGTTGCGGGAGACGCCGATCCGGCGATGCTGGAAGGCTATGTGAAGAAGTGGTTCTCCGACTGGTCGGCCAAGGGGCAGAAGCCGGCCGCTCCCGACTTCGGCGATCCGGTGGCGCCGCCGGATGCGGATTTGAAGAACCCCGTCGGGCAGACCCGGGTCCTGGTCGAACCGGACCTGCCGCCCTCGCTCATGTACGCCGTCCTGCGCCCGTGGCAGCAGGTTACAGACAACATCGCCTACAACCAGGGGCTTATGACCGACGCTCTGGGCCAGGCGATCATCAACCGTCGTCTTGAATCGAAGGCGCGGGCAGGGGGAAGCTTCCTGTCGGCATCGGTGAACCAGGACGACGTGGCCCGGTCGGCCGATGCGACTTTCGTTTCCGTGACGCCGCTCGGCGATGACTGGCAGGCGGCCCTTCGCGATGTGCGGGCCGTCATCGCGGATGCCCTGACGCGCGCGCCGAGCCAGGCGGAGATCGACCGCGAAATCGCCGAGATGGAGGTCGCCTTCCAGGTGCCGGTCGAGCAGCAGCGGATTCTGCCCGGCAGCAAGATCGCGGACGATCTCGTCAACGCCCTCGACATCCGCGAGACGGTGGCGGCACCACAGGATGTCTTGAGGATCTTCCAGGAATCGAAGCCGCTGTTCACGCCCGAAGCGGTGCTCGAACATACGCGCAAGCTGTTCACCGGCACCGTCACCCGTGCCCTGTTCACCGTGCAGAAGCCGGGGGTGGCTACCGACGAGGCTCTCCGGCGGGCGCTTGCCGAGCCGGTCGAGGCTGATGCCAGCGTGCGTCAGGTGCCTGCGCCCGTGTCGTTCGAGAAGCTGCCAGCCATTGGCGCGCCGCAGAAGCCGGTGGAGACCGCCTCTACCGGGCTGCTGGAAATCGAGCAGCTCACCTTCGCCAACGGCGTCAAGGGCATGCTCTGGCCGGTGGCCGAGGAGCCGGGCCGCGTCATGGTGAAGGCGCGCTTCGGCGGCGGCTATCGCTCGATCGATCCGAAGGACGCCGCTTACATCACGTTGGGCAACTACGCGCTTGTCGGGTCGGGTCTGGCGACATTGGGTCAGGACGATCTCGATCGCATATCGACCGGCCGGAAGATGGGCTTCAACTTCGAAGTCCAGGATGCCTCCTTCGAGTTCTCGGCGGAGACGCGGCCGCAGGATCTGGCGGACCAGCTCTATCTCTTCGCAGCGAAGCTCGATCTTCCACGATGGGATCCGCAGCCGATCGCGCGCGCCAAGGCGGCAGCCGCGATCCAGTACGCCACGTTCTCCACATCGCCCCAGGGCGTGTTGAGTCGGGACCTGCAATACTATCAACGCGGTAAGGATCCGCGTTTCGCCACCCCGACGCCGGACCAGCTGGAGGCGACGACGCCTGAAGGCTTCAAGCGCGTCTGGGGCAAGGCCCTGAAAGAAGGGCCGGTCGAGGTTCAGATCTTCGGCGACTTCGACAAGGCAAGCGCGATCGCGGCACTGGAAAGGACCTTTGGCGCACTGAAGTCGCGCCAGCCTGCGCCGGTTACTGCCGCAGCAACGCGGATCAACACGCTGCCCCCCTCGGACCAGCCGATCCATCTGATCCACCATGGCGATGCCGATCAGGCCGCTGCGGTGGTGTCCTGGCCAACCGGCGGCGGCACCATGGGCATACCCGAGTCGCGTCAGCTGGAAATACTGACGCAGCTTTTCACCAACCGTCTGATGAACGCCGTGCGTGAGAAGCTGGGCGTGTCGTATGCACCCTACGTCTATTCCACCTGGCCGGTCGACCTGGCCGCTGGCGGCTCGATCACGGCGATGGCGCAGCTCGACCCCAAGTCAGTGCCTATATTCTTCCAGACGGCGGACGACATAGCCCAGGACCTTATCGCCAATCCGCCTTCGATGGACGAACTGGCACTGGTGACGGAGCCGCTGCGCCAGCAGGTGACGCGCGCAGCGTCCAGCACGGCCTTTTTCATGAGCCAGCTTGAGGGCGCCACGACCGATCCTTCACGCATCGGGACGGTACGTTCGGTTCTCACCGATTACACCGTCACCACGCCGCAGGCGATGCAGGCGCTGGCGGCGCGATATCTCGGCCGCGATCACTCGTGGCGGCTTGAGGTCATGCCGGAAGCTAAGGAGAAGCCCGGAACTCGTTAAGCGGGCAATTTCCGGCAGGCGCCGGACGTGTCCGGCGCAACCGATTACACTGAACGCTAAACCTGCTTTTGCAAAAGTTGCTTGAAGCGGCTATGGGCCGCCTCTTGCTTGCGCCGCCTGGAGGACTTGCGGCGCATGGAAAG
Organism: Novosphingobium sp. HII-3; assembly: GCF_002916655.1. Lineage (GTDB taxonomy): Bacteria > Pseudomonadota > Alphaproteobacteria > Sphingomonadales > Sphingomonadaceae > Novosphingobium > Novosphingobium panipatense. Next base: position 668,234 of record NZ_PPSM01000014.1, read on the forward strand.
TCCGCACGCGGGGTGCGGCGATAGGAGTACATGACGTGGCGAGCAACTGGACACCGGAGAGCTGGAAGACGCATGAGGCGCGCCATCTCCCGGTATATGGCGATCAGGCGAAACTGGGTGAGGTCGAGGCCACGCTTGCGAAGTTTCCGCCGCTCGTCTTTGCCGGTGAAGCTCGCGGGCTGAAATCCGACCTTGCCGAAGTGGCGGCCGGGCGGGGTTTCCTGCTGCAGGGTGGCGACTGCGCGGAAAGCTTCGCCGAATTCAGCGCCGACAACATCCGCGACACGTTCCGTGTCCTGCTGCAGATGGCGGTCGTCCTGACGTTCGCCAGCAAGCAGCCGGTGGTGAAGGTGGGCCGCATGGCCGGGCAGTTCGCCAAGCCCCGTTCCGCTCCGACCGAAGTTGTCGGCGGCGTCGAAATGCCGAGTTACTTCGGCGACATCATCAACGGGATCGAAGGCGACGCCGCTGCCCGTCGGAACGACCCGGAGCGGATGCTGCGCGCCTATACGCAGTCTTCCGCCACGCTGAACCTGCTGCGCGCCTTCGCGCATGGCGGTTACGCGAACCTGCGGCAGGTCCACCAGTGGACGCTGGACCACATCGGCCGCAGCCCCTGGGGCGAGAGGTTCGCGCAGATGGCGGACCGCATCGGTGAGGCGCTGGACTTCATGGCCGCCTGCGGCGTCGACCCTACCAGCGTTCCGCAGCTGCAGGGCACGGACTTCTACACCAGCCATGAAGCGCTGCTGCTTCCTTACGAGCAGGCGCTGACCCGCCGCGATTCCCTGACGGGCGACTGGTACGACTGTTCGGCCCACATGCTCTGGATCGGGGACCGTACGCGCTTCGAAGGTTCGGCGCACGTCGAATACCTGCGCGGCGTCGGCAACCCGATCGGCATGAAGTGCGGCCCCAGCCTGGAGCCGGATGCGCTGCTGCGCATGCTCGACACGCTGAACCCGGGTCGCGAACCGGGCCGCATGACGCTCATCAGCCGCTACGGCCACGACAAGGTGGAAGCAGGGCTGCCCAAGCTGGTGCGGGCGGTCAAGCGCGAAGGTCATCCCGTGGTCTGGTCGTGCGACCCGATGCACGGCAACGTCATCAAGTCGGAAAGCGGCTTCAAGACCCGCCCGTTCGACCGCATCCTTGCCGAAGTGCGAGGCTTCTTCGCGGTCCACCGGGCCGAAGGGACTCACGCGGGCGGCATCCATATCGAGATGACCGGCCAGGACGTGACGGAGTGCACCGGCGGCGCGATTGCCATCACCGATGAGGCGCTGGCCGATCGCTATCACACTCACTGCGACCCGCGTCTCAACGGGGCGCAGTCAATCGAGCTGGCGTTTGAAATGGCCGACCTCCTCAACCTCGAAGCCACCGAGCGGCACAAGCAGGCGGCGTGAGCGATTATATTTGACGGGACCATGCATCCTGACGGGCTTCGGCTCGTTAGGACGGCATGGCCACCACGAGCGACCGTCCACCCGCGCGGCCCGTCACGCTGACGGAGGAGCGATACCGCTCTATTCGGGAACTGTCGGAACAGCTCGTCGCTCCTCTTTCCGATGCCGACGCCACGCTCCAGTCCATGCCAGATGCCTCTCCGGCGAAGTGGCATCTGGCGCATACGACCTGGTTCTTCGAAACCTTCGTCCTGCGTGATAATTGTCCCGGCTACCGCCTCTTCAACGAGAGCTGGCCGTTCCTTTTCAATTCGTACTACGAAGCGGAAGGCCCGCGCCACGCCCGGCCGATGCGGGGCATGCTTTCGCGTCCCTCGCTCAAGGACGTGCTGGCCTACCGCCGGCATGTGGACAGCCATGTCGAGCGGGTGCTGGGCCGGGCCGACCTGGCAGCACTGATCGAGCTTGGCCTGAACCATGAGCAGCAGCATCAGGAACTGTTGCTGACGGACCTGAAGCACGCGCTCTCCCTCAATCCGCTGAAGCCCGCCTACAGCGCGCCCGTCCGGCGTCCGACGACGCGAGGATCGAGCGGCTGGCACACGTGCGAAGGCGGCGTCATGCGGATCGGTCATGCGGGAGAGGGATTTGCTTTCGACAACGAAGGGCCAAGCCACGAGGTCGTGGTGGAGCCGTTCGCGCTGGCGTCCGGATTGGTCACCAATCAGGAGTGGGCCGATTTCATCGCCGACGGCGGCTATCGCGATCCCTCCCTGTGGCTGTCGGACGGCTGGGCTTGGGTTCAGGCAAGCGCCATAGATGCGCCGCTGTACTGGCGGGAGGACGAGGCTTTCACGCTGGCCGGGATGCAGCACCGGGAGCCGGACGCCCCGGTCACGCACGTCTCCTTCTACGAGGCGGACGCTTTCGCCACCTGGGCCGGCCATCGCCTGCCAACCGAATTCGAGTGGGAAACCGCCGCGCGTGGGCACGATCCGGCCGGTGGCGTCCAGCTGGACGAAGCGGCGGCCGTACATCCATCCGGCTCGCAGAGCCTGTTCGGCGACGGTTGGCAGTGGACCCGTTCGGCCTATCTTCCCTACCCGCGGTTTCGGCCGGCGGCGGGCGCAGTGGGTGAATACAACGGCAAGTTCATGTCGGGCCAGTGCGTTCTCAAGGGAGCCAGCTGCGCGACCCCGCGCGGCCATGCCCGGGCAACGTACCGGAACTTCTTTCCTCCCGAGAAGCGTTGGCAGTTTACCGGCGTGCGGCTTGCAAAGGATCTCTAGAGCATGGCAACGGCAATCCACGACCTTGTCGATACGGATCGCGACGCGCTGCGTGCGCAGTTCCGCCGCGACGTCCTGACCGGCCTTTCCCAGCCGACGAAGGCGATCCCGGCGCGCTGGTTCTACGATCACCGAGGCAGCGAGCTGTTCGAGGAGATCACCCGACTTCCCGAATACTATCCGACACGCACCGAGACGAGCATTCTCATGGCGCACGCCACGCGGCTGGGCAGGCTCATCGGCGCGAGGCATCACGTGGTGGTGGAGTTCGGCGCGGGCAGCGCGACCAAGACGCCGCTCTTGCTGGATGCGATCTGGACAGCGGCTTACGTGCCCATCGACATCTCGGGCGAGTTCCTGAGCGAGTCCTGCGAGACCCTGGCGCAGCGCTACCCGGACCTGCCGATCTATCCGGTCGAGGCGGACTTCATGGAAGGCGCCACACTGCCACCGCAAGTCGGAGCGCATCCCCGCCTCGGCTTCTTCCCCGGTTCCACCATCGGCAACATGGAGCCGATGGCGGCAACGGACCTCCTGCGTTCCATGCGCCGGACTCTGGGTTCGGACAGCCTGCTGCTCATCGGCTTCGATCGCATCAAGGACGAGCGGGAACTCGTCGCCGCCTATGACGATGCGCAAGGAGTGACTGCCGCGTTCAACCTGAACCTGGCGGCGCGGATCAATCAGGAACTGGGCGGCACCATACCGCTGGACGCGCTGGTTCACCGTGCCATCTGGAACGATGCCCGGGCCCGGATCGAGATGCACATCGAGACCACCCGCGACATCGCGTTCGACGTCTGTGGCCGCCGTTTCACGATGCGGGCGGGCGAAACGATCCACACGGAAAACAGCCACAAGTACGATCCGCGAAGCGCCGATACGCTGCTTCTCGCCGGAGGGTGGGAGCCGTTGCAGCGCTTCTGCGACGGGTCGGAGAAGTTCATGGTCATCCTGGCCCGTGCGATCGGCGAGGAGCTGACGGCCTGACCGCGCCGACGCGGAGCCGACCCGAAAAGAAGGGCCACGCACTTTATCTTGCGCGGCCCTGATACTTCAGGCGGTGTGGTGAAGCGCGCTTACTTGGGCGGCATGCGGATCGCGCCGTCGAGGCGGATGCACTGGCCGTTGAAGTAGATGTTGCGCACCAGCTCCAGCACCAGAGAACCGAACTCCTCCGGGTTGCCCAGACGACGCGGGAAGGGGACCGCCTTGCCGAGGTTTTCGTACACTTCGGGGGCGTGTTCCTTGACGCGCAGCATCGGCGGGGTCGCGAAGGTGCCGGGCATGATGGCGTTCACGCGGATGCCGAGATCCATGAGGTCGCGGGCCATGGGCAGGACCATGGCGTTCACGGCGCCCTTGCCACCACCGTAGGCCACCTGGCCGATCTGGCCGTCCTCGGCCGCAGCGGACGACGTCAGGATGATCGTGCCGCGTTCGCCGTCTTCGTTCAGAGGGTCGGCGGTGGCCATGCCCAGAGCCGCGATGGAAGCGATGCGGTAGGACGCGGTGAAGATGCCTTCCGCAGACTTGGCGATCTGCTCGGTCGGAGTACGCTTGTAGCCGCCGGTCTTCTTGTCGAAAGAGACAGTCTTGCCACCGCCCGCCACGATGGCGCAATGCACGACGATGCGCTCCTGACCGTGAGCTTCCCGGGCCTTGGCGAAGCCGGCTTCGACACTTTCCTCGTTGGTGATGTCGACATTGCAGAAGACACCGCCGATTTCCTTGGCGAAGGCCTCACCGGCTTCTTCGCTGATGTCGAAGATGGCGACCTTGACGCCTGCGGCGGCCAGCGCCTGCGCGCTCGCGCGGCCGAGGCCCGATGCGCCGCCGGTGACGACTGCGGCCAGGCTGTTGTCGATCTTCATTGGTGCTCTTCTCCCCGAATCAAGTACGGGGTCTGGCTAGCGCAGCGCGCGGAGCCATGTCGCGGCACCGATGCTAACCTGCTGCAAGTATCGCCCCAGCGGACGCGGCGCGAATGCCTGATCCTTGCGCAGGAACGCCCCGCACACCGGGGTGGCAGGGCGTTGAATATCCCGTTCATCTCCGCCGCCAGGTGAAGGCGGCAGGTGCCGCTTACTCGGCGGCGACCGAGATGGTCGGCTGGTCTTCCGAAGGCGTAGCGCCGATCTCCTCGGCGAACCAGGCGCAGGTGAGGGCGAGGCCTTCGTGAAGGGGCGTCCGCGGCGTCCAGCCCAGCTGTGCTTGGGCGCGGGAGATGTCCGGGCGGCGGCGGCGGGGGTCATCGACCGGCAGGGGCAGATGCGTGACCGTGACCGGCCGATCGACCAGATCGACGATCGCCTCCAGCAGTTCGGAGACCGTACGTTCTTCCGGGTTGCCCAGGTTGATCGGCTCCAGGCCGTCGATGTCGCTCTCCATCAGCGCGATCAGCCCTTCGACCATGTCAGAGACATAGCAGAAGCTGCGCGTCTGTGTGCCGTCGCCGTAGATCGTGACATCCCGGCCCGACAGCGCCTGGCAGATGAGGTTCGATACCACGCGGCCATCGTCGGGATGCATGTGCGGGCCGAAAGTGTTGAAGATCCGCGCGACGCGAACCTGGGCGCGGCCCATGCGCGCGAAGTCGAAAGCCATGGCTTCGGCGGCGCGCTTTCCTTCGTCGTAGCAGGCGCGCGGGCCGGTGCAGTTTACCCATCCGCGATAGTCCTCGCGCTGGGGATGGACTTCGGGGTCGCCGTAGACTTCGCTCGTTGAGGTCAGCAGGAAGCGCGCGCCCGAAGCTTCGGCCAGGCGGAGGAGGTGGTCCGTGCCGACCACGCAGGTCAGCATCGTGTGCTCCGGATCGGCCTGGTACTGCGGCGGCGAAGCGGCGCAGGCGAGATTGTAGATCCGCCCGATCTCGTTCGTACGCTCGATCACTGCGGCCGGCAGCGGGTTGACGATGTCGCCTTCGATGAACGCGAAGTTGGGGTGGCCTTCCAGCAGCCGGAGGTTCGAGGGTCGAGCCGTCTGAAGGTTGTCGAGGCACAGGACGCGGTGACCTCGCGCCAGGAGTTCGGCGCACAGGTGTGAGCCGATGAAGCCGGCTCCCCCGGCGACGAGCGTGAGCGGCTGATGATCGGCAGTCTTCATGGTCATCGTCTCCTTGGCTCGACCTTTTTTCTTCTGGCTGGCTTCCTGCAGATGCGCCTCGAGTTCGGCTGCGCGATGGGCCGCCGTGTGCGCTTCCAGCACGCGCTGCCGTGCCGCCGTGCCGACGCGGCGCTGGTCTGCGTCCAAAGCGGCAAGGGCATCTTCCGTCGTATCGGCAAGAACGATCTCGCTGCCGGGCACGAACAGGCTTTCGATACCATCCCAGCGGTCCGACAGGATCGGCGTGCCGCAGGCTGCCGCCTCGAAGAGCCGGACCGACGGGGACCAGCCGGCAGCAATCATATCCGCGCGGGTGACGTTGAGCGTCATGCGCGAGGCATTGTAGAAGGCGGCGTGTTCGGCAGGGGGCAGGTGCTCGATCCGTTCGACGTTCGCGGGCCAGTCGATATCGTCCGGGTACTGCGGACCCGCCACGGCAAAACGCAGATCGGGTCGGCGGCGAGCGGGCTCCAGCAGCAGGCGGTCAAGCGTAGGCTGGCGATCAGGGCTGTACGTGCCGAGGTAGGTGAGATCCCAAAGCGGCGGCGTGACGAGCGGACGATAGGCGGCGGGATCGACGGAGCAGTAGAGGGCCCGTGCTGCGGGCGAGCCATAGTCCTGTTCGATCCGGCGAAGAGTCGGCCCCCCGGTAAACGAGAGGTAGACATCGAACCCGGGGATCACTTCGGGGGACAGGTATTCGAAGTCACCCTTAAGCAGCTTGGCGAGCGTCACCGGTGTGTCGATGTCGTAGAAGGCCCTGACGCCCTCCGCCATAGCCTGGACGTAGCGGGAGACCTCCACGCCCTCGGGGACATACGAGCCCACGATGACCGCGTCGGCCGCCGCGATCTCGCTGCCATAGCGGCGCAGGTCGTCCAGATCGCGATAGTACTCGAGGCGGCAGAAGTCGGGATCGACAAGATCACGGTTGTCGCCGGAATACCAGGGAACCTCCCGCTCGAGGAAAAGGACCTCATGCCCGCGCGCCGCGAAGGCGGCCAAAAGGGCCCGGAAGGTGGTGGCGTGGCCGTTACCCCAGGAGGAACCGAGGCTGAGGCCGAGAACGACGAGTTTCATGCGGCCTCCGGGGTGCGCTGGTGCTGCTGGAAGATACCGTGGACCTGTTCGGCACGCAGGGCGTAGGTGTGCTCGGCCAGCACGCGGTCAAGCGCCGCCTCTCCGATGGCTTTTGCGCGCTCGGGCGAGAGAGCGGCCAGGATCTCGGCCACGTCCTTGCCGTCGCGGGCGACGAGGATTTCCTCGTTCGGTCGCAGGAACATCTCGATCCCCTCCCACGCGTCTGTGATCAGGCAGGCAGCGGCGCCCGCCGCTTCGAACACGCGGGTCGCCGGGGAGAAGCCGACATTTGCCATGGAGTCGCGCGCAACGTTGAGCACCGCGCGCGGGGTGCAGTTGAAGGCGTTGTGATCGCCCGTCCCAACATGGCCGATGGCGCGTACGTTGGGCGTCACGCCCTTGTCATGCCAGCCGTTGCCGCCCAGCAGGAACTGCCGGTCAGGCAGCGCGGCGGCCGGACGCAGGAAGAACTCCTCAATGCGACTCTCACGGTCCGGCAGGCGGTTGGCCAGCAGGCCGAGGTCAGCCTCGAAGCGTGGATCGCGAGGGGCGGGGTGGTGCGTCTCCGGATCAAGCGCATTGTAGACGGGCTCGCAACGCTGGGCTCCGAACGCTTTGTAGGCGTCGACCACCGGCGGGCCGCCGCCATAGGTCAGCACCATGTCGAGCGAGGGCAGCGCCTTAAGCACCGGGTGCGAGGCATCGCTCCGCATCTCGTCGAGGGTGGCGGCGGCATCCACGTCCCAGAAGATGCGTAGCGCTTCCGGGCGGCTTTGCGCGACGATGCCTTCGAGCAGCTCGCGGTCGAACACGCCCACGCCGTTGGCCTTGACCACGATGTCCGCGCCGCCGGCCTCCGCGAGGACGGAGCGCAGGCCTTCCTCGGTGGCCGGATAGACTACCGAGCGGGCCCATTCAGGCGGTTCTATGTCGCGGTGCTGCTGGCGATCGAAAGCGTCGGGCTCATAGAAGGTGATGTCGTATCCGTGCCCGGCCAGTGCCTTGAGAATGCCGCGATAGTACGTCGCCGCGCCGTTCCAGTAGGAGGACAGCAGGCTCGATCCATAGAAGGCGATTTTCATGCGAAATCCCTGACAGAGGTGGTTTGCGGTGCCCGCAGGTGGCTCACGATCGAGAGCAGTTCGTCAACGCGGTGCGCACAGGTGTGGCGGGCAAGGATCGTCTCCATCCCGCTCTGCACAAGCGCCCCGCGAAGATCCGCGTCATCGCGAAGGGCGGTGAGATGGTGCGTCATCTCCTGGCCGTTGCGCGCGACAAGATAGTCCCTGCCGGGGCGGAACAGGCCTTCGGCATCGTCCCAGGGCGCCGAGACCAGCGGTATGCCGCAGGCGAGTGCTTCGAAGACGCGGATCGTCGGTATGCCGGGCAGGATGGTGGCGTAGTAGCGGCGCGGGACATGCACCGTTGCCATGTGATTGGCGAAGATGGCCGGTGCCCGCGCGTTGGCGGCCCACCCGTGATAGTTTACCCTGTAACGGGTCAGTGTCGCCCGGGCCTCCTCGGGATAACGCACGCCGTATATGTCGAGAGCAAGCCGCGCCTCCTGCGCGGGGCGGAACAGGAACCGCTCCAGTTCCTCCGTTCGTTCGCCGTCGCCCCAGTTGCCTATCCAGACAAGGCCTTCGCGGCCCTCGGCGGGTTGCATCGGCGGGTGAAAGCGGCGCGTATCGGCCGCTTCGTGCCAGGTCCAGACGCGACCCTGCCATCCCCAGCCACGGTAGACTTCGCTCAACGCCTCGCCGAACGCAAGGACACCGTCGTAGCCGGACAGATCATAGGCCCGCATCGCTTCCGGTTCGCTCACAGCCCGGTGATGGGTGTCGTGGAACAGGAGGGAGAAGCTGGCGCCGCCCGCCCGGATGCGCCCTATGCGGGCGACCAGATCGTGATCGTTCCACTCGTGCACGATGACGAGGTCCGCACCCTCCAGCATCGGCTCCACCGGATCGGCGGCATCGTAAACGCGGGAAGAGAGTTCCGGATAGGCGGTACGATAGGGTTCAAGGCCCTCTTCGCCGTGATCGGCAAGAAGGTTCGCGAGGCTCCAGGAGTTCGCCGGTTCGCGGACCTCGACCTCGTGCCCGCGGGCGAGAAGTTCGCTGAGCACACCTCGCAGGAAATGCGCATTCCCGTGATTCCAGCAGGAGGCGAGGGAGTGCGTGAAGTAGACGATCTTCATGCCGCGACCCTCCCGGCGGGGGGACTGGACGCCAGCGCTTCGCGATAGATCGCGAGCATGGAGTCCGCCATCTTCCGGGGCGCGTACTGCGTTGCGCGCTTGCGGGCCGCCTCGCTCAGACGGAGCCGCAGGGCCTCGTCCTCCACCAGCCCGGTGATGGCGCGCTCCAGGGCGATTTCGTCCCCTGCCGGGACGAAGCAGGCAGCCCCGTCCCAGAGCTCGCGGAACGTGTCGATGTCGGACAAGACGAGCGGGCATCCCGCCTGCGCCGCTTCCAGCACGGCGAGGCCGAAGGGCTCGAACGACGCTGCCGAGACGAAGATGGGCCGCGCAGCCAGTTCGCGGCCAAGCTGCACCGCGTCGAGCTGGCCGAGCAGGTTGAGGTGGTGAAGCTCGACCCGCTCGCCGTGCGGCCCCACCGGGTTGCCGGCTGCGCTGAAGGGGACGTGGATGCGGGCCGCCACCCGGTCCAGCATCCCGGCGCACTTGACGCTGTCCCACAGCCGCCCGACGGTGAGCGCACGGTCCGGGAAGGGACCTTCTGTCGGCGCGGCGATGGGCGTGCGTCCGTTGTGGACGACGACCGGCGCCTGATCGAGCGCGTAGTAGCGGGCGATGGTGCGGGCGTAGCTGGCGGAAGGGGCAACCACGCGATCGGCCGCTCTCAGGCCCTGCGCCATGAGATCGCGGTGCCAGTGGTAGTCCGTGCCCAACGCCTCGCCGGGCTTTGCCGCTTCCCACCAGGTCGCGACGCAGCCATGGGTGACGGCGACGACCGGAACCCGAGGGGGCGGGGCGGCCGCAAGCGTGGGCATGTTGAGTTGGACGATGTCCGCCGCGATGTCACCGGCGAACTCTGCGAGCGCGCGACCGGCGGCGAGGATCGGATCGGCGCTGTCGCTCAGCCAATCGAGCGGAAGACCTGTCTCGACGATGGTGACACCATCGATCCTGTGCGCTTCTTCGCGTTGGGCGGCGTCGGGCTTCGGGCCCATCACGGCAAGCACGGGTTCCACACCACGCGCCGCAAGGCCGCTCGCCAGGTCCAGCCCGTATTGCCACACTCCCCCGACCGCATCGACCGTGATGAGGGCGCGCAGGCCGGCCCCGCTCACAGCGCTGCCACCCGGTTCGGTGCCGCCGCGAGCCGCTCTTCGGGGAGAGTGCTGTTCAGTCCCCGCTCTGCCGCCAGCCAGCGCGCCAGCCGCTCGACACCTTCGCGCCAGGGCAGTGGAGTGGAAAGATCCAACGCAGCGTCGACGGCGCGACGGTCTGCCACGAAGTAGCGCTGGTCGCCGGCGCGCCAGTCCTCGAACCGGAGCGGCACCTCGCTGCCGAGCAGCGCGCCGATGTGCGCCAGCAGCGTGCGAAGGCTGACCGCGTTGGCCGTGCCGCCGCCGAGATTGAAGGCGCGCCCGGCGACCGTATCGATGCGCTGCCAGGCGGCGAGATAAGCGGCAACGGCGTCGTCCACGTGGAGAATGTCGCGCACCTGATGACCGTCACCGTAGAGTGTGATCGGCTCGCCTTCCAGGGCGCGGATGAGGAAGTGCGCCACCCAGCCCTGATCTTCGGTGCCCATCTGGCGCTCGCCGTAGATGCAGCTCATGCGCAGGACTGCGGAGGGAACGCCGTAGCTGCGCGCATAGTCGAGCACGTACTGGTCTGCGCCGCCCTTGGAACAGCCGTAAGGCGTGTGGAAGTCGAGCGGACGGTCCTCCCCGATGCCGTGGTTGCGGACGCCTTCGTCGGCGGGAAGGTGGCCCTGCTCGGTCGCGGTGAACGCAAGGTCGGCGAGGTCGCCGTAAACCTTGTTCGTCGATGCGAACACCACCGGAATGGTCTGGCGGCGCGCGGCCTCGAGGACGTTGAAGGTCCCCCCCAGGTTGATGTCGAAGTCTTCGCGCGGGTCGGTCAGGCTGGTCGTGACGGCGACCTGCGCCGCCATGTGGAAGATCGCCTGCGTACCGTCCGCGGCCTCGGCAAGGCGCGCCGCGTCGCGGATGTCGGCAATCATTGGTTCGATCCGGTCGCCATGGCGGTCGCGCAGCCATGCCAGATTGCGCTCCACCCCGGCACGGGCAAGCGCATCATAGATGATGACGCGGTGCCCTTCGCGAGCCAGTCTGTCCGCAAGGTTGCAGCCGATGAAGCCCGCGCCGCCGGTGACGAGGATCGGACGGTCGGTCGTCGTCATGCGACGAGCCCCCGCGCCTCGAGCTCCGCGCGGGCCTGCTGCACGCGGTCTTCGGCGGTCTGCTGGTGGACCCACTCGGCGAGCTCGGCGAGGCCTTCCTCGAAATCCTGCCTTGCGGCGAAGCCAAGCTTGTCCGCCGCAAGGCTGGTGTCGCAGAAGCAGTGGCGGATGTCGCCGGTCCGCGCCTTGCCGACAATCTCGGGTTCGATGTCGTTCTTGCCCATGGCCCGCGCGAGCGCCTGCGCCACTTCGGTCACGGAGCGGTCCCTGCCGGAGCCGATGTTGAAGGTCTGGCCGGTGGCCTGCGGCAGCACCAGGGCGTCCGCGAAGGCGCGGGCGACATCGCTGACGTGCACGAAGTCGCGGCGCTGCTCGCCATCCTCGAATATCATCGGCTGCTGGCCGTTCAGCAGACGCGACGCGAAGATCGCGAGGACGCCGGTGTAGGGATTGGAGAGCGCCTGGCCCGGCCCGTAGACGTTGAACAGGCGAAGGCAGACGCTCTCGATGCCGTAGGGTGCGCCCATGATGTGCGTGGTGCGCTCCTGCACGTACTTGTTGAGCGCATAGATCGAAGCAAGGCTCGGCCGTTTCCACTCGGGCGTGGCGACGGGGGTCAGCGGACGGCCCTGGCCATCGGTCGGATCCCAGATCTTCTGCCCGTCGCGCAGCAGCCCGCGCTCCGCGTCCTGCACCAGATTTCCGTCCTCGTCGTGGTAGAGGCCTTCGCCATAGATGCTCATGGAGGAGGCGGTGACGACGCGGCGCACCGGATTGTCTATCAGCCGCTCGAACAGAACGGCGGTGCCGACATCGTTGGTGGAGGTGTAGCGTTCCACTTCGTACATGGACTGCCCGACGCCCACTTCGGCGGCAAGATGAATGACGCTGTCCACCCCCTTGAGGGCCTGCGCGACCGCATCGCCATCGCGGATATCCGCGACGATCAGTTCGGCGTCCGGGGAAAGCGCTTCAGGGCGACCCTTGCCGCCATGAACCTGGTCCAGCAGGCAGTCCAGGATCCGCACCGTGTTGCCGCGGCGCAGCAGTTCTTCGGTGACGAACCGCCCGATAAAGCCCGCGCCGCCGGTGATGAGTACGTTTTCCGCCATGCCTTGACCCCCGCTTGTCGTCAGGAAAATGTATTGGCCGATCAGGCCGTCGCGGGGGTCAACATCTTCTTCTTCATCTTGTTCCGAAATATTTCCATCTTAACCTGGATCATTACTTTGCTTGTAGTTGCGATGCGGAAATCATCCTTGATGGCCTATTGATCCATGTTTAGGTCTGCTCAACATGCCCTTGATTCACTTGGCTCGCCACGGACACCATGATGAAGTCGGACGCGTTCTGAGCGGCCGTTCCGACATTGCGCTGAGCGTGGCGGGAACCCGCGAAGCGCAGGAACTCGCCGGCCTACTGGCGGGTACGCAGCTGGCTTCCATCCACAGCAGCCCGCGAAGGCGTACCATGCAGACGGCCGAAGCTGTCGCTATGCGTAAGGAGCTGGCTATTCTCCCCGCGCCTGAACTCGACGAGATCGACTTCGGCGCCTTCACCGGCCGCACCTTCGGCGAACTTGAGGGCGACGTGGCGTGGGGGCGCTGGAATGCCGAACGCGCGACCTGTCGCTGTCCCGGCGGCGAAACGATGAAGGACGTGACGGAGCGCGCCTGCCGCTTCATCTTCTCCCTGGCAGCCCGGGACGAGCCGGCGCTCTGCGTCACGCATTGCGACGTGATCCGCGCGGTCGTGGCGCACGTCCTCGGCCTCGCAACTGATCGCATCTTCATGATCGACTGCGACCCCGCATCGCTCACCACGCTTTCAATCGAGGGAGGCGCCGTGCGGCTGGTCACGCTAAACCGGCGGGCCGGGCCGTAAGGATCGGTTCGACCGACAGCGGCGCCAGCGTGGCGGCGTAGCTCTTTTCCTCCACCAGCTCGGAATCGAGTAGGAGGTTGATCTGCCGCTTGATGGCCGCGCGCGTGTCGTTGGTCTGGTAGACCGAGCGGGCGAGGGCCACGAAACGCGGGCCGAAACGGGCATCGGCCTCCTGCTGGCGGATGGCATCCTCCACCTCCCACAGCATCTGGTTTACCCGACGCAGCCGATCCAGAAGCGTGGCCACACGGCCATTCTCCAGAACGGGAGCGGCGGCATCTTTCAGGAGCGCGTATTCCCGTTCCACGTTCGCCAGGCCGCTGCCGGGCGGAAGCTTCGAGCGCTTGATCTCGAGAATGGACAGCTTGTCCAGCAATTCGCCCCAGGACACGGGGATAGAAGGTGCATGTATCACTGCGTCACCTTTCCATTGCGACGGTTTCGAGCGTCAAGATCGCGAAGGATTTGCTCCGCTACGGACGGCCAGTCCCCCGGCCGGGACTGCACGTAGAGGCGGGTGTTCGGATACCAGGCGCTGGTCTTGCGGTCCGGCGCCCAGCGCCAGTCCGGCTCTGTCTTCAGCATGAGCCATGTCGGCACGCCGAGCGCGCCCGCCAGATGCGCAACCATCGTGTCGACCGTCACGATGAGGGACGATCCCGCGATCAGGGAGGCCGTGGTCATGATGTCCAGCGGGCAGCCCCGCGGGTTCAGCACGTCCAGCGTCGTTTCTTCCGGCATGAGGGTGATGCACGGCGCGGCCCCGCAGAGCGGCGCGAGAAGCTCGGGCGGAATGCTGCGCGATGGATCCCACTCTCCCGCCCCGTGGCAGAGCGCGACTGTTCCTTCAGGCAGGATAGCCCGCGTTGTCGTGAGATAGGGTGCAGAAGCGGCTGAGGGCGGCAGGCGCAAGGCGAGGTCGAGTTCGGTGATCTCGATATCGCAGTCGCGCCGGGGCAGGGGCGAGGCAGGATCCATGCTCACGATGCGCGACAAGCCGGGGATCTGCCGCAGCAGCGGAACCAGCCGCCCTTGCGTCTCCAGCGTCACGGACGCGGCGCGCTGCGCCAGAGGCGTCAGGAAACGTGCGAACTGAAGTGTATCGCCAAGCCCGTGATAGCAGCGGACGAGCACGTCGCGCCCGTCGACAGGCTCGCCGTCCCAGACCCACCTCTCGTGGTAGGGGCGCGTCGGATCGTCGCGGGTCTGCGGATCGCGCGATCTGAGCACGGCATCGGCGATGGCCCAGGCGGCGTCGTAACGCTCTGCACGCATGGCTTGGGTCCAATCGGGCATGAGGTCGGGCATGAGGGGGCAAATGCACGAACAGCAAAGTGTATCCCTTGAGCCACCAACTACGATGAAGATCAAACTCAGGTTAGTACCTGCATTTAACAAGGGTTAGTATTTTCCAATCTTTGTAGATGCAGGGGAACAGGTTGGTACGATCATCGTTGGCTGGCGAGTTGACAGCATCTTTCTTCGCGCGTGAAATCCCTGTTTCATGCACGTCCATCTGGAGGGTTTCCATTGCGCCCAGCCGCCGCATCTCTTCGACCGCACGACTCGACGGAGCTGCGTTCCCGCATCGCGGAACTGGGCCCATGGTTTCACAACATCGATCTCGGCGGAGGGACGACGACGGCGCCGGAGCATTTCCTCGGTGACTATCCCAGCTTCAAGTTCGAGACGTTCGCGCACGTCCTGCCAGAGGACCTCACCGGCAAGACGGTGCTCGACATCGGGTGCAACGCCGGGTTCTACTCGGTCGAGATGAAGCGCCGGGGCGCCGCGCGGGTGGTGGGTATCGACAGCGATGACCGGTACCTGGCGCAGGCCCGCCTTGCCAGCGAGGCGCTGGGTTTCAAGGGAATCGAGTTCCGCAACCTGTCGGTCTACGACGTGGCCACCCTGGGCGAACGGTTCGACCTCGTGATCTTCATGGGCGTCCTGTACCACCTGCGCCACCCGCTGCTGGCCCTCGATCTCATCCGTGAGCACGTGGCGGGTGACATGATGCTGTTCCAGACGTTGCAGCAGGGCTCGGACGAGGTGCTGGAGGTTCCGCGCGATCATCCGTTCTTCATGCCCGGCACGACCCAGCCTCCCGCGTACTTCGATGATCCCGGCTATCCCAAGATGCACTTCATCGAGCACGAGTTCGCCCATGACTGGACGAACTGGTGGGCGCCCAATGCCGCCTGCAGTCAGGCGATGCTTCGCGCGGCGGGCTTCAGCATCGTCGCCCATCCCCAGCCCGACGTCTATCTTTGCCGCACTGCCCAAGTGCCTTTCGCCGGCTACGGTCCAGCCGCAGTTTACCCAGCCCGAGGAGAAGACCGTTGATCGAAGCGGCAATGATCTGGAACGAGCCGAACAACAAGTCTCACTGGGATCCGGGGCTGGACCCCGATTGGAAACTGTTCTCGGAACACGTCGTCGCGGCGGGGCAGGCGATCCGCGAGGTGAATCCTTCCGTGACGCGTGTTCTTGGCGGCATGTCCCCCATCGATCCGCACTGGCTGCGGCTGGTTGAGCGGCATGGAGCGCTCGACGCGGTCGATGTCGTGGCGGTGCATGGTTTCCCGCTGGACTGGAACCTGTGGCCGCTCGCTGACTGGCCGGCCAAGATCGCCGAGATCAAGGCTGTCACGGATAAGCCGGTCTGGGTGACAGAAGTGGGCGTCAGCTCCTTCGGCGCCGAGGAAGTGCAGGTCTTCGGGCTGGACCGTACCGCTCAACTGCTGAAGGGGGTTGCACCCCGCGTCTTCTGGTATTCGCTGTTCGACCTGCCGATGAGCTGGGGCGCGGAAACGCGGCACCGGGAGGCAGAGGGCTCGTCTTACTACCGCCACTTCTACCTTGGCCTGATCCGGGAGGATGGTACGCCGAAGCCCGCCCTTGAGACTTACGCCCAGCACGCCGCCGAAATCGGGCTGATGCAATGGTTCCATTTCGAGGACCCTCGCCTCGACGAAGCCGTCAGCTGGATGAAGCGGCTCGGCACGAAGCGGATCCGCACCGGCCTTTCGTGGGCTGACAGCTTCCGCCCCAACGCGGTCGACTGGTTCGACCGCCAGATGGAAGCGCTTGCGGACTTCGACGTCACCGTGACCTTCTGCTTCACCCCGCAGCACCTGGGGCTTGCGCCGCACCATACCAGTCCCGCGCGCGATCCGCAGGCGTTCGCGGATTTCTGCGCCTGGATGATCGACCGCTACGCTCCGGCTGGAAAGAGCCTGGAGATCGCCGCCCCGCCGGTGCCCCATGGGCTCGACCTTTCCGCGCCGGAGCTGTCACCTCTCAACTTTGACCGGGACGAACGTCTCAGCGCCGAACGGAGCATTGCCTGATGCTTTCGCCTGACCGCCACGGCATTAACGTCGCTATTGTCGGCATCGGCAATTGCGCGAGTTCCCTCGTCCAGGGCATCGAGCATTATCGGTCCGGAGCCAACGACCTCGTCGGGCTTTCGCACTACGACCTCGGCGGCTACAGCCCGAGCGATATCCACGTCGTCGCGGCCTGGGACGTTGACGAGCGCAAGGTCGGCCAGGACGTCGCGCGCGCGGTGTTCGCCAAGCCGAACTGCACGGCGGTATTCTGCCCGACCATCGAGGACACCGGCGCCGTCGTGCGCATGGGCCGCGTGCTGGACGGGGTGGCCGACCACATGGCCGACTATCCCGAGGAGCGTACCTTCAGGGTCGCGCGTGAGGAGGAGCCGAGCAAGGAGGACGTCATCGCCGTCCTGCGCGAGGCACAGGTCGACGTTCTCATGAATTACCTCCCGGTCGGCTCGCAGCAGGCCAGCGAGTTCTACGCGGAATGTGCGCTTGAGGCGGGCGTTGCGTTCGTCAACAACATCCCCGTATTCATCGCCAGCAATCCGGAGTGGGCGCGGCGCTTCGAGGCGGCCGGGGTGCCGATCATCGGGGACGACATCAAGGCCCAGCTCGGTGCCACCATCGTCCACCGGGTTCTGACGGACCTCTTCCGCAAGCGCGGCGTGAAGCTGGACCGCACGTACCAGCTGAACACGGGCGGCAACACAGACTTCCTCAACATGCTGAACCGAACCCGGCTTGCCTCCAAGAAGGAATCGAAGACAGAAGCCGTGCAGTCGGTCGCGCAGGTCCGTCTGGAGGATGAGAACATTCACGTCGGTCCCAGCGATTACGTTGCCTGGCAAAACGACAACAAGGTCTGCTTCCTGCGCATGGAGGGGCAGCTCTTCGGCGGCGTACCGATGAACCTGGAACTGCGGCTGTCGGTAGAGGACAGCCCGAACAGCGCCGGCGTCGCGATCGATATGATCCGCTGCGCCAAGCTGGCCCGGCAGCGCGGCCTGGCCGGGCCGGTACTGCCCGCCGCCGCCTGGTTCTGCAAGCATCCGCCGGTCCAGATGCCGGACGACGAAGCGCATGCAGCTTTCGAAGCCTTCATCGCACAGCCGGCCGCATGACGCCTCACGAGCGGCGCGCTTCAGCGCTTCAGAGTCTGCTCGCGCCGGCGCTCGTCCAGCGCGTCGAGCACCTGCGTCGGCTCGACGTCCTTGTGGATCTCCTCGAACTGGGGGTCAGTCACGTCGACGCCGAGCCGCTCCGCGATGCGGCTGACGATGCTGGCCAGCTTGGTAAGCTCGTGCTCGGTCAGCAGGTTGACGTGCAGGTCGAGGTCCGCCCGGCGATCCGCCATGGCCGCCATGCGGTTCTGGCTGATCAGCACGAACGTGGACAGGAAGATCGCTTCCACCGAGGCGACCATCGCCAGCACCACGAAGCTTGGGTCAAACGGCCGGACGATCGGCAACCAGCCCAGATTGATCACTATCCAGCTGCCGAAGATCAGCAGATGCAGCGCGACGAAGACCATGGAGCCGGTGAAAGCGGTGATGCGGTCGGCGATGCGGTCACTCAGCGGCGCCTTCTCCGCCTCGGCCTGCTGGCGCGCGGTGAGGTTGGCAATATTTTCACGCAGGGCTGCGGCCATTTCGCGATCGGGAGCCTTCATGCTTCCGAAAACACAGTTGGAGTGTGAACAGTTGCAGGAAGTCAACGCATGATGCGCGCAGCCGTGCTGGAAGCCCCGGGCCGCATCGCGATAACGCAAGTGGAAAAGCCCGAACCGGCGCCCGGCGAGATCCGCATCCGGGTAGAGGGGTGCGGTGTCTGCGCCTCGAACCTCGAGCCTTGGGCAGGGCAGGAGTGGATGAGCTACCCGGGCGAAGCCGGCGGTCTGGGCCACGAAGCCTGGGGCATGGTGGATGCGGTGGGCGAGGGTGTCGACGCTTTTTCGCCCGGCGATCGCGTGGCCGCGCTGTCGTACCGCGCCTTCGCGGAATACGACATCGCTTCAGCGGGGATGGCGATCCGGCTACCCGCAGCTCTGGACAGCCAGCCATTCCCCGGGGAACCGCTGGGCTGCGCCTTCAACATCTTCCGGCGTAGTGACATCCAGCCCGGTCAGACCGTGGCGATCATCGGGATCGGCTTCCTTGGCGCGGTGCTGACCAAGCTGGCGACGGACGCCGGCGCGCGCGTCATCGCGATCTCGCGGCGTCGCGAATCGCTCGAGCTTGCCAAAGGCTACGGCGCCGCCGAGGTCATCGTGATGGATGATCACTGGAGGATCATCGAAGACGTGAAGGCGCTGACCGGCGAAGCCATGTGCGAACGCGTAATCGAATGCGTGGGCAAGCAATGGCCCCTCGACCTCGCAGGGGAACTGGTGGGTTTCGGCGGCCGCCTTGTGGTCGCCGGATACCATCAGGACGGCCCGCGGCAGGTCTCCATGCAGATGTGGAACTGGAAGGGCATCGATGTCATCAACGCGCATGAGCGTGACCCACGCGTGCAGATGCAAGGGCTGCGTGAGGCGGTGGACGCCGTGGCCGGTGGTCGTCTCGATCCGACTGCGCTTTATACGCACCGCTATCCGCTTGAGCGTCTGAGCGAGGCGCTGGACGCCACGCGCGACAAGCCGGGCAACTTCGTCAAGGCGCTGGTGACGTTCGGCTGAGAGGGGAACGAGGATGATCGATCTGGATGAGAACCTGCCGGAGGTTCTGGAGCAAGCCGTGAAGCCGCGCATCGGGTTCCTGGGCACCGGCTGGATCGGGCGTCATCGCATGGAAGCCATGCTGGCGACCGGGGCCGTCGAAGCCGCCGCGATCTGCGACCCGAGCGCTGACTGTGCCCGTGAGGCTTCCTCCGTCGCACCTGCGGCGCAGCAGGTCGCGACGCTGGAGGCTATGCTCGACAGCGATGTCGATGCGATCGTCATCGCCACGCCAAGCGCACTTCATGCGGAGCAGGCGATTCGAGCGCTTGAAGCTGGGAAGGCGGTGTTCTGCCAAAAGCCGCTCGGCCGAACGGCGTCGGAAGTGGAGGCGGTGATCGCTGCGGCAAAGGCCGCCGACCGCCTTTTGGGAGTAGACCTCTCCTACCGCCATACCGAAGCCATGCGACACATTGCCGACCTCGTCCGCACAGGCGAACTGGGCGATATCTTCGGGATCGACCTGACCTTCCACAACGCCTACGGGCCGGACAAGCCGTGGTTCTACGATCCGGCCCAGTCCGGCGGGGGATGCGTGGTGGACCTCGGCGTCCATCTGGTCGACCTTGCGCTCTGGACGATGGGCTTCCCGGAAGTGTCCGCAGTGGATGCCCGGCTCACCAGCGGCGGACGCCCGTTGGAGCCCGGAGCCGTGGAGGATTACGCCACCGCGCAGTTCAAGGCCGGCAGCGCGCAGGTGCGGCTGGCCTGTTCCTGGCGCCTGAATGCCGGGCGTGACGCCGTGATCGAGGCGGCCTTCTACGGCACGAAGGGCGGCGCGGCCCTGCGCAACGTGGAGGGCTCCTTCTACGACTTCACCGCCGATCGCTTTGACGGCACCTCGGCCACGCGTCTGTCCGACCCGCCGGACGAATGGGGCGCCCGCTCCGCCGCCGTCTGGGCCAAGCAACTGGCCCGCTCCCCCCGATTTGACGAAAAGGCCGTGCATTTCCTCCGCAGCGCAGAGGTTCTGGACCGCATCTACGGCCGATAAACTGTGCCGCCACTGCGCGTTCCCGAACCCGGGATCTCGCAGGCGGAGGCGGAGCCATCAGGTCCGCGTGCTTTCGAAGCTTAAAGAAGAAACTGGCTGGGGCGGCAGGATTCGAACCTGCGAATGCCGGTACCAAAAACCGGTGCCTTACCACTTGGCGACGCCCCAGCGGATCGGCCGCGGCTGAAGCGGCCTCTCGTGAGAGAGGCGCGCTTAGCGGTTTGTTCCGGCGCTGAAAAGGGGTTTCGTCAGCTCCGGCTCATCTTTCAACCAGCCAATACCGCGTCAATATCCGCGGCGCTGTGGCGTTCAGCTAAAAGGCCTTCGCCCTTCCGGTTGACGATCCGGCCGCGGCGGACGGCTTCGCGGTCGCCCAGTTCCTGGCCCCAGCGCATCAGGTTCGTGTAGCTCGGTACGTCGAGGAAGGTCTGCGCATCGCCATAGGCGTCGCCGCGGACAAAGCCGCCGAACCAGCCGTAGGCGGCGATGTCGGCGATCGTGTATTCGTCACCGGCAAGGTAGCGCGTCTCGGCAAGGCGCTTGTCGGCGACATCGAAGATGCGCTTGGCTTCCATCGCGTAGCGGTCGATGGGGTATTGGTACTTCTCGGGTGCGTAGGCGTAGAAGTGCCCGAAGCCGCCGCCCAGAAGCGGCGCGGTGCCCATCTGCCACATCAGCCAGTTCATGCACTCGGTCCGCGCCGGGCCGGAACCGGGGAGGAAGGCGCCGAACTTCTCGGCAAGGTGGAACAGGATCGAGCCGGATTCGAACACGCGGACAGGCTCGGGTCCGGACAGGTCGAGCAGGGCGGGGATCTTGGAATTGGGGTTTACCGCCACGAAGCCTGAGGAGAACTGGTCGCTGTCCGCGATCGAGATCAGCCAGGCGTCGTATTCGGCCGGGTGCCCTGCGGCGAGCAACTCCTCCAGCAGGATCGTGACTTTCTGGCCGTTGGGAGTGCCCAGGGAATAGAGCTGCAAAGGATGCTCTCCACGCGGCAGCTCACGCTCGAAGCGGGCTCCGGCGGTCGGGCGGTTGATGCTCGCAAACTCGCCGCCGTTCGGCTGGTCCCAGGTCCAGACCTTGGGAGGAGTGTAAGTGAGATCGGCCATGTGGGGGAACTCCTTGGGAGGTGAAAATACGCCCCCACAGGTAAGCCTGCCTCACGGGCACGACAAGATCGCCTGCGTGCACAAGGGCGCTCATCCCGCGCGTTTGACCAAGCTGCGCGCGGAGGCGCAGGACAGGCTACCCCGCCCGGCAGGGTGGCCGGGCAGGGCGGTTCCTGTTGGGGTCACGCGATCTTGCGGATCCAGCCGTGGGTGTCCGGCGCATCTCCGCGCTGGATGGACACGAGCCGGTTCTTGAGCTTGCCAGTGAGCTGGCCCGGGCCGCCGCTTCCGATGGTGAACTCACCATCGCGGCCGCTGACCTTGCCGACGGGAGTGACGACCGCGGCGGTACCGCAGGCGAAGGTTTCCACCAGCTTGCCCGAGGCGGCATCCGCGCGCCATTCGTCCAGGCTGTAGCGGCCTTCGCTGACGGTCAGTCCCTCTTCCCGGGCGAGCTGGAGCAGGCTGTCGCGGGTGATGCCCGGCAGGATGGTGCCGGTCAGTTCGGGCGTGAGAAGGGTGCCGTCGTTGAACACAAAGTACAGGTTCATGCCGCCGAGTTCCTCGATCCACTTGTGCTCGGCGGCGTCGAGAAAGACGACCTGGTCATGGCCGGCCGCGATCGCCTCTGCCTGGGGCACGAGGCTGGCGGCGTAGTTGCCGCCGCACTTCGCGGCGCCGGTGCCGCCCGGAGCCGCACGCGTATAGTCGGAAACCCAGATCGAAACGGCGGGCGCGCCGGACTTGAAATAGTTGCCGGCCGGGCTGGCGATGACGATGAACTTGTACTGCCGTGCCGGGCGAACGCCCAGGAAGGCTTCCGTTGCGATCATGAACGGGCGCAGGTACAGCGACGCGCCTTCGCCCTCGGGAATCCAGGCGCGATCAAGCTGGACCAGCTTTTCGATGGCTTCCACGAACACGGCTTCCGGCAGGTCCGGCATCGCCAGACGACGGGCCGACTGGTTGAAGCGCGCGGCATTGGCTTCCGGGCGAAACAGCGCGATGGCGCCGTCAGCCTGCTTGTAGGCCTTGAGGCCTTCGAAGATTTCCTGCGCGTAGTGGAGCACCGCCGCCGCCGGATCGAGCGCGATCGGCTGACGAGGGCCGATCACAGCGTCATGCCAGCCTTTGCCGTCCGTCCAATCGATGGTCACCATGTGATCGGTGAAATGCGTGCCGAAACCCGGATTGGCGAGCACTGCGGCGCGCGCTTCGTCGCTGGTCAGGGCGGAATTGGCAAGAGTCGTGAAAGTCAGGCCGGCATCGGCGAGAATCGCCATCGAACGTGTTCCTCTGTCTGCAACAGGATTGCGCCGGTGAACTAAAATTTCACGGAACACAACCCAAAAGCAATTATGCTTCTTCAGGTGTCAGTCTTAGCACGAAGCCTGAGGGAGGCAAAATCGGAGCATCGCCAAATGAGAAGGGCCGCACCGGCGGTCCGGTACGGCCCTTCGCATGGTCAGCGGCCGGGAAGTGCCGCCAGCGAAGCCTTTATCGTCCGTTTAACGACAATAATGCTCCGCGACGGAAATTGCCGACCTCTCTGCTGAACCATGAGACATCGGATCACCTCCTTTCGCGCTGTTGAGCCATAGTGCGCCGCATGTAGCGACTGGGACTTCGGAAAGACCCGGGCGCGTATCCCGGGACCGTCGTCTTGCTGCTATATTTGGGTGATTTCGCGTTGCACAACAAGACTTGCAATGAAAATATTTGGCGTCATGATCCTTGCTTCGGCCTGTTATCCCCAGCCTTGCGACAACTTGGAGGCTGCTGTCCAACTGCCTGCCTCAGGTGTATCGGGCCGGCGTCTGCATGCCTTCCTCCACCGTCGAAGCGCCTCTGAATGGTGCCTCCGTCTCAGCGGCAGTCCTCGATCACGCGCGAGATTTCTGTCCAGCTCGGCAGGTAAAGCGTCGGCTCTCCGGGCGCGGCGACGGCAAATCGGCCGCGGCTGAACGCCATGGCGTCAAGCACGGGGTCCCGCGGGGAGACGGTCGCACCGATGCCGCGGCCAGAGCGAGTGCCGGAGAGGGTGCTTGTGCCTGTCGAGGTCATGATGGTGAGTGTTGCCGAACCGGCGCCGGATGGGCCGGCCCGCAGAAGCGTCATCGTGCTGCGTCCCGGATCGCATTGGACGACGAATTGCCCGCTGCCGAAGGTGGCTCCCGATGCCGTGCCATTGGCCGCATAAGTCCATTGTCCCGCCGTCTGGGCAGCATCACGCCAGTCCGTATTGGGCGCCAGTTGCGGCCGGGAGGGCGCGGGGCGCTGCGCTGGCGCAGGCGCGGCCGGTTCCTGTGCCGGAGGGGGCGTCGGCATGGAGGGCGGTGGGGGGACACATCCGGCAAGAAGCCCCGTCGATGCGGCGCTGGCGGCAAGGATGCGGGGGAGAAAGCCCTTTGCGAACGAATTGGCGCGGCTGCGCGGATTTGCCTTCATGGGCATGGTATGGAATGAGGCGCGCCTCATCTCAAGTGCGTACCTTTCCATGACCGACCCAACAAAGCCCCGTTCCGTCGAAAACACGCCGTCGCCCAAGGCGGCGAAACTGCGCGTCGATCAGTTGCTCGTAGACCGGGGGCTGGCGGAAAGCCGTACCCGGGCACAGGCGCTTGTGCTGGCCGGACTGGTTTTCTCAGGGGAGACGAAGATCGCCAAGCCCGGCCAGTCTGTGAAGGCGGACGCTCCGATCGAGGTGCGCGGCCGGGACCACCCGTGGGTGTCGCGCGGCGGGATCAAGCTTGCGCACGCCATCGAGCATTTCGGGCTTGATCCAAATGGAGCGGTGGCGATGGACATCGGCAGCTCCACGGGCGGGTTCACCGATGTCCTGCTGAAGCACGGGGCGGCGCGGGTTTTTGCGGTCGATTCCGGGACCAACCAGCTCGCATGGAAGCTCCGCACCGATCCGCGCGTCACTGTTCTGGAACAGACCAGCGCCCGCATCCTGACACCTCAGCAGATCGACGCAGCCTGTGACTGGGTGGTGTGCGATGCCAGCTTCATCGGGCTGGCGAAGGTGCTGGAGGTGCCGCTCCGGCTGGCGGCGCCGCGTTGCCGTCTCGTGGCTCTCATCAAGCCCCAGTTCGAGGTGGGGCGCAGCGAGGTCGGGAAGGGCGGCGTGGTGCGGGACCCGGCGCTCCATGCCCGCGTCTGCGAAGAGGTGCGCGCATGGCTGGAGGGCGAAGGCTGGACGATACAGGGGATCGTCGAGAGCCCGATCAAGGGGCCCGAGGGCAACATCGAATTTCTCGTTTCGGCACAGCGCGGACAATGACCTCTGCGCGACGATTGCACCGGGGGCCGCACGGCTTCACAACCCGCGCCGGAATTGGATTACCGCGATTCGGGAGCCGCCAGTGCAGATGACCCTGCCGACATGAACCTTCTTGCCTCCCCGGGGCAGTTGCGCGCCAGCTTCATGCGCTGGGCGCTCGTCTGCGTACCGGCGGTCATGCTCCTGGGCTTCCTGTCCGGCGCCGTTTCGCAAAGCGGCCCCGGCAACCTGTGGTTCGATGAACTGGTGAAGCCTGCGGCCTTCCCGCCGCCGGCCCTGTTCGGCATCGTGTGGAGCGTGCTGTACGCCGTGCTCGGAGTGGCGCTGGCGATGATCCTTTCCGCACGCGGCGCGCGCGGCCGTGGTCCCGCCGTGACGGTCTTCGCCATGCAGTTCGCGTTGAACCTTGCCTGGTCGCCCGTCTTTTTCGGTGCACACCAGATGAGCGCCGCGCTTGTCGTGATCGCTGTGCTGCTGCTGCTGGCGATCCTGACGGCGCTGCTGTTTTCCCGTGTGCGGCCCCTCGCCGGGGCCCTGCTGGTGCCGTACGTGCTGTGGCTCGCCTTCGCCGCATACCTCAACTTCGGGTTCCTTCAGGCGAATCCGGACCTCGACGGCGTGCAGCGTTCCGGCGCGGTGGAGCGTTTCACGATCTGAGGCGGCGTGCACAACCCTCTTGCACAGCGGGCGCGGGCGCTCCATCTAGCGTCCATGCAAAGCGAAAACCCCTTTGTCGCCGACTTCGTCAAGATGATGAACAGCGCCGCCGGCACACTGGCCGGAATGGGCCGCGAAGCGCGTGAAGGCGCGCGGGAGCGGGTGAAGGAGTTCATGGGCGATATGGACTTCGTCAGCCGCGAGGAGTTCGAAGCCGTCAAGGAAATGGCGGCGACGGCGCGGGCCGAATCGGAAGCGCTGAGGGCTCGTATCGAAGCGCTCGAAGCCAAGCTGACTCCGCCGCTCTGAGCGGCTCTGGACCGGCGCTGATCTCGCGTCGTCTTGAGGAGCGAATGTTTTCCCCGCGTTTGCTCCATGGCGCTGAGCCTTAACACCAGGCGCCATGCACTTTCGCGCTCCCGCCATTGTCTGTGCCGCCCTGCCGCATGGAGAGGCTGCCGTCGTCGCCCGGCTTCTCACGGCGGAGCACGGGCTGGTGGGCGCCTATGTCGCGGGGGGCAGGGGACGCCTGCTTCGTCCTGTCCTGATCCCGGGCAATACCGTTGATGCCGAGCTGCGCTCCAGGTCGGACACGCAGCTTCCCTTTGCGCGCGTGGAGCTTCTGCAGAGCCGTGCGCCCTGGCTTGCCGAGCCTCTTCCGGCAGCGGCCATCAGCTGGAGCACGGCGCTCGCCGCGTCGGTGCTGCCGGAGCGACAGGCCTTTCCGGCGCTGTTCGAGGCTTTGTCAGGCCTGCTCCAGGCCGTCTGCGTCGCCCCTTCCGCGCGCGGCTGGGCGATGGGCCTGCTGCGGTACGAAGTGCTCGTGCTGCGCGAACTCGGCTACGGCGCCCGCGTCGCCCGTCCGCCTGACGGAGACTGGGGCGCTCTTCTCGAGGCGTTCGATCGTGTGGGGCGCGAATTGGCGCGCTACGCGCTTGCCGATCGCAGAAGAGACGTTATGGCGGCGCGCGTCCTGCTGCGCGAGCGGCTGGGCCGGATCGGAAGCTGAGGGGTACGACTATGCGCATTGCTGTTTTTGCCGGAGACGGAATCGGTCCCGAGGTCACGGAACAGGCTGTGCGCGTTCTCCAGGCGCTTGAAATCGAAGGGATGGAACTCGTCGAAGGCGACGTCGGCGGGGCCGCGTACCGCAGGCACGGCCACCCGCTGCCGGAAGCGACGCTGGATATCGCGCGCTCGGCGGATGCGATCCTGTTCGGCGCGGTGGGTGATTTTTCGCTCGACCATCTGGAGCGCGCGCTCCGCCCGGAGCAGGCGGTTCTCGGCCTGCGCAAGGAGCTCGGCCTCTTCGCAAACCTGCGGCCCGCCACGGTGTTCAAAGGCCTTGAGGACCTGTCGACCTTGCGCCCGGAAGTGTCGGGCAAGATCGACCTGCTCATCGTGCGCGAGCTTAACGGCGATGTGTACTTCGGCGAGAAGGGCACGCGCACGCTGGAAGACGGCCGCCGCCAGGGCTGGGACATGATGTCCTACGCCGAGGACGAAGTGCGCCGCATCGCACATGCCGGTTTCAAGGCGGCGCAGGGCCGTTCCGGTCGCCTGTGCTCCGTCGATAAGGCCAACGTGCTCGAAACCTCGCAGCTGTGGCGCGACGTGATGATCGAGGTGTCGAAGGAATACCCCGACGTCGAACTGACTCACATGTACGTCGACAACGCGGCGATGCAGCTGGTGAAGAATCCCGGCGCCTTCGACGTGATCGTCACCGGCAATCTCTTCGGTGACATCCTCAGCGATCAGGCGAGCATGTGCGTGGGCTCCATCGGCCTGCTCGCTTCCGCAAGCCTGGCGGAAGGCAAGTTCGGCCTCTATGAGCCGATCCACGGTTCGGCGCCGGACATCGCCGGCAAGGCGCTCGCCAACCCCATGGCCACCATCCTTTCGGCGGCGATGCTGCTGCGCCACTCCTTCGGCCTCGAGGAGCAGGCGGCGCGGATCGAAGCGGCTGTCGCCGCGACTCTCGCCGATGGCATCAAGGGCGGCGATCTTGGCGGATCAGCGGGCACGAAGGAAATCGGTGACGCGGTCCTCGCGCGCCTGTAAAGGTTGCGCCGGTACGCAATAATCGTTTCTTGACGATTCAGACATAAAAACAGGGCTAATGAACATTTCGAGTTCCGATCTCGCGCAGGCTGCCGAAGCCGCCGCTGAAGCCGTTTCGCCGCCTGCGAAGCCGCTCGAGCTGGCGGTGGTTCTGCCGACATACAACGAGCGCAAGAACATCGCGACGATGGTCGCGCGACTCGACAAGGCGTTGGCCGGTGTCGCGTGGGAAGCCATCTACGTGGATGACAACAGCCCGGACGGTACGGCGGACGAAGCCCGCCGCCTGTCGTTGGTCGACCCCCGCGTACGCTGCATTCAGCGGATCGGCCGCCGCGGCCTTGCCAGCGCGGCGATCGAGGGCATGTGCGCGACCGCCGCGCCGGTTGTTGCGGTGATGGACGCCGATCACCAGCACGATCCCGAATTGCTTCCGCAGATGCTGCAGGCCATCACTTCGGGCGAATACGACCTGGCTTACGCGTCCCGCTTTGCCGAAGGTGCAAGCACGGACGCCTGGGGCCGCCCCGACCGCGTCAAGGCTTCCGGTCTTGCCAACCGTATCGCCAACAAGGTGACCGGCGTTGAACTGACGGACCCTATGAGCGGGTTCTTCATGCTGCGTGCGCGGACCCTGCGAGCCGACGCGCATCGTCTTTCAGGCGTGGGCTTCAAGATTCTGCTCGATATCCTGGCGACGGTGGAAACGCCGCTGCGCGTCAAGGAATTCCCCCTCAACTTCGCCGCCCGCGCGGAAGGCGAAAGCAAGTTGGACCAGACCGTCGTGTTCGAATTCCTCGTGGGTCTTTACGACAAGTGGCTGGGCCGGATCATCCCGACCCGCTTCGCGCTGTTCGGCACCGTGGGTGCCATGGGCGTTGTGGTGCAGCTGGCGGTGTTGTGGATCATGCTCCACATCGTCTTCGGAGAGCGCTTCGTCTACGGCAACTGGTCGGAAAGCACGACCTTCAACATCTCGAACACCATCGCCGCACTCGTCGCGATGACGTTCAACTTCGTACTGAACAACGAACTGACGTACTCCGACAAACGCCTGCGCGGCTTCGGGCCGCTGATGCGTGGCTGGGCGCAGTTCGCGCTGACCTGCTCGCTGGGCCTGCTCACGAACATCGGCTCTGCCGCGGTGCTGAAGACCATCGGCGTGCATGATGTGCTCGCCGTTGTGACCGGCGTGTTGCTCGCCTCGGTCTTCAACTTCGCGCTCTCGTCCAAGTTCGTCTGGGGCAAGTACTGACCCTGCCGCGTGCTCAGGCGGCGCTGCTTGGCTTCACGGCCGCAGCGGCGCTGCTGAGCCTGGTCGACGCGCCGTATCCCCGCCTCGCCCCGCTGCAGAACCTGCCGACGCTGGCGGTGGTCGCGGGGCTATGGCTCGCGCTGCGGCGCTGGTCCATGCCGACCGGTGCGGTGCTCTGCGTCTGCGTGTTCCTGTGGCTGCACACGCTCGGCGGGCGCTACATCTACTCCTTTGTCCCTTACGAGGACTGGGCCCGCGCGTTGGGCGTGCCGTCCCCCGCAGAGGTGCTGGGGCTGGAGCGGAACGCATGGGACCGGCTGGTCCATTTCAGCTTCGGCGCGTGCCTGATTTATCCCGCCTCCGAAGGATTGTCGCGTCACAAAGGGCTCTCACGCGGCCTTGCGACGTACATCGCGGTCGAGTTCGTTTTGGCGGCCAGCGCAGTCTACGAAGTTTTCGAGTGGCTGCTGACGGTGTTCATGGCGGGGCCGGATGCGTTGGCTTACAATGGACAGCAGGGCGACGTGTGGGATCCGCAGAAGGACATGGCGTTGGCAGCGCTGGGCGCGCTATTCGCAGCGCTGGTTCTGCGCCTCCGCCGCCGTTGAGACCACGACCGACGGCCCATCAGCGCCAGGTGGGCAGCCACATCCAGAAGTTGTAGGCATCCTTGAACGGCAGCGGCCATCCGGAGATGATCGGGTAGAACAGCACGAACAGCGCCAGAGACAACCCGAAGACTCCCCGCGGCACGAGCCGCCAGCGATCGCGGCGGTCCCACAGCGCGTCGAGCGCCAGCGCAAGGATCGCCATCAGGAAGGCGCCCGGCAGCAGGTAGTGATAGTAGAACTGCACCGGCTTGCCGTTGAAGATCCACATCGCGACGCAGAGCGCATAGAGGACAGCGAAGAACAGGACGTCGCGCCGGCGCCGGAAAGCGGCGGCCCAGAGCCCCCAGAAGAACGCTGCCAGCCCCGCCAGCATCGCCAGCGGATTTCCGATCATGACGATGCCACGGTGCGCGCCGTCCACGTTCTCGAACAGATACCAGATGCCGCGGAGGTTGAGGACCCACTGATACCAGTAGGTCTTGTAGGGGTGCGGCTTCTTCACGCTGTCCTGCAGGCGCACCATGAGCTCATGCTGTTCGACGACGCCGAGCGGCGCGATGGCATGGTGAGGGTAGAACATCGCCGGGATATACGTGGCCCAGTAGACGGCGAGCGGGAGCAGACCGAGCCAGAGCACCGCCTCGACGAGGCTGACACCCTTGATCGGGCCCGCGCCGCGCTTGCCGATGAAGGCAGGGCCGGTCTCCGCGACGCGCATGACAAGGAAGGCGAGGCCGGGGACCGCAAGCGCCGGTGCGCCGCTCCATTTGGCGCCGAGGGACAGGCCGAGCGCCAGTCCGCTGCCGAACAGATGCAGGCGGGCGATGCCGGTGCGTCGCGCGCGCCAGGCGGCGGCAAACTGCCACAGCCCGACCATGCAAAGGCCGGCCGAGATCATGTCGAGCATGGCGATGCGGCTCTGAACGAACCACATGAAGTTGGTGGCAAGCAGGATCGTTGCCAGGATCGTCGCGCGGCGCCGCAGCGACACAAGCCAGACGAGGCGGGAGAAGGCGAGCAGACCCAGTCCGCCGAACAGCGCCGGTCCGAGCCTCCATGCCAGCGGCCGGTCCCCGAGCAGGTGAATGAGCGCGGCGATCACCTCCTTGCCGAACAGCGGATGTTCCCGGTTCGCCGGGATGAGTTCCAGCAGCTTCAGCGCGGCGGGAACGTAGTGGATCTCGTCGAAGTAGTATCGCGTCGGCGTGCCGAGCCGCCACAGAACAAGCGCCTGGAAAGCCGCAACGACTAGCAGGCACCAGCCGAGCGGATCGCGATCTTGACGAAAGAGAGACATCGGATCGGCGGATAAGCGGCTCGCAGCCGCAGGGCAAGCGCATCGGCTTGCGCTATCAACCGTGCGCTCCTAGAGGCATGGGCCATGAAACGCACGACCGGACAGGACCGCAGCCAGACCCGCAACTGGCGTCCCGCAACCCGCGCGATCCGCGGAGGCACTTGGCGCTCGGAAATGGGTGAGACCAGCGAGGCGCTCTTCCTGACGTCCGGCTACAGCTATGATGACGCGGCGACCGTCGCGGCCCGTTTTGCGGGTGAGCAGGACGGTATGACCTACTCGCGCCTGCAGAATCCGACCGTGGCCATGCTGGAGGAGCGCATCGCTCTTCTGGAAGGGGCCGAAGCCTGCCGCACGCAAGCGTCCGGTATGGCGGCGATGACCGCAGCGCTCCTGTGCCAGCTCTCGGCGGGAGACCACATGGTCACCGCGCGCGCGGCTTTCGGTTCGTGCCGCTGGCTGGGCGATCACCTGCTTCCCCGTTTCGGCGTGGAGGTGACGGTGGTCGATGCATCGGATACCGCACAGTGGGAGGCGGCGATCCGTCCGAACACCAAGGTGTTCTTCTTCGAAACCCCGGCGAACCCGACGATGGACGTGGCCGATCTTGCGGCTATCGCAGAGATCGCCAAGGCCCACGGAATCACGACCGTGGTTGACAACGCCTTCTGTTCCCCGGCGCTGCAGCGGCCGATGGAGTTCGGCATCGATGTCGTCGCCTATTCAGCGACAAAGCTGATGGACGGGCAGGGCCGGGTCCTTGCCGGCGCAGTCTGTGGCTCGGAGGAATTCGTCAACGACAAGCTGTTGCCCTTCCAGCGCAACACCGGACCGAACCTTTCGCCGTTCAACGCGTGGGTCGTGCTCAAGGGGCTGGAGACGCTCGACCTGCGCGCGAAGAAGCAGAGCGAGAACGCTCTGGCGCTGGGCAAGTTCATCGAGAAGCGCGTGCCGAAGATTCTGCATCCCTGGCTGGACAGCCACCCGGCGCAGGAACTGGCGATGAAGCAGATGGACGCGTGCGGGCCGATCTTCTCCTTCGTTCTCGATGGTGGGCGGGAGCAGGCCCACGCCCTGCTCGACGCGCTGCAGCTCATCGATATCTCGAACAACATCGGGGACTCGCGTTCGCTGATGTGCCACCCGGCCTCCACCACCCACCACAACATGGGAGCCGAGGCGCGCGAGGCGATGGGTATCGGCGAAGGCATGTTGCGCATCAACGTCGGCCTTGAGGACATCGGCGACCTCATGGAGGACATGGACCAGGCCTTGAGCAAGGCAGGGCTCTGAGTTAAGGTCGGAACCCGGAACCTGTCCCTTGCTGCACGGTTGTAGCCTGACGAAACCGTCGTTAGGCTATCCGTGTCATGAAGGAACTTTTCCAGCACACCGCCATCACTGACAGCCTCACTGTACGGGTGGCCGTCAGCTTCCTGCCCGAGCAATCGCGCATCGAAGCAGGGAAGTGGTTCTGGGTCTACCATATCCGCATCGAGAACGACACGGACGGTACGGTTCAGCTCATGAACCGGCACTGGCGTATCACCGACGCCAACGGCAAGGTCGATGTGGTCGAGGGAGACGGGGTGGTCGGTGAACAGCCGGTGCTCGAACCCGGCCGCAGCCATGACTACGTTTCAGGATGTCCGCTCTCCACCCCACAGGGATCGATGGAAGGCTACTACACCTTCCGCCGGGCCGACGGGTCCGAGTTCATCGCACAGATACCATTCTTCCCGCTGGCGGCCCCTGCCACGGCGGGCTGACCGCGCCCTGACGCTTGCCTGTGCAACGGCCGGCGCATAGGGAAGCGTCATGAAGCGCACTCATCTGCCCCTCAACGCGCTGCGCGTATTCGATGCTGCCGCGCGGCATCTCTCGTTCACCCGGGCTGCTGACGAACTGGCTGTGACGCCCGCTGCGGTCGGACAGCAGATCCGCGCCCTCGAAGACCTGCTCGGCGTCGTGCTGTTCCGCCGCACCAGCAAGGGCCTTGAACTCACCGAGGAGGCCGGTTCCGGGCTCGCGGCGCTGCGTACCGGCTTTCTTCACTTCGAGGATGCGGTCCAGGCGATGCAGGCGGGCCAGTCCAGCCACGTCTATACCATCGCCTGCCCGCGGGAGTTCTTCGCGGCGTGGCTGGCCCCCCGCCTCGCCGTGTTCCGGGCTCAAAACCCGCAGGTGCGCTACGTCATCGTCGATGGCGAACGCACGGACTTCACCGAAGCGAACCTTGATCTTGCCGTGCGCTGGACCGATGGGCCTGGCGATCTGGAGGGGGTCGCGCTGGGGGCTGCGGCGTGGGTCGAAGTGGGCCGGGGCGACTGGATCGGCTGGCCCGGTGATCCGGAGCCGGCAGGCAAGGAGGAGCAGGGCGGTGACGACGGAAAAGCCGAAGTCATGGTGGGGGATGCGGGGCAGGCGATTGCTGCGGCGCTTGCCGGCATGGGCCGCGCGCGCGTTCCAGCACTTCTCGCCGCAAGCCTTGCGGGCGACGACCGGGCGGAGATGATCGGGAGCCCCATCGCCTGCCGGCGCGGATACTGGCTGGTGGCGCCTGTGCCGCAGTGGCGGCAGAAGAAAGTCAAGGAACTCGTGGCAGCGCTCACCGCCGGAGGGCAGTGAGCCGACGGTACTGCGGCGGCACAGCCGTCGGCCGCTCAGTCCTGGCGAAGCTGGGACTCACGTTGCAGCTGAACGCGCGGCGCTCATCTCCGCCGCCAAGGCGGATTCCGGACGTGGCACGGCGCTCGTCCCGGGCGCAGCAGGAACTCATCCGCCAGCCTGCGGCAATTCCCGCAGGACAGGGTAGACGTGGCTGAACGGGTCGCGATGCGGCAGGCGCTCGGCCAGCCACGCCATCCGTGCTTCGGGATCGCTCGCGAAGGCGGCGTCGGCTGCAAGCTTGCTCTCAAAGGTAAGGCGAACCTGCGGATTGGATTGTAGCAGTGCATCAAGGATCGGCGCCATGACGAAGTCCTCGGTTCCGGCGGGGGGTGAGAGCACTTCGGGGAAAAGCCCCCAGGCGAGGAAGCTGTCCTGGCTTTCAGGCTCCAGCAGAGCGGCCGCAAGCAGCCCCAGCGGCTGATCGGCCGGAACCCGCACAGTGCCTGCCCGGACCATCGTTTCAGCCTGTTCGTGCGTGAAGCGCGCTTCGACGGGAATGCGCCCATCATGCGCTTTCGCCAGCTTCACGTCCTGGAGATGCACCGTGTCCACCGGCAGGGTTCGGTCGCTAGCCAGGGCTTCGAAACCGATGCCGTGAAGGCGCAACTTCTCGATGACTTCCCTCTGGGCGGCGGGAACCAGCCACGCCACGGGCAGGCGAACCGATTCGACAGGATCCTGCCCGATGATCGGCATGCGGAAGGTTATCCGCTTACCGGTCCACCGCTGCTCCATCCGTCCGGTGGCAGGGGACCTGTACGTGTCGAAGGCAACGCCCTTGAACCTGTCGACCCAACCGATCGGCTGCTTCGCAGGCGTCCACCGCGTGAGCAGTTGCACGGGCCGCTCGGCGCGGTCGATCGCCTTTGCCTCCGCTATCCGATCGGCGTCCTGCGCCGCCAGCTCGAGAGCCGCTTCCAGCAGCACGTAGGTTCCGAGCACGCGTTGGCAGTAAGGCTTCAGCATGTGGTTCTCGACCAGCACGGTGGGCACGCCGATGAAGTCGCCATAGCCGGTCGAATAGCGCGGCCCCTCCGGGCTGTAGCGAATGCCCTTCTGCGGATCGCGGGTGTCGAGCGGGCTGGGATAGATGATCGGCTCGTGCCCGGCGCGGGTCAACGCCGCCTTCACGGTGGGGCCGAAGCGCTGCTCCAGCCAGAGCGCCGTGGCACGGTGGCGTGCGTACTTGCCCCAGCCAGCGTAGGTATACGTGACGTCGTACTGCATGTCGAAGCCGCCGCTGACGTGGCAGTCTATGTAAAGCACGGGATCCAGCCGCTGCAGCAGAGCGACGATGGCGCGCACTTCGGGCGTGTCGAGCTTCGAGTAGTCACGGTTGAGATTGATGTCGCGCGCGTTGCCCTCAGTGCCTTTGGCGTCTGGCCCGCGCACGTGGAGGAAGTTCCAGGGGCTTGCCCGCTCGTGCCCGTCGATGTTGAGGATCGGCACGAAAACAAGATCAACCCTGTCGAGCAGGTCCTGCTTTCCGCGCATGGCGATGTCGCGCAGCAGCATGAGGCCCGCGTCCTTGCCGTCGATCTCGCCCGAGTGAATGCCCGCCTGCACGAGGACGACAGGCTTGCCGGCACTGCCCTTGCTGGCACGCACCATCAGCAGATCGCGACCCTCGCCGGTCTTGCCGAAGCTCGCTACGCTGATCAGCGGCGAGGCCTTGTCGAGGTGCTCCAGCCAGCTGCGCATCTCGTCAAAGCGCGGCGTCGTGCGGAACCCGGCGGCTTCGGCGGGGGTGATCCATGGATCGCCCGCAGGAGCAACGAGCTTTTCACTCGCACCCGACCACGCCAGCGCCGGCGGCAGCACGGTCGGTGGCACCGGCTCCGCCGCGACCGCCGCTGTGGTCATGGCAAGAGTGGTGGCGATCGTGGCGAACTTCAGCATCGATGTGTTCTCCTGCGGTCAGAACCGGGCGCGCAGGCCCACGGTGCCGGTGCGCGGCGTGCCGGGCTGCACCCACAGCGGTGAGTAGCTGTTGGCGTACCAGTGTTCGTCGAAGAGGTTGGTCACAGAGGCGAACAGGTCGATATGCTCCATCACCTCGACCCTGCCGAACAGGCGGAACAGTGTGTGCGAGGGCAGCATGAAATCGGTGCCCGTCTCGCCCGACCGCTTCGCGACGTAGTGCATGCCTGCGCCGAGCTGCGCCTCCCGCTTGCCGACGGCGAACGTCTTGGCGACCTGCATGTTGAGGTTGTGCCGGGGGATGTTGATCAGCGGATCGCCGGGGCTGATCTGGAAGGAATAGTTCGGATCAAGCATGCTCGAACGCGCTTCCGCATCGACGTAGGCGTAGCTTAGCAGCACGTCCAGGCCGCCGGGAAGGCGGCCGTTTAGATCGAATTCGACGCCGCGGCTCCGCGCCTTGCCGATGGCGAGCGAGTAGCCGGGGTTGTTGGCGTCGGTCGCCAGAACGTTCGCCTTGGTGAGCTGGAACACCGAAAGCGTTCCGTTGAGCGCACCGCCAAGCAGGGTAAGCTTCAGCCCCGCCTCGATCGATTCGCTTGTCTCAGGGTCGAAGATCACCCCGTTCACGTCAGTGCCCACGTTGGCGCGGAAGCCCTGCCCATAGGCGGCGTAGACGGTCAGCGGATCGCTCAGCCTGTAGACGATACCGGCCTGCGGGCTGAAGCGGCTCCGGGTGCGGCGGCTGTCCACTCCGGTCAGCCGGTTGTCGGTCTCCAGCGTGACCCGGTCGTAGCGGCCTCCGATGCGGACCTGCAGCCGGTCGGTGATCTCGATCTGGTCCTGCACGTAGGCGCCGGTCGCACGCTGGCGGTCAGTGCGGTCGGTCGTGACGGAGGTGGCCGGCAGGGGAAAGCGGCCGTAGACGGGATCGAGAATGTCGATGACATTGCCCTGCTGTTCGGTCGGGTTCGAAATCAGCGTCGGCGGACGGTAGCGTGTGAAGTAGTTGTCGTACGTGAACTCGTCGTGATCGGCACCGATCAGCACGCGGTGGCGCAGGGATCCGGTTGCGAACTCTCCGGCAAGCTCGGCGCGCACGACCTTGTGGTTCGCATCGTAGCGACGCGACCGGCGCTGGCGGGAGAGCGAACGGCCGTCGGTATAGAGCGCCTGGCGCGAGGGCACCGTCTCTGCATCGGAGGAGGAGCCGGTGAGCAGCGTGTCGCGGATGCTGCCGCCGACGAGCAGGCTCCAGCGATCGCTGAACTCGTGCTGCAGGCGCAGCTGGTGTCCTTCGGCGCGGGCTACGGTGTCGCCATCGCCCGGCTCGCCAAGAAAGCGCGAGCGCGGCACAGTATCGAAATTGCCGTTCAGCACGACGATGCCGCGATCGAAAGGCACGGCCACGCGCGTCTTCTCGAAGTCATACGTCAGGCGCGTGTCGGGCCCGAGCGCGAGCCCGACCGAAGGCAGGAAGCCCCAGCGCGACTGCTGGATGTGATCGCGGAAGGTGTTGCCGTCCTCGGCATAGCCGATCAGCCGTAGGGTGAGCTCGCCTGTCACCGCGACGTTGACGTCAGCCTCGCCGCGCACCCGGTCCCAGCTGCCGTACTGTACGGCAGCCGTACCGAAGGTGCGACCCAGTTCGGCCTGCTTGGTGATGAGGTTGATCGTGCCGCCCGGTTCGCCCCGTCCGACCAGCGCGGCAGCGGGACCCTTCAGCACTTCGACCCGCTCGATCCCGGCCACGTCGCGCTGCCCGCCAAACCCGCGTCCGCCGTTGAAGCCATTGACGAGATAGCCGCTGGGCATGTTCTCGTCCCCTGCAAAGCCCCGGATTGCGAAGGAGTCCCACAGCCCGCCGAGCGTGTTCTGCCGCACCACCGATGCGTTGAGGTCGAGCGCGTCAGTCAGCCGCTGGATGGTGTTCTGCTCGAGCGTCTCGGCATCGATCTCGGCGATCGACTGAGGGATCTCCGAAACCGCGAAGTTGCCGCGGTAGGCCTGGCGCACTCCGGTGACCGTGATGGCGGCGTTGCGTTCCTCGCCATCACGTTCTGCCTCCTCTGCAAACGCCTGACCTACAGGCGCCAGCACAATGGCGAACGGCAGAGTTCCGGCCAGCAGCCGGCGGTCCTTGGCAAAATGACGCATGAGATCCCCACGACGAATGTATGACGGGGTGCGCTGTGCCTCCTCGTTCGAGGCGGCTTTTGTCAGGACAGCGGTGGCTCGTCAATGATATGTTGCATCATCACAACTAATGCGGCAGGAGGTGGGCAATCTGCAGAAGCCCTGAAAATATCAGCAATATTCGGGAAACATCATGGTTGAAACGGCGCCGCCGATCCTGATTGAGAACCTTGCCGTGACCTACGGCGACCACCGCGTCCTGGATGGCCTTTCCCTTTCTGCGCCTGAGGGCAGCGTAACGGCTCTGCTGGGCGGCAACGGGGCGGGGAAATCCACTACGCTCTCGACGTTGCTGGGGTTCGTGAAGGCACACGCGGGCGCCGTCTCGGTCTGCGGCGTCGATCCTGGCGTAGCTCCCGACGCGGCTCGCCGCCAGATCGCCTATCTGCCGGAAAACGTCGCGCTCTATGAACATCTGACGGCCGTTGAGAACGCGCAGTACCTGCTGGCCCTCTCCGGCGGAAAGCAGGATCGCGCGGCCATCGTCGAGGCCTTCGCCGCCGCCGGCCTGCAGGAGCGCGCCTGGGGGCAGCGGCTGGGTGCCTTTTCCAAGGGCATGCGCCAGAAGGTCGCCATCGCCGTGGCCCTGCTGCGCGAGGTGCCGGTGCTGCTGCTCGATGAGCCGACCTCCGGCCTTGATCCGCGCGCCACGGCCGATTTCAACGCGCTTGTCCTCTCCGTGCGCGAACGGGGCACCGCGGTTCTGATGGTGACGCACGATCTGCTCAGCGCGGCCGACATCGCCGATAGGATCTGTTTCCTCGAGAGCGGGCGCATCGTCGAGGACGTGGTGGCGCATGGCCCCGATCGCTTTGACGTGCGTGCGCTCCACGCCCGCTTTGCGGTCGCCACGCAGAGGCTGGCGGCATGAATCCGACCTCGCTCATAGCGCGCGACGAGTTGCGGCTGATGCGCCGCAACCGTGTCGCCGTGATCGCTTGCCTGCTGCTGGTGCTGCTGACCCTGGTCGCGGTGGCGAGTTCCTGGGCGCACCAGAAGGGGATCGAGGATCTGCGCGCGCGCCAGCAGCACGAGGCCGAACGGGCCTTCGACGCGCAGCCAGACCGGCATCCGCACCGCGTGGTGCATTACGGCACCTTCATCTTCCGCCCTCTGAGCGCGCTCGCGGCGTTCGACCCCGGTGTCGACGCTTTCACCGGCAATTCGATGTTCCTTGAAGGCCATCGGCAGAACACAGCCAATTTCGGCGACGTAAACCAGAGTTCGCTGTTGGTCCGCTTCGGGCAGTTGACCCCCGCCTTCGTGCTGCAGGCCGTGGCGCCGCTGCTGCTGATCTTCCTCGGCTATGGCGCTATCGCGCGTGAAACGGAGCGGGGCACCCTGCGTGTGCTGATGATGCAGGGCGCGACGCGCGGTGCGATCGTGCGCGGCAAGCTGCGCGCGCTCGGCGCTGTCGCCTTGCTGGTGGCACTGCCCGCGATCCTGGGACTGGCCGCGCTGGCGGCCACCTCGGGCGCGGCGATCCTGCCAACGGTGGCGATCGTCCTCGGATATGGCGCATGGCTGCTGCTGTGGGTCACCGTCATCGTGCTCGTCTCCACACTGGTCGGGCGCAGCCGCGACGCGCTGCTCGCGCTTGTGGCGATCTGGGCGGTGAGCGTCGTCCTTCTGCCGCGCGTCGCAACCGATATCGCCAGTGCTGCGGTGCCCCTGCAGAACCGGCTCCAGACCGAAGTGGCCATCGCACGCGACTTGCGAGAGATGGGCGATTCCCACAACCCGGATGATCCGCACTTCGCTGCCTTCAAGCGCTCGGTGTTGCAGCGCTACGGCGTCACGCGGGTGGAAGACCTGCCGGTCAACTACAAGGGTCTGCTCGCCGTGGAGGGTGAGAAAGTCACCTCCGCGCTGTTCGACCGCTACAGCGGCGAAAGTTACGCGGCGCAGGGGGCTCAGAACGGGATCGTCAGTGCGGTGGGAGTGATCAGCCCGGCCATCGCCTTGCGCTCCCTCTCGATGGCGGCGGCGGGAACGGATTTCGCGGCTCATCGCGGCTTCCTCGAACAGGCAGAAGCCTACCGCTATGATCTCGTCCAGCGGCTCAATCGCCTGCAGGCCGATGGCGTCACGTATGCCGACGATACCGCCCGCGATGCAGGCGCTGACCGCCGCAAGCGAGTCGCCGCCGGAAACTGGGAGGAAATGCCGGACTTCGCTTATCGCGCACCCGACGGCGCGACGCTCGCCGCCCGCTCGCTTCCGGGACTTGCCGTCATCCTCGGCTGGCTCGTTTTCGCGGGGGCCTCTCTCGCCATCGCCACCCGCCGCCTGGGAGAGCGCCAATGACACTCTGGAGGCATGAAGCCCGGCTGCTGCTGCGCCAGCGCCTCGCCATGATCGCGCTCGCCCTGCTGGCGGTGCTGACCGTTGCGGCCCTGGGGGCAGGCATGGCCGAAGTGTCGCGCCAGCATGCTGCCATCG
Source organism: Novosphingobium sp. HII-3 (assembly GCF_002916655.1). Lineage (GTDB taxonomy): Bacteria > Pseudomonadota > Alphaproteobacteria > Sphingomonadales > Sphingomonadaceae > Novosphingobium > Novosphingobium panipatense. Next base: position 707,962 of record NZ_PPSM01000014.1, read on the forward strand.
CTGCCATCCCGGCCGCGCAGGCCGAAGACATCGGCGCCATCGCAGCCTGGGTCGACAGGGAGAAGGACGCGGGCAGCGCCGCCTACTACAGCTTCCACCCGACCTGGAACGCGCCGTCGCCGCTTGCCTTCGCGGCCCTGGGCATGCGGGACGTCTCTCCCTACATCCTGCGCGTCCGGGCGCTGGGGCTCGAAGCGCAGATCTACGATGGCGACACCTTCAACCCCGAGCTGGCTCTGCCCGGCAGGTTCGATTTCGCCTTCGTGCTGGTGTTCCTTGCCCCGCTCTTCGTCATCGCCCTGTGCCACGATCTGGTTTCGGGCGAACGGGAGGCCGGTCGCTGGCGAACCCTGGCGGCACTCCCCTATGGGGGCGCGGCCTTGTGGAGACGCCGCAGCTTGCTGCGCCTCGGCTTGCTGTCGGCCGCGATCGGCTTGCCATTCGCGCTAGCCGCGGCGATGTCGGGCGTTTCGCCGGGCGCGATCCTCATCGTCCTGCTGCTGGTCCTTGCATACCTGCTGTTCTGGGTTGGCCTCTGCGCGCTCGTCGGCCGGCTACGCTGGAGCAGCGTCGCCAACGCGGCGACCCTGGCAGGGCTCTGGCTGGTGCTCGTGCTCGTGCTGCCGACGCTTGGGCACGTGGCCATAAACCGCGCCATCCCGGTCAACCAGGGAGCGGAGATCGCCCTTGCCCAGCGGGAGGCGGTCAATCGCGCATGGGATATCCCGCGAGCGGAGACCATGCGCCGGTTCTACGCCGGTCATCCGCAATGGGCCGATTCGCCGCCGCTGGAAACGGCTTTCCATTACAAGTGGTACTTCGCCTTCCATCAGGTGGGCGACGAGAGTGTCGCCAAGCAGGTGCGCGCCTATCGGCACGGTCTTGAAACCCGGGACGAGGCCGCTCGAACCCTGGGCTGGGTGCTGCCTTCGGTCGGCGTACAGGCGCTGTTGACGCGCATGGCGCGGACGGACCTTACCGCTCAACTCGCCTATCGCGACGCTATCCGCCACTTCCATCGCCGCCTGCGGGAGTTCTACTACGGATACCTGTTCCGCGATCGGCCGTTTGGAAAGGCGGATTTCGAGCGGGCCCCACGCTTCGACGCGGCGCCGTAACGGATCGGGCAGGCACGGGGGCCGCGTGGCGTCCGGCTCTACGCCTCGCCGAAAAATCCCGTTTCGGCACATCCAAGCGGCTTTTGACTCAGGCGTGGCGGCAAAACAGTGTTAGGGATGTGACAGCGGGGAAGGGCTGGCTGGTCAGCGCCGACAATCTCGCTATCAAGGCACCATGATGAGTTTTCTGGAAGGTGGCGGGGTACAGGCCGAGGCAATTCGGCGGTTCGACTGGACAGGAAACCCCATCGGGGATCCTGAAAACTGGCCGGCGGCGCTGAAAACGGCTGCCAATCTGATCCTCGCCTCCCGTTTTCCCCAATGCATCGTCTGGGGGCCGTCGCTCATTACAATTCCCAACGACGCATTCCTGGAAATCCTCGGTGAGAAGCCGGAGGCTCTAGGGCGTTCCTTCAGCGACGTGTGGAGCGAGGCATGGGCCTCTATCTCGCCCATTGTGGAGGACGCGTTCGCGGGTAAGGCGACCTACATCGAGGATTTCCCGCTCATCATCGACCGGCGTGGTTATCTGGAGCAAACCTACTTCACCTTCTGCTACAGCCCGATACGGGATGAGGGCGGCGAGGTGGTCGGCATGCTCGACACCGTGACGGAAACAACGGCGCAGACAACCCTGCGCAAGGAGGTCCAGCAGCGAACGGAAGCGGAGAACGCGCTGGCGGCGATCGAAGAGCGTTACCATCTGGTCAGCCGGGCTACCAACGACGCCATCTGGGACTGGCACTTCGCCACCAATCATGTGACCTGGAACGAAGCGCTTGAAACGGTGCACGGCCACAAGCTCTCCGGAGTAGAGCCCACGGGCGAATGGTGGATCGAGCATATACATCCTGCCGACAGGGATCGTGTTCACGACAGCATCCAGGCGGCCATTGACGGTCGTGCAGACAACTGGTCGGATGAATACCGCTTTGCCCGGGCCAGTGGCCAATACGCGACCATCCTTGACCGCGGTCATATAATTCGCGACGCCACCGGCAACGCCATACGCATGATCGGCGCCATGCTGGACCTGACCGAGCGTCAGCGCGCGCGTGCCGAACTCACGATGAACGAGGAGAGGCTGCGCCTGGCGACGGAAGCGGCCGAGATCGGCTTCTGGGACGTCGATGTGATCCACGATGCCCTGATCTGGCCGCCGATCGTCAAGGCAATGTTCGGGATATCGCCCGAGGTGCCGGTGACCATGGCCGACTACTACAGCGGCATCCATGCCGATGATCTGGAAGCCACCTTGCAGGGCTACGCGGCTGCAGCCGACCCCGAACGCCGAGCCGTGTACGATGTCGAATACCGTACCGTCGGCAAGGAAGACGGTGTGGTCCGCTGGGTGGCCGCCAAGGGGAGGGGAATTTTCAGCGAGGACGGCCAGTGCCTCAGAGTCATCGGAACCGCCATCGACGTGACGGAGCGCAAGCGCTCCGAAGCGCAGTTGCTGGAGCTCAACCATCATCTCGAGCGGCGGGTGGCCCAGGCCATCGCGGAGCGTGAGCAGGTCGAGGAGGTTTTGCGCCAATCGCAGAAGATGGAAGCCGTGGGCCAGCTGACAGGCGGCATCGCGCATGACTTCAACAACATGCTGGCCGTCATCGTCGGGTCGCTGGATCTGCTGAACCGGCGCCTGGGAGCAGACGATGCGCGGGCCAGGCGGTATGTCGATGCCGCTCTCGAAGGCGCCAGCCGCGCCACTTCGCTGACCCAGCGGCTCCTCGCCTTTTCCCGCCAGCAGCCGCTCAACCCCGAAGTGCTCGACATCAATACGCTGGTTCCCGGCATGTCGGAGCTTCTGGCGCACTCACTGGGAACGGATATTCGCCTCGAAACCGTGCTCGCCGCAGGTCTGTGGCGCACGCATGCGGACCGCAATCAGCTGGAGAACGTGGTCCTCAACCTGGCTGTCAACGCGCGAGACGCAATGCCGGAGGGTGGGCGACTGACGATTGAGAGCCAGAACGCCTTTTTCGACGATCGGTATTCGGCCGCCAACTTCGGGGTTCCGGCCGGTCAGTATGTGCTGATAGCGGTGTCCGACACCGGGTCCGGCATGCCGGCAGACGTGATTGCCAAGGCCTTCGACCCCTTCTTCACGACCAAGGAGGTCGGCAGGGGGACGGGGCTTGGGCTGAGCCAGGTCTACGGATTCGTCAAGCAGTCCGGCGGTCACGTCAAGATCTACTCCGAACCTGGAGTGGGCACGACCGTGAAGATCTATCTTCCGCGCTTCATCGGTGAGGATGTCGCGGCTGAGGGGATCACGGCCCGCCTTCTCCCCATGGGGGAGGAACAGGAGGTGATCCTGGTTGTAGAGGACGAGGCGGCCGTGCGCCGGTTCAGCGTCGATGCGCTGAATGAGCTGGGCTATCACGTGCTGGAAGCCGAAGGCGCGGTCGCGGCTCTCAGGCTGGTCGATTCCCATCCCGAAATCACGCTGCTCTTCACCGATATCGTCATGCCCGACATGAACGGTCGCAAGCTCGCCGAGGAAGCGCTCCGCCGGCGGCCGGACCTCAAGATACTCTACACCTCGGGGTATACCCGCGACGCCGTCGTGCATAACGGCGTGATTGATCCCGGGGTGGAACTGATCGGAAAGCCGTTCACCATCGAACAGCTGGCCACGAAGATCAGGTCGGTTCTGGAGACCTGACCAGAAGCGTTCCGGCGGCCAATGCCGGCCCGCCAGCGCCGACAAGACCGAGGGTTATTGCCGGGAACGGCCCTTGCGGCACAAGCCCGCCGCCCCGCATGAGTGCAGGGCGACGGGATCCGTTTACTGCGCTTCGGCCGCCAGCGCCGCGTCCTTTTCGGCGTAAAGCCGGTCCAGCTCGGCACGGCTCTTCTTTTCCGCCGCCGTCTTGAGCTGGCCGCAGGCCGCGTCGATGTCCCGGCCGCGCGGGGTCCGGACGGGGGCGGAGATGCCCCCCTCAAAGACGATGTTCGAGAAAGCGCGGATGCGGTCCGGCGTCGAGCATTCGTAAGGGGCGCCCGGCCAAGGGTTGAACGGGATCAGGTTGACCTTGGCGGGCAGCTTGTACTTGCGCAGCAGGCGAACGAGTTCGCGCGCATCCTCGTCGCTGTCGTTCTTGTCCTTCAGCATCACGTATTCGAAGGTGATACGCCGGGCGTTCGATGCGCCGGGGTAGTCGGCACAGGCCTGCAGCAGATCTTCGATGCCGTACTTCTTGTTGATCGGGACGATCTCGTCGCGCACATCCTTGGTCACCGCGTGGAGCGAAACCGCAAGGTTCACGCCGATTTCCTGGCCGCAGCGCTCCATCTGCGGGATCACCCCCGAGGTGGAAAGCGTGATGCGGCGCTTGGACAAAGCGAGGCCATCGCCGTCCATGACGATCCCGAGCGCGTCACGCACGTTGTCGAAGTTGTAGAGCGGCTCGCCCATGCCCATCATCACGATGTTGGTGAGCAGGCGGCCATCGGCCGAGTAGGACCCTTCGTCCTCGTCGTCGTCGAGACCGGCCATCGTCGCGAGGCGGATGTCCTCGGCGTTCTTCGGCCATTCTCCCAGTGCGTCGCGCGCCAGCATGACCTGCCCGACGATCTCGCCCACGGTCAGGTTCCGCACCAGGCGCATGGTGCCGGTGTGGCAGAAGCGGCAGTTGAGTGTGCAGCCCACCTGCGACGAAACGCACAGGGTTCCGCGGTCGGCGTCGGGGATGAACACCATCTCGAAATCATGGCCGTCTGCGGTGCGCAGCAGCCACTTTCGCGTGCCGTCGCTGGAGTGCTGCGCTTCCACGATCGTCGGGCGGCCGATGACGAAGCGCTCCGCCAGCCAGGGGCGCATGGTCTTGGCGATGTCGGTCATCGCGTCGAACTCGGTCACGCCGCGGTGATAGAGCCAGTGAAAGACCTGCTTGGCGCGCAGCTTTGCCGCCTTCGCGTCCAGTCCCGCTCCCTCGAACAACTCGGCAATGCGTTTCCGTGGCAAGCCGACGAGGTCTGTCCGTCCATCTTCGCGCGGCGTCACGCCTTCGACCAGCGTCGGGCGCGGCACGGTCATCGGGTCGACATGGCCCGGGATCGGCATGAGGCCGGCAGCGGTCGAAGCCGCGTCCGCCCCGGCAGGGGAGAGGTTCGTTTCTGACATGATCGGCGCGCATATAGTGCATCCGGAGCCGAAACGAAAGATCTGTGACGAGCCCGCACCTGCGGCGCGCGCGAACACATCTGTCGCGGCCCGGTTCCTCCCGCGCACCGCGCCCACATCTCACCCCGTCCCGCAGTGTTGCGAAAAAGCCTCAGTCATCTTGTTGTGTGAGGTTCAGGAAACTCCAAGCCATTCAAAAGCTTTTGACCAGTCCAGGCGGAACGATCCGCTGGCTGGTTACCCGACGGGCAGAAATGCAACTGCCTCACGGGACGGATTCATTGGAGTACCTTGCATGAAGAAGATCCTTGTTTGCCTGGCTGCTGGCACCGCGATGGCCGTGGCCGCTCCGGCCATGGCGCAGAACGTCGGCCCGGCAGAGCCCTTCACGGGCTTCCACGTCGAAGCTCTCGCAGGTTACGACGTCAGCAAAGCCGGAAGCAGCATCGATGACGACGTCAACGAGGACAACGACCAGTCGATCGATGGGTTCGCCTATGGCGTCGGTGCGGGTTACGACTTCCGCATGAACAACTTCGTCATCGGCCCCGAGGCGGAAGTGACCTGGTCGACCGCGAAGACCAGCTTCGAGGATGGTGACTTCGAAGGTTTCGGTGTCGGCAACGTGAAGACCAACCGCGACATCTACGTTGGTGCCCGCGTCGGTTACGTCGTGAGCCCGCAGACGATGGTCTATGCCAAGGGCGGTTACACCAACGCCAAGTTCGACGTACGCAACGCCATCGGTACGACGGACACCAATCGCGATCTCGACGCGGATGGCTGGCGCATCGGCGCCGGCGTGGAGCAGGCGATCAGCAACAACGTCTTCGCAAAGCTCGAGTACCGTTACTCGAACTACGAGAAGGGCGAACTCGACTACACCGGCGACTCCCCGGATGGCCAGCGTTTCGATCTCGACCTGGACCGCCACCAGGTCATGGCTGGCGTGGGCGTGCGCTTCTGACGCGACTTCAGCCTCATGGCGAGGGGAGGGCGGGGCTTCGGCTCCGCCCTTCTTGCATTCAGCGCAGCTTGGCGCAGCCTATAAGGGCGGCATCCATCGCCGAAGCGGCACCGGGCAGCGACCATCGATCCGTGAATGAGCGCCCGCGCGCATCTCGCGTCGAGACGGACATGATGGATGATGCCCGCATGGCCGCCACGATAGTCGCGTTGTCGGCTGCGTTAAGTGCCCAGGCATCGCCGCCGCCACCCGTAAGCTGAAGGCGCTGGCGGCCGATACGCAGGTAGATCCTGGCGTTTTCCGCCATCTGGCGCGACAGGCGAAAGTGGACTTGGCTGCGGGCACCGCGCCGGGGCCAGGTGCCGATGGCGGCATAAGGCTGGTAATCACGCTTCTTCAGGTTCGGCTGCGCCAGGGCGATGGCGTAGCAGCGTGGGACAAGGGGGTCCCGGAACGCGCCCCAGTCTCCGTAAAGGCCAAGACTTTCGCGGGCGTGCGCCGGGGGCGCGCCGAGGGCGAGAAGGGCCATCGACAGGGCCAAGTACACGGCGGAACGTAGCATCGCGCGCGGGTATAGGCTGCGGGGCGCGTCTAGAACAGGGACCAGACGGGGTTGTTCGGATCGGACAGGAGCTTGATCGTCAGCGCCAGCGACATGATGACCAGCAGCGGACGAACGCCTTTGCCGCCGTACCGGATCGCCAGCCGGGCGCCGGTCATGTTGCCCGCCACGTTGGCCACGGCCATGGCGCCGCCCAGCAGCCAGAGGACCTTGCCGCCGGCGATCAGGGCGAGCAGGCCGGCGATGTTGGTGGACAGGTTCAGGAACTTCGTGTTGGCAATGGCGCGCACCAGCCCCAGCCCTCCCAGTGCCACGAGCGTCGTGGTGAAGAACGAGCCGGTGCCGGGGCCGAAGAAGCCATCATAGAAGCCTATCCCGGTCGTCACCAGCGTCAGGCCGATGCGCCCGAGCCGGGCGTGGCGGTCCACGTCGCTCATCGGCGGGGAAAGGAGAAAATACAGCCCCATCGCCACCAGCAGGACCGGCACGAAGGCGGACAGGACAGCCGGGTTCAGGAACTGCACGGCGGTCGCGCCCGCCACGGAGCCGATGAAAGCACCTGCCGCCGGGATGGCATAGCCCTTCAGGTCCACGTGGCCCGCGCGGTGGAAGGTGAGGAACGCCGAGGAGGTGCCGATCGTGCTTTGCAGCTTGTTGGTTGCAAGGGCGGAGACAGGCGGGATCCCCGCAGCCATCAGGGCAGGGATCGTCAGCAGCCCACCGCCGCCGGCCATGGCGTCTATGTTACCGGCAAGGAAGGCTACGCCCACAAGGAAGGCGACGGCATCGAGGGAAAGTTCGATCACGGGTAGCTGACCGCCATGATCTCCCATTCCCTCTCACCGGAGGGCAGGCGAACCGTCCGCAGGTCGCCCACGGCGGCACCGCGAAGAGCCCGGGCGAGAGGCGCGCTCCAGCCGATGCGTCCGGTGGAAGCATCCTGTTCGTCGTCGCCGACAAGGGTGATGACGAGGCGTTCGTCCTCTTCATCGGCCAGCTCGACCGTTGCGCCGAAGAACACCTTGCTGCGATCGGTCTGTTCAGCCGGTTCCACGACGCGCAAGGCTTTCATCCGCCGGGCGAGGAAAGCCAGTTCGCGATCGATCTCGCGCATGCGCTTGCGACCGTAGAGATAGTCGCCGTTTTCCGATCGGTCCCCGTTGCCGGCGGCCCAGGAGACGATCTCCACGATCTCCGGCCGCTCCTTGCCGAGCAGATGATCGTAACGGGCGCGCAGGCTGGCCATGCCTGCAGGGGTGATCGGAGGACCGGCTGGTTTCATGCCGCTCTCTCTAGGCAATCGGCGGCGAAGGGCCAAGCGTCTCCTCGCCGCTTATGCGCAGGCCTCAGCCGGGGGTGCGCTTCCCCGGCATCAACCGCGTCAGCTTGTTTGCCCCTCTGTAGTCCGCTTTTTCGGGATAGATGGTTTCGTAGACCACCGCATTCTCCAGCACGCGCTGGACGTAGTTCTTGGTCTCGTAGATGGGGATCTGTTCCATCCAGTCGATCCAGTCCACAGCGCCGGTACGCGGATCCCCGTTGGCGCGAAGCCACTTGTTCACGTTGCCCGGGCCGGCATTGTAGGCGGCGACAGCCAGCGGCACGGCACCGCCGAAGTAATCCTTCACCCGCCGGAAATACCCGTCGCCGAGCAGGATGTTGTAGTTGGGATCGCTGATTAGCGAGCCCTCATCATACGCCAGCCCCATCTTGCCCGCCTGCTCGCGGGCGGTGCCGGGCATAAGCTGCATGAGCCCTCGCGCTCCGGCGTGGCTGAGCGCGTTCTGCGCGAACTGGCTCTCCTGACGCGCTATGGCATGGACCATCGTCCAGTCCGTGCCCGGCGGCGTCGGCACCAGCGGGAATGAAATCTTGCCGAACTGGTCGAACCCTCCCGCATGGGCGCTCTGCCCCATGATGACGGCCAGGTCGCGGCGGCCGATCTGACGGGCGAGGTCGGCGACGAGGACATGGTCTTCCGCCGTCTGCGCCTGATCCGCGATCTCCCGGTAGAACTGGATGCCGGTGCGCCAGTCGGCGTCACGGGCGACGTCGCGCACCGCCCGTGTGATCGGCAGCGAGGCGAACGCCGTGCGCTGCGCCGTGGTGGGAGTGGCGGTGGGGCGGGTGTCGAGGTTCGGAATCGGTCGCCCCAGCCGCTCAAGCGAAAGCTGCCCGTAGAAGTACTGCGGATACTGCGCGGCCATCTCGAAGTAGCGGTTCGCTCCGGCGGTGTCGCCCGCCATCGCCAGCGCCCGGCCCGCCCAGTAGAAGCCCTTTGAGCGCGTTCCCGGCGTCTGGGCGGCCGCGCCGTATCGGTAGAACAGGGGCGCCGCCTGCCGTGGATTGCGCAGGCTCCAGAGGGCTTTGGTGCCGCCGAGCCAAACCAGGGACGTGTAATCGTCACGCACCCTGTAAGGCTGGCGACTGACATCGGTGCCGGGCGCGAAGGCGTCGTCGATAGAGGCGGCGATCTTCACCGCGCTCGCCGCGTCCGCGCCTCTGGCGGCGGTGAGCAGTTCCCGCACCCAGAGCTGCGGTTCGGGTACGGGGCGGGCGAGGGCCGGGCGATTTGCGAGGAGCGTGATCGCGCCTGGCGCATTGCCCGAGCGCCGGGCCTGCACCGCGCGGTTGTACACATAACCGGGATCAGACGCGATCGCAGGAGGCAGGCTCAGGCCCAGCGTACCCGGAGGCGAACCCTGCAGCAAGGTGAGCCGTTCCATGAACTCGGGCCGACGAGCCGAAGACACGAAGGAAATCTGGCGTTCGGCCTGTGCGGTCTCCCCCTGCCAGAGGAGCACGTCCATCCGGGCATCATGGTCGGCCGGGGTGAACTGGTTCCGATAGAGACCCAGTAGCGCCGCCTCGTCCGAGGCGATGAGGCTGCCCTTGCGCCAGGCGGCGACGGCGTTGGTGGCCGCGTCCGCGCGCCGCAGGCTTGACAGCGCCACGGCGTATCGCCCGGCGGCCTGGCTGCCGAGCGGCGCGAAGCGGTCGAAGAAGCCCACGATGGTCTGCGGCGCGGGATTTTCCGTCAGCAGCGCCTTTTCCGCATAGCCCCTGAGCCTGTCCTGCTGGGGGTAGCCGGGATAACTGAGAAGAAACCCCGTGTAGGCGGAGAAGCCAAGGCGATCGTTGCTCGAAAGCTGCTTCCAGCGGTCGATCGACTGGTGCACGGTCATGTCGTGCGACTGCATGGCCGCAGCGCGTGCGGCGTCCCATTCCCGCCCGTCCGGCATACTGGACTGCGCAAGGGCAGGCGAGGCGAAGAGGACGAAAGAAATGCTCAGCAGCAGGTGGGGGGTGCGCAACATGCTGGACATTTTCGGAAGAGGCTCCTTATCAGGCGCTGAACGTGACGCTCGGCAGGCGGGGTTTGTTCCCTTGCCGGACGATCATTGACCATCGTTAAGAGGTAAAGTCCATGTTCTCCGGCTCGATTCCCGCGCTTGTCACACCGTTTCGCGACGGAGCGTTCGATGAGCAGGCTTTCCGGCGCCTTGTCGAATGGCAGATCGAATCGGGCTCTGCGGCGCTCGTCCCCTGCGGCACGACGGGCGAGAACTCGACGCTCTCCAACGCCGAGCACCACCGCGTGATCGAAGTGTGCATCGAGCAGGCGGCCGGCCGCGTCCCGATCATCGCGGGCTGCGGCAGCAACGACACGATGAACGCGCTGCTGCACATGAACTTTTCGAAGAAGTGCGGTGCGGCGGCGGCGTTGCTGGTCGCGCCCTACTACAACCGCCCGAGCCAGGAGGGGCTGATCGCGCACTTCAGCTACCTGGCCGAGAACAATGACCTGCCGATCGTGCTGTACAACGTCCCGGGCCGGACGGTGACGGACCTCCTGCCGGAAACCGTCTGCGAACTGGCGCGCCGCTATCCGGGGCGGTTCATCGGCATCAAGGACGCCAGCGGCGACCTGTCGCGCGTGACCGACCACCGCATGGGAATCGGCAAGGACTTCGTGCAGCTCTGCGGGGACGATGAACTGGCGCTGCCGTTCAACGCGGCGGGCGGAGTCGGCTGCATTTCGGTGACCGCGAACGTCGCGCCCGCACTGTGCGCCCAGTTCCAGGCAGCCTGCGCCGCCAACGATCTGGAGAAGGCACGCGAGCTGAACGATCGCCTCTACCCGCTCCACTACGCTATGTTCGAGGACAGCTCGCCGGGCCCGTGCAAGTACGCGCTGGCGCAAGTCCATGACTGGATCGAAAACGAACTTCGCCTGCCGCTGGTGCCCTGCAGCGAAAAGGCGCGGTCCGCCGTCGACGAAGCGCTGGTTCACGCCGGCCTGCTTTAAGGCGCCGTTCGGACGGCCGGGGCGTCCTCGCGCTTGCGGACTCGCTGCAGAAGGGCGGCAACGGCGGTGAGCGCGTGGACTTCCACGAGTGCGCCCGGTCCGAGGGGGCATGCACGCGGCTGCGTTCAGCCCTCATGACGCGGCGCGGCGCGGCTTGGTGACGTCTCGACGGTTTTGGTTGCTATGGCTTGTCGAAGGGGCGTTTTCTTTTGTCGCGCCTGCCCCTACATGCGGCTGATATGGCACGCCCTCAGAACTCCGTATTCGACAAGGTCAAGACAGTCGCCGAGAACCGCAAGGCCCGGTTTGACTACCACATTGAGGACAAGTTCGAGGCGGGTATCGCGCTTACCGGCACCGAGGTGAAGTCTCTCCGCTCGGGGGAAGGCTCGATCGTCGAATCGTTCGCGGAAATTCGCGGCGGCGAATGCTGGCTGGTCAACGCCAACGTGCCGGAGTTCAGCCACGGCAACCGGTTCAACCATACCCCCAAGCGCCCCCGCAAGCTTCTGCTGCACGAGCGGGAGATTTCCCGGCTGCAGGGCGCGGTGGAGCGCAAGGGCATGACGCTGGTGCCCCTGTCGATTTACTTCAACAGTCGCGGTCGGGCCAAGGTGGAACTCGCGCTGGCGAAGGGCAAGAACGCTGCCGACAAGCGCCAGACGATCAAGGACCGCGACTGGAAGCGCGATCAGGCGCGCATCATGCGCGATCACGGGTAAGCGGCGAATGATCGCCTTCATCCACCGTCTCTCGGCGTGGCTGCACCGGCAGATGCCTACGCACGCGCAGATGGAGGGCAACCGGCTCACGGCGCCGTTCGCCAAGCGGCAGGAACTGTTCCGCTTTACCCGAAGATCGGTGCCGCGCGGCATGGCCGTGGGCATGTTCATCGGCATCTTCGCCCTGATTCCCGGTGTGCAGATCATCGGTGCGGCGCTTCTATGCGTTCCGTTCCGGGGTAACATCCCGCTTGCCGCGGCCGTGACCTTCATCAGCAATCCCTTCACGACCTTGCTGATCATCCTGCCCCTTGGCGTGGCGATCGGAAACAGCTTTGGCTACCATGCCGACATAGCGACCGTGACCACCATGGTCAGGGAAGGCGCAGGGCTCGAGCAGTGGTGGGGCTGGCTGCTGTCCGACACGGCTCCCGCTGTCGTCATCGGTCTGTTCATCCAGTCGATTATCGCTGCTTTCGTCAGCTACTTCCTTGCACTCTGGTTCTGGCGCTGGTGGATAGGCCACAAGCACCGGGCGCGGCGTGACCGTCCGCCTCGCGTCGTGGGAGATGCCCAGACGGAAACCTCTGCATGAAGGCAGAGGGCGAGAATGGCGGCGTCCGGGCGGACGTCGTGGTGGTGGCTGGAGCGCTGGTGCTCAGTGCTCTGCTTGTGTGGATCGCCTCGGGCGATGCCGTTCTCATGGGGATGTTCCTCGCCTCCGTCGCCGTGTTCGGCGTCATCGCCTGGGTTCTGTCGCGCCGCAGGGCGCCGCAGCCGGAGGTCGAGTTCGCACAGCCGGACTGGTCGGTCACCGTCGCGGGAATAGAGCGCCCGGACATGGCGATCGTGGTGACCGATCGCGCCGGGCGCCTGACGTGCGCCAACTCGGCCTTCGAGAGCTGGTTTGGCTCCGGGAGCGTGCCGCCGAGCCTGCCGGTCGTTCCCGCCTCGCTCGAACGGCTGGCGGATACCACGCGCCGGGCATGGCGCGACGGCCACGGGACTGCCGAGATCGTGAACGAGGATGGCGTGCATTGGCGAGCCGATGTCCGGCGGATCGGTCGGGGTGACGATTTCCTGATCTGGCGGCTGACGCCGGATGATGTCAGCAACCCTGTGGAGGAACTCGTCAGCCATCTGGACGGCAAGCTGGGCCGCGCGCTTTCGAAGGCAGGTATAGCGGCTGCCCTTGTCGATCCTGACGGCACGATCAGGACCGCCAGCGCTGGCTTCGCCATGCGCGCTTCAGGCGATCCGGCGGCGGACATGACCGGAGCTGATTTTGTCGACCTGCTGAGCCAGGAGGAGGGCGAAAGGATCGGCTGGGCGCGCGACGGCGGTCGCGGCAGCGCGCTGGTCCTCTACCACGTACCCGTAGTGGATCCGGACAATGCCGAAGAAGCGGACGCGAACACGACCCCCTCGCTCATGCTTGTTGTCGAAGCGGCGCACGGCATCGGCTCCGGCGGCGGCGGCACGGGTTCGGCCCCTCATCTTGAAGCGCTGCTGAGCCAGCTGCCGCTCGGCCTTGCCATGGCGGATCGGGACGGCCGGCTGCTGTTCGCTAATCCCGCATTCATGCGGGCCGCCGGTCAGGAGGGGCAGGCACCGCCCACCTATCCGACCGATCTCGTGGTCAAGGAAGACAAGCGGGCGCTGTCGGAGGCGATCCGGCGCTTTGCACAGGGCCCTGCTGCAGCCGGAGATCTCGCCATCCGCCTTGCGACGCAGGCGGACGATCCCGTCTCGCTCAGCCTCGCGGGCGTTCGGGGCCTGGGGGAGGCGGCGGTGCTTCTTGGCCTCACCGACACGTCGGAGGAGATGCGGCTGAAGCGGCAGGTCGCCCAGGCAACGAAGATGCAAGCGGTGGGCCAGCTTGCAGGCGGCGTTGCCCATGACTTCAACAACGTGCTGACCGCGATCCTCGGGACGTGCGATCTCATGTTGATGCGGCATACGCCCGGCGATTCGGATTACGACGATATCCAGCAGATCCGCGCGAATTCGAACCGCGCCGCATCGCTTACCCGCCAGTTGCTCGCGTTTTCGCGCCAGCAGACATTACGGCCCGAAGTCCTGCAGTTGCCCGACGTGGTGGCGGAGGTCTCGCAGATGCTCCGCCGCCTCATCGGTGAAAAGATCCAGCTTTCGGTGACGCATGATCGCGATCTCGGGCCGGTCCGGGCGGACCCGACCCAGCTCGAGCAGGTGATCGTGAACCTGTGCGTGAACGCGCGCGATGCCATGCAGAGCCGCGGCGACGGTTCCGGACGGCTTACGCTCGCAACCCGCAGGGTCACCACTACCGATGTGCGGGCCATGCGTTCGGAAATCGTCCCGGCGGGGGAATATACCGCGCTGATCGTGGAGGATACGGGCGGCGGTATCCCGCCGGAGATCGTGGGCAAGATATTCGAGCCGTTCTTTACCACCAAGGAGCAGGGAAAGGGGACGGGCCTGGGGCTTTCGACTGTCTACGGCATCGTAAAGCAGTCCGGCGGCTTCATCTTCGCGGAAAGCGAACAGGGCAGGGGAACCCGCTTTACCGTCTACCTGCCGGTGCATCACGGCGGCCCTGGCAGCGACGCGGAGGTGGCGTCCAGCGCCCCGCAGCCGCCGACAAGGAAATGGGCCGGCGGCGGTTCGATCCTGTTGGTGGAAGATGAAGATCCCGTTCGTATCGTAGCGGAGCGGGCACTGACCCGGCAGGGCTATCAGGTCACCTGCGCGCGCGATGGCGAGGAGGGGCTGGAACTCGTCGAGGAGGGCGGCCAGTTTGATCTTGTCGTCTCGGACGTGGTTATGCCCAGCCTGGACGGTCCCGCCATGGCGCGCGAGATACGCCGCTTTGCGCCGGATCTTCCGGTCCTTTTCATGTCCGGCTACGCGGAGGAGCAGCTTCGCAAGCAGATTGGCATCGCGAACGCCTGGTTCATGCCGAAACCGTTCTCGGTGCAGCAGCTCTCCGAAAAAGTCGGGGAAGTTCTGGCGCAGACGGCTGGCGATTAAAAAACGGAAATTTCGCGAAGTTCCCCTCTTGTTCTCGCGGAACGAAGCGAGTACATAGCAGCTCGTGACGTTGACCTTTCCGGTCATGCCGGTAGCAGAGAGGGAAGTGACATGGCTGCTCAGCTCAAGCTGATCCAGGAAGGCAAGGACAAGGACTCGATGGACCGTCAAAAAGCGCTCGAAGCAGCGCTCGCGCAGATTGACCGGGCGTTCGGCAAGGGCTCTGCGATGAAGCTGGGCTCGAAGGAAACCATGCAGGTCGAAGCAATCTCGACTGGCTCGCTCGGCCTTGATATCGCGCTGGGCGTTGGCGGCCTGCCGCGTGGCCGCGTAATCGAGATCTATGGGCCGGAAAGCTCGGGCAAGACCACGCTGGCGCTCCACTGCATCGCCGAAGCGCAGAAGACGGGCGGCACCGCCGCGTTCATTGACGCGGAGCACGCGCTGGATCCTGTTTACGCCAAGAAGCTCGGCGTCAACATCGACGAACTGATCGTGTCGCAGCCGGATACCGGTGAACAGGCGCTGGAAATTACCGACACTCTTGTACGCTCCAACGCGATCGACGTGCTGGTGGTGGACTCCGTTGCCGCTCTCGTGCCGCGGGCCGAAATCGAAGGCGAGATGGGCGACAGCCACGTGGGCCTTCAGGCCCGGCTGATGAGCCAGTCGCTTCGCAAGCTGACAGGTTCGATCAGCCGGTCGCGCTGCATGGTGATCTTCATCAACCAGCTGCGCATGAAGATCGGTGTCATGTACGGCAACCCGGAAACGACCACGGGTGGCAATGCGCTCAAGTTCTATGCCTCCGTCCGTCTCGACATCCGTCGCACTGGCGCGATCAAGGATCGGGATGAAGTCGTCGGTAACGCGACACGCGTGAAGATCGTCAAGAACAAGGTCGCTCCGCCTTTCAAGCAGGTCGAATTCGACATCATGTATGGCGAAGGTGTCTCCAAGATCGGCGAAATCCTCGACCTGGGCGTCAAGGCCGGGATCGTGGAGAAGTCTGGCGCCTGGTTCAGCTATGACTCGATCCGCATTGGCCAAGGTCGCGAAAATGCCAAGACCTACCTGAAGTCCAATCCGGACGTGTGCGAGCGTCTCGAAAAGGCCATCCGGGCAAAGACGGACGGGCTGGCCGAAGAAATGATGGTCGGGCCTTCGGAAGAAGACGACGCCTGATCAAGGGCGGAAATATGAAAACGACAACGCCTCGGCAGAAATGCCGGGGCGTTGTTGTATATGCCGTCCGGGCAGTCCGCTGGGGTGCTGCGTGGAACCATACGGAGGTGCCACGCAGCACGGGCCGGACGTGTCATCGCGATTTTCGAACAGTCTGACCGTAGACTTGCGCTTGCCCACCTCGCGCGGGTGGCTTATCGGCCCGAACATGCACACGACCAACGAAATCCGCCGGTCCTTCCTCGACTATTTCGCCAGCAATGGTCACGAGGCCGTCCAGTCCGCGCCGCTCGTTCCTTACAACGATCCGACGCTGATGTTCGTGAACGCCGGTATGGTCCCCTTCAAGAACGTGTTCACAGGGCTGGAAACCCGCGCGGTTCCCCGCGCCACCTCCTCGCAGAAGTGCGTACGTGCCGGCGGCAAGCACAACGACTTGGACAATGTCGGGTACACGGCGCGGCATCACACGTTCTTTGAAATGCTGGGCAACTTCTCATTCGGCGACTATTTCAAGGAACAGGCGATCACACACGCCTGGACTCTGCTCACGAAGGAGTGGGGTCTTCCTGCCGAAAAGCTGCTCGTCACCGTCTATCACACCGACGATGAAGCGTTCGATCTGTGGAAGAAGATCGCGGGGTTGCCGGAGAGCAAGATTATCCGGATCGCCACCAAGGACAACTTCTGGGCCATGGGTGACGAAGGCCCTTGTGGCCCGTGCTCCGAGATCTTCTTCGATCACGGAGATCACATCTGGGGCGGCCCTCCCGGCTCGCCCGAGGAAGACGGCGACCGCTTCATCGAGATCTGGAACCTCGTGTTCATGCAGTTCGAGCAGGCGGCCGGGGAGATTGTCGGCAATCTTCCCAAGCCCTCCATCGACACCGGCATGGGGCTCGAGCGCATTTCGGCCGTCATGCAGGGCGTGCACGACAACTACGACATTGATACTTTCAAGGCTCTGATTTCAGCGTCCGAAAGCCTGACCGGCGTCGCCGCGCAAGGCGAGAGCCGGGCCAGCCACCGTGTCATCGCCGACCACCTGCGTTCCACCAGTTTCCTGCTGGCGGACGGCGTGCTGCCTTCGAACGAAGGCCGCGGCTATGTGCTTCGTCGCATCATGCGCCGGGCCATGCGCCACGCCCATCTGCTGGGCGCGAAGGATCCGCTGATGCATCGCCTGGTGCCGGCACTGGTGGCCGAAATGGGCCAGGCCTATCCCGAACTCGGTCGTGCGCAGCCGCTGATCGAGGAGACGCTGGAGCGCGAGGAGGTGCAATTCCGCCGCACTCTTTCCAACGGCCTGCGCCTGCTCGACGAGGCGACGGCCGACATGAACGAGGGTGGTGAGCTGCCGGGTGAAACGGCCTTCAAGCTCTATGACACCTACGGTTTTCCCTATGACCTGACCGAGGATGCGCTGCGTTCGCGCGGGATCGGCGTTGACAAGGCCGGGTTCGACGCCGCCATGGCGCAGCAGAAGGCCGCCGCGCGCGCGGCGTGGAAGGGCTCTGGCCAGGCCGCGGACAGCGAAGTCTGGTTCGACATCGCGGAGCGCGAAGGCGCGAGCGAGTTCACCGGCTACACGTCCACGACCGGCGAAGGCCAGGTGGTGGCCCTTGTGAAAGACGGCAGGGAAGTGGCGGCAGCCGAAGCGGGCGAACAGGTCGTCGTGCTGACCAACCAGACGCCCTTCTATGGGGAATCCGGTGGACAGGAAGGCGACCGGGGCGAGATCCTGGGTGCCAACGGTCTCAGGATCGCGGTCGTGGATACTTCAAAGCCGCTCGGGCGCCTTCATGCGATGAGCGGCATCGTCGAATCGGGCACCATCCAGGTCGGTGATGCAGTTCATCTGGCCGTCGACGTGGAGCGCCGCGATGCGGTTCGCGCGAACCACTCGGCCACGCACCTGCTCCATGCGGCGCTGCGAAACCGCCTTGGCGGCCATGTGACGCAGAAGGGTTCGCTCGTTGCCGCCGATCGCCTGCGCTTCGACTTTTCACATCCCAAGGCGCTGACGGAAGACGACATCTCCGCGATCGAGGCGGAAGTGAACGCCGAAATCCGCGCGAACGAGCAGGTGCTTACGCGGCTCATGACCCCGGACGACGCGATCGCGGCGGGTGCCATGGCTCTTTTCGGCGAGAAGTATGGGGATGAGGTTCGTGTGCTCTCCATGGGGCGCAGCTCGAGTGAGCGTACATACTCGGTAGAGCTTTGCGGCGGCACCCATGTGCGCGCCACGGGTGACATCGGCCTGTTTCGCATCGTTTCAGAGAGCGCGGTCTCCTCAGGGGTACGGCGTATCGAGGCGATGACGGGCGAAGGGGCCCGGCAGTGGCTCATTGGCCGCGAAAACGCATTGAAGAACGCGGCGGGCCTGCTGCGGACGACGCCTGAAGAGGTGGAAGCACGAGTCGCCGCCTTGCTGGACGAGCGCCGAAAGCTGGAACGCGAATTGGCGGATGCCAAGAAGGCGCTGGCCCTCGGTGGCGGTTCGGCTCAGGCCGAGGCGGCTGACGAAGAGGTCAACGGTATCAAGTTCTCAGGGCAGGTCCTGCAGGGGCTGGATCCCAAGGAGCTGCGTGGGCTGCTGGATCAGGCGAAGCAGCGGCTCGGCTCGGGCGTGGCCGTTGCCATCGCCGTGAACGACGGCAAGGCGAGCGTTGCCGCCGCCGTCACGGACGATCTCACCGCTCGGGTCAGCGCTGTCGATCTCGTGCGCAAGGGGGTCGAGACGCTCGGCGGCAAGGGCGGTGGCGGCCGCGCCGACATGGCCCAGGGCGGCGGGCCGGACGGCAGCAAGGCGGCTGACGCTCTGGCATCGGTGAAGGCGTTGCTGGCCGGCTGACGCGGCGCCGCAAAGGCAGCCCGCGTCAGACGAGCGAGGGGCGTCGGTGCGCTGAAAGGCAGCTGACGACCCCGGCCGTAATCAGCCCGAAGGCGCCAACCTCAAGCGCCGCCGGAAGGCGACCTTCCCAAGCGAAGGCATAAAGCAGCGCGAACAGCGTTTCGAACAGGATCATCTGCCCGACCAGCGTGAGGGGCAGCAGCCGGCTCGCTCGGTTCCACAAGGCGTTGCCAAGGATGGAGGCCAGCAGGGCAACGCCGGTCGAGGTGCCGGCCAGCACCAGCCATTCGGCCGCCGGCCGGCTCCAGTCATCCATGAAGACCGATATAGGCACGAGCAGCATGGCAAGGCCGCCGGTGAGGAGACCGGTAAGCAGGTTCCACTCATGCACGGAGAGCCGCGTTCGGGAGAGGCAGCGCACGTTGGCGACGGCGAACGTGGTCCACGATGCAAGCGCGCAGACGGCGTAACCAAGGCCGAGAAGGCGATCCGCCGTGGCGGCGGACGAGGGCGCTGCGAGAGCCTGCCACCCGATACAGACGCCGCCCGCCACGCAGAGCAGAAGCGAAGGCAGCAAACGGGTGAGTGGAACGGCGCCGTGGTCTCGGCTGCCGATCACGGTGACGAGCACGGGAAGGAAGCCCATCACCAGCGAGGTGAGCGCGGCACCTCCCGATTGCACCGCGGCGGCAAGGAAGATGTAGTAGACGATGTTCCCGGTGAGCGCGAGCCAGGCGAGACTGAGCCATTCCCGCCGCTTCAGCGCTGCAAGGACGGCGCGCAGCCGGGGCGCGATCAGTGCAACGGACGCCGCACCATAGCACAGGTAGCGCCCGATCGAGAGCTGCAGCGGCCCGAACCCCGCCGCGAGTTCGGGAGCAAGGAAGACCAGCCCCCACAAGGCCCCCGCGCCGGCTCCCGCCAGCACGCCGCGAACGGTCGCACCGGCGGAGGATGAGGCGCCAATATGTTCGACAGAAGTGGCCATGTCTGCTTTCCACCGGAAGGACACCGAGCGATTACACGGATGTGATCGGGTTTTGCGCTCTTGATTTACCCCCTGATTGCAACAATCACTCGGTTATGCCGCGCAAACCTGACGATATCGATGCCTTCGACCGTGCCATTCTGCGTATCCTGCAGCGCGACAACAAGACGCCGCAGCGCACGATCGCAGAAGCTGTCAATCTTTCGGCCGCTGCGGTGCAGCGCCGTATCGCGGCGATGGAAAAATCCGGTGTCATTGCTGCCAACGTGGCGATCGTGGATCCGGAGGCGCTGTCGCTGGGCGTGACGGCGGTTGTGGAAGTCTTCCTTCGCGATGAGCGCACGGCCAGCATCGATCGCGCCAAGACGCTGTTCCGAGGGACGCCGGAGGTACAGCAATGCTACTATACGACCGGCGGCACCAGCTTCGTACTGATCATCGTCACGGCGGACATGCGGGCGTACGAAGCCCTGACGCGCCGCCTGTTCTCGGACCACGAATGGGTCGCGAGCTTCCGTACACTGGTGGCGCTCGATCGCGTGAAGAGCGGGGCCGAGCTGCTCGTTCCGTGAAGGGCGGACTTAGGCGGACTGGCGCAGTTGCCCGGTCTTCAGCGACGGCTTCTCGGCCAGGCCACCCTCCTCCATAATCATCTGGCGGAACTCGTCCCTCTTCTCGTGAATGGAGGCGATGACCGGTCCCATGGCCACGCCGGTTTCAACCAGCGCGGCTTCGGACAGCTGGAGTGAGCTTTCCAGTGTCTCCGGCACCGCATAGCTCGCCCCTGCGCGGTAGAGCTGCGCGGCGTGGTCGGCGTCGCGGGCGCGGGCGAGGATCGGCAGGTCCGGAAACTGCATGCGCAATTTGCGCACGATGCGCTGGGCGGTAACCGGCTCGTCCATTGTAAGGATGACCGCTGCCGAATCGGCTGCTCCCAGGCGCAGGAGCGCGTCTCCACGTCCAGCGTTCCCGAACGCCACCGAGTAACCGAGCCGTCTTCCCTGCGCGACAAGATCGGCGTCGCTGTCGATCGCGAGATAGGGGCGGCCGTGACGCGTCAGCATATCGGCCACCAGATGACCCACGCGGCCAAACCCCACGATCAGCGTGGGCGGCTTTGTCTGGTCTTCGGGCGGCCGGTGAGGCGTTTCGGCGCGGTCGACCCGCTTTGCCATGACCTTGCCGAGCATGGCGAGCAGAGGGGTCACCATCAGGCCCAACGCTGTCACGATCTGCCAGAACTGCGCGGTCCCCGGCTGGATCAGCTGCGCAGTCGCGGCCGCCGTGAGCACGATCAGCGTGGTCTCCGATGGGCTCGACATGAGAATGCCGGCCTCCATCGCGGTGCCGCGACGGGCCCCCATGACGCGCAGCATGACGCCGGTGACGAAAGCCTTGAGCAGGATCACGGCCACGGTGGCGATGACGATCGAGGCGAGATTCTCCCACACCACGGCAAGGTCGATGCTCATGCCGATGGTGATGAGGAACACGCCGAGAGCAAGGCCCTTGAAGGGCTCGGTAATCTGTTCGACCTCTGAGTGATACTCGGTCTCAGCGATCAGCAGGCCCGCGACAAGGGCGCCGACGATCGGCGAAAGTCCGGCTGCGGCCGTTGCCAGAGACGCGACGATCACGACCAGCAGACTCGCGGCTAGGAAAAGCTCAGGGCTCTTGGTCCGGGCCGCCTGCGCGAACAGCGGCGGCAGGAGATAGCGGCCGAAGAACAGAAGGCCGACGATGACAATCGTGCCCCACAGCAGGGTGTCGAGCAGAGCGTTCACGCCGCCCCCCGCACTCGGCCCGAGGGCGCCCAGAAGGAAGATGATCGGAACGAGGGCGATGTCCTCCAGCAGGAGCATGGCCAGCGCAGCCTTGCCAACCGATGTCGTCGCCTCCGTGATCTTGAGGACCAGCGCGGTCGAGGAGAGGGCAAGGGCAAGGCCCAGAGCCAGGGCACCGGAAAAGCTCTGCCCGATCGCCGCAAGGATAAAGGTCAGGGACGCAGAAATGACCACGAGTTCAAGCGACCCGAGGCCGAACACCATCCGGCGCATGTCCCACAGGCGCGCGAAGGACAGTTCCAGGCCGATGGAAAACAGAAGCAGGATGATGCCGAACTCGGCGAAGATTTCCAGACCTTCGGGATCGGTGATGGTGATGTAGTGAAGCCCGGGGTGGTCGAATACCAGGCGACCGAGGCCGAACGGCCCCACCAGAAGCCCCACCAGGATGAAGCCGATGACCGGCGTGATGCGGAAACGATTGAAAACCGGGATGACGATGCCCGCTGCACCCAGGATCACCAGGGCGTCGGACATGACGGGAGAATAGAGGTCGTGGCTGCCGGACATTCTTGGCAGACTAGGGCAGCGTCGCCTTCTAGGAAACGGCAAGTTTCCCGGTTTTTTGATCTGCCCGCCTCGACTGCCGCCTTCCCGCCGAGGGCGAAGCGGGGTCGGAGGGACGAACAGACTCGGGACATTTCCCTGCTCGCTGTTCCCGGTCTGCGCAACTTCACTTGGCGTTCAGCAAAGCGCTGGCTATAGACCCGTCCCATGACCGCACGCTCGTCGCTCAAGACCGCCTTTCTCATCGCCGCCGCAGGGGCGATCGTTCTCACTGCCGGATGCGGCGGACGCGCCAAAAGCCGCGACACCGCTTACGTGGCACGTGACGTGGATACGCTTTACGCGGCTGCGCAGGAGCGCCTCAACACGGGTCGCACGCGACAGGCGGCAGCGCTGTTCGACGAAGTCGAGCGTCAGCATCCCTATTCGCCGTGGGCGCGCCGCGCCCAGCTGATGAGCGCGTTCAGCTATTACGCCGCACGCGACTACAACAAGGCTATCCAATCCGCGCAGCGCTTCCTGTCGATCCATCCCGGCAACAAGGATGCGCCCTACGCATATTATCTCATCGCGATCTGCTACTATGAACAGATCAGCGACGTGACCCGCGATCAGAAGGCGACGGAGCAGGCCAAGCAGGCGCTCACCGACGTGATGCGTCGCTACCCCGGCACGACGTATGCGCGCGACGCACAGCTCAAGATCGACCTTGTGAACGATCACCTCGCGGGCAAGGAGATGACCATTGGTCGTTCCTACGAACGCAGCGGCAAGTGGCTCGCCGCGACGCTGCGCTTCCGCAATGTGGTCGATAATTTCCAGACCACCAGCCATACGCCCGAGGCGCTGTACCGTCTGGTTGAGGGCTATCTCTCTCTGGGGATCCCGGAAGAGGCGCAGAAGGCCGCTGCAGTTCTGGAAGAGAACTATCCCCGCAGCTCGTGGTACGCCCGTGCCTACAAGCTGATGGCCAAGCACGCGCCGGAAAACGTCGCGGCGTGATCGAGACGCGCGGTTCAGCCGCGCGAATCATCCTCAAGAGCGCTTGATCCTCGCGGGTTTACCGCATCACGCCGGGCTTGCCTGAAGCCGCGGTGTGAAAGCGCGTGCCTGCTTCCTGTCACGAACTGGAATGCAGTTGCGCTTTAGGGCGCGATAGCTGAAATCTATTGTCTACCTCGTGGCTTGAGATATAAGGCTCAACAGCGCAGAACGAGGGAGACGGCAACAGGGGGGCGCATAGGCGCGCTTCCTGATTTCCCCCTCTCACATCAGTCCGGCCCGGCATTCGACCACGAAGCCGCGGATCCGGACAGCGCGCCATACCTGCCGGCCCGGAGGGGGCGGCCGAACAGCAGGTGCAAACCGGACAGCCGGATGCATTCAATTCCCTGACAAAGGATTTGAACATGACTTCGTTTGTCCGCAGCATTCTGCTTGCCACGACCACTCTTGCGTCCGCGGCTACCGGTATCGCGCCGGCCCGCGCCGACATCATGGAACCAACTGCCACGGCGGCCGCTGCCACCGTCGCTGCCGAAGCACCGAAGGAAAGCCCCAGCTCCGTAGGGACCGGGGCCAGCGACCGAAGCGGCGAAATCTTCGTCACTGCCCGACGCCGGCAGGAATCGAGCCAGGACGTTCCCGTCGCCATCTCAGTCGTTGGCGGCGAACACATCGACGCCACGGGATCGTTCAACGTCGGCCGCCTGCAGCAGCTGACGCCCACGCTCCAGTTCTACTCCTCGAATCCGCGCAACACGGCGGTCAACATCCGCGGACTGGGCGTGCCTTTCGGGTTGACCAACGATGGCATCGAGCAGGGCGTCGGCATCTATGTGGACGATGTCTACAACTCGCGCGTGGCTTCCGCGACTTTCGACTTCCTTGACGTCGCGCAGGTCGAGGTGCTGCGCGGTCCGCAAGGTACACTTTACGGCAAGAACACCACGGCAGGCGCCATCAACATCACAACGAACCAGCCTGCCTTCGATTTCGAAGGAAGGGTGGAAGTTTCGCTCGGCAACTACAACTTCAAGCAGGCCAAGGCGGCGATCTCCGGCCCCTTGAGTGAAACCGTGGCGGCGCGCCTCGCGATCTCCACCACGGACCGGCGTGGCACCATCTACAATGTCACCACCAGCCAGTGGATCCAGAGCCAGGACAATCTGGGACTTCGCGGACAGCTGCTGTGGACGCCGACCGAGACGCTGGACATTACGCTTGCCGGCGATTTCAGCGCGCAGGACGCCAACTGCTGCGGATCGGTCTACGTCCGGACGGGGGCAACCCAGCGCGCGCTCAACCGACAGTTCGAGGCTCTAGCGGCGGCGCAGGGTTACGCGCCCGTTAGCCGCGACCCCTTCGATCGCAGGACCGATCTCGACACGCCGCTGCAGGCCGAGAACAAGATCGGCGGCGCCTCTTTGCGTGTGAAGTGGGAGGTGGGGCCCGGTACGCTGTCGTCCATCACGGCATGGCGGTTCTGGGACTGGGACCCGTCGAACGACCGTGACTTCACGGGCCTGCCGATCGTCAGCAAGTCGCAGAACCCCTCGCAGCAGGACCAGTACACACAGGAGCTGCGGTACAACTACAGCAGCGACGCGATCGACTTCGTCGTGGGCGCCTTCGGGTTCTACCAGCGCATCGACACGCAAGGCACCGAGGAACATGGCGCCGCGTCGAGCCGCTGGAGCATAGCCCCGTCGAACCCGCTGTCGAACGATCCGGCGACGCTGAACGGGCTGGTTGCCTACAACACCCAGTACCTCAAGAACACCAGCGCCGCGCTCTACGGGCAGCTGAGCTGGCACGTGACGCCGGAACTCACCCTGCAGCCGGGCGTCCGCCTGAACTACGACAAGAAGGAAGGTTTCTATCAGCGGCGGGTGTTCGACGCCGCCGGCAACGAAGTGCTGGCGACCCGCACCCCCACCGCGTTGCAGGCGGCGCAGCTGGCGATCTTCACGCCGCAGGAAATCTCCCCAAGCTTCAGCGACTGGAACTTCAGCTACGACTTTACCGCCAGCTACAAGGTCGCGCCGGACGTGCTGGTCTATGCCACCTACGCAAAGTCCTTCAAGTCGGGCGGCATCAATCAGAACGGCGTGCCGCTTGCACAGGACAACGTGACGCCTCTCTACGATGTGGCGACCGTAAAGCCCGAATCGGTCCACCACTACGAGGCAGGGCTCAAGACGCAGTTCTGGGATCGGAAGGCGACCTTCAATCTCTCGATCTTCCGGACGGACATCAAGAACTACCAGGCGAACGTGAACAACGGCCAGTTCGGCGTCCTTCGCGGCTATCTCGCCAATGCCGGTGCGGTGCGATCGCAGGGCGTTGAGGTGGATTTCTCGATCCGTCCCAGCGAGCGGTTCAACGCCTATGCCAACGGTGCCTACACGGACGCCACGTACCGCAAGTTCGTAGATGCGCCGTGCCCGCCTGAGCTTTCCGGCGGTACGACCGCGCAAGCGGGCCAGGTTCCGGCGGCTCCGGGCACGCCCGGCCTCAGCCCCGCGAACTGCGACATCTCCGGAGAGCGTCTCCCCGGCATCTCGGAGTGGTCGTTTTCGTTCGGCGCGGAGGCGAACAGGCCGGTGTCGCTTCTGGGTCGCGAGGGCGAGGTCTACTTCGGCTATGATGGCAGTGTCCGCACGAACTTCTCGTCCAATCCCAGCCCCTCGGCCTATACCTGGATCGACGGCTACAGCCTGCACAACTTCCGGGCGGGTTTCCGGACCGAGGGCGGCTTCGATGTCTACGCCTGGGTGCGCAACGCCTTCGACGAGGACTACTTCGAGCAGCTCTTCGTCGGACCGGGCAACACCGGCCTCATCGCCGGTCTTCCGGGCGATCCCCGGACCTGGGGCTTCACGATCAAGTCGAACTTCTGAAGATCGCCGAAGGCACGGGTGGAGCTTCGACTCCGCCCGTCGCGTCACTTTCCACGACTGCACACACAAGGTCGCGAAGCGGGGTGACGAGGCTTTCGCCATCCGCTAGAACGCTTGGCGAACATGCTCAGTCGGCTTTCCATCCGTAACATCGTCCTGATCGAGGCTCTCGATCTTGATTTCGCCCGAGGGCTCGGCGTGCTGACCGGCGAAACGGGTGCGGGTAAATCGATTCTCCTCGATGCCCTGGGACTCGTGCTGGGAAACCGAGCCGACAGCGGCCTCGTGCGCGGGGGAGAGGACCGTGCGAGCGTGACGGCCAGCTTCGACGTTTCCGCGCTGCCTGCATCGGTCCTGACCGTGATCGACGAGGCGGGGCTGGAGCTTGAACCCGGTGAACCGCTCATCCTCAAACGGCAGCTTCGTGCCGATGGCGGGTCGAAGGCCTTCCTCAACGATCAGAGCGTAAGTGTCGCTTTGCTTCGCGAAATCGCTCCCGCGCTGGTGGAGATCCATGGGCAGCACGATGATCGCGGGCTCGTCAACGCCCGCGGGCACCGCGCCTTGCTGGATCGGTTCGCCGGTGGTGAAGTGGTCGAGGTCGAGGCGGCGTGGAAGGCGTGGCGCGCGGCGCAGGACGTGCTCGATCTCGCCCGGGATCGTGTGTTGCGGGCCGCCGAGGATCAGGACCTGCTGCTGGCGCATCTGGCCGAACTCACCCAGCTTGCCCCCGAAGCGGGGGAGGAGGAGTTGCTCGCGAACGCACGGGCGGACATGCAGAAGGGGGAGAAGCTGGCGGATGACCTGGCCGCGCTGCAGCACCTCTGGAGTGGGTCCGATTCGGCGCTCGCGAACTTGCGCGGTGCGGCGCGTCGGCTGGACCGCATCGCAGGTGAGCATGAGCTTCTGGGAGAAGCGCTCGCGGCGCTGGACCGCGCGGTGATCGAAGCCGGAGAGGCTGAGGACAAGCTGGAACGCGCGGCAGAAGCGCTCGCCTTCGATCCGGCCGAACTGGACCGGATCGAGACGCGCTTGTTCGACCTGCGCGCCGCCGCCCGCAAGCACGGCTGCCAGGTGGACGATCTTCCGGTGAAGATGGCCGAGATGCGGGCAGCTCTCGACGATATCGAGGGCGGGAACGAGCATATCGTCGAGCTGGAGAAGGCCGCGCAGAAGGCGGGTCTGGCCTATAGGGAAAAGGCGGGCGCGCTGCATGACGTGCGCCGCGCAGCGGCGCGTCGGCTCGACGCCGCGGTAGCGGCCGAACTGGCGCCCTTGAAGCTCGACGCGGCCCGTTTCCGGACCTCGGTCGTGCGGCTGCCGGAGGAGCGTTGGAGTGCCTCGGGAATGGATGCGGTAGAGTTTCTCATCAGCACCAACCCGGGCTCGGACTTCGCGCCTCTGGGCAAGATCGCCAGTGGCGGAGAGCTTTCGCGCTTCATTCTCGCGTTGAAGGTGGCGCTCGCGGAAGAGGGCGGCGCCGCGACTGTAATCTTCGACGAAATCGACCGCGGCGTCGGCGGCGCCGTGGCCGACGCCATTGGCGAGCGGCTGGCCCGCCTGGCGGCGAACGGGCAGCTTCTGGCCGTGACTCACTCTCCGCAGGTCGCGGCACGGGGAGATCGCCATTACATGATCGCGAAATCGAGCCAGGGAACGGTCACGCGCACCTCCGTCACCCCGTTGAGCGCCGCCGAGCGGAAGGAAGAAATCGCCCGCATGCTCTCCGGGGCCGAAGTGACCGACGAAGCGCGTGCACAGGCCGACCGACTCCTCGTCCGGGCCTGAAACGAAGGAATACCTTGTGACGGATGACGTAACAGCCGCTTACCGGCGCGATGGCTATGCGCCGCTTCCCGCTTTCCTGCCCAGGGAGGTGGCCAACGGCTTCATGGCCCGGATGCAGGCGGACCTTCGCCAGCAAGGTGTCAGCCTGGAACAGCTTCGCCGGGAAGGACCGCTGCTGAGGCAGGCCGCCAGTGAGATCTACGGGTTTCACTATGCGCCGCTGGCCACGTTTCACTGGGGTATGACGCCCGCCATAGAACGGCTGGTGGGCGAGCCGATCCTGCCCACGTACGCCTATTTCCGGCTCTATCGGGGCGGAGACATCTGCCGCGTGCACGGGGATCGCTATGCCTGCGAGCATTCGCTCTCGTTGACGCTGGCCTACTTGCATGACCGGCCCTGGGCCCTCGAAGTTGCATCGCAGCGGGTCGAGAGGCCTTACGAACGCGCGGACGCCGGTTTCGGTGCGGAGGAGGCGACGGGCTCGGTCGCCATGAACGCGGGCGACGCCGTGCTGTACCAGGGTGTCCATCATCACCACGGTCGCACGACTCCCAATCCGAACGACTGGTCTGCTCACGTGTTTCTACATTGGGTCGGGCGCGAAGGGCCTTATGCCGGCGAAGCCTTCGACAAGCAGATGCCGCCGCAACGCGTCATCATCTAAGCGGGGCGCCCCGCCCGTAGCAGACGATACTTCCCGTTCTTGCCGTCTGCAGGCTAGAGCGCGACAAAGGCCATGCGCCACCACACCCGGACTTCTCGACAATGACTGACACCCTCCCTTCCGAAGCTGAAGCCGCCAACGAACTGATGCGCCTCGCGCGGCAGATCAACCGGGCGAACAGGCTCTACCATGTCGAGGATGCGCCGGAGATCGCGGACGCGGAGTACGACGCTCTGGTCCGCCGCAACGCCGCGCTTGAGGCGGCTTACCCCCACCTCGTTCGTGCGGATTCGCCCACCAACAAGGTGGGACACGAAGTCAGTGCATCGCCGCTTGGCAAAGTGACGCACGCCGTGCGGATGATGAGCCTCGACAACGCCTTCAGCGATGAGGAAGTGGCAGAGTTTCTTGCCCGCGTTCGCCGGTTCCTCTCCCTCCCGGCCGATGCCCCGCTTGCCGTCACGGCGGAGGACAAGATCGATGGGCTGTCCTGCTCCCTGCGCTACGAGCACGGCAGGCTTGTTCGCGCTGCGACGCGCGGGGACGGGCAGGTGGGTGAGGATGTCACGCCCAACGTCGCGCACATCGCCGACATCGTGCAGGAACTGCGGGGCGACGATGTTCCAGACGTCTTCGAGGTGCGCGGCGAGGTCTACATGGAGAAGGCTGCGTTTCTCGCACTCAACGCCCAGCTGATGGACGACGCGCGCGCCCTGGCGGATGCGCGGGGGGAGGCGTTCGACGACACGAAGGTCCGCCAATTCGCCAATCCCCGCAACGCTGCCGCAGGGTCGCTGCGGCAGAAAGATGCCGCCGTCACGGCGAAGCGACCCTTGCGGTTCTGGGCCCACGGCTGGGGCGCGGTGAGCGCGGTGCCGGGCGAAACGCAGCATGAGGTGATCCGTCGGATCGAGCGGTGGGGGCTGCCGGTCTCGCCGCAGTTCCGCCTGTGCAATTCACTTGAAGAGATGCTCGAGGCCTATCGTGCCATCCGCGACGCGCGGGCCGCCCTGCCGTTCGAGATCGACGGCGTGGTGTACAAGGTCGACAGGCTCGATCTGCAGCAGCGGCTCGGATTCGTGGCGAAAGCGCCGCGCTGGGGATTGGCGCACAAGTTCCCTGCCGAACGTGCGGAAACCGTGCTCGAAGCCATCGACATACAGGTCGGCCGCACGGGCAAGTTGACTCCGGTCGGTCGTCTCAAGCCCGTGCTTGTCGGAGGCGTGACCGTGACGAACGTCACCCTGCATAACCGAGACGAGATCGCGCGGCTCGGTGTGCGGCCGGGGGACCGCGTCGTTCTGCAGCGCGCCGGCGACGTTATTCCACAGGTTGTGGATAACCTCACCCGCGAGGTGGCGCGTGATCCCTATACCTTCCCGGATCATTGCCCGCAGTGCGGGTCCGAGGCCGTTGCGGCCGAGGGGGAGGTGGACGTCCGTTGCACCGGGGGCCTCGTGTGCCCGGCGCAACGCACGGAGCGCCTGAAACACTTCGTTAGCCGCGCCGCCCTCGACATCGAAGGGCTGGGCGAGAAGACCATCGAGGAGTTTTTTGCCAGGGGCTGGCTCGAGAGCCCGGCGGACATTTTCCGTCTGCGTCGGCGGAGGCAGGATATCCTTGCCCTCGAAGGCTGGAAGGACAAGTCTGTGGACAACCTGTTGGCAGCTGTGGAAAGCAAGCGGCAGCCTGATGCGGCCCGGCTTCTTTTCGGACTTGGCATTCGCCACGTGGGGGCCGTCACCGCCCGCGACCTCATGAAGCGCGCCGTCACTTTGCCGCAGCTGCGCGCCCTTGCGGAACAGGCGCATGTGAAGGACGGCGAAGCGGCCGCGCACGATGCCAGTGACGCCTATGCCGAACTCGTATCGATTGACGGCGTCGGGCCCGTGGTGGTGGAGGCGCTGGGCGACTTCTTCCACGAGGAGCACAACCGGCAGGTCTGGGACGACCTGCTGAGCGAAGTTTCTCCGCCCCCTTACATCGTCGAGACGCTGGAAAGCCCGGTCTCCGGGAAACTCGTGGTCTTTACGGGCAAGCTGGAGACAATGAGCCGCGATGAGGCCAAGGCTCAGGCGGAGCGGCTGGGCGCCAAGGCGGCCGGTTCCGTGTCACCGAAGACGGATCTGGTCGTCGCCGGACCAGGTGCGGGATCGAAACTGAAGAAGGCGGCCGAATTGGGCATCGAAGTGATCGACGAAGCCGCCTGGGCCGAGATCGTCAGGACGGCCGACTAGAGGCGGCATAGCCGACACGGCGGAGCCAGCCAGCACGGCGCCACGGGCAGGGGGCGCCCGTGGCGTGAAGCCTTAGCTGAAACGACCGCGCCGCTCATGAACCTGGCGGTAATGCTGCACCCGCGTGGCGCGCAGGCCCGCCATACCCTCCCTCTCGACAGAGCGCTGCCAGGAGGCGAACTCTTCCAGCGTCAGGCCATAGCGCTCGCACGCCTCGGCGATCGAAAGCAGGCCGCCGTTCACCGCTGCAACGACCTCTGCCTTGCGCCGCACCACCCAGCGCGAGGTGTTGGGAGGCGGCAGGTTCTCGTCGCTTAGCGGCTCCCCGAGCGGCCCGATCACCACGGACGGGCGCTCGGTCTTGATATCTTCCATGGCTGGTGCCTTTCGAGTGGTGGCGGCCAACCCCCTGTCGGCGACCAACATCGCCGCAATTATTTAAACGCGAAACACCGAATTTGGTTAATGTCCGTTTACGTTCAAACCCGTGCCGTCCCGTCTTTGGCAGGGTGGCCGCCAGATCGATCGAGGTCATCCTTTCGATTCAGGACCGCCTCTCCGGGAGCCCTCGGCTCGGGTGCTCCGATGCGGATGAAATCAAGCGGGTCGCTTGCGCAGCCACAAGATGGACCAGTCCCCGTTGACCATCCGCGCGGCGAGGCGCAGCCCCGCCTTACGGCAGGCTGCACGCACGGCCGCCTCCTGCGTCTCCAGCAAGCCTGCCAGCAGCAGGTGCCCGCCGGGCACAAGGGCCTTGCCGAAGTCGGGAGCAAGCGAAACGAGCGGCCCCGCGAGGATATTGGCGAGGATGAGGTCGTAAGGCCCTCGTGCTTCAAGGACGGGATGGGCCATTCCGTTCGCGACCGTCATCACCAGTTCGCCCGGACGCGCGCCTATCGCCACGCCGTTGGCGGCTGCGTTATCCTCCACCACACCCACGCAGACAGCGTCGATATCGCTGGCCGTCGCGAGGGCGCGGGGCCACAAGGCAAGCGCCGCGAAGGCGAGCAGGCCGGTTCCGGTTCCGATATCGGCGCAGTTGCGAATCACGAGCCCCTGCGCCTTCATGTGCGTGAGCATGGCAAGGCAGCCGGCGGTGGTGGCATGATGCCCGGTGCCGAACGCCTGACTGGCCGGGATCACGAAGTCGACGACGGCGGGATCTTCAGACGCGGGATGGTCAGGCGTGTGGACATGGAAACGCCCGGCGCGGATGGGCTCCAGCCCTTCCTGGCTGGCGACGAGCCAGTCCGTGTCCGGCAGTTCCTCGATGAGGAGATCAGGCCTCTCTTCCGCGAACAGCGCCAGGATGGCCTGCTTATCCCTGCTGGTGGGCTTTCGATCGAGCCAGGCTTCGAGTTGCCAGTCGTCCGGTTGGTCCTCCGCAACCTCGCGTCCGGACAGGACGATCTCCGGATCCCAGTCCCAAGCGTCTTCATGAGCGACAAGCGCGCCCTCGATAGTGGGACGGGGGGCGAATGCGGTAACTTTCCAGCTCACTTGCGGCCCTCATCGGAAAGGCGGTCTTCAAATCGCACTTGCGCAGCCTTGGCGTAAGCGCGGCAGGCGCTGGCATCCGACAGGGGTTTGCGGCCTGCGAAGCGCTCCATCATTGCGCTTTGGCCGGGATGGGGCGTCAGGAGGATGTCGCAGGGAAGGCCGGCCATGACCGGCAGCCCGCGCCGGATCTGCGCCACGCGGGCGGGGTGATCGCTGAACCGGTATCCATCGGCGGAGATCGTGGAGGAGCTGTCGGCGTACGTGATCGTGCGGCAGTTGCCTGCGCCTGCGCAGGATCGCCATGTCCAGCTTGTCGAGCCCGGCGCGTGGACGGGTGTCGCATGGGCGGTCAGGGCGATGGAGCCGACGGCCACCGTGTCTGCGTCCTTCAGCGTACGGGCGACGACTGCGGGCGCGATAGGGTCAAGGACGGCAAACTGGGGATCATCCCTGTGGGGGCGGCCGCTTTCCAGGGCCGCCTTCTGCGTTGCCAGTGCGGCTATCCTTGCACCTGTGGCCTTCTGAAGCGCCGCGAGCGCTCCGACGTGATCGAAATGTTCGTGGCTGGTCACGATCCAGCGGATGTCCCTGGGGTCGATGCCGGCGCGACGGATGCTGGAGAGCACCAGGGGCGCAGCCGTGGGCACGCCGGCGTCGACGAGCACGTGGCCCTCTTTCCCGGTCACCAGGATGGCGGAGATGCCGCACGTGCCTACGTAGAAGGTGTTGCCGAATATGCGGGCAGGCGGAGCCGGGGCGTCCCACGCGTCGTTTCCGGCGCAGGCCTGCGCAAGGGCAGGGAGCGAACCTGTGTCCGGCGTCGCTCCGTATGCGGCATGGGAAGCCAGAGCCGAAGCGATCCCCAGGCCGGCGATAAATAGACTGCGATTCATGAGCGCTCCTTTAGAGCGCGGGTTTAGCAGTGACCAGTCCGGCGAGGGCATGGGTGCGATACCCTTGCACCGTGGCTCGATTTGTCTAAGGGGGCTTGCATGAGGGCAGTTCATGACACTGCCGCAGGCAAGGGGATTCGTAAGCGCCATGGCAAATGCCGGGACCAAGAACCGTCCGCTCTCGCCGCACCTCCAGATCTGGAAGTGGGGCCCGCACATGTTCGTGTCGATCCTGCATCGCATCACCGGCGATGGCATGGCCCTTGTAGGCCTCGGTGTGCTGTTGTGGTGGCTCGGAGCGCTCGCGGGAGGCCCTGCTTCCTACGCGACGTTCGCCTGGGCCATGACGACGCCGATCGGCTACCTGGTGCTCGTGGGCATATCGTGGGCTTTCTTCTCGCACATGTGCAGCGGTCTTCGCCACCTCGTGCTGGACACCGGCGCAGGTTACGAGCTCAAGGTCAACAAGACCTGGGCCACCATCTGCCCGATCGCGGGCGTGCTGCTGACCATCGCCTTCTGGGCGATCCTGCTGCTTCGCTGAGGTAAGGAAACATGGGTAACGGAACCTCCATCGGTCGCGTACGCGGCCTCGGCTCGGCCAAGGGCGGCGTGCATCACTGGCTGGTGCACCGCTTCACGGCTCTCAGCAACCTGCTGACTGTCCTCTTCCTCGTGGTGTCGATCCTGCTGTTGCCTGACATGTCGTACGGCACGGTGGTCGAGTGGATCTCGCGGCCCGTCCCGGCGGTGATGATCATCCTGCTGGTGGTCTCGGTCTTCTGGCACGCCCGGCTCGGTCTCCAGATCCTCATCGAAGACTACGTCCACGACGCGAACAAGCTGTTCCTGCTGATCGCGCTTAACCTGGCCGCCATCGGCGGCGGCGCCTTCGGCGTCTTCTGCGTCATTCGCCTCGCGCTGGGAGCTCACGCATAATGTCCGCGCCCGCATACAAGATCATCGACCACACTTACGACACCGTCGTCGTCGGCGCCGGCGGTTCGGGCCTGCGCGCCACCATGGGTTCGGCCGAAGCCGGCCTGAGGACGGCGTGCATCACCAAAGTGTTCCCGACCCGCTCGCACACCGTGGCGGCGCAGGGCGGCATTGCCGCCAGCCTCAAGAACAACACGCCCGACCACTGGACCTGGCACATGTACGACACCGTCAAGGGGTCGGACTGGCTGGGTGACCAGGATGCGATCGAGTACATGGTGCGCGAGGCTCCGGCTGCGGTCTACGAACTGGAGCACGCAGGCGTGCCCTTCAGCCGCAACGCGGACGGTACGATCTACCAGCGCCCCTTCGGCGGCCACATGCAGAACATGGGCGAAGGCCCGCCGGTACAGCGTACTTGCGCGGCTGCCGACCGTACCGGCCACGCCATGCTTCATGCGCTGTACCAGCAGTCGCTGAAGTATGCGGCGGACTTCTTCATCGAATACTTCGCGATCGACCTGATCATGGAGAACGGGAAGTGCGTCGGCGTGATCGCGCTGTGCATGGACGACGGCACGATCCACCGCTTCCGCGCGCAGGCTGTGGTGCTGGCCACCGGCGGCTATGGCCGCTGCTACTTCACCGCGACCTCGGCCCATACCTGCACCGGCGACGGCGGCGGCATGGTGCTGCGTGCCGGCCTGCCGCTGCAGGACATGGAGTTCGTGCAGTTCCATCCGACCGGCATCTACGGCGCCGGCGTCCTCATCACCGAGGGCGCTCGCGGCGAAGGCGGCTACCTGACCAACTCCGAAGGTGAGCGCTTCATGGAGCGCTATGCACCGTCGGCCAAGGACCTTGCCAGCCGCGACGTTGTCTCGCGCTCGATGGCGATGGAGATCCGCGAAGGCCGCGGCGTCGGTCCGCACAAGGACCATATCTACCTGCACCTCGATCACATCGATCCCAAGGTTCTGGCGGAGCGCCTGCCCGGCATCACCGAGAGCGGCAAGATCTTCGCAGGCGTGGACCTCACGCGCCAGCCGCTGCCGGTGGTCCCCACGGTCCACTACAACATGGGCGGCATTCCCACGAACTACCACGGCGAAGTCATGACCATCGGTCCTGACGGCAACCCCGAAACGGTCGTTCCGGGTCTCTTCGCAGTGGGCGAGGCGGCCTGCGTCTCGGTCCACGGAGCGAACCGTCTGGGCTCGAACTCGCTGATCGATCTCGTGGTGTTCGGCCGTGCTACCGGCCACCGCCTCAAGGAACTGCTGACGCCCGAAGCCAAGCAGCCGGAACTGCCGAAGGACTCGGCAGACCTGGCCCTTACGCGCCTCGACCACTTCCGTCACGCCAAGGGCGGTTCCTCCACGGCGGAAATCCGCACCGAGATGCAGCGCACCATGTCGCTGCACGCGGCGGTGTTCCGCACCGACGAGCTGATGGTCGAAGGCAAGGAAAAGCTTGCGCAGACTTATCAGCGGATGAACGATATCAGCGTCAGCGACCGTGGCCTGATCTGGAACTCCGACCTCGTCGAGACGATGGAGCTGGACAACCTGATCTCGCAGGCGACCGTGACGCTTCATAGCGCACAGAACCGCAAGGAAAGCCGCGGCGCACACGCGCATGAGGACTTCCCGAACCGGGACGATGCGGAGTGGATGAAGCACACCGCAACTTGGTTCAACGGCTGGGGCGGCAAGGGCGGCGAGGTCCGCATCGACTACCGTCCGGTCCACGAATACACGCTCACGGACGATGTCGAGTACATCAAGCCCAAGGCACGCGTGTACTGATACGGCATTTCGCCGCATTGCGGTGAACGAGAGGAGGGCGGCGTAGCGGCAAGGCTACGCCGCCCTTTTTCCTTTTTTTGGCTGAACGGACCGGGAGCGGGCAACTTCCAGATGGCTCGGGCATTGGGTTGTCCAGAAAGGACCGGTCATGGAACGCACCGAACCAGATCCGCTGCTCACTCCAGACGTGGGGCATGATCCCGTCGTCCGCCAGATCGAGAGGACGCCCGGCAGTTCGTGGGGCTGGGTGATGGCCTATGGTCTGCTGCTCCTGCTGGTGGCGCTGATCGTCCTTGTGAACCCGCTGGTGTCGGGCGTCGCGACAGGGCTGCTTCTGGGTATCGCGCTGGTGGTTTGCGGCGTGGCGGCTTTGGCCGCTGGCTGGACCGCCCTGTCCAGGCGCGCCCGATGGACAGAGCTGCTGCTGGGCATTCTCGCTCTTCTCGCGGGGGTATTTGCAATTGCGAACCCGGTGGCCGGGGCACTTTCACTCGTCGTCGCGATCGGCTTCTGGCTGATCCTGTCGGGCGTGTTCCAGATTGCCTTCGCCGTTCGCGTGCGGGAGGATCGCGGTTGGCGGCTTCTGCTTGGCGGTCTGGACGTTGTGCTGGGGTTCATTCTCCTGCTCTCCGGCGCCTGGGTCGGCCTTGCTTTTCTAGCGACCTTGGTGGCGATCAGCTTCATCGTGCGCGGGGTATTCCTCATCCAGCTGGCGCTTGCCCTCCGCAAAGCCTGACCAACCATTCATCTGCCGTTCACAATTACAGATGTAGTCGATTACATCTGTCAACATTGGAGCGGTGCGTGGACGCAGAGTTGCCCGAGCGGATTTCCGAAGCCGAACACGCGGTGATGGAGGCGCTTTGGGATGAAAGTCCCCTTACGGCCCAGGATGTCTGCAAGCGGGTCTGCGAGACCCGGGACTGGAGCCTGCCAACTGTCAAGACGCTGCTCTCGCGTCTGGTGGCGAAGCGGGCGCTCGACACCGAGGCTGATGGCAAGCGGTTCCTGTACACGCCGCGCATCCGGCGCGCGGATTATGTAGGCGCGGAAAGCCGCCGTCTCGTCGATCGCCTGTTCGGCGGACGAGCAGCGCCTCTGTTTGCACACCTCGCCGAGAGCGAGGCTCTTACGGACGACGACATAGCTGAAATCGAAGCCCTTCTGAGGGAGCTGAAGTCATGATCGATTGGCTTACCGATACGCTCGTCGCGACGGGTGTGCTCATGGGTCTGGTACTGGCTGTCCGGCGACCGGTCGTGCGGTGGTTCGGGCCGGGCGCGGCCTACGCCCTCTGGGCCTTGCCGATGATACGGCTTGTCATCCCGCCCCTGGTGGTGCGCCCGGAATTCGTTCCGCATTTCGACCTTGCGCTCGATACTGTCGAGGTGGGGCGGGGCGGCGGGCCGGAGGGGGAGGTTTCGTCTGTGGCAGGAACGCTGCCTATGACGGGCACACTGGCTGAGGGCATTGCCACACCCGTCGCAGAGCCCTCGTTCTGGTCTCAGGTGGACTTCGGCGCCATCGTCGCCGGTGTCTGGCTGAGCGGTGCTGCAGCCTTCATCATCTGGCGGGCTTTGACCTATCGCGGAATGCGCCGCGATCTGCTGGAAGGCGCGAAGCTGGTCGCCCGGGCCGACGCTGTCCGCATCGTCGAGACGCCGGCGGTGCGTGCGCCGCTCGCGTTCGGCATATTCGACAAGGTCATCGTGCTTCCGCAAGGCTTCCTCGCCGACGCCGACTGCGAAATATCGGATTTCGTCATCGCGCACGAGTTGGAGCACCACAAGGGCAATGACCTGCTTGCCCTCATACTCATGCAGCCGCTGTTCGCGCTGCACTGGTTCAATCCCCTTGGCTGGTCGGCCTGGCGAGCCGTTCGCGCGGACCAGGAGGCGTTCTGCGATTCACGCGTGATGCTTGGTCGCAGTCGGGCGGAGAAGGCGCGTTACGGCCGCCTGATTGCTTCCATGACAGGCGATGCCCGGTTGAGCCTGGCTGCACCTATGGCGGGGCCGCTGTCATCGGGGAAGCCGATCATCCAGCGCCTGAAGGCGCTCGCCGCCAAGGAAGTCCCGATGACGCGGCGCATTCTCGGCCGCAGCCTCTTCGCGGCCGCCGTCATCGGGGTGCCGGCAACCGCGACTGTCAGCGAGGCGGAAGCGGAGGATCCGGGACTGGCCATGGGCGCTCGCTTCAGTTCGGACGCTGACCCGGCCGTCGCCGCTCCCGACGCGACGATGCCCGCTCGCGAGGCCGGAGCGATCCCTACGGGAGAGGCCGTTGCTGCGCCGCAATCCGTACCGCCCGTCGTGCCGGAGCTTCCGCGGCACTACCGTGCGAACGGCGTTCCCGTGGCCCCTGTTCCTCCGCTGCCTCCTGTTCCTCCTGTTCCTCCTGTTCCTCCGGTTCCTCCTGTGCCGCCTGTTCCGGCCGCGCGAGGCATCCACATGGAGGCCGAGGCATCGCTGAAAGCGGCGCGCATGGCCGGGGAGCAGCAGGAACAAGCCCAGCGGCAGGCCACGGCCGCACTGAGGCGCGCGTCCCATTCGCTCGACTATGCCTTAAAGGCGCAAGGTTACGCTCTGCAAGCTCGGGCGCGAGCGCCGCGCGTCGAGGAAACCGTTTCGGCTGACGGCAGGAAGCGCTCCCTCAGCATCGTCCAGCAGGATGGCGGCCGGACCCTCCACAGGACGATGGTCGTGGATGAGGATTGCCCCGCCGACGGCGCCCGGCATACGCACACCCCATCACCTAACAGGAATGAGATGATCATCTGCACAGGTGAGCCGAAGGCCGCCCGGGTGGCTGTCCTTCAGGGCCTGCGCCTTGCCCGTGCCTCCATCGCTGCAGACAGGGCGCTCGCCTCAACCATACGGGCGGAAATCGTGGCCGATCTGGATAAGGAACTGGCGGAAGCCAGGCGCTGACGTCGGGGAGCCCGGGATGAGCCCTCCCGCGTTAGCAAAATGACGGACCGCCAAGGGAATCAGTTTTTGGGCGCGGGTTGCTTCGCCTCCGGTTCCGACTTGTACGCGATCTCATCTCCGGACGCGGTTTTCTTGCGTGACTTGGATTTCGTTTCCGCTGCCTTCATCTCAGTCAGCCGCGCCTGAACAACGCTGGCGGGTGCGGGGGATGCCGGGTATCTGCACCCCATCGTCTTCCCAACGCCTTTAAGGAAGCCCCGGCGCGTCAGGCCGGCCTGGATTGCCGCATTCACCTTGCGGTCCTGGGCATTGGCACCTGAGACTTCGCGTATCAGCCCCCGGAATGGAATGAACGACGCGACTACCCACTTGCCGACGCGGCCGGCGCTGATGCGGTCCCGCTCGCTGGCGGGAAGATCGATGTCGGGGCCGAGAATCTCGTCGAGTTCCTGAATGGCCCCGGCGATCTGCCTGCATTTGCCAAGCCCCTCCAGCGAATAAGGCTCGGTCGAGGCCTTGATCAGCAGCGGCGGTATCTCATCGTCGCGGCCTACGTTGAGGTCCGTGATCGGCGTCTTGGCCACATCCATGGCGTCCGGGTCGCGCGAAGTGATCGGCTTGTCGTCCTGACTGGCCATGGCCGGCGTGATCATCATTCCGGCCACCACGGCAGCGCTTAGCCATCTGCGGCTCATTCCCTGTTCTCCTTCGGAAGCCGAAGACTACGGCTTCAATATCCTGTGTTACTGTCTTGAAAACGTGTCACAAGCATCCTCGTTCCCAGTGTCCAGGCCCCGCTTCAGCCAGCGCATCCGCTCGGCACTGGATCCGTGCGTGAAGCTCTCCGGATTGACGGCCTGACCCGCGCCTCGCATCAGCGCATCGTCCCCGATGGCGCTTGCGGCGGTCAGGCCTTCTTCCATGTCCCCGGGTTCGATGAGATCGCGGTTTCGCCCCGCCCAGACGCCGGCATAGCAGTCCGCCTGCAACTCCATGCTGACCTGCAGCGCATTCTCCTGAGCGGGGTTCTGACGTTGTGCCTGCCGCACCTGCTGGTTTACGCCGGTGATATGCTGCACATGATGTCCGTATTCATGTGCGATGACGTAGTAGCGGGCGAAGTCTCCCTTGGCGCCCAGCTGCTGTTCAAGCTGGTCGTAGAAGCTGACGTCGATGTAGATACCCTGGTCGGCGGGGCAGTAGAACGGTCCCATCGCGCTCTGCGCAGCCCCGCAGCCGCTGCGCGTCCCGCCGGTGTAGAAGGTCAGGGTGGGCTGCTCGAAGGGGATGTTCGCCTTCTGGAACAGCGGTTGCCAGGTGCGGTTCAACGAACTCAGCGCATTGCAGGCTTCAAGGGAATAGGCATTCGAGCGGCAGATCTCGCTTGCGGAGCGGTTGGCGGTCTCCTGCGGCGTCGTCGCCGGGCCTTGCTGCTGCTGGACGCTTTCAATCGTGCCGAGCATCTGTCCCGGGTCCACGCCGAAGACAAGGGCGCCGATGAGCACGATGATGAGCGTCCCGCATCCCAGCTTTCCGCCGCCGACCAGCGGGAATCCCCCGCTGCGGCCGCCTTCGGTGACGCGGATGCTGTCGGGATCGAAATCGTCTAGCCGCATGCTGGTGCTATCCTCTTCTGGTGCGGGAGCCCGGCATGTTCCCGTCCGAGGATCAATTCTTCAGCCATGAACCTGTTCCTTGAAGACGGGCGGTGTGGCCACCATGCTTCAGGTTGAGTGCAAACGGGAAAAATGCTGCGGTCGGTCCTTGGAGGAGGCGATTTTTGCAACCGCGGCGGGATTCGTGTCGTATAGGGCCAAAGCGATGAACCGGGCGATCAGGGCAGCAGGGGACAAGGTGTGGAGAGCGGGCGTTTGCGCCGCGCTTGCCCTTGCCGTCGCCGTGCCCGTTCCCGCGACGAGCGCCAGCAGAGGCGATCGAGAGATCGAGGACCGCCTTCGATCCCACATCCAGATCCTGGCGAGTGACGAATACGGGGGCCGTGAGCCGGGCACCGACGGCGAGGCCAAGACGCTGCGATACCTGGCACGACAATGGTTCGACATCGGCCTCGTGTCCGGGACGAATGATCCCGGGAATGAGTGGTTCGCACCTGTCATGATCGTTGCGCATCAACCCGGGAAAGGCACGGCGCAGTTCTTCCGCAAAGGCTACCGCACCACGCTGGCGCCTGCCGATGTCCTCGTTTTTACCTCCGGCCGGCGGGCCCTGGTGCGCAGCGCGCCTCTGCTGTTCGTGGGGCGCGCCCGAAACCGTGATTTCACCCGAACCGAGCTTGCCGGGCGCATTGCCGTGCTGCTCGAAGGCGATACGCCCGACAGCGTACGGCAGAACGATCTTCTCGCGATGGGAGCGTCTGCCGTGCTCACGGTGCTCGATGGCGAACGAACGCTCGATCAGGTGGCGAGCCGTCGCCGCCAGTCCGGCTATGCTCTTTCGGACGAATCGCTTGGAGGCGATCTGGAGGCGTTTGTCGGGCGAGCGACGATGGAGACGCTGCTGAAGGGCACCGCGCACTCGCTCGACGCGCTTGAGCAGGCCGCTGACCGGGATGATTTCGCGCCGATGGTCCTCGATCTGACCGCGACCCTCGAGGCGCGGACGGATGAGACGACAATTCGCACGCACAACCTGATCGGCAAGCTGCCGGGCCGCAACAAGCAGGCCGGCGCTGTGCTCTTCGTCGCGCACTGGGATCATTTCGGGAGGTGTGGCGCCGGCGATGCGAAGGACGCGATCTGCAATGGCGCCATAGACAACGCCAGTGGTGTGGCGGCGCTTACGGAAGTGGCGCGGCGGCTTTCCCGGGGCGGCCAGATGGACCGGGACGTGTACTTCCTTGCGACGACGGCCGAGGAACTCGGGCTGCTGGGCGCTCACGCATTCGCCGACAATCCTCCGATACCGCTGGAAAGGATCGTCGCCGCCTTCAACATCGATTCGGTGGCCATCGCTCCGAAAAAGACGCCGTTCGCCATCGTCGGCAGGGGAATGACGACGCTCGACAAGGATATCGCGCGCGTGGCCAAGGCCGAAGGTTTCAGCCTGAGCGACAGCAACGCGGCGAACGAATACGTCAAACGGCAGGATGGATGGGCCTTGTTGCAGCACGACGTACCGACGGTCATGGTGACGACCGCTTACGGTGAGATCGCGCGCATGCGGGCATTCTTCGATGGCGATTACCATCGACCGAGCGATGACCTGTCCCATCCTCTCGAACTCGGCGGGGCTACCGAGGACGTGAAGATGCTCACGGCCCTCGGCCGGTGGTTTGCCAACACCCGCCGCTTTCCCGAAACACCAGCGCAACGCTGAGCCGCGAGGGCGCAGCCGACGCTCGGCAACTTCCGCGCCCCGTCTCTGGCGTGTAGCCGGCAGGCCTTTTTCCGGACCGGAAGTTGCGGAACCTTGAAATTCCGTGCCAACTACCCCTAGCGGTAACCGGCCCCTTTGTTTACATGGGCCGCCACGATTCTCCCTTGAAGCAT
Organism: Novosphingobium sp. HII-3; assembly: GCF_002916655.1. GTDB lineage: Bacteria > Pseudomonadota > Alphaproteobacteria > Sphingomonadales > Sphingomonadaceae > Novosphingobium > Novosphingobium panipatense. The sequence goes on from NZ_PPSM01000014.1 coordinate 750,335, forward strand.
TTTGGTGGCGCACATGGATATCCAGCTCGGACTTACTTTCGACGACGTACTTCTGCGTCCGGCCAAGTCCGATATCGTGCCCACTCAGGCGGATACCCGTTCGATGCTCACCCGCAGCATCGGCCTCAATATTCCCGTCATCTCCTCGGCCATGGATACGGTTACGGAAGCCGACATGGCGATCGTCATGGCGCAGATGGGCGGCATCGGCGTTCTGCACCGCAACCTCTCGATCGAGGAACAGGTCGCAGCGGTGCGCCAGGTGAAGCGCTTCGAGAGCGGCATGGTGGTCAACCCCATCACCATCAGCCCGGAAGCCACGCTGGGCGAAGCGCAGGCCATGATGATGGCGCACAAGATCAGCGGCATCCCCGTGGTGGAGGCCTCGGGCAAGCTGGTGGGTATCCTTACCAACCGCGACGTGCGCTTTGCCGACAACCCCGCGCAGCCCGTGCGTGAACTGATGACTCACGAGAACCTCGCGACCGTGAAGGTCGGCGTCGGTCAGGACGAGGCGCGGCGCCTGCTGCATGCCCGCCGTATCGAAAAGCTCCTGGTCGTCGACGAAGCCTTCAAGTGCGTCGGCCTCATCACCGTGAAAGACATCGAGAAGGCCGTTCTCTTCCCGGAAGCCACGAAGGATGAAGCAGGGCGCCTGCGCGTTGCGGCGGCCACCACGGTTGGTGACAAGGGTTTCGCCCGCACCGAGGCGCTTCTTGCCGCCGAATGTGATGTCGTAGTCATCGACACCGCGCATGGTCACAACAAGGATGTGGCGCTGGCGGTGGAGCGGGTGAAGAAGCTCTCCAACTCCGCCCAGGTGATCGCCGGCAATATCGCCACCGCCGAAGCGGCCAAGGCCCTTATCGATGCCGGCGCGGACTGCGTGAAGGTGGGCATCGGACCGGGTTCTATCTGCACCACGCGCATCGTCGCAGGTGTCGGCGTGCCGCAGCTGACCGCCGTCATGGAAGCGGCCGAGGAGGCCGACAAGGCCGGTGTGCCGGTGATCGCCGACGGTGGTCTGCGCACTTCGGGTGACGCTGCCAAGGCTCTCGCCGCCGGCGCCTCGACCATCATGGTCGGCTCGATGCTGGCCGGCACCGAGGAAGCGCCGGGCGAGACGTTCCTTTATCAGGGGCGTGCCTACAAGTCGTACCGGGGCATGGGCTCGGTAGGCGCTATGGGTCGCGGGTCGGCGGATCGCTATTTCCAGGGCGACATCAAGGACCAGATGAAGCTGGTCCCCGAAGGTATCGAAGGGCAGGTCGCCTACAAGGGGCCGGCGAAGGACGTGATCCACCAGCTTGTGGGCGGCATCAAGGCGGCGATGGGCTACACCGGATCGCCGACGATTGACGCCTTGCGCAAGAACTCGAAGTTCATTCGCATCACGAACGCGGGTCTTCGGGAAAGTCACGTTCACGACGTGACGATCACGCGCGAAGCGCCCAACTACCCCACGCGCTGAGCGGCTGAGGCACACGGGCGATGACCCCCGCCGCCCGCGTCCAGGCTGCCATCGAGGTCCTCGACCTCGTCATCGAAGCTGCACGCTCGAACGGGGCACCTGCCGACCGCCTGATCGCGGAGTGGTTCCGGGCGCGTCGCTGGGCGGGGAGTGGCGACCGGCGCGCGGTGCGCGAACTCGCCTATCGCGCCATTCGCGCCTGCGGCGAAATCCCTGTGACCGGCCGGGCGGCAATGGTGCGTCTGGCTGCTCTGGACGAGCAGGTGGCGGCCTTGTTCGACGGCTCGCGGCATGGACCGGCACCGATCCGGGACGACGAACCGGTCGCCCCATCCGGCGTGGCACCGGCATGGCTGGTGCGGCGGCTCGCCGATAGCGGCCTCGAGGACGAGGAGGCTGCAGCGCTGCTGGACCGTGCGCCTCTGGATATCCGCCTGAACACCTTGAAGGCGGGCGCGCAGCCCTTGCCCGAAGGCGGCGAGAAGACAGTGGCCGCCAATGGCTGGCGCTATCCGCCAGAAAACCGAATCGAGCCTTCCCGCGCCTATCTCGAAGGTGTGATCGAAGTGCAGGACACAGGCTCCCAGCTGACGTGCGAGGTCGTCGGCGCGCGTCCCGGCGAGACGGTCGTCGACTTGTGCGCCGGTGCCGGAGGCAAGACCCTCGCGCTTGCCGCCGCCATGGAGAACCAGGGCCGACTGATCGCCTGCGATGCCGATCGGGCGCGGCTGTCCCGCCTCGCGCCGCGTGCCGAGCGGGCGGGGGCGCGCAACATCGAGACGATCCTGCTGGACGCCAACCGCGAGTTGGAGGCGCTGCAGCCATTTCTCGGCGCCGCGGACGCCGTGCTGGTCGATGCGCCCTGTTCCGGAACGGGCACTTGGCGCCGCAACCCGGAAGCACGCTGGCGGCTGACCGAAAAGCAGCTTGAACGATACGTGGCGATCCAGTCCCGCCTCCTCGACGTGGCGGCGGGACTGGTGAAACCGCGTGGGAGACTGGTGTTTGTGACCTGCTCGCTGCTGGATGCAGAAGGGGCGGATCAGGCTGCAGGCTTCCTGATGAGGCATCCCGGCTGGGAAGTGGACCGACCAGGGCTGCCTGTCGGCGTTGCACGCGGAGACGGCGTCCGCCTCTCGCCATGGCGCGATGGCACTGACGGCTTTTTCGTCGCGCGCTTCTCCCGTCTGTGATAGCGCTTCGGCCATGATGAGGACGAATACCTCGGCCAAGGACCTGGTGATGCGTTATACGCCTGTTGCTGTCGCTCTTTCCCTTCTCGCTGCCACGTCCTCAAGTGTTCTCCTTTCGCAGCCTCCCGAAGAGCTGGATTCCCGGGCTGTAGCCCTTCTCGACGAAGGGCGGGCCGCATCCGAAGCGGGGGATCTCGACGCCGCGATCGACGCGTTCGAAGCCGCCCTCACGGTCGAACCGGGCAGCGTGGCGGTGCTTCTGCCGCTGGCCGATGCAACCCGTCGCCAGGGACTGCAGGGCAAGGCGCTGCATTACTACCGCGTGGCGCTGAACCGGGACCCGCGCAATGTGGCGGCGCTTGCGGGTGAGGGAGTGGCGCTTGCGGAGAAGGGCGCGACGGAGAAGGCGGCCCGCAACCTTGCTCGTCTCCAGACCCTCTGCGGTGCGACCTGCGCCGAAACCCAGGCGCTCGCTACCGCCATCGCGAAGGGGTCGACGGGGACGCGGATGGTCACGGCTGAAGCGGCCGCGACCAAGCCGATGTCGGAGAACTGAGCCCCGGACGGGGCGCCTAGATCAGTGCGCGGAACTCCTCAAGAACAGCACGGTACACGCGCTTCTTGAAGGGGATGATGATGTCCGGCAGCAATTCGGCCTCAACCCATTTCCAGTCGCAGAATTCGGGAGGCTGGTGAGCATCGAGCCGAATGTCGCTGTCGCTGCCGTCGAACCGCGCCAGGAACCAGTGCTGGCGCTGGCCGCGATACTTTCCCTTCCATAGCTTTCCTACGAGTTCGGGCGGCAGATCGTAGAGGAGTTCTTCGCGCGTCTGGGACAGGAGCTTGACGTGTTGCTCCGTCACGCCGGTCTCCTCCCAAAGCTCGCGGTAGGCGGCCTGCCTGAGGTCCTCGCCTTCGTCCACACCGCCCTGGGGCATCTGCCACCAGTCCCCTTCGATGTTGTCGATGCGTTTTCCGACAAACACCTTTCCATCGGCGTTCACCAGCATCACACCTACGCAGGGACGGTACGGCAAGGACGACGGATCATTCATCGGCATGGATTTTCCAAGTAAAGAGGGGCCGGGCGGTACCGAACGGCCGCTCGGGGGTTGGGGAGAGCATGGCCGAACGATGCCAGCTTGACTAGCCGCTATCGCAACCCGAGGCGTGTTTGTGATAAAGACCGCAACGCTTCGACTGCAGTTGAGAAATGACGTGCAACTTTCGGGTCGGAATGGATAATTTAACTCATAGCCTCGTTGGTTGGGCCATGGCGGAAGCCGGCCTGAAGCATCGCACCCGCAAGGGGCTTGCAGGCTGCATCCTGGCGGCGAACATGCCGGACATCGACGTATTCTTCGGCTGGGCCTCGTGGGCGCCGCTCGCGATGCATCGAGGCTTCACGCATGGGCTGGTGGGAGGCGTGCTGATCATGCCTCCTGTCCTGGCCCTCCTTCTGTGGCTGCTGGACCGATGGCAGAGCCAGCCTGGCCGGCAGCATGCGTCAGGCGTGCCCATGCACGCCGGCTGGCTGGTGGCGATCTGCTACCTGGGCGCGCTGACGCATCCCTTGCTGGATCTTCAGAATACCTACGCAGTCCAACTTCTTTCGCCTTTCAGTTCAGACTGGTTCCACACGGATGGCCTGTTCATCGTATCTCCCTGGATGCTGTTGATGCTGGCTGCCGGGATCGCGCGCTCCCGCTCGACGGGACGGAGCAGTCCGGCCCTTCAAAGCCTGGCCATTGCCGCCGCCTTCATCGCAACGAACATCCTTGTTTCGGGTCAGGCCCGCCAGTCCGTACGGGAGCGGCACGGCAATCGGCCGGAGCGCATCTTCGCCGCGCCCGAGGCTCTGTTGTTCTGGAGGCGAAATCTTGCGTGGTGGGACGACGGGCGAATATTCCACGGTTTCTACGATCCTTTGGGCGAGGGCCTGAGAATGCCGCGTTCGGCGGCATCCTATCCGGACAATATGAGAGATTCCGCCGTAATTGCGGCCACCAGAGCCTCCCCGGAGGTAATCAAGTTCCTGGCATGGTCGCAGTTGCCGTTCGCGCGGGTGGAGCGCCGTGGCTGCATGGCCGTCGTGACATTCGGCGATGCCCGGTTCAGCGATCTGCCCGGCCGCTCCGGATTTACGGCTTCTGCCGAGGTTCCAGTGGATCCGGAGTGCCACTTTCGTTGATCTCCTCGACTGCGGCGACGGTCGCAGAAGCGGTGCGGCGCAGGAGGGCGCTTCCAAGGAACGCCCAGCCGGCCCCGCCCAGCCAGCCGGCGATCACGTCGGTCGGCCAATGGACCCCGAGCCAGACACGACTCCAGGCGATCGCAAGGCTGAGGGCCATGGCGGCGGCCACCAGCGTTGCCTTGACTGTGCTTCGGTCGGCCATGGCGGCGAAGGCGAGGGCGGCCGAAATGTACACGACTGCGGAGTTGAAGCTGTGGCCGCTGGGAAAGCTGTGTCCGCCCGCTTCCATCAAATGCGGCACGATGTCCGGCCTGTCGCGCCCGACCAGCCCCTTGACGAGGCTGTTGACCAGCCACCCCGCCGCCACAGTCAGGGTCAGCAGGGCAGCTTCGCGGCGAAGTCCCATGAAGAGAAGCGCTATGGCGCACCCCGCCGCGAACAGGTTCCGCAGGAGGACGCCGCCGAGCGCGGTCACGTCACGCACGGCTTCCAGCAGCCGGGCGGATCCGAGCGGACGCAAGGTGTCGCCTCTCCAGAACAGCAGCCCCGTGCTGTCGAGCGCTTCGGCATGTCCGCTGTGCACGGCGAGAACCACACCGAAGAAGCCCAGCCAGCAAGCGGCAGCGCAAACAAGGGCGGTGCCCTGACGCGGAGGATAGATTTGAGAAGAAGCGGTCATCGTCTCGGGGAACGCAGATTCCAAGCAGGCGTTGCGTGCCCATGAACTCACCCGCCATCGTATGGTTCAGACGCGATCTGCGTCTTGCCGATCAGCCGGCCCTTACCGAGGCTGCCCGGAAGGGCCCCATCATTCCCGTCTACATCTGCGACGATGAGACCGCGCGTCACCGCGCGATGGGTGGGGCGTCACGCTGGTGGCTGCATCACTCACTCGAAAAACTGGATATGGATTTGCGCAGCCTCGGATCGAGGCTGATCGTCCGGTGTGGCCGAAGCGATGAGGTGCTCGGCGCCCTTGCGACCGAGTCCGGTGCGGAGGAAATCCACGCCCTGCATCATTACGAACCCTGGTGGCGGAACGCGGAAGCAGCCGTCGCCCGGAAGCGAAGGCTCTGTCTGCACCACGGCAACTACCTGGCGCCGCCAGGATCCGTGACGACCGCGACAGGCAATCCCTACAAGATCTACACGCCTTTCTGGCGCGCCCTGCGGGAGCGGATGCCCCCGCCGCCGCCCCTGCCGAGGCCGACAAATCTCCCGGCTCCGAAAACTTGGCCTAAGTCCGAAGCGATCGCGGACCTGAAGCTCCTGCCGCTGCGCCCCGATTGGGCCGGTGGCCTGCGCGATACATGGGAACCCGGTGAAGCGGGCGCGCATGAACGCCTGTCCGCCTTCCGGGAGGCTGTGGCCACTTACGAAGCCCGGCGGAATTTGCCGGGCGAGGAAGGGACGTCGATGCTGTCGCCTCACTTGCACTTTGGTGAGATCTCGCCGGCGCAGGTCTGGCATGCGGTGGCGGAGGCGGGCGGCTCCACCGATATCTTCCTTGGCGAAGTGGGTTGGCGTGACTACGCCCAGAACGTCATCCTGCAGTACCCTGACTACGGAACCCGGCCCGCCCGCGACCCGTTCGCTCACTTTCCCTGGCGCACGAGCAAGGAGGAGCTGAAGGCGTGGCAGCAGGGCCGGACGGGCTACCCGATCGTGGACGCGGGCATGCGGCAGTTGTGGCATACCGGGTGGATGCACAACCGCGTCCGCATGATAGCGGCAAGCTTTCTCATCAAGCACCTCCTGATTGACTGGAGGGAAGGCGAGCGGTGGTTCTGGGACACCCTTGTCGATGCGGACTACGGCAACAACACCGTGAACTGGCAGTGGACGGCGGGTTCTGGAATCGATTCCAACATGTTCGTCCGCATCATGGCGCCTCTCGCCCAGTCCGAGAAGTTCAATGCGGGCGATTACATCCGCACATGGGTCCCCGAACTGGCGGACCTGCCCGATGGGGAGATACATGATCCGTCGCCCGCACACCGGCCGGCTGGGTACCCGGACAAGCTGATCGACCACCGGGAGGCGCGGGAACGGGCCCTGGCCGCCTGGCGGGACGCGAAGACAGGTTAAGGATAGCGCAGCAGCGCTTGCCGATCCGCGGGATCGTTGTCATGTTCCTTGTATGAACGCACAAACGCCGGGCAGAGGTGGCGAACTGATCGAGGGGGGGCGAGCCGTGGGCGTCGGCCCGCAGTGGCTGGCGAGGCTGTGGTCGGGCGGCGTTCACAAGGTTCTGGATCGGATCGATCGCGGGCTCGAGCGGGGGTCGATATCGGCTACCTTGCCCACGGGCCGGACGCGACTTCTCGGGGGGCGGCAACCGGGCTTCGATGCTGTCGTGGAGTTGAGCAGCTGGCGCGCGCTGCTGCGGCTTGCGACGTCAGGCTCGGTCGGGTGGTACCAGGCCTGGGAGGCGGGCGAGTGGGACAGTCCGGATCCCGTGCCGCTCTTCGCCCTCTTCATGGACAATGCGGTGGCGCTTGGCGACACCGCGCGTGCGCAAGGACCCTGGCGCCTCCTGACGCGGCTTCTCCACGCGCTGAACCGCAATACGCGGCGTGGGTCGTTGAAGAACATCCACGCTCACTACGATCTCGGAAACGACTTCTACGAGACGTGGCTGGGCGAAACCATGATATACTCCAGCGCGCTGTTTTCGGAGCTCACAGCGGAACCGAACGCGTATAGCCAGTTCGTCAGCACGCTGGATGCGGCGCAGGCGGCCAAGATCGGGGCTATCTGCGAGCGGCTGAACCTGGAGCCAGGCAGCCGTGTGCTTGAGATCGGGTGCGGATGGGGGACTCTCGCAGCCTTCCTCGCCGGCTCGTTCGATGCGCAGGTCGATGCGATCAGCCTGTCGGAGGAGCAGCTCGCCTATGCCAGGACGCGGTGGGGCGCCGACGGGGCGCGTGTCAGCTTCCGCAAGCAGGACTACCGCGACACCGCCGGACAATACGACGCTATCGTTTCGGTGGAGATGGTGGAGGCGGTCGGCCGATCCTACTGGCCTGCGTTTCTGGACTGCGTAGCGCGCAATCTCAAGCCCGGCGGGCGGGCAGCCCTGCAGCTCATATCCATGCCGGATTCCTTCTTCGAAGGGTACGCCCGAAGTGCCGACTTCATCCAGACCTTCGTGTTCCCAGGAGGCATGCTCATCAAGGAGAGCGAGTTTCGCGCCCTCGCTGCGGAGCGGGGTTTGACGTGGGAGAATCGGGTCCGCTTCGGACAGGACTATGCCCGGACGCTGCGCTTCTGGAGAGCCAATTTCGATGCCGCCGTGGAGGAGGGAGTGCTGCCGCCGGGGTTCGATGAACGCTTCGTGCGGCTGTGGCGCTACTACCTGATGTACTGCGAAGGAGGATTCCTTGGCGGCGGGGTGGACGTTGCCCAGGTGACCCTGGTCAAGCGGCAGGCCTAGCGGAGACGTCCGTCGCCGTTCCACCGAGCCAGCATCGCCTCCAGCTCCGGCTGTTCGAGAAGCTGCTCGAAGGCGCAGCCGACAAGTCCGTTCTCCCACCACACCACCTTGGCCTGGCGCGGTTCGCTTTCGGGAAAGGTGAGCCAGCACATCGTGCGTGGAGGGATGGCGCTCATCGCGGTGGCGGAAAAGCCCGCAAGCGACAGGTCGCGCACCGCCGTCTGGAAGCTTTTGGAACCGGAGGGGCGCAGGGTCGCGGGGATGGAGATGCGACTGCGCCGCGCGCTACGGTCTTCCTGCGCAGCGGCGGCGTAACGATCCTGCTGGGTGTAAACCATGTGCTGCCTCAAGCCGGTCCGGCATTTCAAACGCCCGTTGGACAACCGGTGTCCCAGATTGACCTTACCAGCACCTTATCGTTGCTGGTTAACGGTTTCCCGATGGGCGGTGGGGAAGTCCTCCGCAAGCAGTGCGACCACGCGATCTGCTACCACTTCGGGCGGCTTGACGGAAGCGGGAGCCTCGCCCGGATAGGCACGCGCGCGCATCGCCGTACGGGTTGCGCCGGGGTTGACGATCGCCACGCGAATTGCGGACACCTTCGCCGTCTCTTGCGCATAGCAGTCCAGCAGCACTTCGAAGGCCGCTTTGGTGGCTCCGTAAGCGCCCCAGTAGGCCCTTGGCGCCTGCGCCACCGTCGTCGTCATGCCGATGACCCGGGCGTTTTTGCTCTTCTTCAGCAGGGCATCGAAATTAGCGAGCAGGGCCTGAGTCGCCAGAACATTGGTCGTCAGAGCCTTGTTGAACGCCCGCTGGTCGATATCGGCCACGCTGGTCAGTTCCGGCAGAATCGCCGCATTGATGACCAGTATGTCCAGCTTGCCCCAGCGTTGCTGGATCGCGGTGGCGAGCCGGGCGATGCCGTCCGGTTCCACAAGGTCTACAGGCGCGATCGTGGATGCGCCGCCGGCCTGGAAGATGCGCTCCTCGACTCGTTCCAGGGCCTTGGTGTCGCGCCCGGTCAGGACGACGTGCGCCCCCTCGGCCGCGAGCGCGATTGCCGTGGCCTCGCCGATGCCGCGGCTCGCGCCGGTGACCAGCGCAACCTGCCCTTCGAACCTGCCGCTCACGCCGCGTTGAGCTCCGCCTCGCGGTCAGCGAAGTCGGTGAGCCGCGTCGGATAGTCGCCCGTGAAGCAGGCATCGCAGAATTGCGGACACTTCGTGGCACGCTCCGCCTCACCGACGGCGCGATAAAGACCGTCGATGGAAACGAAGGCGAGGCTATCCGCCTTGATGAAGTCAGCCATCGCCTCGGTGTCCATCGTCGCGGCGAGCAGTTTGGAACGCTCCGGCGTGTCGACCCCGTAGAAGCACGAATGCTCGGTCGGCGGGCTGGCGATGCGCATGTGCACTTCGGCAGCGCCGGCATCGCGCATCATTTCGACGATCTTCTTGGATGTCGTGCCGCGCACGATCGAATCGTCGATGAGGATGATGCGCTTGCCTTCCACGATGGCGCGGTTGGCGTTGTGCTTGCGCTTCACATCGGCATGGCGGGCTGCGTCACCCGGCTGGATGAAAGTGCGGCCGACGTAGTGCGAGCGGATGATGCCCAGTTCAAAGGGAATGCCGGATTGCTGCGCATAGCCGATCGCGGCAGGAACGCCGCTATCGGGCACCGGGATCACCACGTCTGCGTCGGCAAAGGCTTCCTTGGCCAGTTCCATGCCGATCTGCTTGCGCACCTGGTACACCGAGCGGCCGTCCATCACTGAGTCCGGGCGCGAGAAGTACACGTGCTCGAAGATGCAGGGGCGCGGCGCCGGATTGCCGAAGGGGCGGTGGCTGGAAATCGTGCCCTTGTGATCGACCTGGACGAGTTCGCCGGGTTCGATCGAGCGGATGAATTCGGCGCCGATCACGTCGAAGGCGACCGTTTCGGAAGCGAAGACCGTGGCATCGCCGATGCGGCCCATGACCAGCGGGCGGATACCGAGCGGGTCGCGGCAGGCGATCATGCCTTCTGCGGTCATGCAGATCAGCGAATAGGCGCCTTCCACCATGCGCAGCGCATCGACAAAGCGGTCAAGCAGGGTGGGATAGCGGCTGGTGGCGACCAGGTGAATGATCACCTCGGTATCGGAGGTCGACTGGAAGATCGAACCCTTCGAGACGAGATCGCGCTTGAGCGTCATCGCGTTCGAGATGTTGCCGTTGTGGGCGATCGAGAAACCACCGGCGGCAAGATCCGCGAAGAGGGGCTGAACGTTGCGCAGGCCCGAACCGCCCGTCGTGGCGTAGCGGACATGGCCGGAGGCCATAGAGCCGGGCAGCGTGTCCACTTCCTTCTGGCTGAACACCTGAGCCACGTGACCGATGCCGCGGTGAGAGTGGAATTCAGCTCCGGAGAAGCTCGTGATCCCTACAGCCTCTTGCCCGCGATGCTGGAGGGAGTGGAGCCCCGCGGCGGCGATTGCCGCGGCTTCCTTGGCACCGATAACGCCGAAAATGCCGCATTCTTCGCGCAGCTTGTCCCCATCGGCATCACGAAAGGGGTGTGTCATGTTCATGGTAATGTCCAGCCCGACTGGCGCGTCAAAACGCGAGGCGCATTTGGATGCGATTGCAGCGAAAAGCAAGGGGGTAGACAAGAACTCGAGACTTGTTCCCAGGGTGAAAAAATTTTTCCGGCGCTTGAGGGAGGCGTTTCCCAAAGGAGCGGGCGCGGGCTGGAAAACACCGCCGGGAACCATATGCGCGCCCGTCGCTTGCCAGCGACACCCGCGCATCCTAATGCCTCTTCAATCCCGCGCCTGATCTTGAGACGGACCTCCGCTTGATCCTTTCCCCCTTTGAACTGACCATCGCCAAGCGCTACATGCTGCCCGGCAAGGGCGAGCGTTTCATTGCCCTTGTGGCCGGCATCAGCCTGGTCGCCGTCATGCTCGGCGTGGCCGCGCTGGTGATCGTCATGAGCGTGATGAACGGCTTCCGCGCGGAGCTGTTCGACAAGATCGTCAACCTCAACGGCCATGCCATTATCCAGGCCTACGGCGGCCGGATCGACAACTGGCAGGACGTGCTGGAGGACGTGCGCAAGACGCCCGGCGTCACCCGCGCCTCGCCCCTGATCGATCAGCCGCTGCTGGGCAGCTTTAACGGCCGGGTCGAGGCCGTGCTGGTGCGCGGCAACACGAACGAGGACATCGCCCGCCTCGCGGACAAGGTGAAGGCGGGCAACCTGGCCGAACTGAAGCCGGGCTCCGAAAACGTGGCCATCGGCAAGCAGCTGGCGCAGAACCTGGGCGCGCAAGTCGGCGACGTCATCACGATCATCAACCCGCAGGGCCGCTCGACGCCCTTCGGCACGGTACCGCGCCAGATCGCCTACCGTGTGGCGGCTGTGTTCGAGATCGGCGTCTATGATTACGACAACGCCTTCGTCGTCATGCCCCTGAGCGATGCGCAGACCCTGCTCCTCAGCGGCGATGCTGTCGGCATGATCGAGGTGACGACCACCAATCCGGACAAGGTGGGCGAAATCCTGGCACCGCTTTCGCGCCAGCTGGCCGGCAAGGCTGTCGTCACGGACTGGAGGACGATCAACGCCTCCCTCTTCGAAGCGCTGGCGGTCGAGCGCGTTGCGATGTTCGTGGTCCTTTCGATCATCGTCCTTGTGGCCGTGTTCAACATCCTGTCCTCGCTCATCATGCTGGTGCGCGCCAAGACGCGCGACATCGCGATCCTGCGCACCATGGGCGCCACGCGCGGCTCGCTGCTGAAGGTCTTCGTGACCACAGGGTTCTGCATCGGCGCGATGGGGACCGTGGCGGGGCTCATCCTCGGCTTCGTGTTCCTCTACTTCCGCCAGCCCATCGTTCGCGCAGTCGAGATCGTCACGGGGCAGAACCTGTGGGATCCCTCGATCCGTTTCCTGACGGAACTGCCCGCCCGCTCCGATCCGGTGGAGATCGTCTCGATTTCCGTCATGGCGCTGGTGTTCAGCTTCCTTGCCACGCTCTACCCCGCCTACAAGGCGGCGAGCACCGACCCCGTGCAGGTGCTGCGCTATGAATAAGATCGACGTTTCCCCCACAGACGCCGTGGTCCGCCTGACGGACGTGACCCGCAGCTTCGAGCAAGGCGGCGTGCGGATCGACGTGCTGCGCGGGGTCAACCTGACTGTCCGTCCGGGTGAGATCGTCGCGCTGCTCGGCCCGTCCGGTTCGGGCAAGTCGACCATGCTTCAGGCCATCGGCCTTCTGGAAGGCGGCTTCGGCGGCAGGATCGAGATCGCCGGGATTGATGCCAGCAAACTGGGCAAGGACCAGCGGGCGGCGGTCCGGCGCGACCACATCGGCTTCGTGTACCAGTTTCACCACCTGCTGCCTGATTTCAACGCGATCGAGAACGTGGTGCTGCCCCAGCTCATCACCGGCAAGCCGCGCGCTGCCCGCGAGGAGCGGGCGCGCGAACTGCTGGAGGCGCTCGGCCTCGGCCAGCGGCTGGATCACCGGCCGAGCAAGCTTTCCGGCGGTGAGCAGCAGCGCGTCGCGGTGGCACGGGCGCTGGCCAACCGCCCGCGCATGGTTCTGGCCGACGAACCCACCGGCAACCTCGACGAGGCGACGGCGGACCGCGTCTTTGCGCAGTTCCTTCAGCTTGTTCGCGGAGAGGGCAGCGCCGCCCTTGTCGCCACGCACAACGAGCGGCTGGCAGCGGCGATGGACCGGGTCGTGCGGCTCCACGACGGCGTTCTCACCTGAGGGAGGGGACGGAACCGGCGTGGAACTCGCGTTTTCAATCTGCATCACAGAATAGCAGATTGAAGAAAGGACAGCGCCGATGAGCGACACTCCGTCCACCATCGAGACCAGCACAACGCCTTCGCGGGGCTTCGGCTGGAACGACACCGCCGAACTTCACAGGTGCGAGGACGGCGGCGGGCTGTTCCACAACTTCAAGACGATCCGGCGCGGCACCGTGGCCGAACTGATCGCCTTCGTCATGGGGCTGCCTGAGGAAAAGCAGGACGACTATGCCATCGAGAAGGATGGCGATCACACCTTCCGCATCGGTGAAATCCGCAATCTTTATCGCCGCGCCGATTTCCCCGGCGCCTGATCCCACCTCCGACAAGGCCCCGCATGACCAAGGATCCCCGCACCATCGCCGACTTCACCGCGACTCTGTCGAACGGCGAGGAGCAGAGCTTGGCCGACCGGCTGGGCAAGGTGGTGCTGGTGGTCAACACCGCCAGCAAGTGCGGCTTCACCCCGCAGTACGAGGGGCTTGAGGCGCTCTGGCGCAAGTATCGCGACCGCGGGTTCGAAGTCATCGCCTTTCCGTGCAACCAGTTCGGCGGCCAGGAGCCGGGCAATGCTGACGAGATCGCGTCCTTCTGTCAGGTGAACTTTGGCCTGTCCTTCCCCCTGATGGGCAAGGTCGACGTCAACGGCGCCGATGCCGCGCCGGTGTTCCAGTGGCTGAAGGCCGAGGCACCGGGCGTTCTGGGATCGAAGTCGATCAAGTGGAACTTCACCAAGTTCCTTGTGGACCGGCAGGGGCGGGTGGTGCGGCGCTATGCACCAACCGACAAGCCGGCCGCGCTGGAGAAGGACATCGCGGCGCTTCTGGCCGCTCCGTCCGCCTGAGCCGGGCGGAAAACCGGAGTTTCCCCTGACTTTTGCCGCCGCAGCCCTTGATTGCACGGCTGCCCGATGCCTAGATTCCGGCCATGTCGCATGCTCCCTTCGTACCCCTTCGCATCTTTTCCAGCTTCACCATGCTGGATGGCGCGATCGATCCGAAGGCGGTCGCCAAGCTGGCAAAGGAGCGCAAGTTTCCCGCCGCAGGCCTTTGCGACCGGAACGGGCTTTACGCGGCCCCCACCTTTGCGGGCGCGGCGAAGGGTATGGGCGTGCAGCCGGTCATCGGCACGTTCCTTGCCATCGGTCGTCCGGGTGCCGTCGCCCAGGGGCAGGACCGGGCGATCGACTGGCTCGCGCTCTTCGCACAGAACGAGGCGGGCTGGCTTAACCTGTGCCACCACGTCAGCCGCGCACACCTTGATCGGCCGCTGGAGCTGGATCCCCATGTCGAACTGGAATCGCTGCGGGGTTACACGGACGGGCTGATCTGCCTGACGGGCGGCAACGAAGGCGCGCTGGCCCGGCTCTACGCAGCGGGGCGGCATGAGGGCGCCGAAAGCTACTGCGATACCTTGCAGTCGCTGTTCGGCAACCGTCTCTACATCGAGATCACGCGGACCGGCGAACCCGAAGAGGACGAGAGCGAGGAAGACCTCATTGCGCTTGCCTATCAGCGGGACATCCCGCTGGTGGCGACGAACCCGGCGCAGTTCCCGGACCAGGGCTTCCACTCCGCGCACGACGCTCTCCTGTGCATCGCCAATTCCACGCAGGTCGATGCGGCGGATCGCCCCCGTTCCTCGTCCGAGAGGTGGGTGAAGCCTGCCGACGTAATGGCGGAGCTGTTCTCCGACCTGCCCGAAGCGCTCGCCAACACGCTCGTCGTGGCGCAGCGCTGCGCTTATGCGCCGCCCAAGCGCAAGCCGCTACTGCCAAGCCTTGCCGGTGACCGAGAGGGCGAAGCGCGGATGCTCGCGGACGACTCGCGCCGGGGGCTTGCCGCGCGCCTCGCCCCGTACTGGCCCGGTGTCACCGAGGAGGAGCTGGACGCGGCCATGGCGCTGCAGGGCGACGAGCGGCGCGGTGCCTACGAAGAGCTTCGCGAGAAGGGCGTAACCGAGGACTTCCTCGAATACGCTGACCGGCTCGATTTCGAGACGAAGATCATCGTCGGCATGGGCTTCCCCGGCTACTTCCTCATCGTTGCCGACTTCATCAAGTGGGCCAAGGACAACGGTATCCCGGTTGGGCCGGGCCGTGGTTCGGGCGCGGGCTCGCTGGTGGCTTGGGCGCTGACCATCACGGACCTCGATCCGCTGAAACTCGGCTTGCTGTTCGAACGCTTCCTGAACCCGGAACGCGTCTCGATGCCGGACTTCGACATCGACTTCTGCGAAACCCGCCGTGGCGAGGTGAT
Organism: Novosphingobium sp. HII-3; assembly: GCF_002916655.1. Taxonomy (GTDB): domain Bacteria; phylum Pseudomonadota; class Alphaproteobacteria; order Sphingomonadales; family Sphingomonadaceae; genus Novosphingobium; species Novosphingobium panipatense. Next base: position 765,699 of record NZ_PPSM01000014.1, read on the forward strand.
CCGCTACGTCCAGAAGAAGTACGGCCACGATCACGTCGCGCAGATCATCACTTTCGGCAAGATGAAGGCCCGTGCCGTGCTGCGCGACTGCGGGCGCATCCTGCAGATGGGCTACGGCCGCGTCGACAGCCTGTGCAAGATGGTGCCCAACCATCCCACTGACCCCTGGACGCTGACCGAGACGATCCAGGGCCGCAAGGCGCACGGCGTGACCAAGGACCCGCCGGTGGCCGAGTTCAAGCGCGAGTATGACAACGACCGCGAAGTGCGCCGTCTGGTGGACCTTGCCGTGCAGTTGGAGGGCCTGCCGCGCAACTCCTCTACCCACGCGGCGGGCGTGGTGATCGGGGATCGCCCGCTGGCGCAGCTCGTGCCGCTATACCGCGATCCGCGCTCGGATATGCCGGTGACGCAGTTCGACATGAAGTATGTCGAGGACACCGGGCTCGTTAAGTTCGATTTCCTTGGCCTCAAGACGCTGTCCGTGCTGCGCAAGGCGTGCGATCTGCTCGAACGGCGCGGCATCACCATCAATCTCTCGACCCTGGGATGGGACGATCCTGCGGTCTACGAACTGCTCAAGCGCGGTGACACGGTCGGCGTGTTCCAGCTGGAATCGGAAGGCATGCGCCGTACGCTGGCGGCGGTGAAGCCGACCAACTTCGGCGACATCATCGCGCTCGTTTCGCTTTACCGCCCCGGGCCGATGGACAACATCCCGCTGTTCGGCCAGCGCAAGAATGGGCTTGCTCCCATCGAGTATCCGCACGACAAGCTGGCGGGCATCCTGGGCGAGACATATGGGATCTTCGTCTACCAGGAGCAGGTCATGCAGGCCGCGCAGATCCTGGCGGGCTACTCGCTGGGCGATGCCGACCTTCTGCGCCGCGCGATGGGCAAGAAGGTCCAGGCCGAGATGGACAAGCAGCGCCAGCGCTTCGTCGATGGCTGCCGGGAAGTCTCGGGCATCGACGCGGCCAAGGCCAACGAGCTGTTCGACTTGATCGACAAGTTCGCAGGGTACGGCTTCAACAAGTCGCACGCCGCCGCCTACGCGCTGCTGGCGTATCACACGGCCTGGTTCAAGGCGCACTACCCGCACGAATTCTATGCGGCGGCCATGTGCTTCGACATGCACCAGTCGGAAAAGCTCGCGATCTTCGTCGACGACGCGCGCCGCAACGGCATCGAACTCGCCCCGCCGGACATCAACCGGTCGGAAGCCGAGTTCATCGTCGAGGAAACGGCGGAGAGCCACGCCGTCCGCTACGCGCTGGCGGGTATCCGCAACGTCGGCGAAAAGGCGATGGAAGCCATCGTCGCAGAGCGAGAGGCGAACGGCCCGTTCGAGAGCCTCGACGACGTGTTCCGCCGCGCTCCGGCAGGCTCCATGAACCGGCGCCAGCTCGAAAGCCTTGCCGCTGCGGGCGCATTCGACGCGCTCGAACCCAACCGCGCCAAGGTCCTTGCGAACGCCGACACCCTGCTGGCCGAGGCGGACCGCTCCTCACGCGAACGCAACTCCAGCCAGCACGGCCTGTTTGGCGGCGACGATCATGTGGAGCAGGGGCTGCGCCTCGTCGAAGCCGACAAGTGGGACCGCGCCGAGCAGATGGCGAAGGAGCGCGAGACCTTCGGCTTCTACTTCGCCGCGCACCCGGTCGAGCAGTACCGTGCCGTCGCGTCGGCCAACGGCGCGCGGACCTATTCCAGCCTCATGGCGGGCGGCGGCGGTGGCCGCACGGGCGCGGTGATGGCGGCGATGGTGGAGAGCGTACAGAAGCGCAAGACCCGCAAGGGCAAGGACTTCGTGATGGCGGAGTTCTCCGATTCCTCCGGCAACTTCTCGGCTTCGTGTTTTGAGGAAAGCCTGGTTGAGAATTTCGTGAAATGGGCGAGGGAGGGCGCCTGCATCCTGCTCAACGTGGAGCTGGATTCACCCAGCCAGGACGAGCCGCCGCGCGTCACCGTGCGGGGAGGGCGACCGCTCAGCGAAGTCAAGGCGGACGCCCGCATGGTGCTGAAGCTGGATATCGATCGGGTGGAGGCGGTCCGCGAACTCGCGCTGTTGATGCGACCGGGCGCACGTGGCGCGGGCGAGGTGATCGCCACCCTCCATCTTGGCGACGGGCGCACGCAGAAGGTCCGGCTTGGCCGCGATTTCGCGCTTGATGGCGACTTTGCAGAGCACCTTCAAAGCGTGGAGGGCATCTCCAACGTCTCGCTCACGGCCAAGCGTGGGCCGGAGCGCGTCGCTATGGCGGCCTGATTCGGACGCCGATCACATGCCCGTGTGAGGACAGCCCCCGGCGCAGGGCTGCCTCGCGCGGGTTACTTCTCGGTGTTAACGGCGTCCTGAGCGGCGTCGCCCACCTTGCTCGCGGCATTCCCGATGTCGCCTGCAGCCTCTGCGATCGCGTTGTCCTTGGCCGTCTCGCTGTTCTGACTGAACAGGTAGATGCCGCCGACGATCGCCACGAGCAGGACCAGCGCCATGATGATGCCGGTGCCGCTTCCGGTCGATCGGGTTTCGCGAATGATGGTGGTGTTGCCCGGAGCAGCGTCTGCCGGGCGTTCGGTGGTGACGGTTTCTTCAGCCATAAGTCGGCTCCTGTCCCAGTTGGTGACTGGTGACGGAACGCGCCATCGTGATCGTGGTTGCCGGGGTCAGCGGTCGCGGTAGCGCGGTGCGCGCTTTTCCCGGAAAGCGGCCACGCCTTCCTCGAAATCCTCCGACATCAGCATCATGACCTGCTGCCGGTCTTCGAGAGCCATGGCGTCCGACAGTGAGCGGGCATCGAGATTACGGTTCAGCGCGTCCTTGGTGAGGCGCAGGCCCATGGGTGCGTTGGCCGTCATCTCCGCCGCGAGCGAGAGTCCCGCCTCCAGCAGGTCCTCGGCCGGGAGGATGCGACTGAGCAGCCCGCAGGCCAGCGCCTTCTCCGCGGTCATGAAGCGGCCGGTCAGGATGTACTCGGAGGCGACGGAGGCACCGATCAGCCGCGGCAGGAAGTAGCTGCATCCCAGATCACATCCGCCCAGGCCCACCTTTATGTAAGCGGCGTTCATCCGCAGATCCGGGGTGCCGAGGCGCACATCGGCGGCCAGAAGCAGCGAGAAGCCGGCTCCGCAGGCCGCGCCGTGGCCAAGCCCGATGATCGGCTGCGGGCAGGCGCGCATCCGTTCGAGGATGCTGCCGAGCGAGCGTTGCAGCCGCCAGTAGTGCTGCAGTTCCCCGCGCGAACCGTCGTTGGCCCAGCCGCCGAGGTCCAGCCCGCCGCAGAACGCCCGCCCTTCCGCGCGCAGGATGACGACGCGGACCTCGGCCCGATCCGACAGGCCGGCGAAGTAATCGGCGACGGCGAAGGTCATCTCCTCGTCGAAGGTGTTGAGGGCTCCGGGGCGATTGAGGGAGACGATTTCCACCGCATCACGGCGGTCGACGAGCAAGGTTCCAGTCATGCCTTACGATAGAAGCGCGCGCGGACTTTGCGTGTCTCCGCGCGGCAATCGCACTTGCTTACAGAAGCGAGAGCTGGCCGTCGCAGGAGGGGCGGCGGAACTGCGAGCAGTCCAGCGCGACCGACGGTCCCGTCATGCCGAGCCTTGCCGTGGCCACCCGGAAGCGCCGCCGGAGCAGATCGGCCCAGACCCCTTCGGGCTTCATGCGCGTGCCGAAGTTGGGATCGTTATCGCGCCCGCCGCGGATGGAGCGGATCGTCGCCATCACCTTGGCGGCACGATCCTGGAAGTGAACATCGAGCCATTCGCGGAACAGGGGCGCAACTTCGTGAGGAAGGCGCACGATGATCCAGGTTGCGCAGCGCACTTCGCGCGCGGCCGCCTCCTCCAGAATGGCCTCCATGAAGCTGTCGGTGATGGAGGGGATGACGGGCGCCACGGAGACGTGAACCGGAACGCCTTCCCCCGCCAGCCGTTCCAGTGCGGCCATGCGCTTGGCCGGGGAGGCCGCCCGCGGCTCCAGCTTCTGCGACAGGACCGGATCAAGGCTGGTGACGGAAATGCCAACGTGGACGAGATTGCGCGCAGCGAGCTGCGACAGGAGGCCGATGTCGTGCAGGACGCGGTCCGACTTGGTCGTGATCGTGACCGGGTGGCCGACTTCGAGGCACAGCTCCAGCACCTCGCGCGTGATCCGGTAGCGGCGTTCAATGGGCTGGTAGGGGTCGGTGTTCGTGCCCATCGCAATCGGCGCGGGCTTGTAGCCGGGCTTCGCCAGCGTCTCGCGCAGCAGCCGGGCCGCCGTGGGCTTGGCATAGAGCTTCGTCTCGAAATCCAATCCGGGAGACAGGTCGTGATAAGCGTGGGTGGGGCGGGCGAAGCAATAGATGCAGCCGTGCTCGCAGCCCCGGTACGCGTTCACCGAACGGTCGAACGGGACGTCGGGCGACGCGTTGAAGGAAAGGATGGAGCGCGGATGCTCCTCCGTCACCGTGGTGGCCGGGTGCCGCGAAGGTCCGTCGACGGTTTCGGCCATGTCGAGCCAGTCGCCGTCGGTTTCGCGCGCGGGCAGGTTGAACCGGCTGCTTGCCGCGCTGCTTGTCGCTCCTCTTCCCTTGACTGCGTTCATGGAATGCACTCTGAACAAAACGGGAACGAAAGTCAATCCGGTCTGTTCGGTTGATCTTGCGCCCATCCCCCCGTAGGCGGGACGGAAAGGGGAATACAATGGCAGGCGCTACGCGCAGGGTTGGAGCCGAGACGTCCGCGACTCGGGCCGTCATCATCGAAGCGACCAACCAGTTGATCCGCGACGAAGGCTACGCCTCCGTCAGCACGCGGCGCGTCGCCGCGCGTGCGGGGCTGAAGCCCTCGCTGGTGCATTACTATTTTCCGACCACGGACGACCTCCTCGTCGAAGTCTCGCGCCAAGGCGCGGCGCAGAGCGACCGCATGATCGAGGAAGCGCTGGCATCGGAAGACCCGCTGCGGGCGTTGTGGGACTTCTTCATCGATACCAGCCGGGTCGCCATGGCGCTGGAGTTCATGGCACTGGCGAACCACCGCCCCGCCGTGCGCGAGTACATGGCCCAGCACAGCGAGGAAATGCGCGCCCGTCAGGTGGAGATACTGAAGCGTCTGCTGGGCGACCGGCTGAGCAGGCTGGAAGGCTTCGACGCGGCCGGGCTCAGCGTGGTCCTGGCAGGGATCGGCCGTGCCATCGTTATGGAGCACGGGCTGGGCGTGACCACCGGCCATGCCGAGGCGATCCGCATCGTCGAGGGTTGGCTGGACAAGCTGGCCCCCTGATCGCGCGGCAGCGCGTGGACATACCGTACGGGCGTTGAGTTCGACTGCCCGGGTGCGATCGGCTGGAAGCCGGCTTGATTCTACCCACCGTCGCGCGAACATGGTAACAGTGTTCTCATACGGCATTTCTGGGAGTCAGGGTCATGACGGTCACCACCTCGGTTCAGCTGAAGGCTGAACATATCAAGCCGAACATCGGCAGCCGCATTCTCAATTCGAAGGACGAACTGCTTTCCGGCGAACTCGCTCCGCAGCTGCGCGAGGAACTGGAAGCGCGCGGCATCCTCGTGTTTCCCAAAATCAACTTCAACGACGAGGAGCAGATCGCCTTCACCAAGACGCTCGGCCAATACGCCCCGGAAGGGCCGGACGGTGGACCCAGCAAGATCACGCTGGATGTGAAGGAAAACCCGATGGCGGCGGAGTACCTGAAGGGCTCGCTCTACTGGCATATCGACGGCACCCGAAACGAAGTGCCGATCCTCGCCTCGCTTCTGACCTGCAAGGTGCCGAGCCCCAAGGGGACGGGCAACACCGGCTTTTCCAACACTTACGCCGCCTACGAAGCCCTCTCGGACGAGGACAAGGCCTACTACGAAGACCTGCGCGTCGTGCACGGGCCGTGGGCTTCGCTCTTCTACTACGAACCCGAGCCGAGCCTCGCCAAGCTCAAGGGGATGCAGGGCATCGGTGAGAAGGTCCTGCCGTTGGTGTGGAAGCACAAGTCGGGCCGCAAGTCGCTCGTGCTGGGCTGCACCTGCCATCATGTGCAGGGCGTGGACCATCTCGAAAGCGCGCGCATCATTCACGGTCTGCGCGAATGGGCGACCGGTCCGCAATTCACCTACAGCCATGAATGGGAAGTGGGCGACATGGTGATCTGGGACAACACCGGCACCATGCATCGCGCCGAAGCCTACGATCCCACCTGCGGCCGCATGATGCACCGCACCAAGTTGGAAGGCGAAGAGCCCTGGACCTTCGGCTGAGGTTCGCGACGTACCCCGCAGGCGCGCCTGCGGGGAGGGCGCCCGAACACCGGCAAAAGAAAAGGCCCGCCTTCACACGATGGAGGCGGGCCTTTTCGTTGGCTCGGCGGCGTTCACCGCCGAGCGATAGGGATCAGGCCCAGTTGGCCATCTCGGTTTCGAGGTTCTTCACGATTTCCTCGAAGAACTGCTCCGTGGTCATCCAGCTCTGATCCGGACCGATCAGGAGTGCGAGGTCCTTGGTCATCTTGCCGCTTTCGACGGTCTCGACGCAGATGCGCTCGACGGTCTCGGCGAACTTCACCACGTCCGGCGTGTTGTCGAACTTGCCGCGATAGATGAGACCACGGGTCCAGGCGAAGATCGATGCGATCGGGTTGGTCGAGGTCGCCTTGCCCTGCTGGTGCTGGCGGTAGTGACGGGTCACGGTGCCGTGCGCGGCTTCGGCTTCGACGGTCTTGCCGTCGGGTGCCATGAGGACGGAGGTCATCAGGCCTAGCGAGCCGAAGCCCTGCGCGACGGTGTCGGATTGCACGTCACCGTCGTAGTTCTTGCAGGCCCAGACGAACTTGCCCGACCACTTCAGCGCCGATGCGACCATGTCGTCGATCAGGCGGTGTTCGTAGATGATGCCCGCGTCCTTGAACTTCTGCGCGAAGCCTTCGTTGTCGAAGACTTCCTGGAAGAGGTCCTTGAAGCGGCCGTCATAAGCCTTGAGGATGGTGTTCTTGGTGGAGAGGTACACCGGCCAGCCCAGCGAGAGGCCGTAGTTGAACGAAGCGCGTGCGAAGTCGCGGATCGACTCGTCGAGGTTGTACATCGCCATGGCGACGCCCGGAGCCGGGAAATCGAACACGTCGAGGTCGATCTTCTCGCCGTTCTCGCCGTCCCAGACCAGGCGCAGCTTGCCGGCGCCGGGGATCTTGGTGTCGGTCGCGCGGTACTGGTCGCCGAAGGCATGGCGGCCCACCACGATGGGATCGGTCCAGCCCGGAACGAGGCGCGGCACGTTCGAGATCACGATCGGCTCGCGGAAGACGACACCGCCCAGGATGTTGCGGATCGTGCCGTTGGGCGACTTCCACATCTTCTTGAGACCGAATTCCTCGACGCGGGCTTCGTCGGGAGTGATCGTCGCGCACTTGACTGCGACGCCGTACTGGTTGGTGGCGTTCGCGGCATCAATGGTGATCTGGTCGTTCGTGGCGTCGCGGTTCTCGACCGAGAGGTCGTAGTACTTGAGGTCGATGTCCAGGTAGGGGAGAATCAGACGTTCACGGATCCACTGCCAGATGATCCGCGTCATTTCATCGCCGTCCATCTCGACGATGGGGTTCGCTACCTTGATCTTCGCCATTCAAAAGACTCCACCTGGGGTGAGAATTGCGCCAGTCTCTAGGCAGGCGGGGCACGCATGGCAAGGCATGGCGGGCCAAAGATCGCGTCCGTGCGGCTTTACAGGCCGGGTTTGTGCCTCCAGCGTGTGCGGAATGGAAACAGGCGTAGAGAGGGGCGAGCGGATGGGCGAAGAGGTGCTGGTTACGGAGGCTGACGGCGTTCTCGAAGTCACGATCAACCGGCCCGAGCAGCGCAACGCAATGACGCGCGACGCCGCGCGGGCGATCGGAGCGGCGATGGATCGCCTGGAAGCCCGCGATGACCTGCGCTGTGCGATCCTGACGGGGGCAGGTGGCTTCTTCTGCGCAGGCATGGATCTCAAGGGATTTCTGCGAGGCGAACTGCCGGTGGACGAGCGGGGCGGCTTTGGCGGCATCTGCACCTGGACGCCGCGCAAGCCGGTGATTGCCGCCGTGGATGGTCCGGCGCTCGCCGGGGGCTTCGAACTCGCGCTGGCCTGCGATCTCATCGTCGCCAGCGCGGGCGCGCGCTTCGGCATCCCGGAAGTGAAGCGCGGGCTGGTCGCGGCGGGTGGCGGCGTGGTCCAGCTGCCGCGCCTCCTGCCGCGGGCGCTCGCTATGGAACTGGCGCTGACGGGCGATCCGATCAGCGCGGCGCGGGCGCTGGAACTCGGCCTGATCAACCGCATCACGCAGAGCTCCGCCATCGAGGCCGCGCGCGAGCTGGCCCGTGCGATCACCGGCAACGGTCCGCTTGCCGTCGCAGCGTCCAAGGCGATCATCCGGGATTCGTGGCACTGGCCCGCAGACGAGATCACCGCGCGGCAAGGGCCTTACATCGAGACAATCTTTTCATCCGAAGATGCCAGGGAAGGCGCGCGTGCCTTTGCGGAAAAGCGGGCCCCGCGCTGGCAGGGTCGGTAGGTTCGGAGCGGCGATACAGAGGCAAAAGAAAAACCCCGCCAGGTCCGAGGACCCGCGGGGTTTTCTGGAATGGTGGGCGTAGCAAGGATTGAACTTGCGACCCCTACGATGTCAACATAGTGCTCTACCACTGAGCTATACGCCCATTCCATTCGAGCGTTCCGGTGAGTGTCCCCGCCGGAGGACTGGCCCTCTAGCGGGGGTTTTTCGGGCTGGCAAGAGGGTGATGAAGAAAATTTCGAAATTAGACGGAGGCATGCTCCGGCACGTTGAACGCACGGCGGACTTCCATGACCAGGTCCCGCAGGTGGAAGGGTTTTGAAAGCACCTTGGCCTGTGGTGCCTCGCGTCCGGCGCGCAGGGACACGGCGGCAAATCCCGTGATGAACATGATCCTGGTCATCGGCGAGATCTTCGCGCACTGCTGGGCCAGTTCGATGCCGTCCATCTCCGGCATGACGATGTCGGTCAGCAGGAGGTCTATGTCATCGTTCATGAGATGGGGGATCGCTGCCGTCCCGCAGTCGACCGCGACGACGCTGTAGCCCGCGTTCTGCAGGGCGCCCTGGAGGTATACGCGCATGGCTTCGTCGTCTTCGGCAAGGAGGATGCGGATCATCGTTGCGGTCCAATCTGGAATGTCTGTCCTGCGCCAGCCGGCGCCAGTGTCTGGAACGAAGATCTACAGCGCCGTGACTTATAATTCTTCCGCCGATTCCGAGGTGACCTAGATCGGGACGCTTTGACACGGCGGCGTTAAACGACCAGCGTACTGCGATGGTCGAGCGATCGGACGAGACAGATTCGCAGGAGAAGGCAGGGGGAAGCATTCCCGGTTCTCCCGAGGGCGCCGCATTCTTCCTTCTGGAGCGAGAGCCCTCCCGAATACCTGTACTGATCGCAGCGCCGCATGGTGGCCGGGGCTATTCGCGAGGGCTGCTAGCCGATCTGCGGCACGGCCTCTCTGCGGTCCTCAGGCTGGAGGACCGGCACGTCGACGCCGTCGCGCGGGACGTGGCGCAGGTCACCGGGGCGAGCCTGCTTGTCGCTCATGCGCCGCGCGCGATGGTCGACCTCAACCGCGCTCCGGACGACATCGACTGGGACATGTTCCTGCGCGATGCCCGGCCTCCGGGGGGCATCGCCGCACCAAGTCGCCGCGCACGGGGCGGCCTGGGACTGGTCCCCCGGCGATTGCCGATCGTCGGGGATCTGTGGCGGCGGCGGTTCAGCAGGGAGGATCTCGTCCAGCGGATCGAGCAGGTCCATGAACCCTATCACGCGACGCTTTCAGGCGTGCTGGCGCGGCTGCGTGACCGTTGGGGCGCCGCGCTGCTGATTGACCTCCATTCGATGCCGCCGCTGCCCGTCCGCGCCGGTATCCCGCGTGCACAAGTGGTGATCGGAGACCGGTTCGGCGCCAGCTGCCATGACGCCATAGTGGCGGCCGCGTTCGAGTATCTCGGGCAGGTTGGCCGGCCTGCGGTCCACAATCGGCCTTACGCCGGAGGTTATGTTCTGGAGCGGCACGCTGCGCCGCATGCTGGAATTCATGCTTTGCAAATCGAGATCGACCGGAGCCGCTACCTGGATTCGGCGCTTGTCGAGCCGGGCGAGGGGATGCCCGGCATGAACCGTGATCTGGCAGGGCTAGTGCGGCGGCTGGCGGGGATTGTAGCGGAGCTTGGTGCGGCAGAGCTGGGGCGCGAAACCAGCGGGCAGGGCTGGCCTCTGGCCGCCGAGTGAACGTCAGGCATTAAAAAACCACCTCGCGCATGCGCGAGGTGGCCAAGGTTCAGGGAGGAGGTGCACGAGGTGCACCAACCCGAACGGGCCATGAGGGTAGCACCGGCCGGGCAAACCACACATAGGTCTACCCAAGCCGAGATTCAAGCGATTCTTTGGAGCAGGCTACCGATTGAAAGTCCAGCGGACACTCTGCGCCGTCGCATGAATTGGGTGGGACTGTGACATAAGTGTCATAACCCCACCCACTTGAATGGTGAATCAGGCGTTTACTTCGCCCGTGGCGGCGGCCAGGTTGGGCACCTTGCCCTGGGAGGCCTGGCGGCCGAAGATGTCGCGAACCAGTTCCAGCGAGAACAGGTGTGCGTAGATCAGGGCCAGCATGCCGTTCTGGTTCCACTGGCGCAGAACGTCACCGCGCACTTCGCGCAGCTTGCTCTCGTCGACCATCTGGAAGCCCCGGTAGTTGAAGGGCTGCGGCTGGCCGACGTCGATGTTCAGTTCGCCGTCCATCAGCAGCTTGTGCTTCTGGAGTTCGGCCATGAACTGCGCCGTCTTGGTGCCGGCGATCTCGAAGTTCTCGCAAAACTTGAGCATGTTGGTGGTGGCTTCGGTCGGCTGGGCCTCAGCGTTGAAAAGGGCTTCGCCATCCTCGATTTCGCCGACAAGGTCGCTGGTGGGATCGACGCAGAGCGAAAGCTCGTCCGAATCCTGGCGCAGCTTGGCCAGCATGAAGGGGTAGCGGCGCACATAGGCCGGGATGTACACCGGAGTGTTCACCGAGCCGTCTTCGTCGACGAAGACGTTCACGCCCTCGTTCATGCCCATCAGCACCAGCGGAATTGGATTCTCGCCGGCGGTGAAGATGATCGGGAAATTGCGCTGTGCCTGCGGGAATTCCTCGACCGTGAGCGGCACAGAGTTGATGCCGGCGAGCCAGGTTGCCTTATCCGTGGAACGGGTCTTCCAGTTGGCGTGCTGCTGCGAGTTGAGCGGGATGAGGTCCCGGTAGAACAGGGGCAGTGCAGGATTCTGAGGCGCGCTGGCCATGGGATACTCTCCGCGAGGGTGTCGTCTACGAAAGGCGCACGCTTTAGTGGCTCGCCTGCCGCCACGCAAGCAGGGCCGCCCAGGCTATCCGCCCGATTTCACCGGTCCTGTGCGATGCGGTCTCAGATCAGCTTGCCGGGGTTGAGCAGGCCTTCGGGGTCCATCGCCTGCTTGACCGCGCGCAGCATGGACAGCGCCACCGGATCGCCCAATCGGGCAAGCTCGTCGCGCTTGAGCTGGCCGATGCCGTGTTCGGCAGAGATCGACCCGCCCCATTCCGTCACGAGATCGTGGACGCGCCGGCTGATCGCCTTGCCGGTGGTGGCGTTCCAGGACCGCCCGTCCGTCTCCTGCGGGGCGATGACGTGGTAGTGGACATTCCCGTCGCCAAGATGTCCGAATGCGATGGCCTCGACACCTGGGAACTCAGCCTCCAGCATAGGGGCTGTCGTCTTAACGAAGGACGGCATGGCTTCCACGGGAACCGAGATGTCGTGCTGGACGGCCGGTCCACGCGCTCGTTCTGCGGCCGGGACGGTCTCGCGGATGAGCCAGAAGGCCTCCGCCTGCCCTTCGCTGGCGGACAGAGCGGCGTCTTCGACCAGAGATTTCTCGAAGGCGTCTGCCATCATGATCTCGCACCGGGCTCGCAGGGTGTCGGCCTGTGCGCGGTCGGCGACGACTTCGATCAGCACGTGCCACGCGTGGCGGCCCTGCAGAGGAGGGCGGGCCGCCGGCAGATGCTCGACAACGGCGTCGATGCTCGCCTGCGGCATGACCTCGAACCCCTCCAGCGCCTCGCCCTCCACCGCGTCGCAATGCAGCAGGAGCGTGCGGGCGGCGGCGAGAGACGGCACGCCGGCCCAGATCACGATGCGCTCCGCGACGGCGGGCAATAGCCTCAGCGTCGCGGCGGTCACGACGCCAAGCGTCCCCTCCGAGCCGATGAGCAGCTGCTTGAGGTCGAAGCCGCGGTTGTCCTTCTTGAGCGGCGTGAGTTGCGAGAAGATCCGGCCGTCCGCCAGCACCGCTTCGAGCCCGAGCACCAGCGCGCGCATGGAGCCGTGGCGCAGCACCTGCGATCCGCCCGCGTTGGTGGAGATCAGGCCGCCAACGGTGGCCGAGCCCTTGCCACCAAGGGTGAGGGGAAACCGCAGCCCTTGCGCCTCGGCCGCTTCGTGGAGGGTCTGGAGAATGACCCCGGCTTCGCACGTTGCCTGCCCGGCCTCGGCATCGATGCGGCGGATCGCGTTCATCCGGCGCAGCGAGAGGAGCAGCGCGGCCCCGCTCTCGTCCGGCGTGGCGCCGCCCGACATGCCCGAGTTGCCACCCTGTGGGACGATCGGCACACCATGCCGCGCGCAAAGCCGAACGAGGGACGCCACTTCGTCGACGTCGGCGGGCGATGCGAGGGCGCAGGCCCTCCCGGTGAACCGGCCGCGCCAGTCCGTCAGCCATGGGGCGAGGAGGTCCGAGTCCGTTGTCAGGCCACGAGGGCCGAGAAGGCGGGCGGCTTCGTCAAGGAATGGTGTGGAGGGCGATGCCGAGTCAGTCATCGAGTTGATATGGCACACAGCGGCCAAGGTTTCGACACTTGCGCTGAAGCTTTGCAGAGGCGAAGTTAAGGGCCGGTTCAAGCTCTTGCCCTAAAGGGATCTTGTGGGCATCGCATTGTTCCTGGACAAGAATCACAGAATGAGTTTGGCCTCCGCCCTGCTGTATCCTTTCATGCTGCTGTTACCAGCGGCAGGATCGGCCGATGCCGCCGTCCCGCCGGACGAGGGCGGTGCGTCTTCTGTTCAGCCGGTGAGTGCTGTCTGGCCGGAGCTGGAGTCGGACATGGAGGTGACCGGATACTGGCCTGGGGTGCAGATGAACGAGGGCCCGGTCGGCGGCGGGCTGCTGGGGCAGGCCTTTCCGCAGGATGCCCGGCAGGTGCGTGTCGAACAGCGCATGACCATTCGTATCAGTCCACGCGCCGCGATGCCGATGCCGGATATGTTCCTTGGGCCGCCGGGGCACGGCGCGCCGCATGTGGTGGAGCGCAAGATCGGCAAATGCCTCTCCGCTGCCGACATTGCGGGGGTGCGGCCCGGTCGAGACAATCGCCTTCTTCTTTTGATGCGGGACCGCCGTGTCGTGAGCGCGCAGCTTGACCGCTCCTGCCGTTCGCGTGACTTCTATTCGGGCTTCCTGATGGAGCGCAGCACGGACGGCCGTGTCTGTGTGGACCGCGACACGCTGCTGTCGCGCAGCGGGATGAGCTGTACGCTCACACGAATACGGGAACTGGTCGAGCAGGACGACTGAGCGAGCGTTTCAAGGCAGGTCGCGCCGCCGGAGGGACTGAGGGAGCAGGACCGCGCTTCATTCCACTCGCGCGGATTTCCTTGACTTTCCCGCAGTTTTCCGCGAAGGGCCGGCTGTCGCGCGGCAAACGTCGCGGGCGGCTTTGTGTTCCGCCCATGCTTCTCTGTCGCAGCTTAACGTACCTTTTTTCCGGAAAATACAACTGCCTATGAGCTTTGCCGACCTCGGCCTGTCTGACGAATTGCTGCAAGCGGTGGAAGCCGCCGGCTACACGGAACCGACTCCGATCCAAGCGCAGACGATCCCGCCGGTCCTGATGATGAAGGATCTCATCGGCATCGCTCAGACCGGCACCGGCAAGACCGCCAGCTTCGTGCTGCCGATGATTGACATTCTTGCCCATGGCCGCCGCCGCGCCCTGATGCCGCGCTCGCTCATTCTTGAGCCGACGCGCGAACTCGCTGCCCAAGTGGCCGAAAACTTCGAGAAGTACGGCAAGAACCACGACCTGAAGATGGCGCTGCTGATCGGCGGCGTTCAGATGGGCGACCAGCTCAAGGCGCTGTCGAGCGGTGTGGACGTCCTCATCGCGACCCCCGGGCGCCTGATGGACCTGTTCGAGCGCGGCAAGATCATGCTGACGGGCTGCGAACTCCTCGTCATCGACGAAGCCGATCGCATGCTCGACATGGGCTTCATCCCGGACATCGAGACGATCTGCTCGAAGCTGCCGACTAACCGGCAGACCTTGCTGTTTTCGGCAACGATGCCGCCGGTCATCAAGAAGCTGGCCGATCGTTTCCTGACGAACCCCAAGTACGTCGAGGTGGCGCGTCCCGCTTCTACCAACACGAACATCGTGCAGCACAAGGTTGCCGTACCCGCCCGCAAGAAGCGTGAGGCCCTGCGCCACATCCTGCGCACGGACAACGTGACAACCGCGATCGTTTTCGCCAACCGCAAGACCACAGTGCGCGAACTGGCCAAGAGCCTTCAGCGTCACGGCTTCTCCGCCGGCGAAATCCATGGCGACATGGACCAGTCCGCGCGCAACGCTGAGCTGGAGCGGTTCAAAGCGGGCGAAATCAGCATTCTCTGCGCCTCCGACGTCGCTGCTCGCGGTCTTGACGTGAAGGGCGTGAGCCACGTCTTCAACTTCGACACGCCCTGGCACCCGGACGACTACGTCCACCGCATCGGCCGCACCGGGCGCGGCGGCGCCACGGGACGGGCCTTTACCTTCGTCTCGCCGGAAGATGCCGAGGCGATCGCCAATGTCGAGAAGCTGACCGGCAGCGCGATCCCTGTCTATGAGCTCGACCTCGCCGAGGCGACCGAGCCGCGCCAGCGCCGCGAGGAAAAGCCCCGCCGGGAAGCGCGTCGCGAGGAACCGGTGGAGCCTGCACCCCGCCGCGAAACCCGCACCGAAGAGCCGCGTCGGGAGCATCGCAGCGAAAGCCGGGGCCGCCGCCGCGAGGCCGAGCCGGTCGTGGCGCAGGACAATGGCAGCTGGAACGGCCCGATTCCCGAATTCCTCAGCGTCTCGGCGCTGCACTGATCGCAGAGCAGGGGCCACCAGGCCGCCGCTCACCGGCAGCGCTGACGCCAGTTGCAAGCCCGCCTTCCTTACAGGATGGCGGGCTTGTCTTCGTTCAGGCCTTGACCTTGTTCTGGAAGCTCTTGCGCAGCTTCATCAGCTTGGGCGGGATCACCGCAAGGCAGTACGGATTGCGCTGGCCTTCGCCTTCCCAGTACTCCTGGTGATAGCCCTCGGCCGGATACCAGGTGGCGGGGCCTTCGATGGTGGTCACGGCCTTTTCGCCCGGGTGCTCGCTGTCCCACCGCGCGATGGCGGCTTCGGCTTCCGCGCGCTGCGCGTCGTCAAGCGGGAAGATCGCTGAACGGTACTGCGTGCCGACGTCGTTGCCCTGGCGGTTGAGCTGCGTCGGGTCATGCGTGCCGAGGAAGACGTCCAGCACTTCGGCGTAGGAAATCACGTCCGTGTCGAACGCGATGCGGATCGCTTCGGCATGGCCGGTCGAGCCGGAGCACACGTCCTTGTACGTGGGGTTCTCGACGGTTCCGCCGATGTAGCCGCTTTCCACCGAATCTACACCCACCACGTCGCGAAACACCGCTTCTGTGCACCAGAAGCACCCGCCAGCCAGGATTGCCGTTTCCATCGTCGTCACATGTCCTTGAAACAAACTGTTAGCGGCTAGATAGGAGCGCGTCCGGCCCTTGTCATCGCTTGCGGCTGGCCTATTCTCCGGCCGGTTCAATTCTGTGTGGAGAGAATGCGATGCGTCCTGGCCTCCTGGCACTGTCCTCCTTCCTCGGTCTCGTCGCTGCGTCGCTTGGCGTCCCGGCGGCTGCGGCGGAGAAGCCCTCCGCACTGCCGGCCTGCAAGGGGTGCAAGCCCGCGCTCGAACGCGTTGCGGCAAATCCGCTGCGCAACGGCGATCGCGCGCGCGACCAGTATCGCCGCCCGGTCGAGACGCTGTCCTTCTTCGGCGTTCAGCCGGACATGAAGGTTGGCGAGTATGCGCCCGGCGGCGAATGGTACTCGCGTTTCCTGGGCCTCTATCTTGGCGAGAAAGGGCGCCTTGTCGGCCTCTACTTCGATACGACCAGCACCGCCTTCGACGCGAACCGGCAGGCCGGCATCCGCAAGGCGGCCGCCAACTACGCGGCGGACGTAGCGAAGTTCACAGGCTTTCCGGCAGAGCGTTTCGCGGCCTACACGCTCGACGCGGTGCCGGAGGCGGAGAAGGGCACCTTCGACGTCATCATCGTGCCGCGCATGCTGCACAACCTGATGCGCTGGAACCTCGCCGAAAGCGAGGTTGCCCGCATGCGCGATCTGCTCAAGCCTGGCGGCGTCATCGGCATTGAGCAGCACCGCGCAAAGCCGACCGCTCCGGACGACTATGCCGATGGCTCAAAGGGCTACCTGCGCGAAGCGGACGTCATCCGCTTCATGGAAGGACAGGGTTTCGAACTCGTCGGCGAGTCGGAGGCGAACGCCAATCCCAAGGATACGGCGAACTGGCCCGAGGGCGTGTGGACCTTGCCACCGACCCTCGCCCTGAAGGAGCAGGACAAGGCCAAGTACCAGGCCATCGGGGAGAGTGACCGCATGACCCTGCTGTTTCGCAAGAAGGCGTGAACAGGGCGCCCGGTCTGGACTTCAGGCCGGGCAATCCATAACTGGGCGGCATGACCCAGATCACCGTCGCCGCCCTTCAGCTCGCCCTCGGTTCCGCCGACGAGGCCGAAAACATCGCCGCCGTCTCCACGCTGGTCGAGGAGGCTGCCGCCAAAGGCGCGCAGATCGTCCTGCCGCCCGAACTGTTCTCCGGTCCCTACTTCTGCAAGATCGAGGACGAGGCGCTTTTCGCCCACGCGCGCCCGACCGCCGAGCACCCTTCGGTCATCGCCATGAAGGCGCTCGCGGCGAAACTGAAGATTGCGATCCCCACCAGCTTCTTCGAGCGCGACGGGCACCATTATTACAACACGCTCGCGATGATCGACGCCGAGGGCGAGATCATGGGTACCTACCGTAAGAGCCACATCCCGGACGGTCCCGGGTACGAGGAGAAGTATTATTTCCGCCCCGGCAACGATGGGTTCAAGGTGTGGGATGTCTTCGGCACCCGCATCGGCATCGGCGTGTGTTGGGACCAGTGGTATCCTGAAGCGGCGCGTGTGATGGCCCTGATGGGTGCGGAACTGCTGTTCTACCCGACCGCCATCGGTTCCGAGCCTTACGATGCCACGCTTGACACCAGCCGGATGTGGCGCCGCGCCATGGTCGGCCATTCGGTTTCCAACTGCATGCCCGTGATCGCCGCGAACCGCATCGGGGCGGAGCCGGAATGCGGCAGTGACCAGACGTTCTACGGCCATTCCTTCATCACGGACGAATGGGGCGACTTCGTTGCCGAATTCGGCACGGAGGAGACGGGCGTGCTGGTGGCGCAGCTCGACCTTGCGCGCGCGGCCCGGCACCGCGCGGGCATGGGCTTCTTCCGCGACCGCCGCCCGCAGCTTTACACACGCATCGCTCAGGACATCTGAACGCAACCCGAGGGGGTGGGGCATGGGGAAAAACCGGTATCTGGTGGCGCTCGGCTCCAACGTGCGCCACGTCCGCTATGGCCCGCCCCGGGGCGTACTGGCTGCGGCCATGAAGGCTCTTGACCATGGCCGGTATGAGGTGATCGCGTGCTCTCCCGTCATCGAAAGCGCGCCGCTCGGTCCCTCACGTCGCCGCTACGCCAACGCGGTCGCCATCGTGCGCACGAAGCGTATGCCCGATGAGATGCTGCACAAGCTGCAGAAGATCGAGCACCGCTTCGGCCGACGCCGCACCGGCCGCGCCTGGGGCGCGCGGGTGCTCGATCTCGACATCGTGCTGTGGAACGGCGGTGCCTGGGCACAGGACGATCTCGTCATACCCCACCCAGCCTTTCGCGAGCGGCGCTTCGTGCTCGACCCCGCGACGAAGATTGCGCGGCAGTGGCGCGATCCTCTTACGAACCTGACTGTGGGACAATTGCAAGGCCGCTTGACCAAGGCGCGTCACGCTTCTAGGTGACCTCCACCAAGACGCCTCGCGCAGTCAAGGGCCCTTAGCTCAGTCGGTAGAGCAACTGACTTTTAATCAGTAGGTCGCTGGTTCGAACCCAGCAGGGCTCACCACCGAAATTTCAATGGTTTAGGTGGTATAATTGAGTGATTGGGACTGGTGGCTAAAATCGCTACAGACACACCACGGTAACAACCCCGAGGTTTATCCCCCAAGCAACTTTTCCTGAGGTTTGGAGCCCGGCACGATGGGGGCCGGGGGGGGTATCTGAGACGAATCAACTGTCTCCAGTTACCGCCCGCGTTACCGTAGGGCTTTACCGTCCTGCTTTACGCTCAACTTTCAACGTTTTACGTTCATTCGACGACTGATTGAGGATCAGTGCACCCATTCAACGTTGCCCGTCATTTCGTCGAGGTCAGTAACGCGCGATAGGTCCGCCAGCACCTGCTTGGCCCAGAAGCTGGGTTCGCCCTCGGGTATCGGAAGTCCGTAGGCAAGTCGCAGCAGCGCTCGCAGCCGCTCCACAACGCCGAACGATCCGACATTGAACAGCGCGAAGCAGTGCCGCCAGACCGTCCTCGGACTTGCCTTGGGCATGGTCCGGTTGATTCCATCGAGTATCGCGTAGAGGCCTTGCCCATCGACACGAAGGACATCGCTGGCGAGCATCTGCATCTCTAGTGGACGCGCAGCGCGGATGCGGATCGCTGGATCATCGGACGGGAACGAAAGCCGACCGAACCACACGATGTTGTCACGACGATCCAGCAGCCCAGCCCAACTGCTGTTTGCCACGCGGAACGGGCGGAACGCCAGTTTCTTCATGCTCGATTCTCCCGAGAAATTAAGAGCGATGGTCTTTCGTCCTGATTTTGGATCAACTCGTTCCAGCGATCAGCGAGCCGCTGGCCCACATCGCCACCAGCGCCCACCGGCTCAAACGGGACAGGTGGGAACAGCTTCAGACGCAGCGAGAGCGGCCACAACGCCGGTGCCGATGTTGCCCGTTCATCACCGGCTAGGTAGTGAGCGTACAGCGCGCCTGCGCCGTGCTCCGCTTCATACCTCGCCAGCCATGCGTCGCGTTCATCGCGCCACTCATCGTACCGCTTCCGTTCCCATGGCTCGCAATTGTGCAGGCGGTGCGCAAGCGATCCTGCGGGCAAAAGGACCGAACGTACCGCCATGAGGCGTTTTGACAGACTGACCCGGCTCATCGCTTTGACAGACTCGTGATTAGAAGTTCCAGTTCTTCGACTTGACGCTTCAAATCCTTCAGTTCAGCTGCTTCACTTGCTGTTTTGGTTGCTTGTGCAAGTCGCGCCGCTTCATCGGGACTGATTTCACCCATTACCGCTGCGTCGATAATTGCGTTGGGATCGCTGCTGTCCAATTCGACCGTTCGGCCACCTTTAGGCAAGGTGTATTCGAGGACTAACTTGATCGCGGTCATGTCGCCAGCGGTGACGCGTTCTTTCAGCTTCGCGATTGCTTCACTCGACAAATCTTGCACCGCTTTGAGCGATGCAAGCGACACCTTGTTCTTGCTGCCCCTGACGCGCCCCGGATTGCCGGGACCGAACGTGCCGTTGGGGCGGCGGACGATTTGTTCTGTCATTTTCACACCCATTGAATGTTGCGACCATGCGCCACCAGCCACCGGGCGACCGCGCCCGTGTCGAGCAACCCGCGCCGTATTGGGCGCGGGAAGCCATTGCGGGCTTGATGGTGTAAGGCCAGTTGACGGGACCAGCCCAGCCGCCGCCAAGCGTCACCGGACGCAATGACGGGCTGGGCAGGCAGGAACACCGGGGTCACGATGCCGCCAGAACCGCGTCGAGCACATCGGACGGCTGCGCGTCGAGCGAGACGGCGAGCACCGACAGGGTATTTTGAAGTGCCTGCTCGACTTCATCCAGAGCAGCGCGACGCTGGTTGTGCTGCGCAATGCTCGCCTGTGCTGCTGCTTCCGCCGCCGCCATGTCGGGGCCTGCGGGCGATAGCAGTTCGAGGGTTGGGCGCTTGGGGTGCAGCGAGTGGGACGCAGAGCGCTCGATGTGAGCAAGCGCCAGATACCGATCCTGGGCCACCTCGAACGCTTCGGGCGAGATGGCGGCGAGATTGCCGCGAGCCACTAGCGCCGCGAGGTCGGTCACATCAGCCGACTGCACAAATGCCATCTGCGCACCGCGATCCATTCCGGCCACGCGGGCGCGCCGTTCCCCTTCGTGCCGCATATCGACTGACTCAGGAACCGCACGCAGTCGTGCGTCCGTTTCCGCCACCGCGCGACGTTCGGCGCTGGCGAGGTGCATGGCGCGGCCCAAAGCAGCCAGCATCGGCGGTGCAACGGTGCTACGGACGTGTTCAAGCGCGGGCTCGGACTGATACGTCGCATAAGCATCGGCACCGCCATTGGCGTAAGCGACCGAGGCGGCGGACAGGCCGGACAGAAGTGGGTGCCGGGTGGCATCGATCGCGGTGGTCGCGCGGGTGCCGTTGCGCTCGATGGCGAGAATGTCGCCATTCGCGGTGGACTGGTGCGTGAACTTTGCCATGTGTAAAGCGGACCTTGTTTTGTTGAACATCCTAAAGTTGATGCCCAGTAGCACCGCCGTCAATAGGGACGTTCAATAAATATTTTGTCGTAAACTACTTACCACGGTGAAAGGTGTTACTCGGGAGCGGCCTTAGTCGCTAAAACGTCGAAACCTGTTATAGCGGGAAAATGTGGCGTGTTTTCAAAGGGATACGGGTGATCCGCTATGACGCTATGGAAAAACCTATCGCCGCCTTTTAACGTTGTATGCAACCACTACAATTGTAAGCAACAGGTACAATTTGCTTGTTGCAACACTCATTACCCTATTCCTTGATTTTCCTTAGCGTTATAGCGGATTGGGTATAAGGTATTGCAAATGAACGAAAAAAGGCCGCTATAACGTCCAATCTGTTATAG